>NZ_CP100647.1:2113009-3501018 GCF_024266585.1 Xanthomonas sacchari
CGCTGACCGTGCACGTGACCACCAAGCTCAACCGCAGCCACCTGGTGCACGGCCGCGACGCGCTGATCCTGCCGTGCCTGGGCCGCACCGAGATCGACATCCAGGAGGGCGGGCCGCAGCACGTCAGCGTCGAGGATTCGATGAGCATGGTGCACCTGTCCGGCGGCATCAATCCGCCGGCCTCGCCGCAGTTGCGGTCCGAACCGGCGATCGTGGCGGGCCTGGCCGAGGCCACGCTCGGCGCGCGCAGTACGGTGCGCTGGCGCTGGCTGGTCGCCGACTACGACCGCATCCGCGACCTGATCGCGCAGATGTTCGACGATTTCGCCGACTTCAACACGCGGGTGCGGGTGCCCGGCGGCTTCCGCCTGTCCAACGACGCGCGCGACCGCGTGTGGGACACGCCCGAGGGCCGCGCGGTGTTCAAGGCGCATGCGGTGCCCACCGACAACCCGATCCACCGCGCGCGCCGCCAGCACCCGGGGCAACTGGTGTTCACCCTGGCCACCACACGCTCGCACGACCAGTACAACACCACCATCTATGGCCTGGACGACCGCTACCGCGGTGTGTTCGGCGAGCGCCGGGTGCTGTTCATCAACGCCGCCGACATCGCCGACCTGGGCCTGCACGCCGGCGACTGGGTGGATCTGCACAGCCTGTGCGAGGACGGCGTGCCGCGCCAGGCCAAGCGCTTCATGCTGGTCGCCTACAACATCCCGCGCGGCTGCCTGGCGGCCTACTACCCGGAAACCAACGCGCTGGTGCCGTTGTCCAGCTTCGCCGACGAGGCGCGCACACCGACCTCCAAGTCGATTCCGGTGGTGGTCACCCCACACCTGGCCGAGGCCGCCGCGGCCGCTCCGCGCGACATCGGTGTGGCGCTTGTCCGCTGATCCGCTGCTGACCGCACGTCTGCTGCAACTGCTGGCCGAGGCGCCGGAGGGCATGGTCCTGGCGCGCGTGTGCAAGCGCCTGGACGTGCGCATGAGCGTACTGCTGCGCACCTTGGCCTGGCTCGGCGATGCCGAGCTCGCCCGGCAGGCGGGGCCGGGCTGGGTGCGGGTGGAACGTGCGGGCGAACGCGAGCTGGCGGTGCTGACCGCCGCCGGCCGCGCGCAACTGCGGCAGTAGGCGCTGCGCCCCCGCCATTCGAGGCGGTTGTCGATGTCTGCACGCTGCGCCGTGGGCGGTCTGGCAAGCGGGCCTGCCCCCCGCGCCTGGCCCGACGCTCTCTTTCGACATCGACATCGACATCGGTGCGCGTGCGCTATCGGCGCGCATGCGCTGCCGGCGTGCGTGCGGCCGGTGTCGTTGCCCCATCCCGACAGGCGCAGTGCGCTCGTGCGCGTGCAGGGGCGTCGTATCGGAACTGCACAGGTCCAGTTTTTGCGTTAACGGGCGCACGCGAAAATAGATAATCAATTCTCGTTGCGTGGGCATGTAAGTTTCATGCTTTCCCGCGGTAAGTGACCCAGTCGCGCTTTGGCGCATTTGGAGCGCAAACGTCTTCCCCAGTCTCAATCCGTGAGAATGCCGGATTCGACGCTGTGGTCGTTTTCATGAAACTGACCCACGCGTCCGCTCGGAGAATCGGGCCTTGCCGCCCCCCGATGCTTGGTTGCCGGCGCCGACAGCTCGCTGATCGCCGGCTACGGCAGCACCCAGACCGCGGGCTACAACAGCACCCTGACCACGGGCTATGGCAGTACCCAGACCGCCCAGGAGAGCAGTTCCCTCACCGCCGGCTACGGCAGCACCTCGACGGCCGGCTACGACAGCTCGTTGACCGCCGGTTATGGCAGCACGCAAACCGCCGGCTACAAGAGCACGCTGACGGCCGGCTATGGCAGCACCTCGACCGCCGGCCACGACCGCTCGTTGATCGCCGGCTACGGCAGTACCCAAACGGCCGGGTATGAGAGCACCTTGACCGCGGGCTACGGCAGTTCGCTGACCGCGCAGCAGAACAGCTCGTTGACCGCCGGCTACGGCAGTACCGAGATCGCCGGTTACGCCAGCACGCTGATCGCCGGCTACGGCAGTTCCCAGACCGCCGGCTACGAGAGCACGTTGACCGCCGGCTATGGCAGTACCCAGATGGCCGAGCACAGCAGTTCGCTGACGGCAGGCTACGGCAGCACCGGCGTCGCCGGGCAGGACAGTTCGCTGATCGCCGGCTACGGCAGCAATCTGACCAGCGGCGTGCGCAGCTTCCTGACGGCCGGCTACGGCAGCAACCTGATCGCCAGCTACGGAAGCTCGCTGATCGCCGGCCACGACTGCATCCAGATCGCCGGCCACAAAAGCATGCTGATCGCCGGCAAGGGCAGCTCCCAGACCGCGGGGTCGCGCAGCACCCTGATCGCCGGTGCGGACAGCGTGCAGACCGCCGGCGACCGCAGCAAGCTGATCGCCGGCGCCGACAGCACCCAAACCGCCGGCGATCGCAGCAAGCTGTTGGCCGGACGCAACAGCCACCTCACCGCGGGCGACCGGAGCAGGCTCACCGCCGGGGACGACAGCACGCTGATGGCCGGCGACCGCAGCAAGCTGACCGCCGGCAAGAACAGCGTCTTGACCGCCGGTGCCCGCAGCAGGCTGATCGGCAGCCTGGGGTCGACGCTGACCGGCGGGGAGAACTCCACGCTTATTTTCCGCTGCTGGGATGGCGAGCGCTACACCAACCTCGTGGTCACCACCGGCGAGCAAGGCGTGGAAGCCGACATGCCGTACCAGGTCGATGCGCAGGGCAACCTGGTCGGCAAGGGCGACGACGCGGAGGTGGTGGAGCAGGCGCCGTGCCTGCCGTTGGAGTGCGATCCGGGCGTTGTCGAGGAGGTGCACGATGTCTGAGGGGCGAGGCGACCGCGGCGCCGGCGGCCGCCGCGGGACCGGGGCGGCGGCGGGAGCCGCACGGTCGCGCGGATAGTCCGTTTGCCGGGCTTTCCCAGTCGTGCCCGGATGTGCCCGTGCGAGGTGCGCGCGGGCACATCCCTGCTCGGTGGCGGCGCCGGCGTTGGTGCCGCTGTCGGGCGGCGTGCGATGTCCTGGGGTGGTCACGGCCGTCGCGGCGGTCGCCCACCGCCGGCAAGCGGGAGTGCGCGGGCGCTCCGCTGTTCGAGGGGCGGACGCGCGCAGCGCGGCATGGGCCGGCCGCACGACGCTGCGAAAGGCGAGGCGATCTGCCAGAATCGCAGGCGTTGTCCGCCAATGCCGAGTCCATGAGCGCCGTCGCGTCTCCCGTTCCGCCCGTCAACTCGCCACGTCGCGTGCTGCTGGCCAGTCTGGTCGGCACCACCATCGAGTTCTTCGATTTCTATATCTACGCCACCGCCGCGGTGCTGGTGTTCCCCAAGCTGTTCTTCCCCGCAGGCGATTCCGATGCGGCGCAGCTGCAGTCGCTGGCGACCTTCGCCGTGGCCTTCGTCGCGCGGCCGCTGGGGTCGGCGCTGTTCGGCCATTTCGGCGACCGCGTGGGGCGCAAGGCGACCCTGGTGGCGGCGCTGCTGACCATGGGCCTGTCCACCGTGCTGATCGGCCTGCTGCCCAGCTACGACCGTATCGGCCTGTGGGCGCCGGCGTTGCTGGTGCTGTGCCGCTTCGGCCAGGGCCTGGGCCTGGGCGGGGAATGGGGCGGGGCGGTGCTGCTGGCCACCGAGAACGCGCCGCCGGGCAAGCGCGCCTGGTACGGCATGTTCCCGCAGCTGGGGGCGCCGCTGGGCTTCCTGCTGTGCTCGGGCATCTTCCTGGTGCTGGACGCGTGGCTGGACGAGGCGCAATTCCTGCGTTGGGGCTGGCGCATTCCGTTCGTCGCCAGTGCCCTGTTGGTGATCACCGGGCTGTGGGTGCGCCTGCGCATTCACGAGACCCCGGATTTCCAGCGCGCGCTCGACCGCAACGAGCGCGTGCGCCTGCCGATGCTCACGGTGCTGTCGCAGCACGCCGGCGCGACGGTGCTGGGCACGTTCGCCGTGCTGGCGACCTTCGTGCTGTTCTACCTGATGACGGTGTTCGCGCTGGGCTACGGCACCACCACGCTGCACTACAGCCGCGAGCAGTTCCTGCTGCTGCAGATGGCCGGCATCCTGTTCTTCGCCGCCGGCATCCCGCTGTCGGCCTGGTATGGCGACCTCCGCGGCACGCGCCCGGCGATGCTCGTGGCCAGCGTGGTGATCGTCGCGTTCGGGTTGCTGTTCGCGCCGCTGTTCCAGGCCGGGCAGCCCTGGCAGGTGCTGGGCTTCCTGGCGCTGGGGTTCTTCTTCATGGGCCTGACCTACGGCCCCTGTGGCACGCTGCTGGCCGAGCTGTTTCCGGTGCCGGTGCGCTACACCGGCGCCTCGCTGTCGTTCAACCTGGCCGGCATCCTCGGCGCGGCGCCGGCGCCCTACGTGGCGGTGTGGCTGGCCAAGCACTACGGGTTGCCGTGGGTGGGCTACTACCTCAGTGCGGCGGCGCTGCTGACCTTGCTGGCGCTGCTGGCGATTCGCCGACCGCGTCGCTGAGCGCCGGTTCCTCGGCGGGGGCGCACTCGACCCGGTTACGGCCGCCGGCCTTGGCCAGGTACAGGTGTTTGTCGGCCTCGGTCAGCAGTGGATGCAGGCTCTGCCGCTGCGGCCCGCTGTTGCTGATGCCGATGCTGATGGTGAGGTGCAGCATCTGCGTGCCCACCGGGATCTTGAGGTCGGCGATGCGCGCGCGCAGGGCCTCGAAGTAGTCGATGGCGGCCGCGGCGTCCAGGCCCGGCACCAGCATGCAGAACTCCTCGCCGCCGAAGCGCGCCACCATGTCCTGCGGGCGGGCGTGCGCGGCCAGGGTCGCGGCGACCGCGCGCAGCGCCTCGTCGCCGGCCTCGTGGCCGCAGGTGTCGTTGATGTGCTTGAAATGGTCGATGTCGAGCATCGCCACGCTGACCGGTTGCTGCCGCGCCAGCCACTGCGGCAGCAGGCGCTGGCTCTGTTCGAGGAAGTGCCGGCGGTTGGGCAGGCTGGTGAGGAAATCGCGCGTCGCCAGGTCCTGCAGGGTGCCGATCAGCTCCAGCTGATCCACGTTCTGCGAGACCCGGCAGAAGAATTCCTCGCGCGAGAACGGCTTTCGCAGGAAGTCGTTGGCGCCGTTCTTGAGGAAGCGCGGCACCAGCGACGGGTCGTTGTTGCCGGACAGGCCGATCACCGCCAGCATGTCGCGCGCGCGCAACGCGCGCAGCCGCCGGGTGAACTCCACGCCTTCCATGCCCGGCATTTCCTGGTCCACCACCGCCAGGCGGATGGACGGGTTGGCTTCGATCGCGCGCAACCCGGCGGCGCCGTCGGCGGCCTCGATCACGCGGTAGCCGTACATCTTCAGCAGCGAGGCCGCGTAGGCGCGCGCCGACGGCGAATCGTCCACCACCAGCGCGGTGATGGCGCGGTTGCGTGCCAGCCGCTGCACCAGCCAGGCCAGGTAGTCGATGCTGTCCGGCGCGTTCTTCAACACGAAGTCGATGATCTGCTGGGTCAGGATGCGCTTGCGCAGGCTTTCGTCGTAGACCCCGCTGACCACCACCGTCGGCAAGCCGCGCGCGATGAAGAAATCCACCACGGTGTCGCGGTCGCCGTCGGCCAGCACCAGCCCGGTCAGCGCCAGGAACCAGGAGCCGCCATCGTCCAGGGCGGCGGCGGCCTCGGCCAGGGTGGAGACCACGGTGACCGGCAGTTCCACCCGCTGTTCGATCGCCGCGCGCAACAGGTCGGTGAAGGTGCGCGAGTTTTCCACCAGCAGGATGCGCTGCTGTGCGGGGCTGCCGTCGGGGGCGATCGGGGAGATCGACAACGGGTGCGACATGCATGCCTCGCGGGCGGCAATCGGGGGGTAGCCCGGGTAGCGGCCGCGCGCGCGCAAACTTGAGGGCGGCGCGCTGCTACCAGAGTGCGTCGCGCAGCTTGTACCAGGACATCGCCGCCACCAGCAGCGGCGTGCGCAGCAGGCGGCCGCCGGGGAACGGCGCGTGCGGAATCCGCGCGAACACGTCCAGCCGTTGCGCCTGCCCGGCGATCGCCGCGGCGATGACCGCCCCGGCCAGGCCGGTGGCGGCCACGCCATGGCCGGAGAAGCCCTGCGCGAAGTACACGTTCGGGGTCAGCCGGCCCCAATGCGGGGCACGGTTGCGGGTGATGTCGACGTAGCCGCCCCAGACCGACTCCATTTCGACCTGGCGCAGTTGCGGGAACACCCGCCGCATGCGCCGGGTCATCACCCCGCGCAGGCCCGGCGGCGGCAGCGACGAATAGCTGGCACGGCCGCCGAACAGCAGCCGGTGGTCGCGGCTGAGGCGGAAGTAGTCCAGCGCCCAGTTGACGTCGGCCACCGCCATGTCGTTGCCGATCAGCGCGCGGGCCAGCGCCTCGCCCAGCGGCGCGCTGGCGCCGATGTAGGTGCCGACCGGCATGATCCGCGACTCCAGTTCCGGGGCGATGCCGCGTAGCCAGGCATTGCCGGCGAGGATGGCGAACTCGCCTTCGGCCTCGCCGTGCGCGCTGCGCAGGATCGGCCGCGCGCCGCGCACCAGGTGCGTGACCGGGGTTCGCTCGTAGATGCGCACCCCGGCGGCCAGCGCCGCCCGTGCCAGGCCGCGCGCGTAGTCCAGCGGATGCAGGTGCCCGCTGGCCGCGTCGTACATCGCGCCCAGGTAGCGCGGGCTGCGCAGCTGCGACTGCAACTGCGTGCGGTCCCACCATTGCAGCGGATAGTCGTAGCGCTGCGCCATCTCGATGATGCCGGCGCGCAGCGCACGTTCCTGGCGCGGCTTGATCGCCACGTGCGCGTGCCCGTCGCGCCAGTCGCAGGCGATGCCATGGCGGGCGATGCGGGTGCGCAGCAAGTGCATGCCGTCGCGGGAGAAGTCGAACAGCAGCCGCGCATCGTCCTGGCCGAGCAGGGCTTCCAGGGTGTGTTGTTCGCAACCGTAGCCGACGATGGCCTGCCCCCCGTTGCGCCCGGAGGCACCCCATCCGACCCGTTGCGCCTCCAGCACCACCACCCGATACCCGGCCTCGGCCAGGGCCAGCGCCGCACTCAGCCCGGTATAGCCGGCGCCGAGGATGCACACGTCGGCCTGCACCCGTCCGCGCAGCGGTTCCTGCGCCGGGAACGGCGTGGCGCTTTGTGTGTACCAGGAAGCGTCGGGAAGGGGGACTCGGGAATCGGGAATGGGAGAAGCGCTGGTCATGGCCGCGCACTGCTGCGGTGGCGCTGGCACACCATGCCCTGGGCGGCAGGCGCTTTCGCTGTTGCTGCTTTCGATTCCCGCTTCTCCATTCCCGATTCCCCGCCGTCAAACCGTGCGCAAATACCAGCGATAGTCCACATCGCTGACCTGCGCCTGGAAATCCAGCAGTTCGCGGCGCTTCTGCTGGCCGTAGATATGCCGGAAGCGCGCGCCGAAGGCGGTGGCGGCGAAGTCGCTGGCCAGGAAGCGGGCGATCGCGCCGCGCCAGTCCGGTTCGCGCGCGGGGTGCTGGGTATAGGCGTTGCCCTGGGTCGGCGGGCCCGGATCGAGGCCCTGCGCCAGGCCGTGTTCGATGCCGGCCAGGACCGCCGCGGCGACCAGGTAGGGATTGGCGTCGGCGCCGGCGATGCGGTGTTCGATGCGGGTGTTGGCCGGGTCGCTGTGCGGCACCCGCATCGCCACGGTGCGGTTGTTGAAGCCCCAGCTGTCGTTGAGCGGGACGAAGGCATTGGCGACGAAGCGCCGGTAGCTGTTGGCGTGCGGCGCGAACAACAGCAGGCAGTCCTCGGCGCTGCGCTGCAGCCCGCCGATGGCATGCCGCAAGGGCGCGGCCGGCCCCTGCGGGGTGCAGGCGAACAGGTTGTGGCCGGCGCCATCGAGCAGGCTCACGTGTAGGTGCAGGCCGCTACCGGACTGCGCGGCGAACGGCTTGGCCATGAAGCTGGCGAGCAGCCCCTGCTGCTGCGCGATCGCCTTGATCGCGCGCTTGAGCAGCACCGCGTCGTCGCAGGCGGCCAGCGCATCGGCGCGGTGCTTGAGGTTGATCTCGAACTGGCCGGGCGCGTATTCGGCGACCGCGGTGTCGGCCGGGATGCCCTGCGCGCGGCAGGCCTGCGCGACCGCGTCGGTGAAGCCGCGCTGGTCGTCCAGTTCCTGCATGTAGTAGACCTGGGTGCTGTCGTTGCGCCGCCCGCTGTGGGCTTGCAGCGGCGGCTGCGGGCGTCCGTTCGCATCGGCGTGCGGGTCGAACAGGTAGAACTCCAGCTCCACCGCGATCACCGGGGTCAGTCCGCGCGCCTGCAGGCGGGCCACTACCTGCGCCAGCACCTGGCGCGGAGCGAAGTCGAGTGCGCCGCCGGCGCCGTCCTGCATCGCCAGCAGCAGTTGCGCCGACGGTACCGGCGCCCATGGCACCGGCCGCAGGCTGCCGGGCACCGGGAAACACAGCCGGTCCTCGTCGCCGATGTCGTAGCCCAGTCCGGTTTCCTCGACGGTGTTGCCGGTGATGTCGGTGGCGATCAGCGACATCGGCAGGCACACCCCGTCGCGGTAGACCTTGTCCAGCGCGTCGCGGGCGATGCGCTTGCCGCGCAGTAGGCCGTTGCAGTCCGGCAGCAGCAGGTCGATCTGCTCGCAGCCGGCGATGCACTGCAGGGTCTGGGCATCCTCCGGGGGCAGCAGCGGAGCATCGTGCATGCGGGTCATCGCGGCGGACGGCGGGAATGCTTCGAGCTTAGCAGAGCGCCGTGGCGTCAAGAATACTCAACAGGCGCCGGGTACGATGCGCGGACGTGCGGTCGCGCTATCGTGCGGCGGTGGCCCGGTTTTGCCGAGTGGCAGGCAGCAATTGCTGCGTTGCGCTGCTCAGGTCACGGCATCGCGCACTCGGTCTGTGCCGTGTTCCGCATTGCCTCGTGTTGTAAAAATAAAACGCCCGCGGTAACTTGCGACGACGCCACACGAGTTCTTCGCATGGCCGTATCGCCCCTGGTCGGCGTGCCGACCGACCGCAAGCTCATCGGCCATCATCCGTTCCTGGCCGCGGGCGAAAAGTATCTGCGCGCCGCCGTCGATGGCGCCGGGGTGACCCCGGTGCTGCTGCCGTCGCTGCAGCCGCCGGTCGATGCCCGCGCCTGGCTGACGCGGCTCGACGGCCTGTTGCTGACCGGTGCGGTCAGCAACATCGAGCCGCATCACTACAGCGACGAGCCGAGCTGGCTCGGCAACCCGCACGACCCGGCGCGCGACGCCAACACGCTGGACCTGATTCCGCAGGCGATCTCGCTGGGCCTGCCGATCCTGGCGATCTGCCGCGGCTTCCAGGAAGTCAACGTCGCCCTCGGCGGTACCCTGCACCAGAAGGTGCACGCGCAGCCGGGGCTGTCCGATCACCGCGAGGATCCGCAGGCGACGCTTGAGGCGCAGTACGCACCGGCGCACGAGGTGACGCTCAGCGAAGGCGGCTGGCTGGAGGAGATCGCCGGCTGCGGGCGGGTGCGGGTCAATTCGCTGCACGGCCAGGGCGTGGCCCGGCTCGGCGGCGACCTGATCGTCGAGGCGCTGGCACCGGACGGGCTGGTCGAGGCCTTCCGCGGCATCGGTCCCGGTTTCCTGCTCGGCGTGCAATGGCATCCGGAGTGGCGGGTGCTCGACGACCCGTTCTATCTCGGCATCTTCCAATCCTTCGGCGACGCCTGTCGCCACTATGCGGCCACCCGCAGGCGCTGATTCCCATGGCCAGTCGATCCCGATCGCGCAAGCACACGCCGGAACAGCAGGAAAGTTCGCTGCGGCGCTGGCTCAAGGAGCGCCACATCACCGAGGTCGAGTGCCTGGTGCCCGACATCACCGGCAATGCCCGCGGCAAGATCATCCCCGCCGCCAAGTTCTCGCACGACTACGGCACGCGCCTGCCCGAAGGCATCTTCGCCACCACCGTCACCGGCGACTATCCGGACGACTATTACGACCTGACCTCGCCGTCGGATTCGGACATGCAGCTGCGCCCGGACCCGGATACGGTGCGGATGGTGCCGTGGGCCGCCGACCCTACCGCGCAGGTGATCCACGATTGCTACACCAAGGAAGGCCAGCCGCACGAACTGGCGCCGCGCAACGTGTTGCGCGGGGTGCTGGCGGCATATGCGGCGATCGGCTGCAAGCCGGTGGTGGCGCCGGAGCTGGAGTTCTTCCTGGTGCAGAAGAACACCGATCCGGATTTCCCGCTGCTGCCGCCGGCCGGCCGCTCGGGGCGGCCGGAGACGGCGCGGCAGTCGTATTCGATCGACGCGGTCAACGAGTTCGATCCGATCCTGGACCTGATGTACGACTATTGCGATGCGATGGAACTGGACGTGGACACGTTGATCCACGAATCCGGCGCGGCGCAGCTGGAGGTCAACTTCACTCACGACGACGCGTTGTCGCGTGCGGACCAGGTGTTCCTGTTCAAGCGCACCATGCGCGAGGCGGCGCTGCGCCACGGCGTCTACGCCACGTTCCTGGCCAAGCCGATGGAGAACGAGCCGGGCAGTGCGATGCACATCCACCAGAGTCTGGTGGACAAGCACGGCAAGAACGTCTTCAGCGGCCGCCGTGCCGGCGAGTACAGCCGCACCTTCGCCCATTATCTGGCGGGCCTGCAGAAGTACGTGCCGATGGCGATGGCGTTCTTCGCGCCCAACGTCAATTCCTACCGCCGGCTGATGTTCGGCGAGGTGTCGCCGAGCAACGTGCTGTGGGGTTTCGACAACCGCACCTGCGGCCTGCGGGTGCCGATCGATACGATCGAGAACATGCGCGTGGAAAGCCGCTTTGCCGGTTCCGATGCCAATCCCTATCTGGCGATGGCGGCAACGCTGGCCTGCGGCCTGCTCGGGATCCGCGAGAAGCTCGAGCCGACCGAGCCGACCACGGGCAGTGGCAAGGAGATGGGCTATCAGTTGCCGCGCTCGCTGGGCGAGGCGCTGGACGAGCTGGAGCGCTGCGCGCCGTTGCAGGAGTTGTTGGGTCCGCGCTTCGTGCGGGCGTACATTTCGGTCAAGCGCAAGGAGTACGAGACGTTCTTCCGGGTGATCAGCTCGTGGGAGCGGGAGTTCCTGTTGTTGAACGTGTAGGGGGCGGTTCGCGCTAGCCAGCCAGAACATCGAGGTTGCCGTTGCCGTTGCCGTTGCCGCTGCTGTTGCTGTTGCTGTTGCTCCTGACGTTGCTCTTGCTCCGGACGTTGATGTTGCTTTTGCCTTACCGGGTTCCCTTCCGGAGCGGCGAACCAGGCGGGAAAAACCTGAAGGGCGGCGCACATGGATGTGCGCCGTCCGCGGCAGGGGCAGGGCTCGCCGGAAAAAGGCGAAGCACTGCTTCGCCCCGGCGGGCGGGCTGGCGCCGCGAGGCGACTGCCCCGGACTTGGCTGCGGAGCAGCCAAGCCCCTTCCGCGGATCCCGTCTGGTTCGCGGACCCGGAGCGCGCAGCGCGGAGGGCGCGAAGGCAGGGCGCGCTTGACCAGCCTTCGGCTGTGGTAAAGCGCTTCTTTTGGTTACCTTTTCTTTGCGCGAGCAAAGAAAAGTAACTCGCCCGCAAGGGCGAAAGCCTTTAAAACTTTTGCTGTTGCTACTGCTGTTGATTGAAGTTTGCCTGTCGGACGAGAAGATCTGTAGGAGCGGCTTTAGCCGCGACAGGGACAGTGGACTCTCGCTGTCGCAGCTAAAGCCGCTCCTATGATCCAGCGGTCGCCGCCGCATCAGCTAGAGCAAGAGCAAAGCTTTCGCCTTGCGGCGAGTTACTTTTCTTTGCTTGTGCAAAGAAAAGTAACCAAAAGAAAGCACACCCTGCCTCGCGCCCTCCGCGCTAACGCGCTCCGGGTCCGCGTCCAGCCCGGGGATCCGCGGAAGGGGCATCCTGCCCCTGCCGCGGACGGCGCACATCCATGTGCGCCGCCCCTTCGGGGTTTTTCCCCGGGCTGGCCGCCGCTTCGGAAGGGAACCCGGTAAGTCAAAAGCAACAACAACTGCAACAGCCGAAGCAATAGCAACAACAACAGCAACGGCAAGAACAACAGCAACAGAAACTGCAACAGAAACTGCAACTGTAACTGCAAAGCACGGCCGCGGCGGCGGCCTTGGTATCGACATTGGAGTGGACATGGACCGGATCGACACACGCGCCCTGCAGGACCTGGATGCCGCGCACCACCTGCACCCGTTCAACGACAACGGCGCCCTGGCGCAGAAAGGCACCCGCATCCTCACCCGTGGCGACGGCGCCTACGTCTGGGACGCCGACGGCAACCAGTTGCTCGACGCCTTCGCCGGCCTGTGGTGCGTCAACGTCGGCTACGGGCGCAAGGAACTCGGCCAGGCCGCTGCGCGGCAGATGGAACAGCTCGCGTACTACAACAGCTTCTTCCAGTGCACCACCGAACCCACCATCCGCCTGGCCGCCAAGCTCGCCGAACTGACGCCCGGCGACCTCGACCATGCGTTCTTCACCAACTCCGGCTCCGAGGCCAATGACACCATCCTGCGCCTGGTGCGGCACTTCTGGGCGGTGCAGGACCAGCCGCAGAAGACCATCTTCATCGGCCGCCACGACGGCTACCACGGCACCACCATGGCCGGCGCCAGCCTCGGCGGGATGAAGGGCATGCACCGCCAGGGCGGCTTGCCGATCCCGGACATCCACCACATCGATCCGCCATACCCGTTCGGCGACGGCGCCGACCTGGACCCCGAGGAATACGGCCTGCTGGCCGCGCGGCGGCTGGAGGACAAGATCCTGGAGCTGGGGCCGGAGCGGGTGGCCGCGTTCATCGGCGAACCGATCATGGGCGCGATCGGCGTGTACATCCCGCCGCGCAGCTACTGGCCGGAGATCGAACGCATCTGCCGCCGCTACGACGTGCTGTTGGTCGCCGACGAGGTGATCTGCGGCTTCGGCCGCACCGGCGAATGGTTCGGGGCGCAGCATTTCGGCTTCCAGCCGGACGTGATGACCCTCGCCAAGGGCATCACCTCCGGCTACATCCCGCTCGGCGCGGCGATGTTCGGCAAGCGCGTGGCCACCGTGCTGAAGGAGCAGGGCGGCGAGCTCGCCCACGGCGGCACCTATTCCGGCCACCCGGTGTGCGCGGCGGTGGCGCTGGAAAACCTGCGCCTGCTGCAGGACGAGGGCATCGTCGCACGCGCGCGCAGCGAGATCGCGCCCTACCTGGCGCAGCGCTGGACCGAGCTGGGCGAGCACCGGCTGGTCGGCGAGGCGCGCATCGTCGGCATGATCGGCGCGCTCGAGTTGGTGCCGGACAAGCCGCGCCGGCACTACTTCCCCGAGCGCGGCAAGGTCGGCGCGCTGTGCCGCGACAACGCGCTGCGCCGCGGCCTGATCCTGCGCGCCACCAATGACGCGATGCTGCTGTCGCCGCCGCTGATCCTCAGCCGCGCCCAGGTCGACGAACTGTTCGACAAGGCCTGGTTGGCGCTGGAGGACACGGCGCAGGCGCTGGGCAAATAGCCCGGCGCTGGGTAGTCTGGAGCCTCTCTCTTCCGGATCCGGCGCGCCGCGCGGATCCTTCCGACCCTACATGGACCTGCGGAGACCTGCCATGACCCTGCGACTGCTCACCCTATCCCTGGCCACGGTGCTGCTCGCCGGTTGCGGCGGCTCCGGCAGCGACGCAGGCAAGTCGGGGCAGGAAGAGGCGAAGGTCCTCAATGTGTACAACTATTCGGACTACATCGCCGAGAACACGATTCCCGAGTTCGAGAAGCAGACCGGCATCAAGGTCACCTATGACGTGTTCGACAGCGACGAGATGGTGGAGACCAAGCTGCTGGCCGGTGGCAGCGGCTACGACGTGGTGGTGCCGACGCTGAACTTCTTCGGCCGGCAGATCCAGGCCGGTGTGTTCCTGCCGCTGGACAAGAGCAAGATCCCCAACCTGGCCAATCTCGATCCGCAGATCATGCAGCGCATCGCCCAGCAGGATCCGGGCAACAAGTACGGCGTGCCGTACATGGTCGGCACCACCGGCATCGGCTACAACGTGGACAAGGTCAAGGCCGCGTTCGGCAGCACCGACATCGCCAACAGCTGGGACCTGGTGTTCAAGCCGGAGAACCTGGCCAAGCTCAAGGACTGCGGCGTGACCCTGCTGGATACGCCGTCGGACCTGATCCCGATCGCGCTGCACTACCTGGGCGAGGATCCGCACAGCACCGATCCGGCCAAGATCGAGCAGGCCGCGGCGCTGATCAAGCGCATCCGCCCGTACGTGCAGAACTTCCACTCCTCGCAGTACGTGACCTCGCTGGCCAACGGCAGCACCTGCCTGGCGGTGGGCTGGTCGGGCGACATCATCCAGGCGCGCGACCGCGCCGAGGAAGCCAAGAACGGCGTGCACGTGGCCTATTCGATTCCCAAGGAGGGCGCGCCGCAGTGGTTCGACATGCTGGCCATCCCCAAGGACGCCAAGCATCCGGAGAACGCCTATGCGTTCATCAACTACCTGCTGACGCCGAAGGTGGCCGCGGCCAATACCGACTTCATCCACTACGCCAACCCGGTGCCGAAGGCGACCCCGCTGGTGGACGCGGCGATCCGCAACGACCCCACCATCTATCCGCCGCCGGAAGTGGCCGCGAAGATGTTCACCTATTCGATCAACCCGCCCGAAGTGGACAAGCTGTACACCCGCCTGTGGACGGAGATCAAGACCGGCCGTTGAGCCGCTGGCGTTCGCGCTCCCGGGAGACGCCCTGGGGTTGACCGGGGCAGGCGGCACGCCGCGCTGGTCCCCGGCACGGCCAGGGCGAGCGCATGCGCCCGTTGTGGGAGGGACTTCAGTCCCGACTGCATGCTCCCGACGCACACGGCGTCTTTGCTTCGCGACGAAGGCCGCCGCTAACACGCCCTCCTGCCGCAGCTTGGCAAGCCACGTTGCCCGTAGGAGCGGCGTCAGCCGCGACAGCCTTCCCGGTAACGCCCGTCGCGGCTGAAGCCGCTCCTACAGGGGCAGCGTCCATTCGGCTTGATCGTGGCGAACTTGATCGTGGCGAAGGCATGTGATGGAAGCTGCCCTTAGGTCGCTCCCGCAACGCCCACCAGCGCGCGCGGGGCGCGCCGCCAAGCCGTCGCGGTTGTTATGCGACAGGGACAAAGCCCTCTCTCACCCACGTCGACCAGCCAAGCACTGCGTCCGTTGTGGGAGGGACTTCAGTCCCGACGGCATGCAGCCCGACGCACACGGCGTCTTCGCGCTTCGCGACGAAGGCCGCCGCTAGCGCGCCTTCCTGCCGCAGCTTGGCAAGCCGTGTTGCCCGTAGGAGTCAACTGTCATGCCCCAGCGATAACCGGAGGAGCGTACGGTGCCTGATCGCGCGCGATGGCATTGAGCCAGCGCAGGAACTTGTGCATGCAGGCGACGATGGCGACCTTGGCCGGCTTGCCGGCCGCGCGCAAGCGCGCGTAGGTGTTGGCCAAGGGGGATTTGGCGCGGATGCTGGCCCAGGTGGCCATGTACAGCACGCCTCGCACGTCGGCACGGCCGCCTTTGATGCGACGTTGGCCTTTCCAGCAGCCGCTGTCGTGATTGAACGGGGCCAGCCCGACCAGGGCGGCGAGCTTGCGTGGCGGCAGCGTGCCCAGCTCTGGCAACCGCGCGGCCAGGACCGCGCGCAGGATCGTGCCGAGCCCAGGTACCTTGGGCAAGCTCGAGCAGGTCTTGCCCTGCTGCTCGATCTCCTGCGTCAATGTCTGGATATGCTGGTTCAGCAGGGCGATCACCTCTCGGCAGCGGTGTTGCACCTTGGCGCTGGTGATGTGTTCCAGGCGCCGCCGATGGGCATCGCGCTGGCCCACCAGGGTGGCACGCAGGTCCAACAGTTCGCGAAGAGACTGCTGGTGCTCGGGCACCACGGTCGTGGGCGTGGTCGGGATGTGCTGGGCGGCGATGGCCAGCAGGCGCGCGTCCAGGGCGTCGGTCTTGGCCTGCAGGCCCAAGGCTTGGGCTAGCTTGCGCGGACGATCGGCGGCCATCCGCACTGCAGGCAGGGCCGCCTCTCGGAGCACCCGCAGCACGGCATGTTCGTAGCCGCCACTGGCTTCCAGCACGATCCGCTCGCAGCCCAGCTCCACCAGGCGTTGGGCCAGCACACGCTGCCCCTGTGGCGTATTGGGTTGGGTCCAGGCCTGCTCGTCCGGCAGGACATGAATGACCAGTTCGGCCTTGGATACATCGATCCCGACATAGCGCCGCATAGACGTTCTCCGCAGTAGACTCAGGAACGAGAGCACTCCTGCCGATGCCCATGCTTGTGGAGTTCGAGCTCGCGACTCGGGCAACTGTTCGGGCTGATGAGGCAGGAGATACGGGGTGCGGCGGCGCTGACTCCTACTCGTGCTTGCTGGCACTGCGGCTAAACGGCCTGCCGCACTCCGCTCTCACCTACAACGATAGACCCTCATTTGACACAAGCGGCTTCAGCCGCGACGGGTTTTCCCAGGGATGCCTCGTCGCGGCTGAAGCCGCTCCTGCACGCGCGTTTCCTACGGTGATGCGCGCCCCCCGATGTCGCTTCCGACAAGCCCTCGCGCCTGGTGCTGAACCATGCGCGCCGCCGGCCTGTGGCATCCGCACGCCCCCCGCCATGCCATGCTCACGCATCCTGTACTCGCCGGTACAAACAATGCGCCGTTCCGGCGTACGCTACCGTTTGGTGCTGTCGCCATCCCGACCCGGCGACGTTCTTCCTCTCCCCAGGAACCAGCGACTTGAGCAACCACGACCCAGACTCCTCGCAGGCGCCGCGGCAGGGCGCCGCGCACGACCCCCAGGCCGACCAGGGCCAGGCCGGCAAGCGCCGGGACGACGCGGGCGGCGCCGCCGCCGGCAAGTCCGACACCCCGTCCCCGCTGAAGAACCCCAAGGTCAAATGGACCCTGCTGCTGATCGGGCTGCTGGTGGCGATCGGCCTGGTGGTGTGGCTGATCTACTACCTCACCACCGGCCGCTACCTGCAGGAGACCAACAACGCCTACCTGCAGGCCGACACGGTCGCGGTGGCGCCACGGGTCAATGGCTACGTGACCGCGGTGTACGTGCGCGACAACCAGGCCGTCGCCGCCGGGCAGCCGCTGCTGGAGATCGACCCGCGCACCTACCGCGCCACCCTGGAGCAGGCGCAGGCCGCGATCGCGGTGCGCCAGGCCGACATCGCCGCCGCCGAGGCCGGGTTGCAGGCGCAGCGCGCCAGCCTGCTGCAGGCGCGCACCCAGGTCACCGCCGCCGCCGCCAGCCTGCGCTTCGCGCAGGGCGAGGCCAGGCGCTTCGGGCCGCTGGCCGCCTCCGGCGCCGACACCCACGAACACTACGAAAGCATCGTCCACGATCGCGACCGCGCGCAGGCGCAGTTCGACGCGGCCAAGGCCCAGGTCGCCGCCGCCGAGAGCCAGGTGCAGGGCACCGCGGCCAAGCTCGACCAGGCGCGCGCCGGCCTGGCGCAGGCGCAGGCCGATGCCGCGCAGGCGCAGGTCGCCGTGGAGGACACCCGCCTGACCGCGCGCATCGCCGGCCGCATCGGCGACAAGACCGTGCAGGTCGGCCAGTTCGTCGCCGCCGGCACCCGGCTGATGAGCGTGGTGCCGGTGGACGCGCTGTACCTGAGCGCCAACTTCAAGGAAACCCAGGTCGGGCTGATGCGGCCGGGGCAGCCGGCGCGGATCGAGGTCGATGCGTTGTCCGGGGTGGAACTGGACGGCGTGGTCGAGAGCATCGCCCCCGGCACCGGTTCGCAGTTCGCGCTGCTGCCGCCGGAGAACGCCACCGGCAACTTCACCAAGGTGGTGCAGCGGGTGCCGGTGCGGATCCGGATCAAGGCCGGCGCCGAGGCGCGCAAGGTGCTGGTGCCGGGCATGTCGGTGACGGTGACCGTCGATACGCGCAGCGCCAAGGACGCCAAGGAACGCGTGGAGGAAGAGGACGTGCAGGGCCAGGATGCGGTCGCCCCGCGTGGGCGCAACCCGTGAGCGAAGCGGCCGCGGCGGCGGGCGCGCATGCGCCGCGCAAGGCCGACACCGGCGCCTGGCTGGCGGTGGCTGCCGGCACCATCGGCTCGTTCATGGCGACGCTGGACATCTCCATCGTCAACGCCGCGCTGCCGACCATCCAGGGCGAGGTCGGCGCCAGCGGCACCGAGGGCACCTGGATCTCGACCTCCTACCTGGTCGCCGAGATCGTGATGATCCCGCTGACCGGCTGGTTCGTGCGCACCCTGGGGCTGCGCAATTTCCTGCTGATCTGCGCGCTGCTGTTCACCTTCTTCTCGGTGGTGTGCGGGCTGTCCAACAGCCTGACCATGATGATCCTTGGCCGCGTCGGCCAGGGCTTCGCCGGCGGCGCGCTGATCCCGACCGCGTTGACCATCGTCGCCACGCGCCTGCCGCCGGCGCAGCAGACCCTGGGCACGGCGCTGTTCGGCATGACCGTGATCCTGGGGCCGGTGATCGGGCCGCTGCTGGGCGGCTGGCTGACCGAGAACGTGAGCTGGCACTACGCGTTCTTCCTCAACGTGCCGGTCTGCGCCGGCCTGGTGGCGCTGCTGCTGCTCGGGCTGCCGCACGAGCGCATGTACCTGCGCGGGCTGCTCGACGCCGACTGGCTCGGCATCTTCGGCCTGACCGCGGGACTGGGCGCGCTGACCGTGGTGCTGGAGGAGGGCCAGCGCGAGCGCTGGTTCGAGTCCACCGAGATCGTGCTGCTGAGCGTGGTCTCGCTGGTCGGCTTCGTCGCCCTGGTCGCCTCGCAGTTCGTCAGCCGGCAACCGGTGATCCGCCTGTCGATCCTGCTGCAGCGCAGCTTCGGCGCGGTGTTCGTGATGGTGATGGCGGTGGGCATGATCCTGTTCGGGGTCATGTACATGATTCCGCAGTTCCTGGCGGTGATCTCCGGCTACAACACCGAGCAGTCCGGCTACGTGGTGCTGCTGTCGGGCATTCCCACGGTGCTGCTGATGCCGATGATGCCCAAGCTGCTGACCACGGTGGACGTGCGCGTGCTGGTGCTCGGCGGGCTGACCTGCTTCGCCAGCGCCTGCTTCGTCAACATCCACCTGACCACCGAGTCGGTGGGCATGCATTTCGTCGCCGGGCAGCTGCTGCAGGGCTGCGGGCTGGCACTGGCGCTGATGTCGCTGAACCAGGCGGCGATCTCCTCGGTGCCGCCGGACCTGGCCGGCGACGCCTCGGGCCTGTTCAACGCCGCGCGCAACATGGGCGGCTCGATCGGCCTGGCGCTGATCTCCACTTTCCAGGAGCGGCGCATGGTGTTCCACACGCAGATGCTCGGCAGCGGCACCACCGCCAATTCGCCGCTGGCGCAGGACTACCTGCACGGCATCGCCGCACAGCTGCAGTCGGCGTCCGGCGCCGGCGCGGCGATGCAATCGCTGGCGCAACTGGCGCGGCTAGTGCAGCAGCAGGCGCTGGTGATGACCTACAACGATCTGTTCTGGATCTTCGGGGTGATCGTGGTGTGCACGATCCCGCTGGCGTTCCTGCTCAAGCCGCTGCCCAAGGGCGGCGCTCCGCTCGCGATGCATTGAGGATTCCATGGCCCAGCGTTTCTCCCGCGTTCTCGTCGCCGCCGCGCTGCCGTCGCTGCTGTCGGCCTGCATGCTTGGCCCGGACTACGTGAAGCCGCCGCCGGTAGCCGAGGCGGCGCTGGCGCAGCCGCGGCTGCACCGCGCCGATGCCACGGCCGCCGCCGCCGGGGTGGTGCCGGCCCCGCCGCCGCAGCGCTGGTGGGACACCCTGCAGGACCCGCAGTTGACCCTGCTGGTCGAGCAGGCCCTGCAGCACAGCCCCAACCTGCGCGTGGCGCAGGCGCGCCTGCGCGCCTCGCGCGCCCTGGTCGACCAGCGCCATGCCGAACAGTTGCCCAGCGTCGGCGCCAATGCCGCCTACCTCAACGCCAGGCTGCCCGATGCGCTGGCCGATCGCGTGGGCAGCATCGCTGCCGGCACCGGCCAGCCGGTGGAGATCAATCCGCGCACGCAGCTCTACAACGTCGGCCTCGATGCCAGCTGGGAACTGGATTTCTTCGGCCGCCGCCGCCGCGCCAGCGAAGGCGCGCTGGCCGACGCCCAGGCCGACGAGGCCGACCTGGCCGATACCCAGGTGCAGATCGCCGCGGAAGTGGGGCAGGCCTATCTGGGCTATCGCAGCACCCGTGCGCGCATGGCCGTCGCCCAGCGCAACCTGGAGGCCGCCCGGCAGACCCTGGAGCTGACCCGCCAGCGCCGCGCGCGCGGCGCCGATGCCGACCTGCAGGTGGAACGCGCACAGGCGCAGCTGCAGCAGCAGGAAGCGGTGCTGCCCGACCTGCAGGCGCAGGCGCAGGTGGCGCTGGACCAACTGGCGCTGATGATCGGCCGCGCGCCCGGCGCGCTCGATGCCGAGCTGGCCGCGGACCGGCCGTTGCCGACGCTGCCGGCGCGCGTGCCGGTGGACGATGCCGGCGCGCTGATCCGCCGGCGCCCCGACGTGCGCCGCGCCGAGCGCCAACTGGCCGCCTCGTCGGCGCAGATCGGCGAAGCGCTGAGCGCCTATTTCCCGCAAGTGCGGCTGCTCGGCAACATCGGCATGGCCGCGACCTCGCCGGGCGATCTCGGCCGCGATGCGGTCAACAGCGTGGTGGCGCCGTTCCTGCAATGGTCGCTGTTCGACTTCGGCGCCACCCGCGCCAAGGTCGAACAGGCCCGCGCCGGCAATGCCGCGCGCCTGGCCGCCTACGAGGGCACGGTGCTGGCCGCGCTGCAGGACGCCAACGGCGCACTGGCGCGGTTCGGCGCCGCGCGCCAGCAGGCGCTGGCCGCGGACAAGGCCGCGGCCTCGGCGGATCGGTCCGCTGCGCTGCTGCAGCAACGCTACGCCGCCGGCGCGTCCTCGCTGATCGATGCGCTGGACGTGCAGCGCCAGCAGGCCTCGGCCCAGGACAGCGCGCTGCAGGCGCACACCCAGGTGCTGCTGCGCTACGTGGCGTTGCAGAAGAGCCTGGGCCTGGGCTGGGCGGCCCAGGCGGTACCGGCGTCCGCGCCAACGCCAGCCCCGACGCAGTGAGCGCGCTGCTTATACCAATCCCCATTCCCGACTCCCGAATCCCACGCCGTCACGGCTACACTGAGCTTCACCGCGCCGCGGTCGCCTGGGCATCGGCGTTCCGCACGACGGCGTGTTTCACGGGGAATCACCGATGGCGTTGAGCGAAGCGAGAACCGACCATCTGCCGGCGCCGCCGCCGGTCAAGGGTGGCGGCTATGTGTCCATCGCCGGCCTGCGCAAGGAGTTCGACGGCTTCGTCGCGCTGGACGACATCGACCTGGACATCGGCCAGGGCGAGATCTTCGCGCTGCTCGGCGGCTCCGGCAGCGGCAAGTCCACGCTGCTGCGTTGCCTGGGCGGGTTCGAGCAGCCCAGCCGTGGCCGCATCGTGCTCGACGGCCAGGCGCTGGACGGGCTGCCGCCGTATCGGCGCCCGCTCAATATGATGTTCCAGTCCTATGCGCTGTTCCCGCACATGAGCGTGGAGCAGAACATCGCCTTCGGCCTGAAGCAGGATGGGCTGTCGCGCGCGGCCATCGCCAGCCGCGTCGGCGAGATGCTGGAGCTGGTGCGGCTGGGCACGCTCGGCAAGCGCAAGCCGCACCAGCTCTCCGGCGGCCAGCAACAGCGCGTGGCGCTGGCGCGCTCGCTGGCCAAGCGGCCCAAACTGCTGCTGCTGGACGAGCCGATGGGCGCGCTGGACAAGAAGCTGCGCTCGCAGATGCAGCTGGAGCTGGTCTCCATCATTGAGACCTCGGGCGTGACCTGCGTGATGGTCACCCACGACCAGGAGGAGGCGATGACCATGGCCACGCGCATCGCGCTGATGGAGCATGGCCGCATCCGCCAGGTCGGCACCCCGGGCGACATCTACGAGTCGCCCAACAGCCGCTTCGTCGCCGAGTTCATCGGCTCGGTGAACATGTTCGAGGGCCGGATCGGCGAGGACCACCCGGACCACGTGACGGTGCTGTGCCCGCAATTCCCGGTGCCGATCTACATCAGCCACGGCATCACCGGCGTGGAAGGGCAGGACGTGGCGTTTGCGGTGCGTCCGGAAAAGGTCTGGATCACCAAGGACGAACCCGAACAGACCTACAACAAGGCGCGCGGCACCATCGAGGACATCGCTTATTTCGGCAGCCATTCGATCTTCCACGTGCGCCTGCCCAGCGGCATCCGGGTGCAGTCCAATTTCGCCAACCAGAAGCGCTGGGACAGCGAAGGCATGACCTGGGGCGATGCGGTCTGGGTGTCGTGGGACGACAACGACGGCGTGGTGCTGACCGCATGAGCGCGCCCGTCGTGCCGGTGCCGTCGGAACCGACGCCGCGGCTGCGCCTGCAGCAGCGCTTGCGCCTGCGTTCCCTGCCGGCGATGCGCTGGCTGGTGATCGCCGCGCCCTACCTGTGGCTGCTGCTGTTCTTCGCGATCCCGTTCCTGATCGTGCTGCGCATCTCCTTCTCCGAACAGGCGATCCGCAGTCCGCCGTACAGCGAACTGCTGGAGATCCGCGACGGCGTGCTGACGCTGAAGCTGACCCTGCAGAACTACCTGGCGCTGCTGCGCGACCACCAGTACATCGAGGCCTACTGGGGCTCGATCAAGATCGCCGGCATCTCCACCGCGCTGACCCTGCTGATCGGCTACCCGATGGCCTACGCGATCGCGCGGCTGTCGCCGTCGGCGCGCAATATCGCGATGATGCTGGTGGTGCTGCCGTCGTGGACCTCGTTCCTGATCCGCGTCTACGCCTGGATCGGCATCCTCGACAGCAACGGCGTGCTCAACCGCGCGCTGCTGGCATTGGGCCTGATCGATGCGCCGCTGCACATCCTGTACACCCCGGTCGCCGCCTACATCGGCATCGTCTACTGCTACCTGCCGTTCATGGTGCTGCCGCTGTACGCGACCCTGGTCAAGCTCGACCAGCGCCTGCTCGAGGCCGCCTACGATCTCGGCGCGCCGCCGTGGAAGGCGTTCCTGACCGTGACTCTGCCGCTGTCGCGGCCGGGCATCGTCGCCGGCTGCATGCTGGTGATGATCCCGGCGGTGGGCGAGTTCGTGATCCCGGAGATGCTCGGCGGCCCGGACACGCTGATGATCGGCCGGGTGTTGTGGGGCGAATTCTTCAATAACCGCGACTGGCCGACCGCCTCGGCGGTGGCGATCGCGATGCTGGCATTGTTGATGGTGCCGATCCTGATCTTCAACCGCTACCAGCAGCGCCAGCTCGAAGGCGGGCACGCATGAGCGGCGTGCGCGGCGGCATGGGCACGGTGCTGCGCTGGACGGTACTCGGCGCCGGCTTCGCCTTCATGTACCTGCCGATCCTGCTGTTGATGGTGTATTCGTTCAATGCCTCCAAGCTGGCGACGGTGTGGGCCGGGTTCTCCACCAAGTGGTACGGCGAGTTGCTGCGCGACCGGCAGATCCTGCAGGCGGCGTGGATCAGCCTGAAGGTGGCGTTCTGGACGGCCACCGCGTCGATGGTGATCGGCACGCTGGCGGCGATGGCGATGACCCGCTTCCGGCGTTTTCCCAGCAAGAGCCTGTTCGGCGCGCTGGTGACCGCGCCGCTGGTGATGCCGGAGGTGATCATCGGCCTGTCGATCATGATGATGCTGGTGTCGATGGGCGGCGTGCTCGGCATTCCGCCCAAGGGCGTGATGGCGATCTGGGCGGCGCACGTCACCTTCACGTTGTCCTTCGTCACCGTGGTGGTGTCCTCGCGCCTGCAGGAGCTGGACCGCTCGCTGGAGGAGGCGGCGATGGACCTGGGCGCCAACCGGCTCAAGGTGTTCTTCCTGATCACCGTGCCGATCATCGCCCCGGCGCTGGTGTCGGGTTGGCTGCTGGCGTTCACCCTGTCGCTGGACGACGTGGTGATCGCCAACTTCGTCGCCGGCCCGGATTCGACCACGCTGCCGATGACCGTGTTCTCCTCGGTGCGCATGGGCCTGAAGCCCAAGATCAACGCGCTGGCCACGCTGATGGTGCTGGCGGTGTCGATCGCCGCCGTCGTCGGCTGGTGGCTGATGGCGCGCAGCGAGAAGCGGCGCCAGCGCGACATGCAGCTGGCGCAGCAGCAGGCGGGCTAGGGTGCTGCTCAACGTAGGAGCGGCTTCAGCCGCGATCTGCATTGCCGGAAAGGGTCCCGGTCGCGGCTAAAGCCGCTCCTGCCAGGCCTCGCGGAACACTGTGAGCCATCGCACGCGGCACCATCGCCACGCCGCCGCAACCTTCGCGGCGCTAGGCTGAGCGGACATTTTTCCAGGAGTCCGTCGCGATGCCTTACGACACCGTCAATCCCGCCACCGGCCAGGTCGAACACCGCCAGGAGCTGATGGACGCCGCCGCCGTCGAGCGGCGTCTGGCCGCCTCCGCACAGGCATTCCCCGACTGGGCGGCGACCCCGCTGGAGCAGCGCGGCGCGCTGCTGCGCAAGGTCGGGGCGCAGTTGCGCGAACAGCGCGATGCGATCCAGCGGGTGATGACCGCGGAAATGGGCAAGCTGCGCAAGGAGGCGCTGGCCGAACTCGACAAGTGCGCTGCAGCCTGCGACTACTACGCCGACCACGCGGCCGAGTATCTGCGCGAGCAGACGGTGGCCACCGATGCGCAGCGCAGCTACGTGCGTTACGAACCGCTGGGCTGCGTGCTGGCGGTGATGCCGTGGAACTTCCCGATCTGGCAGGTGTTCCGCTTCCTGGCGCCGGCGCTGATGGCCGGCAACGTCGCGCTGCTCAAGCACGCCAGCAACGTGCCGCGCTGCGCCGACGCGATCGCCAGGGTGCTCGCCGATGCCGGCGTGCCGGCCGGGGTGTTCGACGTGCTGCACATCGACAACGACCAGGCCGCCGAGGTGCTGCGCGATGCGCGCGTGGCCGCGGTGACCCTCACCGGCAGCGAGCGTGCCGGCCGTTCCATCGCCGCCAATGCCGGCGGGCAGTTGAAGAAGTGCGTGATGGAGCTGGGCGGCAGCGATGCCTTCGTGGTGCTGGACGATGCTGACCTGGACGCCACCGTGGCTGCGGCGGTGAAGTCGCGCTTCGACAACGCCGGGCAGACCTGCATCGCCGCCAAGCGCTTCGTGGTGGTCGAGGCGATCGCCGACGCGTTCGTGCGCCGCTTCGTGGCCGCTGCCGCCGCGCGGCGCCTGGGCGATCCGCAGGACGAGGCGACCACGCTGGCGCCGATGGCCCGCCAGGACCTGCGCGACGAACTGCACAAGCAGGTGCAGGCCAGCATCGCCAAGGGCGCAACGCCGCTGCTGGGCTGCGAACCCGAGCGCGGCAGCCACGCCGGCTATCCGGCGTCGATCCTCGACCAGGTGGCGCCGGGCATGCCGGCCTACGACGAAGAACTGTTCGGTCCGGTCGCGGCGATCCTGCGCGTGGCCGACGAAGCCGAGGCGGTACGCGTGGCCAACGACACCACCTTCGGCCTCGGCGGCAGCGTCTGGACCGCCGACCGCGCCCGCGGCGAACGCGTGGCCTGCCAACTCGAATGCGGCGCCGCCTTCGTCAACGCCATCGTCAAGAGCGACGTGCGCCTGCCGTTCGGCGGCATCAAGCGCTCCGGCTTCGGTCGCGAACTGGCCGAGCATGGCATCCATGAGTTCATGAATATCAAGTCGGTGTATGTGGCTTGAGGTGGGGAATCGGGAATGGAGAATGGGGAATGGGAGAAGCGGCGGCGTCTGAGGGCGCCGGTCCGTTGTGGACGGGTGCTGTATGTCCAACGGTTGCGCCACTGCCTCACGTAAGCGGCGCGCTGCCCATTCCCGCCGCCGCTGCGCGGCGGCTCACAACCACCTGGCCCGCTTGAACGCCACATACAGCCCGAGGCACACCGCGGCGACGCCGCCGACCATCAGCGGGTAGGCCCAGGGCCATTCCAGTTCCGGCATCTGCTTGAAGTTCATGCCGTACCAGCTGGTGATCAGGGTCGGAGCGGCGAGCAGGGCGGCCCAGGCGCCGAGGCGCTTGACCGTCTCGCCCTGGGCCAGGGTCACCAGCGACAGGTTCACGCTCAGCGCGGTGCCCAGCATCTCGCGCAGGGTGTCGATGGCGTCGTTGGTGCGCACCGCATGGTCGAGCACGTCGCGCACGTACAGCCGCACTTCGTCGGCGATCAGCGGGCCGGGGTGGCGCTTGAGGTGCGCCAGCACGTCCTGCAGCGGCGCCACGCCCAGGCGCATCTGGTTGAGTTCGCGCTTGAGTTCGTACAGGCGGATCGCGGTGTCGCGGCGGTACGCCTCGGCGAAGATGTCCGACTCCAGCCGCTCCAGGCTCTGCCGGAAGGCGTCGAGGATCGGCTGGTAGTTGTCCACCACGTAGTCCAGCACCGCGTACAGCGCGTACGACGGGCCCAATTTCATCAGCGAGGCCTCGCGTTCCAGCCGCTCGCGCACCGGCGCGTAGGGCAGGGAGGCGCCGTGGCGCACGGTCAGCAGGAAGCGCTCGCCGAGGAAGGCGTGGGTCTCGCCATAGACGATGCGCTCGTCGATCACCTGCGCGGTGTGCACGGCCAGGAACAGCGAGTTGCCGAAGGCCTCGACCTTGGGCCGCTGGTGCGCCTTGCGGGTGTCCTCGATCGCCAGCTCGTGCAGCTGGAATTCCTCCTTGAGCTGCTGCAGCACGGCGTCGCCGGGTTCGTACATGCCGACCCAGACGAAGCCGTCGTCGTCGCCGGCCAGCACGTCGCTGATCTGCTCCAGGGGGATGTCGTGGCGACGGCCGTGGCCGTCGTAGTGCACGCAGTTGATGACGCAGGCGGGATTGGCGGTCGCGGAGGCCATGGCAGGATCGTGTTCGGCGGAGGCGCGCGTGGCGAGGGGCCCGACGGTATCAGGGCTGCGGGCGAGGGCGGGTGAGCGCCCAGGCCAGCGCCGCGTGCACCGGCAACAGCAGCGCGATCCACTGCAGGTTGAATTGCGGCTGCAGCATCGACAGCCAGTGGATCAGCAGCGCGGCGCCGGCCAGCGCCACCACCAGCCACAGCAGCATGTCGAACCAGCGCCCGGGACGGCGCCCGCGCAGCAGCGCCACGCCGCCGACCAGCAGCGGCAGGCACAGCGGATCCAGCAGCAACAGGTTGCGGTTGCCCCAGGCGGCGCGATGCTCGGTGAAGCCCCACAGGTACAGCAGGACCGCGCCGCCGAGCGCGCACAGCAGCCAGAACGGCAGCGCCAGCGCGGCCAGCCAGCGCGGCCGGCGGCGCAGCGCCAGCACGCCCGCCGCCGCGGCCAGCCCGACCAGCAGCCATGGCCACCAGTGCCGCACCTGCTCGGGCGGCTCCGGCGGCAGCCGCTGCGGCAGCAATTGCTGGCGCGCCTGCACCAGCGGGCGGCCGGCGCTGTTGCGCACCTCGTTCAGGCTCTCGGCCAGGCGCATCGGCACGAAGGCCTCCTCCCAGCGCGACAGCGGCTTGTCCGCGTACGGGCCCAGGCCCAGGTCGAAGCCCAGCCACATCCACGGCGCCGGCGAGGCCAGGCGCACCGATTCGCTGCGGTAGGTGTTGCCGCGCGAACGGCCGGACAGCTGCGCGTGCAGCGCCCCGCCCATGGCCCGGTCCAGCGCGTCGCGGACCATCGTGGCGCAGTTGGCGGTGTAGTAGTCGTAGCGGTAGCGGGCGTTTTCCGGGCGCGCGCGCCAGGCCAGCGCCTGCTGCAGCGCGCGCGCCTGCGCCGGGGCCAGGTCCAGCCATTGGATGTCCACGCCGCGGCCGGCTTCGCGATACTGCTCGAGATCCTCCTGCAGCGGCAGCGCCACCAGGTAGTAGCGCATGTCGCCGGCGGCGAAGCGGCCGACGAAGCCGGGTTCGCTGGGGTCGAAGAAACCGAAGTTGTACGAGGTGGCCTGGCCGGTGCGCGGGTCGAGCACCACGATGGCGTCGTGGCCGAAGCGCTCGAAGAACACCTCGCCGGGCTGCATCGTGGCCACGCCGATGCGCGGTGCCGGGTCGCTGGCGTCGGCTGTGGCGGCTGCCGCCGTCTCCGGCGCCTGGGCGGCCAGCGGCGGCGGTGCCGCCGGATCGGCGGACGGAGTCTGCGCAAACGCCAGTCCGGCCCACAGCGCCAGCAGCATTCCCAGCCAGCAGGCCGCGCGCGCGCGCGGCACGGTGCGCGCGCTCAAGCGCCGTCCTGCTCGGCGGGCGGCAGGATGGTGACGTGGAACGCCTGCACCCGGCGCGCGTCGGCCCGCGCCACGCGGAACGCGAAGCGGCCCAGGGTCAGTTCCTCGCCGGTCTCGGGCAGGTGGCCGATCGCCTCGGTGACCAGGCCGCCGACGGTGTCGTAGTCGTCGTCGGGGAAGTCGGCGCCGAAGCGCTCGTTGAAATCCTCAATCGGGGTCAGCGCATCCACCACGTACTGGCCGTCGGCCTGCGCGGCGATCAGCGACGCCTCGTCCTCGGCGTCGTCGTGCTCGTCGTCGATGTCGCCGACGATCTGCTCCAGCACGTCCTCGATGGTCACCAGCCCGGCCACGCCGCCGTACTCGTCGACCACGATCGCCATGTGGTTGCGCGAGAGCCGGAACTCCTTGAGCAGCACGTTGAGCTTCTTCGATTCGGGAATCAGCACCGCCGGGCGCAGCAGTTCGCGCACCGTGCCCGGGCCGTGGTCGGCGACCACGCCGCGCAGCAGGTCCTTGGCCAGCAGGATGCCGAGGATGTCGTCCTTGTTCTCGCCGTGCACCGGGAAGCGCGAGTGGCCCGATTCCACCACCTGCTTCATCAGGTCGAGGAAGCGCGACTCCACCGGCAGCGAGACCATCTGCGCGCGCGAGACCATCACGTCGCCGACGGTGAGTTCGGAGACCGACAGCGCGCCCTCCATCATGCGCAGCGTGTCGGCGGCGATCAGGCCATCGTGCTGCGCGTCGCGCAGCACCTCGACCAGGTCGTCGCGGGTGTGCGGGTCGCCGGAGAACACCGAGGTCAGGCGTTCCAGCCAGCCGCGCCGTTTTTCGTGGGGTTCCGGGGAGGAGCTACTCGGTCCGTCTTCTGACATGTTCTGTGGGTAGGCGCCCGGTCGAACGGGCGGTAGCGGCAAGTCTAACAGGGCGGTCGCGACAGCATCGCGACGCCGGCGGCGGGGCCCCGGCGGCCCGCCGGCGCAGGTTCAGCCGCCAGAGGGCGGCGTATGCAGCGCGTCCGGCGCCGGTGCCGCGCCGGGTTCCTCGGGCAGGTCCAGGCTGTAGCTGCAGCCGGCCAGGGTCTTGCCGGGGTGCGATTTCACCGTGGACACGCTGAGGATGATCGACTCGATCATCGGCTCGCCGGTCTTGGGATCGCGGACGTCGCGGCTGAGCACTTCGCGGCCGAACATGGCCTTCTCCGGCGTGTCCACCGCCGCTTCCAGGTTCAGGCGCTTGGCCAGCGGCCGTGGGTCGGGCAGGTCCAGGATCGCCATCACGCTGGCGCCGGAAAAGGCGATGCGCTCGCTGCTGTAGCCGAACACCTGGATCGGCCGGGTCAGCGCGTACTCGGTCATGAACAGGTTGGACTGCGGCAGCGGCCGCCAGCCGTGCGCCACCGCCTTCAGCGGATCGGCCAGCAGCGGCGCCAGGGCGGTGAAGTCGGCCACGTGCTGGCGGCATTCCAGCAGCGCCGGCAGGTCGATGGCCGGGTCGGCGGCCGCGCTGGCGGCAAGCGTTGCCGCCGGTGGCGCGGCGGGCGCGGCCGCCGCCGGGACGGCGCAGGCGAACGCGAGCAGGACGAGCGAGGGACGGATCAACGCACGGAACCTCGAAGGAAAGCGGGCTGCGGCGAGTGCCGCGCGGCCACGTTAGCGCCGGCGCCTGCGCTTGACCAGCGCAGGACGAGCCGGCGCCGCCGGATCAGCGTTCGCCGGCGTAGGGGTCGGACACGCCGAGGTCGGCGAGGATGTCGCGCTCCAGTTGCTCCATTGCCTCGGCTTCCTTGTCGTCCTCGTGGTCCCAGCCGAGCAGGTGCAGCACGCCGTGCACGGTCAGGTGCGCGTAGTGCGCGTTGAGCGGCTTGTCCTGTTCGGCGGCTTCGCGCGCCACCACCGGCGCGCAGATCACCAGGTCGCCGAGCAGCGGCAGCTTGACGCCCTTCGGCAGCCCCTCGGGCAGTTCCGCCGGGAAGCTGAGCACGTTGGTGGGGTAGTCCTTGCCGCGGTAGTGCTGGTTGAGGGCGCGGCCTTCGCGGTCGTCGACCAGGCGGATCGCCAGGTCGGCCTCGCGGATGCGGCCCTTCAGCGCCGCGGCGACCCATTTGCGGAAGCTCGTCGCCGCCGGCAGCCCGGCACGGGGCAGGGCGTAGCTGACGCCGACATCGAGGCGGACGGGACCTTTGGTCATGGCGGGACGGCGAACGCAGCGGACGGGCGGACAGTATCGCGCGTGCGGCGGCTCAGGGCGACCTTCCGGCGTCGGCGCTGGGGCGAGCGTGCCTCGCCGCAGCGTCCGCGCCTGCGCGGCGCGACAGGACCGCACAGGTCGTCGGGACGTGCGGCGCCCGGCTCAGGTCACGCATGCGACCAGGAACAGCAAGCGCGTCTTTTCGGCAGCGGTGCGGTAGGCCACGCCGCCCATCGGGCCTTGCTGGCATTGCGGATTGTTGCGCAGGATCTCCACCTTGGCGGCGAAGCGCCCCGAAGCAGGCAGCCACACCGCGGCCTGGCCGTGTTCGAGTAGGTCGCCGACCAGGTAAAGGCTGTCCGCAGGCACCTTCTTGTAGGGAAGCGCGTTGCAGCCGAAGCGGTCGCGGGTCACGCCGTCGGCCTCGGCCGCCTCGAGCAGGGCTTTCGCCCGGGTTCCGGCGATCCAGGCCAGGCGTTGCGCCTCGTCGTCGCGCGGCGCGGTCGGCGAGGCGCGGACGACCGCTGCCGCGCGTTCGAGGACGTCGCGCGGCAGGCCGATGACGGCGCTGTCCTGCGCGATCGACACGCACGGCGAGGTCAGCGATTGCGCCAGGGCGACGCGTTGCGGCGCAGGATCGCGTGCAGGGGTTTGCTCCGGCGTCTGGCCGCCGGCACTGCCGGCCAGGCCCAGCAGCGCTCCTAGCAGGCCCGGCCAGGGCCGGATCATGCGGCCGGTCCGCTGGCCCGGTCGTCGACGTCGCGCTTCTCGTAGGCGTTGACGATGCGCGCCACCAGCGGATGCCGGACCACGTCGCGCGCCTCGAAGAAGGTGAAGCTGACCCCGTCCACCTCGTGCAGCACCTCGATCGCATCGCGCAGGCCGGACTTGACGTGCTTGGGCAGGTCGATCTGGGTCAGGTCGCCGGTGACCACGGCGGTGCTGCCGAAGCCGAGCCGGGTCAGGAACATCTTCATCTGTTCGATGGTGGTGTTCTGCGCCTCGTCCAGGATCACGTAGGCGTCGTTGAGGGTGCGCCCGCGCATGTACGCCAGCGGCGCGATCTCGATGACGTTCTTCTCCAGCAGCTTGACCACCTTCTCCACGCCCAGCATCTCGTACAGCGCGTCGTACAGCGGGCGCAGGTAGGGGTCGACCTTCTGGCTGAGATCGCCGGGCAGAAAGCCCAGCTTCTCGCCGGCCTCCACCGCCGGGCGCACCAGGATCAGGCGCTGCACCCGCGATTCGTTCAGCGCTTCCACCGCACTGGCCACGGCCAGGAAGGTCTTGCCGGTGCCGGCCGGGCCGATGCCGAAGTTGATGTCGTGGGTGGCGATCTGGTGCAGGTACTTGGCCTGGTTGGCGCCGCGGCCGCGCACCGTGCCGCGCTTGACCTTGATCGCGACCTCCTGCGGCTGGTACACGCGCTGCGCCACCTGGTCGACGTTGGACTGGTTCAGCCGCAGGTGGATTTCCTGGTCGTCGAAGGTGACGTGGTCGGCTTCGGCGTACAGCGCCTGCAACAGGCGCTCGGCCGCCGCCACCGCCGGCTCCGGTCCGGTCACCCGGTACACGTTGCCGCGGTTGGAGATCTCCACGCCCAGGCGCAGTTCGATCTGCCGCAGGTGCGCGTCGAACGGGCCGGCCAGGTTGGCCAGGCGCTCGGTGTCGGCGGGATCCAGGGTGAAGTCGCGTTGCGCAGGGGTGGTCATGGCGGGCGCACGCCGCCGGCGGCGGCGCATGAAAGTAGGGGCGCAAAGGGTAGCGCGCAGCGCGTAGCCGGGCCAGTGAAGGCGCGCGGGGACCGCGGCCGGCGTGCGCACGCCGACGCAGTCGCAGTGCGTCGTGCGGGTTCGTGCGCGCCACCGCCGCGACCCGCGCGACCTGGCGATGGCAACGTTGTCCACAATGGATGTGGATCGATTGTCCAAAAGCCTGTGGACAACCGTGCGGGCGCCTTGCCGCGCAAGGCGTTGACCTAGGTTGGCGAAAAAAACTGCAGCGCTCCGGACGGCGACCGCTGCGTGGCCGCGGCGCTTGTCGCTCTCGGATCGGTTGCGGCGGGCCTTATCGACGCCCACCGTCGCTGCGCGCGTCGCGGGCCTGCCTCCACGCGTCCGCGATTGCCCGTGCGCCGGCAAGGTCGTCCAACACCAGCACCAGCTGACCGTGGTGATCGCTGTATTGCACGGCGATGTCGATGCCGGCGTCGCCGAGCAGGCCGGTCAGCAAGCCCAGTTGTCCCGGTGTTTCCTGGTCCAGGCGCAGCAGCACCGCGGGCCGCTCGGCGGCAACGCGCATCCCGTGCGCCTGCAGCGCGTCGCGCACCGGCGCGGCAGCATCGAACAGGAAGTGCGCGACCGCATGGCCATCCACGCGCCACACACCGCCGCCTTCGATGCTGATGCCGGCCGCGCCCAGTGCCTTGGCCATCGCCGCCAGTGCGCCGGGGCGATCGTCGAGATGGATCTCCACGTCCTTCATCGCAGTGTCTCCGCCGCTGCCTCGCCGTGCACCACCGTCGCCTCGCAGCGCACCGCCACCGTGCAGCTGTTGGCGATGAAGCACTGCGCGTGCGCCTGTGCGTGCAGCGCGTGCGCGCGGGCCGCATCGCTGTCCGCGGCAATGGTCACCCGCGGCGCCAGCGCCACTTCGCGGAAGCGTCCGCCGCGGCCGGGATGCAGCTCCAACCAGCCTTGCGCCTGGTCGTGGTAGGCCAGTACCCGGATGCCGGCATGCGCGCACAGCGCCAGGTAGGTGAGCATGTGGCAGGCGGCGAGGGCGCCGACGAACAGGTCTTCCGGATTGTGCAGCGCCGGGTCGCCGCGAAACGCGGGATCGGCGCTGCCCGCCAGTGCCGCTTTGCCGGGAACCTGCAGCATGTAGTCGCGGCCGTAGCCGGCGTAGTCGGCGGTGCCGTCGCCGTGGTTGCCGGTCCAGTGCAGTTGCGAAACGTAGTGATGGAGCGTGTCGGCCATGTGCCTGCCTCGTGTGGGAAGCGGGCACGGTAGACGCCAGCGCGGCGCCATGCTTCGTCTAGAATCGAAGCATGAGCGAAGCCACGCCGTTGTCCCGTGTCGCCTTCCTGCTGGGCGACGCCGCGCGCAGCCGCATGCTGGCCGCGTTGATGAGCGGACAGGCGCGCACCGCCACGGAATTGGCCCTGGACGGGGGCGTGGCGCCGTCCACCGCCAGCCGACATATGGCGCAACTGGTCGAGGCCGGCCTGCTCGCGGTGGTGTGCCAAGGTCGGCACCGCTATTTCCGCCTCGCCGATGCGCAGGTCGCCGCAGCGGTCGAGGCGATGATGGGGCTCGCGCCGCCGCCGGCGCGGCGTGCCGGCCCGTCGGATCCCGCGTTGCGCCGGGCGCGCGTGTGCTACGACCACCTCGCTGGCGAACTGGCGATCCGCTGGCGCCAGCAGATGGAGGCGCGAGGACACCTGCTGTGCGGCGATGGCATGTCCCTGAGCGCGTCCGGCGCGGCCTGGTGCGCGACGCTCGGTATCGACGTGGCGGCGCTGCGCGCGTCGCGCCGGCCGGTGTGCCGGCCGTGCCTGGACTGGAGCGAGCGCCGCGACCATGTCGCCGGTGCGCTGGGCAGCGCCTTGCTCCGGCATCTCCTCGACACCGGGCTGGCCAGGCGCGTGCCGGACTCGCGAGTGGTGCAGATCGGCCCGCGCGGGGAACGGTTCCTGAGCCTGCTCGACTAGGATGCGCCCGCTGCCGCTCAGGCCGCGGCGTCGTCCTCGGCCAGGTGCAGGCGGCCGCGCAGCGAATTGCTCAGCGCCTCGGTGATGGTCACGTCGACGAACTGGCCGATCAGGCGCGGGTGGCCGGGGAAGTTCACCGAGCGCATGTTCTCGGTCTTGCCGGTCAGCTCGGCCGGGTTCTTCTTCGACGGTCCTTCCACCAGCACGCGCTGCACGCTGCCGATCATGCCCTGCGAGATCTGTTGCGCATGCGCGTTGATGTGCGCCTGCAGCCGCGCCAGCCGCGCATGCTTGACCGCCTCGGGCGTGTCGTCTTCCAGGTCGGCGGCGGGCGTGCCCGGGCGCCGCGAATAGATGAAGGAGAAGCTCTGGTCGAAGCCCACGTCCTCGATCAGCTTCATGGTCTTCTCGAAATCGGCGTCGGTCTCGCCGGGGAAGCCGACGATGAAGTCCGAGCTGATCGAGATGTCCGGGCGCACCGCGCGCAGCTTGCGGATCTTCTGCTTGAATTCCAGCGCGGTGTAGCCGCGCTTCATCGCGCTGAGGATGCGGTCGCTGCCGGCCTGCACCGGCAGATGCAGGTAGTTGGCCAGCTGTGGCACGTCGCGGTAGGCCTCCACCAGCGAGTCGCTGAACTCCAGCGGATGCGAGGTGGTGAAGCGGATGCGGCCGATGCCCTCGATCTGCGCGATGCTGCGGATCAGCAGGCCCAGGTCGGCATGCTGCACGTCCTCGCCGGCCTCGGCGTCGGCGTAGGGGCCGCGGTAGGCGTTGACGTTCTGGCCGAGCAGGTTGATCTCGCGCACGCCCTGCGCGGCCAGTTGCGCCACTTCCACCAGCACGTCCTCGAACGGCCGGCTGACTTCTTCGCCGCGGGTGTAGGGCACCACGCAGAACGAGCAGTACTTGGAGCAGCCTTCCATGATCGACACGAACGCCGACGGGCCTTCGGCGCGCGGTTCCGGCAGGCGGTCGAACTTCTCCACCTCGGGGAAGCTGATGTCCACCTGCGCCTGCCCGGAGGCGCGGCGTGCGCGGATCAGTTCCGGCAACCGGTGCAGGGTCTGCGGGCCGAACACCAGGTCCACGTAGGGCGCGCGCTTGACGATGGCCTCGCCTTCCTGCGAGGCCACGCAGCCGCCGACGCCGATGATCACCGGCTTGCCGCCGGCCTTGAGCGCCTTCCAGCGGCCGAGCTGGCTGAACACCTTCTCCTGCGCCTTTTCGCGGATCGAGCAGGTGTTGACCAGCACCACGTCCGCTTCTTCCGGGTTGTCGGTCAGCTCCAGGCCCTCGGCCGCAGCGAGCACGTCGGCCATCTTGGCCGAGTCGTACTCGTTCATCTGGCAACCGTGGGTCTTGATGTACAGCTTGCCGCGCACCGGCGAGGGCGCGGCGGCGGTGCCGGTGGAGGGCAGGGGATGCAGGATGGTCCCGGGCATGGCGCTTAATCCAGGCGGGTGGCTGGGGAAGCTGACTAGTTTACCCGTGCCGGCGCGGCTGCGCTGGGCTCAGCCGGCCCCCGCGTCCACCGCCTGCGCGCGCTGCACCGCCGGCCGCGCCGCCATCCGCGCGGCGTAGGCGCGGGTCGGCGCCGGCGGATCGAGCAGGCCGAACTGCAGCATCCAGCCCAGCGCGCTGCCCCACAGCACGTCGGCGGCGCTGCAGCGCGCGCCGAGCAGGTGGTCGCCGCGCGCCAGTTGCGCGTCCAGCACCGCCAGCACGGTGTCGCAGTCGGCATAGGGCGACATCGCCCGCGGCGGTGGCGCGCGCTTGAGCGCGCGGTCGATCAGCGCCGGCTCGAAACAGGCGCCGTAGAACGCCAGCCAGCGCAGGTAAGGGCCGCGCAGCGGGTCGCCGATCGGCGGCGCCAGGCCGGCCTCCGGGTACAGGTCGGCCAGGTAAGGGTAGATCGCGCCTTGTTCGGTCACCACTGCGCCGGCATGCACGATCGCCGGCACCTTGCCCATCGGGTTGATCGCCAGGTACTCCGGCGCCAGTTGCGCCTGCCGCTCGAAGTCGATGCGCGCGATGGTGTAGTCGGCGCCCAGTTCCTCGAGCAGGATCAGCACGCCGCGCGAGCGCGACTGCGGGTTGTGGAACAGGGTGATGTGGCGGTCGGCGGTCATGCGCGGCTCCTGGCTGGTCGGTGTTGGCAGCGTAGACCCCATTGCGGACAGGTTCTGTCCGCAATAGCGTGCACCGATGTCCTCGCCCGCCGCCCGCCTGTTGCGCCTGATCGCCCTGCTGCAGACCCGCCGGCTGTGGTCCGGCGCCGAGCTGGCCGAGCGGCTGGGAGTGGACCGCCGCAGCCTGCGCCGCGACGTGGAGCGGCTGCGTGCGCTGGGCTATGCGGTGGAGGCGGCGGCCGGCGTCGGCGGCGGCTACCGCCTGGCGGCGGGGGCGCAGATGCTGCCGCTGCTGTTCGAAGAGGACGAGGCGGTGGCGGTCGCAGTGGCGCTGCGCGCCGCCTGCGCCAGCATGGCCGGCCTGGAGGACACGGCGGTGCGGGTGCTGGCCAAGCTCGAGCCGCTGCTGCCGGCGCGGGTACGGCAGCGCGCCGAGGCGCTGCAGGGCGCGACCCTGGCGCTGGGCCAGGACCCGCTGCGGCCGGACACGCGGGTGCTGATCGGCGTCGCCAGCGCCTGCCGCGACCGGCGCCTGCTCGGCTTCGCCTACCGCGACCATGGCGGCCGCGCCAGCCAGCGGCTGGTCGAGCCGTTGCGGCTGGTCAACGCCGGTCGCCGCTGGTACCTGCTGGCCTGGGACCGCGACCGTGGCGACTGGCGCACCTTCCGCGTCGAGCGCATCGTGCCGCCCTTGCAGCTCGGCGCGGCGGTGGCGCTGCGCCTGCCGCCGCAGGAACCGGCGGCCATGGTCGATGCGGCGATCCGCTACAGCCCGCGGGCGATGGGGTTCGCCCTCAGCGTGCGCCTGCGCGGCAGCGCCGCCGAGTTGGGAGCGCGCGTTCCGCTGTGGTGCGGCACCTTGCAGGACGAGGCCGACGGCCACTGCCGGCTGTCGCTGCTGGCCGATGCGGTGCCGTGGCTGGCGGCGCAGTTGCTGACCGTCGGGGTGCCGTTCGCGGAACTGCAGGCCGAGCCCGAGGTGCGGGCCGCGCTGCGCGGGGTGCTGAACGCGTTGCTGGAGCAGGTGCCGGCGTCCGTACCGCCCGGGCAGTAGGCGTCCGGGCCTGCCGGCGCCCAGGTCTGCCGGGTGTTCTGGGGTGGCGCGCACTTGGCAAGTGCCGGGGAAGTTGGGACACTCGCCGCCATGAAGGGGATGCTGTGGCTCCTGGGGCTGGGATTCGCCACGTTGACGGCTGCGCCGGCCAGCGCCGGCACCCTGTACAAGTGCACCGGCAGCGACGGCGTGCCCAGCTACGGCAGCAAGCGCGTGTCCGGCGCCAGCTGCAGCGTGATCGGCCGCTACACCCCCGACCGCCGCGCCGCGCGCGCCGCCCCGGCCCCTGCGCCGGCCAAGGCCAGCGTCGAGCGGGCGCCCAGCCGCGGCGTCATCGCCAGCGCCTCAGCGGTGGCGCCGGCCACTCTGATCAGCGCCCCGGTGACCGCCCCGGCCCCGGTCACCGCCAACGCCGTGCCCAACCGGATTGCGCCGGTGCCGCCCGGCAGCAGCGGCGTACCGCGCCGCCTGGTCAGCGGCCAGCTGTACTCGTACATGAAGGATGGCGTGCGCCACTACACCAGTGCGCGCCCGACCCAGGTCGCCAATCTCGGCGCGGTGCGCACGATCCGCTACAGCTTCATGGAGACCTGCTACGCCTGCGCCAATCCCGGGGTCAACTTCGGTGCGGTGCGCCTGAACACCACCGCCTACCAGAGCGAGATCGCCGCCGCTGCGCGCGAGTACGGCGTCGACGAGGCGGTGGTGCGCGCCATCATCCACGCCGAGTCCGCCTACAACCCGATGGCGCTCAGCCGCGCCGGCGCGCAGGGACTGATGCAGCTAATGCCGCCGACCGCGCGCCGCTTCGGCGTCAGCGATTCTTTTGATGCAGCGCAAAACATTCGCGGCGGCGTGCAGTACCTGGCGTGGCTGCTGAAGCGCTTCAACGGCAACCTCAGCCTGGCCGCGGCCGGCTACAACGCCGGCGAGGGCGCGGTAGACAAACACGGCGGGGTGCCGCCGTACAGCGAGACCCAACGCTACGTGCAACGGGTGGGCGTGCTCGCCGAGCGCTACCGCGGCGTGCTGGCGACCGCGCGTTGAGCCGCCGCCGCGGCTCTGCACACGGCGTTGCGTCTCCATTGTCGACGCGTTAAGGGTTCCGCTACACTGCAATGGATTTAGTGCGGCTCGCCCCCCACCGAGCTGCTGGCAGCCTCACGCTACCCAATCACAGATCGGAGTGCCGGATGGCCAACGATGGGGTCAACGATTCTGTAAACGCAGGACGCCGCCGCTTTCTCACCGCCACCACGTCCGTCGTGGGTGCGGTCGGTGCGGGGTTCGTCGCGGTTCCTTTCATCAAGTCCTGGAATCCGAGCGCAAAGGCCAAGCTGGCCGGCGCGCCGGTCACCGCCGACATCAGCGCCCTGCAGGAAGGCCAGCGCCTGATCCTGGAATGGCGCGGCCAGCCGATCTGGATCGTCAAGCGCTCCAAGGCGATGCTCGATGCGTTGCCGTCGCTGGACAGCCGGCTCAAGGATCCGGAGTCCACCAACAAGGACCAGCAGCCGGACTACGTGCTGAAGAATCCGGAGTACCGCTCGATCAAGCCCGACGTCTCGGTGCTGGTCGGCCTGTGCACGCACCTGGGCTGCTCGCCGGAAATGGTCGCCGAGATCCGCCCCGAACCCTACGACCCCGACTGGAAGGGCGGCTATTTCTGCCCCTGCCACAAGTCGCGCTTCGACATGTCCGGACGCGTGTTCCAGGGCGTGCCGGCGCCGATCAACCTGCTGGTGCCGCCGCACCACTACCAGGACGACAACACGCTGGTGATCGGCGTGGATCCGGGCGCGTCCGCAAAGGGAGGGGTGTAAGTCATGGCCGACAACCTCCTCACCCGCACCGCGGGCAACGTGTTCGACTGGGTCAACGAGCGCGCCCCCGGGCTGATGCCGTTCTACCGCAAGCACGTCAGCGAGTACTACGCGCCGAAGAACTTCAACCTCTGGTACTACTTCGGCTCGCTGGCGCTGGTGGTGCTGGTCAACCAGATCGTCACCGGCATCTTCCTGACGATGCACTACAAGACCAGCGCGGCCGAGGCGTTCAACTCGGTCGAGTACATCATGCGCGACGTCGAGTGGGGCTGGCTGATCCGCTACATGCACTCCACCGGCGCCTCGCTGTTCTTCATCGTGGTGTACCTGCACATGTTCCGCGGGCTGATGTACGGCAGCTACAAGAAGCCGCGCGAGCTGGTGTGGATCCTGGGCATGCTGATCTACCTGGTGCTGATGGCCGAAGCCTTCATGGGCTACGTGCTGCCCTGGGGGCAGATGTCGTTCTGGGGCGCCAAGGTGATCATCTCGCTGTTCGGCGCGATCCCGGTGATCGGCAACGGCCTGACCGAGTGGATCATGGGCGACTACCTGCCGTCCGACGCCACCCTCAACCGCTTCTTCGCCCTGCACGTGATCGCGCTGCCGCTGGTGTTGTTGCTGCTGGTGGTGCTGCACCTGGGCGCGCTGCACGAGGTCGGTTCCAACAACCCCGACGGTGTGGAGATCAAGAAGGGCCCCAAGGGCAACCGCTGGAGCCCGAACAAGCCGGCCGACGGCATCCCGTTCCATCCGTACTACACGGTCAAGGACATGGTCGGCGTCGGCTTCCTGCTGATGATCGGCGCCTTCATCATCTTCTTCGCGCCCGGCTTCGGCGGCCTGTTCCTGGAGCACGACAACTTCACCGAGGCCAACCGCCTGGTGACGCCGGAGCACATCAAGCCGGTGTGGTACTACACGCCGTACTACGCGATGTTGCGGGTGGTGCCGAACAAGCTCGGCGGCGTGCTGGTGATGTTCTCGGCGATCGCGATCCTGTTCCTGGTGCCCTGGCTGGACCGCGCCAAGGTCAAGTCGATCCGCTACCGCGGCTGGATCTCGCGGGTGATGCTGGGGGTGCTGGCGGTGTGCTTCGTCTGGCTCGGCGTGATCGGTTCCGGTCCCGGTACCGAGATCATCGAGACCTACATCGGCCGCGTGCTGACCGTGCTGTATTTCGCCTTCTTCCTGACGATGCCGATATGGACGTCGCTGGATCGAACCAAGCCGGTGCCGGAGCGGGTGAGCAGCCATGACTAAGCGCCTGATCGCCGTTCTCGCCGGCCTTGCGTCGGCGCTGCTGCTGTCCGCCTCGGCCATGGCCGCCGAGGGCGCGGCCACCTTGCAGGCCGGCAACGACCTGGGCGACCGCGCCTCGCTGCAGCGCGGCGCCAAGCTGTTCATGAACTACTGTTCAGGCTGCCATTCGCTGAAGTACCTGCGCTACCAGCGCATGGCCGAGGACCTGGGCCTGAGCGATGACGAGGTGATGCAGAACCTCAACTTCACCGGCGCCAAGATCGGCGAACACATCGAGACGGCGATGCCGCACGATGCGGCGACCAAGTGGTTCGGCAAGGCGCCGCCGGATCTGAGCCTGATCGCCCGCGTGCGCGGCACCGACTGGGTCTACACCTACCTCAAGTCGTTCTATCTCGACCAGTCGCGGCCGCTGGGCTGGAACAACCAGCTGTTCGCCAACGCCTCCATGCCCAATCCGCTGTGGGAGCTGCAGGGCCTGCAGCAGCCGGTCTACGGCAAGGCCGAGCAGCCGGGCGTGGACAAGCCGGTGGCGAGGCTGCAGCTGGCGACGCCGGGCAAGCAGACCCCGGTCGAGTTCGACCAGACGGTGCGCGACATCAGCAATTTCCTCGAGTACGCCAGCGAGCCGGCGGCGCTCAAGCGGCAGAGCCTGGGCGTGTGGGTGGTGCTGTTCCTGGCGCTGTTGACCTTCCTGGCCTATCTGCTGAAGAAGGAATACTGGAAGGACGTGCATTGAGCGCGGGCCGTTTCGGCGGAGCCCCGGCTGCACCGTTGCTGAGCCGATCCCCTGTTCATCCTATTGGCTTTTGTGAGCGAGGGTTGCACACTCAGGGGCCGTGACGACCGTCCGCAAGGTGCGGGCGGCGTCGATGCGGCCGGCGGATTCCGGCCGTCGGAGAGCCTTGAATGGCGGCGAGTTTGCGCATGCGAAATACCTTGACGTTGTTTTCCTCCACGGATGATGTCCTGTGCCACCGCGTCCGCCTGGTGCTCGCGGCCAAGGGCGTCACCTACGATTTCGTGGCGGTGGATCCGCAGAATCCGCCGGAAGACCTGATCGACCTGAATCCCTACCACTCGGTGCCGACGCTGGTGGAGCGCGAGCTGGTGCTGTATGCCGCGTCCGTGGTCAGCGAGTACCTGGACGAACGCTACCCGCATCCGCCGCTGATGCCGGTCGATCCGCTCTCGCGCGCGCGCCTGCGCCTGGCGATGCTGCGCATCGAACACGACTGGGTTCCGCAGGTGCAGGCGATCCAGCTCGGCAACAAGGCCCAGGCCGAAGCCGGGCGCAAGCGCCTGAAGGAACTGCTGACCGCGTCGGTGCCGCTGTTCAAGGCCAGCAAGTTCTTCCTCAATCCGGAGATGAGCCTGGCGGACTGCGCGATGGCGCCGATCATCTGGCGCCTGCAGGCGCTGGACATCCCGCTGCCGAAGGACGGCAAGGCGATCGAGGATTACGGCAACCGCATCTTCCGCAATCCGGGTTTCATCCGCAGCCTGACCGACCAGGAAAAGAAACTGCGCGACCTGCCGGCATGATGGCGGCAGGCGCGCCGTCCCCGTTGTCTTTGGAGTTGTACCGGCGTTGCGCGCCGGCACGTAGAATGGGCGCATGACCGACGAGACTTCCCGCATGACCAGCCATCGCCCGTACCTGCTGCGGGCGCTGGTGGAATGGATCAACGACAACGGCATGACCCCGCACATCCTGGTGGACGCCGGCCTGCCCGGCGTGCAGGTGCCGCCGAGCGCGGTCAAGGACGGGCGGGTGGTGCTGAACATCGCCGAGCGGGCGGTGGTGCGTCTGCAGATCGACAACGATGGGGTCAGCTTCACCGCGCGCTTCGGCGGGGTCAGCTATCCGGTGCAGGTGCCGATGTCCGCGGTCTTGGCGGTCTACGCACGCGAAACCGGGCAGGGCATGGCGCTGCCGGACGACATCCACGGTGCCAGCGAGCCGCCGGGCGACGACACCCCGCCACCGCCGCGGCCGGGCGGTTCCGACGACGCCGGCAGGCGGCCGCGCCTGCGCGTGGTCAAGTAGGCAGTCGATGCGCGGCCTCGGGGCCGCGCGCTGTACCTATCCCTACGCGTTGGCATTTCTGGTGTGCGCGTATTGCACGCGCCATGTTCTGTCGTAGCAGCGGCTTCAGCCGCGATGGGCGTTCCTGGTAGCGCCCGTCGCGGCTGAAGCCGCTCCTACAACAGGCGCGTGGGGCCCTGCGGTCGCCCTCCATTCCAGGTGGCATGCGCAGCGGTCTCGCACGCACCTTCACTGTCGCCCAAGAGGTCGCGCGCGCCATCGGTGCGCGGCTTGGTAGATGGCTCAGTCGCGCTGCGCGCGCGCGTCCTGCAGGTTGCTCACGCTCGCCACCGACGGCCCGGTGAAGGCGATCAACTGGTCGCCGAGCAGCACCAGGCGGCCGCTGTGGCGGTCGGTCCCGTCGTAGGAATAGTCGAAGCGGAAGCTGCGCTCGAAGCCGAGCCAGCCGCTGGGCAGGCGCCGCAGGCGCAGGCCGGTGCCGTGCACGCTCTGGTCCAGCCACTGCACGTCGGCGGCCTTGCAGGCGTTGCGGCCGAGGATTTCGGCGCGTTCGGCAGCGGCACGCGAGGCGTTCCAGAACGCGAACACCGCCGCGCCGGCGATCATCAACAGGATCAGGCTGGGCATGGCGTCACTGTAGCGAGGCGCTGGTGGGCGGGCAATCTTGGGGGCGGGGATTGGGGATTGGGGATTGGGGATTCGGGATTCGGGATTCGGGATTAGGGATTGGCAGGCGCCTCGGCGGTTGCCGGGGCGATGCCGTGCGCTCGTGCGCCTGCAGTTAGCTGCGGGAGAGGTGCCGAGGCCCATCAGCGCTCGCGGCCGCCATGGCCCTGGGCAGGCGCGCACGGCGCCTTGATTGCGCGAGGTGTTCAACCACAGGAGCTTGGTTTTTAGCGGTGCCCAGCGGCGCGATGGTGCGAACGCGTGCTAGCGCTGTGGCTGCGGTTCGGTCCTGGGCGCTTGGCTGCCGGGGGATGCGTCGGGTTGTGGCGGTGGAGGCGCTGCGGCGGGTGCCGGCGGTGGCGGCGTGTTCGGGGCGGTGGGCGGTGCCGGTGGGACGACAGGCGTGCCGGGTGCGGCGCCTGCTGGAGTGGCCGGCGGCGTCGCGATCGGTACGACGCCAGGCACGCCGGGCGGAACCGGCGGCAGCACCTGCGCCTGCGGTTGCAGTTTCAGCAGGGCCGACCAGTCCTGGCGGTTGAAGTCGCACAGTTCCTCGTGGCCGGGCGTGCATTCGAGCGCGGCGCCTTCGTCGTTCTGCTCCTGCGCCAGCGGCGCATCCAGTTGCAGGCGCCCGCTGCGGTCCAGCTTGAGCTTGCGCATGGTCACCGCGTTGAACACGTTGCCGCCGATCAGGTACAGGGTCTGGTCGCCGCCGACGTTGGCTGCGACCACGATGTCGCAATGCGATTCCCACGGCAGCGGGCGGCCGCGCGCCAGCGCCTCGCGCAGGCCGGCGGCGCCGACCGGCTGCCGGCGTCCGCGCAGGAAGCACAACAGGTCGCCGGGGGCGGGCTTTTCCTGCTGCGGGTCGGCGTAGCGGTAGGGCAGGCCGTCGGCACCGGCCTGGTAGGCGGCGCGGATGTAGTCGATGTGGCGGATCGAGCTGCGGAAGCCGGCCACGCCGGCGCGCACCATCACGTAGGACACGAAGGCCGCCGACCACGGATTGTCGACGAGGAAGGCGCGGCAGTCGTTCTCGCGGTAGCGCGAGCCGTCCAACTCCTGGCAGCTCTCGGCGCCGTCGATGCGTCCCATCGCGCCCAGCGTGCCGCTGTCGCGCCAGTACGCGGCGACACGCTGCCAGGCTTCGATGCCGTCGTCGGCGAGGTCGGCGCGTTCGGCCTCGGTGACGCGCAGGCCGGCGAGGCGGCCGTCGCGGTCGATGAACGGACGCCACCACAGGCGGTGTTCGTTGCAGGCGGTGCGCACGATCGCCACCGCCGCCGGGGTCAGGCCGAAGCGCGGCGGCAGATCGCAGACTTCCGCGGCCGCGGCGCGGCCGGCAGGAAACAGGGCGGCGGCGCACAGCAACGCGAACCAGGGGCGGAGCATCGGCGAACTCGGTGGGGAGGAAGTACCGCGCAGCGTCGCAGAGCGGCGTTGGCGAAGTCGTGAAGTGTAGGACGCGCCGTGCGCCGGTGGTGGCGCACCGTGCTGGCGGCAGCGTTCGCAGGCGCATCTGCTGCGCCACGGTGTGTCGCGGCCTGCCCAGGCGTGTGCGGGCCGTATCCAGCGACGGCTGAAGGAGTCAATGCGCCTGGGCACGCCTTGGCGGGCTGCGCCTGCGCCGCCAGCGTGGGATTGGCCGCAGCGGCCGCCTCGTCAGCCGGCTGGCCGCGACGGCGGCGGCGGCCCGAGTTTCAGCGACAGATCCACCGCCTGCACGTGCTTGGTCAGCGCGCCGATGGAGATGCAGTCGACGCCGTCGGCGGCGATCGCACGCACCGCCTCCAGGTTGACGCCACCGGAGACTTCCAGCGGAATTGCGCGATGGAACGGGGCGCCCGCGGCGATCGCCACCGCGTCGCGGCGCTGCGCCGGGGTGAAATCGTCGATCAGGATGCGGTCGCAGCCGGCCTGCAGCGCTTCGCGCAGCTGGTCCAGGGTTTCCACCTCGACCACCAGCGGCAGCGCCGGCCACTGCGCGCGCGCGGCCGCCACCGCCGCGGGCAGCGAACCGGCGGCGTGGATGTGGTTCTCCTTGAGCATCACCGTGTCGTACAGGCCGATCCGGTGGTTGCTGCCGCCGCCGCAGCGCACCGCGTACTTCTGCGCCAGGCGCAGGCCGGGCAGGGTCTTGCGCGTGTCCAGGATGCGCGCGCCGGTGCCGGCGACCGCGGCCACGTAGGCGGCGGTGGCGGTGGCGGTGGCCGACAGGGTCTGCAGGAAGTTCAGCGAGGCGCGTTCGGCGCTGACCAGGGCGCGGCTGCGTCCGTGCAGCAAGGCCAGCACGGTGCCGGCGGCCACGCGCTGGCCTTCGCTCACGTGCCAGTCGATCCGCACCTGCGGATCCAGGGCGCGGTGGCAGGCGTCGAACCAGGGCCGGCCGGCGATCACCGCGTCCTGCTTGCACAGCAGGTAGGCGCTGTCGGCGCGGTCGGGCAACAGCGCCGCGGTGACGTCGCCGCTGCCGAGATCCTCGGCCAGCGCACGCGCGACATCGGCGGCGATCAGTTCCGGCGCGGGCGCCTGCGGCGGCGCCGGGTCGCGGCTCATTTGGCCGGGAAGTCGGCGAGCTGCGCGGTGCCGATGGCTTCATCGGCCAGCAGCACCGGAATGCCGTCGTCGACGCGGAACACCTGCTTGCGGTCGCGGGTGATCAGGGCTTCGCGCAGCGGTTGCGCCTGCGCACTGCCATCGGCGCGCTGCACGCCGCCGGCGGCGATGGCGCGGTTCAACGCCTCCAGGCCGCGCGCCTCCAGCAGCGCCAGCGGTTGGCGGGTGTCGGGCGAGCACAGCAGGTCGAGCAGTTTGCGGTCCATCCGGTCTTCGTCTTGCGTGGAAGATGGCTAGAATACGTCTTTAAGGCAGGGGACGGCCATGACCTCCAAGCAAACCGCGCCGCTCGTCGGCATCGTGATGGGTTCCCGCTCCGACTGGGAGACCATGCAGCATGCGGCGCAGAAACTCGATGCGCTGGGTGTGCCCTATGAAGTGAAGGTGGTGTCGGCGCACCGCACGCCGGACGTGCTGTTCACCTACGCCGAGCAGGCGGCCGGGCGCGGCCTGCGCGCGATCGTGGCCGGCGCCGGCGGCGCCGCGCACCTGCCGGGCATGCTCGCGGCCAAGACCGCGGTGCCGGTGCTGGGCGTGCCGGTGCAGTCCAAGGCGCTCAACGGCATGGACTCGCTGCTGTCGATCGTGCAGATGCCGGCCGGCATCCCGGTGGCCACCTTCGCGATCGGCACCGCCGGCGCGGCCAACGCCGCGCTGTTCGCCGCGGCGATGCTGGCCCACGACCACGCCGACATCGGCAGCGCGCTTGGCGATTTCCGCCAGCGCCAGACCGACGACGTGATGGCCAAGGACGATCCGCGCCAATGACCACCGTTGGCATTCTGGGGGCAGGGCAATTGGCACGCATGCTGGCCGTGGCCGGCGTCCCGCTGGGCCTGCGCTTCGCGTTGCTGGATCCGGCGGCCGATGCCTGCGCCGGGCAGGTCGCGCCGCTGCGGGTCGGCGACTATGCCGACGAGACCGCGCTGGCCGCGTTCGCGGACGCGGTGGAGGTGGCGACCTTCGATTTCGAGAACGTGCCTGCGGCCAGCGCCGCTTGGCTGGCCGGGCAGGTGCCGGTGTTCCCGAACCCGGATGCGCTGGCCGTGGCGCAGGACCGCCTGGCCGAGAAGACCCTGTTCCGCGAACTCGGCATTCCGGTGCCGGCGTTCGCCGCGGTGGACAGTCGTGCGGACCTGGACGCGGCGCTGGCCCAGGTCGGCACGCCGTGCATCCTCAAGACCCGCCGGCTCGGCTACGACGGCAAGGGCCAGTTCCGCATTGCCTCGGTTGCCGATGCCGATGCGGCCTGGGCGGCGCTGGGCGCGCAGGCGGCCAGTGTGGGCCTGATCGCCGAGGCGTTCGTGCCGTTCCAGCGCGAGGTCAGCGTGGTGGCGGTGCGCGGCCGCGACGGCGAGTTCCGTACCTGGCCGCTGACCGAGAACTGGCATGTGCACGGCGTGCTGTCGGCCAGCCTGGCGCCGGCGCAGGCCGATGCCGCGCTGGAGCAGGCGGCGGTGGCGCATGCGCGTGCGCTGGCCGAGCGCCTGCAGTACGTGGGCGTGTTCGCGCTGGAACTGTTCTGCCGCGACGGCGAACTGCTGGCCAACGAGATGGCCCCGCGCGTGCACAACTCCGGGCACTGGACCATCGAAGGCGCGGAGACCTCGCAGTTCGAGAACCACCTGCGCGCCGTGTTGGGGCTGCCCTTGGGATCCACGCGCATGCGCGGCCATGCCTGCATGCTCAACTGGATCGGGGCGATGCCCGATGCCGCGCCGGTCCTGGCGCAGCCCGGCGGGCATTGGCACGACTACGGCAAGGAGCCGCGCGAGGGCCGCAAGGTCGGCCACGCCACCTTGCGCGAGGACACGCCGGAGGCGCTGGCGCAGGCCCTGCAGACCGTGGGCGCACAACTGCAGCGCGAGACCCAGGTCGCCCCGGTGATCGCCGCCCTGCGCGGCGAGCGCTGAACCAGCAACACGAAGTCCGGGCCGCCCCCGGGGCAAGGACCGGCGGCCACGGCCGCCGCTCTTGCGAATCCCCAATCCCAAATCCCCAATCCCGGCTCAGCGCAGATTGGACGCCGCGAACTCCCAGTTCACCAGTTTCCAGAACGCCTGCAGGTAGCGCGCGCGGTCGCCGGGGTAGTCGGTGTAGTAGGCGTGTTCCCAGACGTCGCAGGCCAGCAGCGGCGTGTCGTCGCCGGTCAGCGGGGTGCCGGCGTTGGCGGTGCTGACCACGGCCAGGTGGCCGTCCGGACGCTGCACCAGCCAGACCCAGCCGGAGCCGAACAGCGCCAGGGCCATGCGCTCGAACTCGGCCTTGAACCGGGCCACGTCGCCGAAGCTCTTGGCCAGGCGCTCGCCGAGCGCGCCGCCGGGTTCGCCGCCGCCGCGCGGGCGCAGGCCGCGCCAGTAGAACGCGTGGTTCCAGACCTCGGCCGCCTCCTGGAACAGCCGGCCCTGGGCGCGCCGCAGCAGGTCCGGCAGCGCCAGCTCGGCCAGGTCGCTGCCGTCCAGCCGCGCATTGAGCCGTTCCACCAAGGCGCGCTCATGGGCGTGGTGCTGTTCCACCGCCGCGGCGGACAGGTGCGGGGCCAGCGCCGCGGCGGCGTAGGGCAGGGGAGCGAGTTCGATGGGCATGGATCCTCGGGCGGTTTCGGATGCGTGTCGCGGTACTGCCGCGTGCAGGGCTTACACTATGCGGCTACGCGAGAGTCTAGCCGACCGCCGAGGTCGTTCTTTCGCCCCAGCAGGAGATACCCGCATGCAGGTGATGGAGCGCATCCAGGCCGACGTCGAACGCCATCCCATCGTGTTGTTCATGAAGGGCACGCCGCAGTACCCGATGTGCGGCTTTTCCAGCCGTGCGTTGCAAGCGCTGCTGGCCGCCGGCGCCGACCGCCTGCATACCGTCAACGTGCTCGACGAGCCGGAGATCCGCGCCAATCTGCCGCGCTATTCGAACTGGCCGACGTTCCCGCAGCTGTTCATCCATGGCGAACTGATCGGTGGCTGCGACATCACCCTGGAACTGTTCGAATCCGGCGAACTGCAGCGCATCGTGACCGAGGCCTACCAGTCGTGAGCGCGCCTGCGTCGCCGCCGGCCGGCGCGCTGGCGCAGCGGGTGATCCTGGTCAGCGGCGCCGCCGGCGGACTCGGCAGCGCCGCGGCGCTGGCCTGCGCCCAGGCCGGGGCCACCGTGGTCCTGCTCGGGCACAAGCCGGCACGCCTGAACCGGGTCTACGACGCGATCGCCGCGGTCGGCGCGGCGCCGTTGCTGTATCCCCTGGACCTGCTCGGCGCCACCCCGCCGGACTACGCGACCCTGGCCGAGCGCCTGCAGGGCGAGCTTGGCCGCCTGGACGGGCTGCTGCACTGCGCCGCGGACTTCGCCGGGCTGACCCCGTTCGAGCATGCCGATCCGGCCCAGTTCGCGCGCGCCATCCACGTCAACCTGACCGCCGCGGCCTGGCTGACCCGGGCCTGCCTGCCGTTGCTGCGGCAGGCGCCGGATGCCGCGATCGTGTTTGCCGTCGACGATCCGGCGCGGGTCGGCCAGGCCTACTGGGGCGGCTACGGTGCGGCCCAGCATGGCCGCCGCGGCCTGTTGGCGAGCCTGCACGGGGAACTGGCCGCCTCGCACGTGCGCGTGGCCGGCCTGCAGCCGGGTCCGATGCGCAGCGCCTTGCGCGCCCGCGCCTATACCCATCAAGAAGACCGCGACGCGGTCGACCCGGCGCGCTACGCCGGCGCCTGCGTCGAACTGCTGTCGCCCGCCGGTGCCGCGCACCGCGGCGCAATCTGGAAGCCCCTGGCATGACCATCCTGTCGGCAGCGCTGCTGCTGTTCCTGATCCTCGACCCGCTGGGCAACATCCCGGTGTTCCTGAGCGTGCTCAAGCCGCTGCCGGCGCGGCGCCAGCGTGTCGTGCTGGCGCGCGAACTGCTGATCGCGCTGGGCGTGCTGATGGGCTTCCTGTGGGGCGGCAAGTACGCGCTGGAAGTGATGCACCTGCGCCAGGAGTCGGTGGCGATCGCCGGCGGCATCGTGCTGTTCCTGATCGGCATCCGCATGATCTTCCCGCGCCCGGAAGGGCTGATGGGCGAGATCCCGGACGGCGAACCCTTCATCGTGCCGCTGGCCATCCCGCTGGTGGCCGGCCCGTCCGGCATGGCCGCGGTGATGCTGATGGGCAGCAACGAGCCGACCCGCCTGGGCGAATGGAGTCTGGCGCTGATCCTGGCCTGGCTGGCGACCTCGGCGCTGCTGTTCTCCGGCACGCTGCTGTACAAGCTGCTCGGCATGCGCGTGCTGACCGCGGTCGAGCGGCTGATGGGCATGCTGCTGGTGGCGATCTCGGTGCAGATGTTCCTGGACGGGCTCAGCGCCTACCTGAAGCTGCCGGTCGCCGGCTGAGGCTGCCTCGCGGCTGGGCGGGGGACGCCGCCCGCGGCGCCGTGCCCGCCGCCGCGGGCGCCGTCGCGGCCTCGGCCGTACGCCGTGGGCCCGGTGAGCGGGCAGGGCGTCCGTGGCCGATCGCCGTGACGTGTCGACCTCCGTCTCGACATTCCCCGGGAACGCCCAAAGCTGTTCCCGCGGCGGACCGTGGTAAAGGGTGACGGGTGACAGGTTTTCGCTTTGCGCTCGCCCAGGCGGGGGCGCCGCGCCCGTAGCACGCCTGTCCTGGCGGTGTCCTCGATGCCCGCCAGGACTGGGATCGACGTCTTCTGATGTCCGCTTTTGCCCGGCTGTCACGGTTTGGCAACAAATCGGCTCTATGGTGTTAAACTCACGTTAACCCTTGCGGGGAATCGGCAAGGGGGACCAGCCCTCCATTTCGCGGTCGTGCGCCCGTACCCGCACGGCTTGCCACGCGCATTTCGTCAACTCCATCGAGGCTATTGCAATGATCCAACCCCGTCTGCGGATGTCCAAGCTCACCCTGGGCCTCGTTGCGGCGCTCGCTGCCGCGCCGGTGTTCGCCCAGAGCACTTCCGCCGGTGTCGGCGGCGTGGTGACCCATGCCGGCCAGCCGGTCGCGGGCGCCGAGGTGACCATCACCCACGTCGAGTCGGGCACGGTCAGCCGCGCCACCACCGATGCCGCCGGTCGCTACAACGCGCGCGGCCTGCGCGTCGGCGGTCCGTACAGCATCACCATCACCAAGCCGGGCGACGGCACAAAGACCGAAGACGGCGTGTACCTGAGCGTCAACCAGAACGCCACCATCAACGCCGACCTGACCGGCGACCTGGCCGCGCCGACCACGCTGGAGACGGTCAACGCCGTGGCCATCGCCAGCGGCTCGGAAGTGTTCAGCGCCACCAAGATGGGCTCGGGCACCAATGTCGGCCGCGAGCAGATCGAGGCGCTGCCGTCGATGAACGGCAACATCCAGGACTACATGCGCCTGGATCCGCGCGTGGCCTTCGTCGATCGCGCCTCGGGCACGATCAGCGCCGGCGGCCTCAACCCGCGCTACAACTCGATCAACATCGACGGCGTCTCGGCCAGCGATACCTTCGGCCTGGAAGGCAACAACATGACCACCCGGCGCCAGCCGGTGTCGATGGAGGCCATCGAGGCCATCGACGTCAACCTGTCCAACTACGACGTCAGCATCGCCAGCGCCGCCGGCGCCACCGTCAACGCGGTGACCAAGTCCGGTACCAACGAGTTCCACGGCTCGGTGTACGGCAGCTATCGCGACGGCGACTGGTTCGGCGACAACCCGGACGGCAGCAAGTTCAACGGCTTCACCAAGGAGAAGACCTACGGCGCGACCTTCGGCGGCCCGATCGTCAAGGACAAGCTGTTCTTCTTCGCCAACTACGAGAAGTTCCAGCAGGACGCGCCGGGCCTGGACCTGGGCAGCACCGCGCTGGGCAAGGCCAACGCCAAGTACGGCATGGCCGACGTGACCCGCGCCCAGCAGATCGCCAAGAACTACGGCTTCGACGCCGGCACCCTGGACAGCGACGGCAACACCGACCTGAAGGAATACGCGCTCAAGCTCGACTGGAACATCAACGACAACCACCGCGCCAGCTTCCGCTACAGCAAGCTCGACCAGAGCAAGCTGCGCATCAACGGTGCCGGCAACTCCAGCCAGGCCTCGCTGAGCTCGTACTGGTACCAGCACGAGAAGTCGGTCGAGAGCTACGTCGGCCAGCTGTTCAGCGACTGGTCCGAGAACTTCTCCACCGAGTTCAAGGTGTCCTACCGCGACTACTCCGCGATCCGCGTGGTGCCGACCAACGCGCCGAGCATCGCCGTGTACTTCGACGGCTCGGTCGCCAACCCGACCGGCGACGTGCTGTACCTGGGCACCGAGACCAACTCGCAGGGCAACATCCTCACCACCAAGACCTGGAACTACTACGGTGCGGGCACCCTGACCCTGGACAACCACAACCTGAAGTTCGGCGTCGACTACAGCACCAACGACATCTACAACCTGTACGGCCGCAACACCTGGGGCGTGTACACCTTCTTCGGCCTGGACAACTTCGCCAGCGGCCGCTGGAGCTCGTACCAGCTCAACCAGGAGCGTAGCCCGGGTTCGATCGCGGCCGACTACAAGAACAGCAACCTCGGCCTGTTCGTGCAGGACACCTGGTACGTCAACAACAACCTGACCCTGACCCTGGGCCTGCGCGGCGACCGTCCGCAGGTGAGCCCGGATCCGACCTACAACGCCGGGGCGCAGGCCTACTTCGGCTACGACAACAGCAAGATCTTCAGCGGCGATTTCCTGATCCAGCCGCGCTTCGGCTTCAACTACACCTTCGACACCGACCGTCCGACCCAGTTGCGCGGTGGCGTGGGCCTGTTCCAGGGCGATGCGCCGCAGGTGTGGATCGGCAACAGCTACTCCAACACCGGCTTCAACTACAACGCCTACAGCTACACCAGCTACAACCCGGCGCTGCCGTTCAGCCCGAACAAGGACACCCAGCCGGTGCCGACCACCCCGGGTTCGGCGACGCAGGGCGTGAGCTTCGTCGGCAACGACTTCAAGCTGCCGTCGCTGTACAAGGCCAACCTGGCCCTGGATCACGAGCTGCCGTGGTACGGCATCGTGGCCTCGGCCGAGTTGCTGGTGACCAAGGTCAAGGACGGCCTGTACTACAAGAGCCTGAACATCGGCCGCGTCAATGGCCCGGGCCAGGATCCGAGCCCCGCCTACTACGGTCCGGACGGCCGCGCGCTGTACTGGAACCCGTCGCAGACCGGTCGTCCGTGGGCCACCGGCAACAACCGCTACAACCGCAACCAGGCCTACAGCGACGTCTACCTGATCGACAACACCGACAAGGGCAAGACCCAGCAGTTCACCGTGTCGCTGTCCAAGCCGTTCAGCGAAGGCGGCGACTGGTCCTGGACCCTGGGCTACACCTACACCCACGCCACCGAAGTCGGTTCGCTGACCAGCTCCACCGCCAGCTCGGGCTGGGGCTACCAGTACGCGTTCAACGCCAACTCGGAAACCGAGAACACCTCGCGCTACGAGATCAAGGACCGCATCTCCGGCTCGCTGGACTGGAAGCACATGTTCTTCGGCGACTACGAGACCCGCGTGGGCCTGGTCTACGAAGGCCGCAGCGGCCGTCCGTACAGCTACGTGTTCAACGGCGACGCCAACGGCGACGGCCGTTCGACCAACGACCTGTTCTACGTGCCGAAGGGCCCGGGCGACGTGCTGTTCGGCACGCTGAGCAGCACCGGCGCGTTCACCGCCAACCCGGCGCTGCAGCAGCAGTTCTTCGACTGGCTGGCCAAGAACCCGCAGCTGGCCAAGTACGCCGGCAGCTACGCCCCGGCCAACGGCTTCCGTTCCGGCTGGATCAACACCTTCGACGTGCGCATCACCCAGCAGCTGCCGGGCTTCTTCAAGGGCCACAAGTCCGAGGTCTGGCTGGACATCCAGAACGTGGGCAACCTGCTGAACAAGAAGTGGGGCCGGATCTACGACTACGGCTTCTACGCCGACGCCCGCGTCGCCAACCTGCAGGGCATCTACCAGGGCAAGTACGTGTACAACACCCTGTACACCGACCGGCCGACGGCCGCCAACGCCGACGCCGACGGGTTCAACACCGGCGTGTCGCAGTGGTCGCTGCAGTTGGGCTTCCGCTATCAGTTCTGATCGCGGCGCAGGCTAGCTGATGCGTTGGAAACGGCCGGGGCGACCCGGCCGTTTTCCTTTTGTGGGGGCTGACGTTAAAGTCAGCCGGCTGACCACAACGACAAGAACTTCGATATGACGACGAGCAATACGGCCGCACGCGCGCTGCCGGTAGTGGATGCGCGGATCTACCCGCGCGGCGGCCTGGACATCCTCTCGCGCGTGGAAGTGGCGCGCCTGCGCGATGCGTCCAGCGGCGGCCTGCACGAACTGCTGCGGCGCTGCGCACTGGCGGTGCTGACCAGCGGCAGCGCGTCCGACGATCCGCGCGCGGCGCGCGATCTGTATCCCGACTTCGACATCCAGGTGGTGCAGCGCGACCGTGGCGTGCGCATCGACCTGCTCAATGCGCCGGCGATGGCCTTCGTCGACGGCGAGATCATCAACGGCGTGGCCGAGCTGCTGTTCGCCGTGGTCCGCGACCTGGCCTACATGGCCATCGAACTCGGCCCCGAATCCAGTACCGACCTGCACTCCAGCGAGGGCATCACCAACGCGGTGTTCGGCCAGTTGCGCAATGCGCGCATCCTGCAGCCCACCGATCCCAAGCTGGTGGTGTGTTGGGGCGGCCATTCGATCTCGCGCGACGAATACCTGTACACCAAGCAGGTCGGCTACGAGCTGGGCCTGCGCGGGCTGGACATCTGCACCGGCTGCGGTCCGGGCGCGATGAAGGGGCCGATGAAGGGCGCCACCATCGCCCATGCCAAGCAGCGCAAGCACGACAACCGCTACATCGGTGTGACCGAGCCGGGCATCATCGCCGCCGAGTCGCCGAACCCGATCGTCAACCACCTGGTGATCATGCCGGACATCGAGAAGCGCCTGGAGGCCTTCGTCCGCATCGGCCACGGCATCATCGTGTTCCCCGGCGGCGTCGGCACCGCCGAGGAGATCCTGTACCTGCTCGGCATCCTGCTGCGCGAGGAGAACCGCGACCTGCCGTTCCCGCTGATCCTCACCGGCCCGACCATCGCCGCGCCGTACTTCGAGCAGATCGACCGCTTCCTGCGCCTGACCCTGGGCGAAGTGGCGACCTCGCGCTACGAGATCGTGGTCGGCGATCCGGTGGCGGTGGCGCGCAAGATGGCCGCCGGCATCCAGCAGGTGCGCGCGCACCGCAAGGAGCAGAAGGACGCGTTCTACTTCAACTGGTCCGTGGACATCCCGCTGGAGTACCAGCGTCCGTTCGAACCGACCCATGAGGCGATGGCGGCGCTGGATCTGCACCACGGCCGCCCGCCGCATGCGCTGGCCGCGGACCTGCGCCGCGCCTTCTCCGGCATCGTCGCCGGCAACGTCAAGGAAGACGGCATGCGCCGGATCGAGCAGCACGGCCCGTTCGAGATCCATGGCGACGCGGACATGATGCAGGCCCTGGACGAACTGCTGCGGGCCTTCGTCGAACAGCGCCGCATGAAGATCTCCGGCGAGTACCGGCCTTGCTATCGGGTCATGGCCTGAGGGCGAAGCGGGAACGCTGGCGGCGAGATGTTCACGCCATCAGGAAGAGCGCGGCAATTCCAGCAGGCTGACGAAGCGGTCGGCCTCGCGCCTGGCGCTCAGGCGTCCGCCGCTGATGCTCTCCACGCGGGCGCGGACCCCGGCCAGGCCGATCCCATGTCCGCGGCCGACGGTCGATTCGCCGGCAGCGGGCAGGGAGTTGGCGATTTCGATCTTGACCCAGTGCGCATCCTGTTCGATTCGCAGCTGGACATGACCGCCGCGGGTGCTGGGTTCGATGCCGTGTCGGATCGCGTTCTCCACCAGCGGCTGGATCGAGAGGGTGGGCACCTCGATCGCCGGAAGCGGATCGGGGAGCTGCCAGTCCACCCTCAGTCGATCGCCCAGGCGCATCCGCTCGATGCCGAGATAGCGCCGAGCGAGCGTCAACTCCTCTTCCAGGCGCAGTCGATCCGGCCCGGCCAGGGCTGCACGGAACAGGTCGGCCAGATCCAGTAGCAGGTGTTCCGCCTGTTCCGGGCAGGAGCGCGCCAGCGTCGCGCCGGTGTTGAGTGTGTTGAACAAGAAGTGGGGCTGGATACGGGCGCGCAGCGCTTCGAGCTGGGCCTGCTTGGCCTGTACCGCCAAGTGCTGCACGCGCCAGTGGTTCTGGAACGCCAGCAGTGCCATCAGCCCCAGGGTCAGGGCGATGGCCGCCACTCTCAGCAGGAAGCTGTGCCAGCTTCCCTGCAGCAGCGACAGCTCGCTGAGTATCGCCCAGGCGATCGCGTGCACGCCGACGGCGACGAGCACCAAGACGGCCACCGCCAGATAGGCGATCTGCTGGGGCCTGCGGCGGCGCAGGTTGCCGCGCATCAGGTAGAGCAAGGCCAGCGTCGTCAATGCCGTCCATTGCAGCAGCAGCGAGGTCAGGCCGAAATGGATCCAGCCATTGCTGGACTGCCCCGGCGCCAGACTCAGCACCACGGCCACCGCCTCGCCGGCAAGCACCACCCACATCAGGGTCGTGGGTTGCCACAGGATGTCGAGGGTCATGGCCGGTGGGGGGCTGGGGGCGGGGGACATGGGCATGGGGAGGGGAGGCCAGCCGCATCATGCCCCGGTTCCAGCCCCCATGTCGTCAACCGTGCCGTTCGGCTACGATCTGCCACCGCCCATCGGACCCCGCTGGCATCGTTCCGGCTGGAGTTCTAGCTTAGGGGTGGGAAAGAGGGGATACGATATGCCGCGTTTTCACGCCGCGCGACCGCGCCGCTCCGCAAGGCGCCGAGGGATCGGCGGATTCAGCCTGGTCGAACTGATGGTGACGGTCGCCGTGCTGGCGGTGGTGATGAGCATCGCCATTCCCAGTTATACCTATCTGATCAACTCCAGCCGGCTGACCGCCGCCGCCAACGAAATGGTGGCCTCGCTGCAGCTCGCGCGCTCGGAAGCGATCCGGCTCAACCGCAACGTGGCGGTGTGCCGCAGCGATAACGGCAGCAGTTGCGCCGCCGGCGGCGCATGGAACCAGTGGATCACCATCGTGGTGACCGACTCCACCGTGCTGCGCGTCAGTACGGTGAAGGCGCCGGTGCAAATGAGCGTGAGCGCGGCGGTCAGCGGCAACAATGACCGCATCGTCTTCAGCCCCGATGGCGTTGCCCGTAACAGCACCGGAATGTTGCTCAATGCGGGCTTTTCCAGTTGCATCGCCACAACGCGTCCGAGCGACAATCTGCGTGTGGTGTACATCGCCGGCGGCAGTCGGGTGGCGTTCTACAGTACCCCCGGGAACGTCGCATGTCCTGCACCCTCGGATTCCCCATCGAAGTGAACGTCATGCACATTTCCTCTCCGCGATCGGTCGCGATGGCATCGCAACGCGGCGTCAGTCTGATCGAAGTGATGATCTCCGTGTTGATCATGGGCATTGGCATGCTGGGCGTGGCCGCTCTGCAGGCGACCGCGTTGCGCAACAACCAGAGTTCCTTCGAACGTAGCCAGGTGGTGGTCGGCACGACCGGGGTCTTCGATGCGATGCGGGCCAATCTCAGCGCGGCTCGCAACGGCAACTACAACATGAGCATGACCTGTGTCGCGCCCAGTGGTACCTCGCAGGTGGTGGTCGACCAGCGCAATTTCATTAACTCGCTGCAGGCGATCATGGGTGCCTCTGCATGCGGCGCGATCAACTGCAGTGCCACGGCATGTCAGGTGACGGTGCAGTGGGATGACAGCAGGGGCAGTCATGCGGCCGCCGACGCGACGGCGGTGCAAACGCAGCAGTTCCAGACGGTGACCAGACTATGAGCCGCATGCGCCGGGGAAATGCGCCATGCCGGCGCCGCAGTGCGGGCCTGAGCCTGATCGAGTTGATGATCTCGCTGGTGCTGGGCCTGCTCGTCGTGGGGGCGGCCATCGGCATCTTCCTCACCAATCGGCGTACCTACACGGCCACGGAGAATCTGGGGCGCATACAGGAGAACGTGCGCACCGCGTTCGAGCTGATGACCCGCGACATCCGCGAGGCTGGCGGCAATCAATGCAACAGTAGCGACAATATGGGGATGTCGAACGTCATCAACGATCCGGCGTCGCGTTGGTGGACGAACTGGTCGGGTAACCGGTTGGTCGGCGTGTCGGCGAGCGGCAGTTTTCCCGATGTCGTGTCCAATCGCGTGGCCAATACGGATGGCTTGATGCTGTTGTCTTCCGGCGACGCGACCGCGATCGTGACCGCGCATAACCCGGCGTCCGCGCGATTCACGGTGAATGCGAATACCCATGGCTTCAAAAATGGCGACTTCCTGATCGCGTGCGGTCCGAATTCCGAAACCACCGGGGTATTGCGAATGGGCGCGCTGTTCCAGATGAGCAGCGGCCAAGGGGGGACCACCATCGGCCATGCCGCCTCCGGGTCGCCGGGAAATTCCAGTGCCAACCTTGGCATCAACGGTTCCGTCTTCACCTACGGGCCGAACACGCTGCTCAGTCGGCTCAACGCATCGCGCTGGTTCATCGGCACCAATCCTCGCGGGGGGCGCTCGCTGTACCAGGGCGTGTTGACCAACACCTCTGGTACTCCGGCGATCGTCGATCAGGAAGTGGCCGAGAACGTGCAGAACATGACCATCACCTATCTGATTCCCGACGATGGCGGCTACGTCAATGCCGCGGCCGTAGGGACGCGTTGGGGGCAGGTGACCGCCATCAATCTGTCCTTGACCTTCCAGACCCAGGATACGATCGGAACCAACGGGCTGCCGGTGACACGCACGATCAGCAATGTCATCACCTTGCGGAATCGCAACGAATGAGCACAACGCCTCGCCCCATCCCCGTCGCGCGCCAGGCCGGCGTGTCCTTGATCGTCGTGCTGTTGCTGCTGCTGGTGATGACCCTGCTGGGCTTGGCGGTCGTGCGCGGAACGCTGATGCAGGAGCGGATGAGCGGCAACCTGCTTGATCGCAGCGTCAACTTCCAGGCCGCCGAATCGGCGTTGCGCGAGGGCGAAGCGCTGGCGGCTGCGCAGACCGTCGTGCCCACCGGCAACGGATGCAGCGCTGGCGTTTGCGGACGCCCGCAGGCGACCCAGACCGAGCGCTGGCGCGACCCCGGCTTCACTGGTTGGATCAACGCCAGTGCCGCCAGCCGTAGTGCGTCGGCCTCCACCACGAGTTTCTATATCGAATACATGGGCTCGTCCGAAGCCTGGTTCGAGTGCAACAGCGACGAGAAGTACACCGGCCAGCAGATCTGCGTGCGACCGATGTACCGGGTGGTGGCGCGCAGCCAGGCGCCTGGCCGCGCCAGCGTCATTCTTCAATCCAGTTATATCGCGCCGTAAGACGGAGTCACCGCCATGAGCCAGTTTCACGACCATCGTGTGCAGCGACGCGGCCTTTGGCCCCGTCTCAATGCATTCGCTACGGCCTTTGCCTGCACCATGCTGGCGCTCCCGGCCAGTGCCGGCATCGTGGTGCCAAGCTACCCGCTGCAGTCGGGTGGGCGTATCGCGCCCAATGTGTTGTTCATTTTGGACGACTCCGGCTCCATGGAATTTAGCTACATGCCGGATTCGGTGCCGCAGACCAGGGACAGCAGGGGCGGTAACAGTATTGGTAGCTTCGCTTATACGCGAAATTCCATCTACTACAACCCGGCGGTGAACTATCAGCCGTGGGTGGACTCCACCGGAGCGCCCATGACTGGTGGCATGGATTATGGGAGTGCTTATGACAATTCGCATGACCTCACGTCGTCAATCAATCTTTACGACTCTACGAGGACGTTCTATGTCCCGAAGGATACTGGAAACAATTCGGAATCCTATCTGTCGGATACGGCAAATTACTATCGTTATCAGATCATGGGTGATGGTGTCATCATCCGCAGCGAGTTGCTGAACAACGTCGCGAACCAACAGGGGTTGGCGGGGCGTGGTTGCTCCAATTCCCGTAATGATTGGCAGTGGAAGAACTGCACGCGCGCAACGCCCACTGGCAGAAGCGAGGCGGACGAGCGTACCAACTTTGCGACATGGTATTCCTACAGCCGCACGCGCATCAAAGTGGCCAAAGGCAGCGCAGGACATGCGTTTTCCGACCTGGGGACCAATGTCCGGGTCGGGTTCCGCACGATCTGGCAGAGAACGGCAGATTCACTTCCGATGAACCATGCAAACCCCATTCCAGTGAATAGGAATGACGGTTTGTTCGACAACCCCAATGGGGTGAATGGGGATAATAATAATCGCAAGGTCTGGTACGACCGCCTGTATGCTGCCTATGGCAACAATGGCACGCCGCTGCACCGGGCGCTCAGCAGTGCCGGCATGTATTTCAGTAGCAGCGATGCTGCGGGTCCCTATGGTCCGCAAGCCGGCGCCGCGCAGCTCGTTTGCCGGCAGAACTTCACGATTCTGACCACCGATGGTTACTGGAATTCCAAGGGCGACTACACGCCTGTCAACGAGCAGGATAACGTCGCCGGCGCCACCATCTCCAGTCCGACCGGCAATACGTACACCTATACCCCGTCACGGCCTTATGCAAGTCCTGATTCGGACACCCTGGCCGACGTGGCGATGCGCTACTGGAAGTCGGATCTAAGATCCGACATGGCGAACTCCGTGCCTACCAATTCCGCAGATCCCGCTTTCTGGCAGCACATGACGACGTTCGCGATTTCTATCGGTGCGAAGGGGACTCTGGATCCGAAACAGGATCTTCCGGCCCTCACTTCGGGCGCGAAGAGCTGGCCGACGCCTTCCGCCGATAGTGTCGCCAATATCGACGATTTGTGGCACGCGGCGGTGAATGGTCATGGCAGTTTCATCGTCGCGAGCAATCCCGACGAATTCACGCAGGGGCTTAAATCTGCGCTTGGTTCGATCGTCGAGCGTACCGGCACCGCCGGCAATCTCGCGGCGAATTCCAGCAGCCTCACCAGCAGTACGCATGTCTATCAGGCCAGTTTCGTTTCCGGTAAATGGACTGGTGCGCTCAAGGCGATTCCGGTCACCAGTACCGGCGTAGATGCGACCAATCCGTCCTGGGTGGCAAGCATTCCCGGTTCGGGGCGCAATATCCGCACGTGGAGCGGCACCGCCGGCACGACCTTTCCCACTTCCGCGCAGCGGACGGCGCTGACGCGCGCGGCCACCTCAACCGCCGCCGCCGTCACCGGCGCCGACAACGCGGCCTATATCGCCGGAACCCAGGACCTGGAGCAAGATCACCCCAACGGGTATCTGCGCACCCGTAGCACCTTGATCGGCGACCTCGTCAATTCTTCCCCGGCCTACGACACGGTCAGCGGGACCATTTTCATCGGCTCCAACGACGGCATGATGCATGCCTTCAATGCCGATACTGGCGTGGAGCGATTTGCGTATGTGCCGGCCAGTCTCAACTTCACCGACCTGGCCACCCTCAGTGCGCCCGACTACGACCATCGCTTCTTCGTGGATGGCCCGATCAGCCTTTCCCGACGCGATCAACTGAGCAACCAGACGATCCTGGTCGGCACGCTCGGGCGCGGCGGCAAGGGGATCTATGCGTTGGATGTCACCAATCCCGACAGTTTCTCCAACAGCAACGTGCTGTGGGAAAAAGCCGGCGATAATCGGGCGTCCACGACGGCCGACAACAACATGGGCCTGAATCTGGGCGCTCCCGTCATCGCCAAGCTCAACAATGGCGATCTCGGGGTGCTCGTGGCCAACGGCCCCAATAGCACCAACGAGCGCGCAGCCTTGTTCGTGTATCGGCTCAGCGATGGTGCGTTGCTTTCGGAAATCGACACGGGGGTAGGTTCTTCCTCGTCTCCGAACGGACTGTTTGCGCCCTCTGCGCGCGACGTCGACGGCAACGGTACCATCGACTTCGTCTACGCTGGCGACATGCAGGGGAACCTATGGCGCTTCGACCTTTCCGCCACCACCTCTTCCAGCTGGAACGCTGCGAGTAATCGCCTGCGCCTGTTCACCGCGACCAACTCCGCAGGGACGCCGCAGCCCATCACCTCGGCACCGGCGATCGCGCGTGACCCTGCCAGCTTCCAGTTGTGGATCTTCTTCGGTACTGGTCGTTTTCTCACCACCGACGACGTGACCGACATGACCGTGCAGTCGGTCTATGGAATCAAGGACGCCACGAGCGGTGTTGCCAAGTCCGACCTGCAGCGGCGCAAGTTCGCGGCGAGCGGCGTGGTCAACAATCAGAGGGTGCGGGTCATGGAGGCCAACAGCGCGCTGGCAGCCGGCAAGAAGGGCTGGTATCTGGATTTGATCGATCCGCCTGTGTCCGACCCCGCGCCTGCAACGGCCGATGGCGAGCGCGTCTATACCGGGGTGAATGTCATTTCCGGCGTTCTGACGTTCACCAGCAACATTCCCGACGATGACCCGTGTCTGCCTGGCGGCAAGGGCCAGGACAACGCCATCGATGCGTTCACGGGCTCCAGTCTCAACCAGTCGTTCTTCGACCTGAATCAGGACGGCTCCTATGCCGACGAAACGCTGACGGTCGGGGGCGTGTCGATTCCCGTCGCGTCCGTCGCCCTGGGCGGCTTGGGCAGCTCGAGCAATTACTTCACCGGCGGCGCGGGTGGCAGCGGCGGTCTGGCTTGCCTGAATATCAACGATGGCAGCGCCGTCTGCAAAAAGATTCGCGAAATTCGCAAAGTGGGACGTGTGCAATGGAAGGAGCTACTCCAGGAATGACAGCGTTCAGCCCGAAACGTTTCCCACATCCATTGGAGCTAAGGCATGCCCAGTCGTAGTCGATTCGCAGCACAGCGCGGTTTCAGCCTGATCGAACTGATGATCACGGTGGCGATCATTGCGATCCTCGCCAGCATTGCAATGGTCAGTTACAACTGGGTGATGATCAAGGCGCGGCGTTCGGCCGCAGCCGGTTGCTTGCAGGAGGCGGCGCAGTACATGGAGCGCTTTCACACGACCAACATGAGCTATCTGAGCGCAGCCGGTGCCGCGCCTACGCTGCCGGCATGCAGTACCGATGTCAGCAACTTCTACACGGTGAGTCTGGCTGCCAGCACTGCAACCAGTTTCAGTATCACTGCGGTGCCGATCTCGGGAAAGGCGCAAGCGCGGGATACGGAATGCGCGACATTGACGATCGACCAGCGCGGCGTGCGTTCGGCCAGTGGCTCTCTGTCCTCAACCCCGGCGAAGTGCTGGTGATGCAAAAAAAAAAACCGCCGAGCAACGGCGGTTTTTTTTTAGGTGGCGCCCGAAGTTGGACTCGAACCAACGACCCCCTGATTAACAGTCAAGTGCTCTAACCGGCTGAGCTATTCGGGCGAGGCGCGCATTGTAAGCAGATCTTGGGCGCCTGGCAAGCACCTTTTTGTTGCTACTGCCCGCATGGGGGCTCGCCTGCATGGCGAACCGAGCGCGCCCTTCCGGTTGCGCTGACGATCACTTCGGACGCGATGGCCTGTCGGCGGCAGATCCTGAAGGTCACATTGCTTCCCGTAGCGCGCCCATCGGGGAGGTAGCGCATCTGTGAACGCCCGAGAGACGACAGTACGCGCAGTCTGGAGCGGCCGGGTGCTGCGGCTTCGCTCAGGATGTCGCTGCTCCGATTGGGCTGCCGGTCACCATCCGGATCCGCGTAGATCATCCAGTTGTTGCTCCACTCGATCTCGGCGGTGCAGCGTCCCTGGGTCCTGGATGGGCACAGGGCGACGGGTTGGCCGCGGGAGACGGCCCAACTGCGCGCCAGGGCAAGCTGCGTCAGTAACGCGTTGGTGGCCGCCAGTTCCTGATGCCTGTCCAGCAATCGTCCGAAGGCCGGAAGCCCGACGCTCAGTATCACCAGGACGACCGCCAGACTGACGATCATCTCCAGCAGGGTGAAACCTTGGGTTCTTCTGGCCATGTCCGCTCCTTGGCTGGTGTTCCACAAGCTAGCGGTGGGGGCGAGGCCGAGGCATCGCCGGGATGCCGACAGTGCTGTAGGAATAATCCAGACATGGCTGTCATCCGCCGCTCGCTATACTCATCTGTCGTCTCCAGGTGAAGGTCCATGTCCGACCGTTTCCAACTCGTATCGCCGTATTCGCCGGCCGGCGACCAGCCGCAGGCGATCGAGAAGCTGGTGGCCGGCTTCGAGGCCGGCCTGGCCAAGCAGACCCTGCTCGGCGTCACCGGGTCGGGCAAGACCTACACCATCGCCAACGTGGTCCAGGCGATCCAGAAGCCGACCCTGGTGATGGCGCCGAACAAGACCCTGGCGGCGCAGCTGTACGGCGAGTTCAAGGCGTTCTTTCCCAACAACGCGGTGGAGTACTTCGTCAGCTACTACGACTACTACCAGCCCGAGGCCTACGTGCCGTCCTCGGACACCTTCATCGAGAAGGACAGTTCGATCAACGAGCACATCGAGCAGATGCGCCTGGCCGCGACCAAGACGCTGCTGTCGCGGCGCGATGCGCTGGTGGTGGCCACGGTCTCGGCGATCTACGGCCTGGGCGCGCCGGAGGACTACCTGTCGCTGCGGCTGATCCTGTCGATCGGCGAGCACGTGGAGCAGCGCCAGCTGATCCGCCACCTGACCGATCTGCAGTACACCCGCAACGAGTACGAGCTGCACCGCGGCAGCTTCCGCGTGCGCGGCGAGGTCATCGACGTGTTCCCGGCCGAATCCGACAGCGAAGCCTTGCGCATCGAACTGTTCGATGGCGACGTGGAGCAGCTGACCCTGTTCGACCCGCTGACCGGCGAGACCCTGCGCAAGCTGCAGCGCTACACGATCTACCCCAAGACCCACTACGCCACCACCCGCGAGCGCACCCTCAGCGCGGTGGACACGATCAAGCTGGAGCTGAAGGACCGGCTCGAACAGCTGTATGCGCAGAACAAGCTGGTCGAGGCGCAGCGGCTGGCGCAGCGCACCCAGTTCGACCTGGAAATGATGGCCGAGGTCGGTTTCTGCAACGGCATCGAGAACTACTCGCGGCATCTCACCGGCAAGGCGCCGGGCGAGCCGCCGCCGACCTTGTTCGACTATCTGCCGCCGGACGCGTTGCTGGTGGTGGACGAGTCGCACGTCACCGTGCCGCAGATCGGCGCGATGTACAAAGGCGACCGCTCGCGCAAGGAGACCCTGGTGGAGTTCGGCTTCCGCCTGCCGTCGGCGTTGGACAACCGGCCGCTGCGCTTCGAGGAATGGGAAGCGCGCTCGCCGCGCAGCATCTACGTGTCGGCCACGCCCGGCCCGTACGAGTTGCGCGAGTCGGCCGGCGAGATCACCGAACTGGTGGTGCGCCCGACCGGGCTGATCGACCCGGAAGTGGAGATCCGCCCGGTAGCCACCCAGGTCGACGACTTGCTGTCGGAGATCAACCTGCGCGTGGCCGATGGCGACCGCGTCCTGGTCACCACGTTGACCAAGCGCATGGCCGAGAACCTCACCGAGTACCTGGGCGAGCACGGCGTGAAGGTGCGCTACCTGCACTCGGACATCGACACGGTCGAGCGCGTGGAGATCATCCGCGACCTGCGCCTAGGCAAGTTCGACGTGCTGGTCGGCATCAACCTGCTGCGCGAGGGCCTGGACATGCCGGAGGTCTCGCTGGTCGCGATCCTGGACGCCGACAAGGAGGGCTTCCTGCGCTCCACCGGCTCGCTGATCCAGACCATCGGCCGCGCCGCGCGCAACCTGCGCGGCAAGGCCATCCTCTACGCGGACAAGATGACGCGTTCGATGCAGGCCGCGATCGACGAGACCGGGCGCCGCCGCGAGAAGCAGGTGGAGTACAACCTGGCGCATGGAATCACCCCGAAATCGGTGGCGCGCCCGATCGTGGACATCCTGGAAGGCGCGCGCGACGACGTCGCCGAGACCAAGTCCGGCAAGGGCAAAAGCAAGGCGCGGCGGGTCGCGGAGGAGCCGGCCGACTACCGGGCGCTGGAGCCGGCGGAAGTCGCGGCCCGGCTCAAGGCCCTCGAGCAGAAGATGTACCAACACGCGCGCGACCTGGAATTCGAGGATGCGGCGCGGGTGCGCGACCAGATCAAGAAGCTGCGCGATGCCAGCCTGGTCAGCTAGGCGGCCGGCCGAGTGGGTGGTGGGTATTGTTCTTGTCCGCCAGGTGGGCTAAGATTCGCGCCCCTGCAGCGGTGCGCCGCGGCAGAGAAGGGCGGTTAGCTCAGCGGTAGAGCACTACCTTGACATGGTAGGGGTCACAGGTTCGAACCCTGTACCGCCCACCACGACGCGAAGATGCGGACGTGGAAACGAACAAAGCCGGCGGAAGCCGGCTTTTTTGTGTCTGTGCCCCGGCTGCCCGGCAATCGGGGCGTGAAGGCGGGCCGCTGGCCGCGCGGCCAGGCTTGCTTTAGCATCCGAGCGGACGATCAGGCGAGGAGGCCAGACGCATGGTGGAATACCATCATACGGTGCAAGTCAAAGGACGCTACCAGCTCGTGGCGTTGACCCGGGAGCCGGACTACAGCCCGGCCAACGTGGTGGGCTATACGGTCACAACCGACGGCGGGGCGCGCGTGGATCCGCACGACATGTCCTGGGACGAGGCGCGGGTGTTCCTGGACACCCTGATCGAGCGCGATCGGGAGGCGGTCAGCACGGAAAGGAAGCCGTCGCGGCACAAGCCGAGTACGCGGCAGCGCCGGTAGGGCGCGCCGCGCGCGTCGAGGCACGCGCGAGCCGGCCGGCGGCGCTCGCACAAGACATGCCGGAGTCCGGCGCGCCGCCGTAGGCGGGATGGGCGAGCATCGTGGCTCGCGGCGGGGCACAGCCTGCTCAGCTTCCCGCACGCGGCCGACGTCACGCCGCACGGATCGCCGACGCGCTGGTCGCAAAGTGCGGAACTCGCTCTAGAATATTCGCCAGGATGGATCAAGGAGGATGGGGCTTGTCGAATCGTAAACTCGTTGCGGCGGCGCTCGTCGTCGTGCTCGCGGCCGCCTGCGGCTACTTCCTGTCCGGCTACCTGGTCCTGCTGCTGCTGAAGCTGGACACGCGGATGTTCGGGCTGGGCACCTATTACCAGTACGTGCACGCCATCGGCCTGCCGGAGGTGGCTCCCTACGTCGGCAAGATCAAATGGGCCGGCTACCTCGGCTTCGGCTTGCCTGGCTTGCTGGCCTTGCTGATCCTGGTGCTGATGTTCAAGCCGGCCAAGCGCAGCCTGCATGGCGACGCGCGCTTCGCCGGTGCGGCCGACCTGTCCAGGCACGGGCTGTTCAAGGCCAGCGGCGACGGCATCGTGATCGGCAAGTTCCGCGGCAAACTGGTGCGCCTCAGCGGTCAGCAGTTCGTGATCCTGGCGGCCCCGACCCGCTCGGGCAAGGGCGTCGGCGTGGTCATCCCGAACCTGCTCGAGTACCAGGAGTCGGTGGTGGTCCTGGACATCAAGCAGGAGAACTTCGATCTGACCAGCGGCTGGCGCGCCAGCCAGGGCCAGGAGGTGTTCCTGTTCAATCCCTTCGCGGAGGACCGCCGCACCCATCGCTGGAATCCGCTCAGCTATGTCTCCGACGACCCGGCGTTCCGCGTCTCGGACCTGATGAGCATCGCCGCCATGCTGTACCCGGACGGCTCCGACGACCAGAAGTTCTGGGTCAGCCAGGCGCGCAACGCGTTCATGGCGTTCTCGCTGTACCTGTTCGAGAACTGGGACGACGAGCGCAACATCGGCTTCCCCGGCGGTCTCGGCACGCCGACGCTGGGGGCGATCTACCGTCTGTCGTCCGGCGACGGCACCGATCTGAAGAAGTACCTGAAGTCGCTGTCGGAGCGGCGCTTCCTCAGCGGCAACGCCAAGTCGGCGTTCTCCAACCTGCTGTCGCAGGCGGACGAGACCTTCGCCTCGATCATGGGCACGCTCAAGGAGCCGCTCAACGCCTGGATCAATCCGGTGCTGGATGCGGCCACCAGCGACAACGACTTCCTGCTGACCGACTTGCGCAAGAAGAAGATGACCATCTACATCGGCATCCAGCCCAACAAGCTGGCCGAAAGCCGCCTGATCATCAACCTGTTCTTCAGCCAGATCATCAACCTCAACACCAAGGAACTGCCTAAGAGCAATCCGGCATTGAAGTACCAGTGCCTGCTGCTGATGGACGAGTTCACCGCGATCGGCAAGGTCGACATCATCGCCTCGGCAGTGTCATACATGGCTGGCTACAATGTCCGCCTTCTGCCGATCATCCAGAGCATGGCCCAGCTCGATGCCACCTATGGCAAGGACATCTCGCGGACCATCATCACGAATCATGCACTGCAGATTCTCTACGCTCCGCGCGAGCAGCAGGACGCCAACGACTACTCCGAGATGCTCGGCTACACCACCTTCCGCAAGAAGAACGTCACCCGTGGCAAGGATGTGACCCGGAGCGTATCGGAGGAAAAGCGGGCGTTGATGCTGCCGCAGGAGTTGAAGGCGATGGGGAACGATCAAGAGGTGTTCCTGTACGAGGGCATCCCGCATCCGGTGAAGTGCGACAAGATCAAGTACTACAAGGATCGCTACTTCACCGCACGGCTGCGCCCCAAAGTCGATATTCCGACGCTTTCGATTTGAGAGTGTGACGAAATTCATCTATTTTCTGGGCGTCGTCGTCAATTGAACGTTTTTTTGCCAAATGCTTGACGTGGGCATGCCCCTGCGGCACATTCTCGCGGGTATGGCGGTAAGTTGGTAACAGGAACAGGAGCGTGGGTCGAACCGGCACACGTTAAGGGGTGACATGGAAGGTTTGCTGTCAAATTCCGTTTTCTTTGGCGCTGGTCGTGCGGCCTCGGGCACCTGCCGCTGGCTGCCGCAGATCCGCGCCGGCGCCATCCGCGGCGCCTTCCTTCCCGCATCGCGCGTGTCGCGTCGTCGCGTCGAACTCCGCAATCCAGCAGTGGGCCGCCTGCGCGCCGCCCGCTCTTCATACGTTTCCGCAATTCAGAGGCTCGCGTGAAAAGAACGCATATGTTTCGGCTGATCGCTACGTTGAGCGCCGTCGCGCTGTTGAGCGCCTGTGCAACCAGGCCGGCACCCGACTTCCGCGGCAAGTGGAAGCCGGTCAATCGTTTCTCCGAGTCGACCATGGAGATTCCGCTGTACTCGTCGTACGTGTACCAGGCGATCCCGATGGACGGCACGCTGAAGACGATGCTCGAGCGCTGGGCCAAGGATTCGAACATGCAGCTGTCCTATGGCATCCAGTCCGACTACACGCTGTACGCGCCGGTCGCCAAGATCAACACGACCAGCATCCAGCAGGCGGTCGCCGAGCTGAGCGTGGTCTATGCGCAGGAAGGAGTGAGCGTGACCGCTGCAGGCAATCGCATCCTGGTGCAGCCGTCGTCATCGCTGAGCGGCGCGCCAGCGGCCACGGCCAGTGGCAGCGCGAAGTGACGTCACCGTCGGCGCGCACGCGGTGCGCCGGCAGCCACATTACGAAACCTGGTGAAGTCTGATGTTCGGTAAAAAGCCGGTCGAAAGCGAAAACGTCAACAAAGCGGTAGCGAAGGCGGTCAATTACGAAATCAGCATCGCTGATCTGGCCCGCCGCAGCGAGCGCCGTGCCTGGTGGGTCGCGTTCGGCGCCATCATCCTGTGCCTGCTGCTTGGCGGCGGGTACTACTACATGCTGCCGTTGAAGGAAAAAGTGCCGTATCTGGTGATGGCGGATGCGTATACCGGCACCTCCACGGTCTCGGTGTTGCGCAACAGCGGGGACGTGCAGAGCATCACCAGCAGTGAAGCTTTGGCCAAGAGCAATGTGGCGCGTTTCATCACTGCACGTGAGTCCTACGACTCGGAGATGATGGGGCTCAACGACTGGAATACGGTGTTTTCGATGGCGCCGCGGGATACCGCCGTGGGGGCCGAGTATTTCAATCTGCACGCGCCCAACAACCCCTCGGCCCCGTATTACACCTACGGCAAGGCGCGCTCGATTCGGGTCAAGATTCTGAGCATCTCGCTGCTCGGCGGCGGCGGCAAGCCCTACAGCGGTGCGAATGTGCGCTTCCAGCGCAGCATCTACGACAAGAAGACGGGGCAATCCACGCTGCTCGACAACAAGTTCGCCATCATGGCCTTCCGCTACAACAGCAACCTGGCCATGGGAGACGAACTGCGGGTGCAGAATCCGCTGGGGTTCCAGGTGACCGATTACCGGGTCGATAACGACTACTCGGCCATGCCGGTTCCGCCGTCGTCCGCCGTGCAGACCCCCGCCACCGGCGCGGCTCAGCAGCCCGCGGCCGCCCAGATGCCGGGAGCGGCAGGACAAGTGCCGGTGCAGCAGATGCCTGGTCAGCCGATGGCGCCGGGCGCGAACGGCACGATGCCGGTTCCGCAGGAGGCGCCGACGGTCAATCCGGCGAGCGCGCCTGTCTATCCAGGAGCGCAGCCGGCTGCGGCGCGTCCTGCACCCAGCGTTGCACCTCAGCACAACGGTAATGGAGCGAACGTTCGATGAGTTTCCTGACGAAAACCGGTTCGGCGCATCTTGCGTTGCTGGCTCTGGGCCTGTTCGCGCCGATCGCGTCGGCCCAGGTGGTCCAGCAGTACGAGTACGAGCCCGACAAGATCTATCAGGTGCGTACCGGCCTGGGCATCACCACCCAGATCGAACTGAGCCCGAACGAGAAGATCCTGGATTACAGCACCGGTTTCACCAGTGGCTGGGAACTCAGTCGTCGCGAGAACGTCTTCTATCTGAAGCCGAAGAACGTCGACGTCGACACCAACATGATGATCCGCACCGCTACCCATTCCTACATCCTGGAATTGAAGGTGGTAGCCACGGATTGGCAGCGGCTGGAGCAGGCCAAGCAGGCCGGCGTGCAGTACAAGGTGACCTTCACCTATCCGAAGGACACCAGCTTTGCCGCGGCCAGCGACGAGGTGAAGGATGAGTCGCAGCTCGACACGCGCCTGACCAAGGACCGTCATTACTACTTCGATTACGACTATTCGACGCGTTCCAAGCAACCATGGATCGTGCCGAGCAGCGTCTACGACGATGGCAAGTTCACCTACATCAAAATGGATCTGACGCGTTTCCCGACAGGCAATTTCCCGGCCGTGTTCGGCCGCGAGAAGGAGAGCGATGAGGATTTCCTGGTCAATACCACAGTCGAGGGCAACACCCTGATTGTCCACGGGACCTATCCCTTCCTGGTCATCCGCCACGGCAAGAATGTTGTCGGCTTGCGTAGGAACAAGCAAAAGTGAACTCGAATCTACCCCCGTCTGACGAAAATTACGGCAACGACCACGGTCAGTCGCGTTCCCCGCGTGCGGACGATGCGCCGCGCGAGAATCCCTATTTCGCTCGCCAGCAGCAGACTGCCGACCCGGATCTGGACGCCAACGAGCCGGTGCTCCGGTCCAGCGACCTGAAGAAGCTCAACCGCAAGGCGCTGGTGTTCCTCGCCGGTATCGCCGCGCTGCTGATCCTGGCGATCTTCTGGCTGGTGAGCGGCAGCAGCACGCCCGAGCCGGCACCGAAGCCGCGCCAGGAAGCGGTGGTGGCACCTGCGTTGCCGCAGACCGCGGCGCCGCCGCCGGTGCAGCAGGTAGAGCCGGTGCCACTGGCCGAGCAGCCGAGCCTGCCGCCGTTGCCGCCGATGCCCACCAACGCAGATGCGCAGATGCAGTCGGCGGCGCGGCAGGAGCGCGGACCATCGTTGCTGGAGCGGCGTATGGCCGGCCTGCAACAGGAGTCTGGTGGTGGCCAGGGCATGGGCGGCATGCTGCCGGGACAGGAGCAGGGTGGCGCACCGCTGCAGCAAGGGCAGGAGACCTCTGCCAAGCCGATCGCCAACCCGGACGGTTTGCTGGTGCGCGGCACCTACATCCGCTGCGTGCTGGAGACCCGGATCATCACCGACTTCCCGGGTTTCACCTCCTGCATCATCACCGAGCCGGTCTACTCCATCAACGGCCGCCGCCTGCTGTTACCGAAGGGGTCGAAGATCCTCGGTCAGTACGGGGCTGCAGAGCCGACCGGTCCGCGCATGCAGGTGGTCTGGGATCGCATCACCACGCCCACCGGCATCGATGTGACGCTGGTTGGACCGGGCGTCGACAATCTCGGCAGCTCCGGCCACCCGGGTCAATACAGCGCGCATTGGGCAAGCCGCATCTCGTCCGCGCTGATGATCAGCATGCTGAGCGACGCCTTCAAGTGGGCAGCGGCCGAGAATGGTCCGAAGACGACGACGGTGGGTCTCAACTCCGGCGTGGTCACCCAGCAGCCGTACGAGAGCAACACGGCCCAGTCCATCCAGCGTCTGGCCGACCAGGCCCTGGATCGCCGCCGCCCCGCCACCGTGACCATCAACCAGGGCACCATCGTCAACGTCTACGTGGCCAAGGACGTCGACTTCACCGCGGTGTTGCCGCGTTGATCGCGAGCGAGACAGCGACGTGACGTTCGACGACTCTCCGACTGCGCAGATCTCCACGGATTTCCTGGATTACCAGTACTCGGTGCTGGGCATCCTGGATTACCTGAACTCGCCGGAAGTGACGGAAATCTGTATCAACCGTCCTGGCGAGCTGTATCTGGAGACCCTGCGTGGCTGGCAGCGACTGGAGATTCCGTCGCTGACGTTCGAGCGCGCGCGGCAGTTTTGCACGGCAGTGGTCAACGAGAGCAACACCGGCCAGCGCATCACCGATGCCGATCCCGTGGTGTCGTTGACCTTTCCTACCGGTCAGCGCGCGCAGTTCGTGATCCCGCCGGCCTGCGACGCCGGCAAGGTATCCATCACCATCCGTCTGCCGTCCAAGCACACCAAGACCCTGGAGCAGTACAAGGAAGACGGCTTCTTCCAGGAAATCCTGGAGGTGCAATCGGGCCTCAGCGAGCAGGATCGGGAGTTGCTGGAACTGCGGCGGCAGCGCGATTACGCCGAATTCTTCAAGAAGGCGGTGCTGTTCAAGAAGAACGTCGTCGTCGCCGGCGCCACCGGCAGCGGCAAGACCACCTTCATGAAGTCGCTGGTGAACCACATTCCGCACGAAGAACGGCTGGTGACGATCGAAGACGCGCGCGAGCTCTTCATCAGCCAGCCCAATTCCGTGCATTTGCTCTATTCGAAAGGCGGACAAAGCACCAGTAACGTCACGGCGAAGAGTTGCATGGAAGCGTGCCTGCGCATGAAGCCCGACCGCATCATCCTGGCCGAGCTGCGAGGCGACGAGTCGTTCTACTTCATCCGCAACTGCGCCTCCGGTCATCCAGGTTCCATCACCAGTTGCCATGCTGGCAGCATCGGGCAGACCTGGGACCAGTTGGCGCTGATGGTCAAGGCGTCGGCCGAAGGATCGGGCCTGGAGTTTTCCGTCATCAAGCGGCTGCTGATGATGACCATCGACATCGTTGTCCACATCAAATCGCACGCGGGCCGGCGCTATATCACCGGTATCGATTTCGATCCGGAGCGCATGCATTCGGGTGGTGGATGAATATGTTCACCGAGGTGATAGGGCAAAACAGCGCCGATTGACTTTGAATTTTTCTTCCAACACGATTGATTTGCGACATCTGCGGTGTTCCGGACGCGTTTCCGGTGCGCCGATGCATAAGGAGTAACCACGGCATGTTGCCAGGCATGGAACTACTGAGCTGTCCCGAAATGGCGGTTCCGGCTGAAGTCATGCAGCACGTTGTGCGCGTCGAGTCGTCGCACAATCCGTTCGCGATCGGGGTGGTCGGCGGGCGCCTGGTGCGCCAGCCGCAAAACCTGTCCGAAGCGGTCGCGACGGCGCGGATGCTGGAGGAGAAGGGCTACAACTTTTCGCTCGGCCTGGGGCAGGTCAATCGCTACAACCTGATCAAGTACGGTCTGGATACCTACGAAAAGGCGTTCAAGACCTGCCCGAATCTGCAGGCCGCGTCGAAGATCCTGGCCGAATGCTACAACCGCTCCGGCGGCAACTGGGGCAAGTCGTTCAGTTGCTACTACTCCGGCAACTTCGAGACCGGGTATCGGCACGGTTACGTGCAGAAGGTCTATGCGTCGATCAACCAGGGCAGGGCGCTTGCCGGTTCCACCGCAGGTGCGATCCCGGTGATCCCGGCAGGGGGCGTGCGCCGCGTTGTCACCGACTCCGTCAGGGCTGCAGCGATACGTGAAGTCGATTCGATCGTGTCGCGGCGCATCGACTCTGCGGCCGATCGGCTCGCCAGCGGTTTCACGAGGGAAACGCAACCGTCCGTGCCCGCCCAGGCTGCCATTGCGGCGCCGGTGCAGCCAACGGCGGGTGCCGTAGCGGCTGCACCCGCTCAGGCCGCTGCTGCAGATTCCGATCTTTATGTAATACGACCGACAGGCGCCGGCAAAGGAGTGGCGGTTCCTGCAGGTGGCGGAGAGCCCCCAGCTCCGCACGCTGCCGCACACGCGCCTCCAGTCGTGGCGGGAGCGGCCGTTCCTGGCACAAGTACGTCGTCGCCGACGTCTGGCGACGGGGCCTTCGTATTCTAGCCAGATGCAGTAGCACGGCCATGCAAATGGCTTTTGACCACCCTGTTTCCAAGTCAAGGAGAAACCCATGATGTTCAAGAAAGCTGAAGTGAATTCGAACGCCAAGATCATCGGTATGGCGGCATTGAAGGCGGCGATGTTCACCGCGGCCGTATTCGCCTCCGGCGCCGCGATGGCGACTGGTACCGACTACGCCGGTGCAGATCAGAAGGTCTGTGGTTTCCTCGGCAAGACCAACAACATCCTGAACATGGCCTCGATTGTGGTGGTGACCATCGCGGTTGTCTTCGCCGGTTACCAGATCGCCTTCGCGCACAAGCGCGTTGCCGAAGTGGCGCCGGTGCTGCTGGGGGGCGTGCTGATCGGTGCTGCCGGCCAGTTGGCCAAGATGCTGATCGGCGATACCGGCCAGACGTCCTGCACTGCCGCCATCACGCTCGTCCAGCACGCGATGCAGTATGCATAAGAACGTACTTTTCCGGGGCTGTACGCGGCCTGCGATGTTTTTCGGGGTGCCCTACGTCCCGTTCTTCATCGGTGCCGGTGGCGGCTTCCTGATGGGTATCTATTTCAATATGTGGCTGCTGGCGCTCATTCCGGTCATCGTCTTCGTCATGCAGCAGATGACCAAGCGGGACGAGATGATCTTCCGCATGCTCGGCTTGCGCTGGATGATGAGGATGCGCGTGCGCAACCTGCAGCGCTATTCCGGCATGTGGGTGTTCTCGCCGAATGAGTACAGGAAAGACGTGCCAGGCGCCAAGCGCTAGTTTGGAGCCGGGCACCGGGTGTCGACCCCATGCACGACGTATGTGTCGTGCATGGGGTTGTTCGGTTTTTCGTGTCGGCGCGCGATGGCGGTAGCGCGTGGCTGGCGGTTCCCGGAGCATCTGCGCCGGGCCTTTGCAAGACGAAACGGATTCTGAGTTATTCCCTTATGTTCATCCCGGATACTTCGATCAGCGAGTTCATCTCCATCTCCACGCATGTGGCGCCGTCCGTGCTGAAGACGACGGGAGGAGATTTCATGCTGATCTGGCACTTGGGCGGGCTTCCGTTCGTGGGCCGCGAAGAGTGGGAGATCGAACACCGTCACAACACCTTCAATCGCATGCTGCAGACCCTGCGTGCCCCGGATTTCGCCAACGTGGCGTTCTGGGTGCACGACGTGCGCCGCCGTCGCCGCATCAAGAATGCGGGAAAGTTCAAGCAGGCCTTCAACCAGGACCTGTCGGACCAGTATTACGGCACCTTGTCGTCGCAGAAGATCATGCAGAACGAGCTGTACATGACGATGATCTATCGCCCGGTGGTGACGGGCAAGCGTCTCATGGACAAGTCGTCGAGCATTCCCCAGCTGCAGTCCGAGCAGGACCAGGCGATCGCCAAGGTGCTCGAGTTGGCGGGCAATGTCGAAGCCGTGCTGAAGGACTATTCGCCCTACCGCCTGAGCATGTACGAAGCCAGCAATGGCGTGGTGTTCTCCGAGGCGCTGGAGTTCTTCGGCTATCTGATCAACCGCATCGACGAGCCGGTGCCGGTGCTGCAGGCGCCGGTGCCCGCCTATCTGCCGGTCAGCAAGCACATGTTCGCCAACAAGACCGGCGACTTCGTGATCAAGACGCCTGAAGGCATCAATCACTTCGGCGCCATTCTGAACATCAAGGAATACACCGACGGGACCTATCCCGGCATTCTCAATGGCTTGAAGTATCTCGATTTCGAGTACGTGGTGACCCACTCCTTCAGCCCGATGGGGCGGCACGATGCGCTGAAGGTGCTCGATCGCACCAAGGGCATGATGGTGTCCTCCGGCGACAAGGCGGTCAGCCAGATCCACGAGCTCGACCTGGCCATGGACCAGTTGTCGTCGGGCAATTTCGTGTTGGGCGAGTACCACTTCACCATCGCCGTCTACGCGGATACGCAGGAGAAGCTCGCGCAGCAGGTCGCCACCACGCGTGCGGAGCTGTCCAATGCCGGTTTCGTCTCGACCAAGGAGGATCTGGCGGTCGCGTCCTCCTTCTACGCCCAATTGCCGGGGAACTGGCGCTACCGCACGCGTATCGCCAGTGTCAGCTCGCTGAACTTCCTTGGCCTGTCGCCGCTGCACAACTTCGCCCAGGGCAAGCGCGACAACAATCCGTGGGGCGAGTGCGTCACCACCTTGCAGACCACCAACGGTCAGCCGTACTACTTCAATTTCCACGCGACGCACCCGGCGGAGAACTCGCTGGGCGAAAAGGCGATCGCCAACACCATGGTGATCGGCAAGTCGGGTACCGGTAAGACCGCATTGATCAACTTCCTGCTCAGCCAGGTGCAGAAGTTCGATCCGGTCCCGACCATCTTCTTCTTCGACAAGGACCGCGGCGCCGAGATCTTCGTGCGCGCCTGCGGCGGCAATTACCTGGCGCTGGAGAACGGCAAGCCCACCGGCTTCAATCCGTTCCAGTGCGAGCGCACCGAGGCGAACGTGCAGTTCCTGGCCGACCTGATCAAGGTACTGGCCGGCAAGATCGAGTACACCTCGCGCGAAGAGGAGGACATCTTCCGTGGCGTGGAAGGCATGCTCGATACGCCGATGCACCTGCGCAGCATGACCAACTTCCGCAAGAGCCTGCCCAACATGGGCGACGACGGCCTGTACGCCCGCATGCGCAAGTGGACCGCCGGCAACTCGCACGGCTGGGTGTTCGACAACCCGGTCGATACCATCGACCTCGAGAAGGCCAGCATCATCGGCTTCGACTACACCGACGTCATCGACAACCCGGAAGTGCGCGTTCCGGTCATCAACTACCTGCTGCATCGGCTGGAGGCGCTGATCGACGGCCGGCCGTTGATCTACGTGATGGACGAGTTCTGGAAGATCCTCGACGGCAAGGGCGGCCTGAAGGAATTCGCCAAGAACAAGCAGAAGACCATCCGTAAGCAGAACGGTCTGGGTATATTCGCCACGCAGAGCCCGGAGGATGCGCTCGCCAGCGACATCTCCGCGGCGCTGGTAGAACAGACCGCCACCATGATCCTGCTGCCCAATCCCAATGCCAGCAAGGAAGACTACATGGACGGTCTCAAGCTCACCGAGGCCGAGTACCAGGTCGTGGTCAGCCTGGACGAGCGCTCGCGCTGCTTCCTGGTCAAGCAGGGCCACGGGTCGTCGGTGTGCCAGCTCAACCTCCGCGGCATGGACGATGCGCTGTCGGTCATCTCGGCGTCGACCGACAATATCGAAATCATGCACGAGGTGTTGGAGCGCAAGGCCAAGGAACATGGCGTCGCGCCGGACGACCTGACGCCAGAACAGTGGTTGAACGAGTTCTATGCACGGCGTAAGGGATCCGGAAAATCGGCTCCGGCGAGATCGATGTCTTCGGATAATCGGGGGGCGGCGGCGGTCAACTGACCGCCTTGCCTTGGTTACGCGCGGGGGATGTTTCTACAAGATCTTTGTTGAGGTGCGCATGGACAAGAGGACGAAAGCATTCAGTCGTGTTCGTGTCGTTCGTGTCGTTGGTGTGGTTGCGCTGCTCACGCTGTTGCCAGCGGGATCCTGCGACTGGTAGGCCCTATACGCCGCAGTCGCCTGGCAATGACGCGTCCTATCGAGGCAATGATTTCAATCCCTCCAGCGCTGTTACGCAGAATCATGCGCTGAGACAACCTGGCTTCTCCTCCGATGCGAATGGCCAGACGGGAGTTCGCAGATTCAGGCCTCAGGACCTAGGTTAATCAGGTTTTGGAGGCTGCTGTGAAAGCCATCTTCTTTTTATCTTGTCTGTTGATCAGCTCGATGGCATCTGCGCAAACGGCGTGTCCATCCGGCGTGGCGCCTGGTAGTCCTCGGTGTGGCCCAAGTCCTGGCGGTGCCGAGGCTCCTGCTCGTCCGACAGGAGAGTGGATTAAAACGTGGGGTGCGATCGCGACGGCGTCCAGTGGAGACATCGGAAGCAGCACCGGTAGATTTTCCGAAAAGGATGCTGAGGCTGGCGCGTTGAAAAGATGTGCTGATCTCGGCAATTCGGATTGCAAAGTTGCTTTCACGTATAAAAACCAGTGCGTAGCGGTCGTCCAGGGCCCCGACGGCAGCGGAGTGGGAAAGATAGTAAGTGCTGTAAGTGTCGAGGCGGCTACGAAAGAGGCGTTGCGCCGGTGTAAGGAGGCATCTGGCTCCGAATGTGTTGTCAGAGGCACGGATTGTTCGGAGGCTCAGTTTAAGAAATATTGATTCGTAAGGGAATTTAATTTTTCGTTGAAATTTTAATTTATGATTTGAATTCTTTATTTCTGGTTTGTTGCTTGTCCGTGCGAACTCTGACGTGCCAGCAATTTCGTCTCGCCGCCGGCCTCCAACCAGTTTTATCCGTCCGTTGGCGTGAATACGTATGCATCTATGTCTGAACTTGAGACATCAACGCTACTCTAACGCGGCGTTTCGCGTGCCTGTCGCACGCGCGATTTCTGCCCGAAGGGGGGCGTTGCATGTCTCAGGCTCCATGGTGGCGCGGTGCCGTCATCTATCAGATCTATCCGCGTAGCTTCCTCGACGCCAACGGCGATGGCATCGGCGATCTGCCGGGAATCGTGCGCAAGCTGGACTACATCGCGGCATTGGGCGTCGATGCGATCTGGATCTCGCCGTTCTTCAAGTCGCCGATGGCCGATTTCGGCTACGACATCGCCGACTACCGCGAGGTCGATCCGCTGTTCGGCACCATGGCCGACTTCGATGCTCTGCTGGCCAAGGCGCATGCGCTGGGCCTGAAGGTGATGATCGACCAGGTGCTCAGCCATACCTCGGTCGAGCACGGCTGGTTCAAGGAGAGCCGGCAAAGCCGCGACAATCCGAAGGCCGATTGGTACGTGTGGGCCGATGCGCGCGAGGATGGGACGCCGCCGAACAACTGGCTGTCGATCTTCGGCGGCGTGGCGTGGCAATGGGAGCCGCGCCGGGGGCAGTACTATCTGCACAACTTCCTGGCGTCGCAGCCGGATCTGAACTTCCACAATCCGCAGGTGCAGCAGGCGACGCTGGACAACGTCGAGTTCTGGCTGGCGCGCGGCGTGGACGGCTTCCGGCTGGATGCGATCAATTTCTGCTTCCACGATCCGCAACTGCGCGACAACCCGCCCAAGCCGCCGGAAAAGCGCGTCGGCCGCGGCTTCAGCCCGGATAACCCGTACGCGTTCCAGTATCACTACTACAACAATACGCAGGCGGAGAATCTGCCGTTCCTGCAGAAGCTGCGCAGCCTGCTCGACCGCTATCCGGGGACGGTGAGCCTGGGCGAGATCTCGTCGGAAGATTCGCTGGCGACCACGGCCGAGTACACGCGGGCCGGGCATCTGCACATGGGCTACAGCTTCGAACTGCTGACCGACGATTTCAGCGCCGCCTACATCCGCCAGACGGTCTCCCGCCTGGAAGCGGCGATGACCGAAGGCTGGCCGTGTTGGGCGATCTCCAATCATGACGTGCAGCGCGCAGTGACGCGTTGGGGGCAGGGCGCCGAGACGCCGGCCTTCGCGCGCCTGCTGGTCGCGATGCTGTGCTCGCTGCGCGGCTCGGTCTGCCTCTACCAGGGCGAAGAGCTGGGCCTGGGCGAGGCGGACGTGCCGTTCGAGGCCTTGCAGGACCCCTATGGCATCGCGTTCTGGCCGAACTTCAAGGGCCGCGATGGATGCCGGACGCCGCTGCCGTGGGATGCCGGCGAGCAGGCCGGCTTCAGTACGGGCACGCCCTGGCTGCCGGTCGCGCCAGCGCATCGTGCGCAATCGGTGGCGGCGCAGGAGGCCGACCCGCAGTCGGTACTGCTAGCGATCCGCCGGTTCCTGGCCTGGCGCAAGCGCCATCCGGCGCTGCGCGAGGGCGACATCGTGTTCCACGAGACGGCCGAGCCCGTGCTGATGTTCCAGCGCCGCCACGCGACGCAAACCTTGCTGCTGGCGTTCAACTTGTCCGCCGAGGCCGCCGAGGTGGCGGTGCCGGAGGGAGCCTGGCAGGCGCTGGAGGTACCGGGCGTGGAGCCTGGGGCGCTCGGCGAGCGCTTGCGTTTGCCCGGCTATGCGATGGTGTGCCTGCAGGGCGCGTGAGCGCAGATGGGCGATCGCTGTCGAGGGGAATGCCGCATCGCTGCTGATGCGGCTGCGGCACTGCGGAGAGGCCGTTGGCTGATGTGACGATCCGGCTCGCACCGGACTGGGCCGTATGCGTGCGGAGGCCACGTCGGCGCCTGAGTGGGTGGTACGGATCGATCCGGAGTGCCGGCATCGGTTGGTGGCATGCGCCAGCGGCCACGACGTCGCGGTAGGTGCCGCCAGCACACAAGGGCCGATCCAGACACGGCGTTGCTGGTCCACACGATGAACCGCCCGTCGTGCCGCCTATAACGCCGCGATGGGGGGGCGCCACGTCGCCGCGTGGGCGTTGCGCCGCACTGTCGGGCATCGTCCCGAGGTCGCCAGGCCCACGCGTCGGCCTCGGCGATCTGCAACACCGCCTTTCCCGCCGACGCGGGCAGTTGCGCGTGCTCGCGGTCTTCCGCTGCAAGCCATTGTCCACGATGGTGATGCCATGCTTGATCGGCTGCCGTAGCCCCGCTTTGTCGGAGCCCTATCGTCCGGAGGGCGACCAGGTTGGTCCGGACTCCCGATCGGACGTTCGGGTATGGAGCTTCCTCGCTTTCGGTAAGAGTAGCGCGCGCGTCCCTGCGAACTACTCGTCTTCCCTCCGGATGACGAAAGAGACTGCCACCGCTGCGCGATCGCGATCTCCCCTCTCGCCGCTGAGCTCCCAGGCATTCGACCTCACCGCGGCCGCAACCGCGCAACGAAAAAACGCCCGCCGGGTGCGCCGGCGGGCGTCGTCTGCATCCTCTAGGCGGGGCTCAGAACTTGTAGTTCACGCCCAGCATGTAGGTGCGTCCCCATTCGACGTACTCCAGCGGGCGGTCCTTGGTGCCGGCGTACGTGCGGTAGGGCGAGTTGGTCAGGTTGCTCGCCTGCAGCAGCAGGCTCAGCCCGGCCAGGGTGCTGCCGTCGGCGAAGGTGTAGCTGAGCTGGGCGTCGGTGACGTTCTCGCCGACCACATAGCGCAGCGTACGGTTGCCATTGAAGTTGCCGATCTCGCCGATGAAGTCCGAGCGCCGCCGCTGGCTGACGCGCGCCTCGAAGCCGTTGCGCTCGTAGTAGGCGGTGACGTTGTACACGCGCTTGGACAGGCCGGGCAGGTCGATCGGCGCCGAGCCGACGCTGGAGGCGCTTTCCGGATCGAGGATCTTGATGTCGCTGTCGTTGAAGGTCGCGCTGGCCTGCACGCCGAAGCCGCGCAGGCTGTCGGTCAACATGTCCAACGGCAACGACGCGGTCAGCTCCAGGCCGCGCAAGGTGCCGCCCTTGCCGTTCTGCGGCGAGGAGAAGGTGCCCGTCGTCTGCACGGGCACGGTCATGCCCGGCGGACGCACATAGCTGGCGAGCAAGGCGGAAAAGTCGTAGTCGTCGCGCGACTGCGTATAGATGTAGCTCTTCAGGTCCTTGTAGAACACCGCGGCCGCCACGTACGCCTTCTCGCCGAAGTACTTCTCGTACGACAGGTCCAGCGCGTTGGCGCGCCACGGGTCCAGCAGGGGATTGCCGCCGCTGCCGCCGGGCTTGCCGGTGGAGGTGTCGACGCCGAAGTCCAGGCCGGCGCGCATCTGGTCCACGCGCGGCCGCGCCACCTGCTTGGCCGCGGCGAAGCGCAGGGTCTGCTGGTGCGGGAACAGGAAGGCCAGGTTGAGGCTCGGCAGCCAGTCGTTGTAGGTCTTGCCGGCATCGATCGGCAGCACGTTCTGGCCCGCGGGACGCGATTGGTCGAAGTAGCTGGATTGCGAGCTCTGGTCGGCGTGCTGCAGCTGCACGCCGATGTTGCCGCGCACCCCGACCTCGCCGATGTCGGTGTTGATGTTGGCGCGGACCCAGGCCGTGGTGATCTTCTCCTGCACGGTCCACGACTTCGGGATCAGGTAGTCCAGATTGGTGACCGGATTGAAGCTCATGTAGCGCGAGACCGCCGCCGGCACGTTCCAGGCCGGGATCGTGCCGATGCCGGCGAAGCCCAGGTTGACCGGGTCGTACTGCAGGTCGCTGGCGATGCTGGTGTCGCCCTGCGCGCCGAGCAGGATGTTGCCCTCGGCCTGGGTCTTCTGCTTGCGGCGGTCGGCGTAGTTCACGCCCACGTCGATGTCCGAAAACCAGGTCAACGCCTGCGGTGCCGGCAAGGTCGCCGCCAGGCGGCCACCCTTCAGGCGGTCCTCGACCTCCGGCACCTTGCCGTAGCCGGAGCCGTAGATGGTGTTGGTCAGGAACAGGTCGTTCGGGTTGGAGTAGTCGCGGCCAGGGGTGATCTGCGAGAAGCCGTTGGGCTTGATCACCAGGCCGACGGTATCGAGCTGCGGCATCGGCACCAGCTGCAGGTTGTTCTCCAGGTTCAACTCCTTGCGGGTCGCCTTGGAGTAGTTCAGGTCGGCCATCAGGCGCACGCTGCCGAGGTTGAACTCGTTGTTCCAACCGAACGCGTCGATCTTGTCCTTGCGCTTGTTGTACATGCCGCGCACCAGCGGATACACGCCGCTGGCGGTGCCGCCGGTGAAGCTGCCGCTGGCGTCGACCTGCGGGTTGGTGATCAGCAGGCCGGGCGTGTAGCCGCCGTTGAAGTTGCTGAGATTGACCTCGAACTGGTTGGCGGTGTCGATCTGCTCGGCTTCGGTATGGAACGCGTCGAAGGTGCTGGTCCAGCTGCTGGACGGACGGAACTGCACGGTCGCCATCACGCCGTCGCGCTTGTTGTTGCCGGTGCGGCGCAGCGCCTTGATGCCGTCGGAGAAGTAGGTGCCCGGGGCCACGCCGGGACGGCTGCCGCTGTCGGTGTTCTGCGTGGTCCACGGCTCGTACAGGCCGACCTGGTTTTCCTGGATCGGCATGTCGCTGTGGGCGTAGCCGATCGAAACGCCCAGGGTGTTGTCCAGGAACTGGTCGATGTAGCTGGCGCTGAAGCGGTTGCCGAAGGCGTCGACATCGGCGGCCTTGCCGAGCGAGCTCTTCTGCAGGCGGCCGCTGAGCGCGATCACCCGGTCCGGGAAGCTCAGCGGGCGCACGGTCTGCATGTCGATGGTGCCGGACAGGCCCTGGCCGACCAGGCCGGCATCGGGCGTCTTGTACACGGTCACGCCGTTGACCAGTTCCGAGGGGTACTGGTCGAACTCGACGCTGCGGTTGTCGCCGGTGCTGACCACTTCGCGGCCGTTGAGCAAGGTAGTGGCGAAGTCGGGCGACAGGCCGCGCACGCTGATCACCTGGGCGCGGCCGGCGACGCGCTGCGCGGCTAGGCCGGGCAGGCGGCCGAGCGATTCGGCGATGCTCACGTCCGGCAGCTTGCCGATGTCCTCGGCCGAGATCGCCTCGACGATGGACGTGGCGTCCTGCTTGACCGCGATGGCGTTTTCGATGCCGCGGCGGATGCCGGTCACCTGGACCTTGTCCAGTTCGGTGACCGGATCGTTGGACGTGGTGGTGGCGGTCTCGGACTGTGCAGCGGCCAGCATCGGCGTCAGTGCGACGGCCAGCGCCAGCGTCAGCGCGTTGCGCTTGTGGTTCAACATTTTCCCCTCCCAGGCAATGTTGTCTTGCGAAGATCTGAACCGGCGAGGCGGCCGGATGTGCGTGTCGCGCCGCCGCACGGCGGTGTCGCGATTGCGCTGTATGGTAGACACGCGGCTTCGTCGCGAACGCCCGCTGCATACGTATTCACTGGAGCGCATCGCATTGGAAGCGCTTTCAGGGCCGCACTGTCGCGTGCACGTCGCGACGCCGGTATCGTTGCGAACAGGCGCATGCTCGATGCGTCGACGTGGCCCCTCGTGAACGCGCGGACGCGGCGCGGTAGCAGTGCCACGGTTTCGCGCCAGTGCGGGGTTACTGGGGCGCGTTGCGGATGGCACGGCACACGTATTGCCCAATTGCCCTGCGCCACAGCGCTGTCCTGCCGCGCACGATGGCGTGACGCCGTGCATGTGACCAGGCATCGCGCGCGTGCGCCGCCGACGTGCCGCCGGCGGCGCCGCATGCGGCACGGTGGCGCGCTAGCGCGGCGCGGCCGTGCCGGCGGAGGCCGGCGCCGGATCCAGCGGGACGAAGCGGATCGCCTGGCCGCCGCCGGGGGCCAGCTTCACCTGCAATCGATCGCCGCTGGTGACTTCGCGCTGCTCGCGCACGAAGTCGAACGGATTGCGCTGGTAGTCGGCGGCATCGCCGTCGCGGTAGATCTCGGCGCGGTAGCGCACGCCCGGCTCGAGGAAGCCCAGCGCGATCGGCAGGACGCGGCCGTGTTCGTCGGTGATGCTGCCGAGGAACCAGTCGCGACTGTGCCGGTCCTTGCGCACGATGGTCACGTAATCGCCGACCTCGCCGTCGAGTACGCGGCTGTCGTCCCAGTCCACTGCCACGTCCTCGATGAAACGGAAGGCGTCGCGGTGCTGCAGGTAGTGTTCGGGCAGGTCGGCCGCCATCTGGATCGGGCTGTACAGGGTCACGTACAGCGCCAGCTGCCGCGCCAGCGTGCTCGGAATCGCGCGTCCGTCGCGGCCCTTCAGGCTGAGGATGCCGGGGGTGTAGTCCATGGGGCCGGCCAGCATCCGCGTGAACACCAGATCGACTTCGTGCTCCGGCGGATTCGGCGGCTCGCCCCAGGCGTTGTATTCCATGCCGCGCGCGCCTTCGCGCGAGAGCCAGTTCGGGTAGGTACGGCGCAGGCCGGTATCCTTGATCGGCTCGTGGGCGTTGACCGACAGGTGGCGCTTGGCCGCCTCCTGCACCACCTTGAGATGGTGGCGGGCCATGAACTGGCCATCGTGCCATTCGCGCCACAGCGGACCGCCGGCCGGATTGCGCCGGTCCACCTGGCCGTCCTCGCAGACGTAGCCGGTCTTGAAGGTGTCCACGCCCAGCCGCGCATACAGATCCAGCGCCGCATCCAACTGGTCCTCGTAGTGTTCCACCGCGCAACCGGTCTCGTGATGGCCGATCAGGTGCACGCCCTTTTTCGCTGCGTAGGCGCTGAGCGCGGCGATGTCGAAGTCCGCGGTGGGGCGAGTGAAGTCGAAGTCATAGCCGTTGCCGCCCCAGTCGCCGTCCCAGCCGGGGTTCCAGCCTTCCACCAGCACGCCGCGGAAGCCGTGCGCGGCGGCGAAGTCGATGTAGCGGCGGGTGTTGGCGGTGGTGGCGGCATGCCTGGGGCCGCGTGCCCAGGTCTGCTCGTTCAAATGCATTGACCACCACACGCCGACGTACTTGGCCGGATGCACCCAGCTCACGTCGCCCAGCGCATTGGGTTCGTTGAGGTTGAGGATCAGGTTGGAATCGACCAGGCCGCCGGCGGTGTCGCTGATCTGCAGCGTGCGCCACGGCGTGTCGAAGGGCAGGGCGCGGCGCACCTTCCAGCCTTCCGCCGACGGCGACAGTTGCGCGTGCAGGCGCTGGCCTTCGCCACGGCGCAGCCACATGCCGGCGTAGTCGACCAGGGCCGCTTCGTGGATGGACAGGTGCAGGCCGTCCTGGCTGCGCAGGGTGAACGGCGTGTGCGCCAGCGGCACTTCGCGCAGCGGCGTACGCCGGTACAGGTATTCGTAGTGGATGGTGCCGCCGGCCGGGATCCACCAGGCGGTCGCATCGGGGACGATGTCGAACTCGGTCAGCTCCTCGTCGATGATCGCTTCCTGCATGCCGGCCTGCTGCGGAAAGCTGTAGCGGAAGCCGAGCCCGTCGTCGTAGACGCGGAACACCACCGCGAAGCGGCGCTGGCGGCCGCCGCGCTCGCCCAGCTCCACACGCAACTCGTTGTAGTGGTTGCGCACGTAGCGGCGCTCGCCCCATGGCTGTTCCCAGGTCTCGTCGACGCTGCGGCTGCGCTGGTCCAGCACGGCCAGGTCGCGGTCCAAATTGCCGTCGCGCAACTGGAAGCCGAGCCGCGAGTCGCCGACCACCGGTTCGCCCAGGCGCAGCACGCGGTAGCTGGGGCGGCCGTCGTCCAGTTGCAGCGAGACCTGCAGGACCTTGCCGGGCGAGTCGACGCTGGCCACCGTCTGCGGTGCCGCGTGCAGCTGTGGTGCGATGCACAACAGCACGCTCGCCAGCAGCGACGGCAGGCGTCGCGCCGGACGCGGGCGAAACGCGGGCAGGCGCGACAAAACGTGAAGCGGCAGCGGCATATCCCCTCCCAAGGCGACCGTGGCAGCGCAACGACTATAGCCGCGGCATCGCATGCCGCCGTTGCGCAGCGCATGAATACGTATGCAAGCGCACGCGCCGCCGTGCCGCCCGTCTACCATGTCCACAGCGCCCCGCGATGCGGAGGCGGCGACCGCGGCGCCGGCAATGTCGGCCCGTGCTTTCACCACGCAGGCAAAGAGGGAGGGAGGTCGATCGGTGCGAGCCGGTCTGCCGCTTCGATGCTGAAGATGATCTGCTTGGCCGCCACCTTGGGTGCTGCGGCGTCGGCGTCTGCTGGACAGACGTCATTGCACTGGCGTGGCCAGACCGCGCAGGCCGAGGCCACCGCCGATGGCGGCTTCGTGCTGCACGCGGCGCACGGCACGCGTACGCTGCCGGCACAGCCGCTGCGCAGCGAGACCGACAGCCCGCTGTTCGATGCGCTGTTCGCGCTGGCGCAGCAGGAACTGCGCGACGACCAGGTGCAGGCGATTCGCGACCCGGCGTTCGATCACGGCAAGCCGTTGCCGTGCGATTGCTACCAGACCGGCGAGCGCTGGCCCTACGTATGGACCCGCGATGTCAGCTATGCCGCGGATCTGGCCCTGGCACGGCTGGACCCGGAGCGCACGCGGCGTTCGCTGCGCTTCAAGCTGTCGCCGATGCGCGGCGCCGATGCGCTGCCGGGGCTGTTCGTGGCGCAGGACACCGGCTCCGGCGGCAGCTGGCCGGTGAGCAGCGACCGCGTGGTGTGGTTCCTGGCTGCGCGCCACCTGCTGGACGAACCGGGCTTCGCCGCCGACACCCGCGCCGCGCTCGCCGCCACGCTGGCGCAGGACCGTGCGTTCGCGTTCGATCCGCGCATCGGCCTGTACCGCGGCGAGACCTCGTTCCTGGACTGGCGCGAGCAGACCTATCCGGCCTGGACCCGCGAGGACGTCGGCTTCATCGCCAGTTCCTTCGCGCTGTCCACCAACGTGCTGCACTACCAGGCGCTGCGCCTGGGCGAGCGCCTGGCCCGCGAGCAGGGCGACACGCAGGCGGCCACGCGCTATGCCGGCTGGGCCGATGCGCTGCGCCAGGCGATCGCCGAGCGCTTCTGGCGCGAGGACCGCGGCACCTACGTCAGCTATATCGGCACCGCCGAGCATCCAGTGCGCTACGAAAGCTACGATCTGCTGGGCCTGTCGCTGGCGGTGCTGGCCGACGTGCTGCCCGCCGCGCGCGCGCGCCAGGCGCTGGCGCGCTATCCGGCGGTGGAGGCGGGCAGCCCGGTGGTGTGGCCGCAGCAGCGCGAGGTACCGATCTACCACAACCGGGCGATCTGGCCGTTCGTCAGCGCCTATGCGCTGCGCGCGGCGCGGCATACCGACGACAGCGCGCGCATCGACCTGGAAGTGCGTTCGCTGCTGCGCGGCGCCGCGCTGGCCGGCTCGAACATGGAGAACTACGAGTTCCTGAGCCAGGCCGCGCATGTCGACGACGGCCCGCTCAGCGGGCCGGTGGTCAATTCGCCGCGGCAGCTGTGGTCGGTGGCCGGCTATCTGGCGATGGTGGTCGAGGGCGTGTTCGGGGTGGAGGACGACGGCCGCGTGTTGCCCAAGCTGCCCGCCAGCCTGGTGCCGTTGCTGTTCGGCGAGCGCCAGGAGATCGCCTTGCAGTTGCAGGACCGACGCGTCGTGCTGCGGCGGCCGGCGCAACTGCAGGGCGACCTGCTGGTCGCCGGCGATACCCGCAGCCAGGACGGCGTGACCACCGTCGATCTGGTCGCGCGGCGCAGCGGTAGCGCGCCCCTGCATGTGCTCGCGGCGGCGGACGTCTTCGCGCCGCTGGCGCCGCCGGCACCGCAGGTGCGGCGCGAGGCGCAGGGCTGGCGCGTGCAGGCCGCCGCGGACACGCTGCTGTACGTCGATGGGCAGGCGCGCACGGGAAGCGCCGACGGCATGCTGTTGCCGCTGGCCGAGCGCGTGCAGTGCCTGAGCCTGACCCGGCGCGGGGACCGCTGGGAGTCGCTGCACAGTCCCACCGTCTGCGTCGGCGACGTCGCGCGCGTGGACGGCGCCGACGACTGGGCGTGGACGGCGCCGCACGATGGCGAATACCGGCTGAGCCTGCGCTACGTCAACGCGCATGGCCCGATCAACACCGGCGTCACCGCCGCGGTGAAACGCCTGCAGGTGCAATGCGGTGCGGCGTCACCGCAGACGCAGCCGCTGGTGATGCCGCACAGCGTGGGCGAGCAGACCTCCACGGCGGCGGCGTTCACCCTGCAGGCCGGGCAGCGCTGCCACGCGCGGCTGTTGCCGGCGGCGAACATGAGCGCGCTGCAACACTTCGCGCGCTACACCGGCGGGCAGGGCGGCGCCGATGGCGTGGTCAATGCCGCCGATGTCGCCGCACTGTTGATCGCGCCGATCGGCGCTGCCGGAGGTCGCCCATGAGGGACGTGGCCCGCGCCAAGCCGGCGCTGTCGTTCTGGCAGATCTGGAACATGTGCTTCGGCTTCCTGGGCATCCAGTTCGGCTTCGCCCTGCAGAACGCCAACGCCAGCCGCATCTTCCAGACCCTGGGCGCGGACATGGAGCAGGTGCCGGGGCTGTGGATCGCCGCGCCGCTGACCGGGCTGATCGTGCAGCCCATCGTCGGCTACCTGTCCGACCGCACCTGGAACCGCTTCGGCCGGCGCCGGCCGTACTTCATGGTCGGCGCGCTGTTCACCACGCTGGCGCTGCTGGCGATGCCGAACTCGCCGGCGCTGTGGGTGGCGGCCGGCACGCTGTGGGTGCTGGACGCCTCGATCAACATCTCGATGGAGCCGTTCCGTGCCTTCGTCGGCGACCAGTTGCCGCCGCGCCAGCGCGCCAGCGGCTACGCGATGCAGAGCTTCTTCATCGGCGTCGGCGCGGTGGTGGCGAGCATGTTGCCGTGGCTGCTGGCGCACTGGGGCGTCAGCAACACCGCCGCCCCCGGCGAGGTGCCGGCGACGGTGCGTTACGCGTTCTACCTCGGCGGCGCGGTGCTGTTCCTGTCCATCGGCTGGACCGTGCTGCGCACCCGCGAGTATCCGCCCGAGGATCTGCACGGTTTCGACGATGCCGTGCCGGCCGCGCCGGCGGCGCAGCCGCGCCGCGCCGATGTCGCCGCTGCGCTGTGGGGCGCGGTGGGCATCGCCGGGGGCGCCGCCATCGCCGTCAGTGGCGGCGACCGCATGCTGTACGTGCTGGCCGGGCTGTGCCTGGGCTACGGCGCGCTGCAGGGGCTGGCGCCGCGCCTGCGCCGCGGGCACATGCTGGCGGCGATCGTCTGCGATCTGCAGACCATGCCGCAGGCGATGCGGCGCCTGGCTTGGGTGCAGTTCTTCTCGTGGTTCGCGCTGTTCGCGATGTGGATCTACACCACCGCGGCGGTCACCCAGACCCATTACGGCACCCACGATGCGACCTCGGCCGCATACAACGACGGCGCCAACTGGGTCGGCGTGCTGTTCGCCGCCTACAACGGCTTCGCCGCGCTGGCGGCGATCGCGATCCCGCGGCTGGTGCGCGCCTGCGGGCTGCGCATGAGCCATCTGCTGAACCTGTGCCTGGGCGCGGCCGGCCTGCTGTCGTTCCTGTGGATCCGCGATCCGCAGTGGCTGCTGCTGTCGATGGTCGGGGTGGGCTTCGCCTGGGCCTCGATCCTGTCGCTGCCCTACGCCTTGCTGTCGGACAGCGTGCCGGCGGCGAAGATGGGCGTGTACATGGGTATCTTCAATTTCTTCATCGTGATCCCGCAGTTGGTCGCGGTCAGCGTGCTGGGCTTCGTGCTCACGCACTGGCTCGATGGCCGGCCGCTGTACGCGCTGGTGATCGGCGGCGGCAGCCTGCTGGTGGCGGCGCTGTGCGTGCTGCGGGTGCCGTCGGATTCGGGAGCAACTGCATGATCGATCGGATGTCGCTGCTGGCGCTGGCCCTGTTGGGGGCCTGTGCCGCGTCCGCGCAGGCCCATGCGCCTGCGCAGGAGGAGTTCTACGGCACGCTCGAGCCGTTCGCCAGCGAGGCGGTGTACTTTGTGGTCACCGACCGTTTCGTCAACGGCGACCCGGGCAACGATCACCGCGACCAGGGCGGCGCGCACCGCACCTTTGACATCCCGATCCCGGCGCCGCCGGGCGAGAGCGACAACATCGGCTACCTCGGCGGCGACTTCAAGGGCGTGGTCGACAACGCCGGCTACATCCGCGACCTGGGTTTCGGCGCGGTGTGGATCACCCCGATCGTCGACAACCCCGACCAAGCCTTCACCGGCGGCAAGCCGATCACCTGGGGCAGTTCGCTGAGCGATCGCGGCAAGACCGGCTACCACGGCTACTGGGGCGTCAATTTCTACAAGCTCGACGAGCATCTGCCGAGCCCGGGGCTGGATTTCGCCGGCTTCACCCAGGCCATGCACGCGCAGCAGCTGAAGGTGGTGCTGGACATCGTCGGCAACCACGGCTCGCCGGCCTGGACCATGCCCAAGCGGCAGCCGATGTTCGGCCAGGTGTTCGACCGCGACGGCAAGCTGATCGCCGACCACCAGAACCTGCCGCCATCCAAGCTGGACCCGGCACACAACCCGCTGCACGCGTTCTACAACACCGGCGGCAACCTGGCGCAACTGTCCGATTTCAACGAGCGCAACCCGGCGGTGATGGACTACCTGGTCGGCGCCTACTCGCAATGGCTGGGGCAGGGTGCCGACGCGTTCCGCATCGACACCATCGGCTGGATGCCGGACAGCTTCTGGCATGCGTTCGTGCGCCGCATCCGCGCGCAGCGCCCGGGCATGTTCATGTTCGGCGAGGACTTCGACTACGACGCGCGCAAGATCGCCGGCCACACCTGGGCGAACAATGCGGGTGTCAGCGTGCTGGATTTCCCGCTCAAGCAGGCGCTGGCGGCGACGTTCGGACACGCCCGGCGCGGCTACGAGACGCTGCAGCCGGCGCTGTACATGGAGCGCGGCCCGTACGCCAATCCGTACGAGCTGATGACCTTCTACGACAACCACGACATGGCGCGGCTGGACGCCAGCGACGCCGGTTTCATCGACGCGCACAACTGGCTGTTCACCGCGCGCGGCATCCCGGTGATCTACTACGGCTCGGAGACCGGCTTCATGCGCGGCCGCGCCGAGCATGCCGGCAACCGCAACTACTTCGGCCAGGAGCGGGTGAATGCCGCCCCGTCCAGCCCGATCTTCGCGCCGCTGCGGCGCATCGCCACGCTGCGCCAGCGCAGCCCGGCGTTGCAGCGTGGGCTGCAGCTCAACCTGCGCCTGTCCGGCGACGAGGCGGTGTTCTACCGCGTGTTCCAGCATGCGGGCACCACCCAGACCGCGCTGGTGCTGCTCAACAAGGGCGATGCGCCGCGCACGCTGGAGGTGCGCCGCTACCTGCAGCCCGGCATCTGGCGCGACGGCTTCGACGGCAGCGCCACCGAGGTGAGCGATGCGTTGCGCGCCGAGGTGCCGGCACACGGCGTGCGCGTGTTCCTGTCCGATGCGCCGATCGTGCGGCCGGACCTGCGCGCGCGCCTGCGCTGGCTGATGGCGGCCAAGGACGGGGTCGCGCCGACGCCCTGAAGCTTGGGGATGCGCGTCCGCCTGGTGCGTCGGCCTGCGCTCGCCGTCCACGCGTGTTGGGTGGTGTGAGCCGGTCTTGCGGACTCCGCGTTTCGCTCCTGGAGCCGGCCTGCGTCCGGCTCGCGACCCGACGCGCGGGCGTGACGCCTCAGCCGCGCAGCGAGGAGCCGCGCAGCGCCAGCGTCACCGGCAAGGTGCGGCTGCTCACCGGCTGCCCGGCGATCTGCGCCAGCAGGGTCTCCACCAGCACCGCGCCGGCCAGCTTGGTGTCCTGCTGCACGGTCGACAGCGCCGGGTCGACGCTGGCCGCCACCGGGATGTCGTCGAAGCCGGCCAGGGCCACGTCCTCGGGCACGCGCAGCCCGTGCTCGCGCAAGGCCTTCAGCGCGCCGATCGCGATCAGGTCGCTGGCGGCGAACAGCGCATCGAAGCGCTCGCCGCGGCCGAGCAGGGCCAGCGCCGCGGCGTAGCCGGACTGTTCGGTGGTGATCGCGTCGACCTGCAGCGCCGGCGTGGCCTCGGCAGCGGCCGTGCGCAGCGCCTGCAGGTGGCCGCGGTAGCGTTCCAGGAATTCGGGGTAATGGTTGGAGGCGTCGCCGAGGAAGGCGATGCGGCGGCGGCCCTGCGCCAGCAGGTGCGCGGTGATGTCGTGGCCGCCCTGGAAGTTGTCGCTGCCGATCGACACGCCCGGCTGCCCGGGCAGCACCGCGCCCCAGCGCACGAAATGGATACCCTGGTCGACCAGGTGCTGCAGCCGCTGTTGCGCCTGCAGGTAGTCGCCGTAGCCGAGCAGGATCAGCCCGTCGGCCTTCTGGCTGTCGCCGTAGTCGGCGCGCCAGTTGTCCGACAACTGCTGGAACGACACCAGCAGGTCGTAGCCATGGCGGGCGCAGGCGCGGGTGATCGACCCCAGCATCGAGTGGAAGAACGGGTTGATCAGCGAGTCGTCGGTGGTCGGGTCCTCGAAGAACAGCAGCGCCAGGGTGCCGGCATTGCGCAGGCGCAGGCTGGAGGCGTGCTTGTCGACCTTGTAGTTCAGCTCGCGGGCGATCGCCAGGATCTTGCGCCGGGTCTGCTCGTTGACCGCCGGGCTGCCGCGCAGCGCGCGCGAGACGGTGGGTTGCGACACGCCTGCCAGGTAGGCGATGTCCAGCGATGTGGCCTTGCCTTTGATGACGGCGCGTCCGATGCGGAGAAAACGTGACCGAAGCATGCCACGGCGCCCGCCGCAGCTCTTGCTGCGGCGCAGCGAGGCGGTGGCGAGGGTCGGTCCGCTGGCGTCCAGGAGGGGCTGTCGGCGCGAGCCGGGATCGCCAAAAGTTACCAATTGCGCGCTAACTGGTTTACCATCGTGCCCATCACCTGATCCGGACCTGGGTGGCCCGCGGCAACGCCGGCCGAGCGTGCGACATGAGCACTACCACCGCCCTCGCGTGAGTTCCCGCCCAAGGCTGTCCGAGCAGGCGCCCTTGTGGCGCCTTCTTTCTGTCCCGCGCCCAGTCGCGACCGCCGCCGTGGTGGCGTGGACGCCGTCCTTCCGTTTCCCTTTCCGCCGACTCCCATGATCACGATCACGCTCCCCGACGGCAGCCGCCGCGAATTCGAACACCCCGTCAGCCCCATGGACGTGGCCCAGTCCATCGGCCCCGGCCTGGCCAAGGCGACCATCGCCGGCCAGGTCGACGGCCGCCTGGTCGACGCCTGCGACCTGATCGACCACGATGCCAGCCTGCGCCTGATCACCGCCAAGGACGCCGAGGGCGTGGAGATCATCCGCCACTCCTGCGCGCACCTGGTCGGTCACGCGGTCAAGCAGCTGTACCCCGAGGTCAAGATGGTGATCGGCCCGGTCATCGCCGAGGGCTTCTACTACGACATCTACAGCGAGCGCCCGTTCACCCCCGAGGACCTGGCGGCGATCGAGAAGCGCATGCAGGAGCTGATCGCGCAGGACTACGACGTGATCAAGAAGGTCACCCCGCGCGCCGAGGTGATCGAACTGTTCAAGCAGCGCGGCGAGGACTACAAGCTGCGCCTGATCGAGGAGATGCCCGACGACGTCACCGCGATGGGCCTGTACTACCACCAGGAATACGTGGACATGTGCCGCGGCCCGCACGTGCCGAACACGCGCTTCCTCAAGGCCTTCAAGCTGACCCGCATCTCCGGCGCCTACTGGCGCGGCGACGCCAAGAACGAGCAGCTGCAGCGCATCTACGGCACCGCCTGGGCCGACAAGAAGCAGCTCGACGCCTACATCCTGCGGATGGAGGAGGCCGACAAGCGCGACCACCGCAAGATCGGCAAGCAGCAGGACCTGTTCCACCTGCAGGAAGAGGGCCCGGGCCTGGTGTTCTGGCACCCCAAGGGCTGGTCGATCTGGCAGGTGGTCGAGCAGTACATGCGCAAGGTCTACCGCGACAGCGGCTACGGCGAGGTGCGCTGCCCGCAGATCCTGGACGTGTCGCTGTGGCAGAAGTCCGGCCACTGGGACAACTACCAGGACAACATGTTCTTCACCGAGTCGGAGAAGCGCACCTACGCGGTCAAGCCGATGAACTGCCCGGGCCACGTGCAGGTGTTCAACCAGGGCCTGCACAGCTACCGCGACCTGCCGATCCGCTACGGCGAGTTCGGCGCCTGCCACCGCAACGAGCCGTCCGGCGCGCTGCACGGCATCCTGCGCGTGCGCGGCTTCACCCAGGACGACGGCCACATCTTCTGCACCGAGCAGCAGATCGAGGCCGAGGTCACCGCCTTCCACCAGCAGGCGCTGAAGGTGTACGCCGACTTCGGCTTCGACGACATCCAGATCAAGATCGCCTTGCGCCCGGAAAAGCGCCTCGGCGACGACGCCACCTGGGACAAGGCCGAGGCCGCCCTGCGCGCCGCGCTCGGCGCCTGCGGGGTGGAGTGGCAGGAGCTGCCGGGCGAGGGCGCCTTCTACGGCCCGAAGATCGAGTACCACCTGAAGGACGCGATCGGCCGCACCTGGCAGCTCGGCACCATGCAGGTCGATTTCATGATGCCCGGCCGCCTCGGCGCCGAGTACGTGGACGAGCACAGCCAGAAGAAGCATCCGGTCATGCTGCACCGGGCCATCGTCGGCTCGATGGAGCGGTTCATCGGCATCCTGATCGAGCACCACGCCGGCATGTTCCCGGCCTGGCTGGCGCCGGTGCAGGCCGTGGTCATGAACATCACCGACGCGCAGGCGGAGTATGTAGACAACGTGCGGAAACTCCTTGCAAATCAAGGCTTCCGCATCGAGGCCGATTTGCGGAACGAAAAAATCGGCTATAAGATTCGCGAACACACGCTGCAGCGGGTGCCGTACCTGTTGGTGGCGGGCGACCGCGAGACCGAAAACGGCGCCATTGCGGTCCGCACGCGATCGGGGGAGGATCTGGGCACCATGTCGGTCGCCGCCTTCGCCGATCGGCTGCGCGCCGAGCAGTTGGCGTGACACCACCCTGGCGCGGACGGAGCCTCCGACCGCGCCAGTCCGATTCCCCTGGGAGATTGCAACATCAGTACCCCTGACAACAAACAGAACCGCAAGAACCAAGAGATCCGCGTCCCGCGCGTGCGCGTGATCGGCGCGGACGGCGAGATGGTCGGCGTGTTGACCCGCGACGAAGCGCTGGCGATGGCCGAGGAAGACGGTCTGGATCTGGTCGAGATCCAGCCGCAGGCCGATCCGCCGGTCTGCAAGATCATGGACTTCGGCAAGTTCAAGTTCGAGCAGCAGAAGAAGGCCAACGAAGCCAAGAAGAAGACCAAGCAGGTCGAGATCAAGGAAATCAAGTTCCGTCCGGTCACGGACGAGGGCGATTACCAGATCAAGCTGCGCAACATGCGCCGCTTCCTCGAAGAGGGCGACAAGGTCAAGGTCAACATCCGCTTCCGCGGCCGCGAGATGAGCCATCAGGAGCTCGGTCGCGAAATGGCGGCACGGATCGAGGCCGATCTGGGCGAGGACATCGTCATCGAATCGCGCCCGCGCCTGGAAGGCCGGCAGATGGTGATGATGATCGCGCCGAAGAAGCGCTGATCCGCGGACCGCAGCCCAGGATCGCGCCCCGCCACTGGTGGGTGCGCGTTTCCTCGTCATCTGCGGGCAGCTCCTTCTGACACTCCGGGCGCAGCGTGGCTGCGCTGCCGCGGCGTGCCCGTGCGCCGTGCAGCCTGTGCGAATCCCGAATCCCGAATCCCGAATCCCGGCGCGCCAGCGCCCAGATCGAACTGCATGATTTGCAAGGCATTCCAAGCCCTGGCATAATGCGCGGCCCAGTTCATCGGGATTGCCGTTCGCGCGGCAACAGGACCCGCCCGGATCCTCAGTGGATCAAGGGCTTACAAGCAGGTAAGGGCACGGACGGAAAGTGTGGCGCAGCCACCGCCCTGACCAGTGACAAAACACCATCAAGGACATTGCAATGCCCAAGATCAAGACCAACCGGGCGGCGGCCAAGCGTTTCCGCAAGACCGCCTCCGGCAAGTACAAGGCCGGCCACGCCAACCGTAGCCACATCCTCACCAAGAAAGCGACCAAGCGGAAGCGCAACCTGCGGCAGACGAACCACGTCCGTGCCGAGGACGCAGGCCGTCTGGACCGTATGCTTCCCTACCTCTGAGGACTGAACCATGGCTCGAGTCAAGCGTGGCGTCCAGGCGCGCCGTCGTCACAAGAAAGTTCTGAACCTCGCCAAGGGCTACTACAACGCCCGTCGCAAGGTCTTCCGCGTCGCCAAGCAGGCGGTGATCAAGGCGCAGCAGTACGCCTACATCGGCCGCAAGCAGAAGAAGCGCAATTTCCGTTCGCTGTGGATCACCCGCATCAATGCGGCGGCCCGCATCAACGGCATGAGCTACAGCCGTTTCATGAACGGCCTGCTCAAGGCCGGCATCACCCTCGACCGCAAGGTGCTGGCGGACATCGCCGTGCACGACGCGCAGGGCTTTGCCGCCCTGGCGGAGAAGGCGAAGGGCGCGCTGGCGGCATAAGTGCGAGTCCCCGCAGGCACCCGCGCGTCCATGTGCGGGTTTCGGCGGGAGCAATCGCAGGCATGCAGGGGAAGGGCGCAAGTCCTTCCCCTTTTGCGTTTTTGGGCGTCCCGGCGACGGGGCGCCTGCCGGAGAGTGAGGTTCCGCATCGGCGGGACACGGTGGCCACGGGTTCGGCCGGAGCAGTGAGGCGCGAGTGCAATGAGTGAGATCGATTCCCTGAGCGGGCAGGCGCTGGCGGACATCGCCGCGGCGCAGAGTCCGGAGGCGCTGGAGCAACTGCGGGTCGCGCTGCTCGGCAAGAGCGGCAGCATCACCGCCCAGCTCAAGCAGCTCGGCGCGCTGGCGCCGGAGCAGCGCAAGCTGGCCGGCGAGGCGATCAACCGCGCGCGCGACACGGTGTCGACGGCGCTGGCCGAGCGCCGCGCGCTGCTGGAGACCGCGGCACTGGACGCGCGCCTGGCCGCCGAGCGCATCGACGTGACCCTGCCGGGCCGGCACGGCGAACGCGGCGGCCTGCACCCGGTCACGCGCACCCTGGAGCGCATCACCGAGATCTTCGCGCGGCTGGGCTACGAACTGTCCGACGGCCCCGAGATCGAGGACGACTGGCACAACTTCGAGGCGCTGAACTTCCCGCCGCACCACCCGGCGCGGGCGATGCACGACACCTTCTATTTCGGCGACGGCCGCCTGCTGCGCACCCACACCTCGGGCGTGCAGGTGCGCTACATGGGCGAGCATGCGCCGCCGCTGCGCATGATCGCCGCCGGCAAGGTCTACCGCAGCGACAGCGACCAGACCCACTCGCCGATGTTCCACCAGGTCGAAGGCCTGCTGGTCGACGAGCACGCGACCTTCGCCGACCTCAAGGGCACCCTGGCCGAGTTCGTGCGCGCGTTCTTCGAGCGCGACTTCCAGATGCGCTTCCGTCCCAGCTATTTCCCGTTCGTCGAGCCCGGCGCCGAGGTCGACATCGCCTGGCAGCAGCCCGACGGCAGCACCCGCTGGCTGGAAGTGCTCGGCTGCGGCATGGTCCACCCGAACGTGCTGCGCAACGTCGGCATCGACCCGGAACGCTACACCGGCTTCGCCTTCGGCATGGGCGTGGAGCGCTTCGCGATGCTGCGCTACGGCGTCAACGACCTGCGCGCCTTCTTCGAGAACGACGTGCGGTTCCTGCGGCAGTTCGCTTGAGGCTGGGAGTCGGGAAACGGGAATCGGGAATGGGCAAGGCAATGCACAGGCTCGTTTCCACTCTCCGTTTCCGTTCCAGCAGACCGCGCCTTCGATTCCCCATTCTCCATTCCCGATTCCCGGCCCTTCAATGAAATTCAGCGAAAACTGGCTGCGCAGCCACGTTCCGACCCAGGCCTCGCGCGAGCAGCTCGTGGCTACCCTGACCGCCATCGGCCTGGAGGTCGAGGAGGTCGTGCCGCTCGGCGACGGCCTGCAGCAGGTGGTGGTGGCGCGGATCGTCGAGGCCGCGCCGCATCCGGAGGCCGACCGGCTGCAGGTGTGCCGGGTCGATGCCGGGCAGGGCGAGTTGCTGCAGATCGTCTGCGGTGCGCCGAACGCGCGCGCCGGGCTGGTCGCGCCGCTGGCGCTGGTCGGCGCCCAGGTCGGCGGCATCGCGATCAAGCCGGCCAAGCTGCGCGGGGTCGCCTCCAACGGCATGCTGTGCTCGGCCAAGGAATTGGGTCTGGACAGCGATGCGTCCGGCCTGTTCGAACTGCCCGACGATGCGCCGGTCGGCCAGGCGCTGACCGCGTACCTGGGGCTGCCCGACGCCAGCATCGAGATCAAGCTCACCCCCAACCGCGCCGACTGCTTCGGCGTGCGCGGCATCGCCTACGACGTGGCCGCGGCCTGCGGCAGCGATGTGCTGCCGCTGGTGGTGACGCCGGCCGAGGTGGGCAGCGCGCGCACGCTGCCGGTTGCGCTGGACGCGGGTGCCGATGCGCCGCGTTACTGCGGCCGCGTGGTCGAGGACCTGGACCCGGCGGCGAAGACGCCGCTGTGGATGGCCGAGCGCCTGCGCCGCAGCGGCGTGCGTCCGCTGTCGTTGCTGGTGGACATCACCCAGTACGTGATGCTGGAACTGGGCCAGCCGATGCATGCGTTCGACCTGGAGACCCTGCAGGGTCCGATCAGCGTGCGCCACGCGCGCGCCGGCGAGACCCTGACCCTGCTCGACGGCCGCGAGGCCGCGCTGGATCCGGGCTTCCTGCTGGTCACCGACGCCGACCGGCCGGTGGCGCTGGCCGGGCTGATGGGCGGCCACGCCACCCGCGTCACCGACACCACCCGGCACGTGTTCCTGGAAGCGGCGCATTTCGCCCCGGCGGCGATCATGGGCCGTGGCCGCAAGCTCGGCCTGCACACCGATGCCGGCCACCGTTTCGAACGCGGCGTGGACCCGGCGCTGCCGCGGCAGGCGCTGGAACTGGCGACGCGGCTGGTGCTGGAGCTGGCCGGCGGGCGCGCCGGTCCGGTGGTCGAGGCCGAGTTGCCCGAATTCCTGCCGGCACCGGCGCCGATCGCGCTGCGCCGCGCGCGCATCCTGCGCGTGCTCGGCATCGAGATCGCCGATGCCGACGTGGAGCGCATCCTGCGCGCGCTGGGCATGCAGGTGGTCGCGACGGCCGACGGCTGGCAGGTCACCGCGCCGAGCCGCCGCTTCGACATCGCCCTGGAAGAGGACCTGATCGAGGAGCTGGCACGCATCCACGGCTACGACCGCCTGCCGACCACCTTGCCCGGCGGCGCCACGCGCATCGCCATGGACAGCGAGACCCAACTGGACGAGCGCAGCGTGCGCCGGCAGTTGCTGGCCCGCGACCTGCTGGAGACCATCAACTACGCCTTCGTCGATGCCGCGCTGCTGGACCAGTGGGGCCTGCACGAGGGCCGCGTGGCCCTGGCCAACCCGCTCAGCGCCGAGCTGGCGGTGATGCGTCCGTCGCTGCTGCCGGGCCTGGTCGCCGCGCTGGGGCGCAACGTGGCGCGCCAGGCTGGGCGCGTGCGCCTGTTCGAACTGGGCAAGGTGTTCGCCGCGGCGGCGCAGGCCGGCGCGGCGCCGACCGAGACCCAGCGCGTGGCGGCCGCGGTGTGCGGCGATGCCGACGCCCTGCAGTGGTGCCTGCCGGCGCGCAAGGTCGATTTCCACGACCTCAAGGGCGATCTGGACTCCCTGGCCGCGGCGTCCGGCGCGCGCCTGGACTACCGGCCGTCGACGCATCCGTTCGCGCATCCGACCCGCTCGGCCGATATCTATCGCGACGACGTGCGGATCGGCTGGATCGGCCAGCTGCACCCGCGGCTGCTGCAGGCCATGCAGATCGACGTCGACGTGCTGGCGTTCGAGCTGGACCTGGCGCCGCTGGCCGCGCGTGCCCTGCCGCGCGCCGCCGAGCTGTCGCGGTTCCCGTCGGTGCGCCGCGACCTGGCTTTCGTGGTGCCGGAGGCGGTGAGCTGGGCGGCGCTGGCGCGCAGCGTGCGAGCGGCCGTGGGCCCCTTGCTGCGCGAGGTGGTGCTGTTCGACCGCTACGTCGGTGCGGGGGTCGAGGCTGGTTGCAAGAGTCTCGCTATGGGCTTGATTTTGCAGGACAACACGCGCACTCTGACAGACCGCGACGTGGAGGCGGTGGTCGCCGAAGCGGTCGCGGCGCTGGCGCGCGAACACGACGCGCGGATGCGTGGTTGAGAAGGACAGGGGGATAGCAGGGCAATGGCGTTGACCAAAGCGGAAATGGCCGAGCGGTTGTTCGACGAAGTCGGGCTGAACAAGCGCGAGGCCAAGGAATTCGTCGATGCGTTCTTCGACGTGCTGCGCGATGCGCTCGAGCAGGGGCGTCAGGTGAAGCTGTCCGGTTTCGGCAACTTCGACCTGCGCCGCAAGAACCAACGGCCCGGTCGCAATCCCAAGACCGGCGAAGAGATCCCGATTTCGGCGCGGACGGTGGTGACCTTCCGTCCCGGACAGAAGCTCAAGGAGCGAGTGGAGGCGTATGCTGGACCCGGGCAGTAACCGCGAACTTCCGCCGATTCCGGCCAAGCGCTACTTCACCATCGGCGAGGTCAGCGAGCTGTGCGACGTCAAGCCGCACGTGCTGCGCTACTGGGAGACCGAGTTCCCCAGCCTGGAACCGGTCAAGCGGCGCGGCAACCGGCGCTACTACCAGCGCCACGACGTGCTGATGGTGCGGCAGATCCGCAGCCTGCTGTACGAACAGGGCTACACCATCGGCGGCGCGCGGCTGCGCCTGGACGGCGAGGGCGCGCGTCAGGAATCGGCGCTGAGCAACCAGATCATCAAGCAGGTGCGGCAGGAGCTGGAAGAAGTCCTGCAGTTGCTGCGGCGCTGAGCGGACGGCGGCGCCCCAGCCGCTAGGAATGCCTGCGGCAAACCCGCTATAATCGCCAACTCGCCGCAAGGCGGGTCCGCCGCGACGGCGGAGACACCCATCGGGGTATAGCGCAGCCTGGTAGCGCACTAGTCTGGGGGACTAGTGGTCGTCGGTTCGAATCCGGCTACCCCGACCATCTTTCGAAGGCCCATGTCCCGCGACATGGGCCTTTTTGTTTGTGCCGCGTGCCGGGCGAGGGTGGGCGGCGGCGGGCGCGCGGCCCGCCCAGGTGCGAATGGCAACTTCGTGTCGGTGTCGCCATACATGGCGATCTGTAACGTCGCGCGGGCGGTCGAACCCGGCGCCGTAGACAAAATGTCCGGGATTGCGCCGTTCCGGAGCGCCGCCGCCGCCCTGCCGGAACGCAAAGCCGCACCGGAACTGGGAACCGCGCAGCGTCAATCCGTTGACATTGATCACGTTAACGTCGCGTCGATGGAACGTTCACTCGCCCTTGCTAGGCTGAACTGCCGGACATGTAGTTGAATCCCCGCGTTACTGCGTCAAAAAAATGTCGGGTAACGCCTTGGTGACGGCAGATGCCTGTGCCATAGTGCGTTGCAACACGAAGCTTCGCTGTTGGCCAGGGCCATTCGTCCCAGGCAGGAATTGAGACCGTCATCATCCCCCGGCCGGGAATGGAACCCCTGGCCGGCTGGGCGAGTGCGGCACTTCGAAAACCATTCGACAGAGGGCATCAGCATCGCGCATGGGTAATCTCTCCGTGACCTTCCACTGGGCGCTGGCCCTTTTCTGTCTGGCACTGCTGTCGGCATGCAGCAGCGGGCCAGCGATGCGGGGCGACCTGCCGCCGGGCGATCCGCTTGCCGCGTCCATGGGCAAGCCGGAATACCTGCTGGGCCCGGGCGACCTGCTCACGGTCAAGGTGTTCCAGGTCGACGATCTGGAGCGCCAGGTGCGGGTCGACAACGAGGGCCGCATCTCGCTGCCGCTGATCGGCGACGTCAAGGCCGCCGGCTCCAGCGTCAACGCCCTGCAGAAGGAGATCGCCGACCGCTACCGCAATGGCTACCTGCAGAACCCGCAGGTGTCGGTGCTGGTCGACGAGTTCACCGGCAACCGGGTCACGGTCACCGGCGCGGTATCCGAGCCGGGCATCTATCCCATCCAAGGCTCCGCACTGACCCTGCAGCAGGCGCTGTCGCTGGGCAAGGGCGTCAGTGACGTGGCCAGCCGCGGCAATGTGGTGGTGTTCCGCACCGTCGGCGGGCAGAAGATGCTGGCCCGCTTCGATCTGCGCGATATCCAGAAGGGCGCCGCGCCCGACCCGGCGATCTATGGCGGCGACATCGTGGTGGTGTACCGCTCCGATGCGCTGGTGGTGCTGCGCACCGTGGTGCAACTGACTCCGTTCGTGATGGTCTGGAGGGCCTACCGATGAGCGCCTCCACCCTGCCTCCGGCCTCCGTGCCGCATCCGCGCCCGGTGGGCGCCCCGCTGAGCCCGGCCGACATCGGCCTGCTGGACTACTGGAATGCGCTGTACCGCCAGCGTTGGCTGATCGTCGGCATCACCGCCGCGGTGGTGCTGCTGGCGCTGCTGGTCACCTTGCTGATGACGCCCAAGTACCGCGCCACCAACGTGCTGCAGATCGAGCGCGAATCGCTCAACGTCGCCAACGTCGCCAACCTGATGCCGGTGGAATCGCCGCAGGACCGCGACTTCTACCAGACCCAGTACGAACTGCTCGGCAGTCGTTCGCTGGCGCGGCAGGTGATCCGCGAGGCCAAGCTGACCCAGGATCCGGCGTTCAAGCCGCTGGTGGACGAAGCCCTGGAGAAGCTGCAGAACAACGGCGACGGACGCGCGCCGACGCCGCAGGCGCGCGCCGCGGCGGCGGAAAACGCGCTGGTCGGCCCGGTGCTGGACGCATTGACCATCGAGCCGGTCCGCGACTCGCGCCTGGTGCGGATCAACTTCGATTCGCCCGACCGCGTGCTGGCCGCGCGCGTGGCCAATACCTACGCCAAGATGTTCATCGCCTCGACCCAGGAACGCCGGCTGCAGGCGTCCTCGTTCGCCGCGCGCTACCTGTCCGAACGCCTTGCGCAACTGCGCGACAGGGTCGAGGAGTCGGAGAAGAACGCGGTCGACTATTCCAGCAAGGAACAGATCGTGTCGATGGGCGAGGACAAGCCGTCGCTGCCGACGCAGAACATGAGCGAGCTGAATGTGCGCCTGGCTGCGGCGCAGGACGCGCGGATCAAGGCCGAGGCGGCCTGGCGCCAGGCCGGCATCGGCGACGGCATGGGCCTGCCGCAGGTGGTCAGCAGTCCGCTGATCCAGAGCCTGCGCACCGAGCAGGCGAAGCTGACCGCCGACTACCAGCAGAAGCTGGCCACGTTCCAGCCCGGCTACCCGGAAATGCAGCGCCTGCAGAACCAGATCGCCGAGACCAAGCGGCAGATCGCCAACGAGATCGCCAACATCCGCAGCGCGCTGAAGAACGACTACGAGGCGGCGCGGCAGCAGGAGACCCTGCTCAGCGACCGCATCGCCGCGCTGAAGAACGACGAACTGGACCTGCAGACCCGCAGCATCCGCTACACCATGCTGCGCCGCGAGGCCGACACCAATCGCCAGCTCTACGACGCGCTGCTGCAGCGCTACAAGGAGATCGGCGTGGTCGGCAACGTCGGCACCAACAACATTTCGATCGTCGACCGCGCCGACGTGCCGGGCAAGCCGAGTTCGCCGAAGAAGCTGCTCAACCTGGCGCTGGCGTTCGTGTTCGGCCTGTTCCTGGCGGTTGCGGTGGCGCTGGTGCGCTACTTCATCGGCGAGGCCGAAGCCGCGGCGGCGGCCTCGCCGTGAGGTGGCGGCGCCATGGCGGGTTGCACCGCGCCAGGCGCCGGCGCGTGCCGCAACGCACACGACGGCATCGGTTCGACGCACAGTCTTCAGTGAGGTGATACGTGGTTCAGCTAAGCAATGAGGTGCTCCATTATTTTCCTGCTCGGTTGTACGAAGACGTTGTTCTGTTGAAGTAATCACGGGCTGCCGTGGACCTGGGGTCGGCGAGGGAGGCGCCGCAGCGGTCCACAGGCAGGCGAAATCGAGGCCCGGCGGCGTCGCATGTTCCCCCGCATGCCGATCGACCGGGTTTGGATAGGAATCCCGATCATGCTTTTGGCAGACCTGAGTAGCGCCACCTATACGACCTCCTCGCCGCGCATGCTGTCCAAGTACGCGGCCGCGGCAGACATCCTGTTGCGCGTGTCCGACCTGACCGTCATGGTCGGCAGCGCGTTGCTGACCCATCGGTTGCTGTTCGGCAGCTGGATGCCGGAACCGGCATACCGGGTGGCGATCGGCACCACACTGCTGTACGCGGTGATCTGCTTCGCCCTGTTTCCGCTGTACCGCAGCTGGCGCGGGCGCGGCCTGCTGCGCGAGATGATGGTGTTGAGCCTGGCCTGCGGCGGCGTGTTCGCCTTGTTCGCCGTGCATGCCTTCGTGGTGCAGTTCGGCCAGCAGGTCTCGCGGCTGTGGATCGGCACCTGGTTCGTCACCAGCCTGGCGACGTTGCTGCTCTCGCGCACGGTGGTGCGCGGCGTGCTCAACCGGCTGCGCTCGGAAGGCGTGGACGTGCAGCGCGTGGTGGTGGTCGGCCTGCGCCATCCGGTGGTGAAGATCCACAACTACCTGAGCCGCAATCCCTGGGTCGGCATGCAGGTGGTGGGCTACTTCAGCAGCGACTACGACCTGTCGGTGGCCGACCATCCGCAGAAGCTGCAGTGCCTGGGCGAGGGCAACGCCGATGCGCTGATCGACTATCTCGACGACCACCAGGTCGAGCAGGTGTGGATCTCGCTGCCGCTGGGCGAGCGCGACCACATCAAGCAGTTGCTGCAGCGCATGGATCGTTATCCGATCCAGGTCAGGCTGATCCCCGACCTGTTCGACTTCGGCATGCTCAACCAGTCCGGCGACCAGATCGGCAACGTGCCGGTGATCAACCTGCGCCAGGGCGGGGTGGACCGCAACACCTACTTCGTGGTCGCCAAGGCGCTGCAGGACAAGCTGGTGGCCCTGGCCGCGCTGGCGGTGCTGTGGCCGCTGATGCTGGCGATCGCGGTGGGCGTGAAGCTCAGTTCGCCGGGTCCGGTGTTCTTCCGCCAGCGCCGCCACGGCCTGGGCGGGCGCGAGTTCTACATGTACAAGTTCCGCTCCATGCGCGTGCAGCAGGAGCCCAGCGAGGTGGTGGTGCAGGCCACCCGCGGCGACAGCCGGGTGACCCGCTTCGGCGCGTTCCTGCGCCGCACCAGCCTGGACGAACTGCCGCAGCTGTTCAACGTGCTCGGCGGCAGCATGTCGGTGGTGGGGCCGCGTCCGCACGCGGCGCAGCACAACACCCACTACGAGAAGCTGATCCACCATTACATGCAGCGGCATTACGTCAAGCCGGGCATCACCGGCTGGGCGCAGGTCAACGGCTTCCGTGGCGAGACGCCGGAACTGCGCACGATGAAGAAGCGCATTCAGTACGACCTGGACTACATCCGTCGCTGGTCGTTGTGGCTGGACACGCGGATCATCGTGCTCACCGCGTTCAAGGTGCTCGGGCAGAAGACCGCCTACTGATGCGCCCGATGCGTCTTCCTCCCGCCGACCGTGTGCAGCGCCGGCGTCGCCCCCGCGTCGCCGTCGTTCCTGCCCTGCCTGCGCCGAATGGCGCCACGCGCCGCACGCCGGCGCCACGCCGGGCGCGTGTCCAGCGTGGCGCCATCGCGCGATGCGCCGCCGCGCTGAGGTGCGCATGCTGAGCGCGCCGGACATGCCGCTGCGCGAGCAGCGCCGCAACCTGCTGATCGAGCTGGTGCTGCTGTTCGCCATCGGCTACAACTTCGTGCTGGCGGTGATCAACGCCAAGGTGTTCCGGGTCAGCCCGGCGATGACCTATGTGGTGGAGCTGGCGGTGTACGCGGCCTGCTTCCTGCTCGGCCTGCGCGCGCTGGACCGCAAGCGCATGGCGATGGTGTTCACCGGCATCGCCCTGCTGGCGCTGCTGATGCTGGTGCGCCTGTTCCTGGCCTGGTCGCTGGATCCGAAGTTCTTCCGCGATGCGCTGATCCCGTTCGCCTTCCTGATCCTCGGCGCGGCCTATACCGGCTCGCTGCCGCGCATGTTCGTGCGCATGGCGCTGCTGGTGTCGCTGGTGGCGGTGTTCGAACTGGCCTTGCCCAAGGTCTATGGCGACGTGGTCAACCCCAAGAGCTACTTCGTCAATGCGCGCGGCGCCAGTGCGTCGAGCTTCTGGAACCAGGACAGCAACCTGTTCGTCAGCGCGACGCGGCCGGGCGCGCGCAACTTCCTGCCCTCGTCGAACCTGCCGCGCGCCTCCTCGGTGTTCATCGAGCCGGTGACGATGGGCAACTTCATCATCTTCTTCGCTGCCATCCTGCTGACCTTCTGGCGCTGGATGCGACCGCTGGCGATCGTCGCATCGGTGGCGATGATCGGCTTCCTGATCGTGGCCTCGGACGGACGCCTGGCCGCCGGCACCTGCGTGATGATGGCGCTGCTGAGCCCCTTGCTGTTGCGCATGGACCAGCGCCTGGGATTTCTGATCTTCTTCGCGGTGTTGGGCGGTGCGTGGCTGCTGGTGTGGGCCTCGGGCATCCAGAGCTATGAGGACACCACCCTGGGACGGGTGTTCTTCACCGTCTATTCGATCCGCAACATGCGTGCCGATGCCTGGATGGGGCTGGACGTGGACCAGCCGTACCGCTACTTCGACAGCGGCATCGCCTACTTCATCTCCTCGCAGTCGGTGCTGCTGGTGCTGGCGTTCCTGCTGGCCTATTCGTTCGCGATGCTGATGCGCACCATCGAAGGGCAGCTGTTCAAGAACCTGCTGATCTTCGCCTTCTCGCTGAGCCTGCTGGTCTCCAACGGCTATTTCTCGATCAAGACCGCGGCGCTGTGGTGGTTCGTGTGCGGTTGCCTGTGGCAGATGGCACCGCGCCTGCGCGATGCGCCCGCGTTGCCGGCGGGGTCGGCCCCGGTCTCGCGGATTCCGGCGGTGCCGGCATGAGCGCGCCCGCCACGGCCGTCTCCGCGTCCGTGCCGGCGCAGGCGCGCAGCGCACGGACGCGTGCGCCGCGCGACATGCGCATCGATGCGGCCAAGGCGATTGCGATCCTGCTGGTGGTGTTCGGCCATGCCAAGGGCATCCCCCACGCCTACGTGATCCTGGCCTACAGCTTCCACGTGCCGATGTTCTTCCTGTTGTCGGGCTGGGTCGGCGAGGCTTTCGGCAACCGCCCGCTGACCCTGGCCACGGTCGGCAAGCTGGCGCGCAGCCTGCTGCTGCCCTACGTGGCGTTCTTCTTCGTCGCCTACGCGTACTGGATGCTGACCCGGCATATCGGCAGCAAGGCGCAACTGTGGGGCGACCGGCCGTGGTGGGAGCCGCTGCTGGGCCTGGTCAGCTGCATCGGCCCCAAGCTCTACGTGATGCCGGCGCTGTGGTTCCTGCCGGCGCTGTTCGTGAGCACGCTGGCCTATCTGGCGCTGCGCCGGGTGCTGTCGGTGCAGGCCCTGGCCGGGCTGTCGCTGCCGCTGGCCTGGGGCTGGGCGTGCTGGTTCCCGGGCCAGGACATGCGCCTGCCGTTCTCCCTGGACGTGCTGCCGGTGGCGCTGTGCTTCTTCGCGATCGGCGCGCTCGCGGCGACGCGGGCGCACTGGTGGCCGGCGCGGCCGGCCGGCAATGCGCTGGCGGCAGTGCTGCTGGGCGCGGTCTGGTTCGCGATCGCCTGGCACAACGGCCGCGTGGACGTGAACATGCTCAAGTTCGGCGATTCCCCGCTGGGTTTCCTCGCCGCCAGCCTGCTCGGCAGCGCGATGGCGCTGTGCGTCGCCGGGCTGGTGCAGCACTGGGCCTGGCTGCAGTGGATCGGACGCAACACCTTGCTGATCCTGTGCACCCACACCTTGCTGTTCTCGGTGATGGCCGGCGTCGCCGCCCGCACCGGACTGGTCCGCGGCGATGCCTGGGGGCCGACCTGGGCGGTGTCGGTGAGCGTGCTGGCGGTGCTGGCCAGCGTGCCGATCCGGGTGGTGCTGGTGCGGGTGGCGCCGTGGATGATCGGCGTGCGGCGCGCCGCGCCGGCGGGAGCGGCGGCATGACGATGAGGATGACGGTGCGCGTGACGTCGGTTGGCGGAGGCCTGGCATGAAGGTGGTACATGTGGTGCGCCAGTTCCATCCGTCGGTGGGCGGCATGGAGGAGGTGGTGCTGAACATCGCGCGCCGCCATCTGCAACAGGGGCGCGACCAGGTCGAGGTGGTGAGCCTGGACCGGGTGTTCACCGATTCGCAGCAGCGCCTGGCGCCGCGCGATGCGTACCAGGACGTGCCGATCGCGCGTCTGGCCTACCGCGGCTCCTCGCGCTACCCGCTGGCGCCGTCGGTGCTGGCGGCGGTACGCGGCGCGGATCTGCTGCACGTGCACGGCATCGATTTCTTCTACGACTTCCTGGCCCTGACCCGGCCGTTGCACCGCATCCCGATGATCGTGTCCACCCATGGCGGCTTCTTCCACACCACCTATGCCTCGCGCCTGAAGATGCTCTGGTTCAAGACCCTCACCCGCGCCTCGGCGCTGGCCTATGCGCGGGTGGTGGCGACCAGCGAGAACGATGGCCGGCTGTTCTCGCAGGTGGTCGCGCCGCAGCGGCTGCGGGTGATCGAGAACGGCGTGGATGTGGACAAGTTCGCCGGCCAGGGCAGCGCCGCGCCCGGGCGCACGCTGATCTACTTCGGGCGCTGGTCGGTCAACAAGGGTTTGCTGGAGACCCTGGACCTGCTGCGCGCGCTGGCTGCGCACGACCCGGCCTGGCAGTTGATCGTGGCCGGTCGCGAGTACGACTTCAGCGTGGCCGACCTGCAGCAGGCGATCGCCGAGCGCGGCCTGCAGCAGCGGGTCCGCCTGCAGGTGGCGCCGACCCAGGCGCAACTGGCGCAGTTGCTCGGTAGCGCGCAGTACTTCGTGTGCCTGTCGCGGCACGAGGGCTTCGGCCTGGCCGCGGTGGAAGCGATGAGTGCCGGCCTGCTGCCGATCCTCAGCGACATCCCACCGTTCGCGCGCCTGCACCGCGAGTCGGGGCAGGGCGTGCTGGTCGACCCGGCCGACCCGCAGGCGGCCGCGGCCACTGTGCGCGCCTTCGCCGCCGGCACCGACGCGGATTTCGCCGCGCAGCGCGCCGCGGCGATGGCGTACGCGCATCGCTACGACTGGGGCCGCGTGGTCGGCGCCTACCTGGACGAATACCGCCTGGCGCTGGGCGGCGCGGAGGGCGGCCGATGAGCGGCGAGCGCCAGCGCCACGACGCATCGCACGCGTCCGCGCCGACGATCACGGTGCTGTTGTCGACCGAGCGCCCGACCGCGACCACCAATCCTTACCTGACCCAACTCTATGCGGCGCTGCCGCCGCAGGTGCGGCTGCGTTTCTTCTCGATGCGCGCGGCGCTGCTGTCGCGCTACGACGTGCTGCACCTGCACTGGCCGGAGTACCTGTTGCGGCATCGCACGGCGCTCGGCACGCTGGCCAAGCAGCTCTGCGTCGCGGTGTTGCTGCTGCGCCTGCGCCTGGCCGGCGTGCCGCTGGTGCGTACCCTGCACAACGTGGCGCCGCACGAGGACAAGGGCTGGCGCGAACGCCTGCTGCTGCGCTGGATCGACCGCCAGACCGCGCGCTGGATCCGCATCAATGCGACCACGCCCGCACGCGCGCCGGCCACCGACACCATCCTGCACGGCCATTACCGCGACTGGTACGCGCCGCTGCCGCAACCGCCGCGGGTCCGCGGGCGCCTGCTGCATTTCGGACTGCTGCGCCCGTACAAGGGCGTGGAGACGCTGGTCGCCACCGTGCATGCGCTGCCGGATCCGCAGCTCAGCCTGCGCATCGCCGGCAATCCGATCGACGCGCAGATCCGCGGCGTGGTCGAGCGCGCCTGCGCCGAGGATCCGCGGATCAGCGCGCGCCTGCAATACGTCGAGGACGCGGTGCTGGCGCAGGAGATCGGCGAGGCCGAACTGGTGGTGCTGCCGTACCGGCAGATGCACAACTCCGGCACGCTGCTGTTGGCGCTGTCGCTGGCGCGCCCGGTGCTGGCGCCGTGGAGCGAGGCCAATGCCGCCATCGCCGACGAGGTCGGTGCGCAATGGGTGCAGCTGTACCAGGGCGAGCTGGATGCGACGCAACTGGCGCAAGCCCTGGCGCAGGCGCAGCAACTGCCGGCCCACGCCGTGCCGGACCTGTCGCGGCGCGATTGGAACGGCATCGGCCAGCAGCATTACCGCAGCTATCTGCAGGCGCTGACCGCGCAGCATGGGGAGGGCGCATGAGCAGCGCGGAGACGTCGCGGCCGGCGGCGCCGCAACCCGGGCTGGGCGCGCGCGCGGCCGGCGGCGCTGCGGTGACCATGGCCGGGCAACTGGCCAAGATGGTGGTGCAGTTCGGCGGCATCGTGCTGCTGGCGCGGCTGCTGACGCCCTACGACTACGGCCTGATGGCGATGGTGACGGCGATCGTCGGCATGGCCGAGATCCTGCGCGATTTCGGCCTGTCCTCGGCGGCGATCCAGGCCAAGCACGTCAGCCGCGAGCAGCGCGACAACCTGTTCTGGATCAACAGCGGCATCGGCCTGGCGCTGGCGATCGTGGTGTTCCTGTCCTCGTCGTGGATCGCGCACTTCTATCGCGAGCCGGCCTTGCTGGGCATCTCGCAGGCGCTGGCGGTGACCTTCCTGCTCAACGGCATGACCACCCAGTACCGCGCGCACCTGAGCCGGGCGCTGCGCTTCGGCCAGGTGTCGCTGAGCGATGTCGGCGCGCAGGTGCTGGGCCTGCTCGCCGGCGTCGGCGTGGCCCTGGCCGGCTACGGCTACTGGGCGCTGGTCTGGCAGCAGGTGGTGCAGGCGCTGGTCAACCTGCTGATCGCCGGCGCCTGCGCGCGCTGGCTGCCGCGCGGCTACCGGCGCGATGCGCCGATGCGCACCTTCCTGAGCTTCGGCTGGAACCTGATGGCCGCGCAGTTGCTCGGCTACGCCAGCCGCAACGTCGGCCAGGTGATCATCGGCCACCGCATCGGCGCCGAGGCGCTGGGCCTGTACAACCGCGCGTTCCAGCTGCTGATGATGCCGCTGAACCAGATCAACGCGCCGGCCACCTCGGTGGCGCTGCCGGTGCTGTCGCAGCTGCAGGACGACCCGCCGCGCTTCGGCAACTTCCTGCTGCGCGGGCAGACGGTGATGGTGCACCTGATCGTGGCGCTGTTTTCCTTCGCCTGCGCGCTGGCGCTGCCGCTGATCGTGCTGGTGCTGGGCGAACAATGGCGGCCGGCGGTGCCGCTGTTCCAGGTGCTGACCCTGGGCGGCATCTTCCAGACCGCGTCCTACGCCACCTACTGGGTGTTCCTGGCGCTGGGCCTGATGCGCCAGCAACTGGTGTACTCGGTGGTGGGGCGGGTGATGCTGATCGCCTGCATCTTCGCCGGCTCGCTGTGGGGCGTGATGGGCGTGACCGTGGGCTACACGCTGGGCCTGTTGGTGATGTGGCCGCTGTCGGTGATCTGGATCGCGCGCATCGCGCCGCAGATCCCGGCCTGGGAGCTGTTCAACAATGCCTTGCGCGCCGTGCTCGGCTACGGCGTCTGCGGCGTCGCCGCCTACCTGGCCGCGCAGCAATGGGGCGGCGCGTCGCTGTGGCTGCAGCTCGTCGTCGGCGCGGCGGCGATGGCGCTGTCTGGCCTGCTGGTGTTCGCGCTGTGGCCGGCGTTCCGCCGCGACGTGCTGGCGATCCTGCAGATGCGCACGCTGCTGCGCCAGGCGCGGGGCCAGCGATGAGTGAGGTACGCCTGCGTGTTCTTCTTCTTCCATTCCGCATAGGAGCGACGGCATGAGCGACTCTTCCGCAGCGACGCTGTCCGCGTCTGCGCCGGCCGCGGCCGCCAGCGGCCGTGCGCCGTGCTACCTGGTGCTGTCGGCGCACGACTACCGCACGCCGCGCCGCGCCAACATCCACTTCATCGCCGACGAGCTGGCCAAGCGCGGCACCACGCGCTTCTTCTCGCTGCGCTACAGCCTGCTGTCGCGGCTCAAGGGCGACCTGCGCCTGCCGCTGGACGCCAGCGCCAACCGCGTGGTCCGCCACAACGGCGTGGACTGCTATCTGTGGCGCGCGCTGCTGCATCCGTTCAACACCCGGCGGCGCTGGCTGCGGCCGCTGGAAGACCTGATGTTCAAGCTGTATGCGGCCTGGGCGCCAGCGACGCTGATCCGCTGGATCCGCGAGGCCGACGTGATCGTGTTCGAGAGCGGCATCGCGGTGGCGTTCATCGCGCTGGCGGCGCGGATCAATCCGACCGCGCGCAAGGTGTACCGCGCCTCCGACGGCTTGAGCACGATCAACGTCGCCGACTACATCGAGCGCGAGTTCGACCGCGTGGCGCCGAGCCTGGACGTGATCGCACTGGTATCGCCGGCAATGGCCGAGGAGGTCGCCAGCCGCCACAACGTGTACCACGTCGGCCACGGCGTGGATCACGACCTGCACACGCTCGGCGATCCGTCGCCGTACGGCGAGGGCATCCATGCGGTGGCGGTGGGCTCGATGCTGTTCGACCCCGCGTTCTTCGTCGCTGCCAGCCGCGCCTTCCCGCAGGTCACCTTCCACGTCATCGGCTCGGGCATGGGCCGCGCACCGGGCTACGGCGACAACGTGGTGGTGTACGGCGAGATGAAGCATGCCGAGACCATCCGCTACATCAAGCACGCCCGCTTCGGCATCGCCCCGTACGCCTCCGAGCAGGTGCCGGCCTACCTGGCCGACAGCTCGATGAAGCTGCTGCAGTACGACTTCTTCGGCCTGCCGGCGGTGTGCCCCAATGCCGTGGTCGGCCGCTATCCGTCGCGCTTCGGCTACACCCCGGGCGACGAAGCATCCATCGTCGCGGCGATCGGGCAGGCGCTGCAGGCGCCGCACGTACGCCATCGCCAGTGCCTGAGCTGGTCCGACACCACCGACCGGGTCCTGGACCCGGCCGCCTATCCGGAGACGCGCCTGTTCGCCGACGGCGTGGCCTAGCGCGTTTCACCGTCCACCCTGCGCAACCAAGGAGGACTGATGTCCGCATTGCAAAAATGGATCGATTACGAGGAGCGCCGGGCGCTGTTCTGGTGGAAGCCGAAGAACGGCGAGATCAACGTCGGCGATCATCTTTCCAAGATCATCGTCTCCAACGTACTCGGCCAGCGCGACCGCACCTTGCTGGACAAGCGCGACAAACGCACGCGGCTGATCGCGATCGGCTCGGTGCTGCATTTCGCCCGCGACGGCGACACGGTCTGGGGCAGCGGCGTCAACGGCAAGATCCCCGCCGACCGCCATGGCTTCCGCCACCTCGACGTGCGCGCCGTGCGCGGCCCCATGACCCGCGCGTTCCTGCGCGAGCGCGGCCTGCGGGTGCCGGAGGTGTACGGTGACCCGGGCCTGCTGATGCCGCTGTTCTTCCCGCGCGAAGCGCTGGCGCCGGCCCCGGCGCGGCGGCCGTTCCTGGTGGTGCCGCATTTCAACGAACCGCTGGAGAAATACGCCGGCTACAAGGACCATCTGGTGCTGCCGAACCGGCAGCCGGCCGCCTTCGTGCGGCAACTGCTCGGCGCCGACCTGATCGTGTCCAGTTCGCTGCACGGCCTGATCCTGGCCGAGGCCTACGGCGTGCCGTCGGTGTACCTGGACTGGGGCAACGGCGAGGACCGCTTCAAGTACGATGACTACTACGCCGGCACCGGCCGCAGCCGCTGGCATGCCGGGCGGAGCGTGGAGGAGTGCGTGACCCTGGGCGGCAATACCGTGTTCGACCTGGCCGCGGTGCAGCGCGGCCTGCTGGAGAGCTTTCCGCATGACCTCTGGTGAGCGCGCCGAGGACGCGGTACTGGCGCTGGGCGGCTATCCGATCCTGCGCAGCACCGAGACCGATTTCGTCGCCACGCTGCTGCAGGCGCTGGCGCGCGGCGAGCGCCGCCAGGTGTTCTTCGCCAACACCAACTTCGTGGTGCAGTGCCAGGCCCTGCGCGAAGGGCTGATGGCGCCGGGCGTGTGCATCGTCAACGACGGCATCGGCATGGACCTGGGCGCGCTGCTGGTGCACGGCCGCCGCTTCGCCGGCAATCTCAACGGCACCGACCTGATCCCGGCGCTGTGCCGGAAGAGTGCGCGCCCGCTGCGCTTCTTCCTGCTCGGCGGCCGCCCCGGCGTGGCCGAGGCCGCGGCGCGGACCTTGCGGCAGACGCTGGGACAGGAGGTGGTCGGCACCTGCGACGGCTATGCCGAGTTCGCCGCCGCCGGCGCCGGCCTGGCCGCGCGCATCAACGCCAGCGGCGCCGATGTGCTGCTGGTGGCTTTCGGCAATCCGCTGCAGGAGCGCTGGCTGCTGCAGCAGGCCGCGCAGCTGCAGGTGCCGCTGGCGTTCGGCGTGGGCGCGCTGCTGGACTTCCTGTCCGGCACCGCCCGGCGCGCACCGGCCTGGGTGCGTCGGCTGCGCCTGGAATGGATCTATCGTCTGCTGCGCGAGCCGCGGCGCCTGCTCAAGCGCTACAGCTGGGACCTGCTGGTGTTCTTCGCCCTGTGCCTGCGCCATGGTCGGCGCCTGAGCGCGGTGCCGCCCGTGCGCGACTCGCTGCGCCCGTCGTGACCTCGGCCGGCCATGGCCGGGGAAATGGCGTCGCCTGACATCCGCACGGTCATGTGCCGGATTAGACTGGGCGCATGTCCAGCGCCGCCGCTTTCCGAATCGCCGCCCTGGTGCGCGACCTGTCGCTGCTGCCGCACCCCGAAGGCGGGCGCTACGCGCGCGTGCACACCTCGGCCTTGCAGGTGCAACACGAAGAAACGCTGCGCCCGGCCTGCACCGCGATCCGCTTCCTGCTGGCGCACGGCGAGGTCAGCAACTGGCACCGCATCGATGCCGACGAGACCTGGCAATGGGAAGAGGGCGGGGCGCTGGAACTGCTCGGCTTCGATCCGCAGCATGGCCTGCAGCGCTACCGGCTGGATGCCAGCGAGCGCGGCGGCATGCCGTCGGTGGTGATCGCGGCCGGCACCTGGCAGGCGGCGCGTCCGCTGGCCGACTATTGCCTGGTGCGTTGCGTGGTGGCGCCGGGCTTCCTGTGGGAGCGCTTCGAACTGCTGGCGGACACCGATCCGCTGGCCGCGCACCTGCCGAAGCTGGCGGGCTGATGCCGCTGCGGACGGGGAGTGCGGCGACCGCGCTGCAAGCGGTCGGGCGCCGGATCGGGCCGGCGGTGTGCCTGGCTGCGGCGTTGCTGGCGGCGGGCATGCCCGCCGCGCAGGCGCAGACCGCGGTGCCGGCCGCGCCAACGAATCCACCGGTGGTCGACCTGGAGGCGGTGCTGGTCAGCGGGCGCCAGCCCGGCCCCGGCCTGTGGCAGGTCCGCCGCGGCGACCACGTGCTGTGGATCCTCGGCACGGTGTCGCCGCTGCCCCGGCGCATGCAGTGGGAATCGGGCGAAGTGGAGCGGGTGATCGCCGAATCGCAACAGGTGATTGCGGCGCCGACGGTGACGCTGCGTTCGAACCTGGGCATGTTCCGCACCATGTTGCTGCTGCCGGCCTTGCTCAAGGCGCGGCGCAATCCCGACGACCGCACGTTGCAGGAAGTCCTGCCGCCCGAGCTGTACGCGCGCTGGCTGCCGCTGAAGGCGCGCTACCTGGGCCGCGACGGCGGCGTGGAACGCTGGCGGCCGGTGTTCGCCGCGCAGGAACTGTACGAAGCGGCGATGCGCAAGTCCGGCCTGGTCCTGGGCAGCGTCGTGCAGCCGGTGGTCGAGCGCGCGGCCAAACGCGCCAAGGTGCCGATCGTGCCGGTGGTGGTCGAGGTGAGCGTGCCCGACGCCAAGCGCGCGCTGCAGGAATTCCGTGCGACGTCGCTCAACGACAGCACCTGCTTTGCGCGCACGCTGCAGGTCATCGACCGCGACCTGCAGACGATGCGCCTGCGCGCCAACGCCTGGGCCATCGGCGATCTGGACACGCTGGCCACGCTGCCGGCCAACGATCAGTACCGGGTCTGCCTGGACGCGGTCGGCGACGCGGCGATCGCGCGCAAGCTGGGCCTGGGCGACGTGCGCCAGCGTGCGCAGGCGGCGTGGCTGCAGGCGGCCGAGCGGGCGCTGGCGCAGCACCGCTCCAGTTTCGCGGTGCTGCCGATGCAGACCTTGCAGGAACCCGGCGGGCCGCTGGATCGGCTGCGCGCCCGCGGCGACGAGGTGATCACGCCCTAGGGCGCGTCATCTGGGAGGGATGGGCCGCCCTGGCGTGCGCGCGGTGTCGGGACGCGTGCGGACCGCCTGCGTCGCGTCGTGCAGGCAGGCGCAGCAGACAGTGCAGCAGCGCTCGCGGTGACCGCCGCCGTCAGCCCGCGGCGGTGCGCGGCGCGTTGCCGCTGGCGGCCAGCTGCGGCCAGCGCGCCAGCACCGCGGCGCGGATGCCGGCGGCGTCGATGCCGGCTTCGGCCAGCAACTGCTCGCGGCTGGCGTGATGCTGGAACGCGTCGGGCAGACCCAGGTGCAGGATCGGGCGCAGCACGCCTTCGGCATTGAACAGTTCGGACACGCCGGCGCCGGCGCCGCCGGCCACCACGTTGTCCTCGATGGTCACGAAGCCGTCGTGGCTCTGCGCCAGTTCCAGCAGCAGCGCCCGGTCCAGCGGCTTGACGAAGCGCATGTTGACCACGCTCAGGCCCAGTTCGCGGCCGACCTGTTCGGCCGCCGCCAGGGTCGCGCCGAACGCCAGCAACGCCAGCGTGTGGCCCTGCGCGCGCAGCTGCGCCTTGCCGATCGGCAAGGGCTCCAGCGTGGTCCCCGGGGCGATCCCGGGACCGGTGCCGCGCGGGTAGCGCACCGCGGCCGGGCCGCGGTGGCGCAGGCCGGTGCTGAGCAGTTGCCGGCATTCGGCTTCGTCGGCCGGCGCCATCACCACCAGGTGCGGCACGCAGCGCAGGAAACTCAGGTCCAGGTTGCCGGCATGGGTGGCCCCGTCCGGGCCGACCACGCCGCCGCGGTCGATCGCGAACAGCACGTCGAGCTGCTGCAGCGCCACGTCGTGCACCAGTTGGTCGTAGCCGCGCTGCAGGAAGGTGGAGTAGATCGCCACCACCGGCTTGGCGCCGTGCACGGCCATGCCCGCGGCGAGGGTCACCGCATGCTGCTCGGCGATCGCCACATCGAAGTAGCGCTGCGGGTACTCCTTGCTGAAGCGTACCAGGCCCGAGCCTTCGCGCATCGCCGGGGTGATCGCCAGCAGCGCCGGTTCGGCCGCGGCCATGTCGCAGATCCAGTCGCCGAACACGTCGGTGTAGGTCGGGGCCTTGGCGCCCGGCTTGGGCACCAGACCCTTGCTCGGGTCGAACGGGCCGACCGCGTGGTAGCCGATCTGGTCGCCCTCGGCCAGCTCGTAGCCCTTGCCCTTGGTGGTGATGACGTGCAGCAACTGCGGACCCTTCAGGGTCTTGAGCGTCTTCAGCGCGCCGAGCAGCGCCGGCAGGTCGTGGCCGTCGATCGGGCCGGTGTAGTGGAAGCCCATTTCCTCGAACAGCGTGGATGGCACGAACATGCCCTTCCAGTGCTCTTCCCAGCGCCGCACGAAGCGCGCGGTGGGGTTGCTCTTCTTGTCGCCGAGGATCTTCTTGCCGCCCTCGCGGATGGCGTTGAGGGTCTTGCTGCCGCTCATCCGCCCCAGCATCTTGGTGACCCCGCCGACCGCCTCGGAGATCGACATGCGGTTGTCGTTGAGGATCACCAGCAGGTTCGGTTCCGGGTCCATGCCGCCGGCGTGGTTCAGCGCCTCGTAGGCCATGCCGGCGGTCATCGCGCCGTCGCCGATCACCGCCACCACCTTGCGCTCGTCGCCGCTGCGCTGCAGCGCCACCGCCATGCCCAGCGCGGCCGAGATCGAGGTGGAGGAATGGCCGACGCCGAAGGTGTCGTATTCGCTTTCCTCGCGCTTGGGGAACGGCGCCACGCCATCGGCCTGCTTGACCGTGTGGATGCGGTCGCGGCGCCCGGTGAGGATCTTGTGCGGGTAGGTCTGGTGGCCGACGTCCCAGACCAACTGATCGACCGGCGTGTCGTACAGGTAATGCAGGGCCACGGTGAGTTCGATCACGCCCAGCCCGGCGCCGAAATGGCCGCCGCTCTTGCCGACGCTCTCGATCAGAAAGGCGCGCAGTTCCTCGGCGATGGCCGGCAGCTCCGCTTCATCGAAGCAACGCAGTTCGGCGGGGACCTGGATGCGCGAGAGGCGCGGATAGCGGGTGGGATCGATCATCGGAATGGAGGTTCAGCGGACCTGTCATTTTCCTCTCCATTCCGGGCACGCGCAATCGACCCGTTCAGTCGCGGGCGCAGGCATGGCCTGTTTCGGCCGGGGTGCGGCAATCCGTCGCAGCGGGTGTGACGGCGGCGTGAGGCCGCGCGCTACAACGACAGCTTCGAGCGCTTTGGCAACTGCGCCTTCAGGAACGACATCTGGTCGGCCAGGATGTTGCGGTTGGACAGGATCAGGTGCTCGATCCAGCTCGGCCGGTACGGTACCGCCAGCAGCGGCATCGACGCCTGCTGCGGGGTGCGGTTGCCCTTGCGCGAATTGCAGTGGAAGCACGCGGTGACCACGTTCTCCCAGGTGTCGCGGCCGCCCTTGGACACCGGCAGCACGTGGTCGCGGGTCAGGTGCGGGCGGCTGAACTGCTGGCCGCAGTACAGGCACAACTGCGCGTCGCGGGCGAACAGCGCGGTGTTGGTCAGGGTCGGGGTGGGGTCGAGCGCGCGCGCGTGCGCATGGCCGCGCGCGGCGATGATCGGATGCAGCTCCAGCACGCTGCGCTCGCCGCTGGCGCGGCAGATGCCGCCGTGGATGTGCAGGCACGGCTCGCCCAGGGTCCAGGCGACCGCGCCGCGCGCGTACAGGCAGGCGGCATCCTGCCAGTTGATCCAGTCCAGCACGCGGCCGTGCGCGTCCAGCGACAGCAGCCGGACCGAAGGCAGGTGGGAAGGGGACGCCGCAGGCGACGGGACCGCGGCCGAGGCGCCGCAGGCCCCGGTATCGATCAGACCAAGCGTTGTTGTGTCTGTCTCCATCGGGAAGACAGCTTATACCCGATTGGTGACGGTTTGTGTATCGGCCCGCGGCGCGCCGTGCAACCCCGACACGGTGTGCGTGCCGGGGCGGCGTTCGGACGTGAATGTGCGCCTCAGAACTGCGCGTCGGCCAGCGCCATCAGCGGCGCGGCGCCGCTGTCGATGGCCGCGGCGTGGGTCAGCGTGCGCGGCAGCAGGCGGGCGTAGTAGAAGCGCGCGGTCTCGCGCTTGGACTGCTTGAACGCCTCGCCGTGCGCCGAGGCCTCGGCCGCGGCGACGCTGCGCGCCCACCAGTAGGCCAGCACCACGTAGCCGGAATAGAACACGTAGTCGTAGCTGGCCGCGCCCAGTTCCTCGGGATTGCCGGCGGCGCGCTGCAGGACGTGCTTGGTCAGCGCCGCCCACTCGGCGGCCTTTTCGCGCAGCGGCGCGACGAATTCGGCCACCGCCGGGTTGTCGGCGTGCTCGCTCAGGAACGCCTCGATCTGCGCCAGGAACAGCTTCAGCCCGGCGCCCTGGCTGGCCGCGGTCTTGCGCCCGATCAGGTCCAGCGCCTGGATGCCGGTGGTGCCTTCATAGAGGGTGGTGATGCGCGCGTCGCGGGCCAGTTGCTCCATGCCGTGCTCGTGGATGTAGCCGTGGCCGCCGAAGCACTGCAGCGCGTGGTAGGTGTTCTCCACCGCCCACTCGGTCTGGCAGGCCTTGGAGATCGGGGTGAGGAAGCTGACCAGCACGTCGGCCTGCTCGCGTTCGGCCGGGTCCTGCGCGCTGTGCGCGATGTCGATCAGGGTGGCGGCATGCAGCGCCAGCAGGCGGCTGCCTTCGGTCAGCGCCTTCACCGTCAGCAGCATGCGGCGCACGTCCGGATGCACCAGGATCGGGTCGGCCGGCTTCTCCGGCAGCTTGGCGCCGCTGAGCGAACGCGACTGCAGGCGCTCGCGGGCGTAGCGCAGCGCGTTCTGGTAGGCGCGCTCGGACAGGCCGATGCCCTGCAGGCCCACGCCCAGGCGCGCGGTGTTCATCATGGTGAACATCGCCTGCAGGCCCTTGTGCGGCTGTCCGACCAGGTAGCCCTCGGCGCCGTCGAAGTTCATCACGCAGGTGGCCGAGCCGTGGATGCCCATCTTGTGCTCCAGCGAGCCGCAGCGCAGCGCGTTGCGCTCGCCGACGCTGCCGTCGCGGGCGACCTTGAACTTGGGCACCACCAGCAGCGAGATGCCCTTGGCCCCGGCCGGCGCGTCCGGCAGCCGCGCCAGTACCAGGTGCACGATGTTGTCGGTGAAGTCGTGCTCGCCGGCGGTGATGAAGATCTTGGTGCCGCTGACCGACCAACTGCCGTCGGCGTTGGGCTCGGCGCGGGTCTTGAGCAGGCCCAGGTCGGTGCCGCAGTGCGGCTCGGTCAGGCACATGGTGCCGGTCCAGCGGCCGTCCACCAGCGGCTTCAGGAACACCTCCTGCTGCCAGGCCTCGCCGTGCTGCTTGAGCGCCTCGACCGCGCCGTGCGACAGCAGCGGGAAGTTGCCCCAGGCCAGGTTGGCGGCGTTGACCATCTCGTTGAGCGGCACGCCCAGGGTGTGCGGCAGGCCCTGGCCGCCGAACTCGGCGGCGGCGGTCAGCCCGGTCCAGCCGCCCTCGGCGAACTGTCGGTAGGCCTCGCGGAAGCCGGGCGCGGTGGTCACCGCGCCGGTGGCCTTGTCCAGGGTGCAGCCGTGCTCGTCGCCGACCCGGTTCAGCGGCGCCAGCACCGTGCCGGTGAAGCGCGCCGCTTCCTCCAGCACCGCGTCGATCAGTTCGGCGTTGGCGTCGGCATGGCCCAGGCGGGCGAACAGCGCCTCCACCTGCAGCACGTCGTGCAGTGCGAAGCGGAGATCGGTCAACGGGGCTTGATAGGTGCTCATGCGATCGCTCGTGACGGGGCCGCGGCGCGGCCGAGGTCGCCAGGATACTATGGCGTATGGAGTGTGCGCAGCCGCGGCGAAGGCGCGGGCGCGCGGCGCGGTTCAGTCAAGCAGGCCGTGGCGGACCGCGTAGCGCACCAGTTCGGCGGTATTGCGCATGCCCAGCTTGTTGAGCACGCGGAAACGGTGGTTCTCGGCGGTCTTGACGCTGATCTGCAGCACCCGCGCGATCTCCTTGGTGGTGCGGCCTTCCACGATCAGGTGGAACACCTCGCGTTCGCGCGCGGTCAGGCTGCGGTAGGGGTCCTGCGGCAGCGCCTGCGGCTGCTGCATCTGCGTCACCAGCGCTTGCGCGGCCTGCGGCGAGAAGTGGCCGCGGCCGGCGTGCAGGTTGCGCACCGCGGCGATCAGGTCGGCGCTGGCGCTGTCCTTGAGCAGGTAGCCGGAGGCGCCGGCGCGCACCGCGTGCAGCACGTACTCGTGTTCCTCGTGCATGGTCAGCACCAGGATCCGCGCCAGCGGCACGGTCTCGCACAGCCGCCGGACCACGTCGATGCCGTTGAGCCGCGGCATGGAGATGTCCACGATCGCCACGTCCGGGCGGGTCGCCTCGGCCTTGGCCAGCGCCTCGATGCCGTCGGCGGCCTGCGCCACCACCTGGATGCCGGCGACGGCGTCGAGCACGGCGACCAGGCTTTCGCGCACCAGGGTGTGGTCGTCGGCGATGAGGACACGGATCGGCGCGGTCATGCCGGTCCGCTCCCGTGGCGTTGGCCGGGGGCGGCGGGAGGCCGCCGTCGCGGGGCCGGTCGCGGCGTGTGCAGCGCCGCGCGGGCGTCGGAATGGGGCAGGGCGGGCGCGTTCAATCGGCCTCCAGCGGAACCCGGATCTGCACGCAGCAGCCCTCGCCCGGGGACGATTGCAGGCGCAGGCTGCCGCCGCTCAGGCGCAGGCGTTCGCGCAGGCCGCTCAGGCCGCTGCCGCCGGCGGTCAGCGCCCGCTGCGGATCGCAGCCGCGGCCGTCGTCGAGCACCTGCAGGTGCGCCCAGCCGTCGCGGGCGACCAGCCGCAACAGCACCGATTGCGCGCCCGAGTGCTTCAGCGCATTGGTCAGCGCCTCCTGCGCGCTGCGGAACAGCAGGGTCTGCAGCGCTTCGTCCAGCGCCGGCAGCGGCCCGATCTCCACCGCCACCGGGGTGGCGCCGGCGGCGGACTGGCTGCGGCCCAGCCAGCCGAGCGCGGCCTCCAGTCCCAGGTCGTCGAGAATCGGCGGGCGCAGCAGCCGCGACATCTGCCGGGTGTCCTCCAGCGCCTGCGTGCACAGGTGGATGGCGTCCTCCAGCGGCGCGCGCAGTGCCGCATCGGCGCCGCCGAGCGCCGCGCCGAGCTGCGCCAGCCGGTGCTTGAGCACGGTCAGGTTCTGGCCGACGCCATCGTGCAGCTCGCGCGCCAGGCGCCGGCGCTCGTCCTCCTGGACCTTGACCACGGCGCGGCCGAGGCGGCGGAACTCGCGTTCGTTGGCTTCCAGGCGCTGCAGCAGCAGGCGGTAGCGTTCGGCGGCGGTCGCGGCGGCCTCGCTCATGGGGTGGTTCCTGCGCGCGCGACATCGGAACCGCTGGCGGCCTGCGCGGCGGCGCGGCGGGCACGTTGCGCGGCATCGGCGTCGCCGAGCGCCTGCAGGCGCTGCGCGGCCTGGGTGTGCAGCGCCGCGGCGAACAGCGGAGTGCCGCGCAGCAGCAGGGCCTGCGCCTGCGCGTAGCGCGCCGCCACCTGGTCGGCCGCGCCATAGCGCAGCGCCTGCTGCAGAAAGCGCAGGCGCAGCCCGGCATTGCCCAGGCGCGCGACCTCGCCCTCCAGCGCGGCCAGGGCGGGTTCGTCGTGCGCCGCCTGCACCTGCACCTGCAGCTGCAGCAGGCGGGTGCCGCTGGCGCGCGCCAGCGCCTCGGCCTGGCGCAGCGCGGTGGCGGCCGCGGCGCTGTCGCCGTCGCGTTCGGCCAGTTGCGCCTGCAGCAGCGCGGCGCTGGCGCGCTGTTCGCTGGACACCGAGGCGGGCGCCTGCCGCTGCACCTGCTGCAGCGCCAGCCGTGCCTGCGCGCGGTCGTCCAGCGCCAGCCACACTTGCGCGCGCAGCAGGGCGATGTCGGTCTGGCCGCGCTGGTCGCGGCTCTGCTGGAACAGCCGTTGCGCCTGGTCCAGTTCGGTCAGCGCCACCCCGCGCTGGCCTTGCCAGAACGCCAGTTCGGCCAGGTTGCGCCGGCTCACCGCCACCTCCTCGAGCATCTGGTGGCGCTCGGCCTCGCGCAGCGCCTGGGTCAGCAGGGTCTGCGCCTGCGTCCAGTGGCCGCGCGCGGTGGCCAGCAGGCCGAGATTCTGCGCGGTGCGCACGCGGCCGGTGGCGTCGTTGAGGTCGTCATAGGCGCGCGCGGCCTGTTCCCAGAACGCCTGGGCGCTGTCCAGGTCGCCCAACTGGAAATGCGCGAAACCGATGTTGTTGAGGGTCTCGGCCACGCCGAGCGCATCGCCGAGCGCGCGCCAGGCCGACAGCGCGCCGCGGAACGCTTGCAGCGCCTGCGGGTAGTCGCCGCGCTCCTCGGCCAGCAGGCCGAGTTCGTTGGCGGCCGCGGCCTGGCCGTTGCGGTCGCCCAGCTCGGTGTACAGCGCCTGCGCCTGGCGCAGGTGCTGTTCGGCCTCGGCGAAGGCGCCGCCGATGCTGAGGGTGCCGGCCAGGTTGCGCAGGCTGGTGGCGACGCCGCGGCGATTGCCGACCTGCCGGCGCAGCTCCACGGCGCGCAGGTACTGCGCCTGCGCCTGCTGCGCCAGACCGAGGCGGCCGTAGCCCACGCCCAGTGCGTTCACCGTCTCCGCTTCGCCATAGAGGTCGCGCCCGCGGCGGAACAGCAGCTGCGCGCGCAGCAGGTCGTCGTCCACCGCGGTGGCGGCGTTGCCGCTGAGGATCGCCAGCTTGCCCAGCGCCAGCCACAGCCGCGGATCGTCGGGATCGCGCTGCGCCAGCGCGCGCAACCGGCCGCGCGCCGTGTCCAGGTGGCCGGCCTGCGCCTGGATGCGCGCGTACTGCAGTTGCACCACGCTGTCGTCGGGCCGGGCCGTGGCCAGCGCCTGCCAGGCGCGGTCGGCGGCGGCGAGATCGTCTTCGGCTTCCAGGCGCAGCGCCGCCAGCAGCGCCAGGGTGCGCGGCCGCGCCGGCGCTGCGGGCACGGGCGCGCTCAACGCCTCGTGTGCCTTCTGTTCCTCGCCGATGGCCTGCGCCGCCACCACCTCGGCCAGGCGCAGCGGCGCGGAGTGCGGGGCCTGCGCGCTGGCCGCGGCGAACTGCTGCAGCGCCTGCGCGCTGTCGTCGTGCTGCTGCGCCGCCAGGCCGCGCGCGTAGGCCTGCAGCGCGGCGGGCGCGGGGAGGTCGTCGGGCAGGGCGGTGCCATCGCGAAGCAGTGCCCTGGACGCGATCGGCAACCAGGCGGCATAGGCCGCGGCCGGATCGGCGGCGACCGGCCCGTCCAGGCGTTGCGGCGCGCCGCTGGCCGGAGACAGCAGCGCCTGCAGGCGCCAGCCGGCGCCCTGGCGTTGCAGGCTCGGCTGCAGCACGCGTTGCGCCGAGGCGAGCCGGCGCAGCGCCGCCACGTCCAGCGGCGCCTGGCCAGTGGGGTCGTACTGGCGCAGCGCCTGGCGGGTGCGTTCGTCGTCGACCACGGTCAGCGTTTCGCCGAGGCTGCCGCGCAGCCAGGCGCCGAGCGCCAGGCGTTGTTCGGCGCTGGCCGGATCGCCGGCCAGCGGAAGGACCAGCAGGCGCGGCAGCGGTTGCACCGCGGCCACCGGCGGCGGCGTGCTGGCGCGTTGCGCGTGCCATTGCCAGGCGCCGGCGCCGAGCAGGGCGGCGCCGGCCAGGGTTGCGGCCAGGCCCAGCCCGATCCGGCGCCAACGCCGGCGATCGCGCGGCAGTTGCCGCCGCTCGATCGCCGCGATCACCTCGCCGGCGTGCTGCAGCCGGTCGCGCGGCTGCGGGCGCAGCAGCCGCTGCAGCAGCCGCACCAGCCAGGCCGGCACGTCGGCGCGCAGCCGGTCCACCGGCGGCGGCTCGCGCAGCATGCGTTGGGCCAGGGTCTCGGACAGGGTGCCGCCGGCGAACGGCACCTGCCCGGCGAGCATTTCGTACAGGATCAGGCCCAGCGTATAGAGGTCGCTGCGCGGGTCGAGCGGATCGCCGCGCGCCTGTTCCGGCGACAGGTAGGCGGGCGTGCCGATGACATTGCCGAGGGTCGCGCCGAGGCCGCTGCTGGCCATCGAACAGGCCACCCCGAAGTCGCTGATCAGCGCATCGCCGCCGCGCTGCAGCAGGATGTTGGCCGGCTTCAGGTCGCGGTGCACGACGCCGCGCGCATGCGCCGCCTGCAGGCCGCGGGCGATGTCGCCGGCGATGCGCAGGGCGCTGTCCAGGTCCAGCCGTTCCTCGCGCTGCAGCCGCGCCTCCAGCGACTCGCCATCCACGTAGTCCATGCTGATCAGCCAGCGCCCGGCGTGTTCGGCCAGGTCGTGGATCCGCACCACGTGCGGGCTGGAGACCTGCCGCGCCAGCAGCAGTTCCTGGCGGAAGCGCGCGAACGCCTGCGGCCGCTGCGCCAGTTCCGGGCGCAGCAGCTTGACCGCCACATCGATGCCCAGCGCCTGGTCGTGGGCCAGGTACACCAGGCCCATGCCGCCGATGCCGAGCAGGCGCTCGATGCGGAAGCGGCCGGCCAGCACGTCGCCCGTGGCCAGGCTTTCCTGCGCGTACAGGCCGGTGGACGTGGCGGCGTCGCTCATGCCGGCCCGGGTTCCGCGCCGGCGTCGCGCAGCGCCTGGCGCGCGGCGATCCACAGCGCCGCGCGCTCGCAGAAGGCCTCGAGCAACTGCATGTCCAGCGCGCCGATGGCGCTGCCGGCGCGGCGGCTGTCGGCATAGATCGCACCGATCACGCGCGCGCCGTCGCGTAGCGGCAGGCACAGCACGGTGCGCAGGTCGGCGGCGCAGACCGAGGCGCGCTCGGCCAGCCACGGCACGCCGCCGACGTCGTGGGCCACGGTGGCCTGGCCGTGGCGCAGGGCGCGCTGCAGGGCTCCTTCGCTGCCGGCCAGACCGCGCTGCAGCGGCAGCGGCCCGGTGCCGTGGCTGGCCGCGACGCGCTGGCCCTGGGGCTCGGCCAGGACCAGCACGCCGCGTTCGGCCTGGGCCAGTTCGACCACCGCCTCCAGGCTGGCGCCGAGCAGGTCGTCAAGTCCGCCGAGCTGGGCCAGGCGCTGGGTGAGTGCGGTGGCGCGGTCGCAGCGGGCGCGCTGGCGGTGTTCGGCCAGTTCGGCATCGGCCGCGCTGAGCGGAGCGAACTCGGCGTAGATATCGCCGAAGCGCAGCCAGGTCGCCGTCTCCAGCGCGATCGGCGCGGCCACGCGCACCCCGTCGCGGAAGCTGCCGTTCTTGCTGCCCAGGTCGTGCAACTGCCAGTGGCCGTCGGCCTGTGGCTGCAGTTGCGCGTGCCAGCGCGACACGGAGGGGTGTTGCAGCGCCAGCGCGTTGTCCGCGGCACGGCCGATCGCCAGGGTCTGCCCGGCGGCGAGCAGCAGCGTCGGTGCCGGCGCGTCGGGCAGGTAGGCGGTCAGGCGCGCGGGCATTGCGGGATGTCCTCCGTCGCGGCGCGCGTGGCCGGTCCAGCCGCGCTCAAGGCGCGTAGAGACGTTGGTAGTCGATGGAGAAGCGTAGCGTCGCGGCGCCGGCCAGCAGTTCGCCTGCGGGATTGCCCACGCTCATGCCGGCGTGCCAGGTCTGCGCGATGCCTTGGCCGGCGCGCGCCGACACCTGCTCGCGGAACCCGTCCAGCGCCACCGTGGCGGCGCTGTAGTCGGTGTGGGCCAGTGCGCTCTGCACGCTGTCCAGCAGGGGCGTCAGCGGCGCCGCCTCGCTGGCGGGCAACTGTGCCACCAGCGCCCGCAGGCGGCTCAGCTTGGTGGCCACCACGTTGGCGGTCGGGCGCAGGTCGTGGAGCACGATGAACTGCGAGAAGCCGCCGGTGGTGCCGCGGGCGCGGACGCTGCCGGGGGCGATCTCGTCGGTGATGTCGCGGAAATCGCCGCCCTCCGGTGCCTTGAACAGGCGCAGGGTGCTGCCGGCGGTGTAGGTCAGCGCATGCGTGTGCAGTTCGACATGCACGATCCGCCGGAACGACAGGCCGCCGCTCGGCGGCGGCGTCACCGTGATCAACAGCGGCAGCTGCGACGGCACCTGGCCGGCCTGCGCGTCGGGCAGGCGCGGCAGCAGCGCGGTGACCTGGGCCGGGCTCAGCAGTTCCGCGCTCAGGCCCAGATTGCCCGGGCTGAGGTCGCTGACGCTGTCGAACTCCAGCGTCAGCTCCGCCAGCGGGTGCGGGCCGGCGCCGATCGCCGCCGTCGCCACATTGCCGCTCACGTCCACCTGCACCGGCAGCGGTTGCGCGGCGAGCCCGCCGGACGCCGCCACGGCGCAGAGCAGCAAGCAAACTCTTGCGAACATCGTGTGCATCTGAAAAGTGTGCATCTGAAACCCCCTGTTGCATGTGCCGACGCCGCGCACCGCAGCCGCGTCCCGCCCGGCACCGCGGCGCGGCAGCTGCCTTCGTCCCGATCATACCGATCCGTTCGCGCGATGCACGCGGTCCTGGGTGTTTCCACTCATACCCACTAGGGGCGATCCCGGATAGGCGCCGCCGCGCCGCCGGTTCAGTCTGCAGTCACCCACCCGTCATGGGCCACCAACCGGAGATTCCAGATGTCCATCCGTCGTCCCGCACTCGCCATCGGCATCTGCGCCGTCCTCGCCAGCGGCGTCTTCGCCGGCGGCAAGGCCGAAGCCGCCGCACACCTGGACAGCCTGCTGGAGTCCAAACTGGCCAACGCGCCGCTGACCGACGAGCTGCAGATCGTCATCACCTACAAGCAGTCCAAGCCGGTCTCGGCGGCGCAGCTGACGGTCCTGCACGACCTGGGCATCACCCGTGGCGTCAGCATGCAGACCCTGCCGATCGCCGGTGCGCTGGCCACGCCGGAAGAGATCCTGGCGCTGGCCGAGCGCGACGATGTCGCCTCGATCTACTACAACGCGCCGCTGCGCTATTTCAACCAGGAGGCCCGCGAGGCCACCGGCGTCAACCGCGCGCAAAGCCATCCGGGCGATTTCGGCCGCACCGTGCCGTTCACCGGCCGCGGCGTCGGCGTGCTGATCAACGACTCGGGCATCGACGCTACCCATCGCGACCTCGCCTATGGCGACCGCGTGGTGCAGAACGTGCTGGCCAACACCAACCTCCACAATCTGGATTCCATGCTGCCGGTCACCTACCTGGAGGGCGTGCCGAACACCGACGCCGGCTCCGGCCACGGCACCCACTGCGCCGGCACGGTCGGCGGCAACGGCGCCCAGTCCGGCGGCACCTACCGCGGCGTGGCGACCGGCGCCAGCCTGGTCGGCTACGGTTCCAGCGGCGTGCTGCTGATCCTGGACGCGGTCGGCGGCCTGGATTACGCGGCCTCGCACCAGCACAGCTTCAAGGATCCGATCCGCGTCACCAGCAATTCCTGGGGCACGTCCGGCAAGTTCGACCCGGCGGACCCGGTCAACGTGGCGACCTACGAACTGTACAAGCGCGGCATCGTCAGCGTGTTCGCCGCCGGCAACGACGGTCCCAAGGAAGACACCCACAATCCGTACGCGCAGGCGCCGTGGGTGATCTCGGTCGCCGCCGGCAACAAGGACGGCACCCTGGCCGACTTCTCCTCGCGTGGCAAGGCCGGCGAGCGCGACACCTTCACCACCGCCGACGGCAAGACCTGGACCCACATCAACGAGCCCAGCATCACCGCGCCGGGCGTGGACATCATCTCCACCCGTGCCTCCACCGGCCTGTTGCCGCCGCTGGCGGCGCAGAAGGATGCCAAGCTGATCGCGCCGACCCAGTTGCCGTTCTACACCACCATGAGCGGCACCTCGATGGCCACGCCGCACGTGGCCGGCGTGGTGGCGCTGCTGCTGGAGGCGAACCCGAACCTGACCCCGGACCAGGTCAAGGACCTGATCGAACGCACCGCGACCAAGATGCCTGGACGCGCCTCCTGGGAAGTCGGCGGCGGTTATCTCAACGCCTACTCGGCGCTGCTCGAGGCCAGCAAGAAGTAATCCGGGCCGGGCGGACGCCGACGTCCGCCCGCGCTACAGCGCAAACGCAACCGCGCGTGATGCCTGCGCTTGCGCTGTAGTCGGTGCGCCGTCCTTGGCCGACGGCGTGCAGCTCCACCCGCATGACCGGCGTCGTCGACGCCCTCGCGGCTGCCTTCGATCACGCTGTCGGCATGGGGCAGCGCAATCGGCCGGTCGCCGCGGTCCCACCGTGCTGGGGCGTGCGGGGTTCCAGCGTTCCCGGAATGGCGTTCGGGAATCGGTGGGGCCCCGCACGTCCCGCATTCTCGTTTCCGCCGCGCCGCGCCGCGCCGCATGCCCCGGACCGGCCGGTCGCCGCCGGATCCGGTCTTTCTCGCATGTCGATCACCGCTGCCCGGAACGCGCGCTGTTCCGGTACCGTTCGCGGTATTCGCTGGATCACGCGCCGTGACCCTGCCGCAGGCAGCCGAGCGCCACCGCTCGCGTGCAAGGGCAGGCACGCCGTCGTTCATGTCATGGCCGCTTGCACCTGCGCAACGGGATGGACGAACAGCGTCCGCTCTCGCCAACGCTGTCGCGTCGCCGAAGCCAACGTTGTCATCGGCGCGTCGTAGCGTGGCGACACGGCGTCGTGGCCACGTGCCATGCCGCGCGTGGACCGACGCAGCGTGCGCCGGCGTCTCCTGGCGTGCGCTGGCGGACCTGCGCCAGGGGGCAGTCTCGACCATGCGGGGTGCCTGAGATGCCGTTGCGTGCCGCCGGTGTTCGGTGGCCGCGTCGTCTTGATGGTCGGGCACGCCCGACTGAGTGTTTCCACCCGGTCGTGCTGGGTGCGATGCCGGATTGGCCGCGTATCGGGATGGCCGGCACGCTTCGGCCACCGCCCGTTACGGGCCTCGACGATCCGGGGATTTTGCAATGTCCATTCGCCGTCCCATTCTTGCCATCGGCATCTGCGCCGTGCTTGCCGGCGCTACATTCGCCGGCGACGCCCTGGCCGCCGCCCATCTGGACCAGTTGCTGGAGGCCAAGCTCGCCGGCGCGCCGGCCAGCGACGAACTGCAGATCGTGATCACCTACGACCAGTCCGGGCCGGTCTCCGCCTCGCAGCTCACCGCGCTGCACGCGCTGGGCATCACCCGCGGGATCACCATGCGCACGCTGCCGATCGCCGGCGCGCTGGCCACGCCGGCGGAGATCCGCGCGCTGGCGCAACGCGACGACGTCGCCTCGATCTACTACAACGCGCCGCTGCGCTACTTCAACAAGGAAGCGCGCGAGCTGACCGGCGTGGACCGCGCGCAGGGCAATCCCGGCGATTTCGGCCGCGCGCTGCCGTACAGCGGCCGCGGCGTCGGGGTGATGATCAACGACTCGGGCATCGATGCCACCCATCGCGATCTGGCCTACGGCACCCGCGTCGTGCAGAACGTGCTGGGCACCACCAACCTGGCCAACGTCGATGCGATGCTGCCGATCACCTATGTGGAGGGCGTGCCCAATACCGACCTCGGCTCCGGCCATGGCACGCATTGCGCCGGCACGGTCGGCGGCACCGGCGCCCAGTCCAACGGCGACTACCGCGGCGTGGCGACCGGCGCCAGCCTGGTCGGCTACGGATCCGGCGCGGTGCTGCTGATCCTGGACGCGGTCGGCGGCCTGGACTACGCGGCCACGCATCAGTTCAGCTTCAAGGATCCGATCCGCGTCACCAGCAACTCTTGGGGCTCGTCCGGCAAGTTCGATCCGCAGAACCCGGTCAACGTCGCCACCTACGCGTTGTACAAGCGCGGCATCGTCAGCGTGTTCGCCGCCGGCAACGACGGCCCCGACGAGGACACCCACAACCCGTACGCGCAGGCGCCGTGGGTGATTTCGGTGGCCGCCGGCGAGAAGGACGGCACGCTGGCCGACTTCTCCTCGCGCGGCAAGCGCGGCGAGAGCGGCAGCTTCACCATGGCCGACGGCAAGACCTGGACCTATCTGAACGAGCCGACGATCACCGCGCCCGGCGTGGACATCGTCTCCACCCGCGATTCCACCGGCGCGCTGCCGCCGCTGGCCGCGGAGAAGGACAGCAAGCTGATCGCGCCGGCCCAGCTGCCCTTCTACACCACGATGAGCGGCACCTCGATGGCCACGCCGCACGTGGCCGGCATCGTCGCGCTGCTGCTGGAGGCCAATCCGGACCTGACCCCGGACCAGGTCAAGGACCTGCTCGAACGCACCGCCACCAACATCCCCGGCCGCACCTACTGGGAGGCCGGCGCCGGTTACGTGAACGCCTATGCCGCGCTGCTGGAAGCCAGCAAGCAGCGCAGCGGCTTCGGCAAGACGGTCAATGCGCTGCATCCGTTCAACAGCAACGCGCTGGTGCTGCCCGGTGGCAGCCAGCCGTTCGAGGTGCAATTCTCGCCGGTGGGCACGCCGCAGACCCAGGCGTTCACCGTCGGCAAGGACGTCGCCTGGGTCAGCGCCAAGGCCACCATCGACGCCAACACCCAGGCGCTGGTGCTGACCGATCCGGACGGCGTCAGCCACGGCTCGCCGATCGCGCTGCCGCTGCTGGGCAGCACGGTCAGCGTCGGGGCGCCGGGCAAGCCGGGCACCTGGACCATCAGCGTGCGCGGCATCGGATCGATCGGCGGCGTGCAGGTGGCGCCCAAGGGCAGCAACGGCGTGGCGGCCCCGGGCACGGTGCGCGGCACCCTGAGCTTCCTGCTGAGCGGCGGCTACACCGGTCTCAACGACGTGGCCAGCGGCGATCGCGATCGCGGCGCGGTCGAGTACGCGGTCGCCAACCGCCTGATGGACGGCTATGCCGATGGCCTGTTCCGCCCGCAGAATCCGCTCAAGCGCTCGGAGTTGGCGCGCTATCTGGTGATGGGCGCCGGCGTGCGCCAGGCATTGCCGGCCACGCCCAGCTTCAGCGGGCTCGGCCGCAACGATCCGGCCTATCCGTTCGCCGAGGCCGCGGTGGGCAAGGGCGGGGTGCTGCGCGACCTGCAGCAGAACCAGGCGGCGGTGATGGGGCTGGTCGCAGGCGATTTCCGTCCCAACGATACCGTCAGCAAGCTGCAGCTGGCGTACTCGCTGGTGCAGGCGCTGGGTCTGCAGACGCAGGCGCTGGCCTTCGACGGCACGCTGTCGGTCAGCTACAACAACCAGCGCCTGCCGATCGAGGACGTGGCGGCGATCCCGAGCAATCTGCGCGGTTACGTGCAGCTGGCGCTGGATGCCGGCATCCTCAACGCGCGCTTCGCGGTGACCCAGGGGCCGCAGGACCTGTCGCCGACCCTGCATGCGTACTTCGATCCCGGCAGCGCGGTGTCGCGCAGCGGCTATGCGGTGATCGCCGGGCGCTTCCTCGGGGTCAATCGGCAGGCCAAGGACTGAGGGCCACGGTCAACGCAACGACGCCATGCGCGCAGGTGCAACGCCTGCGCCATGGACCGGTGCCGCACTGCAGGCGCTCGGCACCGGCATCCTAGTAACACGCTGTTTCTAAGGCTTCGCGGGTTCCGTCGTTGCGACCCGTAGGAGCGGCTTCAGCCGCGACGGTTTACCGGGGCGCCCGTCGCGGCCGAAGCCGCTTGTGTCAAATGAGGGTCTATCGTTATAGGTGAGAGCGGAGTGCGGCAGGCCGTTTAGCCGCAGTGCCAGCAAGCACGAGTAGGAGTCAGCGCCGCCGCACCCCGTATCTCCTGCCTCATCAGCCCGAACAGTTGCCCGAGTCGCGAGCTCGAACTCCACAAGCATGGGCATCGGCAGGAGTGCTCTCGTTCCTGAGTCTACTGCGGAGAACGTCTATGCGGCGCTATGTCGGGATCGATGTATCCAAGGCCGAACTGGTCATTCATGTCCTGCCGGACGAGCAGGCCTGGACCCAACCCAATACGCCACAGGGGCAGCGTGCGCTGGCCCAACGCCTGGCGGCGCTGGGCTGCGAGCGGATCGTGCTGGAAGCCAGTGGCGGCTACGAACATGCCGTGCTGCAGGTACTCCGAGAGGCGGACCTGCCGGCAGTGCGGATGGCCGCCGATCGTCCGCGCAAGCTAGCCCAAGCCTTGGGCCTGCAGGCCAAGACCGACGCCCTGGACGCGCGCCTGCTGGCCATCGCCGCCCAGCACATCCCGGCCACGCCCACGACCGTGGTGCCCGAGCATCTTCAGTCCCTGCGCGAACTGCTGGACCTACGCGCCACCCTGGTGGGCCAGCGCGATGCCCATCGGCGGCGCCTGGAGCACATCACCAGCGCCAAGGTGCAACGCCGCTGCCGAGAGGTGGTCGCCCTGCTGAACCAGCAGATCCAGACATTGACGCAGGAGATCGAGCAGCAGGGCAAGACCTGCTCGAGCTTGCCCAAGGTGCCTGGGCTCGGCACGATCCTGCGCGCGGTCCTGGCCGCGCGGTTGCCAGAGCTGGGCACGCTGCCGCCACGCAAGCTCGCCGCCCTGGTCGGGCTGGCCCCGTTCAATCACGACAGCGGCTGCTGGAAAGGCCAACGTCGCATCAAAGGCGGCCGTGCCGACGTGCGAGGCGTGCTGTACATGGCCACCTGGGCCAGCATCCGCGCCAAATCCCCCTTGGCCAACACCTACGCGCGCTTGCGCGCGGCCGGCAAGCCGGCCAAGGTCGCCATCGTCGCCTGCATGCACAAGTTCCTGCGCTGGCTCAATGCCATCGCGCGCGATCAGGCACCGTACGCCCCTCCGGTTATCGCTGGGGCATGACAGTTGACTCCTACGGGACGCGTCCTGGCGATAGTAGCGGTGCCCTGAAGCCGCGCTTGCACACGCGGCTTCCCTGATCATGGGAAGCCCACATGGGCGCCGCATCAGTCCTGCCGCGGATGCACGCTGACCGTGGCGGTCATGCCGGCAGCGAGCAGGGTGCCCTGCGGCACGCTGGCCGGGTCGATGCGGATGCGCACCGGCACGCGCTGCGCCAGGCGGATCCAGTTGAAGGTGGGGCTGACGTCGGCCAGCAGCGAGCTGCCGGTGGGGTTGTCGCTGTCGGCGATGCCGCGGGCGATGCCCTCGACCTGGCCGTGCAGCATCACGCCACCGCTCATCAGGCGGATGTCGGCGCGGTCGCCGACATGGACGCGCGGCAGCTTGGTCTCCTCGAAGTAGCCGTAGATCCACATCGCGTCGTCGCGTACCAGCGCCAGGCGGGCGCCGCCGGCCTGGGCGTAGTCGCCCACGCGTACGTCCAGATTGGTGATGTAGCCGTCGGCGGTGGCGCGGACCTGGGTGCGCTGCAGATCCAGCTCGGCCAGGTCGAGCGCGGCCTGCGCCTGCTCCACGGTGGCCACCGCCTGCGCCTGCGCCGCGGTGGCTTGCCCGCGCAGTGCAGCGCTGCGGTGCACGTCGGCCTGGGCCGAACGCGCGGTGGCTTCGGCGTCCGAGCGCGCTTCGGCCGAGATCACCGCCGCGGCGCGCGCGCGCCGCTCGGCCTGGGCGCGCCGCATCTGGAACTCGGCTTCGCTGGCCGCCTGGGTGGCCGCCGCCGCCGACAGACTGGCGCCGGCCGCGCGTGCCTGCGCCTGCGCGACCGCGAGGTTGGCGCGGGCCTTCTCCAGGGCCAGTTCGTAGCGCTTGCGGTCCACGCTGAACAACAGGTCGCCGCGCTTGACGTGCTGGTTGTCGCGCACCGCCACCGCATCGACCAGGCCGGAGACGTCCGGCGCGATCCGCACCACTTCCGCGCGAACGCGGCCGTCGCGGGTCCAGGGCGAGAGCATGTAATGGCGCCACAGCGCATGCGCCAGCAGGGCGGCGACCAGCACCACGATGGCGGTCAGGGCGAAACGGATCAGGGCAGGGGTCTTCATGGCAGGACTCAGGGAAGAAGAAGCAGGCCGAGCGCGGCGAACGCGCCCACGTAGAGGGCCAGACGGAACAGGGCCGGATGCCAGGCGTAGCGGTACAGGCCGGCGCGGCCGGCGACCGCGTCCAGCGCCCAGGCGACCAGCAGCAGGGCGGCCGCCACCAGCAGCAGGCCGGGCACATAGACGCCGGCGATCGACACTTCAGCGGGCAGCTGCATCGCTGGCTCCTGATGACGTAGGGGAAGGGGCGGAGTCGCCGGCGAGGGCGGCGAGGACGGAGTCGGCGTCGAGCAATGCGCTGCGTACCAGGTGCAGATGTTCGCGGGTCGGTTTCCAGCGCAGCGGCACCTCGCCGTTCGGGCAACTGGCCGCCAGCGCGGCCTCGACGCGCTGCAGCGCCACGCGATGCCGCTCCGGCGATGGCGTCTGATACAACTGGGCCATGGCCTGCACCACCGCATCCACCGCCGACGCCAGCTCCGCCGGCAGCGCGCCGGCGTCGGCATCGTGGCGCAGATCGACCAGGACGCGGCAGGTCTCGTGCACCGCGAGCGCCCAGCCGAGCAATTCGCGCATTTCGTCGCTGTCGGCCGGCGTGTGCGCCACGATCTGCTGGAACAGGTCGCGATTGACGCTCTCCAACTGCAACGCCAGTCCCGGCAACGGCGCGCGCGCCGCCAGCACCGTCTGCCGCCGCAACCGCTCCAGCAGGCGCCGGCGCTGCCACGGGGTGCCGATCACCGGCGGCAGGAGGACGAACGCGGCCCACACGGCCAGCGACCCCAACAACGTCGGCATCACGTTGTTGAAGGTGGCGCTGGCGTTGAAGGTGGGCGTGGCCTGCACGCCCAGGACCGTGATGAAGGCGAGATTGCCGCCGGTGGCGAAGCCGAACAGCGCTGGTTTCGAGGCCAGATACAGGAGCAGCAGCAGGAACGGCGCCGTGCCCGCCACGAACAGCAAGTACCCGTCCATCTGCGGCAGCACCATCAGTTGGCAGACCACGCCAAGGGACAGGCCGAACACGAAGCCTTTGAACAGCGAGCGAGCGGCGCTGGGCGCGTTGGCGCTGGACGACAGGATAGCGTTGAGCGCCGCGGCCATCAGCACCGCGGTGGAGCCGCTGACCCAGCCGGCGTTGAGCCACAGCCAGCAGAGCGACGCCACCAGCAGGGCCGCCCGCAACGCGGTCAGCGCCGCCGCCGCGTAGTCGTTGCCGCGCACGAACACGGCGGTGTCGCCACGGTCCTGCGGCGTGCGCCATTGCTGCGGCGCGGCCAGGGTCGCCTCGGTCGCCATGTAGTCGTGCAGATCGGCGAAGAAACGCCGCAACAGCGAGACCCCGGTGTCGAAGCTCTCGTGCTGTGCCGCGGCCAACGGTGCACGCGCTTCGGCCGCACGCGCCGCCAGCGCATCGCGGCAGGCGGCCAGCTTGCGCGCCGTCACGGCGGCCCCCTCGCGCCCGCCGCGGTCGCTGAGCGCGGTCTTGAGCGGCCGGTACAGGCCGATCAGTGCCTCGGCCACGTCGGCAGCGCCATTGCGCAGCAACCGGTTGATGTAATGGTGCAGCGCCTGGAAGCTGGTCGACACCGCCATGAAACGCTGGTTGAGCAGGCGCAGCCGCCCGCTGCGCGCGCGCGCTTCCGGATCCTCGAACACCACCGAACTGCGCAGGTCCTCGATGGTCACCGCGTCGCGCACGAAGCGCAGGTGCGCCTGCTCCATCGCCTTGCGCGGCAACTGCCCGCCGGTGGCGTCGCGGACGAAGTCCAGGAAGCCGTCGGAGGCGCGGCGCACGGTGTCGCGCAGGGTCTGGCGCAGCCGGCTGGGAAACACCACGTCGCTGACGATGCCGGTCACCAGCAGCCCCAGCAGCACCTCGGTCACCCGCGCCACCACCAGGTTGAACACGTTCTGCGGCTGGTTCACCGCCGGCAGCGCGATCAGCGCCACGGTGTAGCCGGACAACACGAAGGCGTAGGCCTTGAAGTTGCGGTACAGCAGCGCACCGCCGGTGCAGGCGCCGATCCACAGCGACAGTGCCAGCAGGAACAGGACCGGCTCCTGCGGGAACAGCGCCGCCATGGTCAGCGCCGCGACGCTGCCGATCAGCGTGCCCAGCACCCGATAGAACGCCTTCGCGAAGACCATGCCGGTCTGCCGGTGCATCACCACCACCACGGTGATCATCGCGGTCATCGGCGAGGCCAGATCCAGGCGCAGCGCGATCCACCCGGCCAGATAGATCGACAGCAGGGAGCGCAGCACGAACAGCCAGGCCTCGCCTTCGCCGCGCAAGGCATCGGTCAGCAGCGTGCGCAGGCCCGGCGCGGTCTCGGCGGGCACGGGATTGGGCCGGGGCGCGCTCATGCGGCGTCCTCGACGCCGCGCAGCAAGGCCTTCAGCAGCGTCTGCAACTGCGCCATCGCCGCCGGATCCAGATGCTGGACATAGGCGTCGAGCTGGGCGCACAGGGCCGGGATCAACGCTTCGATCAGGCGCTCGCCTGCGTCGGTCAGGCGCAGCAACAGCATGCGCCGGTCCTCGGCGCTGGGCGTGCGCTGGATCAGTCCCTTGTCGACCAGTTGCGTGGTGAGGCGGGTGATGTTGGCGGACTTCTCGCCGGCCGCGTCGCTGAGCTGGGACGGATTCAAGGTCCCGTCCGCGCTGGCGTCGATCATCATCAAGACGTTGTATTCGGCATAGGTCAGGCCGTAGGGCCGCAGCACCTCGTTGCTCTGGTCCAGGCTCAGCTTGTGCAGCAGCTTGATCAGCCGCAGCAGCAGCGCCGCTTCGCGCGGGAAGGGCGGATGCTTGCGCGCGGTCACGTCCAGGCGCTGCTCGGTGGCGGCAAAGCGACTCATGGCCGGCTCGGGTTCTTGTACATATGTAGATAATACATTTATGTATTAATTTTACGGTAATGCTGGCTGAACGCGGTCGGCGCCGGGGACGCAGATGTGAACAGCGCACGCGCGGGCGGGCCTGCGCCGACGCGGTGGCGCGCTAGCGTGCCGAGGGGCAGGTCGAGGAGGCGCCTGCGTCCGGTGAAGCGCAGGTCGATGCGCAGGCGCGCGCTGCGCCCCGAGGGTCGGGGCGTCGTGTTAGAGCAAGCGGAGCAGGGGGGCGCTTCAGCGCCACCGCATGGTCAGCGCAGCACGCCGTCCAGACCGGGCGCCGGCGAGAGCATGTTGCGGGTGTCGATGTCGAAGCTGCGCTGCTTCTTGTCTTCCGGGGTCGCGGCGATGCTGCCCTTGAGGGTGTACTCCAGGCTGCGGCGGCCGGCCAGGGCGTCGGCAACGACCAGGCGCGCGCTGGAGCTGGGCCGCAGCGCGACGCTCACCACGTCCGCCGTCTCCGGGCCGATCGAGATGCCGGGGGCGGCCTGCAGGCTGCCGGCCGCTTCGCCCCCCACGCCCAGGTCCAGGCGCAGGGTGTCGTAGCGCATCGGAATGCTGCTGTAATTCTGCAGGCGCAGTTCCACCTTCCAGCTGCCGTCCATGTTGACCGTCAGCTGCTGCACGCTGGCGGCCGGGTCGGATACGCGCCGCACGATGCCGTCGCTGCAGGCGCCGAGCAGGGCGGTGCACAACACGAGCAAACCGAGGCGGAGCGGGTGACGCATGAGCGGAATCCACAGAAGGGAAGACCGGCGAAGACTACACCACGGCCCTGCATGCCGTGGTGGCGCGGCGCTGGCGGAACCGGCGGGGGCGGACCCGTGCGCCGTGGCGTGTTGGCGGCATGGTCGCCGCCGCCGCGGGTGCCACCGCGAGGCGACGGGCGACGGGCGGCGGAGGCGCCCGCCCCGTCGCCCCGGCCTGGCGCCGAGCGCGCCCCTCATCGGCATGCGACGCCTGGCTGCGCGATGGCGCCGTCTGCCGATGGTCCGATCCATCGGCAGCCCTTCAGGTCGCCAGGCGGTCGGTCTATAGGCGCGCCATTAGGCCGGGCTGTTGTTCCGCCAGCGTCGCCGATCCTCCTCCATCCTTCCCGAGGCCAGGCCACCCACCGGCCACGCGCGCCCGAACGTGCCCGAAAGTGTTCGGAATGCATGGGGCAACATCGTGCTGCTCCAGCGCCTGGGGAGCGTCCTCGGCGTTCCGGCCGGCCGCCATCGCCAAGGCGTCCCTGCCATGCGCCGGCCGGATGCCGAGGACACGGACAGCATCGTGCCGGCCCGGGGACGGTGGCAGTCGGCGCACGCCGCGTCGGTCCGTAGGAAAATTCTGCAACATTGCGCTTGCCCAATCCCGATCACCTCGCTATGATGCGCGTCCTCGCACCGGCACTGCCGCGTTGCGCAGTGGCCGAGTAGCTCAGTTGGTAGAGCAGGGGATTGAAAATCCCCGTGTCGGCGGTTCGATTCCGTCCTCGGCCACCATTCTTTCAGGGCTTGCAGCAATGCAAGCCCTTTTCTTTTGCCCCTGCGTTTCGCGGCCCCTGTGGAGCGTTTATGTCGCGGGGCTGGCTGGTCGAGCCTGCCATGCGACGAGTCACGGCCGTCGCCATCCGGCATCCGTGCCGATCCCCGGCGCTATGCAGACTTCCGCATGCGTGCCGCTACCCCGCCCCGTGCGATGGCGACCGCCTGCGCCGATCGCGTGTGAAGAAGGTGTGTCCACGTCGGTAGACAAGTGCAGCCGGTTCGCGGCTTTTCGGTAGATCCAGCTCAATCAAAGGCATTGCCTGTCGTAATCATAGGGACGGGCAATCGGGGAGGACCTGCCAATGACCAGCGGATTCGGATGGCGCTGCGGCAGCGTGGCGCTGCTGTGGGCCATGGCCGGCCATGGCGTGGCCGCCCCCGTCGACGGCGGCGAGCATGCGGGCGAACAGGGCAGCCCCGGTGCCGACGCGCCCTATATCGAGCAGGTCGGTGCCGAGTGCGTGCTGGTCAATACGTATCTGCAGCGACGCGACGGGGTGGTCGAACGCGTGGTGCTGCGCGAGCCGGTGCAATGCGCCAGCCGGTCCGATCCGCAGGCCATGGCCGATCTCAGCCAATGAGCCGCGGTGCCATCGCCGTGGGCGTATGCCGCGGCGCTTTACATCGCTGCGCAGCTCCTGCATAAGCTGCTGCTTCCCGTCCGTCGGAACCTGCGCATGCGCCTTTCGCCGATCGCGCTGCTGTTGTTGGCATGCCTGCTGTGCCTCGCACCGCCACTGCGTGCCGCGCAGCCGGTGAGTTCGGTCGCCGAGTTCGATCTCGGCCGCTACGCCGGGCAGTGGCACGAGATCGCGCACCTGCCGGTTTCCTTCCAGAAGAAATGCGTCGGCGACGTCACCGCGGCCTATGTGCTGCGCGACGACGGCCAGATCGGTGTGCGCAACGCCTGCCGCACCGCCGGCGGCGACCTGCTGGCGGCCGAGGGCGTGGCACGGCGGGTGGAAGGCCATCCCGGGCGGCTGCAGGTGCGCTTCGTGCCGGACTGGCTGGGGTGGGTGCCGTTTGTATGGGCCGACTACTGGGTGATCGCGCTGGATCCGGACTATCAATGGGCGCTGATCGGCGAGCCTGGGCGCAAGTACCTGTGGGTGCTGTCGCGTTCGCCGCGCATGCAGCGCAGCGTGTTCGAGGCGATCAAGGCCAAGGCGGTGGCGATGGGGTACGACCTCGATCCGCTGCTGGTGATCGCGCCGCTGGATTGAATCCAGCGCCGCCGCAGGGCGCCTGTGCGTGCAGGCCCAGTGCCGCACGGGCGATGGGCCCTGACGACCGTGCGTTGGCCGGGCAGTCCCGGACGTTGCATGGCAGCTTGGGCGAGAAACTGCCGCTTCTGCCGGCGATCGCCGGTGCTCCAGAACGCCACGCGTGATGGTATCTGCCAGCGCAATGCGGACGTCAGCACAGCACCTAGCTGTGTAAACCCAGTACGTTGTTCAGCGGGATTCTGGAGATAGGGGGCAGGTAGCCGAGGCTGGCGTGGGGCCTGTGCCAGTTGTAGTGATTGCAGCCAGGGTGCGAGGGCGCGGGCGCGTTGCTCGGAGGTGTCATAGCTGCGCGCATAAGCCCATTCGCGCAGGCTGGTTTGGACCAGACGCTCGGCCTTGCCGTTGGTGCGCGGGGTGTAGGGCCGGGTGCGCAGATGGCGCATGCCAAGGCGACGGAGCAGTCGGCGGAAGGCGCCGGAGCGATAGCAGGCGCCATTGTCGGTGAGCACGCGCTGGAAGCGCACGCCCAAGGCACGGTAGTAGCGAAGCGCCCGAAGAAGGGCTTTGCAGGCGCTCATTCCGCGTTCGTCCGGCTCGATGGAGCCGAAGGCCACGCGCGAGTGGTCGTCGATGGCAAGGTGGACGTACTCCCAGCCGATGCCGTCGGAGTTGACCTGGCGATTGCCGGTGACCCGATGACCGGGCTGGCGGAAGCGCGCTAGCTTCTTGATATCCAGATGCAGCAACTGGCCGGGGCTGGCGTATTCGTAGCGACTCTCCGGTGGGGCCGGCGCAAGTTCGGCCAACCGATGCAGGCCGGCACGACGCAACAGCCGGGCGACGGTACTGGGTGCCACGCAGAGCTGCTGGGCAATCTGGCGGTAGGTCTGCCGTGAGCGGCGTTGTTCCACGACCTGAGCGAGGATGGCCGACGGCGTGGCATGGGGGCAGCTGTGTGGGCGGGAGGTGCGGTCGTTCAACCCCTGCGCGCCTTCTTCCTTAAACCGCTTGAGCCATTTGTAGGCCGTCCTCACGCTTACGCCGGCCGCATGGGCGGCATCTTCCACGCGCAGCCCCTGAACAAGGATGCGATCCACGAGCAGGGCTCGACCGCGAGGACTCAAGCGGGCATGTTTATGCAGGTTCATCCGGGGCTCTTGGGGGGTGGTTGGCTTCGTAACCCCCATCTTCCTGAGATGCCCCGGATGAACAACCTACTGAGAGATCACAGCTAGCGGGCCATTGCGTGCGCCAGGCGGCGGAGCCGATCGGGGTCAGTCGGGAAACGCCGCCCGTGCCGCCGCCAGCAGTTGCGCGCTGTCGCCGTCGCGCAGCGTCTGCAGTGCGCTGCGGCCATCGGCCAGACGCATCTCCCGCATCCAGTGCGACAACGCCGCCAGATCGCTGCCGCAGCCGTTCCACGCCACGCAGATGGTTTCGCCGACATTGAGCAGGTCGGCCTGGTTCAGGTGCGCCAGGGTGCCGTCATGCGCCAGCCAGGCGAGCGCGCGTTGCGCGTCTTCCGGTGCGCCGTAGGCGGCGCCGTCGATCAGCGACAGCAGGTCGCTGCTGTCGGCGCGCCGCTCGGCCCGGCGCCGTTCGGCGCGGCGCATGCCCTGCAGGATCGCCTTGATCCTTGCTTCGTGGAGGTTGGCGTCGGTCATGGGCGGCGAGGATGATGCGGGTTGGAAAGGTCACTCTGCGCGCTCGGCGCGCAGGTGCAGTTCGCCGTCGGCCAGGCGCGCGCGCAGGCGGTCGCCGGGCGCGACCTGGGCGGCCGAGCGCACCACGCTGCCGTCGTCGGCGCGGGTCAGGATGCTGTAGCCGCGTGCCACGGTGGCCAGCGGGCTGACCGTCTCCAGGGCGCGCGCCAGCGCGCGCAGGCGCTGCGCATCGGCCTGCAGTTGCCGCGCCATCGCCGCCTGCGGGCGCCGGCCCAACGCCAGCAGGCGTACCCGCAGCAGTGCCAGCCGTCGTTGCGGTTGCGCGGCGCGCAGCACCGCGGCGGCATGGCGCAGCTGCGCCTGGCGGCGTTCCTGCTGTTGCCGCCACGCCGCCGCCAACCGCCGTCCGATCTCGTGCTGGCGGCGCTGCAGCAATTGCAGGCGTGCCTGCGGACTCTGCGCCTGCAGACGCAGCAGGGCGCGATCGGCGCGTTGCTGGGCCTGGCGCAGTCGATGCTGCTGCCAGCGCAACAGCGCCGCGTGCTGGGCGCGCAGGCGTGCGCCGAGATCGCGCTGGTCCGGGACCAGCAATTCGGCGGCGACCGACGGCGTCGGCGCACGCAGGTCGGCAGCGAAATCGGCCAGGGTCACGTCGGTCTCGTGGCCGACCGCCGACACCACCGGGGTGACCGCGGCGGCGATGGTGCGCGCCAGCCGCTCGTCGTTGAACGCCCACAGGTCTTCCAGCGAGCCGCCGCCGCGGGTCAGCAGGATCGCGTCGTAGCGGCCGCTGGCGTCGGCCTGGCGCAGCAAAGCGGCGATCTGCGCCGCGGCGCTGTCGCCCTGGACCAGGCTCGGCAGGATGTCCACCTGCAGCAGCGGCATGCGCCGGCCGAGCACGCTCAGCACGTCGCGCACGGCGGCGCCGCTGGGCGAGGTGATGACCGCCAGGCGGCGCACGAAGCCGGGCAGGGCGCGCTTGCGTTCGCTGGCGAACAGGCCTTCGGCAGCGAGCCTGGCCTTGAGTTCCTCGAACGCGCGGCGCAAGGCGCCTTCGCCGGCTTCTTCCAGGTGGTCCAGCACCAACTGGTAGTCGCCGCGCGCCTCGTACAGGGTCAGGCGCCCGCGCGCCAGCACCCGCAGGCCTTCGCGCGGCACGAACCGCAGCCATTGGCTCTTGGGCTTGAACATCGCGCAGCGCACCTGCGCGCGGGCGTCCTTCAGGGTGAAGTACAGATGGCCGGAGGACGGGCGCGTGACGTTGCCCAGTTCGCCTTCCACCCAGGCCAGCGGAAACGTGCTTTCCAGCAGGTCGCGGGCCAGCGTGTTGAGCTGGCTGGGGCTGAGGATCTGGTCGGCGCGATCGGACATGCGGGCAGTGCAGGGCGTACGGGCGCCTATCCTCGCACGTCGGCAGGCGCCGCCGGCCGCGAAGGCACAGTCGGCGTGTGGGCCGACGTGTCCGCATGCCGGGCCAGCGCCCACTGCACGTGTTCGCGCACCAGCGGCGAAGGATGCTGCGCGCGCGCGTCGAGCGCGGCCAGCACCTGCGGCGTGGTCGGCGCGTTGCCCAGCGCCACCGCCAGATTGCGCAGCCAGCGTTCGTGGCCGCTGCGGCGGATCGCGCTGCCTTCGGTGCGGCGCAGGAACTCGTCTTCTTCCCAGGCGAACAACTGCGCCAGCGTGGCCTTGTCCAGGTCGTTGCGGGCGCGGAAGTCCGGTTCGTCGCTGCGCTTGGCGAACTTGTTCCAGGGGCAGATCAGCTGGCAATCGTCGCAGCCGAAGATGCGGTTGCCGATCGCCGGGCGCAGTTCTTCGGGAATCGCGCCGTCGTGCTCGATGGTCAGGTAGGCGATGCAGCGGCGCGCATCGAGCCGGTACGGCGCGACGATCGCCTGGGTCGGGCAGACGTCGATGCAGCGCGTGCAGGTGCCGCAGTGCGCGCTGGCCGGCGGATCGATCGGCAGCGGCAGGTCGACGTAGATCTCGCCGAGGAAGAACCAGGAGCCGCCGTTGCGGTCGATCAGGCAGGTGTGCTTGCCGATCCAGCCCAGGCCGGCATCGCGCGCCAGGGCGCGTTCGAGCACCGGCGCGGAGTCGACAAACACGCGGTGGCCGAACGGGCCGATCTCCCGCTGGATGCGCTCGGCCAGCTTCTGCAGGCGGTTGCGCATCAGCTTGTGGTAATCGCGGCCCAGCGCGTAGCGCGCGACGTAGGCGCGCTCGCCGTCGCGCAGCGTGTCCCAGGCCGAATCGTCGTCGTTGCGGCCGTAGTCCAGCCCGACCGAGATCACCCGCAGCGTGCCCGGAATCAACTCCGCCGGGCGGGAACGCTTGTCGCCGTGCTGCGCCATCCAGTGCATCGTGCCGTACAGGCCCTGTTCCAGCCAGTCGCGCAGATGCGCCTCGTCCTGCTGCAGCTCGATCCCGGCGATGCCGCAGCGCTGGAAGCCGAACGTGCGCGCGAGCGCGCGGATGCGCGCGGCGGCGGCGTGGGGATCGGCGATGGCGAGGCGGGCGGACATCGCGCAAGTATAGAATCCCGTGCATGTACGACTGTTTCGATCTCCACGCCACCGCGGCCGCGCGCCGCATCGACGCGCAGGCCACCGCGCTGCTCGGCGGCGACGGCTACACGCTGATGCAGCGCGCCGGCCAGGCCGCCTGGCAGACGCTGTTGCAGCGCTGGCCGCAGGCGCAGCGCATCCTGGTGGCCTGCGGCAGCGGCAACAACGGCGGCGATGGCTACGTGCTGGCGCGGCTGGCGCACCGCGCCGGGCGCCAGGTGCGCGTGCTGCAGTTGCCCGGGCGCGGGCCGCAATCGCCGCTGGCGCAGCGTGCCTGCACCGACTACATCGGCGTGGGCGGCCGTATCGAGGAGTTCGACGCGGCGCTGGCGCCGGCCGACGTGGTGGTGGATGCGCTGCTCGGGATCGGGCTCAATCGCGCGCCCGATGCCGAACTGGCGGCACTGTTCGGCGCGTTGGGCGGGCTCGGTGCGCCGGTGCTGGCGCTGGACGTGCCCAGCGGCGTCGACGCCGAATCCGGCAGCGTGCCCGGCGCGGTCCTGCCGGCGACGCTGACCCTGCAGTTCATCGTCGCCCACGCCGGGCTGCATACCGGTGCGGCGTTGAATCATGTCGGCGAGCGCGCCTTGGCGACGCTGGAGGTGCCGTCGGCGGCGTTCGCCGGCTGTGCGCCGCGTGCGCAGGCCTGGACCGTCGGCGCCTTGCGCAGCCGTCTGGCGCCGCGCCGGCAGGACAGCCACAAGGGCGATTCCGGCCATGTGCTGTGCGTCGGCGGCAACCTCGGCAGCGGCGGCGCGGTGATGCTCGGTGCCGAATCGGCCCTGCGCAGCGGGGCTGGCCTGGTCAGCGTGGCGACCCGCGGCGTGCACGTGGCGCCGCTGCTGGCGCGCTGTCCGGAGGCGATGGTGCATGCGGTCGACGATGCGGCGGCGCTGGCGCCATTGCTGCGCAAGGCCGACGTGGTCGCGCTCGGCCCCGGGCTGGGCCAGGATGCCTGGGCGCAGGCGCTGTGGCAGGCGGTGCTGGCCGACGCGGAGCGCGCGCTGGTGCTGGATGCCGATGCCTTGAACCTGCTCGCGCAGGCGCCGCGGGCCGTACCGCAGGCGGTGCTGACCCCGCATCCGGGCGAGGCCGGGCGCCTGCTCGGCCTCTCCACCGCCCAGGTGCAGCGCGATCGCTTCGCGGCCGCCGCGGCATTGGCCGACCGCTACCAGGCCGCGGTGGTGCTGAAAGGCGCCGGCAGCCTGGTCGCCGCACCGGGGCAAACGCCGCGGGTGATCGCCGCCGGCAATCCGGGCATGGCGGTCGGCGGCATGGGCGATCTGCTGACCGGGGTAGTCGCGGCGCTGCGCGCGCAAGGCCTGGCGGCGTTCGAGGCGGCCAGCGTCGGCGCGTTGCTGCATGCCGGCGCCGGCGACCGCGCCGCCGCCGCGGGCCAGCGCGGGCTGCTGCCCACCGACCTGTTGCCGGCGCTGCGGCGCCTGTCCAATCCGGAATCCACACCATGAGCATGGCCTTGTTCCTGCCCGACAGCGAGGCTACCGAACGCCTCGGTCGCGCACTGGCCGCGACCCGCCCGGCACAGGCCTCGGTGCATCTGCACGGGGACCTGGGCGCCGGCAAATCGACCCTGGCGCGGGCGCTGCTGCGCGCGCTCGGGGTGCAGGGCGCGATCCGCAGCCCCACCTATACCCTGGTGGAGCGCTATCCGCTGGCCGACGGCGAGGCCTGGCACCTGGATCTGTACCGCATCGGCGCGGCCGGCGAGCTGGATTTCCTGGGGTTGGACGAGGGCGGGGCCACGCTGTGGCTGGTGGAATGGCCCGAGCGCGGCGGCGACGTGCTGGCGCCGGCCGATCTGGACGTGCGACTGGCAGTGCGCGCGCACGGGCGCAGCGTCGTCCTGCAGGCGCGCACCGAGGTCGGCGCCGCTTGGTTGGCACGGATGGCCGAACAGGCCGACTTGCAGGGACTTTTTGCCGGCTGACGCTAGGAAGTGAAGGCAGGTTATGGATTATTAAGGGAAAACCGCTTGCCTTTGGCTCCCGGCGATGTTTGAATCGCGTTCATGCGCCCGGGGACCCGTTTTTTCGCCAGTTTCGCCGCCGCCGCAGGCTGGTGCCTGGCGGCGCAGGCGGCGTTCGCCGGTCAGGTGCAGTCGGTCTCTCTGGATAACGGCGCCACCGGCACCCGCGCGGAGATCCGCCTGCAGGGCAGTGGCGGCTTCAGCACGCTGTCGCTGGCCAATCCCAATCGTCTTGTGGTGGATCTTCCCGAGTCGTCCGCGGTCAAGGGGCTGAAGCTGCCGGCCGGCGGCGGCGTGGTCAGCGCCGTGCGCACCGGGCATCCGGTACCGGGCACCTTGCGCATCGTGTTCGATCTGAGCAGCCCGGTGGTGGCGTTCAAGCCGCAGATGCAGACCATTGGCGGCAGTTCGGTGCTGGTGATCGAGTGGCCGGGCGAGGCGCCGGCGGGCAGGGCGGTGGCCGGCGACGCGCCGGCAGCCGCGGCCGCGCTGCCCCAGGCCGCGCCAGTGCCGGTGCCCAGGCCGCCAGCGGATGCGCGGGCCGAAGCGGCGCGCGCGACCGCGGCGTTGACCTCGTCGGTGGTGCAGCGCGCCAGCCAGCCCGCGCCGGCCCCGCCGCCGCCGCCCGCCGCGGCCGCACCGACCGTCGTGGCGGCCGCGCCGACCGCGGTCGCGGCGGGATCCGGCCGTCCCATGCCGGGGGTGGTGGTGCCGCCGCCGACGCCCGCGCCGGTCGCGCCGCCGGCGAACGAGAGCTCCGAGCGTGACGACGCGGACGACGCGGCGGTCGTCGCTGCCGCCGAAGCGCGGCCGGTGATGCCCAGCGCGGCGGCGCGGGTGAAGATGGCGCCGGGCATGCGTCCGCTGATCGTGGCCATCGATCCGGGCCATGGCGGCCAGGATCCCGGCGCCAGCGGCCCGACCGGCAAGCACGAGAAGGACGTGACCTTGGCCATCGGCCGCGAACTGGCGCGCCAGATCAACGCCACGCCGGGCATGAAGGCCTACATGACCCGCACCACCGACGTGTTCATTCCGTTGCCGATGCGTGCGCAGAAGGCGCGCGCGGCCAAGGCCGACATCTTCATCTCGATCCATGCCGATGCGGCCGAGAACCGCAGCGCGACCGGCTCCTCGGTGTACGTGCTGTCGACCAAGGGCGCCTCCTCGCAGCGCGCGCGCTGGCTGGCGGACAAGGAAAACGCGGCCGACCTGATCGGCGGCGTGCGCCTGCAGAAGACCGACAGCACCCTGGCCAACGTGTTGCTGGACCTGGCCCAGAGCGGCCACATGAAGGCCTCCGAAGACGCGGCCGGGCACGTGCTGGGCGGGCTCAAGCGGATCGGCAACAACCACAAGCCGGAGATCGAGCGCGCCAACTTCGCGGTGCTGCGCACCTCGGACATGCCGGCGATGCTGGTCGAGACCGCCTTCATCTCCAACCCGGACGAGGAGCGCCGGTTGACCGATCCGGCCTATCAGCGCCGCATCGCCAGCGCCGTGCTCGACGGCGTCAGCACCTTCTTCACCCGGCAGCCGCCGCCGGGCACGCTGTTCGCCGCGCGCGCACAGGCCGAGGCGGAAGCGGCGGCCGGCACCGTGGCCGGCGGCAGTCGCTGAGACGCTATCATTAACGGCTGATCCTCGATGACGGCGTCCGCGCCGCGAGCCGTGCCGATGTCATTTTCCTGCTGTCGTCCTCCTTTCGTCGCCACGACCGGCGTGCGCCTGCGCGTGCATGGGGCCGCGACCGCATGAGCATCCGTCAGCTGCCCGAGATCCTGATCAACCAGATCGCCGCCGGCGAAGTGGTCGAGCGTCCGGCCTCGGTGGTCAAGGAACTGGTGGAGAACGCGCTGGACGCCGGCGCGCGCCGCGTCGACATCGATCTGGAAGAAGGCGGCGTGCGCCTGATCCGCATCCGCGACGACGGCGGCGGCATCGCGCCCGAGGAACTGCCGCTGGCGGTGTCGCGGCATGCGACCAGCAAGATCGCCTCGCTGGACGACCTGGAATCGGTGGGTACGCTGGGTTTCCGCGGCGAGGCGCTGCCGTCGATCGCTTCGGTCAGCCGCTTCACCCTGGCCTCGCGCCGCGCCGGCGACGAGCACGGCGCGGCCCTGCAGGTCGAAGGCGGCAAGGTCGGCGAGGTGCAGCCGCGCGCGCTGCCGCCGGGCACCCTGGTCGAGGTCCGCGAGCTGTTCTACAACGTGCCGGCGCGGCGCAAGTTCCTGCGCGCCGAACGCACCGAACTGGGCCACATCGAAGAGTGGCTGCGTTCGCTGGCGCTGGCGCGCCCGGACGTGGAGCTGCGCGTCGCGCACAACGGCAAGCCGTCGCGGCGCTACAAGCCGGGCGATCTGTACTCGGACGCGCGCCTGGGCGAAACCCTGGGCGAGGACTTCGCGCGGCAGGCGCTACGGGTGGACCACAGCGGCGCCGGCCTGCGCCTGCATGGCTGGATCGCGCAGCCGCATTACTCGCGCGCCAGCGCCGACCAGCAGTATCTCTACGTCAACGGCCGCTCGGTGCGCGACCGCAGCGTCGCCCACGCGGTGAAGATGGCCTATGGCGACGTGCTGTTCCATGGCCGCCAGCCGGCCTATGTGCTGTTCCTGGAACTGGAACCCTCGCGGGTGGACGTCAACGTGCATCCGGCCAAGCACGAGGTGCGCTTCCGCGACGCGCGGCTGATCCACGATTTCGTCTATCGCACGCTGCAGGATGCCTTGGCGCAGACCCGTGCCGGCAGCCTGCCCGGGGCGCTGGGCGCCGACGCGGCGCCGCCTGCCGCGGCCGCGGGCGCTCCTGGCTGGGCGGCCGCAGGCGCGCCGAATGGCGGCAGCGGCGCGGGCGGCGGCGGGCAGGGCTACGGGTACGGCGCGCAGTGGCGCCCGGCGCAATCGCCGCTGGGCCTGCGCGTGGAAGAAGCGCCGGCCGCGTACGCGGCGCTGTATGCCGCGCCTGCGGAGGCGGGCACCGTCGCCGGCCGGCAGACCCAGGATCCGGCAGGCGGCCTGCCGCCGACCGTCGCCGACAGCGGCGTGCCGCCGCTGGGCTACGCCATCGCGCAGTTGCACGGCATCTACATCCTGGCCGAGAACGCCGACGGCCTGATCGTGGTCGACATGCACGCCGCGCACGAACGCATCGGCTACGAGCGCTTGAAGACCGCGCACGACGGCATCGGCCTGCATGCGCAGCCGCTGCTGGTGCCGATCACCCTGGCGGTCGGCGAACGCGATGCCGACACCGCCGAACGCGAGGCGGAGACGCTGGCCGCGCTCGGCTTCGAGGTCACCCGCAGCGGGCCGCAGTCGCTGCACGTGCGCAGCATCCCGGCGCTGCTGGCGCAGGCCGAGCCGGAGGCCTTGCTGCGCGACGTGCTCACCGACCTGCGCGAACACGGCCACAGCGGCCGCGTCGCCGGCGCCCGCGATGCGCTGCTGTCGACGATGGCCTGCCACGGCGCGGTACGCGCCAATCGCCGCCTCACCGTGCCGGAAATGAACGCCTTGCTGCGCGACATGGAAGCCACCGAGCGCTCCGGCCAGTGCAATCATGGGCGTCCGACCTGGGCGCGGTTCACCCTGGGCGAAATCGATCGTTGGTTCTTGCGGGGACGATGATGGACAAGCGGATCTGGACGACGGCGCTGCTGGCGGCGCTTGTCGCCTTGGTGGGATGCGGCAAGCAGGCGCCGGCACCGGCCGCGCCGACAGCGCCGGACGCGCGGTTCGTGGCCGACGAACAGGCCTGGCGCGCGCAGCGCCAGCGCGAGCTGCAGGCGCCGGACGGCTGGACCAGCCTGGTCGGCCTGCACTGGCTGGAACTGAAGGAGCACTACATCGGCAGCGGCGCGGACAGCGGCATCCGCCTGGCGGTGGGGCCGGCGCGGATGGCGCTGGTGTCGCAGGTGCAGCGCGAGGTGTACCTGACCCCGGAGCGTGGCGTCGGACTGAGCGTCGCCGGCGCGCCGGTGCAGGGGCGCATCCGCCTGTACAGCGACCACGACCCGCAGCCGACGGTCGTCGACTTCGACGACGGCAAGGGCAAGCTCAGCCTGATCGAGCGCGGCGGTCGCTACGCCTTGCGGGTCAAGCACGCCGATGCGCCGACCCGGCGCGGCTTCACCGGCGTGCCGTACTGGCCGCTGGCCGAGTCCTGGCGCGTGCGCGGCCGCTTCGTGCCCAATCCGCCCGGCACCACCCTGCCCATCGTCGACATCATCGGCGTCACCACGCCATCGCCCAATCCCGGTGCCCTGGAGTTCGAGCGCGGCGGCAAGCGCTACCGCCTGCAGGCCATCGGCGAACCCGGCCAGCCGCTGTTCGTGGTGTTCGCCGACCGCACCAGCGGCCACGGCAGCTACCCGGCCGGACGCTTCCTGGACGTGGACGCGCCCGCCGCCGACGGCAGCGTGGTGCTGGATTTCAACCGCGCCTACGACCCGCCGTGCGCGTTCACCCCGTTCGCGACCTGTCCGCTGCCGCCGCCGGAAAACCGCCTCGACCTGGCGGTGGACGCCGGCGAGAAGGCCTACGCCGCCGCCCATTGAACCGAGGAAGCCGATGACCCCGTTCCCGCGCCCGTTGCGCCGCCTGCTGCTGGGCCTGTCGCTGTGCCTGGTGCTGCCGGCACTGGCCCGCACGCCGCCGCCGGTGGCCGCGACGCCTGTCGCACCCGCCGCCGCTGCGCCCACCGTGGCGCCGCCCACGCCGTTGTTGTGGAAGGTCAGCGGCCCGCGCGGGGCGCTGTACCTGCTGGGTTCGTTCCACATGCTCAAGGCCGACGACTATCCGCTGGCGCGCGAGGTCGATGCGGCCTATGCGGCCTCGCCGCGGCTGCTGTTCGAACTGGCACCCAAGGACGTGGACGCGCCGCAGCTGGGCGCACAGATGCTGCAGGCGGCACAGCGCCATGACGGCAAGCGGCTGCAGGACGACCTGGACCCGGCGACCTGGGAGCGGCTGCGCCGCTATGCCGCCGGGCACGGCCTGCCGCTGGCGCAGATGAGCGGTTTCGAGCCGTGGTTCGTCGGCCTCAGCATCAGCATCGCCGACATGAAGGCGCAGGGCCTGCAGGCCGATGCCGGGCTGGACCGCCACTTCATGACCCTGGCCCTGCAGGACGGCAAGACCGCCGAAGGCCTGGAGACGGCGCAGGCGCAGATCGACCTGCTCGACGGCATGGACCCGGTGGAGCAGAAGCAGATGCTGACCGAGGCGCTGGACGATGCCGAGCAGGGTGCGGCGCAGACCCTGCGCCTGCACGACGCCTGGCGCCGCGGCGACGAGCGCCAGCTGTGGCAGGAGATCGGCGCGCAGATGAAGCGCGACTACCCGCGGCTGTACCAGCGCATCGACGTGGAGCGCAACCAGGCCTGGCTGCCGCGCCTGGAGCAGCGCCTGAAGGATGGCGGCGGCGACACCCTGGTGGTGGTCGGCGCGCTGCATCTGCTGGGGCCCGACGGCGTGGTCGACGGCTTGCGCGCGCGCGGCTACAAGGTCGAGCGGATCTGCGCGAGCTGCAAGCCGGCAAGGTCGCGCTGAGCAGGTCTGCGCGGCTGCGCCCGACCCTCATCCGCCCCTGCGGGGCACCTTCTCCCGGCGGGAGAAGGGAACAGCCATAGCCCCTCTCCCACCGGGAGAGGGGTTGGGGTGAGGGTAGGGCGCGAAGCGCTCCCGCCGAAGCAAGTCTGCGCGGCTGCGCCCGACCCTCATCCGCCCCTGCGGGGTACCTTCTCCCGGCGGGAGAAGGGAAACGCCATAGCCCCTCTCCCATCGGGAGAGGGGTTGGGGTGAGGGTAAGGCGCGAAGCGCCCCGCCGAACCCTGCGCGGTCGCGCGGCTCAGCGCGGACGCGATTTCGGCGTGGCGCCGGCCGGCGGTTCGCCGGGCTTGCCCGCGCCGCCGGCCGGGCGGCCGAAGCCGGCGCCGAGGTTGCGCTGGAACTCCTGCCACAGCTCCAGGTTGCGCTCGGTGAGCTGGTTCATCATGGTCCACGGGGTCTGCCCCAGCAGATTGCCCATCTGCTGGCGGAACTGCTGCTGCTGGTCGAGGAACACCTGCATGCTGCGCTCCAGGTAGTTGCCCATGAAGCCCTGCAGCGAGTCGCCGTAGAAGCGGATGATCTGGCTGAGCAACTGGGTGGACAGCATCGGTTCGCCGTCCTGTTCCTGGTCGGCGATGATCTGCAGCAGCACCGCACGGCTGAGGTCTTCGCCGGTCTTGGCGTCGCGGACTTCGAATTCCTCGCCGTCGATGATCAGCTGGCGGACGTCTTCGATGGTGATGTAACTGGAGATCTCGGTGTCGTAGAGGCGGCGATTGGGATACTTCTTGATGATGCGGATCTCAGCCATGAAGCGGTCGCTCTGTGACGGTAGGCGCGCAGCATGGCGCAGCGCAGCAGGGCTTGCAACCGCCGTTGCCGCCTGAACAGGGGGGTGCAGCAAAAAATTTATGCTGCGCAGCATTCGCGGCCCGGCACCGGTCGCCGCACGGGCCTTGATGGGCCGATCGCGGGCGGCGTTACCGCGCGCCCAGCGCCGCCGGCTGACCGATTCAGCCGCTCACCAGCCCATGTGGTGGCCGCCGTTGATGTCCAGGTTCGAGCCGGTGATCCATGCGGCTTCCTCGGCGACCAGGAACGCCACGGCGTAGGCGATCTCCTCCGGCTTGCCGAGGCGCCCGGTGGGGATGTCGGCAGCGATCTTGGCGCGGACCTCCTCGGGCACCGCCATCACCATGTCGGTGGCGACGTAGCCGGGCGAGACCGTGTTGACGGTGATGCCGTAGCTGGCGTTCTCGCGCGCCAGCGAAATGGTGAAACCGTGCATGCCGGCCTTGGCCGCGGCGTAGTTGGCCTGGCCGTACTGGCCCTTGAGGCCGTTGATCGAGCTGATCTGGATGACCCGGCCCCAGCGCTGCTGGCGCATGCCTTCGATCACCGGGCGGGTGACGTTGAACACCGAGTTGAGGTTGGTGTTGATGACCTCGTGCCACTGCTCGGCGGTCATCTTGTGGAAGGTGGTGTCGCGGGTGATGCCGGCGTTGTTGACCAGGATCTCGACCGGGCCGAGCTGGCGTTCGACCTCGCGGACCAGGGCCTGCGCGTACTCGGGCGAGGCGACGTCGCCGGGGACGATGGCGACGTCATGGCCGCGCTCGCGCATGCGCTGCTGCCAGGCCAGGGCCTTGGCCTCGTCGCGGTAGTTGCTGGCCACGCGGTGGCCCTGGGCGGCCAGCCGCTCGCAGATCGCGGTTCCGATGCCGCCGGTGCCGCCGGTGACCAGCGCAACGCGTGATGTCATGGATGTTGCTCCGGATAAAGATAAGGAAAGGGGGGGGGGGGCCGCGGCGCGGCCAAGGGTCCGATTCTAGTCAGCCTGGGTGTCGCTGGGGATAGCGGCCGCGACCTGCGCCGCATCGTCCACGCCGCGGTCCTGCATGGACAGCCGCGACGGGTCGAAGGCGCGCAGCGCGGCGGCCAGCAGTGCGGGCACCGAACCGGCCCCGGCCAACGCCGCGGGCGGCTGGCCCAGCGTCGCCCAGGCCAGGCGCAGCGCCGGCAGCGGGTCGGCATCGTCCAGCGGCAGCGCCGCATGCGACTTGGACAGTTTGCGGCCGTCGGCGCCCAGCAGCAGCGGCAGGTGCAGGTAGCGCGGCGTCGGCAGGCCCAGCGCGCGCTGCAGCAGGATCTGCCGCGGCGTGGAATCCAGCAGGTCGGCGCCGCGCACCACGTCGGTGACGCCTTGCGCGGCATCGTCGACCACCACCGCCAGCTGGTAGGCCCAGCAGCCGTCGGCGCGCAGCAGCACCACATCGCCGACCTCGGCGTGGACGTCCTGGCTCAGCCGCCCGCGCAGGCCGTCGTCGAAGGCGATCACGCTGGCCGTGCCGGGCGGCACGCGCAGGCGGATGGCCGGCTGCGCACGCGGCGCGGTGGCGACGCAGGCATGGTGCACGCCGCCCTGCGCCGCCAGCGCACTGCGGCTGCAATGGCAGGGGAAGGCGAGGCCGGCCTGCAGCAGCCGGTGCGCCGCGTCGCGGTAGACCGGGGCGCGCTCGCTCTGCCGCAGCACCGGGCCGTCGGCCTCCAGGCCGCAGGCGCGCAGGCTGGCCAACTGCCGCTCGGCGGCGCCGGGCACGCTGCGCGGGCGGTCCACGTCCTCGATGCGCAGCAGCCACTCGCCACCGGCGTGGCGCGCGAGCAGCCAGCTACCGAAGGCGGCGAGCAGCGAACCCAGGTGCAGCGGGCCGGTGGGCGAGGGCGCGAAACGGCCGAGGTAGAGAGGCGGGGACATGGACAAGCTGAATCCTCGGTCAGGTACGCGCTTGAATTCAAGCGGCCGACACCGCAGATTCGAGCCAATCCCTCCATCATTCTTCGTGCGGAGCCCACGCTCACATGTTCAATCGCATCGTCCTGTTCCTCATCACCAACCTGGCGGTGCTGGTGCTGGCCGGCATTGTCATGTCGGTGTTCGGGGTCAATCCGAACCAGATGGGCGGTCTGCTGGTGATGGCTGCGATCTTCGGCTTCGGCGGCTCGCTGGTCTCGCTGCTGCTGTCCAAGTTCATGGCCAAGCGCGCCACCGGCGCGCAGGTGATCACCGAGCCGCGCAACCATACCGAGCGCTGGCTGCTGCAGACCGTGCAGCGCCAGGCGCAGGCCGCCGGCATCGGCATGCCCGAGGTCGCCGTGTACGACGGCCCGGAGATCAACGCCTTCGCCACCGGCGCCAACCGCAACAACGCGCTGGTCGCGGTCTCCACCGGCCTGCTGCAGAACATGACCGAGGACGAGGCCGAGGCGGTGCTGGGCCACGAGATCAGCCACATCGCCAACGGCGACATGGTGACCATGGCGCTGCTGCAGGGCGTGCTCAACACCTTCGTGATCGTGCTGGCGCGGGTGGTCGGCGGCGTGGTGGACAGTTACCTGTCGGGCAACCGCGACGGCCGTCGCGGCCTGGCCTACTACGCGATCGTGATGGTGCTGGAACTGGTGTTCGGCCTGTTCGCGACGATGATCGCCATGTGGTTCTCGCGCTACCGCGAGTTCCGCGCCGACGCCGGCGGCGCCAGCCTGGCCGGTCGCGGCAAGATGATCGCGGCGCTGCAGCGGTTGGAACTCAACCACGGACAGAGCACGCTGCCGGCGCAGGTGCAGGCCTTCGGCATCGCCGGCGGCCTGGGCCAGGGCCTGCGCAAGCTGTTCATGAGCCACCCGCCGCTGGCCGAGCGCATCGCCACCCTGCGCGCCGCGCAGGTCAACGCGACGGTCAGCTGAGCCAGCGCGGGAGCGAGACGCCGGCCGGCGCAGCGCAGGCTGCGCCGGCCGGCGCTTTTTGCCATTCCCCACTCCCACTCCCGAATCCCGGCCCCTCAGGCAAAATCGAACGTCATCGCCGGCGTCGCCAGGCCGACGAACTCGCCCTGCACGTAATCGACGCCGGCGCTGAACAGCAGGCTCATCGAGGTCGCGTCGGAGACGAACTCGGCGATGGTGCGGATGCCGGCCGATTGCGCGCGTGCGGTGATCTCGCGGATCTTGTCCTGGTGTTCGCGGGTCTGGGTCAGATCTTGGGTGAAGCCCCGGTCCAGCTTCAGGAACGCAGGCTGGAAGTGCGCCAGCAGCTGGAACGAGTCCAGGCCCGAGCCGAACTGTTCCAGGCCGACCTTGCAGCCCAGCGCGGTGGCGTCGGCGAGGAACTGCTGCGCATTGCGCAGGTGGGTGAACACCTTGGCCTCCGGCGTCTGCAGCCACAGGCGCTCGCCGGGCACGCCATGCGCCGCCAGTTCGCGCCGGATCAGGTCGACCATCTGGCTGTCGGCGAAGGCCTCCGGGCTGACCTTGACCATCAGGCTGGTGGCATGGCCGGCGCGCTGGCGCTCGCCGATCACCGCGATCGCACGGGCGACCACCCAGCGGTCGATCTCGGCGGTCAGGCCGTGCTCGGCGGCGATGCCGAGGAAGGTCGACGGGCCGATCAGTTCGTCGTTGCGCTCCAGGCGCAGGTAGGCCTCGTACAGCTCGTGTGGTTCGCCCTGCATGTTCAGCACCGGCTGGTAGTGCAGCAGGAAGCCGTCGCCGGCCAGGGCCTCGCGCAGGTGCTGGACCCAGCGCTGCACGCGCTCCTCCTCGAGCCGGTCGGCCGCGCCCGGGTCGAAGATCTTGCAGGCGTTGCCGCCCAGTTCCACGGTCGTCTGCACGTTCTCGCTGGCGCGGGCCAGGACCTGGCCGACGCTGGCGATCTTCTCGCCGATCTGCACGCCGCCGATGCTGACGGTGACCGTGGCCGAGCGTTCGCCGACGCTGAACACCTGGCTGGCGTAGGCCTGCAGCAGGCGTTCGGCCAGCGCCGCGGTGCGCGCGTAGTCGCCTTCCAGCAGCAGCGCGAAGTTGTGTTCGCCGAAGCGTGCCGCCTGCACGTCGCCGTCGATGGCCGCGGCCAGGTGCTGGGCCAGCGCCGCGACCAGCGCGTCGGCCGAGTCCAGGCCGATGTCGGCCAGCAGCCGCGCGTAGTGGTCCGGCTCGACCAGCAGGAAGCCGTACTGGCCCTCGCCGCGGCCGACGTGGGCCACGGCGGTCTCCAGCGCCAGCATGAAGGTCGGGCGGTTGAGCAGGCCGGTGACCTGGTCGCGTTGGCGCAGGTCCTCGACCTCGCGCGCCAGCTCCGGGTCGAATTCCTCGCGGCGGCGGAACACCACCTGCACGCAGGCTTCGCCCTCGTAGCTGGCGGTGGCGAACTCCATCGTCGCCGGGAAGCTCTCGCCTTCCAGGGTGCGCGCGTCCACCTGGTACTGCGCCGGCGGCGGCTCGCCCTTGCCCAGCGACTTCAGCAACTGCTTGAAGCCTTCCACGTGCTGCGGGGCGACCATGTCCAGCAGCGACACGCCCTCGACGTCGTCGAACGAGTCGAACCCGAACATCTCCAGGTAGGCGTCGTTGGCACGGATATGCATGCCTTCGTGGATGTAGGCGATCGGGTCGCGCGAGGAGGCGATCAGCGCGTCGCAGCGGCGCTCGGTCTCGCGCATCTGCGCTTCGATCCGACGCAGGCCGCGCCGCGCCTGCAGGTCGGCCCAGGTGGTGCGCACCACCGCCAGCAGGTGCTCGGGGCGCCGCCGCAGCGCGATCGCGCGCGCGCCGCCGGCCATCGCCTCGAGCCATTCCTGCTCCTCGATGCGTTCGGCCAGCACGATCACCGGGATGTCCTTGCCGCTGGCCGCCACCCGCTGCAGCACCTGCGCCAGCGGGATCGACTGGGCCTGCGCGCTGAGGACCAGGTCGATCGGTTGCGAAGCCAGCATGGCCGCCAGCTCCTCGGCGTGCTGCGGCCGCGACGGACGCACGGCGATACCGCTGTTGCGCAGGCTGCTGACGATCGCCTCGGCGTCTTCGCCGCTGTCGTCGACGATCATCAGGCGGAGGGTGATGTCTTTGCCTGTCTGCATGAAGCCTCCCGGGGACGGGGTTTAATACACGATGCCTGCTGTCGCGTCCATGTCGGAATGGGAATGGGGAATCGGGAATGGGGAATCGCAAGAGCGGGAATGTTCCCGGGGAAGGCCGAGACGCACGCAAGCAACGCGCGCTGTGTCAAATCCCCATTCCCCATTCCCCATTCCCGGCCACTAGGCCGCCAGCCCAGCAGCATGGCCCGAGGCCCAGGCCCACTGGAAGTTGTAGCCGCCCAGCCAGCCGGTGACGTCGAGCACTTCGCCGACGAAGTACAGGCCGGGCACGCGCCGCGATTCCATGGTCGAGGACGACACCTGGTCGGTGTCCACGCCGCCCAGGGTGACTTCGGCGGTGCGGTAGCCCTCGGTGCCGCTGGCGACCAGCGGCCAGGCGCCGAGCAGCTCGGCGGCGGCGCGCAGCTGCGGCTCGTCCAGCTGGCGCACCGGCTTGTCCGGCAGCCACACCTCGCACAGCCGCTGCGCGAAGCGGCGCGGCAGCGCCTCGCCCAACACCGTGCGCAGCTCGGCGGCGCCGCGCAGGCGCTTCTGGTCGCGCAGCCAGGCCGCCGCGTCCTGCCCCGGCAGCAGGTCCAGGCGCAGGTCGTCGCCCGGTTGCCAATATGAGGAGATCTGCAGGATCGCCGGGCCGCTGACCCCGCGGTGGGTGATCAGCATGAAGTTGCGGAAGCGCGCGCCGTTGCAGCGGGCCTCCACCGGCAGCGCCAGCCCGGACAGGTCCTGCAGGCGCTCCTGGTGCTTGCCGCTCAGGGTCAGCGGCACCAGGCCGGCGCGGGTCGGCAGCACCGCATGGCCGAACTGCCGCGCCAGGTCGTAGCCGAACCCGCTGGCGCCGAGGCTGGGGATGGACAGGCCGCCGGTGGCCACCACCAGCGAGGCCGCATGCACCGGGCCGTCGTCGGTGTCCAGGCGGAAGCCTTCGCTGCCGCGTTCCACCGCGCGCACGCTGCAGCCGGTGCGCACCGTCACCGCCGCCGCGGCGCATTCGTCCACCAGCATGCGCACGATCTGCTTGGAGGAGATATCGCAGAACAACTGCCCCAGCTCCTTCTCGTGATAGGCGATGCCGTGGCGTTCGACCAGGTCGATGAAGTCGGCGGGGCGGTAGCGGGCCAGCGCCGACTTGCAGAAGTGCGGGTTGGCCGACAGGAAGTTGCCCGGCCCGGTGCCGGTGTTGGTGAAGTTGCAGCGGCCGCCGCCGGACATCAGGATCTTCTTGCCGACCTTGTTGGCATGGTCGATGACCCGCACCCGGCGGCCGCGCTGGCCGGCGGCGATCGCGCACATCAGCCCGGCGGCGCCGGCGCCGATCACCACGACGTCGCTGCGGATGGGGGCGGTCCCGGCGCTCATGCCGCGGCTTTGCGCACCGTCGGGGTGAACGTGACGCTGCCGGCGTCGCCCAGCCACTGCACCTCGCCATCCTGGATCATCACGTCGAAGCGCATGCTGCGCTGGATCAGCTCGGCCGCCGCGGCGACCGCATCGGCCGGCAGGTCGATCACCTGCACCGGCTTGAGCTTGCCCAGCGCCGAGGCGTTCTTCTCCCACCAGATGTCCGCGGCGCGGCCGCCGTAGTTGGCCACCACCACCGAGCGCGCCCGGCCGCAGGCCTTGCGCACCCGCGATTCGTCGGGTTGGCCGACCTCGATCCATTGTTCGATCGCGCCGGTGTAGTCCATTCGCCACAGGTCGGGCTCGTCGTCGCTGCTCAGGCCCTTGCCGAACAGCAGGCGCTCGTCGGCGTACAGGGCGAAGGTCAGCAGGCGCGCCATCAGCCGCTGGTCGGTCTCGGACGGGTGTTGCGCCAGGGTCAGGGAATGCGCGGCGTAGTAGCCGCGGTCCATGTCGGAAATCTGCAGCTCCGCCTTGCGGAGGGTGGCGGTGAGGGCCATGCGGCTACCGGGATCGAAGGGCGCATAGGATACGGCGTGCGGCGGCGCAGGCGGTCCTGGACCTGCCCGGGAGTCGAGGATCGGTGGCCGGTCCGGCGTTTCCGGGAGGAGGGCGATGGGTGCGGTGGGCCGAGACGGGCGCCTCCGGCGTGACCGCGGGGTCAGTCGGCGTTGCCGGGGAGGGCGGCGGATTTGCGCAGTTTCCGCGAATCGGCACGGGGATCGGCCGCGCTGGCACTAACTTTAGGGTGAGGTTCAGCTTCTTTGTGGTGAGTCCCGGTTTGTCTACACAAACATGTCGCTTTTTGAGCGCGACCCGCGTATGGTGGCCCCACTGTGTTTGCTAGAGTCACCGTGAATCGTGGCTTGGTGCAGTAGATCTCGCGATCCGCTTCATCGTTCCGCTCGCTTTACTAACGCCTGCAACTCAGTCTCGGCCTCGATCTCCGATGGCTGCGATTTCTTCAATTCAATGTTTCAGGAGTTAGCAAATGTCTGACCGTCAGAACGGTATCGTGAAGTGGTTCAATGATGCCAAGGGCTTCGGCTTCATCACCCCGGAAAGCGGCCCGGACCTGTTCGTGCACTTCCGTGCGATCCAGGGCACCGGCTTCAAGTCGCTGCAGGAAGGCCAGAAAGTGACCTTCGTCGCCGTGCAGGGCCAGAAGGGTATGCAGGCTGACCAGGTGCAGGCCGTCTAAGGACGCCCGCCACCGCAAGGTAGCCAGACGCCGGAAGCGCAAGCTTCCGGCGTTTTTGTTTGGACGATCGTTTTTCCCGGACATCGTTCGCGCCGGTTGGGGCGCTGCCGCGGTCATGTCGCAGGCGCAGCGGCGCTGTCCGTGCATGCGCGGGTTCACCCCTGCATCCGGCTACCATGGCGGCCCCCGAGCTCCGGAGCCGTCGCCATGATCACCGTGCATCACCTCAACCAGTCCAGGTCGCAGCGCGTGCTGTGGTTGCTGGAGGAACTGGCGCTGCCGTACCAGGTGATCAAGTACCAGCGCGACCCCAAGACCATGCTGGCACCGCCGGAACTGCGCGCGATCCACCCGCTGGGCAAGTCGCCGGTGCTGGTGGACGACGGCCACGTGCTGGCCGAGTCCGGGGCGATCCTCGACTATCTGGTGGACCGCTACGACACCGGCTGCACCCTGTCGCCGGCGCCGCAGCCGCTGGATTCGCCCGAGCGCCTGCGCTACCGCTACTGGATGCACTACGCGGAAGGCTCGGCGATGCCGCCGCTGCTGATGAGCCTGGTGTTCGGGCGGATCCGCTCGGCGAAGATGCCGTTCTTCGCCCGGCCGATCGCCAAGGCCATTGTCGACAAGGCGATGCGCGGCTTCGTCGGGCCACAGCTGCGCCTGCACCTGGACTGGATGGAGCGCGAGCTGGCGGCCACCGGCTGGTTCGCCGGCGACCGCTTCACCGCCGCGGACGTGCAGATGAGCTTCCCGGTGCAGGCCGCGGCGGCGCGCATCGGCCTGCAGGCGCATCCGCACCTGGCCGGGTTCGTGCAGCGGATCGAACAGCGCCCCGCCTACCAACGCGCGTTGCAGCAGGGCGGCCCGTTCGAACTGCTCGGCGGTGCGGACGGCTGAGCCCGCTTCGCCCCGGCCGCGCCTCCCGCACGCTCAGCGAGCGGCCGGACGCGCCGGGCAGGCGCGCACGAAGGCGATGCTGTCGGCCATGACCGGCAGTGCCGGGTCGTCCTTGCGCAGCGCCAGCACCAGGCGCATGTGGCCGACGCCGGGATAGGTCTTCAGTGTCGCCGGCACCCCGGCGCGCTGCAGCGCGGCCTGCAGCGACTGGCTGTTGTGCGGTGCCACCACCGTGTCGGCGTCGCCGTGCAGCAGCAGCGCCGGCGGCTCGTCGCCGTCGACGAACGTCACCGGCTGCGAACGCTTTTGCTGCGCCGGGTCCTGGCCGAACATGCCGATCAGGTCCGGGTCGGTCAGCGGCAGGAAATCGTAGGGGCCGGCCAGGCCGACCAGGCCGCACAACTGCCGTGGCGACAGGCCCTGTGCCTGCAGCCAGTGGCCGTCGGTGGCCAGCAGCGCGGCGATGTGCGCGCCGGCGGAGTGGCCCATCAGCACCAGCCGTTGCGGGTCGCCGCCGTAGTCGGCGGCATGGCGCTGGCTCCAGGCGACCGCGGCGGCGGCGTCGCGCATGAAGCCGTCCAGGGTCACCTGCGGGTACTTGCGGTAGTCCGGCACGATCGCGACCACGCCGTGCCGCGCCAGCGCTTCGCCGGCCCAGCGGTAGTTCTGGCGGTTGCCGGTCTTCCAGGTGCCGCCGTGGAAGAACACCACCACCGGCGCGTGCTGCACCCCGGCCGGGCGGTACACGTCCAGCGCCAGGCCATGCGCGGCGTCGTAGACGATGCCGCGCTGCTCGCTGAGGCCGTTGCGCGAGGAACTGGCGTTGAGGCCGCCGAAGAACAGGCTGCTGCAGGCCGAGACCAGCAGCGAGGACACGGCGATCAGGACGTTGCGGGGCCAGCGTGGCGGAAACGGACGGTCGGACATGGGCGATCCCTGAGAGGAGCGCGGAGCATGCCGGATGCCGGTGTCGGCGGCGAGTGGAGGTGGGGCGGGGATTGGGGATCCGGGATTGGGGATTTGCTGGGGCGCGGGCTTCTTGCATGGGCGCTGCGACGTTGCGGCAGTCGGACCCGCACCCCAACCCTTCTCCCGGGGCGAGAGGGGCTTTGCCGGCCCGAGCGGCACCGGGCGTGCACCGTATGCTCACCCTGCGGCCTTTCCAATGCGGGCTACGACTTCTACGCTGTTGCCCATGTCTGCCTTGCGTTTCGACAATCGCTTCGTCGCCGAACTGCCCGGCGACCCCGAAACCGGTCCGCGGCGCCGCGAGGTGCTGGGGGCGTTGTGGTCGCCGGTCGAGCCGACGCCGGTGGCGGCGCCGCGCCTGCTGGCGTATTCGCCGGAGGTGGCGGCCTTGCTCGGGCTGTCCGAGCAGGACGTGCGGGCGCCGCAGTTCGCCGCGGTGTTCGCCGGCAATGCACGCTATCCGGGCATGCAGCCTTACGCGGCCAACTACGGCGGCCACCAGTTCGGGCATTGGGCCGGGCAGCTCGGCGACGGCCGCGCGATCTCCCTGGGCGAGGCCCTGGGCGCGGGTGGACGGCGCTGGGAGTTGCAGCTCAAGGGTGCCGGGCCCACGCCGTACTCGCGCGGCGCCGATGGCCGCGCGGTGCTGCGCTCCTCGATCCGCGAGTTCCTGTGCAGCGAGGCCATGCATCACCTGGGTGTGCCGACCACGCGCGCGCTGAGCCTGGTCGGCACCGGCGAGACGGTGGTGCGCGACATGTTCTACGACGGTCATCCGCGCGCCGAACCGGGCGCGGTGGTGTGCCGGGTGGCGCCGTCGTTCGTGCGCTTCGGCAGTTTCGAGCTGCCGGCCGCGCGCGGCGACACGGCGCTGCTGCGGCGCCTGGCCGACCTGGTGATCGCGCGCGATTTCCCGGAACTGCAGGGCGCCGGCGGCGCGCGCGATGCGGCCTGGTTCGCCGAGATCTGCGCGCGTACCGCGCGCATGGTGGCGCACTGGATGCGGGTCGGCTTCGTGCACGGGGTGATGAACACCGACAACATGTCGATCCTGGGGCTGACCATCGACTACGGCCCGTACGGCTGGGTCGACGACTACGACCCGGACTGGACTCCGAACGCCACCGACGCGCAGGGGCGACGCTACCGCTTCGGCACCCAGCCGCAGGTCGCGTACTGGAACCTGGGGCGGCTGGCCCAGGCGCTGGCGCCGCTGTTCGGCGACGTGGCACCGCTGCACGATGGGCTGGAGCGGTTCCGCACCGAATACGCGCAGGCCGAGCGCGCCAGCATCGCCGCCAAGCTCGGCCTGGAGACCTGCGGCGACTCCGATGTGGCGTTGATGGACGCGTTGCTGGACCTGCTGCAGCAGGGCGAAGTCGACATGACCCTGTGGTTCCGCGGGCTGAGCGCGCTGCCGCGGCAGGCGTGGACGCCGGCGCAGGCGCTGGCGGCGCTGGCCGAGGCGTTCTACGACCCCGCCAGGCTGGCGGCGCGGGCGCCGGCGTTCGAGGCCTGGCTGGCGCGCTATGCGCAGCGCCTGCGGCAGGATCCGTTGCCCGCTGCCGCGCGCGTGGAGAAGATGCGCGCGGCCAACCCGCGCTACGTGCTGCGCAACTACCTGGCGCAGCAGGCGATCGACCGGGCCGAGCAGGGCGACACCGGCGGCATCGACGAGTTGCTGGAGGTGATGCGCCATCCCTACGACGAGCAGCCCGGGCGCGAGGCCTTCGCGGCCAAACGCCCGGACTGGGCGCGGAGCCGGGCCGGCTGTTCGATGCTGTCGTGCAGTTCCTGAGCGGGGCCGGCGCGTGCGCTCAGGACGGCATCGCGCCGCGGTAGCGCCAGGCGGCCAGGAAGGTCGCCACCACTTCTTCCGCCAGCGCCTGCTGCGCGGCCGCGTCCGGCGCCTGCCCGTTGAGCATCGCACCGGGATAGGCGTAGCCGAAGGTGGCGCCGATGAACGCGGTGGCGGCGAGGAAGGGCGTGCCGACCTGCACGTCGCCACGCGCGTGCAGGGTCTGCAGCAAGGCGCTCAGGCGCTCGCGCAGGCGGCCGGCGCGGCGCCGGTGCAGCGACTGCAGCAGGTCCGGCATCTGCGCGCTGGCCTGCACCAGCAGGCGATGCAGGCGCAAGGCGTTGGGCGCGTACAGGTGCGCGGGCACGGTCACCGCGATCTGCCGCAGGGTCGCAGGCAGGTCCTGCGCGGTGGCGCTGCCGATGTTCTCCAGGCGGGTCTGCAGTTCCTCGCTCAAGGCCTCGAACACCTGCATCAGCAGCTCGGCCTTGCTGGCGAAATGGTTGTACAGGCTCTGCCGGGTCAGCCCGGCCCGGCTGGCGATCTGTTCCAGCGACACCTCCAGCCCGTGCTCCAGCAGCAGCATGCGCGCCGCCGCCAGCAGGCGCTGTCGCGCCAGCGCCGGCCGTCCGCGCGGGCGGGTGGGCGCGCCCGATGCCGCTGCCCCCGGCGCCGTGGCCACTGCCTGTGCCTCCTGGCGGGCAAGGGGTTTGCTTCCCTTCATGATTGTTTTTTTGTCTTTAAGTAAATTAAATGATCCCCCTCGTCGTCCCCAGGATCAAGCGCATGCCCGCGCCTTTCGTCCAGCGCCGCCGCGCGCTGCCGTTGCTGCTGTCCGTCGTCGTGCTCGCGTTCGCCGGCTGCAAGGGCGGGGGCCAGGCAGCGGCGCCGGCGGCGAAGATGGTGGAGGTGGTGACCCTGCAGCCGCAGAGCGTGCCGTTGAGCGTGGAGCTGGCCGGGCGCACCGTGGCCTCGGAGGAATCGGAGGTGCGGCCGCAGGTCAGCGGCATCCTGCGCCAGCGGCTGTTCGAGGAGGGCGCCACGGTGCGGGCCGGGCAGCCGCTGTTCCAGATCGAGCCGACCCTGTACCAAGCCGCCGCGAACCAGGCCCAGGCCAACCTGGCCACCGCCGAGGCCACGCTGGCCGCCGCCACGCTGCGCGCCGAGCGCTATCGCACCCTGGGCAAGACCCAATTGGCCGCGCAACAGGACGTGGACGATGCGCAGGCCGCCTACAAGCAGGCGCTGGCCAGCCGCGACGCGCAACGCGCGGCGCTGGACACCGCGCGCACGCAGCTGCGCTTCGCCACCGTGCTGGCGCCGATCGGCGGGCGCATCGGCCGCGCGCGGGTGACGCCCGGCGCGCTGGTCACCGCCAACCAGACCGACGCCATCGCCAAGATCCAGCGGCTGGATCCGATGAACGTGGACATCACCCAGTCCGGCAACCAGTTCCTGGCGCTGCGCCGGGCGATCGCCGCCGGCGGCGTGCAGCCGGCCAGCACGCAGGTGCGGCTGACCCTGTCCGACGGCACCGAATACCCGCTGCCGGGCACGCTGGAATTCGCCGACCTCGACGTGGAGGAAACCACCGGCGCGGTCACCCTGCGCGCGCGCTTCCCCAATCCCGACGCGCAACTGCTGCCGGGCATGTACGTGCGTGCGCTGGTCGGGCAGGGCGTGCGCCAGCAGGCCTTGCTGGTGCCGCAGGCGGCGGTGGACCGCACGCCGCGCGGCGAGGCGGTGGCCTGGGTGGTGGGCGCCGACAACGTGGTGCGCCAGCGCGAGTTCACCACGCTGCGCGCGGTCGGTAACCGCTGGCTGGTCGGCGATGGCCTCAAGCCCGGCGAGCGGGTGGTGGTGGCGGGCCGGCAGGGCCTCAGCGACGGCGCCAAGGTGACGGTGAAGGCCGCCGTCACGGCCGCCCCTGCCGCCGGCCAGGGCTGAGCCGGCATGCTGCCGCGTTTCTTCATCCACCGCCCGATCTTCGCCTGGGTCCTGGCGATCTGCATCATGGCCGCCGGCGCCATCGCCGTGTTCACCCTGCCGATCGAGCAGTACCCGGACATCGCCCCGCCGTCGGTGAATGTCACCGCCACCTACAACGGCGCCTCGGCGCAGACGGTGGAGGACAGCGTCACCCAGGTGATCGAACAGCAGATCAAGGGCATCGACCACCTGTTGTACTTCTCCTCGACCAGTTCCTCGTCCGGGCAGGCGCGGATCAGCATCACCTTCGACCAGGCGGCCAATCCCGACATCGCCCAGGTGCAGGTGCAGAACGCGGTCAACCAGGCGCTCAACCGCCTGCCGCAGGAAGTGCAGCAGCAGGGCGTGACCGTGGCCAAGTCGCAGGGCGACAGCCTGATGGCGGTGGCGCTGTACGACCGCACCGACCGCATGGACAACGTCGACATCTCCGACTACCTGGTCAGCACCCTGCAGGACCCGATCAGCCGCATCAACGGCGTCGGCGAGATCAACGTGTTCGGCGCGCAGTACGCGATGCGGGTGTGGCTGGACCCGCACAAGCTCAATGCCTACCAACTGATGCCCGGCGACGTGCGCAGCGCGATCCTGGCGCAGAACACCCAGGTGACCGCTGGCGAACTCGGCGCGCTACCTACTGGCGCCGAGCAGGAACTCAACGCCACGGTGACCGCGCAGTCGCGGCTGCAGACGCCCGAGCAGTTCCGCCAGATCATCCTGGCCACGCGCGCGGACGGCTCCAGCGTGCGCCTGGGCGATGTGGCGCGGGTGGAGATCGGCGCGGAGAACTACCAGAACAACGCCACCCTCAACGGCCACCCGGCGTCCGGGTTCTCGGTGACGCTGTCGGCCGGCGCCAATGCGATCGCCACCTCCGACGCGATCCACGCCACCATCGAACGGCTCAAGCCGACCTTCCCGCCGGGCCTGGACGTGGCCTATCCGCGCGACAGCACGCCGTTCGTGCGGATCTCGATCGAGAACGTGGTGCACACCCTGGCCGAGGCCATCGTGCTGGTGGTGGTGGTGATGTTCCTGTTCCTGCAGAACGCCCGCGCCACGCTGATCCCGGCGATCACCGTGCCGGTGGTGCTGCTGGGCACCTTCGGCATCCTCGCCGCGGCCGGCTTCACCATCAACACGCTGACCCTGTTCGCGATGGTGCTGGCGATCGGTCTGCTGGTCGACGACGCCATCGTGGTGGTGGAGAACGTCGAGCGGATCATGCACGAGGAGCACCTGCCGCCGCGCGAGGCCACCGAGCGCTCGATGGGCGAGATCACCGGCGCGCTGGTCGGCATCACCGTGGTGCTGGGCGCGGTGTTCCTGCCGATGGCGTTCTTCGGCGGCTCCACCGGCATCATCTACCGGCAGTTCTCCATCACCATCGCCTCGGCGATGGCGCTGTCGGCGCTGGTCGCGCTGACCCTGACCCCGGCGCTGTGCGCGACCCTGCTCAAGCCGGTGGAGCAGGAACGCAAGCTCGGTCGCTTCTTCCGGTGGTTCAACCGCAGCGTCGAGCGCGGCCAGCAGGCCTACCAGCGGCGCCTCGGCACCGTGCTGCAGCGGCCGCGGCGCTGGCTGGCGCTGTATGCGCTGGTGGTGCTGGCGATGGTCGTGCTGTACATGCGCATGCCCACCGGCTTCCTGCCGGTGGAGGACCAGGGCCAGGTGCAGATCCAGTTCACCACCCCGGAAGGCACGCCGCTGGCCAAGACCCAGGCGCTGGGCGATCGCATCAGCGACTACTTCATGACCCACGAGAAGGCCAATCTCACCGCGATCTTCATGGTGGTGGGCCGCAACAACGCCGGCACCGGGCAGAACGCCGGCCAGGCCTTCGTGGCGCTCAGGCCGTGGGGGGAGCGCAATCGCGACAATACCGCGCAGGCCATCATCGACCGCGCCAACGCGCATTTCCGCAACGTCGGCGACGCCAAGATCAGCGTGCTGTCGCCGCCGGCGGTGCGCGGCCTGGGCCAGTCCAGCGGCTTCGAGCTGTGGATCCGCGACAGCGACGGCGCCGGCCGCGCGGCGTTGCTGAAGGCGCAGCAGCAGGTGCTCAAGGACGCCGGCGACGATCCGCAGCTGACCGCGGTGCGGCTCAACGGCCTGGGCGACAAGGCGCAGCTGCAGGTGGACATCGACCACGCCCAGGCCAGCGCGCTGGGCCTGGCGCAGAGCGACATCAACGCCACCCTGGCCACCGCCTGGGGCGGCAGCTACGTCAACGACTTCATCGACCGCGGCCGGGTCAAGCGCGTGTACGTGCAGGGCGATGCGCCGTACCGCGCGCTGCCGGAGGACATCGCGCAGTGGTACGTGCGCGGCAGCGGCGGGCAGATGGCGCCGTTCGCCAGCTTCGCCAGCACCCACTGGACCCGCGGCCCGCAACTGCAGCAGCGCTTCAACGGCTTGCCGGCGGCGCAGATCCAGGGCGGTGCGGCGGCCGGCAGCAGTTCCGGCGAGGCGATGCAGCGGATGCAGGCGCTGGTGGCCAAGCAGCAGGGCTTCGATCTGCAGTGGAGCGGGCTGTCCTACCAGGAGCAGCTGTCCAGCAACCAGACGCTGTGGCTGTACACCGCCTCGATCCTGTTCATTTTCCTGTGCCTGGCGGCACTGTACGAGAGCTGGTCGATCCCGGTGGCGGTGCTGCTGGTGATTCCGCTGGGCGTGGTCGGCACGGTGCTGGTGACCACGCTGGCCGGGTTCGTCAACGACATCTATTTCCAGGTGGGCCTGCTGACCACGATCGGCCTGTCGGCGAAGAACGCGATCCTGATCGTCGAGTTCGCCGAAGCGCGGCAGCGCGCGGGCATGCCGTTGCTCGAGGCGACGCTGGAAGGCGCGCGGCTGCGCCTGCGGCCGATCGTGATGACCTCGCTGGCGTTCGTCGCCGGCGTGCTGCCGCTGGCGCTGTCCACCGGCGCCGGCGCCTCCAGCCGCCGCGAGATCGGCGTGTGCGTGATCGGCGGCATGGTCACCGGCACCGCGCTGGCGGTGCTGCTGGTGCCGCTGTTCTTCGTGCTGGTGCGGCGCGCGCTGCGGCGCAACCCGGCGGATGCGGCAACGGCGGCGCACAGCGGGTAGGATGTCACGCCCTTACTGGATCGTCCCGGCCCGCCGGGACGCGCGACCATGACCGACGCCGTTGCCGAACCCCTGTCCTGGGCCACCCGAATCCGCGACGTGCCGGACTTCCCCAAGCCCGGCATCCTGTTCAAGGACATCACTCCGCTGCTGGCCGACGGGCCGGATTTCGCCTCCGCCCTGGATGCGCTGGCCCAGCCCTGGCGCGGCACCCCGCTGGACGTGGTGCTGGGCATCGAGGCGCGCGGCTTCATCCTCGGCGCGCCGCTGGCGCACGAACTGCGCGTGGGGTTCGTACCGGTGCGCAAGCCCGGCAAGCTGCCGGCGCAGACCCTGGCCCAGGACTACGGCCTGGAGTACGGCCGCGACCGCATCGAGATCCATGCCGACGCGCTGCAGCCGGGCATGCGCGTGCTGCTGGTCGACGACGTGCTGGCCACCGGCGGCACCCTGCTGGCGGCGCTGGCGCTGGCGCAGCGGGTGGGCGCCGAGGTGGTCGCGGCAACGGTGCTGGTGGAACTGGCCGCGCTGGGCGCGCGGGCGCGCTGGCCGGCGGACATTCCGCTCACCGCGCCGCTGCGCTACTGAGGCCGGAGGCTGCGCGCGGGCGAGGCCGGCAGCGGTCGCACCCGCGCCGGCAGCCGGCTCAATGCGGGTAGATCACGTCCTCCAGCGCCGGGTCGGCATGCGCGGCGGCGTGGCTCAGCTTGCCGTCGAACGGGCCGACCTTGCAGATCCGCCCGTCGTCGGCGAACACCAACTGCAGGCCGTGTTCCTGTTCCCAGTCGCAGTTGCATTCCAGGCTGATGCGCAGGCGGCCGTCGCGATGGCGACGGACATAGGCTTCGCTGCCGAAGCGCACGTGCGCCCACACCTCGGCGGGGCTGGCGATGTCCGGCGAAGGCCATCCGTACTTGGCGCACAGCGCCTGCGTGTGCCGGTAGTAGGCGAACACGTGCGGCGCGGCCGCGGCGAACACCGCGGCGTCGAGCTGCAGGAAGGTCTCGATGGCGGGTGCCGCGTCGGCCGGGACGTCGCCGGCGTCGCACCCCACCAGCACGAAGCAGCAGGTGTCGCGCATCCACGGCACCGGCACCGCATCGCTCCACAGGTTGCCGTCCTCGTCCGGGTGCAGCGACGCCAGGATCTGCGCAGTCGCGCTCACAGCTTGGCGACCCGGAACCGGCGGCCCTTGATCTTGCCCGCCTGTAGCTGCGCCAGCGCCTTGCCGGCGTGGGCGCGGGCGATGGCGACGTAGGAGCGGGTGGCGTAGATGGCGATCTTGCCGATCGCCGCGCCGGACAGGCCGGCATCGCCGGTCAGCGCGCCGAGGATGTCGCCTGGACGCAGCTTGTCGGTCTTGCCGCCGTCGATGCGCAGGGTGACCATCGCCGCCTGCGGCAACTGCGCCGGCCGCGCGGTCGCCAGTGGCGCGCGCGACCAGCGCAGCGGCTGGCCCTGTTCGGTTTCCAGCGCCTGCGCGCGCGCGGTCTCGCGCGGCGCCACCAGGCTCAGGGCCAGGCCGTGCTTGCCGGCGCGGGCGGTGCGGCCGATGCGGTGGCGGTAGGTCTCGCTGTCGGTCGGCAATTCGTAGTTGATCACCGCCGCCAGGTCTTCCACGTCCAGCCCGCGCGCGGCCACGTCGCTGGCGACCAGCACGTTGCAGCTGCGGTTGACGAAGCGCACCAGCACCTCGTCGCGGTCGCGCTGTTCCATGTCGCCATGCAGCGCCAGCGCCGAGAACCCGAACTGCTGCAGCGACCCGGCGACCTCGTCGACCTCCTTGCGGGTATTGCAGAACACCACGCTGGATTCGGGGGTGAAGCGCAGCAGCAGGCCGGCCACCGCCTTCTGCCGGTAGGTGGGGTCGACCTCGAAGAACTGCTGGTCGATCTCCGGGGCGCTGTCGGCGCCCTCGACGGTGATCTCTGCCGGGTCCTTGAGCAGGTCGCGCGCCAGTGCGCGGATCGCCTCGGGGAAGGTGGCCGAGAACAGCAGGCTCTGCCGGTGCTTGTCGCAGCGGCTGGCGATCTCGCGGATCGGCTCCTCGAAGCCCATGTCGAGCATGCGGTCGGCCTCGTCCAGCACCAGCGTGCGCACCCCGCCCAGGTGCAGCGCGCGCTTGCGCGCCAGCTCCTGGATGCGGCCGGGCGTGCCGACCACCACCTGCGGGTCGTGCGCCTCCAGCGAGGCCAACTGCGGGCCCAGCGGCATGCCGCCGGTCAGTACCACCAGCTTCATGTTGGGAATGCCGGTGGCCAGCTTGCGCAACTGCTTGCCAACCTGGTCGGCCAGTTCGCGGGTCGGGCACAGCACCAGCGCCTGCGCGCGGCTCAGCGTCGGGTCCAGCTTGTGCAGCAGGCCCAGGCCGAACGCCGCGGTCTTGCCGCTGCCGGTGGGCGCCTGCACGATCGCGTCGCGCCCGGCCAGGATCGGCGGCAGGCTCTGCGCCTGCACCGGGGTCATGCTGGTGTAGCCGAGCGCGTCGATGCCGGGCGCGAGCGCCGGGGAGAGGGAGAGGGTGGCGAAATCGGTCATGCGGCATTTTAGCCGGTTGACGGCGGGGATTCGGCAGTGGGGATTCGGGATGGGGTGGTTCTGCGAGCGCTGGGCGCTGCGCGATGCCCGTTGCGCGCCGTAGGACGGCTTCGCCGCAACCGGCTTCGGCGCAGGGCGCATCCACGTACAATAGCGCGATGCCTCTTATCACTCTGCAGAACCTCGACTACAGCGTCGGCGGCCCCTTGTTGCTGGAAAAGACCGACCTGTCGATCGAGCCGGGCGAACGCATCGCCCTGATCGGCCGCAACGGCGCCGGCAAATCCACCCTGATGAAACTGATCGCCGGCGAACTCAAGCCCGACGACGGCGAGGTCCGGGTCCAGCAGGGCGTGCGCATCGCGCGGCTGGAGCAGGAGGTGCCGCATGGCGCCGCCGGCAGCGTGTTCGACGTGGTCGCCGACGGCCTGGGCGAGCTCGGCCATTGGCTGGCCGAGTTCCACCGGCTCAGCCATGCCGCCGAGTTCGATGGCGATGCGCTGGGCGCGGTGCAGTCCAAGATCGATGGCGCCAATGGCTGGGCGCTGGACCAGCGGGTCAACGAGACCCTGACCCGCCTGGAGCTGGACGGCGACGCCGAATTCGCGCGGCTGTCCGGCGGCATGAAGCGCCGCGTGCTGCTGGCGCGCGCGCTGGTGTCGGCGCCGGACCTGCTGTTGCTGGACGAACCGACCAACCACCTCGACATCGAGGCCATCGACTGGCTGGAAGGCTTCCTCAAGGGCTGGAACGGCAGCGTGGTGTTCGTGACCCACGACCGGCGCTTCCTGCGCGCCCTGGCCACGCGCATCGTCGAGATCGACCGCGGCCAGGTCAGCAGCTGGCCGGGCGACTGGGCCAACTACGAGCGCCGCCGCGAGGAGCGGCTCAACGCGCAGGCGCAGGAGAATGCTCGCTTCGACAAGCTGCTGGCGCAGGAGGAAGTGTGGATCCGCCAGGGCATCAAGGCCCGGCGCACCCGCGACGAGGGCCGGGTGCGGCGGCTGGAAGCGATGCGCCGCGAGCGCACCCAGCGCCGCGAACTCGGCGGCAACGTGCGCATGGAGGCGGCGCAGGGCGAATCCTCCGGCAAGAAGGTGATCGAGGCCAAGGACCTGAGCTTCGCCTTCGGCGCGCGCAGCATGGTGCGCGATTTTTCCACCACCATCCTGCGCGGCGACCGTATCGGCCTGATCGGCCCCAACGGCAGCGGCAAGACCACGCTGCTCAAGCTGCTGCTGGGCGAACTGACCCCGGACCAGGGCGAAGTGCGCGCGGGCACCAACCTGCAGGTGGCGTACTTCGATCAGTACCGCGCCACCCTGCGCGAGGACTGGAGCGCGATCGAGAACGTGGCCGAGGGCCGCGACTTCATCGAGGTCAACGGCAAGCGCAAGCACGTGCATGCCTACCTGCAGGATTTCCTGTTCACCCCGGAGCGTGCGCGCGCGCCGATCACCCGCCTGTCCGGCGGCGAGCGCAACCGCCTGCTGCTGGCGCGGCTGTTCGCGCAGCCGTCCAACCTGCTGGTGATGGACGAACCGACCAACGACCTGGACGTGGAAACCCTGGAGCTGCTGGAAGAACTGCTCGGCGACTACAGCGGCACGCTGTTGCTGGTCAGCCACGACCGCGATTTCATCGACAACGTGGTGACCTCGACCATGGTCATGGAAGGCGACGGCCGCATCGGCGAATACGTCGGCGGCTACAGCGACTGGGTGCGCCAGCGCCCGGCGGCGCCGGCCAGCGCGATGGCGGTGGCGAAGGCGTCGGCCACCGCCGCGGCGACCACGCCGGTGGCAGCGGCAGCGGCGGCACCGGCGCCCGCGCCGGCCAAGCGCAAGCTCAGCTACAAGGACGCGCGCGAACTGGAGCAATTGCCGGCGCGGATCGAAACGCTGGAACAGCAGGTCGCCGCGCTGACCGAGGCGATGACCGACCCGGGCTTCTATCAGCGCGACGCGGCGGCGGTGAACGTGCACACGCAGGCGCTGAGCCAGGCGCAGGCGGATCTGGATGCGGCGTATGCGCGCTGGAGCGAGCTGGACGGCTGAAAGGCCGGGACCCGGAGCGGCAACCGCCACCGCTAGGCGGCTCCGCCTGGAGCGCGGAGTGGGCGCTCGTCGTAGCAGCGGCTTCAGCCGCGACGGGCGTTCCCGGTGAATGCGGTCGCGGCTGACGCGGCGCCTGCACGATGTGCGTGCAGGCGCGCGTCCACGGATGTGCCTGTGCCACCCATGGTTAGCGATGGCATCAGTTCGCACGCCGGTCGCGATCGAGATCGCTCCGACTGCCGGTCGCGGCCGACGCCGCTCCTACGTACTGCGCTCAGTCGGACTCCGCAGGCGCTTCCGGCTCCTCGCTGCCGCCCACGAACGCGACGAAGCTGAGACCGTCCTGCGCCCACTCGCGGGCGACGTCGTCGAGGATCTCCAGCAGCACGTCGAATGCCGGCTGCGCCACTGCCTGCAACTGTCCGGCATCCTCCAGCAGAAGCGCGTAGCCGCGCGGGGAGGGCAGCCAGGACAGGTCGCGCAGGCCGTCGGTGAGCGCATCCCAGTTGCGGCCGAAGCCGGGCGGGAAGTCCAGTTGCGCGGCCAGCCGCATCAGCAGCATGGCCTTGCCGGTGCAGCCGTGCAGGTCGATCCGGCATAGCCGCAGGCCGGCGTCGCGGGCCAGGGCGGCGACGCTGTCCAGGTCGCGGTTGGCGACGCGGTAGACGCCGGAGGCGGCCGGCTCGGCCAGGTTCAGTGCGAACGGGAAGCCGCTCATGGTGTCGCCCTCGTACCGTCCACCTGGAAGCTGCGGAAGCTGGCGTAGTGGTCGTCGCTGTAGTACCAGACCTGCGGCGGGGTGCCGCCGGTGACGATGCGGCGCGCGCCGCGATGCGACAGGCCCGGGGTGTCGACGGTGTACTCGTGGTAGTAGCCGCGCGGTTGCGCCGGCAACCGGTTCTCGCGGTTGCCGAACACGCTGCCGTCCTGGCGATGCGGGAACGGCCCGCCGCGCAGGATCAGCGCCACCGTGGCGCGGGCTTCGGGTGGCAGGAACGCCGGCAGTGTCGGCGCCGTGGCATCCGATGCCGCGGCGGTCTTGCCGGGCACGGTGTACGGCGCCTGCGCGGCGGCGTCCAGCGAGGGCGCGAATTGCGGGTGCGGCGGATGCTGCAGCCCGCGGATGCCCCACAGCCCGCCCACCAGCAAGACGATGGCGGCGATCAACAGCACGGGCTTGCGCATGGACTCTCCTGCAGGAACGGCGGCGGCGCGCAGAACGGCGCCATCGCGGACAGTATGGGCCGGCCTGCCTGTTCCCGCTCTAAACGCCGCCGGTCATGGCGGTAGCGCGGGCGATTCACATCCGACTAACCGGGGCGTGGGGCATGGTAGGCGCCGATTCGTTACGCCGGCCGACACCGCCGCCGCGGGATGGGACGATGTTTCCCCAGCCGCGCCCTTGGTAAGGTTGCCGACCGTCCCTACCATTGCTCACGCAACGCTCGTCCTTTCGACGGCGAAAGTCCAGGAGAACCGCATGGCCTACACCCTCCCCAAGTTGCCCTACGCCTACGACGCGCTGGAACCGCACATCGATGCGCAGACGATGGAGATCCATCACACCAAGCATCACCAGACCTACATCAACAATGTCAACGCCGCGCTGGAAGGTACCGAGTACGCCGATCTGCCGATCGAGGCGCTGGTGTCCAAGCTGAAGTCGCTGCCGGAGAACCTGCAGGGTCCGGTGCGCAACAACGGTGGCGGCCATGCCAACCACTCGCTGTTCTGGACGGTGATGGCGCCCAACGCCGGCGGCACCCCCAGCGGCGACGTCGCCAAGGCGATCGACAGCGAACTGGGCGGCTTCGACAAGTTCAAGGAGGCCTTCACCAAGGCCGCGTTGACCCGCTTCGGCAGCGGCTGGGCCTGGCTGAGCGTCACCCCCGACAAGAAGCTGGTGGTCGAGAGCACCGCCAACCAGGACAGCCCGCTGTTCGAGGGCAATACCCCGATCCTGGGCCTGGACGTGTGGGAACACGCCTACTACCTGAAGTACCAGAACCGTCGTCCGGACTACATCGGCGCGTTCTTCAACGTGGTCGACTGGAAGGAAGTGGAGCGCCGCTACCACGCCGCGATCGGCTGATCGCGCGCCAGCGCCGCAGCAGGAACAAGGCCGGGTTCGCCCGGCCTTTTTTGTGGGAATTCCACACGGACGCGCTGGCGGTGCAGGCGGGCGTGGCTGCGCGGCGCGGCGAGGAGCGGTGGCAAGTCGCCCACCGTACGCGTGCGCAGCCTGCTTCGCAGCGATGGCGGTCCGCACCGCATCGGCCACCGCTTGCGCCGCGGCGTCGCCAGGGCGTCTATCACCTCGGGGCCGCACGCGCGTAGGAGCGGCTTCAGCCGCGACCAGGTTGTCCGTGCAAGGCCGTCGCGTACACGATGCCGTGATGCGTGAGGTGCCCGATCGTCCCGGGCCGGTGGCTTGCCGATGCCGATGGCATCCGCATGCGCCGCATCGCACGGCTGTGCTCGCGCGGCGCGCGAACGCGCCCGGCCCGCCGTGCGCTACGGTATCGGCGGCAGCGGCTCCGGCAGCGGATCGAGCGGCTGCAGCGCCATCAGCAGGCCGCGCGTGCCGGCCGCGCGCAGGTCCGGTGCCGGCGCGAACAGGCGCGCGCCGTGCAGGGGGCGGAAGTGGCCGCGTTCGAAGAACACGTGATCGGCGGCCGCCGCCGTGCCGGGCGCGCGCACGGCGATCCGGTTGCGCGTCGACTCGCCGCGCACGCTGCCGTCCTCGAAGCGCACCGCCAGCGGCGCCAGCTCGGGCGCGCGCGCCGCGGCGAAGAAGCCGCCGGCCAGCAGCGACGGCACGCCCTCGGCGGTGGCGTCGATCCATGCCATCAGATCCTCGGCCTGTTCGCGGCGGCTGGCGCCGCCATCGCGGGCGGCGTGCAGGCGGGTGAAGTACAGGTTCACCGGCTGCCCGTGCAGATCCACCCGCACCAGGCCGGCCACGCTGTAGTCCTCCAGCGGATGCAGCAAGGTCTCGGCCTCCTCCAGCACCGGCAGGCGGGTCAGCAGCGCATTGCCGCGGCGTTGCGGCCGGCTCGGCGGATCGGGGCTGATGAAATGGCAGTGGTAGCCCAGGCGCGCGGCCAGCCATTGCGCCTGGTTCGGCATCTCCGGCGTCTGCAGCACTTCCTGCAGGGCGATGGCGTCGGGCTGCAGGCGCTGCAGGGCCGCGACGATGCGCTCGCGGCGCGCGCTCCAGTCGTCGCCGTCCTGCGCCGCGCGCGGATCCGGGGCGAGCGTGAGGGTGACCACGGTGAGGGCGCTGTCCGGTGTCGCCGAGACCGTCGGCACTGCGTCCGCGGCCACGTGCGCCTGCGCCAATGCCGCCACGGCCAGCAACAGCCAGCCGGTGCGATGCCATCGGAAGACGCGGGGATTCATACGCAGGATGCTACGGCGCAGCGCCTCAGGGTTGCGTATACAGCCGGCGGTGCTACGGCGGCCGCCACACAATCGCTGCCGTGCGGGGGGGAATTCGAACATCGCCCCGCCTCCGGCGCGCATGGGCGCGGAGGCGGGGCTGGCACCGGGCCGCGGCCCGCGGTCAGTGCTGCAGCACGCGGTCCTTCAGGTGCAGCGGCGCGCGCGCCTCCACCTGCGTCGCCGAACGGCCCAGCAGCAGTTCGTAGTCGCCGGCGGCGATGTGCCAGCGGCGCTGCTTCGGGTCGTAGTCGGCCAGGGTCTTGGGCTCGGCGACGATGCTGACGTGGCGGCTTTCGCCCGGCTTGAGCGTCAGCTTGTCCCAGCCGACCAGGCGGATCGGGGTGTGGTGGCCCTGCGGCAGGCGCAGGTAGAGCTGCGGCACGTCGGCCCCTTCGCGGTCGCCGGTGTTGCGCACGTCGAAGCTGGCGACGACGCGGTCGCCGTCGGCCTGCACCTTGAAGTTGCTGTAGGCGAACGTGGTGTAGGACAGGCCATAGCCGAACGGATACACCGGCTCCAGGCCGCGCGCGGCGAACCAGCGGTAGCCGACGTTGGCGCCTTCGATGGTGTAGTCGACGTTGCTGCCGGCCGGCTGCGCGGGCTTGAAGCCCAGGCCGGGAATCGACGGCCGCGGCAGCTGCGACACGTCGCGCAGCCAGGTCACCGGCAGGCGCCCGGACGGATTGACCTCGCCCAGCAGCAGCCGCGCCAGCCCTTCGCCGCCGCGGATGCCCGGATACCAGGCCTCCAGCACCGCCGGCACCTGCTGCAGCCACGGCATCGCCACCGGGCCGTTGGTCTCCAGCACCACCACCGTCTTCGGGTTGGCCTTGGCCACCCGGGCGATCAGCGCGTCCTGCTTGCCGGGCAGGGCGATGTCCGGCAGGTCCACCGACTCGGCCGACCACTGCGTGGCGAACACGATGGCTACGTCGGCCGCGCGCGCGAGCTTGGCCGCCGCGGCCGGGTCGTCGCCGCTGGCATAGTCGATCTGCGCGTTGGGCAGGGCCTTGCGCAGCGCTTGCAGCGGCGAGGACGGATGGAACATCACCGGGCCGGGCCAGGTGGTCGGGGCGATCCCCGGCACCGCGTTGCCGCCGTTGACGGTGACGCCGACCATCGAGGACCCGCCGCCGCCGATCACGCCCTTGTCGGCATGGCCGCCGATCACCGCGATGCGGCGCACGCTGCGCGACAGCGGCAGCAGCTTGCCCTCGTTGCGCAACAGCACCGTGCCTTCCTCGACCACGCGCTGCGCGGCCAGGCCGCCGGCGGCGTCGTCGATCGGCTGGTGCTGCGGCGGGTTGTCGAAACTGCCGGTGGCGAAGAATGCGCGCAGGATGCGCTTGACCATGTCGTCCAGGCGCGCCTGCGGCACGGTGCCGGCGGCCACCGCCATGCGCAGCGGCTGGTCGAAGTACACGGCCTTGTCGAAGACTTCGCCGGCCGATTGCTGGTCCAGGCCGGCCAGCGCCGCCTTGGAGCCGCTGTGCACGCCGCCCCAGTCGGACATCACGTAGCCGGGGAACTTCCATTCCTGCTTCAGCACCTGGTTGAGCAGGTAGTCGTTCTCGCAGCCGTACACGCCGTTGATGCGGTTGTACGAACACATCACCGAGCCGGGCTGGCCGATCTTCAGCGCCAGCTCGAAGGCCAGCAGGTCCGACTCGTGCATGGCCTGCTCGCCGATGTCGGCGCTGTGGGTGTTGCGCCCGGTCTCCAGGTCGTTCATCGCGAAGTGCTTCATGGTCGAGACCACATGCTGGCTCTGCACGCCGCGGATCGATTCGCCGACCATCACCCCGGCCAGCAGCGGGTCCTCGCCGGCGTACTCGAAGTTGCGGCCGTTGCGCGGGTCGCGCTGCAGGTTGACGCTGCCGGCCAGCAGCACGTTGAAGCCCTGTTGCCAGGCCTCGCGGCCCATGGTCTCACCGCCGGCGAAGGCCAGCGCGCGGTTCCAGGTGGCGGCGGTGGCGGGGCCGGACGGCATCGCGGTGGCATGGTCGCCGGGGCGGATGTTGCCGGGGTTGGTCACGCCGAGGCCGGCATCGGCCAGTTGCTGCGACGGGATGCCCAGGCGCGCGATCGCCGGCACATAGCCGGCCGAGCCGAGCGCGCCGGGCGGCCGCGGGCCGCCGTCCTTGCCCAGGCCGAAGTAGCTGTGCAGCAGCTGGAACTTCTCGTCCGGGGTCATCGCCTGCACCAGCAGCGCGGCGCGCCGGTCCGGCGACAGGGTGCGGTCGTTCCACGGGCGCTGCGCATCGGCGGCGGCGTTCGTCGTGGAGGTGGCGCTGGCGGCCGTCGCCGGCGGGGCGGCGGTGGCGGGCGCGGCCAGCGCGAGGGTCAGGCAAAGGGATCCTGTAAACGTTTTCATAGCGGGGCGAACAGCCTCTCTAGCAGATGAAGGGAAGGCGCATCGGGGGGAGTCGGGGGAGGGCGGAACCGCGGATCAGGACGGGGCTTCGTCGCTGCGCATGACCGGGTACAGGCGGTAGCGCTCGTCCCAGGAGCTGTGGCGGCGGTAGAAGAACTCCAGCCGTGCCTGCGGATCCTTGGCGAAGGCCGCATCGTGTTCGAGCTTGTCCTCGAACTCGGCCTTGAGCGCCGGGTCGCTGGCCAGCATCTGCCGCGCCACGTCCTCGGCGACGTAGTCCTCCATGTACTCGGCGCGCTCGAACGCACTGTTGAACTCGCCCCATTGCAGCAGCGAATCCGGCGCCTGCGGTTCCAGCAGCGCCATCAGCAGCCGCGCCTTGGGCTGGGCGATGGGCACGAACAGCGCGCCGGCGCCGACGGCGCGGGTTTCCGGCTTCCAGGCGCCGGTGACGCTGAGCCGCTGGTGGCCTTCGGACGAGCGTGCGGCGAAGTTGGCGGTGTCGGCGCGGAAGGTCTGCACCGGCAGGGTGGCGTCGTGCTCCAGGGTGCGGAAGGCGATGCCGTGCTGGCGCAGCTTGGCGCCGACCAGGGCGGCCTGCGCGGCTGGCACCAGGTAGCCGGCGCGCGGCGCGGCGACCTCCACGCTGGGCACGACCTGGTCGCGCAGCGGCACCCGCCAGCGTTGCGGGGTGCGTTCGTCGTAGCGGGTCATCAGCGCGCCGGAGACCGGCGAAAGCGTGCGCGTGTAGGCGTAGCCGCGGAAGTCGACCAGGTGCGAGGCGTCGGTGGTGCGGTAGTTCAGCGCCACGGTCTGCCCGCCAAGCGCTTGCGCGCGGGCGTCGGCGGCCAGCGCGTCGGCGCGCCACTGCGCACCGTGCCGCGCCACCTGCTGCAGCACCGAGACGATGGTGTTGCGGGTGATGCGCACGCGCTCGGGGTAGCGCTTCCACGAGTGCGTCTCCACCAGCATGCCGAAGCGGTTGCGCAGCTGGAAGTAGCCGTGCGAGAAGCGCGGCGTGGGCACGCCGTCCTCGAAGCCGGAGGCGGGGTCGTCGTTGACCACGAACGAGGGGTAGTACGGCAGCGGCAGCGACCCCTGCCGCTTCAGGTCGGCGAGCACGCCGTCGCGCAGGCGCAGGCCGTCGCCGCGCAGCGCGGCGTCGCCGGCATGCAGCGGTTCCACCTGGATCGACACGTCGTGCTCGAACTGCGCGCCGTCGGTGACGTGCAGGTCCACGTACAGCAGCGGATCCCATTGCTCGACCAGGCGCAGCATCGCCTGCATCTCCGGCGCATCGGCCTTGACGTAGTCGCGGTTGAGGTTGAGGTTCTGCGCGGTGGTGCGCCAGCCCATCTGTTCCGGGCCGCGCTGGTTGGGCCGGTTCCAGGCGCCGAAGCGCTCGTGCCCGTCGACGTTGAACACCGGCACGAACAGCCACACCTGCTTGTCCAGCGCGCCGCGCGCGGCCTGGCCGTCGAGCAGCTGGCGCAGCGCCAGGAAGCCGGCGTCCTTGCCGTCGATCTCGCCGGCGTGGATGCCGCCCTGGATCAGCACCACCGGCAGCTTGCGCGCCTGCGCGCCCGCCGCGTCCAGAGTGCCGGAGGTGGACACCGCCAGCGCCTTCATCGGCCGGCCTTCGGGCGAGGTGCCGAAGTCGAAGCAGCGCACCGATTGCGGGTAGCGCTGCGCGAACGCATCGCACAGGGCGATGGTTTCGGCGTAGCGGCCGGTGCGCGCGAACCCGCTGCGCTCGGCCTCGGTGGACAGGCCCGCATCGCTGGCCAGGGATGGCATGCTGCACAGCAGCATCGGCAACAGCAGGCAGGCCAGCCAGGGTCGGATCATCTCGGCACCGTCTCGGGACAGGCCCCCATGATGCGGGCAGCGCGCCGATTGCGAAAGCACCCTAGGACACGCCCTGGCGGTTCGATTCGCCGGAACGATCGGGTAACCTTCTGAAAATTTTGCCTGGAGGAGGCCCGTGAGCAGCCAAGCCACCACGAGACACGCCGCATGAGCGCGGCGCAGGAACGCGCCACCGCGCGCATGCCGCGGCAGATTCCGTACATCATCGGCAACGAGGCCTGCGAGCGCTTCAGCTTCTACGGGATGCGCAACATCCTGGTGCAGTTCCTGATCACCTCGCTGTTGCTGCAGGAAGTGAGCGCGCCCGGCCGCGAGGCCGAGGCCAAGCACATCATGCACAGCTTCATGATCGGCGTGTACTTCTTCCCGCTGCTCGGCGGCTGGCTGGCCGATCGCTTCTTCGGCAAGTACAACACCATCCTCTGGTTCAGCCTGGTCTACTGCGCGGGACACCTGTGCCTGGCGCTGTTCGAGGGCCACCGCAGCGGTTTCTTCCTCGGCCTGGGCCTGATCGCGCTGGGCGCGGGCGGGATCAAGCCGCTGGTGGCCTCGTTCATGGGCGACCAGTTCGACCAGGGCAACAAGCACCTGGCCAAGGTGGTGTTCGACGCCTTTTACTGGATCATCAACTTCGGCTCGCTGTTCGCCTCGCTGCTGATCCCGCTGGCGCTGAAGAACCTGGGCCCGGCGTGGGCGTTCGGCATCCCCGGCATCCTGATGCTGGTGGCCACCCTGGTGTTCTGGGCCGGGCGCCACCGCTACGTGCGCGTGCCGCTGCCGCCCAAGGATCCGCACGGCTTCGCCCAGGTGGTGCGCACCGCGTTGCTGCGGCAGGTGCCGGGGCAGGGGCGTCCCGGGCTGGCCCTGGCCGGCGTGGCGGTGCTGCTGGCGTTGGGCACGTTCGCGCTGGCGCCGACGCTGGGCCTGGTGATCTGCCTGTGCCTGGCGCTGGTGCTGCTGCTGGCCGGCATCGGCGGCGGCACCTGGTGGCAGCTGGAACGCGCCCGCGCGGTGCATCCGGACGCCGCGGTGGACGGCGTGCGCGCGGTGCTGCGGGTGCTGGTGGTGTTCGCGCTGGTCACCCCGTTCTTCTCGCTGTTCGACCAGAAGGCCTCGACCTGGGTGCTGCAGGGCCAGCAGATGCAGATGCCGGACTGGTTCAGCGCCTCGCAGATGCAGGCGCTGAATCCGGCGCTGGTGATGCTGCTGATCCCGTTCAACAACCTGGTGCTGTACCCGCTGCTGCGCCGGCGCGGCTACGAGCCGACCGCGCTGCGGCGGATGACCGCCGGCATCGCCTTCAGCGGCCTGGCCTGGATCGTGGTCGGCAGCCTGCAGGTGATGATGGACGGCGGCGACGCCTTGTCCATCGCCTGGCAGATCCTGCCGTATGCGCTGCTGACCTTCGGCGAAGTGCTGGTCTCGGCGACCGGCCTGGAGTTCGCCTACAGCCAGGCGCCGCAGTCGATGAAGGGCGTGGTGATGAGTTTCTGGAACCTCACCACCACCGTCGGCAACCTGTGGGTGCTGCTGTCCAACGCCGCGGTGCGCAACGAGCGCGTCACCGCGCACATCGGCAGCACCGGGCTCAGCGAGACCGCGTTCCTGATGTTCTTCTTCGCCGCCTTCGCTTTCGTCGCCGCACTGCTGTTCGGGCTGTACGCGCGCCGCTACCGCATGGTCGACCACTACCGCCCCGCCTGAGACCCCGCATGCCTTCCGTCACCCCCGTCAACCTGATCCTGATCGTCCTGACCGTGCTCGTGTCGTGGGCGGCGTTCAACAACCGCCGGCTGCTCGACCGGCTGATCCTGTGGCCGCCGGCGATCGACCGCCACAAGCAGTACGACCGGCTGGTGACCTACGGCTTCATCCACGCCGATTTCCCGCACCTGCTGTTCAACATGGTCACGCTGTACTTCTTCGGCGGCCCGATCGAGGTCCTGATGGAGCGGCTGACCGGCAACATGCTGGTGTATCCGCTGTTCTACCTGGCGGCGCTGGTGGTCTCGATCCTGCCCAGCTACCTGAAGAACCAGAAGAACCCCAACTACATGAGCCTGGGCGCGTCCGGCGCGGTGTCGGCGGTGCTGTTCGCCTTCATCCTGATGGCGCCGTGGACCGGGATCTTCTTCTTCTTCATCCCGATTCCGATCCCCGCCATCCTCTACGCCGTGTTCTATGTCGGCTACAGCATCTGGATGGACCGCCGCGGCGGCGACAACGTCAACCACAGCGCGCACCTGGCCGGCGCGGCGTTCGGCGTGATGTTCCTGCTGATCATGGAGCCGTCGATACTGCAGCACTTCCTGGGCGAGCTGGCGAACCCGCGCTTCGGGCGCGGGTGACGCGCGGCGCGTCGACGCCAGCAGGGCAGTGCGGCGCCGCGTGAGCGGCGCCTGTGGGGTGCGCTGCGTCGGGAGAGACGCCGGGGCGTCGGCGCGGCCGGGGACGGCCGCATTGCGCAAGGGCTGGCGGCGGCCCGTTCGGCCGCCATCGACGCTCAGCGGGTCTGCTGGCCGCGCAACTGCACCTTGGCGCTGCCGATGGCGGCATTCTCGTAGGTGCGCTTGAGGCGCTGGTAGACCTCGTTGTCGAGCTGCTTGAACTCGCCGCCCTGGTGGTCGCCGTTGACCGACAGTTGGAACAGCCCTTCCAGCAGGGAGGCGTTGTGGTCGCCCTGGTCGTATTTGCTCTCGTTCTCGCTCATGCGCGTGGCTCCCTGTTGGATCGCTGCGTGATGGGAGTTGCAACTCCCGTGCCAGGTTTTCGGCCCGTCCCGGCGGTATCGGCCACGCGCGGCACGACTTGAGCGGCGGGCAGCCGACGCACCGCGTCGGCGGCGTGATGCGCCGGAGCGGGTGCTTCACATCGTCGCGGCAAGCGGCAGCGGACACTGCGCGCTCCGCGACACCGCCCGCTCCCCATGTCCGCAGCCAACGTCCCGATCACGCACGATCCGCAGCAGCGCCGCTTCTCCCTGGAAGTCGACGGCCATCGCGCCGAACTCGACTACGTGCTGGAGCAGGGGCGCATGGTCATCACCCATACCGGGGTGCCGACGTCGATCGGCGGGCGCGGCCTGGCTGCGCAACTGGTCACCGCCGCGCTTGAGTATGCACAGGCGCAAGGCTGGAAGGTGGTGCCGGCGTGTTCGTACGCGGCGCTGTTCATCCAGCGGCATCCGCAGTACGCCGCGCTGCTCGGCTGAGCGCGCGGCATCGCAACGGCGCGATAATGCGCGCACTTCCACAGACATCGCAGGAACAGGGGCAGTCGAACGTGAGCAGGGCAGAGACGATGGGCAACGGGCGGATGGCATGGACGGCACTGGCGGTCGCGGCGGCACTGGCAATGGCCGGTTGCAAGCGCGAGGAACCGGCTGCCGCACCAGCGCCCGCCGCGGCGCCGGCCGAGGCCGCCGCGCCGGCGGTCGCGGAGCAGGCGCCGGCCACGCCGCCGGAACTGAAGGATATCGTCGAGCACAGCCCCAGCTATGTGGTCGGGATCACTTTCCCGCCGGCGATCAACCGTTATCCGGGGCTGGCCGACGCCGCCAATCGCTATGCGCAGAACGCGCGCAGCGAACTGATGGAGGCGGTGGACGGCCTTGGTAACGATCGCCCGCGTGCGCCCTACGAACTCTCGTTGCAGTTCGAGATGCTGCTGGAGCGTCCGGATCTGGTCGCGCTGAGCGCCGACGGCAGCCGCTATACCGGCGGCGCGCACGGCGAACCGCTGGTGGCGCGCTGGGTGTGGCTGCCGCAGCAGCAGCGCATGCTCACCGCTGAAACGCTGATCCCGGATGCGGCGCACTGGAAACAGGTCGCCGACTACGCCGCCGCGCAACTGCGCCAGGCGGTGCAGGCGCGGGTCGATGCCGAGCAGGTGCCGCCGGAGGATCAGCAGGAGCAGGTGCGCAGCGCCAGCAAGATGATCGCCGAAGGCACCGAGCCGCAGGCCAGCAACTTCAGCCAGTTCCAGCCGCTGGTCGACGCGGCGGGCAAGATCACCGCCTTGCGCTTCGTGTTCCCGCCGTATCAGGTGGGGCCGTACGCCGATGGCACGCAGACGGTGGACGTGCCGGCCAGCGTGCTGCGCCCCCTGGTGGCGCCGGAGTACGCGTCGCTGTTCGCCGCCTGAGCGGTCGCGAGTGCGCCATTGCGCTTGGACGAACGCGTTTGGTGCATCGCGTCGACAGCGCGCCGGAACGCAACGCCTGCCCTCGTCGGGGCGGTGCGCAATGGGTAGCATTGGCGGCCACCCCACTTTGCAATCGATTTCCTCATGGGCAGTTTCGATCAGACCGAGCGGCGTGTGGCGCACACTTGCGCGCGTTATCCCGCTTTCCCGCGCGAACCCGCCGTCCTGGTCCGGTTGGTCAAGCATCTGTACAAGCGCGTGCATGCCAACGCCAGCGGCGTGCTCAAGGAGTATGGCATCAGCCCGCCGGAGTACGAGATCCTGATGATGCTGTATGGCACGCCCGAGCAGTGCATCACCCCCACCGAGGTGGCCGAGGCCGCCAGCGAGAAACCGGCCAACATCACCCGTCTCACCGACAGCCTGTGCAGCAAGGGGCTGCTGTCGCGCACGGCCAGTCCGGAAGACCGGCGCAAGGTCGCGCTGACCCTGCAGCCGGCCGGCATCGCCCTGATCGAGCGGCTGCTGCCGGACGTGTGCGCGTTCCTGGATGCGGAGACCGCGGCGCTGGATGCCGGCGAACAGCAGCAGTTGGAGACGCTGCTGAAAAAGATGCTGGCCGGCATCGACGGCCTCGATGCTGCCGAATCGAAGACGCAGGCCGCGCTGCCCTAAGGACACCTCGAAGACGCTGCTTCCGCGACAGTCGAGCGGAATGCAGCATGCCTGTAGGAGCGGCTTCAGCCGCGACGGGCGTTGCCGATAAGCCCGTCGCGGCTGAAGCCGCTCCTAACGGACGTGTCCCGGAGTGATTGAAGGTCGCTCCTCGGTCGCGCTGTCCATCCCAACGGAGCCAGGGCGTTGCGTTGCCGCTAGCGCCAGCCACGCGCGCGTGCGCGCTGTTCGCCGTCGGCATCCAGCGCCTCGCCGGCAATCCGTGCATCCACCGCTTGCAGCACGGCGGCCGGCATCGGGCTGGCCGCCATGCGCATGCCGCCACCGTCGCCGCGCGCGTCGGCGGGCACCAGCAGCTCCACCCGCCATGCGCCATCGCGCTGGCAGGCCAGGCCGGCGTTGGCGCGCGCCATGGCGAAGGTGCGGCAGTAATGGCCATCGCGATCGCGGAAGCTCAGGCCGATGCGCACGCTGCCCTGGTTCTGGCCGGACAACTGCTGCGCCAGCGCCTGCGCGAGCGCGCCCTCGGCGATGCCGCCCTGGGTTGCCGCGAACGTCGGGCCCGGCGCAGCGCCTTGCGGCAACTGCCGCTGCGCGATCCACAGCCCCAGCAGCAGTGCCGCCGCCAACGCCGCCGGCAGCGCCCAGCGGCGGCGCGCGCGCGGCCGCAGTGGCGTCGGCCGGCTTGCCTGCGCCGGCGCATGGACGGGCGAGGGAGGCGGCACCGCGACAGCGGCGTCCTGGCCGGGCGCGTCGGTCGGCCGCGCGCGCGCAGCGGCGAGCAGGCGCGCGGGCACGGCTTCGTCCAGCACCGGGGCGAAGCCGGCGCGCAGCCGCGCCTGCAGTTGGCGCAACCGCTCCAGCGCCTGCGCCAGCTGCGGATCGGTACGCAGCGCCGCTTCCACCTGGGCGGCCTGCGCCGCGTCCAGTTCGCCGTCGGCGTAGGCCTGCAGGGTGAGTGCGTCGATCGTGGTGTTCATGCGGTCGCCTCCAGTGACGCCTGCAAGGCCTCGCGCCCGCGCGCGAGCCGGCTGGTGAGTGTGCCGAGCGGAATCTCCAGCACCGCCGCGGCATCCTTGTAGGACAGGCCTTCGATCAGCACCAGCGCGATCGCCAGGCGTTGTTCCTCGGGCAGGCCGGCCATCGCGGCCTGCACCGCCATCCAGTCCTGCTGCCGCTCCAGCGGCGTGTCGCCGACGTGTTCGCCCTCGGCGGCATCGACGAACAGGTGCCGCCGTCGCCGCTGCGCCCGTACCTCGTCGATCCAGGCGTGGCGGATGATGCCGTACAGCCAGTACTGCAGCGGCGTCTCCGGCCGCCATTGCGCGGCGCGGCGCAGGGCGCGTTCGATCGCGATCTGCAGCAGGTCGTCGGCATCCTCGCGGTGGCCGGCGACGGCACGCGCGAAGCGCCGCAGCTGAGGCAGGAGGGTACAGATGCCGTCGCCGACGGCGGCCGTGGGATCGGCGTGCATGTGGGGGATACGTTCGGCGGAGGCGGTTTCTTCCATGGGCGCGGCGCGGCGTTCACGGCGGGTCGGGATGGCAGGATTAGTGTGGCACGCCAACAGGGGCGGACGACGGAGTGGGGCATGGCGACGGGCAGGCGGATGCGCTGGATGGCGGTGGCCTTGCTGGCGGTGGCGACACCGGCGCTGGCGCAGTTGGCGCTGCCATCGGCCGGCGGCCTGGTGCAGGACGTCACCCAGGGCATGCAAGGCGGGATGGATCGGCTGGGACAGTCGCTGCAGGACGCGCGCGGCGACCTCGAACGGCTGCGGCTCAAACGCCTGCAGGCGCTGCTGCGCAGCGATCCGCGCGGGCTGGAGCGCGACGAGGGCGGCGCGGTGGTGATGCGCGGGCAGGTGGTGGCGCTGGAACCGGACCCGGCGGCGCTGCAGGCGGCGCAGGCGGCCGGCTTCGCGGTGCTGGAGCAGCGCAGCTTCGGCGAATTCGGCCTGCGCCTGGTGGTGCTGCAGGTGCCGTCGGGCCTGTCCACGCGCCGCGCGCTGCAGCAATTGCGCGAGCGCGATCCGCAGGGCGACTACGACTATAACCACGTCTACAGCGGATCGGCGGCGGCGCCACCGGCAGCGGCCAGCGCAGCCGCTGCACCGGCAACTGCGGAGGCCGCGGCGGGCGGGTTCGTGGTCGGCCTGATCGACAGCGGCGTGGACGCCGCGCATCCGGCACTGGCCGGCATCCAGGTGCAGCCCTGGGGCTGCGACGGGCAGGTGCGCGCGCAGCCGCATGGCACGGCGGTCGCCTCGTTGCTGGCCGGGCGCGCGGTGGCGCACGGGCCGTTCGCGCGCACGCTGTATGCGGCCGACATCTACTGCGGGCAGGCCGACGGCGGCACTGCGGTGGAATTGGTCGCGGCGCTGGCGTGGATGGCGCAGCGGCAGGTGCCGGTGGTCAACATCAGCCTGATCGGCGGCCCCAATCGCGCGCTGCAACTGGCCGTGCAGCGCATGCTCGCGCGCGGCCACGTGCTGGTCGCGGCGGTCGGCAACGACGGCCCGGCGGCACCGCCGCTGTATCCCGCGGCCTATCCCGGCGTGCTTGGGGTGACCGCGGTGGATGCGCGTGGGCGGGTCTTGCCCGAAGCCGGGCGAGGACCGCAAGTCGCCTTCGCCGCGGTCGGCGACTTGATCGCGGCGGCGCCGCAAGGCCGCTGGCAGATGCAGCGCGGCACCTCTTTCGCCGCGCCGCTGGTGGCGCGGCTGGCGGCGCAGGCACTGTCGCGGCCGGATCCGCAGGCGGCCGCGCAGGTGCGCGCGCAGTTGCAGGCGCAGGCACGCGATCTCGGCGCGCCCGGTACCGATCCGGTGTACGGCGCCGGCCTGCTCGGCGCGGACCTGGCGCTGCAGCGCGCGCCGAGCGGCTGAACGCTTTCTGTCTGCGTCCGCCGCGCAGGGGATGTTCCGCGCCGTTCGATTCGTAGGACTACATGAGAGCCGCAGATGGCCTGCGGCGACACGAGGAGAATGCGATGAACGGCAAGACTCTGTTGGCGAGCGCGGTGCTGGTGGCGTCGGTGGCGCTGATTCCGGGCGTGGCCGGTGCGCAGTTGCTGGGTGGTGCGGGCAGCGTGGGCGGTGCGGTCAACGGCACCCTGGGCGGCCTGGGCGGCCTGGGCGGCGGCAGCCTCGGCGGCAACGGGATGGGCGCAGGCCGCCTGGACGCCGGGGTTCCGCTGGATCGCGCGCGCAGCGGCATCGAGCAGCAGTCGCAGCGTGCGCGGATGGCGGCACAGCGGGCGGCGGCGCGTGGCGCGGCCACCGCCGACGGCGCGGCGCAGACCGCCGGCGCTGCGGTGAACCAGGGCCGGACGCTGGCCGGCAACGCGGCCGCCAGTGGTAGTGCGGCGGCACGCGGCGCGGCCGGCAGCGCGATGGGTCAGGCCGACGCTGCACTCGGCGCGGCGACCAGTGCGGCCACGCCCGCGGCGGCGCTGGCGACGGCCGGCAATGCCGCCGGCGCGGGCGACGGCATGACCGGTCAGGGCGCGAGCGCGGCTGGCAACGGCAACGGCAACGGCGCGGCCAGCGGTGGAGGCCTGCCGGCGCTGTCCGGCAGCGGGAGCGCCAATGGCGCGGCCAGCGGCAGCGCCTCGCACCATGCCGGCGCGCGCGGTGGGTCGGTGTCGGGCCAGCTGGGCGCGGGCGGCCAGGGCGGTGCGCAGGCCGGCAACGGCCAGGCGCAGGGGCAGGCCGGCGGCAATGCCTCCCTGGGGGCCAGCATCAACGCCTCCAGCGACGGCCAATAAGCCGTCGACGGCCGCGCGCGAGGCAACACGCGTCGCCATCGAGACTGCAGGCTGAAAAACACGACGCCCGGCTGAGCCGGGCGTCGTGCGTATTGGGTGATGCGGTTGGTTGCGGGTGTGTGTTGCACTGTCGCCGCGAGCGGGCGGCACGGCGCAGGGGCCGTGCCGCGGTGCGCCTCAGCGAGCGCTTGGCGTCGCCACCGGCGTGGCGTTGAGGCCGCGCTTCTCCAGCAAGGGTTCGATCTGCGGTGCGTGCCCGGCGAAATCCTGGAACAGCTGCATCGCATCGACGCTGCCGCCGCGCGAGAGCAGGGTCTGGCGGAAGCGGTCGCCGTTGGCGCGACTCAGCCCGCCGTGCTGCTTGAACCACTGCTGGGTGTTGGCGTCCAGCACCTCGGCCCAGATGTAGGCGTAGTAGCCGGCCGCATAGCCGCCCATGATGTGGCTGAAGTACGGCGTGCGATAGCGCGGCGGCACCGGCGGATAGGCGATGCCGTCGGCGGCCAGCGCCTTGGCCTCGAAATCCATCACCCCCGAGGCCGGCGGCACCTGGCCCGCGCTGAGCTGGTGCCAGCGCTGGTCGAGCATGGCCGCGCCCAGGTATTCGGTGGTGGCGAAGCCCTGGTTGAACTTGGCGGTGGCCACCACCTTGTCCAGCAGCGCCTGCGGCATCGGCGCGCCGCTCTGGTAGTGCTTGGCGTAGTGCTTGAGGATGGCCGGATCGTCGGCCCACATCTCGTTGACCTGCGAGGGGAACTCGACGAAGTCGCGCGGCACGCTGGTGCCGGAGAAGTAGGGGTACTTCACGTTCGAGAACATGCCGTGCAGCGCATGGCCGAACTCGTGGAACGCGGTGGTGACCTCGTCCCAGGTCAGCAGGGTCGGCTGGCCGGCCGGCGGCTTGGGGATGTTGAGGTGGTTGGCGACCACCGGCTTGTCGCCGGTCAGCGCCGACTGCGAGACGTAGGAACTCATCCAGGCGCCGCCGCGCTTGGACTCGCGCGCGTACATGTCGGCGATGAAGATCGCCAACTGGCTGCCGTCGGCGTCGAACACGTCGTAGACCAGCACGTCGTCGCGGTAGGTGGGCAGGTCGGTGCGCTGCTTGAAGGTCAGCCCGTACTCCTGGTTGGCGGCGTAGAAGACGCCGTTCTCCAGCACGTTCTTCAGCTCGAAGTAGGGCTTGAGCTGGGCCTCGTCGAAGTCGTACTTGGCCTGGCGCACCTTCTCGGTGTAGTAGGCCCAGTCCCAGGCCTCGAGCTTGAAGCTGGGCTTGCCGGCGGCCTTCTGTTCCTGGTCGATCATCGCCTGCAGGTCGGCCGCCTCGCGCTTGGCGTTGGCCACCGCGGCCGGGGCCAGCTTGCCGAGCATGGCGTTGACCGCTTCGGGGGTCTTGGCGGTCTGGGTTTCCAGCGAATAGGTGGCGTGGTTCGGGTAGCCGAGCAGCTTGGCGCGCTCGGCGCGCAGGGTCATGATCCGCGACACCAGCGCGGTGTTGTCGTAGGGGCCGCCGTGGCTGCCGCGCGACACCGAGGCTTCGTAGATCTTCTGCCGCAGGGCGCGATCCTTGAGCTGGGCCAGCGGCGGCTGGCCGGTGGTGTTGAGCAGGGCGATCACGTACTTGCCGTCGAGCTTGCGCGCCTTGGCCGCCTCGGCCGCGGCGGCGATCTGTGCGTCGGACAGGCCGCCGAGCTGCTTGACGTCGTCCACCACCACCGCGGCCGCGTTCACTTCGGCGAGCACGTTCTGGCTGAACTTGGTGCCCAGTTCGGCCAGTTCGGCGTTCATCGCCTTGAGCTTGGCCTTGTCGGCATCGTTGAGCTTGGCGCCGTCGCGGACGAAGTCGCTGTGGTACTTCTCGATCAGGCGCACGCCCTCCGCGTCCAGACCGAGCTGGTTGCGGGTGTCGTACAGCGTCTGGATACGCGCGAACAGCTTGGGATTGAGCGCGATCGCATCGCGGTGCGCGGCCAGCTTGCCGGCGTATTCGGCCTGCAGTTTCTTGCGCGTGTCGTTGGTGTCGGCACCGACCAGGTTGAAGAACACGGTGGTGGCGCGGTCCAGAACCTGCCCGCTTTTCTCCATCGCCACGATGGTGTTGTCGAAGGTCGGCTTGGCGGCCTGGTCGGCGATGGCCTGCACTTCCTGCAACTGCTGCGCCATGCCGGCGTCGAACGCGGGGGCGAAATCGCTGTCCTTGATCTTGTCGAACTGCGGGTAGTGCAGCGGCAGCGGGCTTTCGGCGAAGAACGGGTTGGCCTGCGTGGCCGCCGTGGCGGCGGGCGTGGTGGCCGGAGCGGCGTAGGCGGGCATGGCGAGTCCGAGCGTGGCGGCGAGGGCAAGGGCGAGGCGAGAGGTCATCAAGCGGTATCCGCAATCATGGTGATCCGGCAGGCTACCCCAGGCCGGCAGGCGTGACCCGTGACGAAAGCCATGGGCGCGCTGCAGCAGGCGCGCCGCGGCCGGTACGGCTTTGCGGGATGTGGCGCGCGGCTTGATGCAATGCGCCTTCTCTTGCGGGTGCCGGTGAAGGGGCGCGCACCGGTGGGCGGCGCTGATGCTGCGCGAGCCAGCGCGCAGGCGCGTGGTGCTGCCGGTGCGCTGCCGGGGTGAGGCCTGCACTGGGCGCTGGCGAGGCGTGCGGCCAAGCGCGTAGCATCGCGCCGAACACGCGCCGCCGCGGCGCGCATCGCCAGTGAGGTTCCTCGCATGGACACCCCGACCACCGCCTACGCCTTCACCGCGACCACGCTGGACGGGCAGGCGCAGCCGCTGGCCGAGTACGCCGGCAAGGTGCTGCTGATCGTCAATGTCGCGTCCAAGTGCGGTTTCACGCCGCAATATGCGGGGCTGCAGGCGCTGTGGCAGCGCTACCGCGATCGCGGGCTGGTGGTGCTGGGCTTTCCGTGCGACCAGTTCGGTCACCAGGAGCCGGGCGATGCCGCGGAGATCCGCCAGTTCTGTTCGCTCAGCTACGACGTCGATTTCCCGATGTTCGCCAAGGTGCAGGTCAACGGCGACGGTGCGCATCCGCTGTGGCGCTGGCTCAAGCAGCAGAAGTCCGGGCTGCTCGGCATCGCCGCGATCAAGTGGAATTTCAGCAAGTTCCTGGTCGGCCGCGACGGCCAGGTGCTGGCGCGCTATGCGCCGACCGACAAGCCGGAAGCGCTGGCCGACGATATCGAGCGGGCGCTGGGGTGACGCTTCGGCGCGGAACTCCCGGCGTGGTCGCGAATGCCGGGCTGCTGCTGTTGTGGGAGGGACTTCAGTCCCGACGCCTTTAACTCGAACGCGTCGGGACTGAAGTCCCTCCCACAGGGGATAGTGCGGCGTTATCGGTCATGCGTCCGGCGCGGCCGATGGCCTGGAGGCCACGTGGCGCCGCTTACGCGCAATGTGATGTCACTTCTCGACGAAGGCGCGCTCGAACACGTAGTGCCCCGGCGAGCCGATGCGCGGGGAGGCGACGAAGCCGCGGGCGTCCAGGCTGTGGCGCAGGTCGGCCAGCATCTGCGGGCTGCCGCAGATCATCGCACGGTCGTGCTCCGGGTTCAGCGGCGGCAGGCCGAGGGTGCGCTGCATCGCGCCGCTCTCGATCAGTTCGGTGAGGCGGCCGCGGTTGCGGAAGTCCTCGCGGGTCACCGCCGGGTAGTACAGCAGCTTCTCGCGGATGGTCTCGCCGAGGAACTCGTGCTGCGGCAGTTCCTTCTCGAAATAGTCGCGGTAGGCCAGGTCCTTCTCGAAGCGCACGCCATGGGTGAGGATCACCTTGTCGAAGCGTTCGTAGGTTTCCGGGTCCTTGATCACCGACAGCCACGGCGCCAGGCCGGTGCCGGTGCCGAGCAGGTACAGGTGGCGGCCCGGGTGCAGGTCGCTGATCAGCAGGGTGCCGGTGGGCTTCTTGCCGACCAGCACCGAATCGCCGGGCTTGATGTGCTGCAGGCGCGAGGTCAGCGGGCCGTCCGGCACCTTGATGCTGAAGAACTCCAGTTGCTCTTCCCAGTTGGCGCTGGCGATGGAGTAGGCGCGCAGCAGCGGCCGCGTCTCCGTCTCCAGGCCGATCATCACGAACTGGCCGTTGTCGAAACGGAAGCCGTCGTTGCGGGTGGTGGTGAAGCTGAAGTAGTCCTCGGTCCAGTGGCGGACCTCGAGCACCGTTTCGGGGCCAAAAGCGGAAGACATGCCGTTGATCGTGATGGGGAAGGAACGGCGGCCATTCTACCCCATGTCGACTCAAATGAGATCAACTCTCATTTGGAGGGGCCGGGTGGCCATCGCGCCAGCGACGCTCACTTCTCGAACGAAACCTCGTAGGACAGATACAGCGGCGCCTGCGGCGGCGCCAGCAGCGGACGCTGGCGCAGGAAGCGTTCCAGGCACAGGGCGAGCGGGGTGGTGCCGTTGCGCCAACTGGCGCCGACGCTGCCGTCGGCCTGCACCTGCACCACCACCGTGAACGGCGAGGTGTCCGGGCGCGGGGTGGCGCAACTGGCCACGCCCTCGTCCAGCGCCGCGCGCTGCAGGGTCTGCAGGCGTTGCTCCAGCGCCGCCGGCAGGCCGGCCTCGTCGCGGTCGGCCAGGGCCTTGGCCGCGGCGTAGTCGGCGGGCGCCGGCGCGTCCGCGGCGGGAGCGGCGGCAGCCGGGACGGCGAGGGCGGCGGCGAACAGGCAGGGCAGGATGCGGAGCATGGCGGCGTCGGAAGGGGCGGACCAGGCTCAACGATACCCAGCGGCCTGCAGTTCGAACAGCTCCGCGTAGCGGCCGCCCTGCGCCATCAGTTCGTCGTGGGTGCCGCTGGCCTCGATCCGGCCGTCGGCCAGCACCAGGATGCGGTCGGCCATGCGCACGCTGGAGAAACGGTGCGAGATCAGCACCGCGGTGCGGTTGTCGGACAGTTCCTTGAAGCGCTGGAACACCTCGAACTCGCTGCGCGCGTCCAGCGCGGCGGTCGGCTCGTCCAGGATCATCACCTGCGCGTCGCGCATGTAGGCGCGGGCGATGGCGATCTTCTGCCACTGCCCGCCGGACAGGTCCACGCCGGTCTTGAAGCGGCGCCCGATCACCTGCGCGTAGCCCTGCGGCAGGCCGTCGATCAGCTCGGCGGCCATCGCCCGCTGCGCGGCGGCGCGGATCCGCGGCGCGTCGTCCAGCGCGTCGACCTGGCCGACGCCGATGTTCTCGCCGGCACTGAAGTGGTAGCGCACGAAGTCCTGGAAAATCACCCCGAGATTGGCGCGCAGGTCGTCCAGGTCGTAGTCGCGCAGGTCGCGCCCGTCGAGCAGGATGCGGCCTTCGTCCGGGTCGTACAGCCGCGCCAGCAGCTTGACCAGGGTGGTCTTGCCGGCGCCGTTCTCGCCGACCAGGGCCAGCACCTCGCCGGCGCGCAGGGTGAAGTCCAGGTGCCGTACCGCCCACTGCTCGGCGTCCGGATAGCGGAAGCCGACGTTCTCGAACACGAAGCCCTGCCTGATCGGCCGCGGCACCGGCACCGCGCCGGGACGGCTGCGGATCTCCGGGACGATGCGGAAGAACGAATACAGGTCGTCCAGGTACAGCGCCTGCCCGGCCACCTGCGAGAAGCCGATCAGCAGGCCTTCCAGCAACTGCCGCAGGCGCAGGAAGCTGCCGGCCAGGAAGGTCAGGTCGCCGATGCTGAAGTCGCCGCGCACGGTGCGCCAGGCGATGTAGCCGTAGGCGCCGTAGTAGCCCAGCGTGCCCAGCGCCGCCAGCAGCGTGCCCCACAGCATGCGCTTGCGCGCCAGCGCGCGGTTGGCCTGGAAGTAGCGGTCGGCCAGGGCGCGGTAGCGCGTGATCAGGAAGTTGTGCAGGTTGAAGATCTTCACTTCCTTGGCGGTCTCGACGCTGGCGCCGAGCTGGCGCAGGTAGTCGAGCTGGCGGCGCTCGGCCGTCCACTGGAAGTTGAGCGAATAGCCCAGCGCGTTGAAGTGCGCCTCGCCGATGAACGCCGGCACCAGCGCCACCGCCAGCAGGGCGATGAGCCAGGGCGCGTAGACCAGCAGGCCGACCGCGAAGCTGGCCACGGTGATCGTGTCCTGCACCTGTCCGAACAGTTGGCTCATCAGGTTCATGCGGCCCATGGTCTGGCGCCGCGCGCGGTCGAGCCGGTCCTGCTGTTCCGGATCCTCGAAATCCTCCAGGTCCAGTTGCGCGGCGTGCTCCATCAGCTGCACGCTGGTGGTGTTGTTGAACAGCTCCGACAGCAGCGTGTCGGCATAGCTGACCAGCCGTCCGAGCAGGTCCGAGGCGATCGCCAGCGCCAGTTCCAGGCCCAGCAGTTCCAGCAGCCGGTTGAGCCGGCCGCTGGCCAGGGCCTGGCCCAGCGACTCGAAGCCGGGCGCTTGCCCGACCAGATGGATGGCCTCGTCGATGATCAGCTTGCCGACGTACAGCGAGGCCACCGGCAGCAGCGCGCGGATCACGCGCAGGCCGATGCTGCTCAGGGTCAGCCAGCGGCTGGTCTGCCAGATCTGGCGCAGGAACGGCGGCAGGTTGCGCATCGCGTCGAAGCGCTCGCGCAGGCTCGGGCCGGTGCGGGACGCGGCGCGGGCGCCGCCATGGGACGGGGAGGAAGAGGCCATCGGCGCATTGTGCCGGGGGCGGGTGTGGGCGGGGAGTGTGGGTCGCGCCGGGGCGGCGGCTGCACCGGCGCTGACCCGGGTGGCAGGCGCGCGACCTCCGAAGGCGAGGCGTCGGTTAGTCTCGTCGATGTCCCGCCGAGGCTGTTGCCATGTCCGATCCCGTCGCGCCTATCGTCGCCCGCGTGGGTGGGCACCTGCCGTCGCGGCGCGAGCTGCTCGGTTGCGCGGTCTTCGTTCTGTTCGCCGCCGCGCTGCTGTGGTGGGGCAACGCCGTCATGGTGGTGCTGACGCTGTCGTATGTCGGCTTCGCGATCGGCTACAGCGTATTTCGCTTGTTCGGTGGCCGCGGCGGCATCGACCTCGATCAGGTGTGGCGCGAGGTGCTCAATGCGGTCCTCGGTCTGTGCTGATGGGGGATGGTTGCGGCGCGGGCTGTCCGGCGCGCCGGCGGTGTCATGCGGCGTCTCGCACCCTCACCCCAACCCCTCTCCCGGGGGGGAGGGGCTGATTGCGGCGGCTCGCGGGAGCCTCTTTCGGCTTATTCGTCCAGCCGCAGCGTCAGGCACTTGGCGGCGCCGCCGGCCTTGAGGAATTCGTCCAGCGGGGTCTGCACCACGCGGTAGCCGATCGCCGCCAGGGCGGCGCACAGGTCCGGCGAGGCACGGTTGAGCAGCAGGGTGTCGTCCAGGTCCACCGCGTTGCAGGCGAAGGCGAGGGCGTCGGCCTCGCCGACGGCGATGCGCCGCGACGCCGGCACGTGCTGGGCGATCGCCTGCTGCGCGTCGGCGTCGAACGCGGCCGGGTAGTACAGCAGGTAGCCGTCGCGCAGCGGGCAGAAGCAGGTGTCCAGGTGGTAGAAGCGCGCATCGACCAGGCGCAGCGGCACCACCTCGATATCCAGCAGGTCGGTCAGCTCGTGCGCGGCGGCCAGGTCGCTGCGGTGGCCATGGCCCATCCACAGCCGGCGCGCGCCGCGGTCCAGCAGCGCGTCGCCGGCGCCTTCGAAATACACCGCCTCCGGCAGTGCGTGGATGCGCAGGCCGGCCTGGCGGCACCAGGCGGTGAACAAGGCTTCCTCGCCACGGCGTTCGGCGTGGCGGAAGCGGCTGGGCACGAAGCGGTCGCCCAGCACCAGGCCGGCGTTGGCGCTGAACACCATGTCCGGCAGGCCTGCGGCGGCGGCGATGCAGTCGACGCGGGCGCCGGCGGCCTCGGCGGCGGCCACCAGCGCGTTCCACTGCGCCTGCGCGCGCACGCGGCTGGCGGCGTGCACGTTGCCTTCCATCCATGGGTTGATCACGTAGTCCACCGCGAAGTGCAGCGGCGCGCACATCAGCAGGCGGTGGCGATGGCCGGCGCCGGTGCGGGACTGCGGCTCGGGGGAGGCGAGGGCCAGGTCGGCGTCGTCGGTCAGGCTGCCAGCAAGGACGTTCTCGATCATGCGTGCGCTCCGCGTCGGGAATGGGCGTCACGCTAGCGGCGCCGTGTTGCGGAGACATGTCGGTCATCGGCGGCGCATGCCAGTGGGATCGGGGATTAGGGAGTGGAGATCGGGGATTCGGAAAGGCAGGATCGCGCGCGCTGCGGCCATGCGCTGCGTTGGCGTGTGCCGTGCCTGGTAGCGCGTCCAGCAGCCAACATTCGGGATTCGGCATTCCCCACACGTCCCGCCGCTTGCAAGATCCTGCATCTGCATCTGCATCTGCATCTGCATCTGCCTCCCGCTTCCCCATTCCCCATTCCCCATTCCCCATTCCCCATTCCCGGCGCGCAGCGCCTACGGCAGCGCCGGCTGCAAGCCGACGCCCAGCCGGTTCCAGGCGTTGATCACCGCCACGGCCATGGTCAGCGCGCTGATGCCGGCCGGGTCGAACTGCGCCGCGAGTGCGTCGTACACGGCCTGCGGCGGTGCGCCGGCCGGTAGCGTGGTCAGCGCCTCGGCCCAGGCCAGCGCGGCGCGCTCGCGGGCGTCGAAGAAGCGGCTGTCGCGCCAGGCGGCGAGGGTGTCGAGCTTGCGCGGTTCGGTGCCGGCGTTGCGCAGGGCGGTGGCGTGCATGTCGATGCAGTAGGCGCAGCCGTTGAGCTGGGACACGCGCAGGAACACCAGTTCGGTGAGGGCGCTGCCGAGCGTGCCGCCGTGGACTTGCTGGCTGGCACCGAGCAGGGCGCGGTACGCCTCGGGTTCGTGGCGGGTGTAGTCGATCCGATGGAAGTGCATGGGCGTGGCGGTCATGGCGGCCACCATGGCCGCCTTCCCCTCCAGGACGCGGCGGCGCGTGCCGGCGTGACAGCGCCGCCGCAGGTCAGTCGCCGGCGGCAGGGCGCGCGCTCGGTGTCGGCAGCTTGTCCGGGTTCATCAGGGTCAGCACTTCGGCGATGCGCTCGCCGTCGATGCGCAGCACCGTTGCCGAGTGCAACCGCGGCCCCAGGAAGCGCAGGATCGCCGGTTCGCCGTTGACCGTGCCGATCCGCGCCTGCAGGCCCAGGTTGCGCCGCGCCAAGGCCCAGTACAGCCGGCCGATGCGCTCGGCGCCGCGCAGCGGGCGCAGACTGGCGGTGACCTTGCCGCCGCCGTCGGAGCGCAACTGCGCGTCGGCATGCAGCAATGCCGCGATGGCGGCGCGGTCGCCGCGCTGCGAGGCGTGCAGGAAGCGCTCCAGCAGCTGGCGGTGGCGCTCCGGCGTGACCGCGAAGCGCACCTGGTCCTGGCCAAGGCGCTCACGCGCCCGGTGCACCAGTTGCCGGCAGCCGGCCTCGCTGCGCTCCAGGGTGCGGCCGATCTGCGCGTAGTCGTAGTCGAAGGCCTCCTTCAACAGGAAGGCGGCGCGCTCGTGCGGGCCGAGCCGCTCCAGCAGCGCCAGGAACGCCACCGACACCTGCTCGGCACGGGCATGGCGCTCGGCCGGGTCGGCGGCGTCGGCGATCTCCAGCGGCTCGGGCAGCCACGGGCCGACGTAGTGGACGCGGGCGCTGCGCGCCGCGCGCAGGCGGTCCAGGCCGAGCCGGGTGGTGGCGGTCACCAGCCAGGCTTCGGGGTCGCGGATCGCGTCGCGGTCGCTGGCCTGCCAGCGCAGCCAGGCGTCCTGCACGGTGTCCTCGGCGTCGGCGCGGCTGCCGAGCAGGCGGTAGGCCAGGCCGAACAGCCTGGTGCGGTGGGATTCGAAGGTCGGATCGTGGGTCATGACGACCAGGACGGAACAGGGCGTGCCGGCGTGACAGCGGGCGGGGCCGCCACTTTGCCCTAAAATGAGCCGGCTTCCCCCCCGCCAGCCGCAGAGCCAGCCGTGACCTCGATCAAGCAGGAAGACCTCATCCAGTCCGTCGCCGACGCGCTGCAATACATCAGCTACTACCACCCGGTCGACTACATCAAGAACCTGTCCGCCGCCTACGAGCGCGAGCAGTCGCCGGCGGCCAAGGACGCCATCGCACAGATCCTGATCAATTCGCGCATGTGCGCCGAGGGCCACCGGCCGATCTGCCAGGACACCGGCATCGTCACCGTGTTCCTCGAGATCGGCATGAACGTGCGCTGGGACGACGCCACCATGGGCGTGGAGGACATGGTCAACGAGGGCGTGCGCCGCGCCTACAACCATCCGGACAACAAGCTGCGCGCCTCGGTGCTGGCCGACCCGGCCGGCAAGCGCCAGAACACCAAGGACAACACCCCGGCGGTGGTCAACGTCAAGGTCGTCCCCGGCGACACCGTGGACGTCATCGTCGCCGCCAAGGGCGGCGGCTCGGAAGCCAAGAGCAAGTTCGCCATGCTCAACCCGTCCGACTCCGTCGTCGACTGGGTGCTCAAGACCGTGCCGACCATGGGCGCCGGCTGGTGCCCGCCGGGCATGCTCGGCATCGGCATCGGCGGCACCGCCGAGAAGGCGATGCTGCTGGCCAAGGAAGCGCTGATGGAGCCGATCGACATCGTCGACCTGCAGGCCCGCGGCGCCTCCAACCGTGCCGAGGAACTGCGCCTGGAGCTGTACGAAAAGGTCAACGCGCTGGGCATCGGCGCGCAGGGCCTGGGCGGCCTGACCACGGTGCTGGACATCAAGGTCAAGGACTACCCGACTCACGCCGCCAACCTGCCGGTGGCGCTGATCCCCAACTGCGCGGCCACCCGCCATGCGCACTTCACCCTGGACGGCAGCGGCGCGGTGATGCTGGATCCGCCGTCGCTGGAAGACTGGCCCACGCTGACCTACAACCCGACCAACGCGCGCCGGGTGAACCTGGACACCATCACCCGCGAGGACGTGGCCAGCTTCAAGCCGGGCGAGACGATCCTGCTCAACGGCAAGCTGCTGACCGGCCGCGACGCCGCGCACAAGCGCATGATCGACATGCTCAACCGCGGCGAGACGCTGCCGGTGGACTTCACCAACCGCTTCATTTACTACGTCGGCCCGGTCGATCCGGTGCGCGACGAGGTGGTGGGCCCGGCCGGCCCCACCACCGCCACGCGCATGGACAAGTTCACCCGGCAGATGCTGGAGCAGACCGGCCTGCTGGGCATGGTCGGCAAGTCCGAGCGCGGCGATGCGGCGATCGCCGCGATCCGCGACAACAAGGCGGTGTACCTGATGGCGGTCGGCGGCTCGGCCTACCTGGTGTCCAAGGCGATCAAGGCCAGCAAGGTGCTGGCCTTCGAAGACCTGGGCATGGAGGCGATCTACGAGTTCGAGGTCAAGGACATGCCGGTGACGGTGGCGGTCGATGCCAGCGGCGAGTCGGTGCACAAGACCGGCCCGCGCGAGTGGCAGGCGCGCATCGGCAAGATCCCGGTGGTGGTCGAGGCCTGATCGGCCCGGCGAACGCCGGCGCTGGCGCCGGCGTTCCGCGCGGTGCTGGCGGCACGCCGGCGTCGCGGCAATAATCGGCGCTGGTTCCGCCTTCGGGGAAAGCGTTGTGTCCATTGTGCTTTACGGTTCGCCCAGTACCGCTTCGTTCGTCGTGCACTGGTTGTTGATCGAACTGCAGGTCGATTTCGAACTGCGCATGCTCGATTTCGACCGCCAGGAGCAGAAAAGCCCCGAGTACCTGGCGCTCAACCCGCAGGGGCGGGTGCCGACGCTGGTCCTGGACGGGCAGGTGCTGACCGAATCGGTCGCCATCGCCATGCACCTGGCCGACCTGTATCCGCACGCCGGCCTGGCGCCGCCGCCCGGCACCCCCGAGCGCGCGGCCTATTACCGCTGGATGCTGTTCGGCGCCTACACCCTGATGCCGGCCTATCGCGCCTGGTTCTACTCCGACGAACCGGCCGGCGCCGAGAATGCCGAGCGCGTGCGCGCCAACGCCCGCGCGTTCCTGGAAAAGGCCTGGGACGAAGTGGCGGCGCACCTGGAGCAGGGCGGCCCCTACCTGCTGGGCGAGCACTGCAGCGCCGCCGACTTCGTGCTGGTCATGCTGATGCGTTGGTCGCGCAACATGCCGCGGCCCACCGACACCTGGCCGGCGCTGAAGGCGCTGGCCGACAGGATGAAGGCGCGCCCGGCGTTCCACGAGGCCTATCGCCGCGAGGGCATTAGCGACTGGATGTGAGGCGCGCGCGCTGAGCCTGGCCGTACCGACGGTCGCGCTGTCTGGCAGCGGCTGTCGAAGTTTCCCGGCAGGTTTTCGCTGAGCGCCGGAGCAGGGCTTGCGGAGCATCCGCAAGCCCCGTGGTGTGTCAGGTCCCAGCGTTGGACTCGCAGCGGCCAGGCGCTGGTCAACTGCCGATGCTGCAACCGTCTGCAAGCAACGAGATAACCGGTGCAGAATCTGGTCCGGTCGCGCTAAGCGCCTGTGGTCGCCGGGGTGGAAACGTCCGTATGGGACGCCCCAGCTACTGGCAAACCTGGGTCACCAGCGCCGAGCAGGTCAGCGAGCCGCTATTGGCGTCATAGGCGCCATTGCACCCCATTTTGACGGTGCCGGGGCCGTTGGCCACGATCGATTGCCCGACGGGCAGGACGACCATGGACGCTCCCGGATTTGTCACACCGCAGGTCGTTCCGTAGATTCCGCCGGATGCCGCGGTACATTTCACGGTCGCGCCAGCCTTGATCGGTGTCGTCGCAACGATATTGCGCTGCCCTTTTATCGATGAATTCAGTGTCGTCGACTGGCGGCAGACCGTGTCCTCGACCGTGGCGGCGCACGACAGGCTCCCGCTGTTGTAGTCGTACTGACCGCTGCAGTTCAGCACAACCGTCCCCGCGCCAGTGGTCCCGATGGAATCTCCCTGGTTGATGGCGCCGTACCAGCCGGGTGCTTGAATCATGCACTTGGTGCCGTCGGTGCCGGGCGCGCTTGCCTGCGTGCAGGTCACGGTGGAAGGCACGGAGGTGGAAGCCGTCCCGTTGTACGTATTTCCATGGCTCGCGCTTGCCGTGATCGTCTGGGTGGCCGCATATGATGAAAAACTTGCAGCCGCAAATCCCAGGACGAGCGTTGAAACAATCACTACACTGGTCGTCCTCATAAAATCCTCCTTGATGGGTGGCGCAAGCGATTTTCCGATACGACATGATGCTCTGGACGCGCAAGCGCTCCACCCATGAAACTTGCATGTGCAGGCCGCAGCATTACCTGCCTGATCCGGCGAGCGTGTCAAGCGCTATTTTCTGAATGCGCGCATCCAAACAGCTCCATTCGCGTTATTGCCAAGTGGCCGCGAAAGCAGGATGCAGAAAGCCCAAGGAGATCGAGGTGAGGATTACACGGAATCGCATTTTTTCGATCGCGCTCGTGGTGGCGTGTCTGGTCGTTGCATGCGCTCCGGGCGACAAGACTGCACTGGAAGGGCGTGCTCGCCACGCGATTGAGTCCGCTGCAGTGCCGGCCTCACCGCATGGTCGCCAGCTGCAACGTGTGGACGAAGAACACGTACCGAAGCAGGACAGGCCGCGTCTAGGAACGGCAGCGGAGAATCCAGTGAAGAGCGCAAATCTCCCTGCGGAGATCGACATGATCCGCAGCGGTCAGCTATCGCGCGATCGTGCAGTCAGCCTGATGAGTGGCGAGGCCTTCCTCGAGTTTATGAAGACGATGTCCTCTCAATCCCGGCGCGATGTGGAGTCCGCGGAACTGACTGAAGTGTACGCAAGGCAGATATTGAGCGGTGTCACCGACGATCGTGCCATCTCCTTGGCGTCATTTGCTTGTGGAATCAGCATTTGCGCCGGGCGCTTGATCGCCTACGGCCCGCAGGGCGAGGCGCAGTATCAGCGCATCCACGCCGCGCTGTTCTCGGGCGAAGGCGCGCCGGCTTACTCCATGATCGAACTGCCGGTTTCGCAGGGGGCTTTGCCTGCCGAGCATCGCTTCATTTTCAGTACGGAGCAGGGAATGAACAGCATCGGCGCTGCGTCTGGCGCGCAGACGCACGTGAATGGCGGCATGGGCGATTGACGCGCAGGCTCGTGCCGAGAGCTGAGCAGGCGCCTCCCGTTCACTCCCGGCGCCGGTCGTTCCACGCTCCCGCACCATCGTCGTGGACGTCTGCCACGCCGCCTGCCCATCGGCAGCGCGTGGCGACGCAGGCCCGGCGGCCCGCCTGCGTCACGTTGTCGCACCCGCCGCCATGCCGTGGCCGCCACCCGCGTCGCCACCTAGAATGATGCGGTGTCCGTTCCCTGCCTTCCCGCCCGACTGCGCCGCCTGATGCGCTGGCCCGCCTTGCTGGCCGCGCTGTTGCTGGTGGGCGCGCCGGTGGCCAGCCGCCTCCTCGAGGCGGAGACGCTGCCGGTGCCGTTGTGTACCTCGGCCGGATTGCAGGCCGCCGCGGACGGGCTGGCGCAGCACGGTGCGGTCCAGGCCGGCCATGCCGATGCAGCGGGCGCGCAGCGCGACCATGGCCCGGCGCATGCCGCCTGCGACTACTGCCTGCTCGCCGCGCGGTTGTTGCCGTGGTTGGCGATCGTCCTGCTGCTGGCCGCGGCGCTGCCGGCACCGGCAGCCGCGACGCCGCTGCGCCACCGCGTCCATGCCGCCGTGCGCCGGCGCGCGCATGCGGCACGTGGGCCGCCACCGGGTCTCCAGAACGCCCTCCTGCTTCCGGTGCGCTAGGCGCGCCGGCGCCGTTCCTTTCTGGAGTTCACCTCATGCCTCAGTTCCTGCCGCCGCCCGCGCGGGCGGCGTTGTCGTGCTGCCTGCTCGCCAGCCTGTTTCCCGCCGCCGGCCATGCCGAGACACCCGCTACCACCACCCTCGAACGGATGCTGGTGACCGCCACCGCGCCGGTCGCGCCACTGACCTGGACGGTCGATCCGAAACTGCCGCGGCAGCCGGTGCCGGCCAGCGACGGCGCCGACTATCTGAAGACGGTCCCCGGCTTCGCCGCGATCCGCAACGGCGGCACCAACGGCGATCCGGTGCTGCGCGGGATGTTCGGCTCGCGGCTCAACGTGCTCAGCAACGACGGCACCCTGATCGGTGCGTGCCCGGCGCGGATGGACAACGCGCTGTCCTACATCGCCCCGGAAACCTTCGACCGGCTCACCATCGTCAAGGGGCCGCAGACGGTGCGCTGGGGGCCCGGCGCCTCCGCCGGCACCGTGCGCTTCGAGCGCGACACCCCGCACTACGCCGCGCCGACCCTGGAAGGCGAGGCCAGCGCGCTGGTCGGTTCCTGGAACCGCAACGACCAGACCCTGGACCTGCGCGGCGGCAGCCGCGGCGGCTACGCACGCGTGGACGCCAACCGCTCCGAGTCCGATGACTACCGCGATGGCGACGGTGCGGTGGTGCCGTCGCGCTGGCGCAAGTGGAACGCCGACGCCGCGGTGGGCTGGACCCCGGATCCGGACACCGTGCTGGAACTCTCCGCCGGCAGCGGCGACGGCCTGGCCCGCTACGCCGGGCGCAGCATGGACGGCACCCAGTTCCGCCGCCGCAGCTATGCCGCGCGTTTCGAGCGCACCGATCTGCCTGGCGCCTGGGAGGCGCTGCGCGCCAATGCCTACGTCAACGACGCCGACCATGTCATGGACAACTACACGCTGCGCCGGCCCAACCCGCAGTCGGCGATGCCGATGCCGATGGCCGCCAACGTGGACCGGCGCACCAGTGGCGGCCGCGTGGAATCGGAGTGGCGCTGGGACCAGGTCGTGGTCCAGGCCGGTGTGGACACTCAGCAAAGCCGCCACCGCGACCGCAGCGCCAGCGGCGAGGGTGTGTACCGGACGGTGCCGTGGCGGACCGATGCGCGGTTCGACAACCTCGGCGCCTTCGCCGAAGCCACCTTCGGCGCCGGGACCGCGCAGCGCTGGATCGCCGGCTTGCGCGTGGACCGCGCGCAGGTCGAGGACACCCGCCGCAGCGTCGGCATGATGGGCATGCCCAATCCCACCGCCGGGCAGACGCGCCGCGAAGACCTGGGCAGCGGCTTCCTGCGCCTGGAGCGCACTCTTTCCGCCGATACCGTCTGGTATGCCGGGCTGGGCCGCAGCGCACGCATGCCGGACTACTGGGAACTGTTCTCCGCCGACATGGGCCCGATCGGCGCGGCCAACGCCTTCGCCGGGCTGCGTCCGGAGCGCACCACCCAGCTCGACCTCGGCCTGCAGTACCGCGGCGCCACCGTGCAGGGGTGGGTGTCGGCCTATGCCGGGCGGGTGCAGGACTTCATCCTGTTCACCTATGCCGAGGGCGGCATGATGGGCACCTCCACCCGCGTCGACAACGTCGACGCACGCATTGCCGGGGCCGAGGCCGGACTGGACTGGCAGCCGTGGCAGGGCCTGACCCTCGGCGGCACGCTGGCCTATGCCTGGGGCGAGAACCGCAGCGACGGTACGCCGTTGCCGCAGATGCCGCCGCTGGAGTCGCGGTGGCGGGTGGAGTGGGAAGGCCAGCGTTGGTCGGCCGGGGCGCTGCTGCGCGCGGTGGCGCGGCAGGGACGGGTGGCGCCGGACCAGGGCAACGTCGTCGGCCGCGACCTCGGCCGCAGCGCCGGGTTCGCCACGCTGGGGCTGAGCGGCGGCTACCGCGTCAGCGCGGCGCTGCGCCTGACCGCCGGCATCGACAACGTCTTCGACCGGCGCTACAGCGAACACCTCAATCTGGCCGGTAGCGCCGACTTCGGTTTCCCGGCCGACCCGGTGCGCATCGCCGAACCGGGCCGCAACCTGTGGCTGAAGGGCAACTATCGGTTCTGAGTGCGGCGGAGGCGCCTGGCCGCCGCGCGAGGCCGCCGTGGCCGTTGCGGCAAGCGCCGGTGGACGATCGGCGTCGGGCTGCCGCCGCCGTCATCGCCCCGCACGCGTTTCATGCGGTCGGCGACCGACAGGCAAGGCGGTCCCGCCGGTCTGCGGCGTCGCGATCGTCCGGCCGCCGCCGCGCCCGGCTCAGTGCGCAGGCGGCAGATAGCGCCGCAACACCCGCACCGCGTCGTCCAGCGCTTGCGCCCGCTCGTCCTGGGCGAGGCGGCGATAGGTCGCGGCGGCGGCGCCGCGGGCGTGGATCTCGTGTTCGAGCAGCGCGCGCAGCGCGGCGTCGTCCAGCAACTGGCGCGGCACTTCCACCGCCGGATCGCCGAAGGCGTGGACCCGGTAGCGGTCGTGGCGGTCGCCGACCGCGACCGCCTGCGCATCGTCGACGGCGGCGATCAGCTGGCGCAGGACCGCGACCTCGGCGGCGTTGCGCGCGCGCAGCGCCGCCGTCAGGTCGGTCTTGAGGCGCGCCACCAGGCGCGCGGCGGCATCGGTGCTCATGGGCGCATGGTCGGTGCTCGCCAGGCGCCGCCGCAAGTGGGCGGCGCTTGCGGCGGCGCCGTGCGGGGAGTCGGCGGGGTGGCGCCAGCCTCAACTGTGCCGCTGGTGTGGCATCGCAGCGGTAAGGAGGGCTGGCTTCGCGTTGCGCGCGTGGCGGACGGCGGCTGAAGCGGCCGTCGCACACGACAGCCGTCCGGCTGCCGCATGCGGTACTTCGTGTGCCTAGACGGCGCCGGCGGCGCAGACGCTCCGGCCGTGGAGCCGGTTCAGAACCACTCCAGCAGCGAGATGCCGACGCCGACGTAGGTCGCGCGGTGGTTGTAGTCGATCATGCTCTCGCCGTAGCCGTCGAACACCTGCACATGGCCGCGCAGCAGGTTGCTGATCGGGAAGCCCCAGTCCAGTTGCACCGCGCCGTGCGAGCGGTCGCCGCCGCGCAGCGAATGCCGCGCCATCAGCGCCACTTCGTGGCCGTTGCGGTTGTAGATCAGGGTCGCGTCGCCACGGCCCATGTAGTCCTCGATGTCCGGGTTGTTGTCCTGCTTGCGGCTCTCCGGGATGCGGTACCAGGGGCGCAGCACCAGCGCCCAGTTCTCGCGGTCCAGGCCGATGTTGAGCATCGCCCGGTTCCAGCTGCGCGACAGCGGATCGCTGCGGCCGTTGGACTGGTGGGTCAGCTGGATGCCGGTCATCCGTCCCTTCCAGCCGAACAGGCTGTAGTTGTTGCGGAACACCAGCATCAGTTCCGGCTCGTAGTTGGTCTCGCGGAACGGCCGCGACTGCTCGGCGTTGTAGACCTGCCAGCGCGAGCTCTGGGTGTAGCCGCCCCACAGGTCGCCGTTGTCGCCGAAGATGTTCTCCACGATCTTAGTCTTGAAGCTCAGCTGGAATTTCGCCTCCACGCTGTCCAGCGGCTCGGCGGTGGTCACCGTGTTGGCCGGGTTCGGCGAGGACGGCATCTCGTTCTTCTTGCTGGTCCAGAACGCCGGCAGCAGGTACACCGGCTTGTAGGCGCGCAACTGGAAGGTGCCCAGCTTGGAGTCCTTGGCCAGTTCCCAGCGGCTGTCCAGCAGCGAGCCCTTGCCGGCATTGGCGATGGTGCTGTCGTAGCGGTCCTGCTTGAACAGCGCGGCGGCGCGCTGGCGGGCGCGCTCGGCGACGCTGGCGTCCTCGGGCACGCTGGCATCCAGACGCTGCTTCTGGCGTTCGCTGGCCACCTGGGCGGCGGCATCGGCCGCCTGCGGGTCGGCGACCTTGCGCGAAAGCGCCTGGTCGTAACAGGCCAGGCGCGCGGCGTCGCTGGAGATCGCCACGCAGGCCTCCGGCGAGGCGGGGGTGGGCAGGACTTCCTGGGCGTGCGCAAGCGGCACGGCCGCGATCGACAGCAGCAACAGGGGACGGACCTGGCGGTGGGACATGCGGTTCTCGCTGCAACGGGCGGCGCGGGCGGGTGGTGCGCTGCCGGGGTGAATGGCCGGCAGCGAAAATACAGGAAGCTACGCCAACAGGGTCATCACACGTTCATGCTGCCACCGCGACGCCGTCTTCAGGGCCGCTCTAATAACGCCGGGACGCGACCTGCAGGGGCGGCTTCAGCGCGACGGGCTTACCGGGAACGCCCGTCGCGGCTGAAGCCGCTCCCACGGAACAGGGCATGCGTGGCGAACGTGGGTTGTGGTCCTTCAGACGACCCATGCCACCGCGAACACGGCGAGCATCGCCAGCGCCAGGCCGAGCTTGGCGGCGGTGCCCAGGACGATGCCCAGCCAGGTGCCGACGCCGACCCGGGTCGCCTGGCGCAGTTCGCGGCCATGCCAGTACTCGCCGACCAGCGCGCCGACGAAGGGGCCGACGAACAGCCCGATCGGCATGAAGAACAGGCCGGCGATGCTGCCCAGCACCGATCCCCACAGCGCCTTGCGGCTGGCGCCGACGCGCTGCGCGCCGAACGCGGTGGCCAGCAGGTCGACCAGCAGCGACAGCGCGGTGAGCACGCCCAGCACCGTCAGCGTCGGCCAGCCCAGCCGCTGGAAGCCGTCGGCCCAGGCCGCCAGCGCCATGCCGGCGAACATCAGCGGGGTGCCGGGCAGGGCCGGCAGCACCACCCCCGCCAGCCCGACCAGCACCAGCAGACCGGCACACAGGTAATAGATGAACGCAGGGTCCATGTGGCTCACCGCCGGGCAGTTTTGGGGGTTGACAGGCGGGGCATTTTTGATGATTGCATTTTCATTTTGGCCGGGGTAAGTTGCAGCCGCTGCGCTTGCAAAGGTCACCGTGAATCGTGGCCTGATGCGGTAGATCCATCGATCCGCTACATCGTTATACCTCGCTTCCTCCTTGCAACCAGCCGCCGCACCCCCGGCGTACCCACCCCTGAGACGTGTTCCAAGGAGTAAGTCGATCATGAACGGCAACGGCAATCGCGAAAACGGCACCGTGAAGTGGTTCAACGATGCCAAGGGCTTCGGTTTCATCAGCCGCGAAAACGGCGAGGACGTGTTCGTGCACTTCCGGGCCATCCAGACCCAGGGCTTCAAGAGCCTGAAGGAAGGTCAGAAGGTCAGCTTCACCGTGGTGCAGGGCCAGAAGGGCCTGCAGGCCGACGCGGTACAGCCGCTCTGAGTCGCCGCCGCGCGCCGCGTCGCGCCAAGCGCAGCAAAAAGGCCCGCAATGCGGGCCTTTTTGCGTTTCCGGCAATGGTCGGCGCGGCCGATCAGCGCGGCACGACGCGCCCGTTGACCACGCGCACGTAGGTGTTCTCGCGCACGCCGGCGAGGTCGCGCTGGTTGACCACGATCACCCGGCCGTCGTCCATCTGCACGTGCACGTCGTAGGTGTCGCTGGTGACGTTCTTCTGGATCTGGTTGCCGGCGAGCGCGCCAGCCGCCGCGCCGGCCACCGCCGACACGTTCTGGTTGCCCTTGCTGCCGCCGGTGTGGTCGGAAATCTCGTGGCCGGCGACCGCGCCGACGATGCCGCCGAGGATCGCGCCGGTGGCCGACGGCGCGGTGCGCCCGGACGGCACGGTGTCGATGCGGGTGACGATGCCGCAGTCGGCGCAGCGGGTCTGGGTGTAGCCGCCGCCCGCCGGCTGGCTGTAGCCGCCGCCGTAACCGCCGCCATAGCCGGGGGACGTGGCGCAGCCGGCCAGCGCCAGGGTCGCCACGGCAGCGGTGGCCATCAGTTGGATCTTCATGGGTGCTCTCCTCGACAGACAGTGATGGAGCGCGGCAGCGCCGCGTTCGGACGCATCCTGTCCACCCCTGCGTGAATGCAACGCCAACCCTGGCAGGCGCCGTTCAGCCTCGCGGCGGCCGGCGTCAGCGGCAATTCATCGAAAGGGGCGCGGGGCGGTCAGCGCAACAGCGTGCCGGCGGATCTGCGAAACGACCGCGGCAACGCGCGCCGGGTGGGCAGCGAAACGTGCCGCGGCACGTGCGCGATGAAGCCCGCAGGCAGGTCGGCGCCGATCTCGCCGGATGGTCAGCGGAAATCGCGGTGGCAGGCGTCGCAGCGTTCGTCGATCTGCTGGCGGGCCTGCGCCAGCGCGGCGCAGTCCGCCGGCGGATGCGCCAGCGCCGCATCCAGGCCGGCGCGTAGCGCGGCGGCGTGCTCGCGGAAGCGGCTGTCGTCGGCCAGGGCGGGAAACGCCGTGCCCAGTTCGTCGCCGAGCAGGCGCAGCGTGCGCAGCCGCGCCTGCGGGCCGGCGCCATTGCACTGCCGGTACGCGGTGTCGCGTTCGAGCAGCGCCAACTGTTTGCCCATGACCTGCATCAGGCTGCGCGGGAACGGATCCTGCCGCGCCTGCACCGCACGCAGCGTCATCACCGTCAGGACCAGGCCGAGCAGCAACCCGGCCAGCAGCACGAACAGATAGCGGGAGGCGGAGGCGGGCGGGGGCGGCTTGGCCATCGGAGGCGTGCGCAGCGGGAGGGAGCCCCGATGGTACGCCCGCGGCCACGCGTCGCGCGCGAGCGCCCAGGCCACGGCGCGAATCTCCAATCTCCAATCTCCAATCTCCAATCCCGAATCCCGAATCCCGAATCCCGGCTCCACCCCACGATCCCCTAAAATGGGCGCATGAACGAACAATGGCGCGAGCGCTTCGCCGGCATCGACCGGCTCTATGGGCAAGGCACGATCGAGCGGCTGGCGCACTGCCGGGTGGCGGTGGTCGGCATGGGCGGGGTCGGCTCGTGGGTGGTGGAGGCGCTGGCGCGCTCGGCGGTCGGCCATGTGACCCTGATCGACGCCGACGACATCTGCGTCTCCAATACCAACCGGCAGTTGCCGGCGCTGGCCGGGCAGTACGGGCGCAACAAGGCCGTGGCCATGGCCGAGCGCTGCGTGGCGATCAATCCGCAGATCGAGGCGGTCGCGGTCGAGGCCTTCCTGACCCCGGCCAACATCGCCGAACTGCTCGATGCCGGGTTCGACCTGGTGATCGACGCCTGCGACAGCTTCCGGGTCAAGGTCGAGACCATCGCCTGGTGCCGGCGGCGCAAGCTGCCGCTGCTGACCGTGGGCTCAGCCGGCGGACGCACCGACCCGACCCTGGTGCGGATCCGCGACGTGTCGCGCACCGAGCACGACGCGATGCTGGCGCTGATCCGCAAGAAGCTGCGCAGCGAATTCAATTTTCCCAAGAACCCGCAGCGCTATTTCGGCGTGCCGGCGGTGTACTCGCTGGAGAACGTGCGCTACCCGCAGGCCGACGGCAGCGTCTGCGGCTTGCGGCCGGCGCTGGGGCCGGATGCGGCGCTGAACCTGGACTGCGGCGCCGGATTGGGCGCGGCCACGCACATCACCGGGGCGTTCGCCTTCGCCGCGGTCGGCAAGGCGCTGGAGATGCTGTTGAAGCGCGCCGCCGCGCGCGAGGCCGCGGCCGCCTAGCGCTTGTCGGGGCAGGGGTCGGGCGGGTCCGCCGCGCCGGTCGACAGGTTGCGCTCGGTGGCGGCCTGCAGCACGGCCAGCCGTTCCAGGTCGTGCGCCGGCTGCGGGCGGCCGAACAGGAAGCCCTGGAAGTGCCGGCAGCCCATCGCCGAGAGCATCTCGCACTGCTGCGCGTCCTCGATGCCTTCGGCGAGCGCGACCATGCCCATCACCTCGGAGATCTCCACGATCTTCGCCAGCAGGCGCCGCGAGGACTCGTCGGCCTTGGCGTCGTTGACGAACTGCCGGTCGATCTTGAGCTTGGTGACCGGCAGCGTCCTGAGCATCGCCAGCGACGAGAAGCCGGTGCCGAAGTCGTCCAGCGCCCAGCCGATGCCGAACGCCTTGAGTTCGTGCATCTTGGCGCGCACCGCGGCGGTGTCCACGTACAGCGCCGATTCGGTCAGCTCGAATTCCAGCGACGCCGGCGCCACGCCCTCGCCGGTGATCACCTGCTTCACTGCGGCCACGAAGTTGGGGTCGAGCAACTGCACCGGGCTGACGTTCACCGCCACCACCAGTGCGCGCAGGTCCGGGTCGTGCGACCAGCGCCGCAGGGTGCTGCAGACCTGGCGCAGCACTTCCAGGCCCACTTCGCGGATCAACTGGCTTTCTTCGGCCAGCGGGATGAACTTGTCCGGGGTCAGCAGCTTGCCGCTGGGATGCCGCCAGCGCACCAGCGCCTCGGCCCCGAGCATGCTGCCGCTTGCGTTGACCTGCGGCTGGTACAGCACCTCGATCTCGCCGTTGCCGACCGCCCGTGCCAGTTCCCGTTCCAGCGAGATGCGCGCGTTCACGTCGTTGCGGTAGATGTGCAGGATCGCCGCCAGCAGCCCGGCCGCGCAGGCCAGGTTGGACACCGCGCCGAGCTGGCGCATCCGCAACGGTGGCGACGCATGCGGCGCCAGCCAGTCCAGTTCGCCCGAGCCGAAGGCGACGAAGGCGGCCAGGCACGCCATGGGAAACACCAGCGCGCGGTAGCTGCGGCTGCGCTCGAACACGAACAGCGCGCCGGCCGCCAGCGTCAGGAAATAGGTGTGTACCGAGCGCGGCACCGTGCCGATCGGTGCGTCGATGATCGAGATCACCAGCACCACCACGAAGATGCCGTGCGCGACCAGCGACAGCGAGGCCTCGTCGCACTGATGGCGTCGGCCGAGTGCGAGCAGGCCGACCGCGGTCAGTCCGACGAAGGCGAAGGCCAGTTCCGGCCGGCCGTAGTACAGGTAGCACATGGTCCACAGGACGCCGAGCGTGGTGCACGACACCCCGGCCAGGGTCAGGGTACTGCGCATCTTGCGGCTGCGATTGCCGTCGCGGAACTTCAGCGTGACCCAGCTTTCGCCGTTGGAGGCGTATTTTTCCGACCCGGCGCCACTCTTCATCGCCACGGCGCCCGCATGCGCGCGGTCGCCGTCCGCGCGGGAAAGGCGGCGGTCGAGGAGATCGCACGCGCGCACCGCGCGCTGTGGAGAAGCGGGTAGGGGGAACGGCTTGCCGATTGTTTCACGCCAGGATGATCCGATCTGCCAGAACGCGTGCCATCGAGCCGGCCGCCGAGCCTTCGCTGAGAGCGAACGGGTTCACACTCCGGTGCCTGGCGGACAAACACTCCGCTCGCCGTTTCAGCGCGGTGCACAGTAGCAGAAGCGAGCACGCGGAAACCCTGCCAAAAGAGGCCGATCCGGTAGCCCAGTTCACAGTTTCGTGCGAAAGGTGCGCGGCAAGCGGCGGTCGGGCGTGTTGCTGCGGTCCGCGCCCGCCGTGAGGCGCTCGGTGCCTTGCGTGGCGGCGGTGCGCTGGCGCATCGCTGCGGCATCGGCGCGCGGCGCTGGCTGTCTGCGAACGCGATCCTGCCTCAGGCCGGAGCGGCGGCGTCGGCGCGTGGCTCGGGCAGGCCGAACAGGCGTCGCGCGTTGGCCGTGGTCTGCGCCGCGATGGACGCGGGGGATGCGTCGCGCAGCGTGGCGATCGTGTCCAGCACCGTGCGCAGCCGCGCCGGTTCGTTGCGCTGGCCGCGGATCGCCGCATCCGGCTGGTCCGGGGCATCGGTCTCCAGCAGCAGCTGCTGCAACGGCAGCGCGGCGGCCAGCCGGCGCAGGCGCTGCGCCCGCGCATAGGTGACCGGCCCGCCCAGCCCGACCAGGAAATCCAGCGAGCGCAACTGTGCAGCCTGTTCGGCGCTGCCGGCGAAACTGTGCACCACGCCACGCACGCGCCCGACCTGGCGGATCGCCAGGATCACCGCGTCCACCGCGCGCCGGGCGTGCACGATCACTGGCAGGTCGAAGTGGCGCGCCAACTGCAGCTGTCCGACGAAGTAGCGCTGCTGCTCGGCCGCGTCCAGGCCTTCGACGAAGAAGTCCAGGCCGCACTCGCCGATCGCGCACGGCCGCTCGCGTTCGATCCATTCCTCCAAGGCCTGCAGGTGCGCGGGCCGGTGCTCGGCCAGGAACAGCGGATGCAGGCCGTACGCCGGATACAGGCCGGGTGCGGTCGCACAGACCGCGCGCAGCTTGGGCCAGGACGCCGCGGTCACCGCCGGCACCACCTGCGCCTGCACGCCGGCCGCCTGCGCGCGCGCGATCACGGCGGTGCGGTCGGGGTCGAACTCCTCCGCGTCCAGGTGGCAGTGACTGTCGATCAACTGCATCGGCGATCAGCGGCGCACGCGCTGCGCGGTCGAGGTCAGCGGCTCGGTGGCCTGCGCCGGCGTGCGGGTCTTCCAGTTGGCCAGCAGCAGCGTGCCCAGGCCGAACACGATCTCGTCGATGAAGGGCACCGGATCGGGCAGCAGCACGCTCAGCACGAACAGGCCGGCGGTGATCTTGAACAGCGTCGGGTAGCGCAGTTTGCCCGCCCAGCGCAGCAGCGGATACACGATCGGGTTGGGCATGGCAGGTTCTCCGGGGCAGCGGTGGAAACGCTAACAGCCGCGATATGGCGACGTTCCGGGGACGTTACCAGTCGCGTATCCGCCGCGTTACTGAATAGGGAGCGGATCGGTTCAGCTTCGGCGTGGTAATCACAGCACCGTAGACAACGCGGTCAGCCCGCAGGAGAGCACACATGAAAAGCACTACGACAACCGTTCTGGTCGCGGCTGGCGCCTTGCTGGTCGGCGGCGTCGCCACCGCAGCCTTCATGAACAATCGCGACAAACCGGTGGACGTCGCCAGCAGCGACGTGCGCCCGGCTCTGGACAATACGCGCGGCGACAGCGCGATGGACAACAGCGTCGGCGGCAAGCTCGAGTACGCCGACGTGGTGCGGGTCGATCCGATCACCCAGAAGCAGCAGCGCTACGCCCAGGTGATCGGCACCGAGCCGCTGCGCGAGACCTCCACCACCACCACCCCGCGCCAGGTGTGCAACGACGTGGTGGTGCAGGAGCGCCTGCCCGAGCGCGACGGCAACGTCGGCGGCACCGTGGTCGGTGCGCTGGTCGGCGGCCTGCTCGGCAACCAGGTCGGCCACGGCAACGGCCGCAAGGCCGCCACCGCGGCCGGCGCGGTGGCCGGCGGCTTCATCGGCAACCGCATCGACCAGAACCACGTCGGCGGCCGCGTGGTCGACCGCACCGAGCGCCAGTGCCACACCGAGAACAGCACCGCGCAGTCCTCGACCATCACCGGCTACAACGTGACCTACCGCAACGACGACGGCACCACCGGCACCATGCGCATGGACAGCAAGCCGGGCAGCCGCATCGCCATGGGCACGCAGGACGTGGTCAAGGGCTACGACGTGACCTACCGCTACGACGGCCAGGAAAAGACCGTGCGCATGGACGACCGCCCGAACAGCGACCGCCTGCCGGTGCTGGACGGCCGCCTGGTCACCCAGACCGCCTCGGCCGGCGACAGCGCCGTCAGCCAGCGCTGATCCGCCACTGCTGTGTCTCCCCGAAGGCCGGCGCTTGCGCCGGCCTTCGTCTATTTGCGGGTGGCGGCGCGGGCAGGGCCGATACAATGCGGCTTTCGCCGTGGACACCGCCATGCCCCTGCCTTGCGACGACCTGTTCAACGTAGCCGCGCTGCTGAGCGAGGAAGAACGCGCGATCCAGCAGGCGGTGGCGCGCTTCGTCGACGCCAAGGTGCTGCCGGTGATCGGCGATGCCTTCGACCAGGCGCGGTTCCCGCGCGAGCTGGTGCCGGAACTGGCGCAACTGGGGCTGCTCGGCGCCAGCCTGCCCGCGGGGCAGGGCGGCGGCGGCCTCAACGCGGTCTGCTACGGCCTGATCTGCCAGGAGCTGGAGCGCGGCGACAGCGGCCTGCGCAGCTTCGTCAGCGTGCAGTCCTCGCTGTGCATGTATCCGATCCACGCCTACGGCAGCGATGCGCAACGCCAGCGCTGGCTGCCGGCGATGGCCGCCGGCACGGCGATCGGCTGCTTTGGCCTGACCGAGTCCCAGGGCGGCTCCGACCCCGCGGCGATGCAGACCCGCGCGGTGCGCGACGGCGACGGCTGGCGCCTGCGCGGCGACAAGATGTGGATCACCAACGGCAGCATCGCCGACGTGGCGATCGTGTGGGCGCAGACCGAGGATGGCGTGCAGGGCTTCCTGGTCGAGGCGGGCACCCCGGGCTTCGGTACCCAGGACATCGCGCACAAGATGAGCCTGCGCGCCTCGGTGACCTCGGCGCTGTTCTTCGACGACGTGCGTCTGCCCGACAGCCAGCGCTTGCCGGGTGTGCGCGGGCTCAAGGGCCCGCTGGGCTGCCTGACCCAGGCCCGCTACGGCATCAGCTGGGGCGCGATCGGCGCGGCCATCGCCTGCCTGCGCGAGGTGCTGGCCTACGCCTGCGAGCGCCTGCTGTTCGGGCGGCCGCTGGCGGCGACGCAGAGCGCGCAGATCAAGCTGGCCGACATGGCGCGGCGCATCGCCACCGCGCAGTTGCTGGCGCTGCAATTGGGCCGGCTCAAGGACGCCGGCACGCTGCAGCCGGCGCAGGTGTCGCTGGCCAAGTGGAACAACGTGCGCATGGCCCTGGACATCGCCCGCGAGTGCCGCGACCTGCTCGGCGGCGCCGGCATCACCACCGACTACGGCGCGATCCGCCATGCCCTGAACCTGGAATCGGTGATCACCTACGAAGGCACCGAGACCGTGCACCAGTTGGTGGTCGGGCGCGAGCTGACCGGCATCAATGCGTTTTGACCCATGGCCCGCGCGCGGATCCGGGCGCGTTCTGCAGGAGGACCGACGATGAGTGTTTTCGATGTGCGCGTGGAGACCGAGCGGCTGCTGTTGCGCCCGCCCTGTGCCGAGGATTTTGCGGCGTTTTGCGCCTTCGCCGCCGATGCGCAGACCATGCACCACCTCGGCGGCGTGCAGGTGCCGTCGGTGGCCTGGCGCGGCCTGGCGGCGATGGTCGGCAGCTGGCAGTTGCAGGGCTTTGCGATGTTCTCGGTGATCGAGAAGCGCAGCGGGCAGTGGATCGGCCGGGTCGGTCCCTGGCAGCCGCACGGCTGGCCGGGCACCGAGGTCGGCTGGGGCATCGCGCGTGCGTACTGGGGCCACGGCTATGCGCCGGAGGCGGCCGCGGCGTCGATCGACTGGGCATTCGCGCACCTGGGCTGGAGCGAGGTGATCCACGTCATCGCCCCGGACAACGCCAACTCCAAGGCGGTGGCGGGCAAGCTCGGTTCGCGGTATCTGCGCCCGGGGCAATTGCCGGAGCCGCTGGCGCAGGAGCCGATCGAGGTCTGGGGCCAGTCGCGGGCGCACTGGCAGGCGCGGCGTTGAGCCGCGGCGGGGACAGAATTCCACACAGGAGCGATGCATGACATCCGAACGTTTCCCGTTGACCGTGTACGGCATGGCGCTGTCCGGCAATTGCTACAAGGTGCGGCTGTTGCTGGACCAGCTCGGCTGCGCCTACCGCTGGGTGGAGATCGACAGCGCCAACGGCCAGACCCGCACCCCGGCGTTCCTGGCCAAGAACCCCAACGGCAAGGTGCCGCTGCTGGAACGCGAGGACGGGCGCGTGCTGGCCGAATCCAACGCCATCCTGTGCTGGCTGGCCGAGGGCACCGGCTATCTGCCCACCGATCCCTGGCAGCGCGCGCAGGCGCTGAGCTGGCTGTTCTTCGAGCAATACAGCCACGAACCCTACGTGGCGGTGGCGCGCTTCGTCTGCGGCTGGACGCCGGCCGACTCGCCGCGTCGCGCCGAACTGCCGCGCCTGCGCGAGGGGGCGATGCGGGCGCTGGCGGTGATGGAGCAGCACCTGCAGGCGCAGGCCTGGTTCACCGGCTCGGCCTACGGCATCGCCGATATCGCGTTGTTCGCCTACACCCACTGCGCCGGCGATGCCGGCATCGCGCTGGCGCGCCATCCGGCGCTGTGCGACTGGTTGCAGCGGGTGCGCGCGACGCCGGGTTTCGTGGCGCTGCCGCCGCTGCCGGAGCAGGTGCGTGCGCGGCTGGCGCTGGCCGCGTCGCCAGCGGCGTTCACCTGATGGCCGCGCACCGGCAGCTAGCCTGCAGGTCCATTCGGTTAGGAGCAACGCCATGAGCCAGTACCGCATTGCCGTTTTCGTCGGCAGCCTGCGCAAGGAGTCGTTCAACCGGCGCCTGGCACGCGCGCTGGAGCGACTCGCCGGCGAGCGTGCGCGCTTCGAGTACATCGAGATCGGCGACCTGCCGCTGTACAACCAGGATCACGACCACGACTACCCGGAGCAGGGCCGGCGCCTGAAGACCCAGGTCAGCAGCGCCGATGCGGTGTTGTTCGTCACCCCGGAATACAACCGCTCCATCCCCGGCGTGCTCAAGAACGCCATCGACCTGGGCTCGCGGCCGTACGGCGAGAGCGCCTTCGCCGGCAAGCCGGCGGCGGTCTGCGGGACCTCGCCGGGGGCGATCGGCAGCGCCCTGGCCCAGCAGCACCTGCGCAACGTGCTGGCCTACCTGGACATGCCGGTGCTCGGGCAGCCGGAGATCTTTCTGCAGTTCAAGGAAGGCCTGATCGCCGAGGACGGCGCCATCGACGACGAGCGCACGCGCAAGTTCCTCGCCGGCTTCGTCGACAAGTTCATTGCCTGGGTCGACGAATTGCAGGCCTGAGCCGCGCCACGCGCGCCGTCGGTGGCGCGCGGATCGGGCCGGGGGGCCTTGTGCGGCAGGGCATGGGCGAGGTTTTCAACCGCTTGTCCCCAGACTTGTCCCCAGCGCGGGCGAGCCGCCGCGCTGCGCACCGCGGCCCGTGCAGGCGCCGCGCCCTAGCCCCGGCCGAGCGCGGCGACTAAAATCGGCACCCGGGCCGCGGTGAGGCCGCGCCCGGCGCCCCGCGCCCCACAGAGAAGACCCAGCCTATGTCCGCCCGTCCCGGCTACCGTGGCGATCGCAAAAGCGAGCGCAACGAACGCAGCGAGCCGCGTCTCGACCAACTGCGGGTGCCGCCGCACTCGATCGAGGCCGAACAGGCCGTACTCGGCGGCCTGATGCTGGCGCCGGAGGCCTACGACCGGGTCAACGACCAGCTCACCGACAAGGACTTCTACCGGCGCGATCACCAGTTGATCTACCGCGCGATCCGCGAGTTGGCCGAGAAGGGGCGCCCGTTCGACGCGGTGACCCTGGGCGAGTGGTTCGAATCGCAAGGCAAGCTGGAGATGGTCGGCGACGGCGCCTACCTGATCGAGCTGGCCAGCACCACGCCCTCGGCCGCCAACATCGCCGCCTACGCCGAGATCGTCCGCGACAAGGCGGTGCTGCGGCAGTTGATCGAGGTCGGCACCACCATCGTCAACGACGGCTTCCAGCCCGAAGGCCGCGAGAGCGCGGAACTGCTGGCGTCGGCGGAAAAGGCCGTGTTCCAGATCGCCGAAGCCGGCGCGCGTGGGCGCAGCGACTTCGTGGCGATGCCCGGCGCGTTGAAGGACGCGTTCGAGGAGCTGCGCAACCGCTTCGAGAACGGCGGCAACATCACCGGCCTGCCGACCGGCTACAACGATTTCGATGCGATGACCGCCGGCCTGCAGCCGACCGACCTGATCATCCTTGCCGCGCGTCCGGCGATGGGCAAGACCACCTTCGCGCTGAACATCGCCGAGTACGCGGCGATCAAGTCGAAGAAGGCGGTGGCGGTGTTCTCGATGGAAATGTCCGCCTCGCAGCTGGCGATGCGCCTGATCTCCTCCAACGGCCGCATCAACGCGCAGCGCTTGCGTACCGGCCAGCTCGAGGACGAGGACTGGGCGCGGGTCACCGGCGCGATCAAGATGCTCAAGGAGACCAAGATCTTCATCGACGACACGCCAGGCGTGTCGCCGGAAGTGCTGCGCTCCAAGGCGCGCCGGCTCAAGCGCGAACACGACCTGGGCCTGATCGTGATCGACTACCTGCAGCTGATGTCGGTGCCCGGCAACAGCGAGAACCGCGCCACCGAGATCTCGGAGATCTCGCGCTCGCTCAAGGGCCTGGCCAAGGAACTGGGGGTGCCGGTGATCGCGCTGTCGCAGCTCAACCGCTCGCTGGAAACGCGCACCGACAAGCGTCCGGTGATGGCCGACCTGCGCGAATCCGGCGCGATCGAGCAGGACGCGGACATGATCGTGTTCATCTACCGCGACGACTACTACAACAAGGAAAATTCGCCGGACAAGGGCCTGGCCGAGATCATCATCGGCAAGCACCGCGGCGGCCCGACCGGCTCGTGCAAGCTCAAGTTCTTCGGCGAATACACCCGCTTCGACAACCTCGCGCACGATTCGGTGGGCGCGTTCGAGTAAGCCGCCGCCCGCATCCGCGGGCAACGGCGGTGACACGTGTGGCGCCCGGAGTGTTCCGGGCACCGTCCGCATGGCGCGACGATCAGTAGGGAATCTCGATCTCGGCGTTGCTGGTGGCGTCGTAGGTGTTGGCGCCGTACTCGGCGTGGTGGGTGCACACCACGGTGATCTTGCGGTAGATCCCATAGACGAAGTTGGACGTGAAGTGCACGTCGACCAGCGCGCCGTTGCCTTCCTCGTCGTAGTCGGTGGTGTAGCCGTTGCCGACCTGGTCGTAGGCGTTGCAGCGCACGTTGATGTAGCGGGCGTCGACCCGATCGTTGTTGGCGTTGGCGAAGCGCGAGTAGGCGCGGATCTTCAGACGCTTGCCACCGGCGGGGCGGTTGTCGGACTCGTAGCCCTGGTTCTGGATCACGCCCTGCAGCGTGTAGACCGGCGTGCTGCCGCCGCCACCGCCGCCGCCACATTCGATGCCGTTATCGGCGCTGACTTCGTTCTGGAATTCGCCCGGTTCGGTGGTGCAGGCCATCGCCAGCGGGGCGGCGAGGCTCAGTGCCAGGGTGACGAGGGCTTTTGCGATGCGCTTATCCATGGTCTTGCTCTCCTGAAGGTCTTGCGGATGTCGGCGATGGGCATGAGCGCGCTGCGCCGTGCACTGCCCGCAGCGCGTCGCGGCCCTGCCGGTGCAGGTCCGTACGCGGGCGGTTCGGGGCGCACGCAGCCGCGCCGCCGGCCGTGGTGGCGGTGAGGTCGCAGCGGCGATGGCGGATGTCCCCGTGCGCGCGAGACGGCGGTGGCCGTGTCGTGCGCGGTGCAGCGAAAGCACGGATGACGTCCTTCCCCGGAACGTCATCCAACAGCAGCGGTCGCGGCGCCGCTTCGACATGACGGCGCCCGCCCCGGCGTTATAGCAGGGGCGGCGAGGCGCACGTGCGCGGCGCGCGGCGATGTCTACGAAATCGGGCCAGGGCGGTACCCGCCGCACACCAACCGGCATCGCCAAGCGCGTGCGGCATACGTCGCCGCATGCTCACTTGGCCGCTGCACCCGATCCGTATCATGGGGCGTCCTTCGCTGCGTCCCGTTCGCGCATGAGCTACGCCATCGTCTGGTTCCGGCGCGACCTGCGCCTGCACGATCAACCCGCCCTGCAGGCCGCCCTGGACGCCGGGCATACGCCGGTGCCGGTGTACCTGCACAGCCCGGAGGACGAGGGCGCGTGGGCCGCGGGCGCGGCCTCGCGCAGCTGGCTGCAGCGCTCGCTGGCGGCGCTGGATGCGCAGCTGCGCGAACGCGGCTCGCGCCTGATCCTGCGTCAGGGCCCGGCCGACACCGCCTTGCGCCAAGTGATCGAGGACTGCGGCGCGCAGGCGGTGTACTGGAACCGCCGCTACGAGCCGGCCACGCAGCCGCGCGATGCGCGGCTCAAACGCGACCTGCGCGAGCAGGGCCTGGAGGTGCACAGCCACAACAGCGCGCTGCTGTTCGAACCCTGGCAACTGGCGACCCAGCAGGGTGGCCCGTACAAGGTCTTCACCCCGTTCTGGCGCAGCGCGCTGAGCCACTGGCAGGTGCCGGCGCTGCAGCCTGCGCCGAAGACCCTGCCGCCGCCGCCCGCGGACCTGCAAAGCCTGCCGCTGGAGCGGCTCGGCCTGGCCCCGGCGCTGGACTGGGACCGCGGTTTCTGGGAGGCGTGGCAGCCGGGCGAGGCGGGGGCGCACGAGGCGCTGGAGGTATTCGTCGATGGCGCGTTGCGCGACTACCTCGCCGGTCGCGACCGCCCCGACCAGGTCGGCACCTCGCGGCTGTCGCCGCATCTGCACTTCGGCGAGATCGCGCCGTGGCGCATCGTCGCGACGCTGGAGCGGCAGCGCCGCGCCGCCACCGCCGCGGCGATCGACGGCTATATCCGCCAGCTCGGCTGGCGCGATTTCGCCCATCACCTGCTGCACCATTTCCCGGACACGCCCGAGCGCAATCTCAATCCGCGCTTCGAGCGCTTTCGCTGGGCCAAGCCCGATGCGGCGCGACTGCACGCCTGGCAGCGCGGCCGCACCGGCGTGCCGATCGTCGATGCCGGCCTGCGCGAGCTGTGGCACACCGGCTGGATGCACAACCGCGTGCGCATGATCGTCGCCAGCTACCTGTGCAAGCACCTGCGCATGCATTGGTCCGAGGGCGCGCGCTGGTTCTGGGACACCCTGGTCGATGCCGACCTGGCCAACAACACGCTGGGCTGGCAGTGGGTGGCCGGTACCGGCGCCGATGCCGCGCCGTATTTCCGCGTGTTCAACCCGGTGACCCAGGCGCAGAAGTTCGATCCGCAGGGCGCGTACATCGCGCGCTGGGTGCCGGAACTGGCGGCGCTGCCGGTGGCCGAGCGCTTCGCCCCGTGGCAGGCGCCGCAGCGGCTGGCCCGCGCCGCGCCGCACTATCCGCGACAGCCGATCGTGGACCTGGCCGCCGGCCGCGATGCGGCGCTGGCCGCCTACCGCGAGACCGCCGCCGGCTGAGCGCCGTGCCGTATTGCGCAGCGCAGCATGGACGCCGGCGCGATTGACGCCCTTCGCGGGGCCATGATTCACTCCGGGCTCGGACAGGAGCCCGCATGGCCACCAGCTCAGCTCGCCGCAAGCCGCCGCGCGAACCGATGTCGCGCGTGGACACCGCCTGGTTGCGGATGGACCGGCCGACCAATCCGATGATGATCACCGGCGTGCTGATGTTCGATGAGCCGCTGACCCTGCAGGCCCTCAAGCAACTGGTGCGCAAGCGCTTCCTGGCCTTCCCGCGGTTCCTGCAGAAGCCGGTGGAGACCGCCACCGGCGCCTACTGGCAGCGCGACGACGATTTCGACCTGGACTGGCACGTGCGCCTGTCGGCCTTGCCCGGGCGCGGGCAGAAGAAGGCGTTGGAGCGCTTCGCCGGGCAGATGGCGTCCACGCCCTTGGACAAGACCAAGCCGCTGTGGCAGTTCCACCTGATCGAACGCTACGAAGGCGGCTCGGCGCTGGTGGCGCGGATCCACCACAGCTACGCCGACGGCATCGCGCTGGTGCAGGTGCTGCTGTCGCTGACCGATACCCAGCGCACGCCGGAACCCTCGGCGCAGCTCGGCCAGGCCTGGCTGAAGGACGACGGCAAGGAGGTGGTGCGCCGGGTCGGCGCGGTGGACCGCTACCTCAAGCTCGGCGGGCGCATGCTCGACAAGGGCCGGGCGATGGCGCAGGACCCGAACCTGCCGACGATGCTGGCGCGCGAAGGCGGGCTGATCGGTCGCGAACTGGTCAATGCCTTGCTGCTGGCCGACGATCCGCCGACGCTGCTGCGCGGCCGCCTCGGCGTCAGCAAGCGCGTGGCCTGGGCCGAGCCGCTGGACCTGGACGAGGTCAAGGCGGTCGGCCGCGCCTGCGACTGCACGGTCAACGATGTGCTGATGGCGACCATGGCCGGCGCCTTGCGCGACTACATGCTCGAGCGCGGCGAGCGCCTGGACGGGGTGACCCTGCGCGCCACCGTGCCGGTCAATCTGCGGCCACTGGAGCACGCGCGCAAGCTCGGCAACCACTTCGGCCTGGTGTTCCTGGAGCTGCCGGTGGGCGAGGCCAATCCGGTGCGGCGCCTGCAGCGCGTGGCCGAGTCGATGCGGCAGCTCAAGCAGTCGCGCCAGGCGATGGTGGTGTTCGGCCTGCTGGCCGCGGTGGGCATGGCGCCGGCGGCGCTGCAGTCGGCGGCGCTGGATCTGTTCAGCCGCAAGGCCACCACCGTGGCGACCAACGTGCCGGGGCCGCAGCAGCCGCTGTACCTGGCCGGCAGCCGCGTGCGCGAGATGATGTTCTGGGTGCCGCAGACCGGTTCGATCGGCGTCGGCGTGTCGATCATGAGCTACAACCACCGCGTGCACTTCGGCCTGATCGGCGATGCGCGGCTGATTCCCGATCCGGACGCGGTGATGCGGCGGGTCGGCGCCGAATTCGAGAAGCTGCTGTACCTGGCGCTGATGAGCGACTGGGAGCAGCCGCTGCGCGCGGCCGAGGCCGAGGGCCTGCTGCGGTCTTCCTGAACCGGACGCATCGCGCGCCTGGCGGCGTTCATCCGCGCCTCGCGTGGCGCTGTTTATGCTGCGGCCACGTCAATCCAGGTTCGGGAGAGAACACCATGAAAACGACCGCCCTTCGCGGAATATCCGTGGCTCTGGCCAGTGCGCTGGTGCTGTCCGCCTGCGCCACCGGCGGCTCCTACGTGCAGCGCGACCAATACGGCAACCCCACCGAGCAGCAGAACCGCACCGGCCGCGGCGCGCTGATCGGCACCGCGATCGGCGTGGCCGCCGGCCTGCTCAGCGGCAGCAGCGCCACCGAGCGCCGCCAGCACGCGATGATCGGCGCCGGCATCGGCGCGCTCAGCGGCGCGGCGATCGGCAACTACCAGGATCGGCAGGAGCGCGCACTGCGCGAGCGCACCGCCAGCACCGGCATCGACGTGCGCCGCGACGGCGACAACATCACCCTCAACCTGCCCGATGGCATCACCTTCGACTTCAACCAGTCCACGCTCAAGCCGCAGTTCTATTCGGCGCTCAACGGCGTGGCCAGCACCCTGAAGGAATACAATCAGACCATGATCGAAGTGGTCGGGCACACCGACAACATCGGCAGCGATGCGGTCAACCAGCGCCTGTCCGAACAGCGCGCCTCCTCGGTGGCCGCGTACCTGACCGCGCAGGGTGTGCAGCCCGAGCGCATCCAGACCCTGGGCGCCGGCAAGAAGTATCCGATCGCCGACAACAGCACAGAGGCCGGCCGCGCGCAGAACCGCCGCGTGGAGATCCGCCTGGTGCCGCTGCGCGCCTCCGCCGGCTGATCGGTTGCGGCGATAGCGACAACGAACGGGCCGCACTGCGGCCCGTTCGCGTTTCCGCCGTACCGATGCGCTGCGCGGCGGCGTGCGCGGCGTGGTTCAGACCAGCGCCGCGTCCTCCTCGTCCTCGGCTTCGGTCTCCAGCGCCGCGTCCGCAGGCGCGGGGACGGGCGCGGCGGCGATGCGCGGCACGCTGCCCAGCGACTGCGTGTTCATCGCCACGCCGCTGCACAGGGTGAACTCGGCGCCATCCTCGGCCTGCTGCGTGGCCAGCTTGGCCGGGCACTGCGCCATCATGTAGCTGACGTCGAAGTTGAGCTTGTCGACCAGGAAGTCGACGAAGGCGCGCACCTTCGGCGAGAGCATGCGCCCGCCCGGGAACACCGCGTTGAAGTCCAGGTCCGGCCCGACCCAGCCGCCGAGCACGCGCCGCGCCTTGCCGGCCTCGATCAGCGGCTTGATCGTCGCGTCGCTGGCCAGCACCAGGCCTTCGCCGCAGACCAGGCCGCCGATCAGCGCCGCCGAATCGTTGGCCAGCAGGATCGGCTGGACCAGGAACTCGCCGCTCTGCTTGCCGTTGCGCAGCGGCCAGCACAACCGGTTGCCGCCGTTGCGGCCGTTGCTCAGCGCCAGCGTGCGGTGGTGCTGCAGGTCGTCCGGATGCAGCGGTTCGCCGTGGCGCTCGATGTAGTAGGGGCTGGCGAAGACCTGGGTGCGGAAGGTGGCGAGCTTGCGCGCGACCATGGTCGAATCCGGCAGCGTGCCCATGTGCAGGGCCACATCCACGCCTTCGGCGATCGGGTCGACCTTGTCGCTGGTCATGATCATTTCCAGCCGCACTTCCGGGTGCTGGCGGTGGAATTCGCCCAGGATCGGCGCGACCCAGGAGATGCCGGCCGAGTAGGGCACGCTGAAGCGCAGCCAGCCGCGCGGGCCGGCCTGCAGCTGGCCGACCGCGCTCTCGGCCTCCTCCAGTTCGCGGGCGATGCGCTGGCAATGCTCGTGGTAGACCGCGCCGGCCTCGGTCAGCCCGAGCCGGCGCGTGGTCCGGTGCAGCAGGCGTGCGCCCAGCCGCGCCTCCAGGTCCTGCACCTTGCGGCTGACGGTGGTCTTGGGCAGGCCGAGGGCATTGGCCGCGGCGATGAAGCTGCCTTGCTCGACCACCTTGACGAAGATCAGGGTGTCGTTCAGATCGTGGCTCATGGCGGTTCCTTGAGGGAGAGACGATTGGACCGATAGCGGGACGATTATTCCCCTTAATTCGGACTAATCAAGTGCGGCTTTGGCGCCTAATTTGTTCGCATTCGCCATCCCCGACGGTCTTTGCCATGTCGATGCGCCACCTGTTCCAGTTTTTCGCCTGCCCCGATCGCCAGCCGCGGCGCCGTTCCGCGCCGGCCGTGGTGACGCAATCCCTTTACCCGAAAGCGTTTCGCGAGTTCACGCCGCCGCCGCGGCGGCAGGGCGGCGGCAGCCTGCGCCTGGGCGCGTCGGGCAGCGATCGGCTGGGTCGCATCGCGATTGTCCCGTCGGCGGGAGGAAAAGTCCCGTGAGCGGGATGTTGGCCCCCGAGGTCCTGGTCCTCGGCGGCAGCGGCACGGTCGGGCAGGGCGTGGTGCAGGCGCTGCTGGAGGCCGGCAGCCCGGTGCTGGCGGTGGCGCGCGACCGCGCTCGCCTGGGCGCCTTGCGCGAGCGCCACCGCGACGAACCGGGCCTGGACGTGCTGTGCGGTTCGGTCGGCACCGACGCGGCCGCTGCGGCATTGGCGGCCGAGGTCGCGCAGCGGCCGCGGCCGCTGGCGGCGGTGGTGGTGTGCCTGGGCAGTCCGCTGCGGCCGGGGCGCCTGCTGGAGCGGCCGCTGAGCGCGCTGCGCAAGCGCCTGGATGCGGACCTGCTGCCGCACCTGGCCGCGGCCCGGCACCTGCTGCCGCTGCTGGCCGAGCATCCGCGCGGCGGCCGCTACGTGCTGCTGGGCAGCCCGTGCGCGCTGCGCGCCTGGTCCGGCCATGGCGACAGCTCGGTGGCGGCGGCGGCGATCCGCATGCTCGCCCAGGTGCTGCACGAAGAAGCCAAGCCGCTGGGCGTGCACGTGCATCTGCTGTCGCTGTCCGAGCCGGTGTGCCGCAGCGACGCCGCCATCGACGATTGCCCGGAGTGGTTCACCACCCTCGGCGTCGGCCGCGCCGTGGTCCACCTGCTCGCCGATCCGCAGCGACCGGACCGCGCCCTGGTCGAGATCGACCGCCGCCACTTCGCCCAGCCGCGCAACGCCCTGCTGACCGCCTTGCCGTTTTCCTTCTCCCCCCACGAGGTCTCTCCATGAATCCGATTCTGATGCCGTCGCGCCTGCTGCCGGGCGCCCTGCGCCCGCTGGCGGTGGCGCTGCTGGTCGCCACGCTCGCCGCCTGCGGCAGCCACGCCAACGAACCGGGCGCGCCGCCGCCGCCGAGCGTGGGCGTGGCGCCCGCGCTGCAGAAGCAGATCAGCCAGTGGGACGAGTTCAGCGGCCGTGTCGAGGCGGTCGAGCACGTCGACCTGCGCCCGCGCGTGTCCGGCTACATCGACAAGGTCGCCTACGTCGAAGGCCAGGAAGTGAAGAAAGGCCAGGTGATGTTCACCATCGATGCGCGCAGCTACCGCGCAGAGCTGGCGCGTGCCGAGGCCGAGCTGGCGCGCGCGCGCACCCAGGCCAAGCTCAGCGCCAGCGAGGCCGCGCGGGCCAAGACCCTGTCCGAACAGCAGGCCATCTCCACCGAGAGCTGGGAGCAGCGGCGTGCCGCCGCCGAGCAGGCGCAGGCCGACGTGCTGGCCGCGCAGGCGGCGGTGGACACCGCGCGCCTGAACCTGGAATGGACCCAGGTGCGCGCGCCGATCGACGGCCGCGCCGGTCGCGCGATGGTCACCGCCGGCAACCTGGTCAGCGCCGGCGACAGCGCCAGCGTGCTGACCACGCTGGTGTCGCTGGACAAGGTGCACGTGTACTTCGATGCCGACGAAGGCACCTTCCTGCGCTATGCGCAGATGGCGCGCGACGGCCAGCGCCCGAGCGACCGCGATGGCGGCCTGCCGGTGCAGGTCGGCCTGGTCGGCGAGGACGGCTATCCGCATGCCGGCAAGGTCGATTTTCTGGACAACCAACTGGTGCGCAGCACCGGCACCATCCACGTGCGCGCGCTGCTGGACAACGCCGATCGCCGCTTCACGCCCGGCCTGTTCGCGCGGGTGCGGCTGCTCGGCAGCGGCCGCTTCGACGCGGTGCTGATCGACGACCGCGCGGTGCTCACCGACCAGGACCGCAAGTACGTCTACGTGGTCGACAAGGACGGCAAGGCGCAGCGGCGCGACGTGCAGCTCGGCCGCAGCGCCGAGGGCCTGCGCATCGTGCAGAGCGGGCTGTCCGCCGGCGACAAGGTCATCGTCGACGGCGTGCAGAAGGTGTTCATGCCCGGCATGCCGGTGCAGGCCAAGCCGATCGCGCAGACCACGTCCCCGGCCGCACCGCGCCAGGCCGTCGCCCTCGACTGAGTCGCGGGCGTCGACGCAGCACCGGCCGGCCACCGCCGGCCGTACCCGCCGGGCCCGCAAAGGCCCGGCGCCGCCACCGGCATGCCCGCGTCCGCGCCCGGCCTCCCGTTCCATCCGTTTCCAGGACCACCACCCATGGACTTTTCCAGATTCTTCATCGACCGGCCGATCTTCGCCGCCGTGCTGTCGATCGTCATCTTCGCCGCGGGCCTGATCGCCATCCCGCTGCTGCCCATCGGCGAATACCCGGACGTGGTGCCGCCCTCGGTGGTGGTGCGCACGGTGTATCCGGGCGCCAACCCCAAGGTCATCGCCGAGACCGTCGCCACGCCGCTGGAGGAAGCGATCAACGGCGTGGAGAACATGATGTACATCAAGTCGGTCGCCGGCTCCGACGGCGTGCTGCAGATGACCGTGACCTTCCGCCCGGGCACCGATCCGGACGATGCCGCGGTCAAGGTGCAGAACCGCGTGGCGCAGGCGCAGGCGCGCCTGCCCGAGGACGTGCGCCGGCAGGGCGTGACCACGCAGAAGCAGTCGCCGACCTTCCTGATGGTGGTGCACCTGACCTCGCCCAAGGGCAAGTACGACACCCTGTACCTGCGCAACTACGCGCGCCTGCACGTCAAGGACGCACTGGCGCGGATCCAGGGCGTGGGCGATGCGCAGGTGTTCGGCGGCGGCGACTACGCGATGCGCGCCTGGCTGGACCCGGAGCGGGTGGCTGCGCGCGGGCTCACCGCCAGCGACGTGGTCGCGGCGATGCGCGAGCAGAACGTGCAGGTCTCCGCCGGCCAGCTCGGCGCCGAGCCGATGCCCGAAAGCAAGTTCCTGACCCTGATCAACGCCCAGGGCCGCCTGCGCACCGAGCAGGAATTCGGCGACATCGTGCTCAAGGTCGGCGCCGACGGCCAGACCGTGCGCCTGTCCGACGTCGCGCGCCTGCAGCTGGGCGCCGGCGACTACACCCTGCGCGCGCAGCTGGACGGCAAGAACGCGGTCGGCATCGGCATCTTCCAGGCGCCGGGCGCCAACGCGCTGCAGATCCGCGACCAGGTCATCGCCAAGATGGACGAGCTGACCAAGCAGTTCCCGGACGACGTGAAGTACGAGGCGGTGTACGACACCACCATCTTCGTGCGCGACTCGATCAGCGCGGTGGTGCACACCCTGCTGGAGGCGGTGCTGCTGGTGGTGCTGGTGGTGATCCTGTTCCTGCAGACCTGGCGCGCCTCGATCATTCCGCTGATCGCGGTGCCGGTGTCGGTGGTCGGCACCTTCGCCGCGCTGTACCTGCTGGGCTTCTCGATCAACACGCTGACCCTGTTCGGGCTGGTGCTGGCGATCGGCATCGTGGTCGACGATGCGATCGTGGTGGTGGAGAACGTGGAGCGCAACATCGAGGAGGGGCTGAGCCCGCTGGCGGCGGCGCACCAGGCGATGCGCGAGGTGTCCGGGCCGATCATCGCGATCGCGCTGGTGCTGTGCGCGGTGTTCGTGCCGATGGCGTTCCTGTCCGGGGTGACCGGGCAGTTCTACAAGCAGTTCGCGGTGACCATCGCCATCTCCACGGTGATCTCGGCGATCAACTCGCTGACCCTGTCGCCGGCGCTGGCCGCGCGCCTGCTGCAAGGCCACGACGCGCCCAAGGACCGCCTGTCGCGCGGCATGGAACGGCTGTTCGGCGGCTGGCTGTTCCGTCCGTTCAACCGCTTCTTCCACCGCAGTTCCGACCGCTACCAGAGCGCGGTGTCGCGCATCCTCGGCCGCCGCGGCGCGGTGTTCGCGGTGTACGTGGCGCTGCTGCTGGTCACCGGGCTGATGTTCAAGGCGGTGCCGGGCGGTTTCATTCCGACCCAGGACAAGATGTACCTGATCGCCGGCGTCAAGCTGCCGGAAGGCGCCTCGATCGAGCGCACCGACGCGATGCTGCGCAAGGTCGCCACCATCGCCATGCAGACCGACGGCGTGGCCCATGCGATCTCGTTCCCGGGCCTGAACGCGCTGCAGTTCACCAACACGCCCAACACTGGCGTGGTGTTCCTGCCGCTGAAGCCGTTCGCGCAGCGCCACCGCAGCGCGCTGGAGATCAATGCCGAGATCAACCAGCGCATCTCGCAGCTGGGCGAGGGCATGTCGTTCGCCTTCATGCCGCCGCCGATCCTCGGCCTGGGCAACGGCAACGGCTACCAGCTGTTCATCGAGGACCGCGCCAACCTCGGCTACGGCGCGTTGCAGAACGCGGTCAGCGCGATGCAGGGCGCGGTGGCGCAGACCCCGGGCATGAGCTTCCCGATCGGCACCTACCAGGCCAACGTGCCGCAGCTGGATGCCGAGGTCGACCGGGTCAAGGCCAAGGCCCAGGGCGTGGCCCTGACCGATCTGTTCGACACCTTGCAGACCTACCTGGGCTCGACCTACGTCAACGACTTCAACCAGTTCGGCCGTACCTGGCAGGTGATCGCCCAGGCCGATGCGCCGTTCCGCGAGAGCGTGGAGGACATCGCCCGGCTGCGCACCCGCAACGCCCAGGGCGAGATGGTGCCGATCGGCTCGATGGTGACGATCAAGCAGACCTACGGCCCGGACCCGGTGCTGCGCTACAACGGCTATCCGGCCGCCGACCTGGCCGGCGAAGCGGATGCGCGATCGCTGTCCTCTGCCGAGGCGATGGCCAAGATCGCCCAGATCGCCAAGCAGGTACTGCCCAACGGCATGGAGATCGAGTGGACCGACCTGAGCTACCAGCAGGCGACCCAGGGCAATGCGGCGCTGGTGGTGTTCCCGCTGGCGGTGCTGCTGGCGTTCCTGGTGCTGGCCGCGCTGTACGAGAGCTGGACGCTGCCGCTGGCGGTGATCCTGATCGTGCCGATGACGCTGCTGTCGGCGCTGTTCGGGGTGTGGCTGAGCGGCGGCGACAACAACGTGTTCGTGCAGGTCGGCCTGGTGGTGCTGATGGGCCTGGCGTGCAAGAACGCGATCCTGATCGTCGAGTTCGCCCGCGAACTGGAACTGCAGGGCAAGGGCATCGTCGAATCGGCGCTGCAGGCCTGCCGCCTGCGCCTGCGCCCGATCGTGATGACCTCCATCGCCTTCATCGCCGGCACCGTGCCGCTGGTGTTCTCGCATGGCGCGGGCGCGGAAGTGCGCTCGGCCACCGGCATCACCGTGTTCGCCGGCATGCTGGGCGTGACCCTGTTCGGCCTGTTCCTCACTCCCGTGTTCTATGTCGCCCTGCGCAAGCTGGCCGGGCGGCCGCTGGTCTCGCATGCGCCGGCCCACGCCGACGCGCCGGCGCACGGCTGATCCTTTTCCCATCCTTCTCAGGAATTTCGCAATGAACGCAGCACACAAGATCGCCCTGGTCACCGGCGCCACCCGCGGCATCGGCCTGCATACCGTGCGGCAGCTGGCCGAAGCCGGCGTGCACACCCTGCTGGCCGGGCGCGACGCTACCCGCGCCAGCGCCGCGGCCCTGGAACTGCAGGGCGAGGGCCTGCCGGTCGAGCCGCTGACCCTGGACGTCACCGACGCCGCCAGCATCGCTGCCGCGGTGGAGGCGGTGCGCGCGCGCCACGGGCGGCTGGACATCCTGGTCAACAACGCCGGCATCCTGCGCGACGACCTGCGCCTGAGCGTGTCGCAGCAGCGCCTGGACACCTGGCGCGAGACCTTCGACACCAACCTGTTCGGCCTGATCGCGGTCACCCAGGCGTTCCTGCCGCTGCTGCGCGAAGCGCCGGCCGCGCGCATCGTCAACGTCTCCAGCCTGCTCGGCTCGCTCACGCTGCACAGCCAGCCCGGTTCGCCGATCTACGACTTCAAGGTGCCGGCCTACAACGTGTCCAAGAGCGCGGTGAATGCCTGGACCATCCAGTTGGCGCACGAACTGCGCGATACCCCGATCAAGGTCAACACCATCCACCCCGGCTACGTGAAGACCGACATGAACGGGGGCGAGGGCGAGCTGGACGTGGCCGACGGCGCCCGCAGCAGCGTGATGATGGCGCTGCTCGACGCGGACGGTCCCACCGGCAGCTACACCCATGTCGGACAGGTGCTGCCATGGTGATCCGTCCCGCACTCGGCGCGCTGGCGTTGGCGCTGCTCAGCGCCTGCGCCAGCGTCTGCCCCGACTACCGCGCGCCGGCGCAGCCGCCGGTGACGCTGCAGGGCGCGGCGTCGCCGGTGTTCGCGACCGATTCGCCGGTCGCGTCCTGGTGGGCGCAGTTCGACGATCCGGTGCTGGAACAACTGGTGCACGACAGCCTGGTCGCCAACCTGGACCTGCGCATCGCCCTGGCGCGCGTGCACGAGGCGCGCGCGGTCTTCGCCGAGCAGCGCCTGGACCAGGCGCCGCACGTCACCGCCGATGGCGACTACAGCCGCGGCAAGGCGCCGGATGCCGACGCCGGCGGCGCACGCGTGCTCACCGAGAGCTATCGGCTGGGCTTCGATGCCGGCTGGGAGCTGGACCTGTTCGGGCGCCAGCGCCGCGCCAGCGAAGCCGCGCGCGCGAATCTGGAGGCCGAGCAGGCCGGCCTGGCCGACGCCCAGGTCACCGTCGCCGCGGAGGTGGCGCGCAATTACTTCGCCCTGCGCGGCACGCAGAAGCGCATCGCGCTGGCGCGCACCACACTGGACAACCTGCACGACACCCAGCGCCTCACCGAGACCCGCTGGCGGCTGGGTGCCGGCAGCGAACTGGACGTGCAGAGCAGCCGCGCGCGGTTGAAGGCGATCGAGGCCGACATCCCGCTGCTGGAAGTCGACGCCGCGCAGGCGCGGCACCGGCTGGCGGTGCTGCTGGGCAAGCCGCCGGGCACGCTCGACGCGCTGCTGGCGCCGCAGCCGACCCCGGCCTATGCGCGGGCCTTGCCGCTGGGCGACACCACGCAGTTGCTGCGCCGGCGTCCGGACGTGCGCATCGCCGAACGCCGGCTGGCGGCGGCGACCGCGCGGGTCGGCGTGGCCACCGCCGATCTGTTTCCGCGGATCAGCCTGTCCGGGTTCGTCGGCTTCCTGTCCGGCGACGCCGGCGCCTTGCTGCACGGCCGCAGCAAGGCTTGGTCGCTGACCCCGTCGATCCAGTGGGCGGCGTTCGACCTGGGCAGCGTGCGCGCGCGCCTGCGCGCCAGCGAGGCGCAGGCCGACGGCGCCGCCGCCGACTACGAGAAGGCCGTGCTCGGTGCGCTGGAGGACACAGAGAACGCGCTGACCGCCTATGCCCACGAACAGGCCAGGCTGGCGATCGTGGCCGAGCAGGCGCAGGCCGCGCAGCGCGCCGAGGCGCTGGCGCAGATCCGCTATCGCGAAGGGTCGGAGGATTTCCTGACCCTGCTCGATGCGCAGCGCACGCAACTCACCGCCAACGCCGACCTGGCCGACGCGGAGGCCGCGGTGAACATCGGCGTGGTGCGGGTGTACAAGGCGCTCGGCGGCTGGGGCCAGGATGCGGGCACGGAGGCGGGCAGGGACGTGGCGACCACCGCGGTGGCGGCGTCCGCGGTGCAGGCGCGCTGAGCGGGAGGCTGCGAAGTCCGCGGTGCGGGCCGACTGCACGCACCGCGATGCCTGGCGGCCCATCTCGTCTCACCATCGGGCCGGATGCAGGGTTGCCTTTAGGAGCGGCTTCCGCTGCGATGGGCGTTTCTGGTTTAGCCCGCCGCGGCGGAAGCCGCTCCTGCGCGCGGCCGATCGCGCCGTGTCTGCCCGCGGGTGCCGGCCGCTCAGTCCTGCGCGACGTCCTCGGCGATCACGTAGCGGTCGCGTCCGTTGTTCTTGGCCTGGTACAGCGCGGCGTCGGCGCGCGAGAACCAGTCGTGCCACTGCACCTCGTCGCAGAGCATGGCCGCGCCCAGCGAGACGGTGATCGTGCCGTTGGGGCCGCGCAGCGCGGCGCGTGCGGCGTCGTGCAGGCGCCTGGCGAAGGCGGACAGTTCGGTTGTGGACTGCAGCCGCGCCACCACCACGAACTCCTCGCCGCCGAACCGGAACACCTCGTCCGGCGCGCGGACCTGCGCGCGCAGCAGCGCCGCCAGCTCGGCCAGCACCCGATCGCCCTCGGCATGGCCGTAGAGGTCGTTGACCTCCTTGAAATGATCGATGTCGAGCACGATCAGCCCATGCCGGCGGTTGGCGCGACGCGGGTCGGCCAGCCGCTGCGAGAGGCTGCGCTCGAGCATGCGGCGGTTCGGCAACCCGGTCAGCGGGTCGTGCGACGCCAGTTGCTCCAGTTGCACGCGATCGCCTTCCACCCGCAACGCCAGCATGTAGCCCAGCCCGGTGATCAGCAACGACACCGCCAGCATCGAGAAGAGGTGTTCGGCGCCCAGTCCGCTCGCCGTGACCACCAGCAGGACCGCGATCAGGGTGGCGTTGCAGGCCAACGCGACATGGCGCGTCACCACGAAGAAGTTGCTCATCATCACCAGGTACAGCCACGGCACCGCGGCATGGCGCAGCGCATGGCAGGCCAGGGCGCTGCCCAGCAACCAGCTCAGCGACAGCAGCGGATCCATGCGGCCGTCGCCGCGGTGCAGCGCCAGCCAGGTCGCCAGCGCGGCCAATCCGGCCAGCGCGGCACCGGCCAGCGCGTTCAATGGCGCGCCGATCGCCATCTGGTAGGCGGCGAACAGCAGCAGCACCGCCGCCGTGGACGGACCCAGGACCTTGATGATGCCGAGTCGGAAGTGCCGGCGCAGGGTCAATCCCGCGCCGCTCACGGAGAAGGACCCCGGATCAGTGCATGGGCAAGGTGGATGGGCGAGCTGGGGCGGGCGACGGACATGGTGACGTCAGCGGAGGCGGAAGGATGCTGCGCACGCAGAAGCAAGTTCCGTGCCCGACCTGTTTTTGTGGTTTTCATTCCGCTGCTGAACAGGACGTCGCGCGATTGTCGACACGCTGTGCGTCGCGACGGCATCGCATTGACGCCGGGACGGAGGTTGCGAAGAGGTCGGTTGCGCCACACGACGGGCGTGCCCGGGTCGGGGTGGCTCGAGCCGCCGCGTACGGCGGCGCAGCGGACGTGGTGCTGGCCTCGAGCTGGCGCCGTGCGCGTCGATGCGATGACGGGATCGCCGCGACGTGGTGCGCTGGCATCGCGCCGGCAGGGCATGGCGAACCCGACACGCCGGCGAGGACGACTACGCCGCGTCGCCGTCGATGGCCTTCAAGCCCTTCTGGTTCAGCGCGAGATCGCCGTCCTCGCCTTGCGCCGCATAGTTCTCGCGCACCGCCCAGGCCGCCTCCGCTTCGCTGACCGGCGTGGTGGCGTGGATGTCCTGCAGGATGCGCAGTTGTTCCTGGGTCAAGGGCATGGCGGGCAGTCTCGGAGCGGTCAGGGCATTCCACCCTACAGGCCAGCGGTGACGGGGGCGTCGGCGCGCCATGAAGGTGGCCTCCGGCAGGCGGAGCGCCGGACGCTGAGCGGGGCGTGCGTCCGGCGCGTTCCGCGGCGCGGTCGCGTCGACATCATTCCGCAACGCCTCAAGGACGCCGCCGTAACGGACGCCGCCGCATCCTACGCGTACCAGCTGTGCGGCCGAAGGCAACGCTCGGGGCTGCTTCAAGGATGCAAGCATCCGCGGCTGGACCACTTCCTTGCGCATCGCCAGGCACACTGGTCTGGCGATGCGTTTTCGTGTCTTTCGTGGCGATGCAGGCGCAGCGCGATGGCGTTCATTGCGCTGCGCTCGGAGCGTACGCCGTGACGCGCGGTGTCGGCGCCTGCCGCGCACCATCCGCAGCCCGCGCGCTGGTGGATGGACGCGGTCGCAACGAAAGCTCCGCTGGCGCCCGCGCTTTCAGCGGCACAAGGCCAAGTGGCCCGGCGACTGGAAACGCGATTGCGCGCATGGGCGCGCAACCGCGTCGACCGTGTGCCTGCAACGCGCCGCGCTAGGCGACGCCGGCGCCACCCGTCGCGCCGAACACCTCGCCGGTCAGGTAGCTGCCTTCCTGGCTGGCGAGGAGCACATACAGCGGGGCGATTTCGACCGGCTGGCCGGGGCGCTTGAAGTGCGTCTTCGATCCGAACTGGGTGACCGCCTCCATCGGTTGGCCGCCAGAGGACTGCAGCGCGGTCCAGAAGGGACCCGGTGCCACCACGTTCGCCCTGATGCCCTTTTCGCTCAACTGCGCCGCCAGCGCCTTGGTGTAGGCGACGATGCCGGCCTTGGTGGTCGCGTAGTCGAGCAGGATCGCCGACGGGTCGTACGCCTGGATGGACGCGGTGGTGATCACCGCGGCGCCCGCCGGCAGGTGCGGCACCGCGGCGCGGCAGATCCAGTGCATGGCATAGAGATTGGTCTTCAGCGTCTTGTCGAAATCCTCGTCGCTGACCTCGCCGATCTCTTCCCGATACTGCTGTCGCCCCGCATTGATCACCAGGATGTCCAGGCCGCCCAGGCCGGCAACGGCTTTCTCGACCAACGCCGCGCACCAGTGCCGGTCGGTGATGTCGCCGGGAAGGCTGATCGCCTTGCGTCCTTCGGCCTCGATGAGGGCGACGACCTCCTGCGCGTCCGACGCCTCTTCGGCAAGGAAGGAGATGGCCACGTCGGCGCCCTCGCGGGCGAACGCGATCGCCGCGGCGCGACCGATGCCGCTGTCGCCGCCGGTCACCAGCGCCCGGCGGCCTGTCAGCTTGCCCGAGCCGCGGTAGCTGGTCTCGCCATGGTCGGGAACCGGGTCCATGTCCGACGCCTTCCCCGGAACCGGCTGCGGCTGCGGCGGGAAGGGCGGCTTGGGGTATTGTTCGCGCGGGTCCTGCATCTTCAGTCGATCGTTCATCGCGTCTTCCTCTTCTTGGCGTGTGGGCGGAGTTTCACCGGATTGGTTTGCGTGTTCTCGATGGTCGACATCGCCATGATCTGGGCGAGATGGCTCAGTCCTTGCGGGAAGTTGCCCAGGAAACCGCCGGAATGCGGATCGACCATTTCGCTCAACAGGCCGTCGCAGCGATCCAGCGCGGCGTTGAGCTGGATCAGCCGTTTCCTGGCTTTGGCTTTCTGTCCCAGGCGGGCATAGGCTTCGGCGATCCAGTAGGAGCACGCCACGAAACACCCTTCTTCCTGCGCCATGCCGGAGTAGCGGTAATGGAACACGCCGGCCCCCAACGCGCGGTCGATCGCGTCGAGGGTGGACAGCAGGCGATCCTTGCCGTCGAAGCGGAAGCGCGCGGCGAGCGCCACCGACGCATCCAGCCTGTCGCTTCCCGGATACATCACGAACGCCTGTTGCGCGTCCGACCAGCAGTGGGTTTCGATCCAGTCCTTGATCCTGTCGCGCTCGCGTTCCCAGCGATCGCGACAGGTCGTCGGCAGTTGGCCCTGATCGGCCAACTCCACGGCCCTGGCCAGCGCCTGCCAGCAGCTGACCTTCGACATGGTGTAGTGCTGCAGCTCGGGCAATTCCCAGATCCCCGAGTCGGCCTTGCGCCAGCGATCGGCGCATTGGTCGGCCAGGCGCGACAGCAGTTCGGCGCTGGACGCGTCCAGGATGTTGCCGCGGCTCACGAAGCAATACGCGGTCTCGAAGATGTCGCCGTAGATGCCGTGCTGGTGCTGCTCGCCGGCGAGATTGCCTTTCACCACCGGCAGGGTGTTGCGATAGCCGGCGGCCTCCAGTTCGGTGACGTCGGTAACCACTCCGCCGTCCAGGGTGAACACGACTTTCGGGCCGTGCTGTCGCAGTTGCCGGATCAGCCAGGTGAACGCGGCCTTCGATTCCGCTTCCAGGCCCGCGGCGAGAAACGCCTGGATGGTGTAGCCGGCATCGCGGACCCAGGCATAGCGATAGTCGAAGTTCTTGTCTCCCCCGATCCGTTCCGGCAGCGACGTCGTCGCGGCCGCGGCGATGGCGCCGGAGGGCGAATACAGCAGCAGCTTGAGCGCGAGCGCGCTGCGCAGGAAAAAGTCCCGGCCCTCGCCGGAGAACGTCACGTTCTTCGACCATGCCCGCCATTCCTTGTCGGTCAGGTCGATGCGGCTGTCGATCTCCTCGATGGTGGGGGCGACCAGCGGCTCGTCCTCGCCGACGACCAGGCCGACCGTCGCGCGTTGCCCCTGCGCGACGGTGATATGGCCGCGAACGCCGTGGTCCGACCACGCGCAGGTCAGCCGGTCGTCATGGATCATGACGCCGAGCAGGCGGTCGACATGGAACACGGTGTGCGGGCCGATCGCTGAACAGTAGGGGCTGGCGTTCTTGGCCCGCAAGCTGAATTTCAGCTCCAGCCGGAAGCGCATTGTTCCGCGCTGGCACTCGATGCGCCGCGCAAGCTCGCACCAGGGCAGTCGTCCCGCATGCCCGCTGTTGAGCGACTCGGTCAGCGTCGCCCGTCCGGATGCGGTGGTGAACGTGGTGACCAGGACATTGCTGTCTCGCCGATAGTGCCGCTCGCTGCGGAACGGCTGGTCCGGGGCGAAAACGAAGTAACCGCCTTCCTCCGCATCCAGCAGCCGGTCGAACAGCGGCGCGCTGTCCATGTTGGGCGCGCACCACCAATCGATGGAGCCGTCCGCCCCGGTCAACGCGACCGAGCGTCCTTCGCCAAGCGCGCCGTACTGCTCGATCGGCAATGCGCCGTCGGTGCGCTCAGCGGTATGGGTCGAACGACGCCGACGGGCGGTCGCAGGCACGCGCTCAGGCTCCGCACCAACACGCGTTGGCGCAGTGCTGGTACGTCGTCGATTCCGGCATGGCGTGTCGATGCGGCATGAAGAAAGCGCAATAAGCAAGGGCAGGCCGACGGTAGTGGTCGGGCTGCCGACGCGCGGTGAAGACGGCACGCGCCGCGCAGGCCTGCACGTGGCGTGGACGAGGGCTGTTCCATCGTGCGTGACCGTCATCGAGGTGCGCCATGGGAAAACCGGTCCTGTACTTCCTGCACGCCCTCGGCTCGAGCGGGCGCGAGTGGTCTGCGGTGATCGAGTTTCTGGACGCGCGCTTCGACTGCATCGCACTGGACATTCCGGGCTTCGGCAATGCGCCGGCGTTGCGCCGTCCCGATGTGGCGGCGCTGGTCGATTGGTTCACGGGCGAGGTCGCGCGGGACAGGCCCGACTGCTGGTATGTCGTGGGCCACAGCATGGGCGGGAAGATCGCCACCCTGGCCGCGGCGCGCGCACGCGACGGCATGGCCGGACTCGCCGGCCTGGCCGGGGTCGTCCTGGTGGCCGCATCGCCGCCCGCGCCCGAGCCGATGGACGAATCCCGGCGGCAGACCATGCTGTCCTGGTTCGCCGCCGCCGGTCCCACGCGGCAGCAGGCCGAGCAGTTCATCGACGACAACTGCGCGACGGCGTTGCCGACGCCGCCGCGCGACGGCGCCGTCGACGATGTGCTGCGCAGCAGCGCGCGCGCATGGAACGCCTGGCTCACGCATGGCAGCCGCGAGGATTGCGCGGCGCAAGCCGGCTGCATCGAAGTGCCCGCCCTGATCGTCGCGGGCAGCGAGGATGGCGATCTCGACGAAGCGGCGCAGCGGCGCTGGAACCTGCCGCATTACCGCGACGCGCGCCTCGCGGTGGTGGCGCAGGCCGCGCACCTGATCCCCTACGAACAGCCGCAGGCGCTCGCGGCGTTGATCGCCGCGCATGTCGACGGCACCGCAGCACGCCGGCTGCCCGACGACTTCGTGGCGTTGCTCAACGCGGAGCGTGTCGCGCCGCAGATGCGCAAGACGCTGCTGCATCGCCACGCAGGGCCGTCCAGCACGGCGAAAGGGGTATTGAGCGCGCGCCAGTCGAGCACGCTGGCCGCGGTGGTCGAACGCGTGCTGGACGGTGCCGGCGACGCCAGGGACATCGCACGCCGCATCGACGTCGATCTCGCCAGCGAAGTGGGCGACGGATGGCGCTTTGCCGATCTGCCCCCCGATCGTCTCGCCTGGCCGCTGGGGCTCGATGCGCTGGACGCACTGTCGGGCGGGTTCGCCGCCTTGTCCGCACAGGAGCAGGATCGTTGGCTGCATGCCATTTTCGTGCGCGAGGCGGGCGATTGTGCCGATTGCGGATGGAGCGCGGCGCAACTTGCCGCCTGGTTCGAAGACCTGCGCGCCGAGACCGTGCGGATCTGGACAAGCCTTCCCGTCACCATGGCCGCATTGGGCTACGACGGCTTCGCCGTGGGCGGATTGGGCGCGGGCAGCCCCGGTTACCAGGAAACCGCCGCCGATCGGCGCGAGGCGTGGCAGCTGTTGCCCAAGGCGCATCCATGACCGTCGCCTCGGCTGCTGTAGCGGATGCGGTCGTGGTCGGCAGTGGCGCCGGCGGCGGTCCGCTGGCCGCGCGGTTGGCGCAGGCCGGCGTCTCGGTGGTGGTGCTGGAAGCCGGCGCGGCGTTCGGCCCAGACGCGCACCGCGCGGACGAGCTGGCGACGGACATCTACTGGATGGACGAGCGCCTCAGCGGCGGGCGCACGCCGACGGCATTCGGCCCGAACAATTCCGGTGCGGGGCTCGGCGGTTCGACGCTGCATTGGGGCGCCTTCTGCCCGCGCCCGGACCCGCGCGATCTGCAACTGCGGACGCAGACCGGCCAGGGCGAAGACTGGCCGATCCCGCATCAGGAGCTGCTGTCCTATCTGCAGCGTGTCGAACGCTTCATCGGCGTGTCCGGGCCGGCGGTCTATCCATGGGATGGCGCGCGCTGCTATGCCTTCCCGCCCGCCCAGCGCAACGCGCCTGCCGAGGCGATGGCGCGCGGCTGCCGTGCCCTCGGCATCACCGCCGCCGATGCACCGGCGGCATTGGTCACCCGCACGCACGAACAGCCGCATTGGGGCATGCGGGTCGCCTGCAACAATTGCGGTGCGTGTCATCAGGGCTGCAGCAACGGCGCCAAGGTCAGTGTGGATACGACTTGGTTGCCGTTGGCACGGGCGCATGGCGCCGACCTGCGCACCGATTGCCGGGTGGTCGGGATCGAGCGCGACGGCCGTGGCGCGGTCAGCGGCGTCGTCTACCGGCAGGGCGAGCGCGAACTGCGCCAGCGTTGCTCGGCCTTGTTCCTGTGCGCTGGCGGTGTGGAAACCCCGCGCTTGCTGCTGAACCTGGGACTGGCCAACTCCAGCGGCCAGGTCGGGCGCAATTTCATGGCGCATGTCGCCACCCAGGTCTGGGGCGCGTTCGACATGGACATGCGCATGAACCGCGGCTACCCCTCGTCGCTGATGAGCGAGGACATGCTGCGCCCCGCGCATGCCGGGTTTGCCGGGGGCTATCTGATCCAGAGCCTGGGCGTGCAGCCGGTGACGCTCGCCAACACCCTGGCGCGCGGCGCCGGACGCTGGGGCGCGGCGCTGGTGCGGACCATGATGCGTTACAACCGCCTGGCCGGCATCGGCGTCAATGGCGAATGCCTGCCGCAGGACGCCAATCGCCTGACGCTCGCCGACGAGCACGACGCCTTCGGCCTGCGCAAGGCGCGCATCGACTTCAGCTACGGCCCCAACGAACAGGCGCTCGATGCCCACGCCAGGCGCACGCTGCAGGCGATCTGGGAGGCGGCCGGCGCCCAGGACATCTTCGCCGCCGCGCGCTCGGCGCACACGCTCGGCACCTGCCGGATGGGCCGCGATCCCGCGCGGGCCGTGGTCGATCCGGACGGCCGTTCGTTCGACATCGGCAACCTCTACGTCTGCGACAACTCCGTGTTTCCCAGTGCGTTGGCGGCCAATCCCGGCTTGACGCAGATGGCGCTCGGCCTGCGCACCGCGGAGCGGTTTCTCGCGCAATAGGCGGTTGCTTCCCCTTCACTATAACGAGGACATCGACATGGACCTAGGCATCAACCATCGCATTGCCCTGATCAGCGGCGCCGACTCGGGCATGGGCAAGGAAACCGCACGGCAACTGCTGCAGGCCGGCGTCCGCGTGGCCATCACCGACCGCGTCGATGGCACGCTCGAGGAGGCGCTGTCCGAACTGTCGGGCCTGGGCGAGGTCATCGCCGTGGCGGGCGATGTGAGGCGTGCGAACGATGTCGCGCAGATCTGGGCGCAGGTCCGGGCGCAACTGGGCGATCCGGATATCTACGTCAACGCGGCCGGCGTCACCGGCGCGACCGGCGACTTTCTGGACGTGAGCGATGCCGGGTGGCTCGAGACGCTGGACATCAACCTGATGGGCGCGGTGCGGATGTGCCGCGAAGCGATTCCCGCGATGCGCCGCAACCGATGGGGACGCATCGTGCTGTTCGCGTCCGAGGACGCCGTGCAGCCCTACGTGGACGAGCTGGCCTATTGCGCGTCGAAGGCGGGGATCCTGAGCCTCGCCAAGGGCCTGGCCAAGGCCTACGGCGGCGACAACGTGCTGGTCAATACGGTGTCGCCCGCGTTCATCCATACCCCGATGACCGACGCGATGATGCACAAGCGTGCGAAGGAGAAGGGAACGACCTTCGATGAAGCGGTGTCGTCGTTCCTGGACGAGGAGCGCCCCGGCATGGTCCTCAAGCGGCGTGGCCGGCCGGAAGAGGTGGCGGCGGCGGTCGCGTTTCTCTGCTCCGAGCGCGCCAGTTTCATCAATGGCGCCGGCATCCGGGTCGATTCCGGGTCGGTGCAGACCATCGCTGGTTGAGTCGGAAGCGGCCTGAGGCGACGACAGTGCTCCTGTGCGCTTCGCAGGAGCCCGCCGTCGAAGATGACGCTGTCTCAAGAGGGGCCGCAGGCAAACAGCAACTGCTGCTTCGGCGACTGGCGGTTCGACGGTAGCACGCGTGAGGAGCACACAGTGCGTGTTTCGCTGTCTCGCACCCGGCCACCGCGCCGGCGTGCCTGTGTACGGAACATCGCGTGAGTGCTGTTTTCGACGTGGCTAGCGCGACAGCAATTTGGCCTTCTGCGCCTGGAACTCGGCGTCGGTGAGTAGGCCTTTCTTTCGCAAGTCGTCCAGCTTCAGCAGTTCGGCGTATAGATCGGGCTGGGCGCCAAGTGTGTGCGCAGGCGCGCTGGCTGCGGCTGGCGAGGTGGCGCTCGCGTTCACCTCGATCTGAATGTCAGCTCGTGGCTGCAACCCGACGGCATCCTCAGCCCCCTGTGGGACCAGGCGGAACTGATACTCGACGTATGGCCATTAGCCCGGTCCGCCTGCGTCCACTGCTTGCATTGCCACCGGCACCGCCTGCATGTTCTGGGCAGCGGCGAAAGCGTTGGCGGCGAGGAGTGCCTTGCGCTTGGTCGTGGCGGCGCTTGCGAAGATGCCGGCGTGATTCTTGACTGTCACCATCCACACGCCTGGCGATACCTTCACGAACTCGGGTTCACCGGCCTGCGCGGTGCAAGCTAGCACCATCCATAGCACGGGCGCGAACAGAATGCGTTTCATGGTCTTCTTCCTCGGCGAGTGGTCGCAGTGCTGTCTCGTAAGGCTGTTGGGCTCCTCACGGTCCCGTGTCTCATCATGGCACGCGGCAACGTGACCGGTTAACCGGACGGTGTCGGTGGCGACAGGCGGGCCACTGGTTGGCATCAGGCACAAAAAAAGCCGGATACCGATGCGATCGGGATTCCGGCTTCGTTTGCACGTCCGTGGACGTTTGGATGGTGGAGGTGGGCGGAATCGAACCGCCGTCCGAAGGCACTCCATCCCCGGCACTACATGCTTAGCTCATCGTTGGATCTCGCCCCGGGACAGCACGATGTGCGAAGCGCATCCCGGGACCAGCCTGCTTGATTTAGCCAATGGCTGACAGGCAGCCACCACCGGCGATTCCGTGATAATGACCCTACGTCGCGAGCACGGACACAAGCGATTTCGGGGCTAGGCCTTAAGCGGCCAGTGCGTAGTTGTCGTCGTTGGCAACTATAAGTTTGCGGCTGGATTTACGAGGAAAGCTGCCCCCTCGGCATGCGCCAAGCGATTTTGCAACCCCCGTCGAAACCAGTGCACCCCCGGGGACAACGTCAAACGCTGACCTGCACAGTGTAGGGATCGGGGAGGGCAGTCACAAGTCTTGCGACAGGCCGCGCTTAAGCTGGCTTCACTGCGGCGCCGGCCCTGCCGCGGCGCGGTCCCCCAGGCAACCCCCAGCATGGAGCAGCGCAATGGCAAGCAGACAGTCGCGTGGCCGCAGCAGCGGACGCGTGTCCAAGACGCCCGTCACGTCCTCCACCCCGGCCCGCGCACAGGCCTCGGCCAAGGCGCAGCCGACATCTGACGGCAAGCCGACGGCGGCGGCCAGGACGGCCGCAAGCGGCGGCGCCGGCGCCAAAACGGCGCAGAAGGCCGCGACGGTATCGGCAGGTGCGTCGACAACGGCGCCTGCATCGGTACCGGCCGCTGCGCCGCCCAGGTCCAACGCCGCGGGTCCCCGCACCGGCCGGCGCGCCGCGGCGGCGCCTGCCGCCACGCCGCCGGCCGACACCGCGCTGCGGCCCAAGGCCACCGGCGCAGGCTCGCTGGCGCAAGGGCGGGCACGCACGGTCGTCTACATCCATGGCATTGGCAATAAGCCGCCGGCCGAGGTGTTGCGCTGCCAGTGGGACCGCGCGTTGTTCGGTCGCGCGATGGGCGAACGCACGCGCATGGCCTACTGGGTCAATCGCGAACGCTATCCGTCGCCGGAGCCGGGCGACTGCCAGGATCAGGACCGCGGCCCGGTGTTGAACCAGGCCGAGCAGCGCGTGCTCAGCGCGCTCGGCCTGGCCCCGCAACTGGCCGATCTGCGCCAGCTCGCCGACACGCTGGCCGCCAGCGACGCCGAGCGTGCGCGGCTGCAGCAACTGCTGGACGAAGTGGAGGCGGTGGCACCGCCTGCGGCGAGCGCCGACGTGCATGCGCAAGGCGTGGTCGACGTGCTCAACCGCGCGCTGCTCAAGTTGATCTCCGCGGCGCTGCTGCAGGATGTGCACGACTTCTTCTTCGTGCCTGCGCGACGTGAGCAGATGCGTGAGAGCCTGCTGCAGCGCATCCGCGCCGGCGGCGGCCCGTTCGTGGTGATCGCGCACAGCCAGGGCTCGCTGATCGCCTACGACGTGCTGCGCGAGCTGCAGCCGCAGGACTGCGAGGTGTCGCTGCTGCTCACGCTCGGCTCGCCGCTGGGGCTGCCGGTGGTGCGCAGCATGTTCAAGGAATGGACCGGCACGCCGAAGTTGCCGTTTCCGGCCTGCGTGGCGCGCTGGGTCAATGTCGCCGAGCGGCGCGACCCGGTGGCACTGGACGCCGATCTCGGCGACGACATCGCCGATGCCGACGGGCGCTTCCACAACATCGCCGGCTCGAAGATCAATCCGGATTGGCAGCACAACCCGCATTCCGCCGCCGGCTACCTGTCCATCCCCGACGTGCGTGCCGAGGTGCGGCGCGCGGTGGGAGTGGGCTTCGATCAGCCGATCGCGCATCCGGTACTGATCAAGGACCTGTCCGACCAGTTGGAGGCGCGCGCGCCGGACTATCGGCACGAAGTGCTGATCGAGCTGGAGCGGTTGTCCGATGCCGGCGATCCGGCGCAGCGCAAGCACGCGCTGATCGCCGCGTTGCGTGCGCTCACCGAGGCCTCCACCGGCCTGCATGGCGAGGCGCTGGATGCGCAGATCGAACTGGAGGACACCCTGCAGCGTTACGTGTCGGCGCGGCTGACCCGGTTCGAGATCGAGAGCCTGCGCGAGCGCTATCGCGACCTCAACCTGAAGCGCCTGTGGCGCGATGCGGGCAAGCGCGCGCTGATCTACCAGTCGCGCAGCACGATCCAGGTGGACGCGGCGCAGGTGGCCTATCGCGCGCTCGGCGCCGGCATCGGCTGGGCGGTGCTGGACAGCGGCATCGCCGCGGCGCATCCGCATTTCCACGCGTCCGGACAGCCGGCGACGGTATTGGCGCAATGGGACTGCACCCAGCGCGGGCGCCCGCGCGCGCTGCGCCCGGGCGAGGCCGGTTTCGACGCGCTCGACGGCAACGGCCACGGCACCCACGTGGCCGGCATCATCGCCGGGCAATGCCAGGCGCCGCTGCCGGGCCTGCCGGCCGCCGCGCCGCTGCAGTTCGCCGGCATGGCGCCGCTGGCCCGGCTCTACGGGCTGAAGGTGCTGGACGACGACGGCAACGGCCGCGACTCGTGGATCATCAAGGGCGTGCAGCAGGTGGCCGAGCTCAACGAGCGCGCCGGCGAACTGGTGGTGCACGGGGTCAACCTGAGCCTGGGCGGCTACTTCGACGCCGAGAGCTATGGTTGCGGCTTCACTCCGCTGTGCAACGAACTGCGCCGGCTCTGGCGGCAGGGCGTGGTGGTGGTGATCGCGGCCGGCAACGACGGCCTGGCCTGGCTGATGCAGGGCGATGGCGAGGCCTACCCGCTGAACCTGGACCTGAGCATCGGCGACCCGGCCAACCTGGAGGAGTCACTGGCGGTGGGCTCGGTGCACAAGAGCAGCCCGCACAGCTACGGCATTTCGTATTTCTCCTCGCGCGGCCCGACCGCCGATGGCCGCTACAAGCCCGATCTGGTCGCACCGGGCGAAAAGATCCTGTCGGCGCACCACGGCTATGTGCTCGAGGATCCGGGCACCTGGATGGTGGAGATGAGCGGCACCAGCATGGCCGCGGCGCATGTGTCCGGGCTGATCGCCGCGTTCCTGTCGGTGCGCCGCGAGTTCATCGGCGCACCGGACCGGGTCAAGCAACTGGTGCTGGCGCAGTGCCTGGACCTGCAGCGCGATCGCTACATGCAGGGCAGCGGGTTGCCGAGCTTGATGCGGATGCTTGGTGGGACGTGAGTGGGGCTGGGAGTGGGGATTTGGGATTGGGGATTCGCAACGGCGGCGCCTCGGCCCGTTTTGTCGGTTCTGTAGGAGCGGCTTCAGCCGCGACGCGGTGAGGCGCGGATTGAGGATTTAGGCGTGGGGATTCGCAACAGCGGTTCCCAGGCCACAATCGTCTTTCATGCGGGAATCTGCTTTCGCCGCCGTGGCTGAATGCCAGCGTGGCGGGATGAGGCCTTGAAACGGGCTGGCGCGCCTTCTGCAACCGGCGCGTCCGCATCGCGGCGAGATTCCCACTTCAGCGCGTCGCGGCTGAAGCCGCTCCCACACGGGCATCGGCGCGCCTGCGACGGGTGAGTCCCGTGCTTGCGGCTGAGCTGGTGCGTCTGGGAACTGCCGTTGCGCGTCCAGTCTCTAATCCCCAGTCCTCGGTCGCGGCTGAGGCCGCTCCTACGGGAGAGACTGGGCGGGCGGGGCAGCCGCCGTTGCGAATCCCCACTCCCGACTCCCCAATCCCCGCCCCTCAGGCATTCTTGTTGTGCCGGCGCATGATCCGCTGCTTGTCGCGGGCCCAGTCGCGGTCCTTGGCCGCATTGCGCTTGTCGTGATCCTGCTTGCCCTTGGCCAGTGCGATCTCGAGCTTGATCTTGTTCTTGCTCCAGTACATCGCGGTGGGCACGAGGGTGTAGCCGTCGCGTTCGACGCGGCCGATCAGCTTGTCGATCTCGTTCCGGTGCAGCAGCAGCTTGCGCGTGCGCCGGTCGTCGGCGACCACATGGGTGGAGGCCTGGATCAACGGGGTGATCTGCGCACCGAACAGGAACAGCTCGCCCTGGCGCACGAAGGCGTAGCTCTCGCCGATGTTGGCGCGGCCGGCGCGGATCGACTTCACCTCCCAGCCCTGCAGGGCCAGGCCCGCCTCGTAGCGGTCCTCCAGGTGGTATTCGTGGCGCGCGCGCTTGTTCAGGGCGATGGTCTTGTTGGCCGCCGCGCCGTTTGCTTTATCCTTGACGGGTTTCTTGCTCATCTTGCTATTGTCTCCGATTCGGGGCCTCCCGAACGTCTTGGTCCCACTTCCCGTCCCGAATGCCTATCATCCGCCGCAGCGCCCTGGTCGAACACGCCGCAACACGCATGTTCGATCTGGTCAACGACGTCGCCGCCTATCCGCGCCGGTTCGCCTGGTGCGATGCGGCCCATATCCTCGAGCAGAGCGACCGCTTCCTGGTGGCGCGGCTGGACCTGGGGCTGGGTTCGTTCCGCACCTGGTTCACCACCGAAAACAGCCTGCAGCGTCCGGATCGCATCGATATGCAGCTGCGCGACGGCCCGTTCAAGCGCCTGCAGGGGCAGTGGACCTTCCAGGGCTTCAACGATCACGCCAGCAAGGTCAGCCTGATGCTCGACTTCGAACCCGCCTCGCGCCTGCTGGGGCCGGCGCTGGCGCTGGGCTTCCAGAGCCTGGCCGATCGCATGGTCAACGACTTCGTGCGCGTGGCCGACCAGGAACCGGGCTAGCCGCGATGCAGGTCGAAGTGGTGCTGGCCTGGCCGGAGCATTTCGTGTCCCGCCGGCTGGAACTGCCTGAGGGGGCGACGGTCGCCGATGCGCTTGCGGCCGCCGCGTTGCCCGGGGCGACGCCGGGTATGCCGTGCGCGGTCTACGGCGAAGTCGCCGCGCCGACGCGGCTGCTGCAGGACGGCGACCGGGTGGAACTGCTCAGGCCGTTGCTGATCGATCCCAAGGACGCCAGGCGACGCCGCGCCAAGCCGCGCTGAGCGGCGGGGCGCGGACGCGGCCGTCGGCTCATTCGCCGCGGCGCTGCTTCTTCTTGTCCTTGGCCAGGTTGCGGCCGAACTGGCGCACGCTGTTCTTGGCCAGCTCTTCGTCCTGGTCCGGGAAGTAATCGCCTTCCCAACGGGTCACCAGGTCGTTGTCGAAGAACACCACGAAATTCTTGATCTCGGTATGGCCCAGCCGGTCCAGACGCTCGGTGGAGGTGTAGTCCCAGCGCTGCGCGTGGAACGGGTCCGGAATCGAGGGGGTGCCCAGCAGCGCATTGACCTGCTGCTTGCTCTGCCCGACCTTGAGCTGCTCCACGGCCGACGGCTCGATCAGATTGCCCTGGTAGATGGGCTGCTTGTAAATGATGCCGCAGCCAGCGGTGGACAGGGCAACAGCGGCGACCAGCAGGAGATTGCGCATCGGGGACAGGGCTGAATGAAATCGCGTCGATGATACACTCCCGGCGACCGCCGCGACCCATTCCCAGGCAGCTGGCGATAAACCAGCTATGAACGGAGACGCCATGGAATCCCACGATCTGCGCAAAGTCGGCCTGAAGGTCACGCACCCCCGGATGCGCATCCTCGAGCTGCTGGAGCAGAAATCGGCGCGGCACCACATGACCGCCGAGGAGATCTACCGGCAGCTGCTGGACCACGGCGACGAGATCGGCCTGGCCACGGTGTACCGGGTGCTGACCCAGTTCGAGGCGGCCGGGCTGGTGCTCAAGCACAACTTCGAGGGCGGCCAGGCGGTGTACGAACTGGACCGTGGCGGCCACCACGACCACATGGTGGACGTGGACACCGGCAAGATCATCGAGTTCGAAAGCGCGGAAATCGAGGAATTGCAGCGCAAGATCGCCGCCGATCACGGCTACGAACTGGAAGAGCACTCCCTGGTGCTGTACGTGCGCAGCAAGCGCCCGAGCGGCAAGAAGGGGTAGTCCTGGCGGCCGGGTGCGCCTGGCCAGCCTGTGCGCCACCGGCGCGGGAGATGCGCTGGGGCTTCGCCGACGGACCCTCACCCCAACCCCTCTCCCGGGGGGAGAGGGGCTTTGGTGCCGCTCGACGGATGGCTTGGTGCACAACGCCGACCTCATGCCGCGGCGATACCGGCTCGGCAGCGGCGCGCATGCGTGGTCTGGCGTCTGAGTGGACTTGGCGGACTGTCGGCTCGCGGCTGAGGCCGCTCTAATCGCTACGGGGCACTCGGCATCCCGCTTCATTGCGGCGGAAGCAGGCGATGAGAGGTGCCCTTCAGTCGCGATGCACCGTGTCGGCCAACCTGCTGGTTGGGAAAAGCGTCGGGACTGAAGTCCCTCCCACAAGGTATCCGCTGGGCGTGTCCTGGGCGCAAGCCGTAGGAGCGGCTTCAGCCGCGCCCTCGCATGCCGATTACGTCCGTCGCAGCCAGGCTGGAGAGACATGTCTGGCCAGCCGGTGTGGCCTCTCCGGGCCGGCGCTAGGGGCAGGGCCGGCCGGCGCCCGCATGGCGCCGTCGGCCCCCGCGTCTCACCCGGCGCTGAGCAGCAGCCGCTTGGCGGCCGCGCGGGCTTCCTTGCTGACCTCGACCCCGCCCAGCATACGCGCCAGTTCTTCCTCGCGCTGGCGCGGCGCCAGCAGTTCCACCGAGCTCTGGGTCATGCCTTCGACCGGTGCCTTGCTGACCCGGTAGTGGGCATGGCCCTGCGCTGCGACCTGCGGCAGGTGGGTCACGCACAGCACCTGGCGCTGCTCGCCGAGCGCGCGCAGTTTCTTGCCGACGATGTCGGCGACGGCGCCGCCGATGCCCGAGTCCACTTCGTCGAAGACCATGGTCGGCACCGCGTCCAGGCCCAGCGCGGCGACCTCGATCGCCAGCGAAATGCGCGACAGTTCGCCGCCGGAGGCGACCTTGCGCAGGGCGCGCGGCGGCTGCCCGGCGTTGGCGGCGACCAGGAACTCGACCCGCTCGGCGCCGGCCGGGTCCGGCCGTTCGCTCTCGTGCGGCTCGAGCTGGATCAGGAAGCGGCCGCCGCCCATGCCCAGTTCGCCGATCAGCGCGGTGGTGTCGCGCGAGAGCGCCTGCGCGCCGCGGTCGCGGGTGGCGGTCAGGGCCGCCGCGGCGTCGCGCCAGGCCTGGGTGGCCTGGGCGATCTCGGCGTCGAGCACGTCCAGCCGCTCGCCGGCACCGCGCAGGCTCTCCACTTCGGCGAGCAGGGCGTCGCGGTGGTCGGCCAGCGCGTCCACCCCGATGCGGTGCTTGCGGGCCAGGTCGTGCAGGCGGCCGAGCCTGCGTTCCATTTCATCGAACTGCGCCGGGTCGGCGTCCAGGTCGTCGCGGACCCGGTCGATCAGCGCCAGTGCTTCCTCCAGCTGGATGCCGGCGCTGTCGATCAGCGCCTGCACCTCGGCCAAGCGCGGGTCGTACTCGCCGACCTTGCCGAGCTCGTGGCGGGTCTGCTGCAGCAGGTCCAGCACGGCCGGCGCCTCGTCGCCGTTGAGCCGCTGCGCCGCGCCCTCGCAGGCGCCGATCAGCGCGGCGGCGTGGGCCTGGCGGCGGTGGTTGGCGTCCAGGGCGGCGATCGCCGCCGGGTCCAAGTCCTCGCGCTGCAGCTCGGCCAGCTGGTGCTGCAGGAACCCGATGCGGTCGCTGACGTCGCCCTGCGCCAGCAGGGTCTCGCGCTCGCTGAGCAGGCCCTGCCAGCGGGCGGCGGCGGCGCGCACCGCGGCGCGCTCGGCGTCGTTGCGGGCGTAGGCGTCGAGCAGGCCGAGCTGGCTGCCGCGCGAGAGCAGGGCCTGGTGTTCGTGCTGGCCGTGGATCTCGACCAGGTGTCCGGCCAGTTCGGCCAGTTGCGACAAGGTCACCGGGCGCCCGTTGATCCAGGCGCGGGAGCCGCCGTCGGCGCGGATCACCCGGCGCAGCTGGCAGTGGTCCTCGTCGTCGAGTTCGTTCTCGCGCAGCCAGGCGCGGGCCGGGGTAGGGGCGACGAACTCGGCCGACAGTTCGGCGCGGTCGGCGCCGTGGCGGACCACGCCGCTGTCGGCGCGCAGCCCGGACAGGAAGCCGAGCGCGTCCACCATCAGCGACTTGCCCGCGCCGGTTTCGCCGGACACCACGGTCATGCCTGGGCCGAATTCCAGTTCGGTGCCGCGGACGACGGCGAAATCCTTGATCGAGAGATGTCTGAGCATGGGGTCTGCTTCCGGGGCCGCGCAACGCTAGCATGCGCGGGTAGGTGGGCCAATGACTTGCCAAGCCGGCGTGCAGCCATTATCTAAGGACCAGTCTCACGGGTTGATTCCATGCGCGCTTCCCAGGTCCATTCCAGCCTCGATCCGCGTGCCCGGCAGCTGCTGCGGACGCTGATCTCGCGCTATATCCGCGACGGCGAGCCGGTCGGCTCGCAGACCCTGGCCCGGCATGCCGGGCTGGACGTGAGCCCGGCGACGATCCGCAACATCCTCGCCGACCTGGAGGACGCCGGCCTGCTCAGCTCGCCGCACACCTCGGCCGGACGCGTGCCCACCGCCACCGGCTACCGGGTGTTCGTCGACAGCCTGGTGCAGATGCGCCCGCCCGCCGAAGGCGAGGTGGCGCGGCTGCGCGCGGAGATGGCCAGCGCCGCCGGTACTCAGGCGCTGCTGGGCAGCGCCTCGGAACTGCTGTCGGCCATGACCCACTTCGTTGGCGTGGTCAGCGCGCCCAAGCGCGAGCAGTTCGCGTTCCGGCATATCGACTTCGTGCCGCTGGACGCGCGGCGGGTGCTGGCGATCCTGGTGTTCGCCGACAACGAGGTGCAGAACCGGGTCATCGAGCCGCGCAAGGCCTACGAACCGGCCGAGCTGGAGCGGGTGGCCAACTATCTGAACCGCCATTTCGCCGGGCGGGCGCTGGCCGACATCCGCGCCAGCCTGCTGCGCGACCTGCGCCATGCGCGCGACGAGATGGAGCAGTTGCTGGCGCACAGCGTCGAGCTGGCCGAGCAGGCGCTGGCCCCGGCCGGCGACGACGTGGTGCTGGCCGGGCAGACCAAGCTGATGGGCGTGCAGGACCTGTCGGACCTGGAGCGGCTGCGCGAGCTGTTCGAGGTCTTCGCCAGCAAGCGCGAGATCCTGCAACTGCTCGAGCGCACCATCCGCGCCCCGGGCGTGCGCATCTTCATCGGCGAGGAGACCGGCATGGTGCCGCTGAAGAGCGTGTCGCTGGTGACCGCCCCGTACATGGCCGGCGGCCAGGTGCTGGGCGTGCTCGGGGTGATCGGCCCCAAGCGCATGGACTACGACCGCGTCATCCCCCTGGTGCAGACCGCCGCCGACGTCCTCGGCGCCCGCCTGGACCCGGCCCCGCCCAGCGACCGCTGACACGGTTCGTGACGCGCCACGGCGCCATCCGCCAGCCCGCGATCCAGCCGCGGCGCGCCATTCCCCATTCCCGATTCCCCATTCCCGGCACTCAGGCGTCTTGAATCCGCCCCGGACGCCCACATAGGTGGTCGGGTAAGGCGGGACGCACCCCGCCAGGGACACGGACATGACGCAAGAGCACCCCGAATTCGATTCCGAACACCTCACCGAGGCGCAGCAGCCCTCGACCGATCCGCTGCAGGCGGAAGTGGAGACGCTGCGCAGCGAGCTGGCGCTGGTCAAGGCCGACGTCCTGCGCGAGCGGGCCGACCTGGAGAACCAGCGCAAGCGCATCGCCCGCGACGTGGAGCAGGCGCGCAAGTTCGCCAACGAGCGCCTGCTCGGCGACCTGTTGCCGGTGTTCGACAGTCTGGACGCGGGGCTGGCCGCGGCCGGCAGCGAGCCCAGCCCGCTGCGCGACGGCCTGGAGCTGACCTACAAGCAGTTGCTGAAGGTCGCCGCCGACAACGGCCTGACCCTGCTGGACCCGACCGGGCAGCTGTTCAACCCGGACCACCACCAGGCGATCAGCCAGGCCGAGGCCGAGGGCGTCGCCCCGGGCCACGTGATCCAGGTGTTCCAGAAGGGCTACCTGCTCAACGAGCGCCTGCTGCGCCCGGCGCTGGTCGTGGTCGCCAAGCACGACTGAGCGGGGCCGCCCGCCCGCGCCTGAACCCGGCGCGGCATGAGTGGAACGCTAGTTTGCGGCGATGGCTTGAATGACCTGCGGCCATCCCTATATCCGAATCAGATCCCGGCACTGGCCGGAAACACGACCTTTCAGGAGTCATCGCAATGGGCAAGATCATCGGCATCGACCTGGGCACCACCAACTCGTGCGTGGCGATCATGGACGGCGGCAAGGCGCGCGTCATCGAGAATTCCGAGGGTGACCGCACCACGCCTTCGATCGTCGCCTACACCAAGGACGGCGAAGTACTGGTGGGCGCCTCGGCCAAGCGCCAGGCTGTCACCAACCCCAAGAACACCTTCTACGCGGTCAAGCGCCTGATCGGCCGCAAGTTCACCGACGCCGAAGTGCAGAAGGACATCGGCCTGGTGCCGTACGGCATTGTCCAGCACGACAACGGCGACGCCTGGGTGGCCACCGCCGACGGCCGCAAGCTGGCGCCGCAGGAAATCTCCGCGCAGGTGCTGGAGAAGATGAAGAAGACCGCCGAGGCGTTCCTGGGCGAGACCGTCACCGAGGCGGTCATCACCGTGCCGGCGTACTTCAACGACAGCCAGCGCCAGGCGACCAAGGACGCCGGCCGCATCGCCGGCCTGGACGTCAAGCGCATCATCAACGAGCCGACCGCGGCCGCGCTGGCCTACGGCCTGGACAAGGCCCAGGGCGGTGACCGCAAGATCGCGGTGTACGACCTGGGCGGCGGCACCTTCGACGTGTCGATCATCGAGATCGCCAACGTCGACGGCGAGAAGCAGTTCGAAGTGCTGGCCACCAACGGCGACACCTTCCTGGGCGGCGAAGACTTCGACAAGCGCGTCATCGACTACCTCGTCGAAGAGTTCAACAAGGACCAGGGCATCGACCTGCGCAAGGATCCGCTGGCGCTGCAGCGCCTGAAGGACGCCGCCGAGCGCGCCAAGATCGAACTGTCGTCCTCGCAGCAGACCGAGGTCAACCTGCCGTACGTCACCGCCGACGCGTCGGGCCCGAAGCACCTCAACATCAAGCTGACCCGGGCCAAGCTCGAGGCGCTGGTGGAGGACCTGGTCAAGCGCACCATCGACCCGTGCCGCACCGCGCTGAACGACGCCGGCCTGCGCGCCAGCGACATCACCGAGGTGATCCTGGTCGGTGGCCAGACCCGCATGCCGAAGGTGCAGCAGGCCGTGGCCGAGTTCTTCGGCAAGGAACCGCGCAAGGACGTCAACCCGGACGAGGCCGTGGCGCTGGGCGCCGCGATCCAGGGCGGCGTGCTGGCCGGCGACGTCAAGGACGTGCTGCTGCTCGACGTGACCCCGCTGAGCCTGGGCATCGAGACCCTGGGCGGCGTGTTCACCAAGATCATCGAGAAGAACACCACCATCCCGACCAAGGCCTCGCAGGTGTTCTCCACCGCCGAGGACAACCAGTCGGCGGTGACCGTGCACGTGCTGCAGGGCGAGCGCGAGCAGGCCCGCTTCAACAAGTCGCTGGCCAAGTTCGACCTGTCCGGCATCGAGCCGGCGCCGCGCGGCCTGCCGCAGGTGGAGGTGTCCTTCGACATCGACGCCAACGGCATCCTGCACGTGTCGGCCAAGGACAAGAAGACCAACAAGGAACAGAAGGTCGAGATCAAGGCCGGTTCCGGCCTGTCGGACGATGAGATCCAGCGGATGGTCGCCGACGCGGAAGCCAACCGCGAGGAAGACAAGAAGTTCCACGAGCTGGTGCAGGCGCGCAACCAGGCCGACGGCCTGATCCACGCCACCCGCAGCGCGATCACCGAGCACGGCAGCAAGGTCGGCGGTGACGTGATCGGCAAGGTCGAGTCGGCGCTGGCGGATCTGGAAACCGCGATGAAGGGCGACGACAAGGGCCAGATCGAGGCCAAGACCAAGGCGCTGGAAGAGGCCGGTCAGTCGCTGTACGCGGCCGCGGCCGCCGGCGAGCAGCAGCCGGGCGGCAACGCCGGCGGCGGCGCGCACGCCTCGGCCCCGTCCGACGACGTGGTGGACGCCGAGTTCACCGAGGTCAAGGACGACAAGAAGGCGTGACCCAGCTGTAGGGAATCGGTTTTCGAAGGAGCGGTGCTCAGGCTCCGCTCCTTCGCCGTTTAAGGTTCCCGGTTTCAACGCCGCTATGACGTATCGCCAAAGGATGCCCGTTTTGAACCATTCCCCATTCTCCACCGCCTATTCCCAGCTATGAGCAAACGCGACTATTACGAAGTGCTGGGTGTGGCCCGCACCGCCAGCGACGACGAGCTGAAGAAGGCCTATCGCCGTTGCGCGATGAAGTACCACCCGGACCGCAATCCCGGCGACCAAGCCGCCGAGGCCGCGTTCAAGGAATGCAAGGAAGCCTACGAGGTGCTGTCCGACGGCAACCGCCGGCGCATGTACGACGCGCACGGCCACGCCGCGTTCGAGCACGGGATGGGCGGCATGGGCGGCGGTCCCGGCGGCCCGGACATGGGCGATATCTTCGGCGACATCTTCGGCAACATCTTCGGCGGGGCCGGCGGTGGCGGGCGTGCGCCGCGGCGTGGCGCCGACATCGGCTACGTGCTGGAGCTGGACCTGGAGGAAGCGGTGGCCGGCATCGAGCGCCGCATCGAGATTCCGACCCTGAGCGAGTGCGAGCACTGCCACGGCAGCGGCTCGGAGGACGGCAAGGTCGAGACCTGCGGCACCTGCCACGGGCGCGGCCAGGTGCGCATCCAGCGCGGCATCTTCGCCATGCAGCAGACCTGCCCGCATTGCGCCGGTCGCGGCCAGATCGTGCAGAACCCGTGCGGCGTGTGCCGCGGCGCCGGGCGCGTGGAAGAGACCAAGGTGCTGTCGGTGAAGATTCCCGCCGGCGTCGACAACGGCGACCGCATCCGCCTTTCGGGCGAGGGCGAGGCCGGTCCGGCCGGTACCCCGCCGGGCGATCTGTACGTGGAAGTGCGGGTGCGCGAGCATGCGATCTTCCAGCGCGACGGCGACGACCTGCACTGCGAGGTGCCGATCCGCATCTCGCAGGCGGCCCTGGGCGACACCGTGCGCGTGGCCACCCTCGGCGGCGAGGCGGAGATCCGCATTCCCGCCGAGACCCAGACCGGCAAGCTGTTCCGCCTGCGCGGCAAGGGCGTGCGCTCGGTGCGCAGCCGCAGCGAAGGCGACCTGTACTGCCGGGTGGTGGTGGAGACGCCGATCAACCTCACCGCCGACCAGCGCAAGCTGCTGGAGCAGTTCGAGTCCACCTTCACCGGCGAGGACGCGCGCAAGCATTCGCCGAAGTCGGCGACCTTCATCGATGGGGTGAAGGGGTTCTGGGATCGGATGACGTCGTAAGGCCGGGATTGGGGATTCGGGATTCGGGATTCGGGATTCGGGATGACAGCCTGCGGCTGCTGAAAGCCGGAATTCGGGATGTTCCAAGCGTTCCTGGTCGCTGCCAGGCTTTTTGTGGGAGGGGCTTCAGCCCCGACGCGTTATCGTCGAACGCGTCGCGGCTGAAGCCGCTCCTACATCGGAATGTTGTGCTGGACTGTTTCGCTCGCTGAGTGCAGCGGCGAATCAGGATCTTCAAGGCTTGATGCGTGGCGATCCACCTGCATCTGGCGTCTTCGTTGCAGGAGCGGCTTCAGCCGCGCCGCTTTCTCGTCGGAGCGTTGCAGCTGAGGCCGTTGTTGCTGAAAGCCCCGCAACACGGCGCATATGCGCGCCTCTGGGCGTGCTTGCGCTGGCGCTACACTACGGCGATGAACGCAGCCGACGCCTCCGCAGACAGTCATCTCATCCATGGCCGCCGCCAGCGGCCCGACGGGCCGACGCCGGTCGATGTCATTTCCGTGCAGTCGCAACTCGTCTACGGCCACGCCGGCAACAGCGCGGCGGTGCCGCCATTGCGCGCGCTGGGCCTGCGCGTGGCCGAAATCCCGACCACGCTGCTGAGCAATGCGCCGTTCTACGCCACGCTGCGCGGCAAGGTGCTGCCGTCGGACTGGTTCGCCGATCTGCTGCTCGGCGCCAGCGAGCGCGGCCTGCCGCAACGCGCGCGCATGCTGGTCTCCGGCTACTTCGGCAGCGTCGGCAATGGCGCGGCCTTCGCCGACTGGCTCGACGCCACGCTGCCGCAGTGCCCGACGCTGCGCTACTGCCTGGACCCGGTGATCGGCGATACGCACACCGGTCCCTACGTGGAGCCGGGCCTGGAAGCGATCTTCGCCGAGCGCCTGTTGCCGCATGCATGGCTGGTGACGCCGAACGCGTTCGAACTCGGCCGCCTGACCGGCATGCCGGCGCTGGCCCAGGACGAGGCGATCGCCGCGGCGCGGGTGTTGCTGGCGCGCGGGCCGCAGTGGGTGCTCGCGCACAGCGTCGGCGGCGATGCCGGGCAACTGGTGACGCTGGCGGTGAGCCGCGACGCGGTCTACCGCTGGGGTTCGCCGTTGCTGCCGGTGGACGTGGCCGGCACCGGCGATGTGCTGATGGCGCTGCTGGTGGCGTTCCTGTTGCGCGGCGAGGCGTTCGAGGCGGCGATCGGCCGCGCCATCGCCGGCGTGCATGCGGCGCTGGAGGCGACCCTGGTCGCGGACGTGGAGGAACTGGACGTGCTGGCGGCGGCGCCGGCGGCGCTGGCCACCCCGCTGCGCTTCGTCGCCGAGCGCCTGGCGTGAGCCTGCGCCCGGTCGTCGGCATCGTCGGCAGCGCCGGTGCCTACGGGCGCTGGCTGGGCCGTTTCTTCCGCGAGCGCATGCAACTGGAGGTGGTCGGCCACGATCCGGCCGACCCGCAGTCGCTGGCGCCGGAGGCGCTGCTGCAACAGGCGCAGGTGCTGATCTTCTCCGCTCCGATCCGCCACACCCCGACGTTGATCGGCGACTACGTGCAGCGCGCCGGCGGCCGCGAGCGCGGCCAGCTGTGGCTGGACGTCACCTCGGTCAAGGCCGGACCGGTGGCGGCGATGCTGGCCTCGCAGGCGGAAGTGGCCGGGCTGCACCCGATGACCGCGCCGCCCAAGTCGCCCACGCTCAAGGGCCGCGTGCTGGTGGTATGCGAGGCGCGCGTGGCGCAGTGGCAGCCCTGGCTGCAGCAGATGTGCGCGGCGCTGGAAGGCGAGTGCGTGCGCACCACGCCCGAGCACCACGACCGGGTGATGGCGTTGGTGCAGGCGATGGTCCACGCCACGCACCTGGCCCAGGCGGGCGTGCTGCGCGCGCATGCGCCGGCGCTGGGGCCGTTGCAGGCCTTGCTGCCGTACCGCTCGGCCTCGTTCGAGCTGGATACCGCGATCATCGCGCGCATCCTGGCCCTGAATCCTGCCATCTACGAGGACATCCAGTTCGGCAATCCGCATGTCGGCGACGTGCTGGACGGCTTGATCGCGCAACTGTCGCGGCTGCGCGCGCAGGTCGGCCGCGGCGACGACGCGGCGCGCGCGCAGTTCCGCGCCGAGTTCCTCGACGCCAACCGGCAGGCGCTGGGCGAGGCGGCGATCGCGCAAGGCAACTACAGCTACGAGCGCGTCGGTTACCTGCTGGCCGATCTGACCGAGCAGGCCGCGCTCAGCGTGTACCTGCCGGAAGACCGCGCCGGCTCGCTGCGCGCGCTGTTGCACGTGTTCGAGCGCCACGGGGTCAACCTGGCCTCGATCCATTCCTCGCGTACCCAGGCGGGGGAGCTGCATTTCCGGCTCGGCTTCGATCCTGCCAGCGACGCGGCGGCGGTGCGCATGGCCGCCGCGGAGATCGACGCCAGCGGGATCGGGCGGGTGCTGGCGGGCTGAGCCGCGCGAGGTTGGTCGATCGCGTGGGTTCGCTGGTTTACGTGGTCGCGGCTTCAGCCGCGACCGCCGCCCCCGAAACGCATCACGCCCGCCTTCCCTGAGTCATCCACAGCCCATGTGGATGGCCACTGCGCAAACATGTGGATAACCGTCGGCGCGCCTTGCGCGGCAAGCCTGTCAAGTGGCCTGGCGAAAAATTGACCAGTCCGCCGCCAGCGCCCCGAACGCCAGCGGCGATGACGGGGCCTCGCGGCGATGCTTGCCGTCGCAGCGCTAGACCGCGGTCAGGGTCAGCTCGCCGCCGGTGGTGACGAACTGTTGGCCGCGGCGGATCAGTTTGCGGCCGTCGGCCAGTTCGTAGCGCAGTCCGCTGTCGTGGTGCGCGTCGTGCTGCGCCTGCTGCTGGCGCGGCGCGTCGTCCTGGAACTCGGTGATCAGATAGGCCTCGCCGTCGGGGCCGAGGGCGGGCAATTGGCGAAAGGACATCGGGAGCCTCCTGTCGAACGCTGCATCGAATGCGGGGCGCCGGAGCGGCGGCCGCGGTGCGTGCGGCCGCAGCGCAGACGCGGTCCGACCGCAGTCCCGCGGTCGTTAGGGCGGCGTGCTCAGTCGATGAACTGCAGCCGAGCAAGCTCCGCGTACAGCCCGCCCTGCGCCAGCAGCTGCGCATGCGTGCCCTGGGCGATGATGCGGCCGTGGTCCATCACCACGATGCGGTCGGCCTTGAGCACGGTGGCCAGGCGATGCGCGATCACCAGGGTGGTGCGCCCGGCCATCAGCCGCTCCACCGCATGCTGCACGGCATGTTCGCTCTGCGCGTCCAGCGCGCTGGTGGCCTCGTCCAGCAGCAGGATCGGCGCGTCCTTGAGCAGGGCGCGGGCGATGGCGATGCGCTGCTGCTGGCCGCCGGACAGGCGTGCGCCGCGTTCGCCCAGTTCGCTGGCGTAGCCGTCGGGCAGTTGCTGCAGGAACGTATCGGCTTCGGCCGCGCGCGCGGCGGCCTCGACCTCGGCCTCGCTGGCCTCGAGCCGGCCGTAGCGGATGTTGTCGGCGGCGCTGGCGGCGAACAGGGTCGGGTGCTGCGGCACCAGTCCGATCGCCGCGCGCAGCTGCGACGGGTCCAGCGTGCGCAGGTCCAGGCCGTCCACCTGCACGCTGCCCGATTGCGGATCGTGGAAGCGCATCAGCAGCGCCAGCACCGTGCTCTTGCCGGCGCCGGACGGGCCGACCAGGGCCACGCTCTCGCCGGGCCGCACGTGCAGGTCGAAGCCGTCCAGCGCCGGGTGATCGGGGCGCTGCGGATAGCGGAAGCTGACGTTGTCGAAGCGCACCTCGCCGCGCAGCGGCTGCGGCAACGCGCACGGCTGCGCCGGCGCCACCACTTCGGGGCGCTCCTGGAACAGCTCGGCGATGCGGCCCATGCCGCCGGCGGCGCGCTGCAGGTCGTTCCAGACCTCGGCCAGCGAGGCCACCGAGCCGCCGCCGAACATCGCGTACAGCACGAACTGGCCGAGTGCGCCGGCGCTCAGTTCGCCGGCGGCGACCTCGTGCGCGCCCGACCACAGCACCAGCACGATGGCGCCGAAGATCAGCACGATGGCCGCGGCGGTGATCATCGCCTGCGCGCCGACCCGGCGCCGCGCCACCGCCACGGTCTGCGCCAGCGCCTCGCCGAAGCGGCCGCGTTCGTAGCCTTCGCGCGCGTACGCCTGCACCGTGCGCACCGCGCCCAGGGTCTCGGCGGCCAGGGTGTTGGCGTCGGCGACGCGGTCCTGGCTGGCGCGCGAGATCTTCTGCAGGCGGCGCGCGCCGAGCACGATCGGCAGCACCGCCAGCGGAATGCCCAGCAGGGTGTAGGCGGCTAGGTGCGGGCTGGTCACGCACAGCATCACCACGCTGCCGATCGCGGTGACCGTGCTGCGCAGCGCCACCGACATGGTGCTGCCGATGACCCCGCGCAGCAGTTCGCTGTCGGCCGACAGGCGCGAGACCAGTTCGCCGCTGCGGTTGCGGTCGTGGAAGCCGGCATGCAGGCCGATCAGGTGCGCGTACAGGCGCTCGCGCAGGTCGGCGACGACCTTCTCGCCGAGCAGCGACACGAAGTAGAAGCGCGTGGCGGTGGCCACCGCCAGCACCAGCGCGACCGCGAACAGCAGGGCGAAGGACTGGTTGATGCGGCTGCTGTCGCTGAAGCCATGGTCGATCATCTGCCGCACCGCCACCGGCAGGCTCAGCGTGGCGCTGGAAGAGATCGCCAGCGCCACCAGCCAGGCGATCAGCAGGCCGCGCCGGCGTCGCACGAACGGCCACAGGGTGCGCAGGCTGCCGAGCCTGCGCAGCGACTTGGCCTGGTCGGCCGACGGGGTGTTCATGCGGGAGCGGGTTCCGAACAGCGGACCCGATTGCGAGTGGCGTCGCGCAGGCGGGTTTTCAAGGCGTCCACCCGATCGCTGGGCAGGCGCAGGCGCAGTTCGGCGCCGCCGGCATCGAAGCGTTCGTCGAGTTTTTCCGCGGCGCAGGCGCCCAGCGCCGCATGCACCGCGCCCAGGTCGTCGAAGCCGCAGTGCAGGGTCAGCAGGCTCAGCGCCAGCAGCGGTTGCCGTGGCGCCAGGCGCAGGCATTCGGCGGCGGTGCCGCCGTAGGCGCGGACCAGGCCGCCGGCACCGAGCTTGATGCCGCCGTACCAGCGCGTCACCACCACCACCACGCGGTCGAAGCCTTGGCCGTCGATCGCCGCCAGAATCGGCCGGCCGGCGGTGCCGGCGGGCTCGCCGTCGTCGCTGGAGCGGTACTCGTCGCCATGGCGGTAGGCCCAGCAATTGTGGGTGGCGTCGGCCACCGAGACCTGCTGCACGAACGCCAGGGCCGCGCCGGCGTCGGCGATCGGCGCGGCGTGGGCCACGAAGCGGCTGTGCTTGATCTCCACGCTGTGGCTGACGGGGTGCGGGAGCGTATCGGGCATCGGCGGCATTGTAGACGACACGCGCCGCCGGCCCGTCGCGGGGCTCGCGTCGGCGCGGTGCGGCTCAGTCCGGCAACAGCGCGCGCAGATCCTCCGGCACCGACCGGTGCGGATGCGCGCGCTGGAAGCGCAGCAGGCTGGCGCGCGCCGCCTCCAGGTCTCCCTGGTCGCGGCGCTCGCGGATCCGCTGCAGCCAGCGGCGCGGCGGCAGGCGCGCATCGGCCTCCGTCGCGGCCGCCAGGGCCGCGGCGGAGGGGGGCGCCGGCGCTGCGGCGGTGGGAGTGGCGGTCGACGTCGACGGGGGCGGTGCATGCGCGTCCGATGCCGCAGACGTCGTGGCCTGGGTGTGCGCGCCAGACGCGGCCCGCTTGGCCTGCATGGTGCTGTCGGTTTGCGCACTGCGCATCAAGCTGTCCTGCGCCGTCGCCGCGCGCAGGGCCATCGTGGCCGGTGCGGCCTGTCGCGTCGTGTCGGGTTCGGCGGAAGGCGCGTCGCGCTCCGCTGCGACTGCCGGCACCGGCGCCGGCGTGGCGGCCGGGGCGGGCGGTGTGGAGGGCGCCACCATGGCCGGTGGCGCGGGAGCCGGCGCCATGCGCTCCGCGGGTGCCGGCTCGCCTGCCTGCGCCTGCGGCGCGCGCTGCGGCGGCGGCGTGGCTGGCGCCTCCGCTGCCATGCGCGCGGAGGCCGTCGCGGTCGGTGCTGCGGTCGTGGCTGCCGCCGGCGCGGCGGCAGGCGGCGCCGCTTCCACAGACGGCGGTGGCGGCGCTGCGCCAGGCGCTGGCGTGGCGTCGGAGGCGGGCGCGACGGCCGGGGCGGGCAGCGCCGCCGGTGCCGGCGCGGAAGGCGCCGGCGGGCGCCCGCGCCAGGCGATGCCGGCCACCAGCACCAGCGAGGCGGCCAGGCCGAGCCAGGTCGGCCAGCGCGAGCGCGAACGTGCCGTGGCGGGGGACGTCGGTGCAGCCACTGCCGAGGCCGAGGTGGAATTGGCGGGCGTTGCCGCCATCGGTGCGGCTGGCGCTGCGGCGGCGTGCGCCCGCGCCCGCTCGGCGGCGCTGCTGGGATATTCCGCGATCTCGGTGGCACCCGGCGCGACCGCCGCGCGCGCGGCAGCCAGGATCGCCGCATCCAGCGACGGCGGTGGCAGCGCCTGCCGGCCCAGGCGCAGACGTTCGGCGAGCGCGCGCTCTTCCGGGGTCAGCGGTTCGTCGGCGCTCATCCGCCCAGCCTCGCGCGCAGTTTGTCCATCGCATAGCGCAGCCGCGACTTGACCGTCTCGCGGCCGACGCCGGTGATCTGCCCGATCTCGTCCAGGCTCAGTTCCTGCTCCAGGCGCAGCAGCAGCACGTCGCGTTGCTCCTCGGGAAGCGCATCCAGCGCCAGTTGCAGCTGGCGCCGTTGTTCGAAGGCGGACAGTTGCCGCTCCGGGGTGTCGGGGTCCTGCACGCGGGCGGTGCGCAGGTCGGCGTCGGCCGGCGCCGGCGGGCGATGCTTGGCCGCGCGCCAATGGTCGCCCAAGCGATTGTGGGCAATGCGCAGCAGCCAGGTGCTGAACGCGGCCTGCGGCTGCCAGTCCAGGCGGGCGGCGATCACCCGCTGCCACACGTCCTGGAACAGTTCTTCGGCCAGCGCGCGATCGCGCAGCTGTCGCAGCAGGTACTGGTACAGGCGGCCGCGGTGGCGCAGATACAGCGTCTCGAACGCGCGCGCATCGCCGGCCGCGTAGGCCAGCATCAGGGCTTCGTCGCTCGCTTCGACCGGGGCGTCCACGGCGGCAAGCCTAAGCGTTCGCCGGGCCGGCGGATAGTCGGGAGGCGCGGGCCGGGGAGTGGGAGCCAAGGGGGGCAGTTCGGACAACATGGGGAGACAAACGCCCATCTCGCCGCTTCGGGGTCGATCGGGCGTCGATCGGTTCATGCAACGGGTATGCTGATGGCGTAGGGCGAGCGTGGAGCCGTTCCGGGGGGCCCTGCAGGAGAGTCGTTGTCGATGCCGTTCAATTCGTCCGCCACCGTCCGCGAAGACTCGTCCGGCGGCCATGCGCCCATGCGCACGGCGCAGGCCTTGTGCGGCCTGCTGCCGCCCGGCAGCGCGGTGGCGATCGGCTGCGGCGACGGCGTGGTCGGGCGCCTGTACGGCGCCAGCGCGGAGGCGCCGGAGTGGCTGCAGGCGCTGGTCGCGCAAGCGCTGGCCGACGCCGGGCCGCTGCCGACGACGCCGGCGGTGCTGCACGTGCACCGCACCGCCGAGGGCGCCTGCGTTGCCATCGGCGCGCAGCTGGCGCAGCCCCTGGACGCGGCGCAACGCGCGGCCTGGTGCGATGCCGCGGTCGCGTTCGGCCTGAACCTGCTCGACACCGAGCGCATGCGCGCGCGCATCGAGGGCCTGGAAAAATCCAAGCAGTTGCAGCAGGCGCTGTACGAGATCGCCGACCTGGCCGGCGCCGATCTGGAAATGCGCCAGATGCTGCAGCGCGTGCATGCGGTGCTGGGATCGTTGATGTACGCGGAGAACTGCTACATCGTCGAGTACGACGAAGACCAGCAAAGCATGCGTTTTCTTTACTTCTGCGATCGCCACGACGATTTCGTCGCCGATCCGCAGCAGACCCACTTCCTGCGCGACATGCCGCAAAGCCTCACCGTCGGCCTGCTGCGCCACGGCCGCGCAGTGCGCGGACCGTCGGAGCAGGTGCGCGAACGCCTGAGGGTCGGCGACAACACCGAGCATGGCCCGGAGAGCCAGGATTGGCTGGGTGTGCCGATGCTGCGCGAGGGCCGTGTGTGCGGCGCCATCGTGGTGCAGGACTACGACCACGCGCTGCGCTACACCGATGCCGACCGTGCGCTGCTGGCCTATGTGGCGCAGCACGTGCAGACCGCGATGGACCGGCGCCACGCGCAGGTGCAGTTGGAGCGGCGCGTGCATCTGCGCACCCAGGAACTGCAGCGCGCCAACCACGACCTGCAGGAGGAGATCCAGGAGCGCAAGCGCGCCGAAACGCTGCAGTTGGCGCTGTTCCGCATTGCCGAGCTGGCGATCCGTTCGGAGAGCCTGCAGCAGTTCTATGCCGAGGTGCATGCCATCGTCGGCGGGCTGATCGATGCGCGCAACCTGTACATCGCCCTGCTGTCCGACGACGCCAAGCACCTGGAGTTCGTCTATTCGGTGGACGAGTACACGCCGTACCGGCCGCAACGGGGCCGTGGTCGCGGCCTGACCGAATACGTGATGCGCATGGGGCATCCGAAGTTGCTCGACGTCGCTTCGATCGACGAGCTGGTGGCGCGGGGGGAGGTACAGGGCTACGGCAGGCGTTCGTACAGCTGGCTGGGCGTGCCGCTGTTCGACGAAGGCGAGGTGGTCGGCGCGATCGTGGTGCAGAGCTACATCGCCAAGGTGCGGTTCACCGAGCACGACCAGCGCCTGCTGACCTTCGTCGCGCACAACGTCGGCAACGGCCTGGCGCGGCAGCGCGCGCAGGAGCGGCTGCGGCAGGCGCACGCGGAGCTGGAACAGCGCGTGGACGAGCGCACCCGCGAACTGGCCGAGGTCAACCAGCAACTGTTGGCGCAGATCGCCGAACGCTGGCGCGCCGAGCAGCGCCTGACCCACCAGGCGTTGCACGATGCGCTGACCGGGCTGCCGAACCGCTCGCATCTGCTGGACCGGCTCAGCGAGGCGATCGCCCGCGCGCGTGGTGGCGGCAAGACCTTCTCCGTGCTGTTCCTGGATCTGGACCGCTTCAAGCTGGTCAACGACAGCATCGGCCACGCCGCCGGCGACGAGATGCTGGTGCAGGTGGCCAAGCGCATCGTTTCCACGATCCGCGGCCAGGACGTGGTGGCGCGCCTGGGCGGCGACGAATTCGCGGTGCTGACGCCGAGCGAGCACGGCCTGGACGGCGCGCGCGAGCTGGCGCGACGCCTGCTGCACGTGCTCGGCCAGCCGATGTGGGTGGCCGGCCGCGAACTGTTCCCGTCCGGCAGCCTGGGGATCGCCGCCTGGCATCCGCGCTACCACAACGGCGAGGAGATGCTGCGCGACGCGGACGCGGCCATGTACCGGGCCAAGGCGCAGACCCAGGACCGCTGCGTGGTGTTCGACGAGGCCATGCGCGAGGCGGCGCTGCGCAGCCTGGATCTCGAGGCCGACCTGCGCCGCGCGATCAACAACCGCGACTTCGAGCCGTTCTATCAGCCGATCGTGCGCCTGCGCGACGGCGAGGTGATCGGCCACGAAGCCCTGTTGCGTTGGCGCCACGAAAGCCGCGGGCTGCTGGTGCCGAGCCAGTTCATCGACCTGGGCGAGGAGAGCGGCCTGATCGAGCAGGTGGACTGGCTGCTGTACGCGCAGGTGATCCGGCGCCTGGCGCAGAGCGAGGGCGGCTACGTCTCGGTCAACGTCTCGCCGCGGCACTTCCGCTCGCCGGATTTCACCGAGCGGCTGTTCGGGCTGATCGACACCGCCGGCGCCGATCCGCGCCGCCTGCGCGTGGAGATCACCGAGGTGGCGCTGCTCGACGACGCCCCGCGCACCCTGACCATCCTGCAGGCGCTGCGCGAGCGTGGCGTGCTGGCGCAACTGGACGATTTCGGTACCGGCTTCTCGGCGCTGTCGTACCTGCACCGCTTCCCGATCTCGGTGCTGAAGATCGACCAGAGCTTCGTCGCCGGCCTGCAGGGCGATGGCGACGGCGGCGCCGGCGCCGGCAGCCATGCGCTGGTACGCGGCATCCTGGCCCTGGCCAGCACCCTGGGCATCGAGACGGTGGGCGAAGGCATCGAGACCGAGCAGCAACTGGCGACCCTGCGCGAACTGGGCTGCGATTACGGACAGGGCTATCTGCTGGGGCGCCCGGCCGCCGCGCCGCAACAGCTCTGAGGCGATCGAACGTGGCGCGGGTCGCGGTGCGCGTGGCGCTTGCTGTCGGCACGTTCCCGTTGGCGGCAGCGCGATGCGTTGCGGCGCGTTTGTTCGATTCGCGCCTCCGTCATCCTCCGACGCTGGAGCGACTGAAGGTTTCGCCATGGCAGCTTATCGTGTAGGAGCGGCTTCAGCGGCGACGGAGCTATACCGGGAACGCCCGTCGCGGCTGAAGCCGCTCCTACACGACACGTCCTGTCGTTGTATGCGGTGACCTAAGCGGTCGCCACGCGCCACGAACTCGCCGCCCGTCAGGCACCTCTTAGCGCAACGCGTTGCGCCGCTTTTTGTTGATCCGCTCCGCAGGAGCCGTGGGGCGCAGGACTCTGTAACGCGTCGCCACGCGCCACGAACTCGCCGCCCGTCAGGTACCTCTCAGCGCAACGCGTTGCGACGCTTCTCGTCGATCCACTTCGACGCCTGCGCCGGCGTGTAGTCCCGCATCCAGCCCAGCATCGTGTCGATGTCGCTGCCGTACCACAGGTCGGCGCGCTGGTCCGGGTGCAGGAAGCGTTCCTCGACCATGCGGTCGATCATGCCGATCAGCGGGGCGTAGAAGCCTTCCACGTCGAGGAAGGCGCAGGGCTTGTTGCCGATGCCGAGCTGGCGCCAGGTGAGCATCTCGAAGATCTCTTCCATGGTGCCGAAGCCGCCGGGCAGGGCGACGAAGGCGTCGGAGAGGTCGAACATGCGCGACTTGCGTTCGTGCATCGAGCCGACGATTTCCAGCTCGGTGAGGCCGCGGTGCGCGACCTCCCAATCGGCCAGTTGCTTGGGAATCACGCCGGTGACCGTGCCGCCGGCGGCGAGCACCGCATTGGCGACGGTGCCCATCAGGCCGACATTGCCGCCGCCGTAGACCAGGCGCAGCCCCTCTTCGGCGATGCGCGTGCCCAGCGCGGTGGCACGTTCGACATAGGCGGGCTTGTTGCCGGCATTGGAGCCGCAGTAGACGCAGATGCTTTTCATCGAGAATGGGGAGTCGGGAATAGGGAATAGGGAATGGGAAAAACCAAAAGCCGAAACGCATGACGCCGGACCTGAGTCCGGCGTCATGCGGTGGGAGTGGAGTGCCGGGAATGCGCTTGCCATTCCCGATTCTCCACTCCTGTTTCCCGGCCTTAATTGGCCTTGTGAATTGCCCGCTTGCTCACCGCCATGGCCGCGTCGTGGATCGCTTCGGACAGGGTCGGGTGGGCGTGGCAGATGCGCGCCAGATCGTCGGCCGAGCCGTTGAACTCCATGGTCAGCACGCCTTCGTGGACCAGTTCGGAGACGCCGACGCCGACCAGGTGCATGCCCAGCACGCGGTCGGTCTCGGCGTGGGCGATGACCTTGACGAAGCCCGCCGGCTCGCCCATCGCCACCGCACGGCCGATCGCCGCGAACGGGAAGCTGCCGGCCTTGTACGGCACGCCTTCGGCCTTGAGCTGCTGCTCGGTCTTGCCGACCCAGGCGATTTCGGGCTCGGTGTAGATCACCCACGGAATGGTGTCGAAGTTGACGTGGCCGGGCAGGCCGGCGATCAGCTCGGCGACCGCGATGCCTTCCTCGAAGCCCTTGTGCGCCAGCATCGGCCCGCGCACGCAGTCGCCGATCGCCCACACGCCGTCGACGCCGGTGTGGCAGTGCGCATCGACCTCAATCTGGCCGCGCTCGTTGACCTTGACCCCGGTGCCTTCGGCCAGCAGGCCCTTGGTGGCGGCGCGGCGGCCGACGGCCACCAGCAGCTTGTCCACGGTGAGGCTCTTCTCGCCTTCGCCATCGCTATAGGTGACGACGACTTCCTGCTTCTTGCCCTTGCCGGTGACTTCGGTCTTGGAGACCTTGGCGCCGAGCTTGATGTCCAGGCCCTGCTTTTTGAATTCCTTCAGCGCGGTCTTGGCCACTTCGGCATCGGCCAGGGCCAGGAAGTCCGGCAGCGCTTCGAGGATGGTGACCTCGGCGCCCAGGCGCTTCCACACGCTGCCCAGTTCCAGGCCGATCACGCCGGCGCCGATCACCGCCAGGCGCTTGGGCACTTCGGTGAAGTCCAGCGCGCCGACGTTGTCGACGATGGTCTCGCCGTCGAACTTGGCGAACGGCAGTTCGATCGAATCCGAACCGGCGGCCAGGATCACGTTGGTGCCCTTGAGCTCGACTTCGCTGCCGTCGTGCTGCTTGACCTTGACCACGTTGCCCGGCTGCAGCTCGCCGAAGCCGTAGTACGGGGTGATCTTGTTCGCCTTGAACAGCATCGCGATGCCGCCGGTGAACTGCTTGACGATCTTGTCCTTGCGCCCGACCATCGCCGCGACGTCGATCTTGGCGTCCTTGAAGCTGATGCCGTGCTCGCCGAACAGGTGGCCCATGTTCCAGAACTGGCGCGAGGAATCCAGCAGCGCCTTGGACGGGATGCAGCCCACGCGCAGGCAGGTGCCGCCCAGCGCCGGCTTGCCGTCCTTGCCGAGCGCGGCGTCGATGCACGCGGTCTTCAGGCCCAACTGGGCGGCGCGGATGGCCGCGTGATAGCCGGCAGGGCCGGCACCGATGACGACGACGTCGTATTGTTCGCTCATTTCATTCGCTCACACGGGAATGGGGAATAGGGAATGGGGAGTCGCAAAAGCGCCTGCGCCTGCCGCCTCCCATCCAGGTCCAGGCGGGAACAGGGAAGGGAAATGGGCGCTTGTCCCATTCCCCACTCTCCATTCCCGATTCCCGGCTCTTACAGACCGAACAGCATCCGGCCCGGGTTTTCCAGCTGGTTCTTGATGTCGACCAGGAACTGCACCGAGTCCTTGCCGTCGATGATGCGGTGGTCGTAGGACAGCGCCAGGTACATCATCGGCGCGATCACGACCTGGCCGTTCTCGGCGATCGGACGCTCCTTGATCGCATGCATGCCCAGGATCGCGCTCTGCGGCGGGTTGATGATCGGGGTCGACAGCAGCGAACCGAAGGTGCCGCCGTTGGTCACGGTGAAGGTGCCGCCCTGCAGTTCTTCCAGGCTCAGCTTGCCGTCGCGCGCCTTCTTGGCGTAGTCGGCGATGCCCTGCTCGATGTCGGCGAAGGACTGCCGCTCGACGTTGCGCAGCACCGGCGTGACCAGGCCCTTGTCGGTGGACACGGCGATGGAGATGTCGCTGTAGCCGTGGTAGATGATGTCGTCGCCGTCGATCGAGGCGTTGACCAGCGGGAAGCGCTGCAGGGCGTTGGCCGCGGCCTTGACGAAGAAGCTCATGAAGCCGAGCTTGATGCCGTGGGCCTTCTGGAACTCGTCCTGCAGTTCCTTGCGCGCGGCCGAGACCTTGGCCAGGTTGACCTCGTTGAAGGTGGTCAGCATCGCGGTCGAGTTCTTCGACTGCATCAGGCGCTCGGCGATGCGCTTGCGCACGCGGGTCATCGGCACGCGCTCTTCCGGACGCGCACCGCTGGCCTTGCCGGCGCCGCCGTTCTTGGCGTAGTTGAGGATGTCTTCCTTGGTCACCGCGCCGCGCCGGCCGGTGCCTTCGACCTGCGACGGATCCACGCCTTCGGTGATGGCGCTGAAGCGCGCGCCCGGCGGCAGGCTGGAGACATCGCCGGCAGCCTTCGGCGTCTCGGCCTTGGCGGCCTTCGGCGCTTCGGCGGCGGCGGCCTTGGGCGCCTCGGCCTTCGGTGCCTCGGCGGCCTTGGCTTCGGCCGGGGCCGCGGCGGCGGTCGCGCCTTCCTCGATGATCGCCAGGATCTGCGAGCTGGTCACGGTGGCGCCGGTCTCGAACTTGATCTCCTTCAGCACGCCGTCGACGGGCGAGGGCACTTCCAGCACGACCTTGTCGGTCTCCAGGTCCACCAGGTTCTCGTCGCGCTTGACCGCGTCGCCGGCCTTCTTGTGCCAGCTGGCGATGGTGGCATCGGATACGGATTCGGGCAGTACCGGAACTTTGACTTCGGTGGCCATTGCAGGGGGCGTCCTAGTGGTGTCTTTTTTGGAATGTGAAAAGGGATTTATTCAGCGACTTGGTCGTTGAACGGATTCAACAGCGCATCGGCGACCAGCTTCAGCTGCTCTTCCACGTGCTCGGCGAAATGGCCGGCGGCGGGAGACGGCGAACGGGCGCGGCCGGCGTAGTGCAGGCTCTGTCCGTCGGCCAGGCAGGCCTGCAGGTGGTGCTTGATCTGGTACCAGGCGCCCTGGTTCTGCGGCTCTTCCTGGCACCAGACCAGGTCGGTGGCATTGCCGTAGCGCTTGAGTTCGGCGGCCAGCAGCGCGCGCGGGAACGGATACAGCTGCTCCACGCGCAGGATCGCGACGTCGTCCTGGCCACGCTTGGTCTGGTCCTCGAGCAGGTCGTAGTAGACCTTGCCCGAGCAGGCGACCACGCGCTTGACCTTCTTCGGGTCGGCCTTGGCGTCCGGGATCAGGTGCTGGAACTCGCCGTCGGCCAGCTCCTCCAGCATCGACACCGCCAGCTTGTGGCGCAGCAGCGACTTGGGCGTCATCACCACCAGCGGCTTGCGCGTGGACATGCGCATCTGCCGGCGGATCATGTGGAAGGCCTGCGCCGGGGTGGTCGGCACGCAGACCAGCATGTTCTCCAGCGCGCACAGCTGCAGGAAGCGCTCCAGGCGCGCGGAGCTGTGCTCCGGACCCTGGCCTTCGTAGCCGTGCGGCAGGAACAGCGCCAGGCCGGAGATACGGCCCCACTTGGCCTCGCCGGCGGCGATGAACTGGTCGATCACCACCTGCGCGCCGTTGGCGAAGTCGCCGAACTGCGCTTCCCAGATGCACAGCGCATTGGGATCGGTGGTGGAGTAGCCGTACTCGAAGCCCATCACCGCCTCCTCGCTGAGCAGCGAGTCGATCACGGTGGCGTCTTCCGGGTTCTCCACCAGCTGCCGCAGCGGCAGGTAGTAGCTGTCGGTCTTCTGGTCGTGCAGGATCGCGTGGCGGTGGAAGAACGTGCCGCGGCCCGCGTCCTGGCCGACCAGGCGCAGCTTGTGGCCTTCGCCGAGCAGGGTGGCGTAGGCCAGGTTCTCGGCGAAGCCCCAGTCGCCCGGCAGTTCGCCGGCGGCCATCTTCACCCGATCCTCGTAGATCTTGGCCACGCGCGGGTGCAGTTCCACGCCGCTCGGGATGGTGGTGATGATCTTGGCCAGCTGGTCCAGGGTCTTGCGCTTGACCGTGGTGTCGACCTTGTCCGTCAGCTTGCCGGACAGGTACTTGGACCAGTCGATGGCGAATTCGTCGGGCTTGCGGGTCGCCAGCTCGGTGGTGTACTCGCCCGAGTCGAGCTTGTTGCGGTAGCCGTCGACCAGCGCCTGCGCCTCGCCGGCCTGCAGCACGCCTTCGCTTTCCAGCTGCGCGGCGTACAGCTCGCGGGTGGTCTTGTGCTTGCGGATGGTCTGGTACATCACCGGCTGGGTCGCCGCCGGCTCGTCGGCCTCGTTGTGGCCCCAGCGGCGGTAGCAGACCAGGTCGATGACCACGTCCTTGTTGAACTGCTGGCGGAAGTCGTAGGCCAGGTTGGCCACGAACGCCACCGCGTCCGGATCGTCGCCGTTCACATGGAACACCGGCGCGCCGATCATCTTGGCCACGTCGGTGCAGTACAGCGTGGAACGGGCGTCGTCGCGGGCGCTGGTGGTGAAGCCGATCTGGTTGTTGACCACGATGTGCACGGTGCCGCCGACCGCGAAGCCGCGCGCCTGCGACATCTGGAACAGCTCCATGACCACGCCCTGGCCGGCGAACGCGGCGTCGCCGTGGATGATCACCGGCAGCACCGACTTGCGCGCGGCGTCGCCGTAGCGCTCCTGGCGCGAACGCACGCTGCCGACCACCACCGGATCGACGATCTCCAGGTGCGAGGGGTTGAACGCCAGCGCCAAGTGCACCGACTTGCCGTCGGCCACCGCCACGTCGGCGGAGAAGCCCATGTGGTACTTCACGTCGCCGGTGTGGGCGCGGTCGTCGTGGGCGTGCTCGAATTTGCCTTCGAATTCGTCGAACAGCTTGCGCGGGTTCTTGCCCAGGGTGTTGACCAGCACGTTGAGGCGGCCGCGGTGGGCCATGCCGATCACGATGTCCTTGACCGCGTCGTTGCCGGCGCGCCGCACCAGCACGTCCATCATCGGGATCAGCGAGTCGCCGCCTTCCAGCGAGAAGCGCTTCTGGCCGACGTACTTGGTGTGCAGGTAGCGCTCCAGGCCCTCGGCGGCGGTGATCCGCTCCAGGGTGCGGCGGCGGCTGGCGGCGTCGCCGGCGATGTTGCCGCCCGCGTTCTCCAGGCGCTGGTAGATCCACTGGCGCTGTTCGAACTCGGAAATGTGCATGAACTCGCTGCCGATCGACCCGGTGTAGGTCGCCTTCAGCCGCGCCAGCAGGTCGCGCAGTTTCATCCGCGGCTGGCCGCCCAGGCCGCCGGTGCTGAACTCGCTGCCCAGATCGCTTTCCGACAGGCTGTGGAACGGCAGGCCCAGGTCCGGCGGGTTCACCGGCGGGGTCAGGCCCAGCGGGTCCAGGCGCGCGCCGAGGTGGCCGCGCGATCGGTAGGCGGTGATCAGGCGGCCGACATGGCGCTCGCGCTCGTCGCCGCTCGGGCCGGTGCCGCTGTTGGCGGCCTGGCGCGCGGCGCTGGCGATGTGGGCGATGACCGCAGAGTGGGGGACGTCACCGGCATCGCGGCCCTGGAAGCCGTCGAAGTAGGTTTTCCACTTGGGATCGATGCTGTCGGGAGAGACCAGATACTGTTCGTACAGGTCTTCGATATAGGCGGCATTGCCGCCGGCGAGTTGCGATGACTGCGCAAACTGCTTGAGTAGATTGTCCACGATGGTGGGGTCGGGTCGCTTTGTTGGGTTGGCTTGCGGTAGGGACCGGCGGACGCGGGGGCCGCGCGGGCGTAATCAAGCGAAAAAATTATACCCCCATGAACCTGCCGGGGTGTGCATTCGGCGTGGTCGGGCCGATCCCGGTTCATCCATGGCGCATGCGGCGGCGTGGTCGCGGCCGCGTCACCAGCCCAGCGCGCGTAGCTCGCTGCAGGGGCGCGCACGCTCCCAGACCCGGGCGAAGGACGTGCGCAGCTGGCGCGCGCGGCCGCCGCCGAGCAGGTCGGTTTCGCCGTCGTAACGGTGACCGAGTCCACGGAAGTAGTAGCCGCCGCCCTCGTTGACCAGGTAGGCGGTGGCGTCGCTGCGGTCGACCGGATCGCTGACTTCGCGGAACTGGAATACGCTGGGCAAGCGCTGCGCCAGCGCCAGCAAGGGCGCGCCGGCGCGCTGCGGCGCCGCCGCGTCGTGCAGCAGCACCCAGACCTGCTTGGCGTGCGCGGCGACCGCGAAGCGGCGCAACTGCTCCAGCACCCGGGCATCGTCGAGCAGGCCCGGATCCAGCGCGCGGCTGTGGATCAGTACCTGGCGGCGGGCCTGGGCCAGCACCGCGATGCTGGCGGCGATCGCCATCGCCGCGTCCTCCACTGCCGCGGCACCGTCGAAGCGGCGGCGCAGCGGCACCGCCGCTGCGTCGGCGGCCGCGCTGCCCGGCGGCGGCAGGAAGCCGTGCCGGGCGCAGAACGCCACGGCCGCCGCCGGGGCGTGCAGCTCCAGTTGCGGCCAGTGCCGGCGCTGTGCCTGCGCGATCAGGCCGCGCAGCAGTGCGCTGCCGACGCCGCGCCCGCGCCAGTCCGGCAGCACCGTCAGCGCGGCGATCCGCCGGTCCGCGCCGAGCCGGGCCGCACCGACCGCCTGGCCGTCGTCACTGCGCGCCACCAGGTGCTCTCCCAGCGCATCCTGGGCCGCGGCGGCGTCGGCCGGGTCCGCGACGGTGCCGGCCGCGGCACGCAGCGCGCGCAGTTCGGCGCCGTCGCGGACGGGGTCGAGCGCAGCGATGCGGAAACCTGGGCCGGGCATGGTCGGATCAGGTCGCCTCGGCGTGCTCGTCGGCGTCGTCGGCGTCGTCCTGCGCATCCAGCGGCTGGTAGAAGCCGCCTTCGATCAGCGCCAGCAGGGTCTGCTTGCCGGCCGCCGACAGCGCCGCGTAGTCCGTGCCGTCGATGTGTTCGGCCGCGGCCAGGCGCTTGGCGTCCTTGACCGGCAGCGCGAACTCCAGGCCGCTGCAGAACAGCATCGCGCCGCGGCTGGCGCGCCGCCAGGCCGGCCGCGCCCACGGGTGCCGTTGCAGGACCAGGCCCTGTTCCAGCGCCGCGGCGATCTCGGCCGCCGGCGGCAGCCCGGCCGGCGGCAGGATCTCGCCGGCGGCGCGGTAGGTGGTGATGAAGCGGCCGAACCAGGCGCCGAGCCGGTCCGGGTCGTTCATGCGCAGCGCGTTCAGCGCCTCGACCACGCGGCCCATCGCCGCCGCGTCGATCTCGTACGGGTCGGCCGGCGCCTGCAGGTCCTCGTCGTGGTAGCGCAGCGTCTCGTCGGCGCCGTCGATCAGGGTGTCCAGGTAATCGGCGATCAGTTCGGCCGAGGACGGCGCACGCATGCCCACCGAGAAGGTCAGGCAGGCGTCTTCGGCGACGCCGTGGTGCGGCACCAGCGGCGGCAGGTACAGCATGTCGCCCGGCCCCAGCACCCAGTCGTGGGTCGGCTCGAACTGGCGCAGCAGCTTCAGCTCCACGTCGTCGCGGAAGTCGGTCGGCGGCGCCGGGCGGCCCAGCGCGGCGCTGGCGTCGATCTGCCAGCGGCGGTGGCCGTGGGCCTGCAGCAGGAACACGTCGTAGTGGTCCACGTGCGCGCCGACCGAGCCGCCGCGCGCGGCGAAGCTGACCATCACGTCGTCCACCCGCCAGCGCGGCAGGAAGCGGAACTGCGCGAGCAGGGCGCGGATGTCCGGATCCCACTTGTCCACGTCCTGTACCAGCAGGGTCCAGTCGTGGTCGGGCATGCCGGGAAACTCGTGTTCCTGGAACGGGCCGCTGCGCACGCGCCAGCGGTCGTTGGCGCGGTCGTGCTCGATCAGCCGCGACAGTGCCGCCTCCTCGCAGGCCAGGCCGGCCAGGTCGCCCGGCTCGATCGGCGAGACGAAGCCGGGGAAGGCGTTGCGGATCAGCAGCGGGCGCTTGTGCCAGTAGTCGCGCAGGAAGGTCGCCGCGGGCATGCCCAGCGGTTGTCCGGGGCGGGCGTGGAGTTCGAAGGCGGGAGCGACGGTCTTGCGGGCAGCCATGTGCGGTGGGTCCTTGCAACGCGGAAGGAAAGGGCGGGCGCGCAGCGGCGCCGGCCGAACCCGGCCATTGTCCGCCGGTTTGGCGCGTGGAGCCATCGTGGGAGTTGCCGGATCGGCGTAGGCCGCGGCGATCCGGCGGCAGGGGCCCTGCGGGCCGCCGGCCGCGTCGGGACGGCGGCGGCGCGCCGCAACCGCGTCGCGGGCGGGCGCTGTGGCGTTACTGGCCGAGGATGCGGTTGTCGCGGCCGCCGTCATCGACCCGCACGCGACCGCTGCGCTGGACGATGGCGTTGTCGTTGCCGTGCAGGGCGATGGTGCCGATCTCGCTGGCCTGCAGCTGGTTCTGGTCGCCGGACACCTCCAGCGTGGCGATGCGCGCCATCTGCAGCCGACCGTTGCGGCCGAACAGCGCGACCTGCCCGGCGTCGCCATGCATCGCCACCTGGGCGTCGTCGCCGAGCACGCGCAGGGTGTCGGCCCGCTCGATCTGCAGGTTGCCGTTGCGGCCGAACAGGCTGACGGTGGCGCAGTGCCCGTGCAGCACCAGGGTGGCGTCGCGGCCGACGATGTTGAGGTCGCGGCCGTCGCAGTCGATGTCGCCGCTGGCCGAGGCGGCCATGCGGATCGGTGCCTCGGCGTCGCGTTCGTCGCCATCGGCGATATCGCCGGCGGACGGTGCCGCCGCGAGCATGACCAGGGTGCGGCCGGCAGCGGCGTGGGCGCCATCGCCGGCCGGCGGGCGGGGCGCCTGTGCGCAGCCGGCCAGGACCAGCAGCGGCAGCACAAACAACGGGGTGCGTTTCATCACGGGGCTCTGCTGTGAACCCTCAGCATGCCCGCGGCGGATTAACCCAGGATGGACGGGCCGCGGCTCAGATGCCGCGCGCCAGCCGCTCGGCCAGGCCGACGTAGCCGCCCGGGGTCAGCGCACGCAGGCGCTGCTTGGCGTCCTCCGGCAGCTCCAGGCTCTCGACGAAGGCGCGCATCGACGCGGCGGTGATGCCCTGGCCGCGGGTCAGCGCCTTGAGCTGTTCGTAGGGGTTGGGCAGGCCGTGGCGGCGCATCACCGTCTGCACCGCTTCGGCCAGCACTTCCCAGGCCGCGTCCAGGTCGGCGTCCAGGCGCTCGGGATTCACGGTGAGCTTGCCCAGGCCCTTGGCCAGCGAGTCCAGCGCCACCTGGGTGTGGCCGAAGGCGGTGCCGAGCGCGCGCAGCACGGTGGAGTCGGTGAGGTCGCGCTGCCAGCGGCTGATCGGCAGCTTGGCCGAGAAGTGCTCGAACAGGGCGTTGGCGATGCCGAAGTTGCCTTCGGCGTTCTCGAAGTCGATCGGGTTGACCTTGTGCGGCATGGTCGAGGAACCGACTTCGCCTTCCTTGAGCTTCTGCTTGAAGTAGCCCAGCGAGATGTAGCCCCAGATGTCGCGGGCCAGGTCGATCAGCACGGTATTGGCGCGGCGGGTGGCGTCGCCCAGTTCGGCGACGTTGTCGTGCGGCTCGATCTGGGTGGTGTAGGGGTTGAACACCAGGCCCAGGCTTTCCACGAAGCGCTGCGCGAAGCCCGGCCAGTCGACGTCGGGGTAGCTGGCGACGTGGGCGTTGTAGTTGCCGACCGCGCCGTTGATCTTGCCGGTCAGCTCGACCGCGGCGATCTGCTGGCGTTGCCGCTGCAGGCGCGCGACCACGTTGGCCACTTCCTTGCCCAGGGTGGTCGGCGAGGCGGTCTGGCCGTGGGTGCGCGAGAGCATCGGCTGCGCGGCCTGCGCATGGGCGAGGGCGCGCAGCGTGGCGATCACCGCGTCCAGCGTCGGCAGCAGCACCTCGCGCCGGGCCTGCTCCAGCATCAGTCCGTAGCTGAGGTTGTTGATGTCCTCGCTGGTGCAGGCGAAATGCACGAACTCCAGGGCCGGGCCGAGTTCGGCGTCGTCCTTGAGCTGTTCCTTGATGAAGTACTCCACCGCCTTGACGTCGTGGTTGGTAGTGCGCTCGATCTGCTTGACCCGCGCCGCGTGCTCCACGCCGAAGCCGTCGGCCAACGCGCGCAGGCGCTGCGCCGCCGCCGGCGAAAACGCGGCCAGCTCGCCGATGCCCGGCTCGGCGCCCAGCGCCAGCAGCCATTCGATCTCCACCTTCACCCGCGCCTTGATCAGGCCGTATTCGGAGAAGATCGGCCGCAGGGCGTCGACCTTGCCGGCGTAGCGGCCATCGAGCGGGGACAGGGCGAGCAGGGCGGAATCGGACATGGCGGGGCGGGCGGTGGTGTCGGCGGGGGCGCCATTCTACGTCGGCGCGGCCTCGGCCGGCGCCAGACGCACGCTCACCGCCTGGATGCGGTGCCCGGCCATGCGCTTGACCGTGAACAGGTGCCCGTCCAGCTCCAGGCGCTCGCCTTCCTCGGGCAGGCGCTGCAACCGGTGCACGATCAGCCCGCCGACCGAATTGAGGTGCTCGGGCGCGCGCAGGCCGCGGCCGAGCAGGCGCTCGAGGCGGAAGATCGAGGTCGAGCCGGCGACCAGCACGCTGCCGTCGGCGCCGCGGGTCGGCGCGTCCTTGACCACGTGGGGGTGCTCGTCCTCGATGTCGCCGACCACCACTTCCAGCAGGTCTTCCAGGGTGAAGTAGCCGAGGATGCGGCCGTGCTCGTCCACGCACAGCGCCATGTGCGTGGCGCCGCTGCGGAAGCGCTCCAGCACCAGCGGCACCGGCGTCTCCAGCGCGATCAGGTTGGCCGGGCGCAGCAGCGGGCGCAGGTCGTCGCTGCGGCGGCCACGGGCGATCTCCACCAGCAGGTCCTTCATGTGCAGGATGCCCAGCACCTGCTCGCCGTCGCGGTCGAACCACGGGTAGCGGCTGTAGCGGCTGTCGGCGAACTCGGCCATCACCGCGTCCAGCGCCATGCCCTCGCGGAACCCGCGCAAATGGTCGCGCGCGCGCATCAGATCGCCGGCCACCAGTTCCGGCAGCTCCAGCGCGTGGCTCATCAGGGTCAGTTCGTGATCGGGCGCGGCGCCGGCGGGTTGCTGGCGGCCGACGATCAGCTTCAGTTCCTCGCGCGAATAGCGGTGCGAGGCGTGCTCGACATCGCCCCAGCCCACGGCCTTCAGCAGCCCGTTGGCGCTGGTGTTGAGCAGCCAGATCGCCGGATACATCGCCCAGTAGAACAGGTACAGCGGGGCGGCGGTCCACAGCGACATGCGCTCCGGGCGGCGGATCGCCATCGACTTGGGGGCCAGTTCGCCGAGCACGATGTGCAGGAACGAGATCACGCTGAAGGCGATGATGAAGGCGCTCAGGCGCGCCGCCTCCTCGCTCAGCCCCAGCAGGTCGAACAGCGGCTGCAGCAGGTGCGCGAAGGCCGGCTCGCCGACCCAGCCCAGGCCCAGCGAGGACAGGGTGATGCCGAGCTGGCAGGCCGACAGGTAGGCGTCGAGGTGACCGTGCACGTTGAGCAGCAGGCGGCCACGCCAGCCGTGATGCTCAGCCAGGCCCACGGCCTGGGTGTGGCGCAGCTTGACCAGGGCGAACTCGGCGGCGACGAAGAAGCCGTTGAGCAGCACCAGCAGCATCGCCAGTGCCAGCAGCAGGAGGTTGCCGATCATCTGCGTTCCCCGGCGCGCGCCGCTGGCGCGTCATGGTGCGGGGTGGGCGGGGTGGAAACGGCGGGGTGCGTGGCCCGGCGCAGCGTGCGCCGGCATCTACAGTCTGATGCGTCGCCCATGGCGGCGTGAGAGTTCCATCGGTGATACGTCGCCGCAGTCTAGCCGATGCGCTGCGTGGCCGCCGCCGGCACGCGCCGTCTCGCGCAGTCCGTCACAGGCGAGCGTCGCCAACGAATCGCCTGGACGAGCGCGCAACCGCGCTTGCGAATCCCCGATTCCGACGCCCCAATCCCGGCCCTCCAGCCATCACGCTGCGACGATCTTTTGGTTTGCTAGACTTTCTGTAACCGTTTTCAACATCGTCCTTTCCTATATGAAATCCTCTTTGCGTATGGCGGCGCTGGCCGTCGCTGTGTCCGTTTTCCTGAGCGCATGCGGTGGCAAGCCGTCCGCCACGCCGACCGATTCCGATGCCAGTGCCGATGCCAGCCATGCATCCGCCGATGCTGCCGCCAGCGCCGCGGACCAGGCGCTGACCAGCAAGCTCAATGCCTACATCGAATGCTTCAACAAGGTCGATGGGCGCATCCACGAAGGCGCGCAACAGTACATCCGCTGGATGGCCGACCCCAAGGCCGGTCCCACCGGCAAGGAAACCAGCGTGTACGGGCCCGCCCCGATCGACGAATACGCGATGAAGCTGTGCGACGCGCCGATGACCCAGGCGATCGCGGCCAAGCCGGCGTTGCCGGCGCTGGATACGGCGGCGAAGCGCTATCAGGCCGCGTTGAAGACGCTGCAGCCGCTGGCCAACCAGGCCCGCGACTACTACGACCGCGAGGACTACCAGGACGACCAGTTCGCCAAGGGCAAGCAGTTGCATGCGCCGCTGATGGCCGCGCTGTCCGAATTCCACGAGGCCAGCGAGGCGTTCAGCCATGAGCTGGACGCGCAGAACGATGCCGCGCAGCGCGAGCAGTTGAAGGCGATGGAGAAGGCCGAGGGCCGCACCCGCGACTTCTACCGGCTGTCGATGATGCTCGAGGCCAAGGACATCGTCGGCTTGATGCAGGACGACGACTTCGACACCGCCAAGGCCACGGCGCTGGTGGCCGGCTTCAACAGCCTGTCCGACGAAGCGCACGCCAAGGTCGCCAACCAGGAGCCGGGCAAGTCCGACTGGAGCGGTTTCGAGAGCGCCGCGGAGGATTTCCGCAAGGAAGCCAAGGCGCGGATCAAGCGCGTGGCGGACAAGGTTCCGTACAGCGAATTCGAGCGGCGCTCGCTGGACAATCCGATCGTCGCGCCGGAAGGCTCGCCGGCACGCTTGATGAAGCGCTACAACGACCTGGTGTTCCAGAGCAACCGCCAGCGCTGAGCCTCCGGGCCGGCGGCGCAAGGCCGCCGGTCCCGCCGGTGTCGCCGCCGCGCGCGGCAACGGCATCGGCGTGGCATCTTGTGGCTGCTTCTCCGTTAACGATGCGGCGCCCACGCCTAGCCGCCAGCATTCGCGCAGCACGCGCGTAACGCTCCGGCGCGCAGGCCATCCGTGTCCCGGCCTGCGCCTGCCGAGCGTGGCAGGCCCCGGCCGTGCGCACACGCCTCCAGACATTCCTAACATCCGCCGGCGCACACTGGCTGACGCGGGGCGCTGCGCCGCGGATAATGCGCGCGCCAGCCGCACGCCCGCCAGCCTGCCTCCCCGGACGTCCGACGACGTCGCCGATGGATTCCTTTCATGCAGATGCGGAGATTGCGCGATGAGTGACACATACAGGGTCGAACACGACAGCATGGGCGAACTGCAGGTGCCTGCGGACGCCTTGTGGGGTGCGCAGACCCAACGTGCGGTGCAGAACTTTCCGGTGTCCGGGCGACCGATGCCGCGCGGCTTCATCCGCGCGCTTGGCCTGATCAAGGCCGCCGCGGCCGGGGTCAACGCCGATCTGGAGCTGTTGCCCAAGGCCGTCGCCAAGGCGATCCAGGCCGCGGCGCTGGAGGTGGCCGACGGCCGCCACGACGCGCATTTCCCGATCGACATCTACCAGACCGGATCGGGCACCTCGTCGAACATGAACGCCAACGAGGTCATCGCTACGCTGGCCAACCGTCATGCCAAGGGCGCCGGCAAGCACGGCGGCAAGGCGCTGCCGGCGGTGCATCCCAACGATCACGTCAACCTCGGCCAGAGTTCCAACGACGTGGTGCCGACCGCGATCCGCGTCGCCGCGCTGCTGGCGGCGCGCGAGCAGCTGTCGCCGGCGCTCAAGCATCTGCGCAAGGTGATCGACAAGCGCGCCAAGCAACTGCAGGGCGTGGTCAAGACAGGGCGCACCCATCTGATGGACGCAATGCCGCTGACCTTCGGCCAGGAGTTCGGCGCCTGGTCGGCGCAACTGCTGTCGGCGCAGGCGCGCATCGACGACAGCCTCAAGCGCCTGCGCCGGCTGCCGCTCGGTGGTACCGCCATCGGCACCGGCATCAATGCCGATCCGCGCTTCGGCGGCAAGGTCGCCAAGGCGTTGTCGGCGCTGACCGACCACAGCTTCGAGAGCGCCGAGAACAAGTTCGAGGGCCTGGCCGCGCAGGACGACGCGGTGGAACTGTCCGGCCAGCTCAATGCGCTGGCGGTGGCGCTGATCAAGATCGCCAACGACCTGCGCTGGATGAACGCCGGGCCGCTGGCCGGCCTCGGCGAGATCGAACTGCCGGCGCTGCAGCCGGGCAGCTCGATCATGCCGGGCAAGGTCAACCCGGTGATTCCCGAGGCCACGGTGATGGCCTGCGCGCAGGTCATCGGCCACCACACCGCGATCACCGTGGCCGGGCAGACCGGCAACTTCCAGTTGAACGTGACCCTGCCGCTGATTGCGGCCAACCTGCTGGAGTCGATCCAGTTGCTGAGCAACGTGTCGCTGCTGCTGGCCGACTCGGCGATCGCCGGGCTCAAGGTGCGCGAGGAGCGGGTGCGCGAGGCGCTGGACCGCAATCCGATCCTGGTCACCGCGCTGAATCCGATCATCGGCTACGAAAAGGCCGCGGCGATCGCCAAGCGCGCCTACAAGGAGAACCGGCCGGTGCTGGAGGTGGCCAAGGAAGACAGCGGCCTCGGCGAGGACGAACTGCGCCGGCTGCTGGACCCCGCCGCGCTGACCGAAGGCGGCATCCACGCCGGCGCGGGCGGCGGCGGCTGAGTTTGGCCCGTGACCGCGCCGCCGCGCCCCGTCGCGGGCGCCGGCGCGGTGCGCGGGTGGGCGGTGCACCGCTTCAGGGAGTCTTATACCGATAACAGGCATGCGCGGAGCCGGTTCTTGCGCCCCTTTTGTCGGATCCGCCGCGACCAGGCCGGGCGCGGTTGTCGCGGCTGAAGCCGCTCCTGCCGGGCAGCGGATTGCGTGGCGAACGCAGCGTGTTGGAGGTCCCCTTCAGCCGCGCGTTGCCGCAGGCGGCGGTTTCGGCACGTCGTACACCGCCGCGCCTTCGCTCGACTCGGGGACACGCGCCACGATCCGGCCATCGGGCGCGACGATCGCGGTGCAGCCGTAACTCACATGTCCATTCGCCATGCCGGTCACGTCGGCCGAGGCGATCCAGCAATGGGTCTGCCGCGCGCGATCCACCAGGTTCTGCAGACTCCTCGCACGCCAGCGCGCGGCGGTCTGCGGCGGCAGCATGTTGTTGAGCGGGTACACGATCAGGGCGGCGCCCTGCGCGGCGATCCGCGCAGCGGCGTCGGCATGGTTGGCGTCGTTGCAGACATTGATGCCATAGCGCAGGCCCGACCTGAGAAAGGTGGGGAAGTCGCGACCCGCGCTCACCACCGGTTCGTTGGGATGGGCCTTGGCGTAGCGTCCGGTGATCCGGCCGTGCTCGACCACCAGCGCGCTATTGAAGACGTGCGGAGGCCGCAGTTCGAAGGCGCCGATGACAAGGGTCGTCTCGAAGCCCGCCACGTGTCGGCATAGCACGTCCAGCGCCGCCTCCGATGCCTGGCGGGCGCGGCGGCGGATCGTCTGCGCATCGTAGGAATGCCCGAGCAGGAACGCTTCGGGGAATACCAATAGGTCGATCGCCTGCGCGGCGGCCCAGTGCAGGCGCTGTACGATGACCTGGCAGGCGCCGTCCAGGTCGTCGTCGATGGCCGCGCATTGGATGGCCGCGATCCGCATCCGGGTCTTCCTGGAACGTGTCGTTACATCGGGAGGGGAGGGCGGTTTGCCCTGCCGTGAGACGGCCGACCACGCCGATGTCGGGTCGGATCGCTCGCGCGGTCAGCGCGACGGTCATCGGCCGATCGACGGAGGACGGAGGGCGGAGACGCGCGAGCGCAGCGCGGTCGCCGCTTCAGCGGCGCTCGGCCTGCAGGTTGCCGAAGCTGTCGCGGTACGGCTGCAGCGAGGGAATGTCGCGCAATACCGCCGCCTGCGCTGCGGTGATTTCCGGAGTCGGCGCGAAGCCGACCGAGCGCATGTTCGGGTCCGGCGGCGCGGTCTCCAGGGTTTGCTGGCGCTGCATCTGCAGGTGCATGAACAACTGCTGCAGCTCGCTGCGCTGGGCGGCGGGCAACGGCAGTTCGATGTCGTCGATGCGCAGGCTGCCGTCCGGTCCGATGGTGGCGTTGGCGGCCGGCGCACGCCGCAGCATCACGGTCATGCTGTCCACCGCCACCCGCGGCTTGCTGCGCTCGGCGCGCGAGGAGGCGGTCTCGCCGCCGCGTCCGCCGCAGGCGGCGAGCAGCAGGCATAGCGACAGCAGCGAGAACCAGGCGAACAGCGTCTTCTTCATGGGGGCGGTGAAGTAGGGGAGTGACGGCATTCTAGAACGTGCGGCGGCCCCGGTCGCGGCGGCATGCGCCTGCCGCGCGCTAGCGGCGCTGCCGCGGCACGGACTGCATGGCGCGCGCGAGCACCGTGAATATCCGCTCGTCGGTGGATTGCGCGACGTTGAAGCGCAGGAAATCGCCGGCGCTCAGCGACTGGCTGAAGGCATTGCCGGGCGCAAGGACGACGCCCTCCTGCAGGCAGGCGCGCGCGATCGCCGCGGCCTCCATGCCCTCGGGCAGCCGGCACCAGAGGAACAGGCCGGCCTGGGGCAGCAGCCAGGGCCGGATGCCCAGGCCCTGGAGCCGCGCCACGGTCTTGGCCATCTGCTCCGCCAGCCGGCGCCGCAGGGTCTCCAGATGCCTGCGGTAGCCGCTGTCGGTGAGCGCGATCAGCACGGCTTCGGCCGCCAGCCGGCCGCTGCCGAAGCTCGTGGCGATCTTCAGGTCGGCGAGGCCGTCGATCCAGTCGCCCCGTGCCGCGATGTAGCCGCACCGCAGTGACGCCGAGACCGTCTTGGAAAAGCTGCCGAGCTGGATGACCCGCGCCAGGCCGTCGAAGGCCGCCAGCCTGGGCGCCGGGCTGATCTCGAAGTCGGCGAAGATGTCGTCCTCGACGATCACCAGGTCCGAGCCCTCGGCCGCCATCAGCAGCCGGTGCGCCGTCGCCGCCGACAGGGTCGCGCCGGTGGGGTTGTGGAGCCCGGAATTGGTGATGTACAGCCGCGGCGCGTGCGCCTGCAGGGCGGCCTCGAAGCGCGCCACGTCCGGTCCGTTCGGCGTATACGGCACGCCTACGACCTGCACGCGATGCGCCTTGAGCAAGGCGTGGAAATTGAAGTAGCACGGGTCGTCGACCAGGACGGTGTCGCCCGGCGAGAGCAGGAACCGGCAGATCAGGTCGATCGCATGCGTTCCCGATTCGGCGAGCAGGATCTGCTCCGGCGGCGCCTGTACGCCGTTGCCCGCCAGCCGTCGCGACAGGAACTGGCGCAGGCCCGGATGCCCCAGGGGCGTGGCGTACTCGGTCAGTTCCAGGGTGTCGGCGCGCGCCAGCGTGCGCAGCGCGCGGCGCATCCCCGCGGCGTACAGCCACGCCGGCGGCAGCCAGCCGCAGCCGGGCCTGAGCACGCGCGCATCCGCTTCCAGCGATTGCCGCGACACCCACAGCGGGTCGATCTGCCTGTCGAGCTTCGGGCCGAGGTGCGCCAGCGCCAGCGGCGCCACCGGCCCGGCCACGTAGAAGCCCGACCCCGGTCGCGCCACGATCGCGCCTTCGGCCACCAGCCGCTCGTAGGCCTCCACCACCGTCGACACCGACACGCGCAGCGCGCGCGCCTGCATGCGCACGGAGGGCAGGCGCGCGCCCGGCAGGCAGGTGCGGGCGGCGATCCGGGCGCGGATATCGGCCATCACCGCGTCGATGCGCGTGCCGTGGGATGCGGGTGTGTCCAACGTGGTCGGCTGTACTGGAGCGTGAGGCATAACAGTACAGCCAAATCGTAGTGGATCGTATCTGGCCGGATCCGCCTTCCGCGGCGTCTACTGGAACGGCGATGCAACAGGAGACGCGCATGCAAAAAACGACCGCCGGCTGGATCAACGGGTGTATCGCCGTGGCGATCTTTGCGGGTTCGTTGCCCGCGACCCGCGTCGCGGTCGCCGATTTTTCCCCCGTGTTCCTGACCTGTGCCCGCGCCAGTATCGCCGCCTTGCTCGGGCTGGCGCTGCTGCTGGCGTTCCGGCAGCCGCGGCCGCGCCGCATCGAGCTTCCCGCCCTGGCGGTGACCGCGCTGGGGGTCGTGGTCGGGTTTCCGCTGCTGACCGCCCTGGCGCTGCGGCATGTCACCTCGGCGCATTCCATCGTGTTCGTGGGCATGCTGCCGTTGTGCACGGCGGTCTTTGCCGTGGTGCGCGCCGGCGAACGCCCGCGTCCGCCGTTCTGGGGCTTCTCGTTGGCCGGCGCCTGCAGCGTCGTCGGCTATGCGGCGCTGGGCGGTCTCGATGCCTCGTTGCAGGGCGATCTGCTGATGCTGGCCGCGGTGGTGCTCTGCGGGCTGGGCTATGCGGAGGGCGCCCGGCTGTCGCGCACGCTGGGCGGATGGCAGGTCATCTGCTGGGCGCTGGTGCTGTCGCTACCAGTGATGCTATCGCTGGCCCTGCTGACGCGGCCGGCATCGTTCGGCGATGTGCGGATGCCGGCATGGCTCGGACTGGGCTATGTCTCGCTGTTCAGCATGTTGATCGGTTTCGTGTTCTGGTACCGCGGCCTGGCGCAGGGCGGCATCGCCGCGGTCGGGCAGTTGCAGTTGTTCCAGCCCTTCATCGGCCTGGGCCTGGCCGCGCTGCTGCTCCACGAAACGGTGAGCTGGACGATGCTGGCGGTGACCCTGGTGGCGGTGGTCTGCGTGGCCGGCGCGAAACAGTACGCCCGCTGAGACCGCAGCCCGACCGGCAGGCGTTTGCGCGGCTGCCGGGGGAATGCGGACACAGCGGGCATTGTGGGCGGTGATCCCGGCAGCGAGGCTGCCGCCGATCACGCGGCCGAGTGCCTGCAGTCGCTGACGTCGCTGTCGTCGAGGGTGGAGTAGGGGCGGAATGCCGGCACCTTCTGCATCAGCGCGTCCTGCGCGGCGCGCAGCGCGGCGACCTGGTCGCAGATCTTCAGCGCCGCCTGCTTGATCTTGTCGGCCTGCGCCTCGACCTGCTCGCCGATGTGCTCGGTGTCGCCGCTGAGCACGCCGCTGATCGCATCGCCGGCCGCCTTCACCCCCAGCGCCGCGCCGGCCTTGCCGACCTCCAGGCCCTGCTTGCCCACCGCGTCGATCTGGCTGCGGTAGGCCAGCAGCAGGCGCTGTTGCTCGGCGTCCAGCGCGACCGGCTTGCCGTCGATCAACAGCTTGCCGTCGCGGGTGATGGTGGCCGGCGGCTGGCCATCGGCCTTGAGGGTGAGGTCGCCGTTGAGGAAGGTCAGGTGTTGCGCGCCGCCGTGATCGACGACGACACGGTCGTTCGACGTCGCCGCGCGCTGGCAGGCGCCGAGGGAGAGCAGCGCGGCCAGGGCGACGCCGGCCAGGGGCAGGGAACGGTACTGCATGGGCGTGTCCTCGTGCGGAAGGGAAAGGCGCTGGGGAGGATCAGCGCGGCTTGGGCAGGTTGACGCTGCCGCGCACGCCGTGGTGGGTGACGTCGCCGCTGCCGACCTTCTGCACGCTCAGGTTGCCGCCGACGTTGCCCACGTCCAGGTCGCCGGAGCCGACGGTCTGCACCGCGACGCTGCCGCTGACGTCGCGCAGTTGCACGTCGCCGGAGCCGACGCTGTCGACCTGCACGCCGCCGCGCACGCCGTGCACGGTCAGGTCGCCGGAGCCGACCGTGCCGACCTTGACGTCGCCGCCGACCTGGTCGGCCTTGACGTCGCCCGAGCCCAGCGTCGGCAGGGCCACGCTGCCGACATTGCGCAGTTCGATGTCGCCGGAGCCGACCGTGGCGCTGACCGCGCCGCGGATGCCCTGCGCATGCAGGTCGCCGGAGCCGATCTTGGCGTCGAGCGATGCCACGCCGCTGATCTCGGCGTCGCCGGAACCCAGTTGCAGCTGCACCGGCAGGTTGGCCGGGATGCTGCCGGCCACGTTGAGGTAGGCGTAGCGATTGCCGACGCTGATGCCGTGGATCTTGCCCTCGTGCTTCAGCGTCACCACCAGGGTGTCGCCGTCGCGGCGCTGGCGCAGGGTCAGCTCCTTGAGCATGTCCGCGTCGGAGGCGCAGGCGCGGCCGCGCAGGGCGTAGTCGCCGCCGCTGGCGCCGCTGAGCTTGAGGTCGTTCTGCTGCACGTCCAGCAGCACCGACTTGACGCCGGCCAGGTCCAGCTTGAGTTCGCGCGGTTCGGAATACTTGCAGTCGTCGGCCATGGCGACGGCCGGCAGCGACAGCAGCGCACACAGGATGAGGGTCTTGCGCATCGGAACACTCCTTACGGAAAAGGGAAGGGAGACGGGTGTGCGATCAGGCTTCGTCGCGCCAGCGGCGCACGTAGATCGCGGCGACGATGAAGGCCACGCCGACGGCGGCGCCGATCCAGATGTCGGGGTCGCGGAACAGCACCCAGCTGTCGCCGAGATGGATCGCATTGACCAGGTCCTGCGGACCGCTGATGTGGGTCTCGGCCACCTGCTCGTTCAGCACCGGACCCCAGCTACCCGGCAGCACGCTGAGCAGGCCGCGGTAGACCACGGTGTACCAGATCAGCTTGTGGTTGACATTGAGCATCGGCAGGATGCCCATCATGCTGGCGGTCACGCAGCCCAGGATCGGGATCAGCACCGCCCACAGGAACGGCTTGCTGCGCGCCCAGGCCGAGCACAGCATCAGCCAGCCGATCGCCGGCAGCGACCACATCACCTGCACCGGCAGCGCGGCCAGGACCATGCCGATGATGCGCAGCGGATGCGATTCGGTGAAGACCGCGGTGCTCTGCGGGATGCCGTTGACCGACAGGGTCAGGGCGGTGACCACCCACAGCGCCAGGCCGATCAGCAGGCCGACGCCGATCGCCAGCAGCGGCGCCAGCAGCAGCGCCCAGGCGGCCTTGGACAGCACGGTGCCGGTGTCCGACAGCGGCAGCGACTTCCAGAACAGCACGCTGCGGTCGCGGCGGTCGTCGTACAGCGCGCCCAGCGCGTAGAAGAACACCACGAAGCCGACCACGATGCTGGCCAGCAGGACGCCGGCGAGCATGGTGCCGTCGCCGACCGCGCCGATGATCTGGTGGGCGTTCTGGGCGTGGCCGTCCCACTGCACGTCGTTCAGCCGCGAGCCGCCGCCGTTGTTGCGGCCGGCGATGCTGCCGATGATCGACAGCACCGTGTACAGCGTGGCGACGATGCCGCCGGTGATGACCGGCGCCCACAGGAAACCGCCGCGGTGTTCCCAGAACTCGCGCTTGAGCAGCCACGTGAAGGTGGACACGGGAGAGATCGATTTGGCGGGAGCGTTCATGCGTAGGTGCCCTTCATGATGGCGACGAACAGGTCGGCCAGGCCGGGGGTGCGGGTTTCGCCGAGCGCGGCCAGCTGCGCCTGCGGCACGCCGTCGTACAGGAACACCGACTTGCCGAACGGCAGGCCGCGTTCGTCGATCGGCTGCAGCGCGCGCGCCGCCTCGATGCGCTCGGCCGGCACCAGCAGTTCGGTGTAGCGGGTGGCCATGTGCTCCATGTCGGCGCTGAGCACGATGCGGCCGTCGCGGATGAACAGCACGTCGGTGAGGATGTGCTCGATCTCCTCCACCTGGTGGGTGGTGATGACGATGGTCTTCTGCTCGTCGAAGTAGTCTTCCAGCAGGCGCTGGTAGAACTCCTTGCGATACAGGATGTCCAGGCCCAGGGTCGGCTCGTCCAGCACCAGCAGGCGCGCGTCGATCGCCATCACCAGGGCCAGGTGCAGCTGCACGATCATGCCCTTGGACATCTCGCGCACCCGCAGCTTGGGCGAGAGCTTGGTGTTGGCCAGGAAGCGCTCGCACTTGGCGCGATCGAAGCGCGGATGCACGCCGGCGACGAAGTCGATCGCCTCGCGCACCCGCATCCAGCGCGGCAGCACCGCCACGTCGGCGATGAAGCACACCTCGTTCATCAGCGCGTCGCGCTGCTTGCGCGGGTCCATGCCCAGCACGCGCAGTTCGCCTTCCACCGCGGTCAGGCCCAGCACGGCCTTCAATGCGGTGGTCTTGCCGGCGCCGTTGGGGCCGATCAGGCCGACGATGCGGCCGGGCGCGATGGCGAAGGACGCGTCGGCCAGCGCCGGCTTGTGGTTGTAGGTCTTGCGCAACCCCTGCGCGTAGACGACGGATTCGGATGCGACAGCGGCAGTCATGGCGTTTTCCCCGGTGGCAACAAGTCTTGCAGTGTCAGGCCCAGGCGCTGGATGCGTTCCAGCACCAGAGGCCACTCTTCGTTGAGGAAGCGCTGGCGCTCGCTGCCGCGCAGCTTCTGCGCCGCTTCCTCGGTCATGAACATGCCCAGCCCGCGGCGCTTCTCGACCAGGGCCTCGTCGGCCAGTTCCTGGTAGGCGCGCGAGACGGTGATCGGATTGAGCTGGTATTCGGCGGCCACCTGGCGCACCGAGGGCAGGGCGTCGCCGGGCTTGAGGATGCCGTCGAGCATCATCGCGATGACGCGCTCCTTCAGCTGGCGGTAGATCGGAGCGCCGTCGCTCCATTGGATATCGCTCATGGTCAGCTCCGTGGGCGCAAGGTGCGCGCGAAGGAGAAATAAGGCACGGACAGCGAGGCCCGCAGGCGCCGCACCGTCGGGACGGTGGCGGGTGCGGCGCCGGTGGCGCTGTCGTCGTGCGGCGTGCTGGCGCCATAATCCAGCGACCGTCCCTGGTGGCGTTGAGTGCCGATCCAGCTCGCGCAGAGCAGGGTGCCGACGATGACCAGGGCCGGAAGACTGCGCTGGAGGCGTTTGCGATTCATCGTGGGACCTGCTCTGGGTGAGTGGTGTTGTATTTAACTATAACACCGTTACACGGCATGTCAACACGCGGGATCCCCAACTTCCGACCTGGTCGTGCGCGACTTCCCTTTCTCTCCGACGGTGCCCCATGAAAGTTTCCAAGCGTCTGTTTTTCCTCGCGATCCTGGCCGCTGCCGGCACCGTCGGCAGTGCCTGGGCGGGGTCCTTGCTGAACCAGGACTACCGGCCGCTGGCCGGCAAGGACAAGGTGAACCTGAACAAGACCTACGGCGGCAAGGTGCTGCTGGTGGTCAACACCGCCAGCAAATGCGGCTACACCCCGCAGTACGACGGCCTGGAGAAGCTGCAGCAGCAGTACGCGGCGCAGGGCTTCAGCGTGCTCGGCTTCCCGTCCAACGACTTCAAGGGCCAAGAGCCGGGCTCGGAGAAGCAGATCCAGGAGTTCTGCACGCTCACCTACGGGGTCAAGTTCCCGATGTTCGAGAAGGTGCATGTGATCGGCGACGACGCGACGCCGCTGTACAAGCAACTGACCCAGGCCACCGGCGTGGCGCCGGGCTGGAACTTCCACAAGTATCTGATCGCCCGCGACGGGCGCGTGGTCGCGCAATTTCCGAGCAAGGTCGCGCCCGACGATCCGGCCTTGCGCAGCGCCATCGAACGCGAACTGAAAGCGCAGCTGGCGTCGCACTGAAAGCGGGTCAACATCTCGGCCGCGCGTGCGACAATGCGGCCTCCGCGCCACCCCGGCGCATCCAGTACACAGTTCACTTCCAGGGAAAGTAGCGAATGAAGATGGGAATGCGCGGCGCCGTGGCGTCGCTGGTGGTGGGGATGGCGATGGTCGCCGGTCATGCGTCGGCGCAGGCGCCGGCGGCCGGCAGCACGGCGACGACGCTGAGCACGGAAAAGCAGAAGGTCAGCTACGCGATCGGCATGGATGTGGCGCGTTCGTTCGAGCCCATCGCCCAGGACATCGATGTGGACGCGCTGCAGCGCGCGATCGAGAACGCCTTCAAGCAGGGCAAGCCGCTGCTGTCCGACGAGCAGACCCAGGCCACCGACGCCGCGCTGCGCACGCAGCTGGCGGCGCGCAACGGCCAGCCGGTGCCGGGCATGGCGCCGGGCACGCAGCCGCCGCCGGTGTCCAAGGAGAACGTGGGCCTGATGCTGGGCGACCGTGCGGTCGGTCCGTCGCTGGCGCGGATCCAGAACGACATCGACCTGCCGACGCTGATGGGCGCGGTGCGCACCGTGTTCGCCAAGGGCCAGACCGCGATGACCCAGGAGCAGGCGATGGCCACGCTGCAGGCGTTCGGCGCCGCCAAGCAGGCCGCCGTGGCGAACGAGAACAAGCAGAAGGGCAACGCCTTCCTGGCGCAGAACAAGAACCAGAAGGGCGTGATCACCACGCCGTCCGGCCTGCAGTACATGGTGCTGCGCGAGGGCAGCGGCCAGCGGCCGACGCCCACCAGCAAGGTGCGGGTGAACTACGAAGGCAAGCTGCTCGACGGCACCGTCTTCGACAGCTCCTACAAGAACGGCCAGCCGGCCGAGTTCTCCCTGAATCAGGTCGTGCCGGGCTGGAGCGAAGGCGTGGCGCTGATGCCGGTGGGCTCCAAGTACCGTTTCTGGATTCCTTCCAACCTGGGCTACGGCCCGCAGGGCACGCCGGGCGGCCCGATCGGCCCGGATGCGATGTTGACCTTCGACGTGGAACTGTTGGGCATCCTTCAATAACCGAAAGGAGATTACATGCGCGTAGCGATATTCGGCACCGGCTATGTCGGGCTCGTCACCGGAACCTGTCTGGCCGAAGTCGGCCACCATGTGGTGTGCGTGGACATCGACCAAGCCAAAGTGGATGGGCTCAACAAGGGCGTGGTCCCGATTTACGAGCCTGGCCTCTCGCCGATGGTCAAGGCCAATCACGCCGCACGGAGGCTGTTCTTCACCACCGATGCGGCCAGCGCCATCGCGCATGGGGATATCGTGTTTATCGCCGTCGGCACGCCGCCGGACGAGGACGGTAGCGCAGATCTGCAGTACGTGCTGGCGGTGGCTCGCACCATCGGTCAGCACATCCAGGGGCCGACCGTCGTGGTCAACAAGTCCACGGTCCCGGTCGGCACCGCCGACAAGGTGCGCGCGGCGATCGCCGCCGAGCTGGAGGCGCGCGGCGAGGCGATCGAGTTCGACGTGGTCTCCAACCCGGAGTTCCTGAAGGAAGGCGACGCGGTCGCCGACTGCATGCGTCCGGACCGCATCGTCATCGGCAGCAGCAAGTCCGGCTCGGCCGCGCGCCTGCGCCGCCTGTACGCGCCGTTCAACCGCAACCACGACCGCATCGTGGAAATGGACGTGCGCTCGGCCGAACTGACCAAGTACGCGGCCAACGCGATGCTTGCGACCAAGATCAGTTTCATGAACGAGATCGCCAACATCGCCGAGCGGGTCGGCGCCGACGTGGAAAAGGTGCGCCAGGGCATCGGCTCGGATCCGCGCATCGGCTGGCACTTCATCTACCCGGGAGCCGGCTACGGCGGCTCGTGCTTCCCCAAGGACGTGCAGGCGCTGGCGCGTACCGCGCAGCAGTACGGCCATGCGCCCAGGCTGCTGGATGCGGTGGAAGCGGTCAACGAGGCGCAGAAGGGCCATCTGTACGAACTGATCCAGCGCCACTACGGTGCGGCGCAGTCGCTCAAGGGCAAGACCTTCGCGGTGTGGGGCCTGGCGTTCAAGCCCAACACCGACGACATGCGTGCCGCCTCCAGCCGCCGCCTGCTGGCGCAACTGTGGGAAGCGGGCGCGACGGTCCGCGCCTACGATCCGGAGGCGACCGACGAAGCCAAGCGCATCTTCGGCGAGCGCGCCGACCTGCACTTCTGCAGCGATGCCTTCGACGCGCTGGAAGGCGCCGACGCGCTGGCGGTGGTCACCGAATGGAAGCAGTTCCGCAGCCCGGACTTCACCCGCATGAAGGAACTGATCGGCGATGCGGTGGTGTTCGACGGCCGCAATCTCTACGATCCGCAGGAAATCGAGAGCTTCGGCCTGGCGTATTACGGCATCGGTCGCGGACGTTCGATCCATGCAGCATGATTTTTCCACCCAGGACCGGTTGCTGGAGAACCGCCTGATCGAGCTGGAAACGCGCCTCTCCTTCCAGGAGCAGGCGCTGGCGGAAATGAGCGATGCCCTGGCCGAGGCGCGTATCGAAAGCCAGCGCAACGCCGAACTGCTGCGCCACCTGCTCGAGGATCTGGGCAAGGTGCGCAGTACGCTCTACGCCGATCCGGCCGACGAACCGCCGCCGCCGCATTACTGATCCCCCGAACCGACCGATGCCGTCCCGATGAGCGATACCCTCCGCGAGCAGTTGCTGGGCCTGGGCTTCAAGCCTGCGCCGAAACCCGAACGCAAAGCCCCGCCTGCCGCGCCGCGGCCGCAGGGACGGCCGGGCCAGCGCCCGGCACCGGCCGGGGCGCGCGGCGAGCGCGCTCCCGCTGGCGCGCCCACGCCCGGCAAGCCGGGCGGCGGGCGTGGCCGCCCGCAGGGCAACGGCAAGCCGCACGGCAACGGCAAGCCGCAGGGCGCGGGTGGCCAGCCGGCGCGGCCGCCGCGCAGCCGCGAGGACATCGACCTGGCCAAGGCCTACGCGATCCGCGCCCAGCGCGAGAAGGACGAGCGCATCGAGGCGGAGCGGCAGAAGCAGGAAGAAGCGCGCCTGCGCCGCGAGGCGCGGGCCAAGCTCGACGAATTGCTCAAGGGCCAGGCGCTGAACCAGGCCGAGGCCGACATCGCCCGCCACTTCCCCTATGGCGGCAAGATCAAGCGCATCTACGTCACCGCCGACCAGCTCAAGGCGCTCAACGCCGGCGAACTGGGCGTGCTGCAGCAGAACGGCCGCTACCTGTTGGTGACCAAGGCGCTGCTGGACCAGGCCGAGGCGATCTTCCCGGCGGCGGTGGCGCTGCGGGTGGATCCGAACGCGCCGGCCGAGGAAGATCCCTACGCCGATCCCAAGTACCAGATCCCCGACGACCTGGTCTGGTAAGCGTGGCACTCCCAGGGACGGGTATGCAGGACGCCGGGCGCCTGCGCACGCCGCCGCAAGCCGGCGGCGGCTACCTGCCGTACGTGGACGGGCTGCGCGCGATCGCGGTGCTGGCGGTGATCGCCTACCACCTCGATCCGGCGTGGCTGCCGGGTGGCTTCACCGGCGTGGACATGTTCTTCGTGATCTCCGGCTTCGTGGTCAGCGCCTCGCTGCAACGCCTGCCGGCGGCCGGGCAGTTGGGCGTGTTCGTGCAGTTCTACGCGCGGCGCCTGCGCCGCATCGCGCCGGCGCTGGTGGTGTGCCTGCTGCTCACCGGCCTGGCCAGCGGGCTGTTCATTCCCGAGTCCTGGCTCAGCGAAACCAGCGCCAAGACCGGGCGCATGGCCTTCGTCGGCCTCAGCAACTGGGTGCTGGCCGCGACCGGCAACGATTACTTCTCGCCCAAGGCCGAGTTCAATCCGTACACCCACACCTGGTCGCTGGGCGTGGAAGAGCAGTTCTATCTGCTGTTCCCGCTGCTGTTCCTGGCCTGGAACCGCGGCGGCCGCGGCCGGCTGTGGTCGACGCTGCTGGTGGCGCTGGCCTCGGCCGCCTCGCTGGCGTTCGCCTGGCTGCGCAGCCGCGATGCCGGCGAGGCCGCGGCGGCGTTCTATCTGACCACCGCGCGGTTCTGGCAACTCGGCAGCGGCGTGCTGCTGTACCAGGTGCTGGCGCTGCGCGGCCGCTTCGACGCCGGTACCCAGGCGCCGCCGCCGGGCGCCTGGACCTGGCGCTCGCCGTTGCTGGCGCTGGCGCTGGGCGCGGTCGCGGTCGGCCTGTGGCGCGCGCGTCCGGGCCACTCGCCGTGGCCGGACGGCGTGTGGCCGGTGCTGGGCACGCTCGGCCTGCTGGCGCTGCTGCACGGTGCGCCGGCCGGCTGGACCCGCCGCGCGCTGGCGCACCGCGTGCCGGTGGCGATCGGCCGCGTGTCGTACTCGCTGTACCTGTGGCATTGGCCGGTGTTCGTGCTGTTCCGCTGGACCGTCGGCCTGGAATCGGCGCCGGCCAGGGCCGCCGCGCTGCTGCTGGTGGTCGGGCTGGCGCTGGCCTCGTACCGCTGGGTGGAGCTGCCGTGGCGGCACGGCCGCATCGGCCGCGCGCGGACGCCGGCGCGCACCATCGCGGCCGGGCTGGGGCTGGTGCTGCTCGCCGCCGGTACCCATGCGCTGCTGCAGAACGCCCAGCGCTACTACGGGCTGAGCACGGTCAGCCGGCATCCGCTGGATTGGTACGCCTACGCCAAGGGCCTGCGCCGGGAGTTCCCGCAGTGCGCGCTGCAGACCAGCCAGGAGCCGGTGCAGGTGGGCAGCGCCAAGCTGTTCGCGCGCGGGGCCTGCACGCTGCACAACCGCGACGGCGGCCAGTTGTTCGTTGCCGGCGACTCGCATGCGCTGGCCTACAACGAACTGCTGCGGCGCTTCGCGCTGCAAAGCGGGGTGCCGGTGCGCCTGTACGGCGTCGGCGGTTGCCCGATCGTCGGGCTGCAGGCCTGGCAGGCGAGCAATCCCGGCTGCGAGGCCTACGAGCGCAGCACCCTGGCCGACGTCACCGCGCACGCGCGCGACGGCGATGTGCTGTTCCTGCCCGCCCTGCGGGTGCTGCGCCTGGCCGAGCAGGACCGCGTGTTCGACGAGAACGCGGTGATGGCCGAGCAAGAGGGCGCCGCGGCGCAGGCCGCGCGCGCGGCGGGCGAGGACGCGGCGGTGGCGCTGTTGCAGCCGTTGGCGCAACGCGGCGTGCGGATCGTTTTCGAGGCGCCCAAGCCGGTGCTGCGCGCGCCGCCGTATCGGTGTTCGGACTGGTTCAACCGCGGTAATCCGATCTGCGCGCACGGCATTTCGATCCCGCGCGCGACGATGGAGCGCTACCGCGCGCCGGTGTTGCAGAGCCTGCAGCGCATCGCCGCGCGCCTGCCGCATGCCTCGGTGTGGGACCCGTTGCCGCTGCTGTGCGATGCGCAGCAATGCACCGGCCGCCGCGACGGACGCCCGCTGTTCTTCGATGCCGATCACCTCAGCGGCTATGGCAACCGCGTGCTGCTGCCGGGCTTCACATCGCACTTCGCGGCGACCCAGGCACACTCGCCGCCCGCGCCTTGAGGCGCAGCCCTTCATTTCCCGCAGCGCAAGGAGTTCGCGCATGCTTGTTCCGTGTTCTACCGCGCCGCGTCCGTCGCCTCCATTGCGGCCGATGGAGGCCTCCGTCGCCAGCGGCTGCTGCCGACGCGGTGCGACTGTCCTGATGCGCGGCGCGCTGCTGCTGGCCGTCCAGGCCGGCACCAGTGGGGTGGCGTGCGCCGAGGACGCGCCGGCGTTCGACCGGCCCGGCATCGGTTTCGCCTCAAGCACCCTGGAGCGCGGCCAGGTGGCCTGGGAGCAGGCGTTCTTCGATGGCAGCTACGACCGCGCCGGCGAGGTGCGCAGCACCGAGTACGTCGCCAACAGCCGGCTGCGGATCGGCCTGAGCGCGCGCACCGAGCTGCAGTTGGCGATCGACAGCCAGGTGTGGCAACGCGTGCGCGGCGGCGGGCAGGACCGGCGCGGGCACAGCGGCGGCGACGCCAGCCTCGGCCTGAAGCAGGCGCTGCCGAGCGCCAGCGACGGCTTCACCTGGGCGCTGCTCGGCAGCGCCAGCCTGCCGGTCGGGCGCGCGCCGTACGGCGATGCCGGCCACCGCTACGACCTGGGCATGAGCGCCGGCTGGGACCTGCCGGAGGGGCGCAGCCTGGCGCTGTACGGCAACCTCAGCGATAGCGAGGATGGCTTCGGCTGGAGCGTCTCGCCGAGCTACACCTTCTATGCCGGCAATACGCTGAGCGCCTACGTCGAGGCCGGGATCGGCGGCGGCGAGGACGAGATGCGCGCGCTCGGCAGCGGCGTCACCTGGCTGTTCGCCGAGCGCGTGCAACTGGACCTGTCGGTGCTGCGCGGCCTGTCGGCGCAGACCCCGGACTGGCAGGGCGGCCTCGGCATTTCGGTGTTGCTGCGCTGAGCCGACGCGCTCACTCGCTGGCGGCGCGCCCGTCGTTCGGCGGCAGCACCTCGGGCACGTGCGTGTCGTACTGGTGCAGCACTTCCGCGAACCCATGGCGCGGTTGCCAGCCCAGCGCGTCCAGCGCCCGCTGCGGTGAATAGACGCGGTCGATCCGTTCCGGCAGCGCCCAGCCGCGTTGCGCGAATGCCGCCACCAGCGCCGGGGCGCGACGTTGCAGGACCGCCGGTGCCGCGCGGTGCAGTTCGGCGCAATCCTCGCGCTGGAACGGCGTGGTGCCGGAAATCACGAACGTCGCGCTCGCCGGCCCGGCATGCCGCAACGCCGCGACGTGGGCCTCGGCGACGTCGCGCGCGTCGATGCCGCGATGCAGGCGGAATGCGGCCATCACGTTGACCGGCTCCGGGAAGCAGCGCGACATGCGCAGGATGCGCACGCTCGGCCCGCCTTGTCCGGCGGCCTCGCACAGCAGCGCCTCGGCCTCCAGCTTGGTGTGGTGGTAGATGGTCTGCGGCTGTGGCGTCAGTGTCTCGTCGACCCAGGCGGCGGTGCCGTCGGGGCTGGCGGCGCTGCCATACAGCGCGGTGGTGCTGGTGAAGACGAGGCGGCGCACGCCGGCCGCCGCGGCGGCATCCAGCACGCGGCGCGTGCCGTCGACGTTGACCTGGCGGAAGCGCGCCGCCGGCACGTGCGCGACATGCGGCGCATGCAGCGCGGCGGTGTGGATCACCGCGTCGGCGCCCTGCAGCGCCCGCGCCAGCAGCGCGGCATCGTCGAGGTCGCCGACCCAGTCGGCGGTGGAGCAGGGCGTCCGGTCGAAGCCGCTGACGCGGTGCTCGCGCGCGAGCCGGATATGGATCGCGCGGCCGACCCGGCCGGCACTGCCGGTGACGACGATCTTCAGCGGCGACGCGATGGGCATGGGCATTGGCGATGGCTCGAAGGCGGGTGGGGGGGCGATGTAGGCGATGCTGCGCACACCGGCGGCCGGTCCCGGCTCATTCCGGATCGTAGTCCAGGTTCGAGGCCAGCCAGCGCTCGGCCTGTTGCAGCGACACGGCCTTGCGCCGGGCGTAGTCGGCGAGCTGGTCCTTGCCCAGCCGGCCGACCACGAAATACTGGCTCTGCGGGTGGCTGAAGTAGTAGCCGGACACCGCCGCGGTCGGCAGCATCGCGAAGCTCTCGGTCAGCGACATGCCGGCGTTGCGCCCGGCGTCGAGCAGGGCGAACAGGGTCTGCTTCTCGCTGTGGTCGGGGCAGGCCGGATAGCCGGGGGCGGGACGGATGCCGCGGTAGCGCTCGGCGATCAGCGCCTCGTTGTCCAGCGCCTCGTCGCCAACGTAGCCCCAGAACTCGGTGCGCACGCGCTGGTGCAGGCGCTCGGCCAGCGCCTCGGCCAGGCGGTCGGCCAGGGCCTTGAGCAGGATCGCGTTGTAGTCGTCGTGCGCCGCCTCGAAGCGCGCCACATGCGGCTCGATGCCGATGCCGGCGGTGACCGCGAACGCGCCGATCCAGTCCTGCTTGCCGCTGTCGCGCGGGGCGATGAAGTCGGCCAGGCAGAAGTCCGGGCGCTCTGCGGGTTTGTCGACCTGTTGTCGCAGGAAATGCAGGGAATGGGGAATGGAGAATCGGGAATGGTCGAGCGGCGCAGTCCCGCCTGACGATTCCCCATTCCCGTCTCCCGATTCCCGGTCCGTCAGGACCACAACGTCGTCGCCTACCGCCTGCGCCGGCCACAGCCCGAACACGGCCTTGGCGGTCAGCCATTTCTCCTCGACGATCCGCTGCAGCATCGCCCGTGCGTCCTGGTACAGCTCGCTGGCCTGCTGGCCGACGATCTCGTCGGTGAGGATCGCCGGGAACTTGCCGGCCAGTTCCCAGGCCTGGAAGAACGGGGTCCAGTCGATCAGCGGGACCAGGTCGTCCAGCGGGTAGTCGTCGAACACGTGCAGGCCGGGCTGCTTGGGCGCCGGCGGGGTGTAGGCGTCCCAGCCGCCGTCGAAGCGCTGCCCGCGGGCGTGCGCCAGCGACACCAGGCGCTTGGCGTCGCCGCGGTTCTTGTGGCGCTGGCGGATCTCGGCGTAGTCGGCGTCGTTGGCGGCGACGAAGGCCGCGCGCAGTTCGCGCGAGATCAGCGACTGCGCCACGCCGACCGCGCGCGAGGCGTCCTTGACCCAGACCGTCGGCGCCGCGTAATGCGGGTCGATCTTCAGCGCGGTGTGCGCGCGCGAGGTGGTGGCGCCGCCGATCAGCAGCGGCATCGAGAAGCCCTGCCGCTGCATCTCGCGGGCGACGTGGGTCATCTCTTCCAGCGACGGGGTGATCAGCCCGGACAGGCCGATGATATCGGCGTTCTCGGCGCGGGCGCGGTCGAGGATGGTCTGGGTCGGCACCATCACCCCCAGGTCGATCACGTCGAAGTTGTTGCAGGCCAGGACCACGCCGACGATGTTCTTGCCGATGTCGTGCACGTCGCCCTTGACCGTGGCCATGATGATCTTGCCGTTGGACTTGCCGGTGTCGCCGCTGCGCAGCTTCTCCGCCTCGATGTAGGGCAGCAGGTAGGCCACCGCCTTCTTCATCACCCGCGCCGACTTCACCACCTGCGGCAGGAACATCTTGCCGGCGCCGAACAGGTCGCCGACCACGTTCATGCCGTCCATCAACGGGCCTTCGATCACGTCCAGCGGCCGCGTGGCCTGCTGCCGCGCCTCCTCGGTGTCGGTCTCGACGAACTCGTCGATGCCATGCACCAACGCATGGCTCAACCGCTCGCGCACCGTCTTCTCGCGCCATGCCAGCTTTTCCCGATTCCCGATTCCCGAATCCCGATTCCCCGCTTTTTTGTAGCGCTCGGCGATCTCCAGCAGGCGTTCGGTGGCGTCGCGGCGGCGGTTGAGGATCACGTCCTCCACGCGCTCGCGCAGTTCCGCATCCAGCTCGTCGTAGATCGGCATGCCGCCGGCGTTGACGATGCCCATGTCCATGCCTGCGGCGATGGCGTGGTACAGGAACACCGAATGGATCGCCTGGCGCACGGTCTCGTTGCCGCGGAACGAGAACGACACGTTGGACACACCGCCGGAGACGTGGCAGTGCGGCAGGCTGCGCTTGATCTCCCGGGTGGCCTCGATGAAGTCGACCGCGTAGTTGTCGTGCTCCTCGATGCCGGTGGCCACCGCGAAGATGTTCGGGTCGAAGATGATGTCTTCCGGCGGGAACCCGACCTGCTCGGTGAGGATGCGGTAGGCGCGGGTGCAGATCTCCACCTTGCGCGCGCAGGTATCGGCCTGGCCGACCTCGTCGAAGGCCATCACCACCGCCGCGGCGCCGTAGCGCAGTACCTTGCGCGCCTGTTCGACGAACGGCGCCTCGCCTTCCTTGAGCGAGATCGAGTTGACCACGCTCTTGCCCTGCAGGCACTTCAGCCCGGCCTCGATCACGCTCCACTTGGAGGAGTCGACCATGATCGGAATGCGCGCGATGTCCGGCTCGGACATGATCAGGTTGAGAAAGCGCACCATCGCCTTCTCCGAGTCGATCAGGCCCTCGTCCATGTTGACGTCAAGGATCTGCGCGCCGTTGGCGACCTGTTGGCGCGCCACCTCCACCGCTTCCTCGTAGCGCTCTTCCTTGATCAGCTTGCGGAACTGCGCGCTGCCGGTGACGTTGGTGCGTTCGCCGACGTTGACGAACAGCAGGTCCGGGGTCAGCAGCAACGGCTCCAGGCCGGACAGGCGGGTGTAGCGGGCGGAGGACATGATCAGCGTTCCGGAAACGGGGACGTGCAGGCGGGCACGCAGACGGCGATGCGCACGGTGGTACAGGCGGCGGGGGCGGGCGTACGCGGTACGGCCATCTCAGGCGGCCTGCGCCGATGCCGCCAGCGGCACGCGCGGCGGCAGCCCGCGCACCGCCTCGGCGATGGCGCGGATGTGCGCCGGGGTGGTGCCGCAGCAGCCGCCGACCAGGTTCAGCAGTCCGGATGCGGCGAACTCGCGCAGCGTCGCGGCCATTTCCTCGGGGGTTTCGTCGTACTCGCCGAAGGCGTTGGGCAGGCCGGCGTTGGGGTGCGCGCTGACGTAGCCGTCGGCGATCCGTGCCAGGGTCTCCACGTGCGGCCGCAGGTCCTTGGCGCCGAGCGCGCAGTTCAGCCCGACCGACAGCGGCCGCCCGTGCGCGACCGAGGCGTAGAACGCCTCGGCGGTCTGCCCGGACAGGGTGCGGCCGGAGGCGTCGGTGATGGTGCCGGAGATCATCACCGGCAGGCGCCCGCCGCGCGCGTCGAACACCTCCTCGATCGCGTACAGCGCGGCCTTTGCGTTGAGCGTGTCGAAGATGGTCTCCACCATCAGCGTGTCGGCGCCGCCGTCGATCAGGCCGTCGATGGCCTCGCGGTAGGTGGCGCGCAGTTCGTCGAAGCTGGTGTTGCGGAAGCCGGGGTCGTTGACGTCCGGGCTGATCGAGGCGGTGCGGCTGGTCGGGCCGAGCACGCCGATCACGAATCGAGGCTGGTCCGGCGTCAGTGCCTCGACCGCGTCGCAGCAGGCGCGCGCGACCTGCGCGCCGGCCTTGTTGAGCTCGTAGACCAGGTGTTCCAGGTGGTAGTCGGCCTGGCTGATCGCCGTGGCGTTGAAGGTGTTGGTCTCGAGCAGGTCGGCACCGGCGTCGAGGTAGGCGCGATGGATCTCGGCGATCACCTCCGGCCGGGTCAGCAGCAACAGGTCGTTGTTGCCTTTCAGGTCGTGGCCCTGCGGCGCGTGGTCGCAGCCGGGACCGTGCACGTGGCCGGCCTCCTGCGCGCTGTCGTAACCGTTGGCGAAACGCGCGCCGCGGTAGTCGTCCTCCTGCAGCCCATGGCGCTGGATCATCGTGCCCATCGCCCCGTCGATGATCAGGATGCGCTCGGACAGGGCCTGCAGCAGCGATTCGGCGCGCTGGGGGTGGAGCCATTGGGAGGCCGGGAGTGGGGAATGGGGAATGGGGAATGGGGGAGGAGCGATGGTGCTCATGCGACATCTCCTGCGGCCGCCTTGGCCTTGGCGGTTGCTTTTTCGATTCCCGATTCCCCAATCCCGATTCCCGGCTTCCCGGCAATCAACGAAATCACCTCGAAATGCGGCGGGCGCTTCTCGCGGGTCACGGTCTCCAGGCTGGACACCTCCAGCCCGGCCTTGCCGACGAACTTGCGCAGTTCCTTGGCCGAGAACCCCAGGTTGACGTGGCCGTAGGCCTGCACCGCGGCCTTGTGCTCGTGGCGCGCCAGGCTGCACAGCAGCAGGCGCCCGCCCGGGCGCAGCACCCGTGCCGATTCGCACACCGCCTGCGCCGGCTTGGTGGCGTAGGTCAGGGCGTGCATCATCACCACCAGGTCGAAGCTGGCGTCGGCGAAGGGCAGGGCGTGCATGTCGCCCTCGCGCACTTCCACGTTGCCGAGCCGGCGCAGGCGTTCGCTGGCCGCGGCCACCACCCGCGCGCTGGTGTCGATGCAGACGTAGCGGCGCGCGTGCGGCGCCACCAGTTCGGCCAGCACGCCGTCGCCGGAGGCGATGTCGAGCACGTCGCCGGTCTCCAGCAGCGGCAGGGCGGTGCGCGCCAGCGCTTCCCAGGTGCGGCCCGGGGAATAGTGGCGTTCCATGTCGCCGGCCACCGAGTCGGCCCAGTTCTGGTCGGCGGCGCGGTTGGCCAGCACCGCGGCCACGCGCTCGGCGTCCTGGCGCAGCAGCGGATCGTCGCTGCCGGTGCTCAGTGCCAGCCACAATGCGCGCTGGGCCGGGTCCAGCAGGGCCTCGTCGAAGCGATAATAGGCGGACACGCCGGCACGGCGGTCGCGCACCAGCCCGGCCTCCTTGAGCTTGGCCAGGTGGGTCGAGACGCGCGGCTGCGCCAGGCGGGTGATCGCCGACAGCTCGGCCACGGTCAGCTCTTCCTGCTCCAGCAGCGCCAGCAGGCGCACGCGGGTGGCGTCGGCGAAGACCTTCAGCCGGGACGACCAGTCCTCCAGATCCATAAATATCTTCCTATCGCGATATAGAGATATTTTGGTCCGCGCGACGGTCCCGGTCAAGTTGCACACGCCGGCGTATGGTTGGCGCGGCTACAATGGCCGCACCAACAAGCCCGGGAGGGGTTCGACGTGGATTTCAGCTTTACCGAAGAGCAATTGATGATCCAGGACGTGGCGCGGCGCATCGCCCAGGAGCGGATCGCTCCCAGCGCCGAGCAGCACGACCGTACCGGCGAGTTCCCGCTGGAGAACATCCGCCTGCTGGGCGAGAACGGGCTGATGGGCATCGAGGTGCCCGAGGAGTACGGCGGCGCCGGCATGGACCCGATCGCCTACGTGCTGGCGATGGTCGAGATCGCTGCCGGCGATGCGGCGCATTCGACCATCATGTCGGTCAACAACTCGCTGTTTTGCGTCGGCATCCTCAAGAACGGCAACGAGGCGCAGAAGCAACAGTACGTGCGCGCCATCGCCGAGGGCCGCGAGATCGGCGCCTTCGCCCTCACCGAGCCGCAGTCCGGTTCCGACGCCACCGCGATGCGGTGCCGCGCGGTGCGCCAGGACGACGGCAGCTTCGTCATCAACGGCAAGAAGAGCTGGATCACCTCCGGCCCGGTCGCCAAGTACATCGTGCTGTTCGCGATGAGCGAGCCGGACAAGGGCGCGCGCGGCATCACCGCCTTCGTGATCGACACCGACAAGCCGGGCTTCCACCGCGGCAAGACCGAGCCCAAGCTGGGTATCCGCGCCTCGGCCACCTGCGAGATCGAGTTCCAGGACTACGTGGCCAGCGCCGACGAGGTGCTGGGTACCCCGGGCGAGGGCTTCAAGATCGCGATGAGCGTGCTCGACGCCGGCCGCATCGGCATCGCCTCGCAGGCGATCGGCCTGGCCCGCGCCGCCTACGAGGCCACCCTGGCCTACGTGAAGGAGCGCAAGGCGTTCGGCGCGCCGATCGGCGCGTTCCAGATGACCCAGGCCAAGATCGCCGACATGAAGTGCAAGCTGGATGCGGCGCTGCTGCTGACCTTGCGCGCGGCCTGGCTGAAGGGGCAGGGCCAGCGCTTCACCACCGAGGCCTCGGTCGCCAAGCTGACCGCCTCCGAGGCGGCGATGTGGATCACCCACCAGGCGGTGCAGATCCACGGCGGCATGGGCTACTCCAAGGAGATGCCGCTGGAGCGCTACTTCCGCGACGCCAAGATCACCGAGATCTACGAGGGCACCAGCGAGATCCAGCGGCTGGTGATCGCGCGCAACGAGACGGGGTTGCGGTGAGGCCGGGAGTCGGGATCGGGGATTAGCCGGTTCCTGAATCCGCTGAGGAATCACGAAGAAGCGGCCGCAAGGCCGCTTTTTCTTTTTGTGGAAAAGGGGTGAGCGGCATTCGGGCTGCAATGCGTCGGGACTGAAGTCCATCCCACAAGGAGCGCTCGGCCTTCAAGGAGCGCTCCGTCTTGCGCCGGGTTTTGGATCGCGCTTCCCGACTAGATTCCCGGACAACAAAAAACGGCCTTGCGGCCGCTTCTTGTTTTGCCTCTACAGGGCGGAAGGATCAGGACCGGGAGGGGTCCGTTCACGCATCCCCACTCCCGAATCCCCAATCCCCGCCCCTCACCGATCCGGCTGATGCCGCGCCAGACCGGCTTCCTGCATCTGCGTGAATTCCTTCGACGGCTCGTCCAGCTTGTCGCCGAGCATGCGCCGCACCATCACGAAGAACAGCGGGATGAACAGCACGCCCAGCACGGTGGCGAACAGCATGCCGCCGATCACGCCGGTACCGATGGCATGGCGGGCGTTGGCGCCGGCGCCGGTGGAGATCGCCATCGGCAGCACGCCGAGGATGAACGCGAACGAGGTCATCAGGATCGGGCGGAAGCGCAGGTGCGCCGCCTCGGCCGCGGCCTCGCGCAGGGTCTTGCCCATCGCCCGCTGCTCCACCGCGAACTCGACGATCAGGATCGCGTTCTTGGCGGCCAGGCCGATCACCGTGATCAGGCCGATCTTGAAGTAGATGTCGTTGGGCAGGCCGCGCAGCAGCGAGAACGCCACCGCGCCGAGCACGCCGATCGGTACCACCAGCAGCACCGACACCGGGATCGACCAGCTCTCGTACAGCGCCGCCAGGCACAGGAACACCACCACGATCGACAGCACCAGCAGCAGCGTGGCGGTGTTGCCGGCGATGATCTCCTGGTACGACATGCCGCTCCAGTCGAAGCCGAAGCCCGGCGGCAGGTCGTTGTTGACGATGTTCTCCATCGCGCTCATCGCCTGGCCGGAGCTGCCGCCCGGGGCCGGGTTGCCGACGATGTTGACCGCCGAGTAGCCGTTGTAGCGGCTCAGCGACGGCGAGCTGTAGATCCAGTCCGAACTCACCACCGTGCTCAGCGGGATCATCTGCGGCAGCCCGCTGCTGTCGGTGGCGGTGCTGCTGGGCACGTAGAAGTTGCGCAGCGACTCCGGACCGGTGCGGAACGGTGCGTCGGCCTGCATGTTGACGCGCTTGATGCGGCCTTCGTAGAAGAAGTCGTTGACGTACACCGGCGCCAGCATCAGCTGGATCGACTGGTAGATGTCGTTGACCGACAGGCCCATCGACTGCGCCTGCACGCGGTCCACCTTCAGCTGCAGCTGCGGCGAGTTCTCCAGGCCGTTCGGGCGCACCCCGGCGAGGGCGTCCTGGCGCTGCGCGGCCTTGCCGAGCACGATGTTGCGCGCCTGCAGCAGGGCTTCCTCGCCCTGGCCGGTGCGGTCCTGCAGCCACATGTCGAAGCCGCCGAACTGGCCCAGGCCCTGCACGGTCGGCAGGTTGACCACGAAGATCTGTGCGTCCTTGATCCCGTAGAACATCCCGTTCAACTGCTGGATCAGGTCGCCGGCGGCGATGTCGCGCTCTTCCCAGGGCTTGAGCCGGATGAAGCCCATGCCCACGTTCTCGCCGCGGCCCAGGAAGCTGAAGCCGGCCACCTGCAGCATGCCTTCGACCGCCTTCTGCTGCTGCAGCACGCCGCGCATCTGCGCGAACACCTCGTTGGTGCGGGTCTTGGTCGCACCCGGCGGCAGCTGCACGATCGCCAGCGCGAAGCCCTGGTCCTCTTCCGGCAGGAAGCTGCCCGGCATGCGCGTGAACAGGAACCCGCACAGCACCAACAGCAGGGCGAACACCGCCATCCAGCGCGGCGCGCGGCGGATGGTATTGCCGACCGCGCCGACGTAACGGTGCGCCAGCTTGTCGTAGTACTTGTTGAAGGTGCGGTAGACCCAGTTCGGGTTGTCGTTGTGGGTCGGCTTGAGGAACGCCGCGCACAGCGCCGGGGTGAAGCTCAGCGCCAGGAACGCCGAGAACCCCATCGACATGGCGATGGTGATCGCGAACTGCTTGTAGATCGCGCCGGCGGCGCCGGGCTGCATCGCCGAGGGGATGAACACCGCCGCCAGCACCACGGTGATGGCCACCACCGCGCCGGTGATCTGGGTCATCGCCTTGTGCGTGGCCGCCTTCGGCGCCAGGTGCTCCTCTGACATGATGCGTTCGACGTTCTCGATCACCACGATCGCGTCGTCGACCACGATGCCGATCGCCAGCACCATCGCGAACAGGGTCAGCTGGTTGATGGTGAAGCCGATGGCCCACATGCCCAGGAAGGTGCCCAGCAGCGCCACCGGGATCACCAGGGTGGGGATGATGGTGGCGCGGAAGTTCTGCAGGAACACCAGCATCACCAGGAACACCAGCACGATCGCCTCGGCCAGGGTCTTGACCACTTCCTCGATCGAGATCTTGACGAAGGTGGTGCTCTCGTACGGCGTGAACCAGGTGACGCCCTGCGGGAAGCTCGGCTGCAGCTCGTCCATCTTGGCCTTGACCGCCTCGGACACGCTCAGCGCATTGGCGCCGGGCAGCAGCTGGATCGCGAAGGCGCCGGTCGGCTTGCCGTTGTACTGGGTGTCGAAACCGAAGTTGGTCGGGCCGAACGCGACCCGGGCCACGTCCTTCAGCCGCACCACGGTGCCGTTGCTGTCGGCGCGCAGGATGATGTTCTCGAACTGCTCGGGCGAGGTGAAGCGGCCCTCGGCGCTGACCGTGGCGGTGAACGACTGGCCCTGCGGCGCCGGGTCCGAGCCGAGCGAGCCGGCGGCGAACTGCACGTTCTGCGCGCCGATCGCGCTGTACACCTGGCTGGCGGACATGTGGTAACCCTGCAGCTTCTGCGGGTTGAGCCAGATGTCCATGGCGTACTCGGCGCCGAACTGCTGGGTGCTGCCGACGCCGGGCACGCGCGAGATCTGCTCCAGCACGCGCGAGCCGACGATGTCGTTGAGCGCGTCGCGGTCGATCGACGGGTTGTCCGAGCGCAACGCGATCACGCTGAGGAAGCCGGCGTTGGCCTTGGCCACCACCACGCCCTGCGCGGTCACTTCCGACGGCAGGCGCGGGGTCGCCAGCGACACCTTGTTCTGCACCTGCACCTGGGCGATGTCCGGATCGGTACCGGTTTCGAAGGTCAGGGTGATGGTGGCGCTGCCGCTGGAGGACGACGACGAGCTGAAGTACAGCAGGTGGTCGATGCCGGTGAGCTGCTGCTCGATCACCTGGGTGACCGAGCGTTCGGTGGTGCTGGCGCTGGCGCCGGGATAGGTGGCGGTGACGGTGACCTGGGGCGGGGCGATCGAGGGATAGGACTCGACGCCGAGATTGAGGATGGCGATCACGCCGCTGAGCGAGATCAGGATCGCCACCACCCAGGCAAAGACCGGGTGTTCGATGAAGAACTTAGGCATGGGGGGAGTCCGTTACTGCTTCGGCTGGTCGGAATGCGAGGCGGCGTCCGGCGCGTCGCCGTGCGCTGCGCCCTGCGCCGGGGCGGCGCCCTTGGCCGGCGCCGCGGCGCCTTGGGCGCCCTGGCCGGGAGCCGCGCCGGGGCCCTGGCCCTGCGCGGCGGCATTGGGATCCCACGGCTTGGCCACTGCCGGTGCGCCTTCCTTGACCTTGGGCAGGCCGCTGACCACGATCTGGTCGCCGCTCTGCAGGCCGCCGCTGACGATCCACTTGTCGCCCTGCTGGCCGACCGTGGTCAGGTCCTTGCGCAGCACCTTGCCGTCCTTGCCGACGACCATGGCGTAGGCGCCCTTGGCGTCACGCAGCACCGCGGCCTGCGGGATCAGGTAGACCCCCTTGCGCTCGCCCAGGTTGGCCGCGAAGCTGACGAAGGCGCCGGGCAGCAGCACCCGGTCCGGGTTCGGCAGCAGCGCGCGCAGCGTCACCGAGCCGGTGCTCGGGTCGACCGTGGCGCCGGAGAAGTCCAGGGTGCCGGCATGCGCGTAGGTGCTGCCGTCGCCGAGCTTGATCTGCACGGTGGACTTGTCCTCGGGGTTGAGGGCGACGTTGCCTTCGGTCTGCGCCTGGCGCAACTGCGCCAGTTCGTCGGCGCTCATCGAGAAGTTCACGTAGAGCGGGTCCATCTGGTCGATCGTGGTCAGCAGCGTGGCGTCGCCCTGGCCGACCAAGGCGCCCTCGGTGACCTGCTGCTTGCCGGCGCGGCCGGCGATCGGCGCGGTGACGGTGGCGTAGCCGAGGTTGATGCGCGCGGTTTCGACCGCCGCGCGGGCCTGCTGCACGGCGGCAGCGGAACTGCGCTCGGTGGCTTCGGCGCTGTCCAGGTCGGACTTGGACACGTAGGCCTGCGGCGCCAGGCTGCGCGCGCGGGCGGCGGCGGCCTTGGCGTTGACGTAGGTGGCTTCGGCCGCGGCCAGCTGGCCCTGCGCCGAGGCCAGCGTCGCCCGCAGCGGCGCCGGGTCGATCTGGAACAGCGGCTGGCCTTCCTTGACGTCGGTGCCTTCGGTGTACAGGCGCTTTTCCAGCACGCCGGCCACGCGGGCTCGGACGTCGGCGCTGCGGAACGCGGACAGGCGGCCGACCAGCTCGCGCTGCAGCGGCACGGTCTGCGGCTGTGCCTGCAGCACGCCCACTTCCGGCGGCGGCATGGCCTGCTGCTGATCCTGTTTCTTGCAGGACGCCAACACCACCACGACGGCGCAGGCCAGGGCGAGAGAACGCAACGGGGAGGTCATCGGGTGGTACTCCGGTCTGGTTTTGTAGAAGAAAGAGAAGGCGCGGCGAACGCGCGCAGGAAGCCGTCCACGGCGAACTCGGCCCAGGCGCGCTGCGCGGTACGGTCGCCGCGATGCGCGCTGTGGAAGCGCTGACGCTCGAAATCCATGCCCACGATCATGCTCAACAGCAGCTCGGCCATGAAGTGCGGATCGTCATGCCGCAGCTGGCCGCGGCCGGTGGCGCCGCGCAGGCAGTCGCTGAGGCAGTGCAGCAGGCGTTCCACGCTGTCGCGGAACATGGCCCGCGACAACTCGGGAAAATGCCGGGACTCGGCGGCGATCAGTTGGGTGCTCTGCACCACGCGTGGCTCGGACAACTGCTCCAGGTACTCGCAGGCGAACCGCAGCAGGCTCGCACGCAGGTCGTCCTGCGCCGGCTCCAGGTGCGCGGTGGCCAGGTCCAGGTGGTCCTGCAGCGCCCGCTGCAGCAGGTCCTGCTTGCTACGGTAGCGGCTGTACAGGGTCTGCTTGGAGCAGCCGGCGCGTGCCGCCACCGCCTCCATGCTCAGGCCCATGCCTTCTTCGGCCAGCAGGTCGCGCACGGCGGCGTACACGCGCTGGTCGCGCGCCTGGCGCTGCGCGACAGAGGCGGGGGGGGTGCTCATTGATTGTGGACTATACCGTCCAGTTTAGAATTAGAACAGCCTTGACACCGGGGCGTTCTTGTTGACAACGGCCGGTGCCGGGAAAGCATGGTGACCGCGGCGTGAAGGCGATGTTGTAGACACTTTGCGCGATCTGGCGCGTCGCCTCCGGCATGTCGTCGGTTTGCGATGCAGCAAGGTAGTTGAACGGCGCACCGGTACAATTCGCGCTTTCCCATCGAGCATCGTTGCTGCTCTCCGTCATGAAACCCAAACACGCCGCTTCCCGTTCCAAATCCACGGCCGCCGCGCGCAGCTCCGCGACCCCTTCCGCCACCAAGTCGGCCACGCCGTCGGCCAAGACGCCTGCCAAGCGCAAGGCGGCGGCCAAGCCCGCCGCTCCGCGCAAGGCGGCGGTGGTGGCCAAGCCGGCCGCGGCCGTCCCGGCCACCGCCAAGGTGATCGATGCGGCGCCGGCCGCCAGCGGTTTCAGCCTGGCGCCGGTGTTCGCGGCGCTGCGCAAGCGCTATCCGGGCGGTCGCCAGGACGAGGCGCAGGCGTTCGCCGAGGAGTTCTACAAGCGCATGGAGGAGGACGAGTTCCCCCACCACAGCGCGCAGGAGTGGGCGGCGCTGGCCGCGTCGATGCTGGAATTCGCGCGCAAGCGCAAGCCGGGCACGGTCAACGTGCGGGTGTTCAACCCGAGCCTGAAGGGCGACGGCTGGGAGTCGTCGCACACGGTGCTGCAGATCGTCAACGACGACATGCCGTTCCTGGTCGACTCGGTGAGCATGGCGCTGGCGGAGCTGGGCATCGGCGTGCACGTGCTCGGCCATCCGGTGCTGCGCATGCAGCGCGACAAGGGCGGCGTGCTGGAGAACGTGGGCGAGGGCAAACCGGAATCGCTGATGGCGCTGGAGATCGACCGCCAGCCGCCGGAGGACATGGCGCAGGTGGAAGCGGCGATCCGGCGCATCCTCGGCGAGGTGCGCAACATCGTGCGCGACTGGGGCAGCATGCGGGAGAAGATGCTGGCGCTGGCCGACGACCTGACCACGCGGCGCCTGCCGGTGGACGACAAGGGCCGGCGCGAGGCGCAGGAATTCCTGCGCTGGGCCGCGGCCGACCATTTCACCTTCTTCGGCTACCGCGAGTACCGGGTGGAGAAGCAGGGCGGCGAAGACGTGCTGGCGCCGCTGGAGGACAGCGGCCTGGGCCTGCTGCGCGGGCAGGACAAGTCGCCGGCGCGGCCGGTGCGCACGCTGGCCGCGCACGGCCTCAGCGAGTCGGGCAACAAGGAAGCGCTGATCCTGACCAAGACCAACGCGCGCTCGCGGGTGCACCGCAGCGGCTACATGGACTACATCGGCGTGCTGGAGTTCGACGCCAAGGGCCGCATCGTCGCCGAGCAGCGCTTCCTCGGCCTGTTCACCTCCAGCGCCTACAACCGCCGCCCGTGGGAGATCCCGCTGGTGCGCGAGCGCTTCGACTCCGTCATGCGCAAGTCCGAGCTGACCCCGAGCAGCCACAGCGGCAAGGCGCTGCGCCACATCCTGGAGACGCTGCCGCGCGAGGAGCTGTTCCAGTCCAACGAGGAGGAGCTGTACCGCACCGCGATGGGCATCCTCGGCCTGCAGGAGCGGGTGCGCAGCCGCCTGTTCCTGCGCCGCGACAAGTACGGCCGTTTCATTTCCGCGCTGGTGTACATCCCGCGCGAGCGCTTCAACACCGACGTGCGCCTGCGCATCGAGGCGCTGCTGAAGGACGCGCTGCACGGCGAGTACATCGATTCCAGCGTGGTGCTGGGCGAGTCGCCGCTGGCGCAGCTGCACCTGATCGTGCGGCCGAAGCCGGGCGAAGCCTTGGAGTTCGATACCAGCGAGCTGGAGTCGCGCCTGGCGCACCTGCTGCGCAACTGGCACGACGACCTGCGCGAGGCGCTGGTGGCCAGCCGCGGCGAGCGCGACGGCCTGCGCCTGGCCGCCAGCTACGGCCGCGCGCTGCCGGCCGGCTACATCGAGGAGTCCACCGCGCAGATCGCCGCGCGCGACGTCGAGCGCCTGGCCGCGTTGCGCGGCCCGGAAGACCTGCACCTGAGCCTGCAGGCGCTGCGCCGCGACGGCGCCGACAGCCTACGCCTGAAGCTGTACCGCCAGCACGACGACCTGCCGCTGTCGGACGTGCTGCCGATGATGGAGAACCTGGGCCTGCGGGTGATCTCCGAGCGTCCGTACCGGCTGGTGGTGGACGGCACGCCGCTGTCGATCCAGGACTTCGAGGTCGAGCCGCTGGCCGGCAGCATCGACGTGGCCGCCGCCGACGCGCCGCTGTGCGAGGCATTCGTGCGGATCTGGCGCGGCGACGCCGAGAACGACGGCTTCAACCGCCTGATCGTCGGCGCCAGCCTGAGCTGGCGCCAGGTCGCGGTGCTGCGCGGCTACTGCAAGTACCTGCTGCAGACCGGCGTGCCGTTCTCGCAGGCCTACGTCGAAGAGACCTGCAACCGCTATCCACTGCTGGCGCGGCTGCTGGTGGAACTGTTCGAGGCGCGCTTCGATCCGGCCACCGGCAGCGAGAGCAAGGCGCAGATCGCCGAGGGCCAGGCCGCGCTGGCGGCGCAGCTGCGCCTGCTGGCCAACGGCGACGACGCCGCGTTGAAGGTGCTGCAGCCGGTGATCGACGCGCGCAGCGGCAGCCGCGAGGCGCAGCTGGAGGCGGTCTCGGCCGCGCTGCTGAAGCTGTTCGACCAGGTCGCCAGCCTCGACGAGGACCGCATCCTGCGCAGCTTCAAGGGCGTGATCGAGGCGACCCTGCGCACCAGCCACTACCAGCGCACCGCCGATGGCGGCCTGGGCCACTGCATCAGCTTCAAGCTGGATTCGGCCAAGGTGCCGGACCTGCCCAAGCCGCGTCCGTACCGCGAGATCTTCGTGTACGGCCCGCGCGTGGAAGGCGTGCACCTGCGCTTCGGCGCGGTGGCGCGCGGCGGCCTGCGCTGGTCCGACCGGCGCGAGGACTTCCGCACCGAGGTGCTGGGCCTGGTCAAGGCGCAGATGGTCAAGAACACGGTGATCGTGCCGGTCGGCGCCAAGGGCGGCTTCTTCTGCAAGCGCCCGCCGGTCGGCGGCGACCGCGACGCGGTGCTGGCCGAGGGCATCGCCTGCTACAAGCTGTTCATCCAGGGCCTGCTGGACATCACCGACAACATCGTCGGCGGCAAGATCGTGCCGCCGCCGCAGGTGGTGCGCCACGACCAGGACGACCCGTACCTGGTGGTCGCCGCCGACAAGGGCACCGCCACGTTCTCCGACATCGCCAACGGCCTGGCGCTGGCGCATGGCTTCTGGCTCGGTGACGCGTTCGCCTCCGGCGGCTCGGTCGGCTACGACCACAAGGGCATGGGCATCACCGCGCGCGGCGCCTGGGAGTCGGTCAAGCGCCACTTCCGCGCGCTGGGCCGCGACTGCCAGAACGAGGACTTCACCTGCGTGGGCATCGGCGACATGTCCGGCGACGTGTTCGGCAACGGCATGCTGCTGTCGCGCCACATCCGCCTGCTGGCCGCGTTCGACCACCGCCACATCTTCCTCGACCCGAACCCGGACGCGGCGGCGTCCTTCGCCGAGCGCGAGCGCCTGTTCAAGCTGCCGCGCTCCAGCTGGGCCGACTACGACGCCAAGCTGATCAGCGCCGGCGGCGGCATCTATCCGCGCACGCTCAAGTCGATCGAGATCAGCGCGCCGGTGCGCGAGGCGCTGGGCCTGGAGCCGGGGGTCAAGCAGCTTTCGCCGAACGACCTGATGCACGCCATCCTCAAGGCGCCGGTGGACCTGTTCTGGAACGGCGGCATCGGCACCTACGTCAAGGCCGCCAGCGAGACCCACGGCGACGTCGGCGACCGCGCCAACAACGGCCTGCGCGTCAACGGCGGCGAACTGCGCTGCAAGGTGGTCGGCGAAGGCGGCAACCTCGGCCTGACCCAGCTGGGCCGCATCGAGGCCGCGCAGGCCGGCGTGCTGCTCAACACCGACTTCATCGACAACTCGGCCGGCGTGGACACCTCCGACCACGAGGTCAACATCAAGATCCTGCTCAACGACGTGGTGCAGGCCAAGAAGCTGACCCTGGACGCGCGCAACAAGCTGCTGGCGTCGATGACCGACGAGGTCGCCGAGCTGGTCCTGTGGGACAACATCCGCCAGAACCAGGCGCTGAGCCTGATGGAGCGGATGAGCGTCAAGCGCCTGGGCTCCAAGCAGCACTTCATCCGCACCCTGGAAGCGCAGGGCCTGCTCGACCGGCAGATCGAATACCTGCCCTCGGACGCGGAGATCTCCGCGCGCAAGGCACGCGGCCAGGGCCTGACCCGGCCGGAGCTGGCGGTGCTGCTGTCCTACTCCAAGCTGGTGGCGTTCCAGCAGTTGCTGGAGTCGGACATTCCCGAGGACCCGTACCTGTCCAAGGAACTGCAGCGCTACTTCCCCAAGCCGCTGCAGAAGAAGTACGCCGATGCGATGGAGCGGCACCGCCTCAAGCGCGAGATCATCGCCACCGCGGTGACCAACACCACCATCAACCGCATGGGCGCCACCTTCCTGATGCGCATGCAGGAAGACACCGGCCGCAGCATCGCCGAGGTCGCCAAGGCCTACACCATCAGCCGCGAGACGCTGGATGCGCGCGCGCTGTGGACGCAGATCGATGCGCTGGACGGCAAGGTGCCCGAGTCGGTGCAGATCGACGCGCTGGAGGTGATCTGGACGCTGCAGCGCGCCTTCGTGCGCTGGCTGCTGTTCCGTCCGGGCCCGATGCCGGGCATCACCGCGGCGGTGGAGCGCTACTACGAGCCGTTCAACGACATCCGCGTCGCCTCCGGCGTGCTGCCCGATTCGCAGCGGCCGCGCTACGAGGCGCTGGTGCAGGAGTGGCAGGACAAGGGCCTGCCGCCGGCGCTGGCGCAGCAGTTGTCGGAACTGCGCTTCCTGGAGCCGGCGTTCGACATCATCGAGATGGCGCGCACCCGCAAGCTCAAGCCGGTGGAGGTGTCGAAGGTGCACTTCCGCCTCGGCGAGGCGCTGCAGTTGCCGTGGCTGTTCGAGCAGATCGACGCGCTGGAGGTCAACGGCCGCTGGCATGCGGTGGCCCGCGGCGTGCTGCGCGACGAACTGGCCAAGCACCACAGCGCGCTGGCCGGCCAGGCGTTGAGCCTGCCGGGCGGTAGCGCCGAGGCCAAGGTGCAGCATTGGCTGCAGCGCGACGACAGCAGCCTGCGCTTCACGTTGAACATGCTGCAGGAACTGGCCGCGCAGAAGACGCTGGACTACCCGACCGTGTCGGTGGCGGTGCAGCGGCTGGGCCAGCTGGCGGCGCACGGGGTGACGGCGCACGGGGTGTAGCCCCGTGGTCAGACCCGTGCGGGCCTGACCCAACCGTTTGCGGCGCAAACGGTTGGCGCCGCACGGCCACCTTGCCTATCCCCCGCGGCTTCGCCGCGCCCCCCTTAACAGAAGGGGGGCTTTCCTCCAGGGAGGAATGTGGGATGGGCGAGGGGGCTGTCGTGGTGGGGGGATTGGGGAGTCGGGAGTGGGGATTCGCAACGGCGCAGCGCTTTCTCGATTTCTCTGTGTGCCTTCCGATCCCGTTGCCCGCTTTTGCCAATCCCGACTCCCGAATCCCGGCTTTCCCCCCAGGCAGGTATGATCATGGCCATGAATGCGCCCATGCCGTCCTCGCCCCGCATCTGTTTCCTCGCCAGCGTCACCACCGAGTCGCAGCGGGCGCGCGAACAGTTGGTCGCGCGCTACGGCGATTGCGAGCCGGCCGAGGCCGATGTGCTGTGCGCGCTCGGCGGCGACGGGTTCATGCTGCAGACCCTGCATCGCCACGGCAGCCTGGGCAAGCCGGTGTTCGGCATGAAGCTGGGCACGGTCGGCTTCCTGATGAACCAGTTCCGCGACGATGACCTGGTCGCGCGCCTGGCCCAGGCCGAGCCGGCCAAGCTGCGGCCGCTGGAGATGCTGGCGCAGACCGAATCGGGCGCCACCACCGGCTCGCTGGCCTACAACGAGGTCTCGCTGCTGCGGCAGACCCGCCAGGCCGCGCATGTGAGCATCGACCTCAACGGCCAGACCCGGGTCGACGAACTGATCTGCGACGGCGTGCTGGTGTCCACCCCGGCCGGCAGCACCGCCTACAACTCCTCCGCGCACGGGCCGATCCTGCCGCTGGGCTCGCACACCCTGGCGCTGACCCCGATCGCGCCGTACCGGCCGCGGCGCTGGCGCGGGGCGATCCTCAAGGCCGACATCGAGGTGCGCTTCCGCGTGCTGGACCCGTACAAGCGCCCGGTCAGCGTCACCGCCGACTCGCACGAGACCCGCGACGTGGTCGAAGTCACCATCCGCGAATCCCGCGACCGCCTGGTCACCCTGCTGTTCGATCCGGAGCACAATCTGGAGGAGCGGATCTTGAGCGAGCAATTCATGGTGTAGGGGCGGGGAGTGGGGAATCGGGAATGGGGAATCGCAAGAGCGGTTTCCTGATAACACCCTTTCCCTGGATAAATTCATCGCCTGCAAACCGCTTTTACCTATTCCCCATTCCCGATTCCCCACTCCCCGCCAACAATGTCCGACAACTCCCCCCGTCTGCTCACCGTCGCGGTCACCTCGCGCGCCCTGTTCGATCTGGAAGAGGGCCATGCCCTGTTCGAGCGCGAAGGGGTGGAGGCGTACAGCGCGTACCAGCGCGAGCGCGAGGACGATGTGCTGGCGCCCGGGGTGGCGTTTCCGGTGGTGCGCAAGCTGCTGGCGCTGAACCAGGGCACGCCGCCGGAGACGCCGCCGGTGGAGGTGATCCTGCTGTCGCGTAATTCCGCCGACACCGGGCTGCGCATCTTCAATTCGATCCAGCACTACGGCCTGGGCATCGTCCGCGCCACCTTCACCTCCGGCGAGGCGACCTGGCCCTACGTCAAGCCGTTCGGCACCGACCTGTTCCTGTCGGCGAACCCGGAGTCGGTGCGCCGCGCGCTCAGCCACGGCATCGCCGCGGCGACCATCCTGCCCAAGCCGCCCGGCGAGCATGCGCAGGAAGCGGCCGCGGCGGCCGGGGCGATCGACGCCGGGCGCCTGTCCACCCAGCTGCGCATCGCCTTCGACGGCGATGCGGTGATCTTCGGTGACGAGGGCGAGCGCTTCTCGCGCGAACAGGGCGTGGAGGCGTTCGGCCGCTACGAACGCGAGAACGCGCGCGAGCCGCTGACCGGCGGGCCGTTCCGCAACTTCCTGTCGGCGCTGCATGCGCTGCAGTCCGCGTTCCCGGCCGGCGAGGCCTCGCCGATCCGCACCGCGCTGGTCACCGCGCGCTCGGCGCCGGCGCACGAACGGGTGATCCGCACCCTTCGCGAATGGGGCGTGCGCCTGGACGAGGCGCTGTTCCTCGGCGGCCGCCACAAGGGCCCGTTCCTGCAGGCGTTCGGCGCGGACATCTTCTTCGACGATTCGCAGCACAATATCGACAGCGCCGCCCGCGAGCGCGTCGCCGCCGGACATGTGCCGCACGGGGTCGCCAACGACATCGCCACGCGGTGAGCGACACGCCCGGCGGCGGTCGCTGGACGGTACTGCGCCGCCTGTTGCGGCAAGGTTCGGACGCACCCGCCGCGCTGCGTCCGGGGCAGCCCTACGTGCGCCACGGTTGGCGCTACACCAGCCTGCAGTTCAAGGGCGAGGTGACCCAGAGCCGCATGTACACGTGGTGGCCGGACGTGCTGCAGGTGGGCTACACCCGCAGCATGCTCGGCGCGCTGCTGTTGCGCCCGGACCCGCGGCGGATCGGCATCGTCGGCCTCGGCGGCGGCTCGCAGGCCAAGTTCTGCTACCGGCACCTGCCGCAGGCGCGGATCGAGGCGATCGAGGCCGATACCGACGTGCTGGCCCTGCGCGCGGCCTTTCGCATCCCGGACGACGACGCGCGCTTCGAGGCCGTGCACGGCGATGGCGCGCGGCTGCTGCCGCAACGGCGCGATCGCTACGACTTGCTGTTGCTCGACGCCTACGACGCCGACGGCATCCCGGCGGCGCTGCTCAGCCGCGGTTTCTACGAGGACTGCCATGCGGCGCTGGCGCCGGGCGGGGTGCTGGCGGTGAACCTGTACGACACCGACACGCGCCGCCACCTGGCGCATCTGCGCGCGCTGTTCGGCGGCCGCGTGCTGCGCCTGGACGAGCCGCAGATGGACAACCACGTGGTGTTCGCCTGGACCGGCGCGCTGCCGGGGCTGGACGCGCACGCAGCCCTGGCGCGCCTGCCGTGGTCGGCGCGCTGGCAACTGCGCACGCCGTTCCGGCGCGTGCAGCAGGCGATGGCGGGCAGGACGGGGCCGGGCGCGCCGCGCTAGGCGGGGCCTGGCTGGCGACATCGGGTCATGGTGTCCCCGAGGGCCGGCGTGCCGGTGCGCTGCGTTGTGCGCGTGCACTCCCTCGTGCCGTTTCGGTTGCCATCGCCGCCACCGGCTTGCTCACCCGCCGATCGACGTGGCGCCTGCGGCACGCAGAGCGGCACGATGCGCAACTATGCGTCCAGTGACCGGTTGACCCATCTGGGCAGGACGGCGTATCGCGGCCGATGGCCTGTGCCTCCTGTGGGAGGGACTTCAGTCCCGACTGCATGCTGCCTGGGGAAACATCGGCCCTTCGATCGTCGCGACGGAACGGAGCCCCGATCACGCCAGGGCACCCGCGTAGGAGCGGCTTCAGCCGCGACCGCCTTGCAGGGAAAGCCCGGTCGCGGCTGAAGCCGCTCCTACGAGACAGGCGGATGCTTGGCAAAAACGGATTGTTGCAGGTGCTCTGAACGTCATCGCCACAGGAGGGCGTCGCGTGCTCGCGCTCTGACGTCACCTCGGGCGTTCAGCCGAGATGCCTTGTGCCGCCCGCCATCGCCTACAGCGGCAACAGGATGTTGCTGAGCTTCCAGTGCAGGCCCTCGCGGGTGAACACGAAGGGCACGGCGGTGCCGTCGGCGGCATGCACGGTGGCGACGAAGCGCGTGGTCGATTCGAAGCGATGTTCGGCCTGGTGCAACGGTTGCGGCGGGCGCGGCGCGGCGTAGGTATCGCCGCCGACGGTGTCGCCGCTGGCGCGTTTCCACAACACGTCGCCCTGCATCAGCGCGCCGATGCCGGTCGGGGTGACCAGCGCGTCCACGCTCATCCCACCGAGGCCGCCGGCCAGCGACAGCAGCGCGCCGCCGAACAGGCTGGACTGCAGGTCGGGACCGGCGCGGCGCACCAGCGCATCGTCCACCTGGGCCTTGAGGTTGACCCGCAGGGTCGGGAAGTCGACGTAGCGCTCCAGCGCCGCGGCATCGCGTTCGCGCAGCGCCTGGTCGATGCCGCGGATGGCCAGGTATGGCCCGGCGACGACGTAGCCGCCGAGGGCGAACAGGGCGAGGAACAGCAATGCCAGCCATTTCTTCATGGGATGTCCTCAGGTCGCGTAGGAGCGGCTTCAGCCGCGACGGACGTTGACGGGAATGCCTGTCGTGGCTGAAGCCGCTCCTACGGAAAAACGCTGCCGTTCTAGAATTCCAGGTCCAGTGCCGCGCACAGGTAGTCCACGAACGGGCCCAGCGTCTGCAGGTCGGCGGCGATCTGCGTGCGCAGCCGCGGGCCGGTCATGGTCGCATCGTCGAGCTGGCGCCAGAATACCCAGTTCTTGTGCTTGAGGTCGTCGATGCATTCGAAGTCGGCCGGGAAGCCGCGCGGCGGCCGCACCAGCATCTCGCTTTCCTCGAAGTCGAAGCGGCGGCGCAGCGCCGGCGCGTGCGCGGCGGCCTTCCAGCTGCCGGGATTGTCGAAGATGAACTGGCGCACCTTGCGCTGCGTGTCCGGCTCCGGATGCCACAGCCCGGCGCCGACGAAGCTTTCGCCCGGTTGCAGGTGGATGTAGAACGACGGCGCCGGCACCTGCTTGCGCCGCTCGTGGAACAGGCGCGCGCCCTGCCAGGTCTTGTACGGCGACTTGTCGTGGGAGAAGCGCGCGTCGCGGTGGATGCGGAACAGCGAGCCGCCGACGCCGCGCGGATCGGCACGGAAATGTTCGCTGACCTGCGCCAGGTCCGGCTGCAGATCGGTGATCAGGCGCAGGAACGGCTGCCGCACGTGCTCTTCGTACTTGTGCCGGTTGGCGTTGAACCAGGCCTTGTCGTTGTGCCGCGCCAGGGCACGCAGGAACTTGAAGCTGGCATCGCTGAAATAGCTGGTCATAGGCTGCGTTGCAGGTCGTGGCCCCAGGCGGCCAACTGGTCGAGCAGGGCTTGCTTGGTAGCATCCTGCGGGTGAGCCAAGCGTAAACCGGCCAGCTCCGCGTGGAAGGCGTCGAAGCTCAGTTCGGACAGGCCGCTGTCCTGCTGCAGGCGCTGCCGCCGGTAGTCGTCCCAGCGCGCCTGCTCGGCGATGGACAGGCTCTGCGGCCAGTTGCGCGCGCGGTAGCGGAACAGCAGTTCGGGCAGGCGCCGATCGCGGAACTGTCCTTCCAGCGCGGCCAGCTGCGCCGGTGGAGTGGCGCGGACCTGCGCCATCGCGCGCTTGTCGCCATCGGCCAAAAAGCCGTCGTACAGCGAGGCGTCGACATCGGCCGGCACCGCGGCGCGCTCGCTGGCGAACACCCGCCGCACCTTCTCCGCCAGCGCCGGGCCGGCCTCGCGCAGGCGCGCGGCCTTGGCCAGCAGTTGCGCCGGGTCCAGCCGCAGCCGGGCGAAATCCGCCTCGCGCAGGTGCGCCCAGGCGACCAGCGCCGGCGCCTTGTTCAGATGCACTTCCTTGAGCGGGATGCGCTGTTCGCCCTCGGGCAGATCGGCCTGCGGGGTGTACAGGCGGTCGGCGATCTGTTCCGGCGTATAGCGCAGCAGCGGCTCGATGTCGCCTTCCAGGTCGAACACCAGCACCCGGCTGTCGATGCGTGGGTGCCGTGCCAGCGGCAGCACCGGCGCCGCGCACAGGCGCGCGGCCGGATAGCGCATCGACACGTGCAGCACCGGCTGCATCGCCACCGCGTCGAGCAGGTTGCCGCAGAAGCGCTTGTCGCGCAGCTTCAGCGCGTACTCCCACAGCCGCGGCTGGCTGCGGCGGAAATGCCGGGCCATGCCGATGGTGGCGTAGACGTCGGACAGCGCCTCGTGCGCATCGCCGTCGCGCACGCCGTTGGCCAATGCCAGCTGCTCCAGCTTGAACGAGGTGGCGCCGTCCTCGCGCTGCGGCCAGACGATGCCTTCCGGGCGCAGCGCGTGCATCAGCCGCAGCATGTCCAGCAGGTCCCAGCGCGAGTTGCCGTTGCGCCACTCGCGTTCGTAGGGATCGTGGAAATTGCGGAACAGCCCGTGGCGCACGAACTCGTCGTCGAAGCGCAGCGAGTTGTAGCCCAGCGTGCAGGTCTGCGGCCGCGCCATCTGCTCGGCGATGCGCGCGAACGCCTCGGCTTCGCTGACGCCTTCGCGCAATGCCTGCTGCGGGGCGATGCCGGTGATCAGGGTGGCGACCGGCGAGGGCAGCAGGTCGTCGGCGGGCTTGACGAAGAAACTGATCGGTTCCTCGATCACGTTCAGTTCGGCGTCGGTGCGCACCGCGGCGAACTGCGCGATGCGCGTGCGCCGCGGATCGGCGCCGAAGGTTTCCAGGTCGTAGAAGAGGAAGCTGTCGGGCATGCAGGGTCGAATGGTGCGGGCAAGGCCGGAGAGGCGCGGAACGTGGCGTGCTTGTGTAGGATCGGCTTCAGTCGCGACGGGCATTACCGGGAATGTCCGTCGCGGCTGATGGCCCGAGGCCACGTAGCGCCGCTCCTACAGAAGACGGAGTGTCCCGATAGGGTACGCCGGATCAATGCGCCCCCTCCAGCGGCGTCAGCCGCGCATGCACGATCCGCTCCAGCGAGGTCCAGTCGATCCGCGACAGGTCGCTATGGCCCTGCGTGGCCTCGACCAGGATGTCGCGCTGCACCTCGCTGCGTTGCAGTGCCTGCGCGTACGGCGTGCGTAGGAAGGTGACCATGGTGTAGTGCGGGACGAAGCGGGTCGGATGCCGCGCCTGCAGCGCCTGGCCGAGTTCGCGCTGCAGCAGGAAACCGGCGTCGCCGACGCGGTCGCGCATTTCCACGTAGTTCTCCAGCGCCATCTGCTGGATCGCCCCCGCATTGGGTTTGCGCTCGGCCTCGAAGGCGGCATAGGCGCGGGCCAGGTCCGGCTCGCGCTGCAGGTGCGCGGCCAGCGCCGCGCAATCCTCGAACGCGCAGTTCATGCCTTGCCCGTGGAACGGCACCATCGCGTGCGCGGCGTCGCCCAGCAGCACCGCGCGGCCGTCCAGGTGCCAGCGCTCCAGCCGCAGCGTGCCGAGCAGGCCGGGTGGATGCTGTTCCCAGTGCTCGGCCAGTTGCGGCATCAGCGGCAGCGCATCGGCGAAATCGCGCGCGAACAGCGCCAGCGCTTCCTCGCCGTTGCGTACGGTGGCGAAGCTGGGCTCGCCGTTGTTGGGCAGGAACAGGGTGACGGTGAAGGTGCCTTCGTGGTTGGGCAGGGCGATGCACATGTAGTGCCCGCGCGGCCAGATGTGCAGGGCGTTGGGCTCGATGCGGAAGCCGCCGTCGGCGCCCGGCGGGATCTCCAGTTCCTTGTAGGAGTGGTCGAGGAACTCGATGTGCTCGGCCATCGGCGCCTTGCGCTGCATCGCCGCGCGCAGCGCCGAGCCGGCGCCGTCGGCGCCGATCATGCTGTCGAAGCGGATGTCGTGCGGCTGGTCGTCGCGGTCGTCGATGAAACGCGCATAGCCGGCGTCGAAGTCGACCGTGTGCAGGCGTCGGTAGAAGTGGATGCGCGCGCCGGCCTGCTCGGCCAGTTGCAGCAGGGTGATGTTGAGATCGTTGCGGTGCACCGACCAGATCACCTCGCTGTCGTCGCGGCCATAGCGTTGCAGCTGCTGCTGGCCGTCCGGGAAGTGCACCATGCGTCCGCGCATCATCACCGCCTTGGCCATCACCGCGGTATCGGCGCCGGCCTGGCGCAGCACGTGCAGGCCGCGTTCGGCCAGGGCCAGGTTGATCGAGCGGCCGCGCTCGTAATCGTGCACGCGCGGATCGCCGCGGCGTTCATAGACGGTGACCTGCCAGCCCTGGCGCGACAGCAGGATGGCGAGCAGGGAGCCGGCCAGGCCGGCGCCGATCAGGGTGATGCTGCGGGGGGATGCGTTCAATGGGGTGTCCGGAAGGCGCAGCCGCTGGCCGCGCGAGAGAGGCGGGTCAGACGCCGGCCCAGGTTTCCACTTCCTCGACGAAGCGGTAGACGTCGCGGTAGCGGTTGTACAGCGGCACCGGGCTGATCCGGATCACGTCCGGCTCGCGCCAGTCGCCGAGCACGCCGACCGATTGCAGGTACTCGAACAGCGCCCGGCCGCGCGCGCGGCCGCCGGCCACGCGCAGCGACAGCTGGCAGCCGCGTTGCGCCGGGTCGGACGGAGTGATGATCTGCAGGGTGTCGGCCAGGCGGGCGCGGATCAGCGTCTCCAGGTAGCCGGTGAGCTGCTGCGACTTCTGCCGCAGCGCGTCCAGCCCGGCGCGCTCGAACAGGTCCAGCGAGGCGCGCAGCGGCGCCATGCTCAGGATCGGCGGATTGCTCAGCTGCCAGCCGTCGGCGCCGGGCGCGGCGACGAACTCGGGCGCCATGCGGAAGCGGGTGCGCTTGTCGTGGCCCCACCAGCCGGCGAAGCGCGGGGTGTCGCCGTGGCCGTGGCGCTCGTGCACGAAGGCGCCGGCGACCGCGCCGGGGCCGGCGTTGAGGTACTTGTAGTGGCACCACACGGCGAAGTCCGGGGCGGCGTCGTGCAGGTGCAGCGGCACGTTGCCGATGGCGTGGGCCAGGTCGAAGCCGACCGCGGCGCCGGCCGCGCGCGCCAGCCGCGCCACCGAGGCCAGGTCGAAGGCCTGGCCGGTGCGGTACTGCACGCCCGGCCACAGCACCAGCGCCAGGCGCGGGCCGTGCTCGGCGATGGCGCGCTCGATCGCCGCCAGCGACACGGTGCCGTCGGCGCCGTCGGGCTGCACTTCGATCAGGTCGGCGGCCGGGTCGAAGCCGTGGAAGCGGATCTGCGAGGCCACCGCGTGCTGGTCGGAGGGGAACGCGCCGGCCTCGATCAGGATCGCCGGCCGCTCGCGGGTGGGCCGGTAGAAGCTGACCATCAGCAGGTGCAGGTTCACCGTCAGCGTGTTCATCGCCACCACTTCGTGCGGGTGCGCGCCGACCAGGCGCGCCAGCGGCGCGGCCAGCAGCTCGTGGTAGGTCATCCACTGGGTGTCGCCGTTGAAATGGCCTTCCACCGCCAGCGACGACCACTTGTCCAGCACCTCCTGCACCGCGGCGCGCGCGCCGCGCGGCTGCAGGCCCAACGAGTTGCCGACGAAGTAGGCCTGGTCGGCGCCCTGGTGCTGCGGGAACAGGAATTCCTGGCGCAGGGCCCGCAGCGGATCGGCGGCGTCGAGGGCGATGGCGTGCTGGCGGGACAGGATCTCGTTCATCGGCATTGGGTTCCGGGAAGCAAGGCGAAAGTCTAGAGCGTATGGAAAGGCGTGAGGTGAGTGCGCGGCGGCATGGCGCGGGGCCATGCCGCGCGGGCCTGTCCGGCGCTGCCTGCGCGGCCGGCGCGCCGCGGCAGCGCGTTCATCCGCTGCGGTGCGCGGTCGCCGGCGGCGGCTCCTTGGCGGCGGCCGCGGCCGGCAGCAGTGCGCTGCGGACCAGGTGGGTGAGGGTGCCGATGCTGTCGGCGACGCGGTCGCTGGTGTCGGCCAGCGCGGCCAGCGCGCCGCCATCGCTGCCGTCCTGCGGTTGCGCGGCCAGCGCCTCGGCCAGGCGCCGCTCGGCGGCGCGCAGGCTGGCCTGCGGTGGCGGCGTGCCGGTGCGCAGGCCCTCGGCCAGCTCGGTCAGCGCGGCATGCGCCTGCTGCCGGAACTGCTGCAGTTCCGGCAGCGGTGGCAGCGGCGGCGCATCGCGCAGCACCGCCTCCAGCGCCAGCGAGGCGCGGATCAGCCGGTTGCCGTTGGCCAGCACCGATTCGGCCAGGGTCAGTTCGCGCAGGTTGCGCCTGCGCCGCGGCTCGCCGCGCAGGCGTTCGATCGAGGCCTGCGCGTTGGTGCGCGCGGTGCGCGAGGCCGCGCGGGTGTCCGGCAGCGCCTGCAGGCGGCCCTCCAGCACCGCGTCGAGATGGTCGCGATAGGCCAGCAGCAACTGCGCCAGGATGGCGCGGATGTGCTTACGTTCCCAGGTCGGCCACAGCGCGTAGGCGGCCAGCGCCAGCGCGCTGCCGAGCACGGTGGCCTGGATGCGCTCGCCGATCGCCTCGCCCGGGGCCATGCCCTCGAACGACAGCAACAGCACCAGCATGCCGGTCAGGCTGGCCACGCCGAGCCCATAGTTGACCTGGGTCAGCAGGCGGAAGCCCAGGCAGAACACGGTCAGCAACAGCAGCCGCACCACCGCCCCGTCCATCACGAAGTGCGCCAGCATGGTGGCCAGCAGCAGCCCGGCGAAGGTGCCGGCCACGCGCAGCGCGCCGAAGCTGAGGGTGCCGCCGAAATCCGGCTTGAGCACGATCGCGGTGGTCATCGGGATCCAGTAGCCATGCGGAATCGCCTGCCAGCGGGCGAACAGCACCGCCAGGGCCAGGCACACGCCGCAGCGCAGCGCATGGCGGAACGCCACCGAGGACAGGTTCAGGTTCGCCCGCAGGGTCTGCAGCGGCGCCAACGGTCGCAGCGCCGCCGGCAGCCGCGCCTCGGCCAGCTCGGCCTGGATCTCGCCGCGGCTGCTGGCCCAGCGGCTGTTGCGCACCAACGCGCGCAACTGGCCGCCCAGGCCTTGCGCGCGGGCCACGGCGATGCGCAGCAGGCGCCGTTCGCGGGTGTCCTCGGTCTGCGCCTGCACCTGCGCCAGCGCGTCGACCAGGTCGTCGAACCCGGTCATCGACGCAGTGGCCGCATCCGGATCCTCGGCGCTGTCCAGCGCGTGCGCGAGCTGGTCCAGCACCACCGCGCTGCGTTCGAGCACGCGTTCGATCGGCAAGCGCGCGGGCGATGTCGCCTCCAGGCGTCCGTGCAGGTCGGCCAGGGTCAGCAGCTCCAGCCGCGCGCGTTCGCACAGTTCGGCGATGACCCGGAACGCCTGCACCGCACGTCCGCGCGAGCGGTGTTCGCCGTGCAGCATCACCATCGCCTCGAGCACCGCCTCGGTGGCCGGCGGCGCCGCGGTCGCGCCGGGGCGCTGGCGGGCGATGCCGGCCAGTTGCCGCATCAGATCGGCCAGGGCGAAGCGCTCGGGGCGGTAGCGCTGCAGCGGCCAGGCCGCCAGTGCCATCAGCATCTGCAGCACGCCGCCGGCGAAGATCAGCGTAGCCACGCCGACGCTCTGCCACGGCGGCAGGCGCACGTCGGCGCTGACCACCAGCAGGATCATGCTGGTCAGCCCGACCCGCGCCGCCACCGGACCCAGCGCCACCAGCAGGCCGCCGCCCAGGCCGAGCAGCAGGGCGCAAAGCGCCAGCGCCAGCGTGTGCGCGCCGATCAGCATCCCCAGCAACGCGGCCATGCCCGCCGCCAGCGCCGCCATCAGCATGCGCTGCATCCGCGCCCGGTACGGGCCGGGCTGGTCGGAGAACATGGTGTTGAGCGCGCCGGTGGACACCGCCAGGCCCAGCTCGGCATGGCCGGCGGCCACGCCCAGCGCCAGCGGCGCGACCACCGCGGCGGTGTTGCGCAGGGCCACGCGCACCGGCACGTCGCGCGGCTTGAGCGCGATCAGGCTGCGCAGCATCGCCAACCGGAACGGCGCGGGCGCAGGGCGGTCACGGCGCGGCGGCAGCCGCCGGCAGCGGATGCACGTGGCCGCAGCGGCCGCAGGTGCGCAGCGATTCGGACGCGTAGAACCGCGCGAACACCGGGGGGAAGTCGCTCTCGATGTCCTGCAGCGGGAAGTAGGCTTCGTACAGCAGATGGTTGCAGCGCTCGCAGAACCACAGCAGGCCGTCCTGCTCGTGCGGCAGGCGCTGCCGCTCGATCACCAGGCCCACCGAGTCGGGCCCGCGCTGCGGCGAATGCGGCACCTTGGGCGGCAGCAGGAAGGTCTCGCCGGCGCGGATCGGGATCTCGCGCACCGCGCCGTCCTCCTGGATCTTCAGCACCATCTCGCCTTCGAGCTGGTAGAACCACTCCGGGCCTTCGTCGTAGTGGTAGTCGCTGCGCGCGTTCGGCCCGCCGACCACCATCACGATGAAGTCGCCGGCGTGGATGCACTTGTTGCCCACCGGCGGCTTCAGCAGATGCCGGTGGGCGTCGATCCAGGCGTGCAGGTTGAGGGGGCCGGGGAGCATGCGGATCCTTGGGCGGAAATGGCCGAGCGGCGCGCCGCTCAGCGGTCCTCGCGGTCCTGGCGGATGCGCGCCAGGGCGGCATCGTAGCGCGGCGCCAGGTCCTCGATGCGCTCCAGCGCCATGCCCAGGTCGTGCACGCGGCCGTCGCGCAGGCTGTACACCCAGCCGTGCACGGTGAGTTCCTGGCCGCGCGTCCAGGCGTCGCGCACGATCGAGGTGCGGCTGACGTTGACCACCTGCTCCAGCACGTTGAGCTCGCACAGGCGCGCGTGCTGCAGGCTGAGGTCGCCGGCCTGCTGCAGGCACTGCTCGTGCTTCTCGGCCACGTCGGTGACGTGGCGGATCCAGTTGTCGACCAGGCCCAGCCGCGCGCGGGTCAGGCCCGCGTGCACGCCGCCGCAGCCGTAGTGGCCGACCACCAGGATGTGCCGTACCTTCAGCACCTCGACCGCGAACTGGATCACCGACAGGCAATTCAGGTCGGTGTGCACGACCACGTTGGCGATGTTGCGGTGGACGAACACCTCGCCCGGCGCCATGTCGATGATCTGGTTCGCCGGCACCCGCGAGTCGGAGCAGCCGATCCACAGGTACTCCGGGGTCTGCTGCTTGGACAGGCGGCTGAAGAACTCGGGATCCTCGCGGTTGATGCGTTCGGACCAGGAGCGGTTGTTGTCCAGCAGTTGTTCGATCTTGCTCATAGCCGGGCATTATCCCAGAAGCCCGCGGCCGGCGCGCGGCCCGGTTCGCTGCCGCCTGCACGCCCGGCGTGCGAGGTCCCGCGGCGTCTCGGGACGCAGGCAGTGCCGGATCGGACTTTTGCCGATCCCGCCGACGCGCGCCGCTGCGCAGACTTCCTCCACGCCCACACCGGGCGAACTGGAAGTGCCGCTGCTGGCCATCGTCAACGTGCCCAGCCTGAGCATCCAGACCGTGGACATCACCTTCGACATGGAGGTGAAGTCGTCCTTCTCCGCGAAGGAAAAGACCGATGCCTCGGCGTCGCTGTCGGCGGATGTGGAACACGGCTTCGGCCTGTTCAAGGCCAAGGTGCATTTCCAGGGCTCGGTCGCCACCAGCAAGGAGAACACGCGCAGCTCCGACAACTCGGCCAAGTACCACGTCTCGGTGCGGCCGAAACCGTGCAGGGGGTGGCGGAGGAGGCCGAGCTGCCGGCGTTGCAGATCCCGTTGTGGGGACTGCACGCCTGGCAGTTGCCGCAGATCGGCGAACTGGCCCTGTCGTTCGACCTGGAACTGGACGTGGTGGAGCTGCCGGACGGGGCGCCGCGCCTGGCGCTGCAGGTGGCGCCGCGCCGGCCTCGCCGGCCCGGCCAGCGCCTGCAGATCCTGTTCCGCGGCACCCATACCCCGGTCGGCGAGGTGCTGTTCGACGGGCAGCGGCTGAAGCTGTGGCACCTGTCCGAACCGGTCGCCCCGCACGATCCCGCCAAGGAGACGGCCCATGCCTAGACACGGCTTGCTGCTGTCGCGGCACGACACCGACCTGTGGTGCCGAGAACTGCACATCGACCTGCGCTCGCTGGCCCGCACGCAGCGGTTGCGCCGGCGCCGGCGGCGGGCACTATGGTTGCTTGCCGTACTGTGCCTGGTGGCGGCCGTGTCGGCGCTGCTCTGGTTCGGTCTGTCCTGACCGCGCCGTTCGTTTTCCCTTTCGTATCCCAACAGGAGAGTCGCATGCGTATCCGTTCGTGTGGTGTTGCGCGTTTCCCGCTCTGGCTGGCGCTGTGCCTGGCCTTGCCGTCCGCTGCCGGCGCCGCGCCGCAGGCGCCCACGTCTGCCGCAGCGGCCAGCGCCGAGGCGCTCCCGACTGGCGATTGGAACGGCACCCTGACGCTGGACCCGCAGCGCCTGGCGTCGGTGCGCCTGGTTCAGCGCGACGGCAAGGCCAGGCTGGTGTTCGGCCCGCCGTTGAACTGCACGTTGCTGGTCAAGTCACAACAGGATGGCGCCTTCGCGCTGGACTCGATCAACGGTGGCGCCTACTGCGACAAGCAGATGGGCAAGCAATTGCGCGTGCAGCGCAGTGGCGACGATCTGCGGCTGACGGTCGACGGCAAGGACCTGCCGGTGGTGCTGCATTCCGACCCGGGCCAGCCCAGCCCGCTGCAGGGTACGTGGCGCGGAATGGTCCACCCAGAGCGCGGCGAGAGGGACGTCGTCGTGGAACTGAGCGTCGCCGCGACGCCGCAGGCGCCCGGCAATCCCACGGTGCGACTGCGCTACGGCGCGCCACGCGAGTGCGGAGTGCAGGCGTATTACGTCGGCCTGCGTGAAGGAACGGCGGTGTATTCGTTGAATATCGCCCATGGCGGCTATTGCGATCGCCTGAGCGGGGGGCAGCTCACCTTGCACGCAAGGCCGGACGGACGCATCGAACTGCAGGTCATCGACCCCGCCGGGATGCGTCGGGACAGCGGGCTGCTGGAGCGTGCGCCCACCAACCCGTAATCCGCCGCGCGCAGGCGCCGGCCGCCGTGTCCGTCCAGGAGTGATGTGATGAACATCTGGATCAAGACGCTGGCCGGCGCCGGGCATCCTGTCGCAACTGTGCGCCGAGTGCGAAGCGATGGCCCGACATCAGCGTCAAGACCATCGGCACCCATCGCGAGCACATCATGCTCAAGCTCGGCATGCAGGGCATCGCGCAACTGACCCGCTATGCGATCCGCGAGGGCTTGTCGCCGCTGGACGGGGGCCTGGCCAGCGCGCGCCGCGCCGATCGCGACCAGCACGAGCGCGACAGCCGGTGCGGCTGAGCAACGCGGCCGCGCCGCTCAGTCCGGGCGTCGCGCGCGCATCAGCGCCGCGACGGCCTGCGCACCGGGCGCGGCCTGGGCCTGCAGCGCCTCGCGCACCGCGGCCTGGTTCGCCGGCGGGTGGTTCTGGTTGAGCTTGAACTTCAGCGCGACCCGCTCGACCTCGAAGCGGAAGCCGACGATGCCGCGCAACTGGCGCCGGTGCGCCGTGTTGTCCGGCTCGTAGCGCCAATCGCTGCCGATGGCGCGCTCGTGCTGTTCGCTCAACCGCGCCACCACGTCGGCCAGCAGCGCTTCGTCGTCGCTGGGATGCAACTGCCCGTGCAACTGCGCGGTGGCGTAGTTCCAGGTCGGCACCCGCGCCATCGCGTCCTTGTCCGGGTACCAGCTTGGCGAGACGTAGGCGTGCGGGCCATGCACGAGCAGCAGCGCCGGCCCGGCGTGGCGCGCCTGCGGATTGGCCCGCGACCAATGGCCTTCGACCAGGATACGCTCACCGTCGCGCCGGTACAGCACCGGCAACGGCGTGGCGCAGGGCAGGCCGTCGGCGACGGTGACCAGGGTGGCGAACGGGTTGTCCGCGATCAGCGCATCGAGCGCGTGCAGGTCGCTTTCGGCGAAGGCGGGCGGGACGTGCATCGCCGGCTCAGGCGCGCGCACCCAGGGTCTGGGTCATGCGCCCGCGCAGGCCGGCGTCGTCGTCGGCCTGCGGCGGCGACACCTCGCCCAACGAGAAGCCGCGCGCCCGCGCATCGTCCTCGTCCAGGCCGTCGAAGGCGACGAACTCGGCGTCGAACAGCGCCGCGCGGGCGGTGTCCTCGCTGTCGTAGCTGAGCGTGTTGCCGTCGCTGTCCAGCACCTCGGCGGTGCCGGCGGCGCGCACGCGCAGGCGCGCCCACACCAGCAGGCGGCCGAGGCTGGCCAGGTACCACTGATCGTGGGTGGAAGAATCTGAAGTCATGGGATCACCAGGGAAAGCAGCCAGAGCAGGGCGGCCATGCCCAGGCCGAAGAAGATGGTTAGCAGCGACAGCCAGGCCGGCGTCGCCAGCCCGGACAGCCCGCGGTCGCCGAGCGGGCGGTAGCGCCGCGCCAGCAGCCAGCCCAGCGCCGCCGGCTTGAGGAAGGCGCCCGGCCCGAACGCCGCCACCAGCGGCGGATGGCGGTCGCGGATGTGCACCAGGGTCAGCGGCCAGAAGATCAGGAACGCACTGGCCCCGGCGATCGCCACGCCGACGAAGCACAGCGCGAAGAACAGGATCATGGCGGGCGTTCCCCGGTTCGCCTCAGAACTCGGCGCTGCCCGGCGCGCGCGGGTAGGGGATGGCGTCGCGGATGTTGCTCAGCCCGCACACGTAGACCACCAGGCGCTCGAAGCCCAGGCCGAAGCCGGCGTGCGGCACCGTGCCGTAGCGGCGGAAATCGCGGTACCAGCCGTAGTGCTGCGGGTCCAGGCCGAACTGCAGCATGCGCGCGTCGAGCACGTCCAGGCGCTCCTCGCGCTGGCTGCCGCCGATGATCTCGCCGATGCCGGGGGCCAGCACGTCCATCGCCGCGACGGTCTTGCCGTCGTCGTTCAGGCGCATGTAGAACGCCTTGATGTGCTCGGGGTAGTTGGTCACCACCACCGGGCGGCCGACGTGCTGCTCGGTCAGCCAGCGCTCGTGCTCGGTCTGCAGGTCCAGGCCCCATTCCACCGGGAATTCGAACTTCTGCCCGGACTTCTGCAGCAGGCCGATCGCATCGCCGTACTCGATGCGCTCGAACGGCGAGTTGATGAAGGTCTCCAGCTTGCTGATCGCAGTCTTGTCCACGCGCTCGGCGATGAACGCCAGGTCGTCGGCGCGCTCGTCCAGCACGGCGCGGAACAGGTATTTGAGGAAATCCTCGGCCACCCGCGCGTCCTCGGCCAGGTCGGCGAAGGCGATCTCCGGCTCGATCATCCAGAACTCGGCCAGGTGGCGAGTGGTGTGGCTGTTCTCGGCGCGGAAGGTCGGGCCGAAGGTGTAGACCTTGCTCAGCGCCAGGCAGTAGGCCTCGACGTTGAGCTGGCCGGACACGGTCAGGAAGGTTTCCTTGCCGAAGAAGTCGCGGCCGAAGTCGACCTGGCCCTGCGCGTCGCGCGGCAGGTTGGCCAGGTCCAGGGTGGAGACGCGGAACATCTGCCCGGCGCCTTCGGCGTCGGAGGTGGTGATGATCGGCGTGCTGATCCAGTTGTAGCCGTTCTGGTGGAAATAGCGGTGCACCGCCTGCGCCAGGCAGTTGCGGATGCGCGTCACCGCGCCGAACAGGTTGGTGCGCGGGCGCAGGTGCGCGACCTCGCGCAGGAACTCCGGCGACATCGGCTTGGGCTGGATCGGGTAGGTCAGCGGATCCTCGACCCAGCCGACCACCTCGATCGCGCTGGCCTGGATCTCGTACGACTGGCCCTTGCCCTGCGACTTCACCAGCACGCCCTTGGCGATCAGCGAGCAGCTGCCGGTGAGCCGCTTGACCTCGTCGAAGTTGGGCAGCGCATCGGTCGCCACCACCTGGATCGGGGCGAAGCAGGAGCCGTCGGTCACGTTGATGAAAGCCAGCCCGGCAGATCCGCGCAGCGTGCGCACCCATCCCCGTACCGTGACTTCTCCGCCTTCCGGGATCTTCCCGGCCAGCGCATGTGCAACGCTCACCACCGTCATGACTTGAATCCTCGCCGCAGCGACTCGATATGGAAGGGGCAAGTGTACTGGCTCGAGCGCAGCGCTTGCGAGGCGTGGCGGCGATCGGCCGCCTTCCTCCCTATAATGTCCGTTCGCAGTCGCCGGAGTTCTCCCCATGGCCGTCCATCTCACCCCCGTCGCCCATGCCCGCGTGCAGCGCTTCGTCGCGCAGACGCCGGGTGCGCTGGGACTGCGCTTCGGCGTCGAGCGCACCGGCTGTTCGGGTTGGGGCCACGTCACCGACCTGGCGCGCGAGGCGCGTCCGGACGATGCCGTGTTCGAGCAGGACGGCGTGCGCATCTACGTGGACGCGACCAGCCTGCCGCTGGTGGACGGCACCGAGATCGACTTCGCCAAGCAGGGCCTGGGCGAGACCTTCGTGTTCCGCAATCCCAACGCCACCGCCGAGTGCGGCTGTGGCGAGAGCTTCACCACCGACGCCACGCACGCCACCGTGCCCTGAGCGTCGCCGCGGCGGCCAGGCGGCCTCCTCCGGGAGGGCGCAGGGTGGGGCGGCGCGGTTTTCGCATGCAGCTGCCTCAGTTTCTGCATCACCCCAACGCCTATGCGCTGTGCTTCGCGCAGGAAGCCGGCGTGTGCGACTGTTGTGGCGACGCCCGCGCATGGCGCTACCAGGGGCCGTTCTATTGTGCCGGCGATGGCCCACGGTACCTGTGTCCCTGGTGCATCGCCGACGGCCGCGCCGCGGCGCGCTTCGAGGGCGAGTTCAACGACTGGGCCGGGATCGAGGGCGTCTCGCCCGACCCGGACGACCCGCCGCCGGCCATCGACGCTGCGCTGCTGCGGGAGATCTGCACGCGCACCCCTGGGTATTCGGCGTGGCAGCAGCCGGTGTGGCTGAGCCATTGCGACCGGCCCTGCGCCTTCCTGGGCTACGCCGGCCGCGACGATCTCGCGCCGATCCTGGAGGAGGTCATGCCCGATATCGTCGAGGTCACCTCGCGCGATGCGGACTGGCTGCTGGCCCGCATCTCCCGCGACGGCGCGCTGGTCGGCTGCCTGTTCCGTTGCCTGCAGTGCGGACAGCATCGGCTGCACGTCGATATGGGGTGAGAAGCCGGGACTCGGGGCCCGGGACCGGGAACCCGGGAAAAGCGGTGCGATCTGCCCCAATGCAACGGTGGGTCGGGCATCTCGCCATGAAAAAAGCCGGGTGGCCTTGCTTTTCCGGATCCCGGGCCCCGGGTCCCCGGTCCCGGCGTCACAGCAATCCAGCGCCGTCCACCCGACAGCTTGTCCACGGCGGCCCTTCTGCGCCATAATGTGCGGCTTCCTGCCTTCCCGGCAGGAGTCCTTGCCCCACCGCCGTCGCACCGCGGGGGGCTGTCCGGCCGCAAGGCCACATCCGAAAGGTAAACACCATGAGTCGTCATTACGAAATCGTGTTCCTGGTCCACCCGGACCAGAGCGAGCAGGTCCCGGCCATGATCGAGCGCTACAAGTCGCTGGTCGAGAACGGCAAGGGCACCATCCACCGTCTGGAAGACTGGGGCCGCCGCCAGCTGGCGTACCCGATCCAGAACCTGGTGAAGGCCCACTACGTCATGCTGAACATCGAAGTGGACCAGGCCGTGCTGAGCGAGCTGGTCGAGAGCTTCCGCTTCAACGACGCGGTGCTGCGCCACCTGGTGATCAAGCGCGACGGCGCCGACACCGAGCAGTCGCTGATCATGAAGAGCAAGGACGAGAAGGCCGACAAGCCCGAGCGCGGTGAGCGCCGTCGTCGCGACGACGAAGAGGGCGATGCGCCCGCCGCCGCCACCGAAACCGACGGCGACGCCGCCGAAGCCGCCTAAGGAGCACGCTCATGTCCAAGTTCTTCCGTCGTCGCAAGTTCTGCAAGTTCACCGCCGAGGGCGTCAAGGAGATCGACTACAAGGATCTCAACACCCTGCGCCAGTACCTCACCGAGAACGGCAAGATCGTGCCGAGCCGCGTGACCGGCACCAAGTCCAAGTACCAGCGTCAGCTGGCCACGGCGGTCAAGCGCGCGCGTTTCCTGGCGCTGATCCCGTACACGGACAACCACGACGTCTGATCCGGGTCTCCCGGAGCGACATGGCCCGCACCTGCCGGTGCGGGCACTCAACCGAAGTCTGGCGATTGAAGAGTGCGGTGCCGATCGGGCGCAAATCCCGATTCCCGAATCCCGAATCCCGGCTTCTCCTATTCGGACAGCAAGCGTTGCGGGCGCCTTCGGGCGTGCGCTAACGAATAACGGAGCAAGACCATGCAACTGATTCTTCTGCAGAAAGTGACCAACCTGGGCGGCCTCGGCGACAAGGTCGACGTCAAGCCGGGCTATGGCCGCAACTACCTGGTGCCGCAGGGCAAGGCCGTGCCGGCCACCGCCGCCAACATCGCCGAGTTCGAAGCCAAGCGCGCCGAGTACGAAGCCAAGGCCAAGGCCATCCACGACGACGCCGAAGGCCGCGCCGCCAAGCTGGAAGGCGCCAGCGTGACCGTCAAGGCCAACGCCTCCACCGAAGGCAAGCTGTACGGTTCGGTCGGCCCGCGCGACATCGCCGAGGCCTTCACCGCCGCCGGCCTGCCGCTGGAGAAGGGCGAAGTGGTGCTGGGCGAAGGCGCGTTCCGCAACATCGGCGAGTACGAGGTGCTGGTGCGCCTGCACGCCGACGTGGAAACCACGGTCAAGGTCGTGGTCGAAGCCGACGCCTGATCGCGGCGTCATCGCTGTACCGACACGGGCACCGCAAGGTGCCCGTGTCGTTTTTGCCGGCCTGCGCCGCCATCGGCGGGCCGTGCGGCCCGGACCGGCACGGCCGGCCGGGGCCGCTCGCCTGCATGTGCGATCGCCGTCGCATTGCCGCTGCCCGGCGTGCCCCGCCCCAGCGTCGCGCAGGGGCCGCTATACTCAGCGACTCGCGTCCGATTTCGGCCCAGCGATGTAGCCGCATCAATGGGTTGGAAGCAGGACCTCACCTGGATCTTCACTAGCGGCAGCGCAGCTCGGAATGCCGGCGGCGTCTGCCATGGATTGCCCGCACCATGCGCCTGTCGACCATCAAGCTGTCCGGCTTCAAGTCCTTCGTCGATCCGACCACGCTGCACCTGCCGACCAACATGACCGGCATCGTTGGTCCGAACGGCTGCGGCAAGTCGAACATCATCGACGCGGTGCGCTGGGTGATGGGCGAAAGTTCGGCCAGCCGCCTGCGCGGCGATTCGCTGACCGACGTGATCTTCTCCGGTTCCTCGGCGCGCAAGCCGGTGTCGCAGGCCACGGTGGAGCTGATCTTCGACAACACCGACCACACCATCGCCGGCGAGTACGCCTCCTTCAACGAGATCTCGGTCAAGCGCCAGGTCAGCCGCGACGGCAGCAGCAGCTACTACCTCAACGGCACCAAGTGCCGGCGCCGCGACATCACCGACCTGTTCCTGGGCACCGGCCTGGGCCCGCGCAGCTACTCGATCATCGAGCAGGGCATGATCAGCCAGATCATCGAGGCGCGCCCGGAGGACCTGCGCGTGTACCTGGAGGAGGCCGCCGGCATCTCCAAGTACAAGGAGCGGCGCAAGGAGACCGAGACCCGCATCCGCCACACCCGCGAGAACCTGGAGCGCCTGGGCGACCTGCGCGAGGAAATCGGCAAGCAGCTCGAGCACCTCAAGCGCCAGGCGCGCCAGGCCGAGCAGTACCAGGCGCTGCAGGAAGAACGGCGGATCAAGGACGCGCAGTGGAAGGCGCTGGAATACCGCGGCCTGGACGGGCGCCTGCAGGGCCTGCGCGAGGCCCTGGGCCAGGAAGAGACCCGCCTGCAGCAGCTGATCGCCGAGCAGCGCGATGCCGAAGCGCGCATCGAGACCGGCCGCGTGCGCCGCGAGGAGGCCGCCGAAGCGCTGAGCACCGCGCAGGCCGAGGTCTACAAGGTCGGCAGCACCCTGGCCCGGATCGAGCAGCAGATCCAGCACCAGCGCGACCTGTCGCAGCGCCTGCACAAGGCGCGCGACGAGACGCAACTGGCGCTGGCCGAGCTCGGCCAGCACATCGGCACCGACGAAGCCAAGCTGGCGCTGCTGCGCGAGTCGGTGGACGTGGCCGGCCCGCAGCTGGAGCAGTTGCAGGAAGACAACGAATACAAGCAGGAAGCGCTGCGCGAGGCCGAGGCGCGCCTGGCCGACTGGCAGCAGCGCTGGGAATCGCACCAGCGCAACACCGCCGAAGCCTCGCGCGCCGGCGAAGTGGAGCGCACCCGCGTCGATTACCTGGACCGGCAGTCGCTGGAGGCCGAGCGCCGCCGCGAGGCGCTGCTGGCCGAGCGCGCCGGGCTGGACCTGGACGCGCTGGCCGAGGCCTTCGCGCAACTGGAACTGCAGCACGAGACCCAGCGCGCCGCGCTGGACGGCCTGACCGAGCAGGTCGAGGCGCGCAAGCAGGCGGTGGCGGCGTTGCAGGACCAGCAGCGCACCGCGCAGGCCGAACTGGCCGACGTGCGCAAGCAGGCGCAGGCCGCGCGCGGCCGGCTGTCGTCGCTGGAAACCCTGCAGCAGGCCGCGCTCGGCCAGGAGCAGGGTGCGGCGGTGGCCTGGCTGCAGGCGCACGGGCTGGATTCGGCAGCGCGCGTCGGCGAGCGGCTCAGCGTGGAGAGCGGCTGGGAGAACGCGGTCGAAGGCGCGCTCGGGCAGTTGATCGAAGGCGTGCTGGTGGAGGCGCCGGAAACCCTGGTCGACGCCCTGGGCGAACTCGGCGAAGGCCGCATCGCCCTGGTCAGCGGCGCCGAGGCGGCCGAGAGCTTCGCGCCGACCTCGCTCGCGGCCAAGGTGCAGGGGCCGATCGCGATCCGCCGGCTGCTGGCGCGGCTGCATGCGGCCGAGGACCTGGCCGCCGCGCGCGCCCTGCTGCCGCAGCTGGGCGAGGGCGATTCCATCGTCACCCGCGACGGTGCGCGCCTGGGCCAGGGCTGGCTGCGGGTGTCGCGCTCCGGCGCGGCCAAGCAGGGCGCGCTGCTGCGCGAGCGCGAGATCCAGAGCCTGCGCGGCCAGATCGAGACGCTGCAGGACCGCGAGGCCGACCTCGAGCACCGCCTGGGTGAGCTGCGTGCGCAATTGCTGGCCGGCGAGCAGCAGCGCGAGGACGCGCAGCGCCAGTTGTACCAGGCGCACCGCAGCGCCTCCGAACTGGCCGGGCAGTTGCAGAGCCAGCAGGGCAAGGTCGACGCCGCGCGCACCCGCATCGAGCGCATCGAGCTGGAGGTCGCGCAGTTGCTGGAAACCCTCGACAGCAGCCGCGAGCAGGCGCGCGAGGCGCGCTCCAAGCTGGAGGACGCGGTCACCAGCATGGGCGACCTGGAATCGGTGCGGCACGCGCTGGAAAGCGAGCGCCGCCAGCTCACCGAGGCGCGCGACCTGGCCCGCGACGCCGCGCGGCGGGTACGCGAGGCCGCGCATGCGCTGGCCCTGACCCTGGAATCGCAGCGCACCCAGATCGCCTCGCTGAGCCAGGCGCTGGAGCGCATGGGCAACCAGCGCGGCCAGTTGGACGCGCGCCTGGGCGAACTCAGCGCGCAGTTGAACGAGGGCGATTCGCCGGTGCTGGCGCTGGAGGCCGAGCACCAGGCCGCGCTCAGCGAGCGCGTTCGCACCGACCGCGTGCTCGGCGAGGCGCGCGCGCTGCTGGACGGCATCGACAACGAACTGCGCGCGCTGGAGCAGACCCGCCAGCAGCGCGACGAACAGGCGCTGGCGCAGCGCGAGCGCATCGCCCAGCGCCGGCTCGACCAGCAGGCGCTGGTGCTCAGCGCCGAGCAGTTGTCGGCGGCGGTGGTCAAGGCCGGCTTCGTGCTCGAGGACGTCATCAACGGCCTGCCCGAACACGCCGACCCGGCCGAGTGGGAGCAGGCGGTGCAGCAGATCGACGCGCGCATGCGCCGGCTGGAGCCGGTCAACCTGGCGGCGATCAGCGAGTACGGCGAGGCCGCGCAGCGCGCCGAATACCTGGAGGCGCAGGACGTCGACCTGAACACCGCGCTGGAGACCCTGGAAGACGCCATCCGCAAGATCGACCGCGAGACCCGCGGCCGCTTCAAGGACACCTTCGACCGGGTCAACTCCGGCGTGCAGGCGCTGTATCCGCGCCTGTTCGGCGGCGGCCATGCCTACCTGGAGCTGACCGGCGAGGACCTGCTGGACACCGGCGTGGCGATCATGGCGCGGCCCCCGGGCAAGCGCGTGTCCAGCATCTCGCTGCTGTCCGGTGGCGAGAAGGCGATGACCGCGGTGGCGCTGGTGTTTGCGATCTTCCAGCTCAACCCGGCGCCGTTCTGCCTGCTCGACGAGGTCGACGCGCCGCTGGACGAGGCCAACGTCGGCCGCCTGGCGGCGATGGTCAAGGAAATGAGCGAGAAAGTGCAGTTCCTGTTCGTCAGCCACAACAAGGCGACGATGGAGGCGGCGCACCAGCTCAGCGGCGTCACCATGCGCGAACCGGGCGTCAGCCGCCTGGTCAGCGTGGACCTGGAGGAGGCCGCGCGTTTGGCGGGCGCGGCCTGACGTGACATGCTAAAGGACGTGCTATGCGTGGCGGCGATGTTCCCGTGTTGGCGAACCTCGTGCGCACCAGGCCGCTATTTTCCCCCTGTGTACCCTTGCCGGAGTAACCCCTGAATGTCCGACATGGCAATGCTACGCATCGGCATCCTCGCCGCCGGCTTGCTGTTGATTGCGGCGATCTTCCTGTTCGGCCGCCCCAAGAAACCGAGCCAGGGCCGGCGCGTGGAGCCGGCCGATCCGGCCGCGCCGCGCCGCGAACCCTCGCTGGGCGAGGCGGCCGCTGGCGATGACGCGCTGGCCGCGCCCGGCGCGGATGGCGAGGCGCACCAGCCCGAGCTGGGCCTGCCCGCTGCGGAGGCGCCCGGTGCCGACCTCGGCAAGCGGCCGAGCCAGGATTTCGACAAGATCGTCTCGCTGTACGTCGCCGCCCGCGCCGGGCAGGTGCTGCGCGGCGAGGACATCGTGGTGGCCGCGGAGAAGACCGGCCTGACCTTCGGTCACATGAACGTGTTCCACCGCCTGGTGGAGGGGCATCCCGAGCGCGGCCCGATCTTCAGCATGGCCAGCATCATGAAGCCGGGCAGCTTCGACATGGCGCACATCCGCGAGATGGAGACCCCGGCGATCGCCTTCTTCCTGACCCTGCCGGCGCCGCTGACCGCGCTCGACGCCTGGGAAAAGATGCTGCCGACCGTGCAGCGCATGGGCGAACTGCTCGACGGCGTGGTCCTGGACGACAGCCGCAACGCCCTGGGCCGCCAGCGCATCGCCCACATCCGCGACGACCTGCGCGCCTACGACCGGCAGCACCAGGCGCCGCCGTTGACGAAAGCCCCACGCTGGTAGCGTGGGGCTGGGAATGGGGAAACGGGAATGAGGAATTGTAGAAGCGATTCCCTGTCGCTGATGCCACGCGTGCTTTTCCCTTCTCCCGCCGGGACCATGGCCCCCTCTTCGGGGGAAGGCGCCCCCGAAGAGGGGGCGGATGAGGGTACGACTGCCGCCGATGCCAGAACCCCTGGTTTTTGCTCTGGCGAATCTCGAATCCCGAATCCCGGCCGTTAAGCCAACCCCGAATCCCGACTTCCCACTCCTGGCGCGCTGGCGCCAGCACTGGCGAATCGTGAGGCGGGAACAACAAGGCCAGGGCAAGCCCAGCCACGCCTCAGCTGCACGGCAACCGGCTTCGACGATTCCCGATTCTCCATTCCCAATTCCCGGCCCCAAGCTACTTGCGCGCCTTAGCAAACGCATCCCGAAACCGCAGCATCTCCGCTTCGCTGCCGACGGTGACGCGGACCAGCTTCGGCCAGATCGGCCAGCTGCGGCCGACGATGACGCCTTGCTCGGCCATCGCCGCGGCGAAGGCGGCGCCGTCGCGCTTGACGTCGACCATGAAGCAGTTGGCCTGCGACGGCAGGCACTTGTAGCCTTTGCTCTGCAGCCAGGCGATGGTGTCGTTGCGGATGCGCGCGTTCTCGGCGCGGCGGGTCGGCACCAGTTGCGGGTCCTGCAGGCTGGCGATGCCGGCGGCGAGGGCGGGCACCGACACCGGATTCTGGCCGAACGCGGCGAGCTTGGTCTGCAGCCCCGGCGCGGCCACCGCCAGGCCCAGGCGCAGGCCGGCCATGCCGTACAGCTTGGAGAAGGTGCGCAGCACCAGCAGGTCCTGGCGCTGGCCGATCAGGTCGATCACCGACGGCTCCTCGCTGTAGTGCAGGTAGGCCTCGTCGACCAGCAGCACGCTGGAGGCGGGCTTGTTGGCCAGCAGCCATTCGATGTCGGCGCGCTTGGTCACCGAGCCGGTGGGATTGTTCGGATTGCACAGGTAGATCAGGCCGGCGTTCGGGTCGGCGCTGGCCATGGCCTTGACGTCGTGGGCGCCGTCGGCGCGCAGCGGCACCCGCCGCACCGGCGCGCCATGGGCGGCGGCGACATCGGCCACCGCCTCGAAGGTCGGATCGGCCACCACCACGCCGGCGCGCGGCGTGGTGAAGGCGCGCGCCGCGCGGGCCAGCGGCTCGCTGGAGCCGGGATAGACGGCCACGTGGTCGGCCGGCAGGTGCTGCTGGCCGACGAAGGCGGCGATCAATGCGTCCGACAGTTCGAACAGATAGCGGCCGCTGCGCGGCAGGATCGCTTGTGCCGCCGCCAGCGCCGCGGGCGAGGGACCCAGCGGGCATTCGTTGAAGTTCAGGTACACCGTGCCGGCCGCCGGCGCCACGCCGGGCGTGGCGGCCGTGGCGGCGGCCGCCTTACGCCGCGCCGCCTCCGCGACGGGCGCCAGGCCGACGGCGCCGAGCGCCAGGCCGGAGGTGGCCAGGGAGAGGAAGGAACGGCGTGAGACCGGTAGCGACACGGGGCTCTCCAGAGCGGGCGGGGAGGTAACGTTAACGGGGTGTTAATGGCGGGGCAAGGGAGCGAGGGGCGAGCAGTGGGGATTTGGGATGGCTTGAGGGCTGGGATTGGGGATTGGGGATTGGGGATTGGGGATGGCAAAAGCGTGCACTGACACCGATGGCGCAGCGCACTCCCTTCTCCCACCGAGAGAAAGTGCCCCCGCAGGGGCGGATGAGGGTGCGGGCGAAGCCTCTTATCGCCAGATCGGTGTGAGCGCTGCGCGTCCCGTACCCTCACCCCAGCCCCTCTCCCGGTGGGAGAGGGGCTTCGGCCTTTCCCTTCTCCCCTCGGGAGAAGGTGCCCCGCAGGGGCGGATGAGGGTGCGGGCGAAGCCTCGTATCGCCAGATCGGTGTGAGCGCTGCACGCCCCGCACCCTCACCCCAACCCCTCTCCCGATAGGAGAGGGGCTTTGGCCTTTCCCTTCTCCCCTCGGGAGAATGTGCCCCGAAGGGACGGATGAGGGTCCGGGCGAAGCCTCGCATCGCCAGATCGGTGCGAGCGCTGCACGCCCCGTACCCTCACCCCAACCCCTCTCCCGGTGGGAGAGGGGCTTCGGCCTTTCCCTTCTCCCCTCGGGAGAAGGTGCCCCGAAGGGACGGATGAGGGTACGACCGCCGCCGACGCCAGAAGTCCGAGCTTCGGCTCTTGCGAATCCCCAATCCCCAATCCCCAATCCCGGCCGTTAAGCCAATCCCCCATCCCGACTCCCCAATCCCTGCCTTCCAGCTACTATCGCCCCCCTCTCCGTTACCCGCTTTTCCGCTGCGCATGACCGCAACTCCCGATCCCCAGCAGCGCGCCGCCGACCTGCGCCAGCGCATCGACGACGCCAACCACCGCTATTACGTGCTCGACGATGCGTCGATCCCCGATGCCGAGTACGACGCGCTGATGCGCGAGCTGGAGGCGCTGGAAGCCACGCATCCTGAACTGGCCAGTGCGGACTCGCCGACGCGCCGGGTCGGCGCGCGGCCGGATGGTGGCTTCCCGGAAGTGCGCCACGCGATCCCGATGCTGTCGCTGGCCAATGCCTTCGAAACGCCGGGCGTGGCCGAGGAGGCCGACGACCGCACGCGCTTTGCCGAGGTCGCCGATTTCGAGCGCCGCATCGAGCGCGAACTCGACCTGGCCGCGCCGGTGTTCTCGGTCGAGCCGAAGCTGGACGGCTTGGCGATCAGCCTGCGCTACGAGGACGGCGTGTTCGTGCAGGGCGCCACCCGCGGCGACGGCAGCACCGGCGAGGACGTCACCGCCAATCTGCGCCAGGTGCGCTCGGTGCCGCTGAAGCTGCGCGATCTCGGCGCGGCGCCGCCGGCGGTGCTGGAGGTGCGTGGCGAGATCTACATGCCGCGCGCCGCCTTCGCCGCCTGGAATGCGCAGGCGCTGGAGCGCAACGAGAAGCTGCTGGCCAACCCGCGCAACGGCGCCGCCGGCTCGCTGCGCCAGCTCGATCCGGCGGTGACGCGGCGCCGGCCGCTGGCGTTCTTCGCCTACTCGGTGGGCGAGGTGCGCGGCCTGGAACTGCCCGAAACCCACTCGCAGACGCTGCAACTGCTGCGCGACTACGGCTTCCCGGTCGCGCCCGAGGCCGACACCGCCACCGGCTTCGACGGCCTGATCGCCTATTTCCGCCGCATCGGCGCCGCGCGCGACCGCCTGCCGTACGACATCGACGGCGTGGTCTACAAGCTCGACGACTACGACCAGCAACAGGCGATGGGCTTCGTCTCGCGCGCGCCGCGCTGGGCGCTGGCGCACAAGTTCCCGGCGCAGGAACAGTCCACCGTGCTGCGCGCGATCGAGGTGCAGATCGGTCGCACCGGCGCGGTCACCCCGGTGGCGCGGCTGGAGCCGGTGCAGGTCGCCGGCGTTACCGTCACCAACGCCACCTTGCACAACGCCGACCAGATCGCGCGGCTGGATGCGCGCGAGGGCGATACGGTGATCGTGCGCCGCGCCGGCGACGTGATCCCGGAAGTGGTGCGGGTGATCGAGGAACGGCGCCCCCCCGGCACCGTGCCGTGGACGATGCCGGCGGCCTGTCCGGTATGTGGCTCGGAACTGGTCAAGGAAGAGGACGCGGTGGCCTGGCGCTGCAGCGGCGGCCTGGCCTGCGCCGCGCAGCGCAAGGAGGCCTTGCGCCACTTCGCCTCGCGCCGCGCGCTGGACATCGAAGGCCTGGGCGAACGCCAGGCCGACGCCCTGGTCGAATTCGGCTTCGTGCAGTCGCTGGCCGACCTGTACGCGTTGAGCGTGGAAGACCTGGTGCGGATGAAGACCGCGCTGGACGCGGCCACCGCCGCCGACCTGCTGCAGGCGCTGGAGGACAGCAAGGGCGCGCTGGTGCTGGACGCGGCCGGCCGCGCCGCGCTGGAGGACGACGCCGCGCCGTGGCGGCGCGCCGAGTTCCTGCGCGCGCACCTGGCGGTGGACCTGGGCGGCAAGCTGGCGAGCAAGTGGGCCGAGAACCTGGTCGCCGGCATCGACGCCAGCCGCGCCACGACCCTGCCGCGCTTCCTGTTCGCGCTGGGCATCCCGCACCTGGGCGAAACCACGGCCAAGGCGCTGGCCTACTGGCTGGGCTCGCTGGCGTTCGTGCGCAGCACCCCGGCGGTGCTGCTGCAGGCGCTGCCGGACATCGGCGGCGAGGTGGCGCGTTCGATCGCCACGTTCTTCGAGCAGCCCGGCAACGCCGCGGTGGTCGATGCGCTGATCGCCGCCGGCATCCGCTTCGCCGACGAGGGCGCGCCGCCGGCGGAATTGCGCGAGCGGCTGGACCTGGCGCATCTGCTCGGCACGCTGCCGGTGGACAAGCTCGGCGGCAAGAGCGCGCAGCGCCTGGCGGCCACCTACGGCACGCTGGACGCGCTGCTGCGCGCCAACGAAAGCGGCTGGACCGGGGCGGGCCTGTCCACCGCCGGTGCCGCCAACCTGGCGGCGTACCTGGCCGATCCGGCGCAGAAGCAGGCCTTGCTCGACGCCGAGGCGGCGATGCGGCGCCTGCTCGATGCCGCACCGGCGCAGACCCGGCGCCACGCCGGTCCGCTCGACGGGCAGACCGTGGTGCTGACCGGCACGCTGTCGGCGCTGACCCGCGACGAGGCCAAGGCGCGACTGGAGGCGCTGGGCGCCAAGGTCGCCGGCAGCGTGTCGAAGAAGACTGCGTTCGTGGTCGCCGGCGAGGCCGCCGGCTCCAAGCTCGACAAGGCGCAGGAACTGGGCGTGGCGGTGTGGGACGAAGCGCAGTTGCTGGCGTTCCTGCAGGCGCAGGAGCAGGCCGGATGAGCGCGCTTGCCGCGACGCCCGAGGCACTGCGCTGGCGCACCGCCGGCGTGTCCGACCAGCCGGCCTTGCTGGCGATGCTGCAGGCCTTCTATGCAGAGGACGGGATCGCCTTCGATGCAGCGCGGGTGGGGCGCGGCCTGCAGGCGCTGCTGACCCAGCCGGCGCTGGGCGAGGCGCTGCTGTGGCTGGCGCCGGATGGCGCGGTGGTCGGCTACGCGCTGATCACCGCCTGCTTCAGCGTCGAACTCGGCGGGCGCTATCTGCTGCTCGACGAGCTGTACCTGGGCCCGGCCGCGCGCGGCCGTGGCTGGGGCCGGCAGGCGGTGGCGCTGGTCGAGGCGCGCGCCCGCGCGCTGGGCGCGGACGTGCTGCGGATGGAGGTCAACCACCACAACGCCGCCGCCAAGCGCCTGTACCTGGGGCTGGGCTACCGCGACGACGCGCGCGACCAACTGAGCCGCCGGCTCGAGACGGCGCCGTGATGGACCTGCTGTCCGCCCTGCAACTGCGCGCGCGGCTCAATGCCGCCATCCGCGCCTTCTTCGCCGCGCGCGGCGTGCTGGAAGTGGAGACGCCGATGCTGTCGGCGGCCGGCAACACCGAGCCGAACATCGACAGCTTCCAGACCCGTTTCAGCGGTCATGTCGATGCCGGCCCGGCGCTGCGCTGGCTGCGCACCTCGCCGGAGTATCCGCTGAAGCGGCTGCTCGCCGCCGGCATCGGCGACTGCTACGAATTGGGGCGGGTGTTCCGCAACGGCGAGGCCGGCGGCCGCCACAATCCCGAGTTCACCATGCTCGAGTGGTACCGCGTCGGCTGGGACCATCGGCAGCTGATCGAGGAGACGGTGGAGCTGGTGCGCACCGCGCTGGCCCTGGTCGGACGCAGCGCCACGTTGCAGGTGCTCAGCTACCGCGAGCTGTTCCTGCAGGGGCTGGAGCTGGATCCGTTCGTCGCGCCGCTGGACGCGCTGCAGCAGCCGTTGCGCGATATCCGCATCGACGCCGACGGCCTCGGCCGCGACGACTGGCTGGACCTGCTGATGACCCACCGCCTGCAGCCGGCGTTCCCGGCCGACCGCCTCACCGTGGTCCACGACTGGCCGGCCAGCCAGTGCGCGCTGGCGCGGATCCGCGACGGCGACCCGCCGGTGGCCGAGCGCTTCGAGCTGTACCTGGGCGGCTACGAACTGGCCAACGGCTACCACGAGCTCAACGATGCCGCCGAGCAGCGCCGGCGCTTCCTGCGCGACCATGCGCTGCGCCAGGCGCGCGGCGCGGTGCTGCCGCCGTTGGACGAACGCCTGCTGCAGGCGTTGCCGGCGCTACCCGATTGCGCCGGCGTGGCGGTCGGCGTGGACCGGCTGTTGATGGCGATGCGCGGCACCACGCAGATCGGCGACGTGCTCGCCTACGATTTCGCGCATGCCTGAACCGCTGGTCAGGAAGCGCCGCGGCGCGTTGTTGCGTTGTCCACATCGATGATGGTTTGATCGGACTCGGCATGCGCACACCGCGGGCCGGCAGGTCTTCGTTGTTCAGGTTCTAGGCATAGGGGCAGAGCCAAGCATGAAGTGGGCGTACGGGCTCGGTGGCTGGTGTTGGCTGGGATTGGCGGCAAGCCTGTGGCCGACGCCGTCGCCAGCGCAGGACGCCGATGCGTACGACAACGCGGTGGTGCGCTGCGAGTCGCGCGACATGACCTGGGTGCATTGCCCGATGCCGACCGCGCAGGGCGTGCAACTGGTGCGGCAACTGTCCGACAACGACTGCATCCGCGGCAGCGAGTGGGGCTCGGACGCCACCGGCGTGTGGGTGACCCTGGGCTGTCGCGCCGAATTCCGCCCCAATCCGGGGGAGACGCCGCGCAGCGCGATGCGCCGCGTGCTGCGCTGCGAGTCCGATGGCCGCCTCGAGAGCTGCCCGGTGATGCTGCGCGGGGCGCCGGTGCGGCTGATGCGCCAGCTGTCGTCGGTGCCGTGCCGCGAGGAGCGCAGCTGGGGCGTGCGCCGCAACGAGATCTGGGTCGCGCGCGGCTGCCGCGGCGAATTCGAGATCGGCGCCGCCGACGGGTCCGGGTTTCCCGCCGGAACCCGTCCGGTGCTGTGCGAATCCAAGGGCAAGGCGCGGCGCCGCTGCGGCGTCAGTGTCCAGGAGCGTGTGGAACTGCGCCGGCAGTTGTCGGGCGCGCCCTGCGTGCAGGACGACAGCTGGGGCTGGGACCGCGACGGCATCTGGGTCGACAAGGGCTGCCGCGCCGAGTTCGGCGTCAACTGAGCGCGCGGCGCGGCGCTGCAACGCCGCACCCCGTCCGCAATCGGCAATCGGCGGCGTTTACAATGGGCCGATGAACGCCGCCCTCGATATCGATTACGCCCGCTACGACCATATCCGCCCGATCCTGTGGACCGGCGATGCGCTGGAACTGCTCGACCAGCGCAAGCTGCCGTTCGCGGTGGAGCACGTGCGCTGCACCGACAGCGACCAGGTCGCCGCGGCGATCCACGCCCTGGCCGTGCGTGGCGCGCCGGCGATCGGCATCGCCGCCGGCTGGGGCACCGTGCTGGCCGCGCGCGAGGTGCAGGCCGAGCACGGCGCCGAGGCGCTGCTCAAGCTGGAGCCGGCCTTGCAGCGGCTCAACGCCGCGCGCCCGACCGCGGTCAACCTGGCCTGGGCGCTGGCGCGCATGCGCAGCGCACTGGGCACGGCCGGCAGCGACTGGCGCTCGGTGCTGGAGCGCGAGGCGCAGGCGATCGCCGAAGAGGATCTGGCCGCCAACCGGCACATGGGCGCGCTCGGCGCCGGCCTGATCGCGCCGGGCAGCGGCGTGCTGACCCATTGCAACACCGGCTCGCTGGCCACCGCCGGCTTCGGCACCGCGCTGGGCGTGATCCGTGCCGGCGTCGCCCAGCAGCGCATCGCCAAGGTGTTCGCCGGCGAGACCCGGCCCTGGCTGCAGGGCGCGCGGCTGACCGTGTGGGAGCTGCAGCAGGACGGCATCGACGCCACTCTGATCGCCGATTCGGCGGCCTCGCACCTGATGAAGACCGGGGCGGTGCAGTGGGTGATCGTCGGCGCCGACCGCATCTGCGCCAATGGCGACACCGCCAACAAGATCGGCACCTACCAGCTGGCGATCGCCGCGCGCCACCATGGCGTCCGGTTCATGGTGGTGGCGCCGTCGTCCACCGTGGACATGGACACCGCCGACGGCGCGCAGATCGAGATCGAGCAGCGCGATCCGGGCGAACTGTTCGGCGTCGGCGGCGCGCGCACCGTGGCCGACGGCATCGCCGCCTGGAACCCGGTGTTCGACGTGACCCCGGCCGACCTGATCGACGCCATCGTTACCGAGCGCGGGGTCATCGAGCGCCCGGACCCGGCGCGCATGCGCGCCGCCTTCGGCGGCTGAGCCGGGGTAACGCGACGGCGCCCGCCGGGCGCCGCCGATGGCGCGCAAGTGCTTGTTCGCGCCGGCAAAACCGGGCAATCGGGCGCCCGTCATGATAGAATCCGGCGGTTCGATCGACCGCCGTGCGCCGTAGGCGTCCAGCCGCGGCGGGTCCGCCCATCGCGGGCCGGCGTCGTGGTCGATCCGCCACCAGACTTACGGAACCCGAATGGCAGAATCCGCCAAGGAAATCATCCAGGTCAACCTGGAAGACGAGATGCGCAAGAGCTACCTCGATTACGCCATGAGCGTGATCGTGGGGCGTGCCCTCCCGGATGCGCGCGACGGCCTCAAGCCGGTGCATCGCCGCGTGTTGTTCGCGATGAACGAACTGGGCGCGCACAGCAATAAGCCCTACTACAAGTCGGCGCGTATCGTCGGCGACGTCATCGGTAAGTACCACCCGCATGGCGACCAGTCGGTGTACGACACCCTGGTGCGCATGGCGCAGCCGTTCTCGCTGCGTTACATGATGGTGGACGGGCAGGGTAACTTCGGTTCGGTCGACGGCGATTCCGCGGCGGCGATGCGTTACACCGAAGCGCGCATGTCGCGGCTCGCGCACGAGATGATGGCCGACATCGACAAGGAAACCGTCGATTTCCAGCCCAACTACGACGAGAAGGAACAGGAACCGTCGGTGATGCCGACGCGCTTCCCGAGCCTGCTGGTCAACGGCTCGGCCGGCATCGCGGTGGGCATGGCCACCAACATCCCGCCGCACAACCTGACCGAGTCGATCAACGCCTGCCTGGCGCTGATCGACAACCCGCAGATCGACGTCGACGGGCTGATGGAGCACATCCCCGGCCCGGATTTCCCGACCGCCGGCATCATCAACGGCACCACCGGCATCGTCGCCGGCTACCGCACCGGCCGCGGCCGCGTGCGCATGCGCGCCAAGGCCGAGATCGAGATCCAGGACAACGGCCGCGAAGCGATCGTGGTCACCGAGATCCCGTACCAGGTCAACAAGGCGCGGCTGATCGAGAAGATCGCCGAGCTGGTCAAGGAAAAGAAACTCGAGGGCATCAGCGAGTTGCGCGACGAGTCCGACAAGGACGGCATGCGCATCTACATCGAGGTCAAGCGCGGCGAAGCCGCCGACGTGGTGCTGAACAACCTGTACCAGCAGACCCAGATGGAGTCGGTGTTCGGCATCAACATGGTGGCGCTGGTTGACGGCCGCCCGCAGTTGCTGAACCTCAAGCAGATGCTGGAGGCGTTCGTCCGCCACCGCCGCGAAGTGGTCACCCGCCGCACCATCTTCGAACTGCGCAAGGCGCGTGCCCGCGCGCACATCCTCGAAGGCCTGACCGTCGCGCTCGCCAACATCGACGAGATGATCGAGCTGATCAAGACCTCGGCGAACCCGAACGAGGCGCGCGAGCGCATGCTGGCCAAGACCTGGCAACCGGGCCTGGTCGGCGCGCTGCTCAACGCGGCCGGCGCCGAGGCGTCGCGCCCGGAAGACCTGCCCAGCGGCGTCGGCCTGGTCGGCGGCGGCTACCAGCTGACCGAAGTGCAGGCCACGCAGATCCTGGAAATGCGCCTGCACCGCCTGACCGGCCTGGAGCAGGAGCGCCTGACCGAGGAATACAAGCAGCTGCTGGACGCGATCGCCGGGCTGATCCGCATCCTGGAAAACCCGGACGTGCTGCTGCAGGTGATCCGCGAGGAGCTGGTCAATATCCGCGAGGAATACGGCGATGCGCGCCGTACCGAGATCCGCCACAGCGAAGAGGACCTGGACATCCTCGACCTGATCGCGCCGGAAGACGTGGTGGTGACCCTGTCGCATGCCGGCTACGCCAAGCGCCAGCCGGTCAGTGCCTACCGCGCGCAGCGCCGCGGTGGCCGCGGCCGCAGCGCGGCGGCGACCAAGGAAGAGGATTTCATCGACCAGCTGTGGTTGGTCAACACCCACGACACGCTGCTGACCTTCACCAGCAGCGGCAAGGTGTTCTGGCTGCCGGTGTACCAGTTGCCGGAGGCCGGGCCGAACGCACGCGGCCGCCCGATCGTCAACTGGATTCCGCTGGAGAACGGCGAGCGCGTGCAGGCGGTGCTGCCGGTGCGCGAGTACGCCGAGGGGCGCTACGTGTTCTTCGCCACCCGCAACGGCATGGTCAAGAAGACCCCGCTGAGCGAGTTCGCGTTCCAGCGCAAGATCGGCAAGATCGCGATCAACCTGGACGAGGGCGACGCGCTGATCGGCGTGGCGCTCACCGACGGCGAGCGCGACGTGTTGCTGTTCGCCTCCAACGGCAAGACCGTGCGCTTCTCCGAGCGGCCCAAGGACGACGAGGCCGACGATGCGGTGCTCGACGAGGCCGCTGCCGACGACGGCGCGGTGGCCGACGACGAGGCCGCCGGCGAGGAGGGCGACGAGGCCCGTGGCGCGCGGCGCAAGAGCCGCGGCGGGGTCAAGCCGACCGGGCGCAGCAGCCGCGGCGTGCGCGGCATCCGCCTGGCCAAGAGCGAGTATGTGGTCAGCCTGATCGTGGCCGAGCCGGCCGTGGGCCAGGACGAGGACGCCGACGACGTCGACGCCGCGGCGGATGCCGAGACCGATGCCGAGGCGCGCAACGGCGAGGAGGCCGATGCCTACATCCTCACCGCGACCGAGAACGGCTACGGCAAGCGCACCCCGCTGGGCGAGTATCCGCGCAAGGGCCGCGGCACCCAGGGCGTGATCGGCATCCAGACCAGCGAGCGCAACGGCAAGCTGGTCGGTGCGGTGCTGCTGAGCACCCGCGACGAAGTGCTGCTGATCTCCGATGGCGGCACCCTGGTGCGCACCCGCGCCTCGGAAATCTCCCGCGTCGGCCGCAACACCCAGGGCGTCACCCTGATCCGCCTGTCCAAGGGCGAGAAGCTGCAGGCGGTGGAACGCCTGGACGGCTCGCTGGTCGAGGAAGACGTGCTGCCGGGCGAGGACGGTATTGCCGAAGGCGCTGGCGAGGCGGCACCGCCGCAGGAGTGATCCGCGCCTGAGCGAACGACGACGCCGGCCGCGTGCCGGCGTCGTCGTTTTCGGGAATGGGGCAAATGACGCGGCGGCGTCTCGGCATGCGGCGCACGCGTGCGTGCCAAACAGCGCGATGCATCCGGACGGGGATGCCGGATCGCTACTGCTGGGACCGATGCACACGGCGCGTGACGCTCAGGTCGGCACTGGGTCACGAGGACCGCAAGATTGCGTGTCAGTGTGTGTCACCGAGAAACGCATCACGTTCACTTGCTGCTTGGGATAAGGATGCGCGGCGCGCGTGCGCCGCTGTCACGCGGATGTTCCGCGTGGCCGTGTCCTGCAAGGAGTGGCAATGAATGCATTCGAACAAACGCAGCGTCGCGGCGGCTGGCCGCTGCGCCTGCTCGGCGGCGTCTGCGCGCTGATCGGCGCGGTGCTGGCGATCGGTGGCGCCTGGCTGCTGGCACTGGGCGGCTCCTGGTACTACCTGGTCGCCGGCCCCGGCCTGGCGATCGCCGGTGTGCAACTGTGGCGCGCGCGGCGCAGCGGCGCGCTGTGGTTTGCCGCGACCTTCCTGCTGTCGCTGCTGTGGGCGGCGTGGGAGTCGGGTACCGACTATTGGCGCTGGGTGCCGCGCATGGGCTTGATGGTGTTCCTGGCGCTGCTGCTGGCGTTGCTGCTGCCGCGGCTGGACCGGCCGTTCTCGCGCAGGCTGTCGCGCACGCTCGCCGCCGTGCTGGCGCTGGTGTTCGTCGGCGCGTTCGCGCTGGCGTTCCTGCCGTACGGGGTGACCGAGGCCGATGGTGCGCTGACGCATGCGGCCGGCATGGCCGCAGCGTTGGCAACCCCGCGCACCGGCGCGCAGCCGGCCGACGCGCCCGCCGCTGCCGACTGGGCCGCCTATGGCCGCGACAACGCCGGCAGCCGCTACACGCCGCTGCGGCAGATCGCGCCGGGCAACGTGGCGCAGCTGCGCACCGCGTGGACCTTCCGCACCGGCGACCTGCCGGACAAGCGCTGGGGTGCGGAGACCACGCCGCTGAAGATCGGCGACAGCCTGTACCTGTGCAGCGCACGCAACCAGCTGATCGCGCTGGATGCGCGCAGCGGCCGCGAACGCTGGCGCTACGACCCCAAGGTGGCGGACAAGGCGATCCCGTACACCGCCGCCTGCCGCGGGGTGAGCTACTACGCGGTGCCCGATGCGCAGGCGACGGCGTCGACCGCGTGCCGTCAGCGCATCATCGAAGGCACTCTGGACGGACGCCTGATCGCGGTCGATGCCGCCGACGGCAAGCCCTGCGAGGACTTCGGCCGGCACGGCCAGGTCGACATCACCGTCGGCATGGGCGAGACGCCGCCTGGTTATGTCTCGATCAATTCGCCGCCGACCATCGTGCGTGGGGTGGTCGTCACCGGCCACCAGGTGCTGGACGGACAGAAGCGCTACGAGCCGTCCGGCGTCATCCAGGGCTTCGACGCGGTGACCGGCGCGCTGCGCTGGGCGTGGGACATGACCCATCCGGACTGGACCGGCGCGCCGCCGCCGGGGCAGACCTGGACCCGCGGCACGCCCAACATGTGGACCAGCGCGGCCGGCGACGAACAGCTCGGCTACGTGTACCTGCCGATGGGCAATTCCTCGGCCGACTACTGGAGCAGTTCGCGCACCCCGCAGGAAGATCGCTATGCGACCTCGCTGGTCGCGCTGGACGTCACCACCGGCAAGCCGGTGTGGAACTTCCAGACCACCCACATCGACGTGTGGGACTACGACCTGGGTTCGCAACCGACCCTGCTGGAGTTCCCGCACGACGGCACGACCGTGCCGGCGGTGCTGCTGCCGAGCAAGCAGGGCGAGCTGTACGTGCTCGACCGGCGCACCGGCAAACCGCTGGTCGGGGTCGAGGAACGCGCGGTGCCGGGCGGTGGCGTAGAGCCGCAGCGCCGCGCCAAGACCCAGCCGTTCTCGCTGTACCACTCGCTGCGCAAGCGCGACCTAACCGAGCGCGACATGTGGGGCATGACCCCGATCGACCAGTTGGTGTGCCGCATCCAGTTCCGCAGCGCCAGCTACAAGGGCATCTACACGCCGCCCGAAGCCGATCGCCATTCGATCGAGTATCCCGGCTACAACGGCGGCTCGGACTGGGGCAGTGTGGCGGTGGACCCGCAGCGCGGGGTGGTCGTCGCCAATTACAACGACATGCCCAACTACAACCTGCTGGTGCCGCGGGCCAAGGCCGACAAGATGGGCTGGGCGCCGCGCGATCAGGTGCGCGGCGACAGCGGCGGTGCCGAGGGCGCGGGCGATCCGCAGGCGGGCGCGCCGTACGCGATCAACGTCAACGCCGGCTGGCGCCTGCCGTTCACAGGGCTGCTGTGCAAGCAGCCGCCCTACGGCGGCATTCGCGCGATCGACCTGGCCAGCGGCAAGACGCTCTGGGACCGTCCGTTCGGCAGCGCGCGCGGCAACGGCCCGTTCGGCATCCACTCCGGATTGCCGATCGAGATCGGCACGCCCAACAACGGCGGCGCCGTGGTCAGCGCCAGCGGCCTGATCTTCATCGCCGCGGCGACCGACGACATGATCCGCGCGATCGACCTGGCCAGCGGCAAGACCCTGTGGCAGGCCAAGCTGCCCGCCGGCGGCCAGGCCACGCCGATGGTGTATGCGGTCGACGGTCGTGAGTACCTGGTCATCGTCGCCGCCGGCCATCACTTCATGGAGACCAAGCGCGGCGACTATGTGATCGCCTACGCGCTGCCGCCGGCAAAGTGAGGCGGACCGTCGCTGCGAGGTCGCGATGCGGCTTCGCGGCGGCGGGACGAATGGACGCTGGAAGGGCGTCTTCGGGCGCTCTGCCTCCCTCCCAGCGAGCAGCGTTGCGTCGCGATGCGTCCGCGCGAGGCATGGGCGATTCGCGCCTTGCAGGTAGGAGCGGCTTCAGCCGCGACAGGTTTTCCCGGGAACGCCTGTCGCGGCTGAAGCCGCTCCTGCGAGACACGCTAGTGCCGGCGGCGCACCGCTACCGCGGAGGCAGGCATGGCAATTGACGCCTGCCCCGGCCATGTCACGCCTGCCAAACAGAGCGGCGCTTACTCCAACTGGTCATGCGCGAACGCCGCGTCCAGCGCTTCCATCGCATCGCGCGGCTTGAGCTTGGCGGCCTTCTCGAACGCCGCGGCGGCGGCGTCCTCGCGCTTGTCGCCGTGCAGCAACAGCAACACGTTGGCGTGCTCGACGTGGGCGATCGGCGCGTCCGGGACCAGCTTCAGCGCTTGCTGGATGTGCTGTTCGGCGCTGGCGGCCTTGGCCCCGTAGGTCAGGCCGCCGATCATCGCGCCGACCTTGCCGATGATCTCGGCGTGGTACAGGGCCAGCGCCATGTGCGCCTCGGCATGCTTGGGCTCCAGCTCCAGCGCCGCTTCCAGCGACGCGCGGACCTTGCCGGCGATGCCCTGCTTGAGCGCCTTGACGATGCTCAGGCCCTGGCTGTAGCGGCCCAGCGCGAACGCGTGGCGGTAGTGGCTGTTGGCCTCGTCCGGCAGGGCGGCGATCGCCGCTTCGGCCAGCGCCGCGGCCTGCTGCAGTCGCTGCAGCTGCTCCTTGTCGTCCTCGACCAGGTAGCCGGCGTGGATGCCGATCGCCTTGACCGCGACCGAGGCGCCGAACACCCCCAGCGCCTTGCCGGCCGCGTAGGCCTGCTGGAACTGCCCGTGGTGGAAGGCCCGCCAGGCCTCGATCAGCGCCGCCGACAGGGTCTGCGCGTCGTGGCCCTTGCCGGCCTTGCCGGCGGCATCCAGCAGCGCCTGCGCGCGCGCCGGATCCGGATAGGGTTCGCGGTCGCCGGCGTGCAGCTTGGGCCAGGCCTTCTTCAACGCATCGCCGGCGTAGGCGTAGGCCTTGGCGTCGTATGGAAACGGCGCCCACGCGCCCGATGTTGCTGCCATGCGGATCTCCCTGTGCGGCGCCGGGCCACGGCGTCCGCGCCGAGCATGGCGCGGGCGCCGGCGCGTGGCAAGGGTGGTGGCCGATAGTGTGTTTGCTCAAGCCGCCGGCGCGAGCATGGCGCGCATCGGGGCCACTGCCGGCCCGTCTGGAGATCGTGCGATGGCGACCAAGAAGCGTTCCACCCCCGCGCTGCGCTCGGATCGGCTGAACCCACGGCACCTGTGGCTGGCCGGGCTGGGCGTGGTCGCGCTGACCCGCAAGCGTGCGCTCGCCGCCGCGGCCGATGCCGCGCAGGGCGCGGCGACGCTGAAGGCGCTGGCCACGCAACTGGCCGGCGACGCCGAGACCAGCGTGCGCGAAGGCGCTGCGGCGCTGCGCGAGCAGGTGCAGCCGTTGAGCGCCGAGGTCGAGGCGCGCCTGCAGCCGGTGTTGGTGAAGCTGGGATTGCAGGCGCGTCCGCAGCCGCGCAAGCGCGCCGCGACGAGCAAGCACAGCGTCAGCAAGCGCGGCGCCAAGCCGGCTGCGGCCAAGCGCAGCCCGGCCAAGCGGGTTACCCGCAGGCGAACTGCTGGCGCCTGACCCGGCGCCGCGCACGCGCGATGGCCGGCCGCGCTCGGGCATACTCGCCGTCCCCACCCGACCCGAGACGGCGAGACCATGCGGATCCGGCCTGCGACGCTTGAGGATGCCGAGGCGATGGCCGCCGTGCAGAACGCCATCTTCGCCGCCGGGCGGCGCAAGGCGCCGACCGATCCGGCGACGGTGCGCGCGACCTACCTGCAGCATGCCGACCGCCTCCAGTGCGTGCTGGCCGAGGGCGCCGACGGAGGCGTCCTCGGCTTCCAGTCGCTGCGCATCGCGCGCGTCGGCAATGCCTACGATGTCGCCGAGGGCTGGGGCATCATCGGTACCCATGTCGATCCGCGTGCGGCGCGGCGCGGGGTCGGCAGTGCGCTGTTCCGGGCCACCTGTGCGGCGGCGCGCAGCGCCGGGCTGACGCAGATCGACGCCAGCATCGCCGCCGACAATGCGCTCGGGCAGGCGTACTACGAGGCCATCGGCTTTCGTACCTATCGCACGCCGCCGGGTCTGGTCTGCAAGGTCTACCGGCTCGACGGCCCAGCCGCTGCCGGCTGAGCGGCGCGATGCCGCGCGCGATGGCGCGCGGGGCAGGGCGCCTCAATCCAGATAGGCTTCCATCAGCGTGGCCAGGTGCGCGCGCTCGGCCTCGCGCAGGAACGGTGCGATCAGCTGCATCACCTGCACGATGCCGTGGCGGATCGCCACTTGCTCGTCCTTTTCGCCGCGCGCGGCCGCGTAGTTGAGCCAGAACGTGGCCACCACCAGCGCATTGGTGGCCACGCCGCTTCTTTCCTGGACGCTGGCGCGCATCGCCCCGGTCTGCGCCAACCCCTCGAACACCGCCTGCACGCTGGCGTCGGCGCGGCGCAGGATGCGTGCGAAGCGCAGGCGCAGGCGCCGGCTGCGGCTGAGGATCTCGACCAGGTCGCGGTACAGGAAGCGGTAGTCCCAGATGCACTCGAACACCAAGTGCAACTGCAGCCAGATGTCCTCCAGCCCCGGCAGCCGCGCGCTCGGCAGCGCCAGCGCCGCGTCCATGCGCTCCTCGTAGCGCGCGAACAGGTGCTCGATGATGTCGTCCTTGTTGCGGAAGTGGTAGTACAGGTTGCCGGGGCTGATCTCCAGCTCGTCGGCGATGTGGTTGGTGGTGACGTGCGGCTCGCCCTGCGCGTTGAACATCGCCAGGGCGGTCTCGAGGATGCGCCGTCGGGTGTCGCGGGCCATCAGGCCAGCAGCTTCTTCACCAGGTCCACGTACTTCTTCTGCGCTTCGGCCTGGGGCATGCCCTTGAGCTTGGCCCAGGCCTCGTACTTGGCGGTGCCGACGAAGTCGAAGAAGCCGGGCTTGGTGCCGCTCACGTCGCCCTCCGAGCCTTGCTTGTACAGCGCGTACAGCCGCAGCAGGGTGTCGTTGTCGGGACGCTCCGCGCGCTGCTTGATGTCCTGGACCGCTTTCTCGAAGGCCGCCTTGCTGTCCGCCATGATCCCGCTCCGCCCTGACCGGCAGGCATCACAGCACGGGCGACCGGCCCGGTCAACGCGGGCTGCGGCCGGTGGCGGCCGCGGTCGCCGGCGCGGCTGCCGCCGTTACAGCATCGGCAAGGCGTCGGCCTGGCGGTTGTCGGCGATGCGTTCGTGCGCATGCGCGGCCTGTTCCTGCGCGGCCTGTGCCTGCCGTGCCAGCGAGGCCTTGGCGGCGATGGAACGAATCGCATCGGTCACTTCGGCCAGCGGCACCTGGCTGCCGAGCCGCTGGAAGGTGTCGCGGCTGTTGTAGCCGGAGCCGTCGCGCAGGTACTGCTCGTACATGGTCAGCAGTTCGGTGCAGGCCGCGGTCAGGGTTTCCATGTTGTTGCGGGCCAGCGCGTGGCCGACCTGGTCGAGGTTGTGCAGGCAGTCCGAGAGCCAGTGCAGGTCGTAGCGCGCGCTGGCCGGCTCCGGCCCGTTGTGGCCGCGGCTGAACGCGCTGTAGCGGCGGATGCTGCGCGCCACCCGCGCGACGTGCGCGAGCAGGGTGCCCACCTCGTCGGCGATGTCGATCTGCGCCAGGGCGATGGTCGACGGTGGCGCTGCAGGGGGCGACACCGGCGCTGCCTTCGGTGGTGCCGTGGCGGGCGCGCCTGCAGGCGCGGCCGCGGCGGCCGCCGCGGGCGCCGACTCGTACTCGTAGGTCGCACGCAGGCGCTCGTGGTCCTGGCGCAGCGTTTCCAGTTCCTGCGCGCTGGCGGCGGCCTGCGCCTTCAGCTGGCTCAGCGCCGCCTGATACCGCGCGATCGTCTCCTTCGCAGTCGCGTCGCGCTGATAGGCATGCCCCAGACGCTGGAACAAGCCATGCGCGAACGCTGTGGCAACGGCAGCCCACAGCGCCACGGCAGGAGTGAGATAGATCAGGATGCCCATGCAGGCTCCTTGAAACGTTGCATCCCTTGTCGGCGTGTTGCGGCCGATCTTGAGGGCGTATCGTCCAAGCGGTGACGCAGTTCCGGTTTGGCGCCGCGCCGGCCGTCCGCCGCCGCCAGGCGACGGACGCCGCGCCGGCCTCAGCGCAGGATGCCGGGCAGGTCCAGGTGCTTGTCGCGGGCGCACTCCAGGGCGATGGGATAGCCGGCGTCGGCATGCCGCATCACCCCGGTCGCCGGGTCGTTCCACAGCACCCGGGCGATGCGCTTGGCCGCCGCCTCGGTGCCGTCGCAGACGATGACCATGCCGGCGTGCTGCGAGAAGCCCATGCCGACGCCGCCGCCGTGGTGCAAGGACACCCAGGTGGCGCCGCTGGCGGTGTTGAGCAGGGCGTTGAGCAACGGCCAGTCGGACACCGCGTCCGAGCCGTCGGCCATGGCCTCGGTCTCGCGGTTCGGCGAGGCGACGCTGCCGCTGTCCAGGTGATCGCGGCCGATCACCACCGGCGCCTTCAGTTCGCCCTTGGCGACCATCTCGTTGAACGCCAGCCCCAGGCGGTCGCGGTCGCCCAGGCCGACCCAGCAGATCCGCGCCGGCAGGCCCTGGAACTGGATCTTCTCGGCGGCCATGTCCAGCCAGCGGTGCAGGTGCGGGTTGTCGGGAATCAGCTCCTTGACCTTGGCGTCGGTCCTGGCGATGTCCTCCGGGTCGCCGCTCAGCGCGGCCCAGCGGAACGGGCCGATGCCGCGGCAGAACAGCGGGCGGATGTAGGCGGGCACGAAGCCGGGGAAGTCGAAGGCGTTGGCCACGCCTTCCTCCAGCGCCATCTGCCGCAGGTTGTTGCCGTAGTCCACGGTGGGCACGCCCAGCGCATGGAAGCCGAGCATGGCGCGGATGTGGTTGGCCATCGAGGCACGCGCGGCCTGTTCGACTTCCTTCGGCGCGGAGACGCGCTTTTCGTCCCACTGCGCGACGGTCCAGCCCTGCGGCAGGTAGCCGTTGACCGGGTCGTGCGCGGAGGTCTGGTCGGTCAGCAGGTCCGGCCTGACGCCGCGCGCCAGCAGCTCGGCGAGCACGTCGGCGACGTTGCCGAGCAGGCCGACCGAGCGCGGCGTCTTCGCCGCGCAGGCTTCGGCGATCAGGCGCAGCGCCTCGTCCAGCGAATCGGTCCAGGTGTCCAGGTAGCCGGTGCGCAGGCGCATGTCGATGCTGCTCTTGCGGCATTCCACCGCCAGGCACGAGGCGCCGGCCATCACTGCGGCCAGCGGCTGCGCGCCGCCCATGCCGCCGAGGCCGCCGGTGAACAGCCACTTGCCGGACAGGTCGCCGCCGTAGTGCTGCCGGCCCATTTCCACGAAGGTCTCGTAGGTGCCTTGCACGATGCCCTGGGCGCCGATGTAAATCCAGCTGCCGGCGGTCATCTGGCCGTACATGGCCAGGCCCTTTTGATCCAGCTCGTTGAAGTGGTCCCAGTTGGCCCAGCGCGGCACCAGGTTGGAGTTGGCGATCAGCACCCGCGGCGCATCGGCATGGGTGCGGAACACGCCGACCGGCTTGCCCGACTGCACCAGCAGGGTCTGGTCGTCGTCCAGGCGGGTGAGGGTTTCGACGATGGCGTCGAAGCTCTCCCAGTCGCGCGCGGCGCGGCCGATGCCGCCGTACACCACCAGTTCCTGCGGGCGCTCGGCCACGTCCGGGTGCAGGTTGTTCATCAGCATGCGCAGCGGCGCTTCGGTCAGCCAGCTCTTGGCGGTGAGGGTGCTGCCGGTGGGGGCGTGGATGCGGCGGGTGGCGTCGAGGCGGGTCATGCGGGAATCCTCAGGTGGATGCGCGGAAGGCGGAACGCGGTGCGCGCGTCAGTCGGCAGAGGGACCGGACGCGGTGGGGTGGCGAGCGAAGTCCAGGCAGGCCTGCAGCACCTGCTGCAGTACCGCGCGCAGCGGCGCGGCGGCGTCGGGTTGCCAGGGCGAAGGCCAGCTGGCGGGGTCGACCGTGTCCGGCTCGTGCATGTAGCCGCGGCAGGCCAGCTCCATCTGGATCGCGTGCACGCCGTCGGCCGGCGCGCCGTGGTGGCGGGTGCTCCAGCCGCCCCTGAAGCGGCCGTTGCGCACGTGGCTGAAGCCGCTGCCGGCGCAGACGCGTTCGACCGCATCGGTCAGCGCCGCCGCGCAACTGGTATCCACCGCGCCGGTGGCGCCGGCGCTGCCGATGTTGAACTGCGGCAGCTCGCCGTCGAACAGGTGCGGGATGCGCGAGCGGATCGAATGCGCGTCGTACACCACGATCGCCGGGTGCAGCGCGCGCAGGCGCGCGATCTCCGCGTCCAGTGCGGCGTGGTAGGGCACGAACCAGCGCGTGCGGCGCGCGTCGATCTCGGCCGCATCCGGCTCGGCGCCGGGCCGGTACAGCGGTTGCGCGTCGAAGGTGGTCAGCGGACACAGCCCGGTGGTGTTCTGCCCGGGATACAGCGACACCCCGGCCGGGTCGCGGTTGACGTCGATCACCGAGCGCGAGATCGCCGTGCGCACGGTGGTCGCGCCCATTGCCGTGGCGAAGTCGTACAGCAGGTGCACCCACCAGTCGGCATCGCGCTGCGCCAGCCACGGCGAGACGAAGCCGTCGGCCAGCGGTTCCGGCAGCGTGGTGCCGGTATGCGGGAAGCTGAGGATCAGCGGCGCATCGCCGCGGTGCACACTGAGCCAGTCGGGCAGGGATGTCATACGGCCTCGCGCGTTGTGCTGTGTCGTAGGAGCGGCTTCAGCCGCGACGGGGCTTTACCGGGTAATGCCCCGTCGCGGCTGAAGCCGCTCCTACGACGGGTTCTTTGGATCAGGACATGACTTCAGGCAACGCCATCTCCACCGCGGCAGCAAGCGTGCCGTCGCGCACCAGCGCGGTGGCGGCCAGCATGTCCGGGTGGAAGTAGCGGTCGTCCTGCAGTGCCGGCACGCGGGCGCGCAGCAGCGCGCGCGCCGCCTCCAGCGCGGCGCTGGAGCGCAACGGCGCGTGGAAGTCGCAGCCCTGCGCGGCCGCCAGCAACTCGATGCCGACCACGTTGGCCGCGTTCTCGGCCATCGCCAGCAGGCGGCGCGCGCCGTGCGCGGCCATCGACACGTGGTCTTCCTGGTTGGCCGAGGTCGGGATCGAATCGACGCTGGCCGGATAGGCGCGCTGCTTGTTCTCCGAGACCAGCGCCGCGGCGGTGACCTGCGGGATCATGAAACCGGAGTTGAGGCCGGGCTTGGGCGTCAGGAACGCCGGCAGCCCGGACAGCGCCGGATCCACCAGCATGGCGACGCGGCGCTCGCTGATCGAGCCGATCTCGCACACCGCCAGCGCCAGCATGTCGGCGGCGAAGGCCACCGGTTCGGCATGGAAGTTGCCGCCGGACAGCGCCTCGCCGGTGTCGCTGAACACCAGCGGGTTGTCCGACACGCCGTTGGCCTCGGTGGCCAGGGTGGTGGCGGCCTGGCGCATCACGTCCAGCGCCGCGCCCATCACCTGCGGCTGGCAGCGCAGGCAGTACGGGTCCTGCACGCGCACGTCGTTGTCGCGGTGCGAATCGCGGATCGCCGAGTCGTGCATCAGGGCGCGCAGCGCGGCGGCGGTGGCGATCTGCCCGGGCTGGCCGCGCAGCGCGTGGATGCGCGGATCGAACGGGGTGTCCGAGCCTTTCGCGGCCTCGGTGGACAGCGCGCCGGCGACCAGCGCGGCATGGAACACGCGCTCGATCTCGAACAGCCCGGCCAGCGCATAGGCGGTGGAGAACTGGGTGCCGTTGAGCAGCGCCAGGCCCTCCTTGGCGCCGAGCGTCAGCGGCTGCAGCCCGGCCTGGGCCAGCGCCTGCGCCGCCGGCAGGCGCGCGTCGCCGACGAAGGCCTCGCCGACGCCGAGCATCACCGTGGCCAGGTGTGCCAGCGGCGCCAGGTCGCCGGAGGCGCCGACCGAGCCCTGGCACGGCACCACCGGGATCACCGCGTGGCGCAGCAGCGCTTCCAGCAGCGCCAGCGTCTGCGGCCGCACGCCGGAGGCGCCCTGGGCCAGGCTGGCCAGCTTCAGCGCCATCATCAGCCGCACCACCGGCACCGGCATCGGCGCGCCGACCCCGGCCGCGTGCGACAGCACGATGTTGCGCTGCAGGGATTCCAGGTCATCGCGTTCGATGCGCACGCTGGCCAGCTTGCCGAAGCCGGTGTTGATGCCGTACACCGGCGCGCCGGTGGCGACGATCGCCTCCACGGTGCGCGCGCTGCGCAGCACCGCATCGGTGCAGGCCGGGTCCAGGCGCACACCGGCGCCGCGGTACACGGCGCGCCACTGCGCCAGGCTGACCGCGCCGGGGCGCAGCAGGATCTCGTCGTCGCTCATTGTCCTCTCCAGATACGCGCATGCAGTGGGTTGAAGCCCATGCGATAGACCAATTCGGCCGGTTCGGCGATGTCCCAGATCGCCAGGTCGCAGGCCAGCCCGGCGCGCAGCCGGCCGACCTGATCCTGGCGCCCGAGCGCGCGCGCCGCCTCGCGGGTGAAGCCGGCGATGCACTCGGCCACGGTCAGCCGGAACAGCGTCGCCGCCAGATTCATCGCCAGCAGCGGGCTGGTCAGCGGCGAGGTGCCGGGGTTGCAGTCGGTCGCCAGCGCGCGCGGCACGCCGGCGGCGCGCAGCGCGGCGATCGGCGGCAGCTGGGTATCGCGGGTGAAATAGAACGCGCCCGGCAGCAGCACCGCCACGGTGCCGGCGGCGGCCATCGCGGCGACGCCGGCGTCGTCCAGATATTCGACATGGTCGGCCGAGCGCGCGCCGTAGCGCGCGGCCAGCGCCGCGCCGCCCTGGTTGGACAGCTGTTCGGCGTGGATCTTCAGCGCCAGGCCATGCCGTTGCGCGGCCTGGAACACCTGCTCGGTCTGCGCCGGGGTGAACGCCAGGTGCTCGCAGAACACGTCCACCGCCTCGGCCAGGCCCTGCGCGGCGACCGCCGGAATCATGCGCTCGCAGACCTCGTCGATGTAGGCCTGCGCCTCTGCGCCGGGCGGCACCGCGTGCGCGCCGAGGAAGGTCGGCGACACCGCCACCGGGCGCAGTTCGCCCAGGCGCCGCGCCACGCGCAGCAGGCGCAGTTCGTCCTCCAGGGTCAGGCCGTAGCCGGACTTGATCTCCACCGTGGTCACGCCTTCGGCCAGCAGCGCGTCCAGCCGCGGCAGGCTGGCGGCGAGCAGGGCGTCCTCGTCGGCGGCGCGGGTGGCGCGCACGGTGGAGACGATGCCGCCGCCGGCACGGGCGATGTCGGCATAGCTGGCGCCGAGCAGGCGCTGCTCGAACTCGCCGGCGCGGTTGCCGGCATAGACCAGGTGGGTGTGGCAGTCGATCAGGCCGGGGCCGATCCAGCGCCCGCCGCAGTCGACGCTGCGCTGCGCCGACAGCGGGCCGGGCAACTGCGCGGCCGCGCCGGCATAGACGATGCGGCCGTCGCGGCAGGCCACCACGCCGTCGCGGACCAGGCCCAGTCCGCCATCCTCGGCGTCCAGCGTCATCAGGTGCGCGTTGTGCCAGAGCGTGTCGCAGGGCATGGTCACGGGCGGGCTCGTCGGTTATTTTGTATATACAATATTGCGGTCGATGGAGGGTGTCCAGTGCAGACCCAGGTGCAGCAGCAGGCCAGCGGCAACGCGGGATCGGGCGAATTCTGGTGCGCGCACGCGTTGCTGTCGCAGGGCTGGGCGCGCGACGTGCGCATCGGCGTGCGCGGCGGCCGCATCGTTACGGTGGACAGCGGCGTGGCCGCCGTCCTGGGCGATCGCCAGTTGGGCATCGTGGTGCCGGGGCTGGGCAACCTGCACAGCCACGCCTTCCAGCGCGGCATGGCCGGGCTGACCGAGATCGGCGGCCGCAGCGGCGACAGCTTCTGGAGCTGGCGCGAGCTGATGTACCGCTTCCTGCAGCGGCTGGACCCCGACGATCTGCAGGCCATCGCCGAGCAGGCCTACGTGGAAATGCTCGAGGCCGGCTTTACCCGGGTCGGCGAGTTCCACTATGTGCATCACGCCGCCGACGGCCGGCCCTACGCCGACCGTGCCGAGATGGCGCAGCGCCTGGCCGCCGCGGCGCACACCAGCGGCATCGGCCTGACCCTGCTGCCGGTGTTCTATGCGCACGCCGATTTCGGCGGCGCCGCGCCGAACCCGGCGCAGCAGCGTTTGCTGCACGACGTGGACGGCTTCGCCGCGCTGCTGGACGGCAGCCGCCGCGCCCTGCAGGGACTGGACGACGCGGTGCTGGGCCTGGCCCCGCACAGCCTGCGCGCGGTCACCCCGGACGAACTGGCGGCGCTACTGCCGCTGTGCGACGGCCCGGTGCACATCCACATCGCCGAGCAGACCCGCGAAGTCGACGCCTGCCTGGCCTGGAGCGGGCAGCGGCCGGTGCAGTGGCTGCTGGCGCACGCGCCGGTGGATGCGCGCTGGTGCCTGGTGCACGCCACCCATGTCGATGCCGCCGAAGTGCAGGGCATCGCCGCCAGCGGCGCGGTGGTCGGGCTGTGCCCGATCACCGAGGCCAATCTCGGCGACGGCCTGTTTCCGATGCCGGCGTTCCTGCGCGCCGGCGGCCGTTTCGGCGTGGGCTCCGACTCCAACGTGCTGATCGACGCGGCCGAAGAGCTGCGCCTGCTCGAATACGGCCAGCGCCTGGGCCTGCGCGGGCGCAACGTGCTCACCGGCGACACCGCGTTGTCCAGCGGCCGTTTCCTGTTCCAGTCCGCCGCGCAGGGCGCGGCGCAGGCGCTCGGCGTCGCCCAGGGCCTGCGCGAGGGCGCGCCGGCCGACCTGGTCGAACTGGACGCCGCGCATTCGGCAATGCAGGCGCGCCATGGCGACGCCTGGCTGGACAGCTGGGTGTTCGCCGCACGCGGCGGCGCGGTGCGTTCGGTGTGGCGCCACGGCCGCGAGCTGGTCCGCGAGGGCCGCCACCTGCAGCGCGAGGCCGTCGCCGCCCGCTACGCGCGTGCGCTGGCCCGGTTGCTGGACGCATGAGACGCGCAACGAATACGAGATGGTCTACGCGCCGTGGCGCAGGCCGCCGATGACGCCGGCCACACCGGCGCTGCCGCTCAACCAGCGCATCCGCCGCGACATCGAGGCGCGCATCCGCAGCGGCGAATGGCCGCCCGGCCATCGCATCCCGTTCGAGCACGAACTGATGGCGCAGTACGGCTGCTCGCGCATGACCGTCAACAAGGTGCTGGCGCTGCTCGCCGACGCCGGCATGATCGAACGCCGGCGCCGCGCCGGCTCGTTCGTGGCGCGCCCGCATCCGCACATGGAGCAGGTCGCGCTGGAGATCCCGGACATCCCGGTCGAGGTTGCCGCGCGTGGCCATGCCTACCGCTTCGAACTGCTGGAACGCCGGCAGCGCGCGGCGTTGCCGCAGGAGGCCGAGGTCGCCGCGGGCGGCAGCCTGCTGGCGTTGCAGTGCCTGCACTACGCCGACGGCCGCCCGTTCGCGCTGGAGGAGCGGGTGATCAATCCGGTGGCGGTGCCGGAGGCCTTGCAGATGGACTTCGCGGTCACCGTGCCCGGCAGCTGGCTGTTGCAGCATGTGCCGTGGACCCGCGCCGAACACCGCATCAGCGCGGTCGGCGCCAGTGCCGCGCAGGCGGCACGGCTGCAGGTACCGGCCGGCACCGCCTGCCTGCTGATCGACCGCCGCACCTGGCGCGGCGAGCAGGCGGTGACCTTCGTGCGCCAGGTGTTCCTCGGCGACACCTACGACCTGGTCGCGCGGTTCTCGCCCGGCGCGCGCTGAGTCCGGCGCGCGCGGCGGCGCTCATACGATGCACGTACCGTCCGGGAGTGCCTGACTTGCTGCGCTGAACGCCTGCTTTCGCCTGCATCACCGCATCGCGCAGCAGCGGCTCCAGCCGCGACGGCCTGCCACGGAGCGCTGCATCGTGGCTAGTCACGAAAAGGGGACAACAGCCGCTTCTACGCGTACCTGCCCGGGGGGAGTGGATGTGCCCGACGGGCGTTACCAAAAACGCGTGCGTCTCGGCCGATCCCACAAGCGGGGAGCAAGCGCCGCTCGCAAAGGGCGAGCTGCATCGGCTGGATAGTGGCGAAACTAGAGGGCGAGGTGCCCGCAGTCGCCTCGGCGGTGCACGATGCTGCGGCGCCGCATGCGCGCCATACGCCGGCGTGCGTTTGTCCTGCCTGCCGCACTCTGGCAAGTTAGCGCCGAGGCTGGGCGAGGGGCCGTGGCCGCGGAACGAGGGATGGTTCGGCATGACGTATTTCGTGACAGGCGCCACCGGCTTCATCGGCCGCTATCTGATGGCCAGGCTGATGCGGCGCAAGGGCGTCGTGCATGTCCTGCTGCGCAAGGAGTCGCAGCGCAAGTTCGATGCGCTGGTGCGCGAGCAAGGCTGGGATCCCAAGCGCCTGGTGGTGCTGCATGGCGACGTCGGCGCCGAGTATTGCGGGCTGTCTGCGGCGCAGCGCAAGGCGCTGCACGGCAAGGTCAAGCATTTCTTCCATCTGGCCGCGCTGTACGACCTCACCGCCAAGGCCGAGGAACAGCGCGTCGCCAACCTCGACGGCACCCGCAACGCGCTGGAACTGGCCGCGCACCTCGGCGCCGGCATCTTCCACCACACCAGTTCGATCGCGGTGGCCGGGCTGTACCCGGGCATCTTCCGCGAGGACATGTTCGAGGAAGCCGAAGGGCTGGACGATCCCTATCTGCGCACCAAGTACGACGCCGAGGCGCTGGTGCGCGCCGAGACCCGGATCAAGTGGCGCATCTACCGCCCGGCGATGGTGGTCGGCGATTCGCGCACCGGCGCCATCGACAAGATCGACGGCCCGTACTACTTCTTCCCGCTGATCAAGAAGCTGCGCCAGCTGCTGCCGCCGTGGGCGCCGATGCTCGGCATCGAGGGCGGCCGGATCAACCTGGTGCCGGTGGATTTCGTCGCCGATGCGATGGACCACATCGCGCACAAGCCCAAGCTCGACGGCCATACCTTCCACCTCACCGACCCCGAGCCGCTGCGGGTGGGCGAGGTGCTCAACGTGTTCTGCCGTGCCGGCCACGCCCCGGAAATGACCTTGCGGGTGGACGCGCGCATGTTCGCGTTCGTGCCCTCCAGCATTCGCGCCGCGGTCGGCAGCCTGCCGCCGATCCGCCGCTTCACCGGCATGCTGCTGCGCGACTTCCGCATCCCGCGCGAGGTGCTGAAGTTCATCACCTATCCCACGCGCTTCGACAGCCGCGAGACCGAGCGCGCGCTCAAGGGCAGCGGCATCGCCGTACCGCGGCTGGAGGACTATGCCTGGCGCCTGTGGGATCACTGGGAGCGGCACCTGGATCCGGACCTGTTCGTCGACCGCTCGCTCAAGGGCAAGGTCCGCGGCAAGGTGGTGCTGATCACCGGCGGTTCCTCGGGCATCGGCCTGGCCACCGCGCAGCGCGTCGCCGAGGCCGGCGCCATCACCATCATCGTGGCGCGCGGCGAGCAGGAACTGCATGCCGCACGCGACGCGATGAACGCCAAGGGCGGCAAGGTGTTCGCCTACACCGCCGACCTGTCGGACCTGGCCGACTGCGACCGCCTGCTCAAGACCGTGCTGGAGGCGCACGGCCATGTCGATGTGCTGATCAACAACGCCGGCCGCTCGATCCGCCGCTCGATCGAACTGAGCTACGACCGCTTCCACGATTTCGAGCGGACCATGCAGTTGAACTACTTCGGCAGCCTGCGCCTGATCATGGGCGTGCTGCCGGGCATGACCGCGCGGCGCAAGGGCCATATCATCAACGTCAGCTCGATCGGCGTGCTGGCCAACTCGCCGCGCTTCTCCGCCTACGTCGCCTCCAAGGCGGCGCTGGACGCCTGGAGCCGCTGCGCGCAGGGCGAGCTGTCGGGCAAGGGCATCAGCTTCACCACGGTCAACATGCCGCTGGTGAAGACGCCGATGATCGCCCCGACCAAGATGTACGACAGCGTGCCGACGCTGAGCGTGGACGAAGCCGCCGACCTGATGGTCAAGGCGATCATCGAACGCCCCAGCCGCGTGGCCACGCGCCTGGGCATCTTCGCCGCCCTGGTCAACGCGGTGGCGCCGAAGGCCTACGAGGTGGTGATGAACACCGCCTTCGAACTGTTCCCCGATTCGGCCGCGGCCAAGGGCGACCGCAAGGCCCTACGCGAGGCCAAACCGAGCCAGGAGCAGATCGCGTTTGCTGCGTTGATGCGGGGCGTGCATTGGTAGTGGGGCGGGGAATCGGGAGTGGAGAATCGGGAATCGCAAAAGCGCTGGCTGCACGCGGTGCCACTGCTGTCTTGTCAGACAGGTGCGCGCGCATGTGCACGGCATGCCGATAGCCCGCTCTACCGATTCCCCATTCCCGATTCCCCAATCCCGGCTCAAAACGTCCGACATTGCCGCCAACGCACCGGTTCCGCACGGCCGGGGCGCGGGTTGAGCTGGATGCGGACCGTGCGCAGGGTCGGGTAGCGTTCCACTTCGCGGCAGATGCGCGGCCACACCTGGGCATCGTCGCCGCTGCGGTCGACCACCAGGGTCATCTGCGTCTGCCAGATGCCGCGGATCACGCCCGGCGTGCTGGCCAGGGCCTTGGACAGGTTCTGGCGATTGCGCTGTTCGGTGGCGGGGTCGGGCTCGGCCAGATCGCCGGCGGCATCGAGCGCCTGCTGGGGCGCAGCCTCGCTGGCGGTCGTCGAGGTGGCTGGCGCCTGCGTGTGGGCCGCAGCAGCGGCGGGCGCAGGCGCGGGCGCGGCCACGGATGCGGGTGTCGCTTCGGGTTGCTGCAGCGCCAACGCACCGACCCCGGTCACCACGCCCAGCGCGAGCGAGGCCAGGCCGGCGATGGCGATGTGGCGCTGCGCGCGGCGGCGGCTGGCGCCGATCACGCCGTCTTCCAGCTCGCTGGGCAGGTAGCGCTTGAGCATCGGCCAGATGCGCCGGCCGTCGAGGATTTCCACCGCCTGCTTCTCGGCCGCGGCGATGCCGTCGCGCTGCACCTTGCCCTCGGTGATCAGGATGCCGCCCTGCGCGCCCATCAGCCGCGCCGCCGCTCCCAGTTCGTTGACCGCGGCCGAGCCGATGCGGTACGCGCGGCCGTGCTTGCACGACAGCAGCCAGCGCGCATCGCCGCGGGTCATCACGAAGTCGCTCTGCGGTTCCTTGGACGCGGCGTCGTCCACGGCCGCATCGTGCAGGTCGCGCTGTTCGCGCATCGCACGCCGCACCATGTAGGAGAAATCGCGCCAGTGCAGGCCGGCCAGCGCATGCAGTCCGGCGGTGGTCTCATTCTCGCGGCGCCGCACCAGCCACAGGTAGAGACTGGCCGCCAGCCATGCCGCGATCGCCAAGATCGCGGCCGCTATCCAGGAAAACATGCTCGCACCCGCACACGCGCCGAAAGAAGTCAGTGTATCGCCAGCGTGTCACGGCGCCGGCAAGGCGACGGCGGTGGAAGGCGGACAAGAAAAGACCCGCCAGTCCGAAGCCGAGAGGGGAGGGGAGCAAACGGTCTTCTGATGGACTGGCGGGTCCGCTTCGATTGTCTGGAAAAACGTGTTGCTTTGCAACAATCCGGTTACTCGGCCGGGGTCGGCGTCGCGCTTTGCGTGCGGCTGCGGCGCTTGGGTGCGGTTGCGTTCCTGGCTGGCGCGACCTTGGCGACCACCGGGCCGGCGCGTCGGCGCGCCGGTGCCGCGCGCTTGGCGGTGCCGGCGTGCGATGCGGCGGTCTTCTTGGTGGCCTTCTTCGTTGCCGGCGCCTTGCCCGAGGCCTGCGACGCACGGCCGCCGCGCAGATGCCGCAGTTCGCCATTGAGCGCGTCCACGCGTTCGATCAGCGCGCCCAGGTCCTCGCGGCTGGGCACTTCCAGGCGACGCAGGGCGCGCTGCACGCGGTCCTCGAACACCTTTTCCAGGCGGTCCCAGGTGTCGGCAGCGCGCTCGCGGGCCTGGCCGACCCGGTTCTCCACCGCATCGCGCACCGCGTCGACGCCGCCGCCGGCCAGCTTGCGCGTGCTCTGCTCCAGGCTCAGGCCTTCCTTCACCAGGGTCTCGAACAGCTTGCCGCCTTCGGCTTGGGCGCGGCCGAAGGCGCCGACCCCGGCCAGCCAGACCTGCTGCGCCGATTCGCCCAGGCGCTTGGACAGCTTCTCCGCCTGCGCCTGCAGGGTGTCGTCGGCGGCAGTGGCGGTGCTGCGCTTCTTGCGCGCGGATTTCTTCAGAGTGGCCATGACGGTGCGGTTCCTTCGGCGGATGAGTGGCGGAGTTTGAGACTCGGGACTGTGACTAGAGTAATCACACCAGCGTGCGCAGCGGGCAAGCGGCGTACGCGGGCGACGTCGGCGCTACGCCTCCGGCGAACGGTGGGTGCGGCGCCTGGCGCGGCGGTTGGCGATGACCTGGTCGACGTCGTCCAGCGCACGGCGCAGCCGCGCGGTGGTCTCGGTCATGCGCCGCGGCTGCACGTCCACGCCATCGAGGAAGGTGCGGTGGCGGTCGTTCAGGATCGCGTGGCGCAGCGCGATGCCGTGCGCGGCCAGCAGCGGCTCCAGTGTCTGCGCGTTGCGGCGCAGGTCGGCCAGGGTGTTGCGGTAGGCGAGCTGGCACACGCGGTGGCGCGCGGCGTAGCTGAAGAGATTGGTGAAGAACAGTTCGCTGTTGTTGGCGTTGGGCTCGAACACCAGTTGGTCCACCTGCGGGTACTGCTGCGCGTATTTCTCCAGCCCCACCTGCATGCGCGATTGCAGCAGGGTGCGGAAGGTCTGCGACAGCACCGCCGGCAGGCCGCCGGCGAGCAGCCGCGCGCGGTCGATGTGGCCATTGCGGCGCGGCGCATGGGTGGCGTCGTAGGGCACCAGCGGGTTGATCCCGATCATCAGGTCGATGCCGCGCTCCAGCAGGGTGGAGGCGTGCATGGTGCGGCGCAGCGCGCCGTCCACGTAATGGTGCCCGTCGATCTGCACCGGCGGGTACAGTCCCGGCAGCGCGGCGCTGGCCTGGATCGCCAGCGAGATCGGCACGTGGTCCATGCCCGGCTCGCCGAAGCGCACCGTGCGGCCGCTGTCCAGGTCCACCGCGACCACGAACAGGCTGGTATCCAGGTCGCGGAAATCGTTGCTGCGGCCGCGGCGGCTGAACACGTCCTGCAGGAAGCGCTCGACCCCGGCGTTGTCGAACAGGCCGCTGGGCACCAGCCCGCCGAAGCGGGTGATCAGGTCGGACCAGCGGGTCTTGCGCGGCTCGGTGAGCAGGTCGTGCCACCAGCCGTAGGCCAGCCGCGGCAGCGTCGCGGCGCGGCGCAGGTACTCGTAGACGTTGGGCCGCAGGAAGTCTTCCGGGCGGAAGTGCGCATCGTCGCTGTTGCCGGTGACGAAGATCCGGCAGATCTCGGCGCTGCTGACCCGGTTGGCCAGGCCGGCGGTGAGGAAGGCCCCGGAGCTGACCCCGACATAGCAATCCAGGCGGGTCAGGTCCAGTCCGTCCAGCGCCTCGTCCAGGGCGCGCAGCGCGCCGAGGCCGTACATGCCGCCGATCGGGCCGCCGCCGGCGATGGCTAGGCCGATGCGGCCATTGGAATGGGGACGGGGCGAGGCGCTATGGAGGGAAAGCATGCGCGGTCCGCAGGAGGCAGTGGCGCGAGTGTAGCCGAGCGCGGCGACGCTTGCGGTCGTGACGGGCTGCGACCATCATCGGCGGCCATGGCCCGCAGCAACCCCGTCCTGGAACGACTCGGCCGCCGCCTGGCGTGGCACCAGGCGCTGCACGACCCCGTGCGCGAACCGCGCAACGCGCTGCGCTGGCTGCAGGAACTGCGGCGCTGGCAGTCGCAGCGGCTGGAGCGCAGCTTCGAGCACTTCCTGGAGGATCCGCAGCGGCGCCCGGCGGCGATGTTCTTCCTTACCGACGTTTATGGCGACCGCGACTTCAGCCGCCGCGACGCCGACATCGTCAAGGTGTTGCCGATGATGCAGCGGCTGATGCCGGCGGCGTTGCTGGACACGGTCGCCGACGGCATCGAGCTGGGCGCGCTGACCCACGCCCTGGACCTGCGCATGGCTGCGGCGCTGCAGGCCCTGGCGCCACGGCGCAAGCGCCTGGACGAGGCGCTGTATGCCCAGGCCTATCGGCAGACCGGACTGCCGCGGCTGCGCCAGCGCCAGATCGATCTGATCGCCCGCGTCGGCCTGGGCCTGGCCAACGCGGTGCACACGCCCGGCGTGCGCATGTTGCTGCGCTTCGCGCGCGGCCCGGCCAAGGCGGCCGGGTTGTCGGAACTGCAGGGCTTCCTGGAGCGCGGCTTCGACGCGTTTTCCAAGCTGGGCGACGCGGAAGGCTTCATCGGTGATATCGAGACCACCGAGCGCGCCGTGTCGCGGCGGTTGTTCGCGGGCGATCCGGATCCGTTTGCGTTGGAGTGAGTCGGGGGCCGCGCCCTCACCCCAACCCCTCTCCCGGGGGGAGAGGGGCTTTGGTCGTTCCTTCTCCCCTCGGGAGAAGGTGGCCCGCAGGGCCTGATGAGGGGACGGGCGCAGCCTCGTGTAGCCAGTTCCATCAGTGCTTGGCGCCGTACCCTCACCCCAACCCCTCTCCCGGGGGGAGAGGGGCTCGATCGCGCATCAGCCCAGCTTTTCCGCCAGCACGCGGCGGATCTCGCTCTCCACCGTGCCCTTCATCGCCGACAGCAGGAACCCCAGTTCGGCGGTGACATGCACCTGCTTGGGCAGCAGTTCGATGCGGCCGTCCACGCCCGAGCGCGAGAACAGCAGGGCGTCGCCGTCCCAGTGCGATTCCAGGTCGAAGCGCTCGGCCAGTTTCCTGGCGGCGGTTTCGATGGCCTTGCGGGCCTGCGCGGGGGACATGGCGTGGTCGTGGCGGATGTCGATGCTGGACATGCTGGCTCCTGTGCGGGCGGGTGCCCGCGTGAACGATCAGGCATTGTGCGTATGCGCGATGCATTGTCCAGCGCGCGCGCTTCTGCGCGCGCGGGCAACCTGCTAGGCTGCCCGCCGTGCACGATCTGCAAGTCCATTTCAGCAACCGCCAACATCCCGACCGGCCCCTGCGCGCGGGCGTGCATCGCATCGTGCGGCTGGCCTCCGGCCAGGTCAGCGTGGTCGACGACACCCAGGGCGCGTTGCTGCTGGCGCAATTCTGCCTCGACCGGCGCGGGCTGTGGCTGCAGGTCGCCAACGGCAGCCGCGGCATCCACGTCAACGGCCGCCCGGTGCGGCGCATGGCCCTGCTGCGCGCCGGCGACGCGGTCTACGCCGACGGCGTGGAGATGGTGGTGCAGGGCAAGTGCGAGCCGCTGCAGCGCCTGCCCGAGGTCAGCGAGGCCGAACACGACGATCCGCGCCTGGTGTTGCGCGGTGTCGGCGGCCCGCACCATGGCCGCAGTTTCACCGTGGACCGGGTGCGCAGCGTCGGCCGCTTGCGCGACTGCGACATCCGCATCGACGATCCGGCCTGCGCCGAGCAGCACGCGCGCCTGGAACGGCACGGCGAGCGGGTGCTGCTGCGCGGCTTCGGCGATGCGCAGACCCAGGTCAACGGCATCGCCGTGCGCAGCTGCTGGCTGCAGCCCGGCGATCAGGTCGTGTTCGATGCCCAGCACCGGTTCGTGCTGGAAGTGCCGCAGATGGTCGGTGCCGAGCCGCTGCGCGACGACCCGGCCCTGGCCGCGTTGGCGCTGACGCCGGCGGTGGCCCCGCGTCCGGCCACCGTGCGGCGCTGGCCGTGGCTGTTGCTCAGCGCCTTGCTGCTGGCCGCCGCGCTCAGCGGCCTGCTGTGGTTCGGCGCGCGCTGAGCGCCCGCCAGCCGCGCCAGCCCAGCAGCACCGCCAGGATCGCCGCGTACAGCAGCGGTTCGCGGATGTCCGACTTCACCAGCCACCAGAAGTGCAGCACGGCGAGCACGCCGATCGCATAGATCGCCTTGTGCAGCTTGCCCCAGTTGCGCTTGAGCCGGCGCATCCAGCCCTGGGTGGAGGTGACCGCGAGCGGCACCAGCAGCAGCCAGGCCAGGAAGCCGACGGTGATGTACGGACGCTTGACGATCTCCTCGAAGATCTGCGTCCAGTAGCCGCGCAGGTCCAGCCCCAGGTAGGCCGCCAGATGCACGCTGGCATAGAAGAACGCGTACAGCCCGAGCATGCGCCGGAACCGCAGCAGCACCGGCTGCCCGGTCAGCTGCCGCAGCGGGGTGATGGCCAGGGTCAGCAGCAACAGCCGCAGCGCCCACAGCCCGGTGCGGTGTTCTACCTCGGCCACCGGATCGGCCCCCAGGGCGTCGCTGCCGGTCTGCCACACCTGCCAGAACTGCCAGCCCAGGTACGCCATCGGCGCCAGCGCCAGCGCATGCACCACCGCCTTGGCGGCAATCAACGAAGTCGAGGTCTTAGCCATGCGCCGTCATCGCGCGGTGTGGGCAAAGGCGGCATGAGACGCGCCGACTGTGGTGCCAGCCATCGCGCGACGCCACCACCCGGCGCCGCGCTTTTCCCATTCCCGATTCCCGGTTCGCCATTCCCAGCCTCCGCTCAATACCATTTCTTCAAATCCATCCCCGCATACAGCGACGCCACCTGGTCGGCATAGCCGTTGAACGGACGGGTGGGAATGCGCTCGGCGAACAGCTTGCTGGCCTTGCCGGCGATGCGGCGCTCGGTCTTCTGGCTCCAGCGCGGATGGTCCACCGCCGGATTGACGTTGGAGAAGAAGCCGTACTCGGACGGCTGCAGCTCGTGCCAGGCGGTTTCCGGCATGCGCTCGACGAAGCGGATCTCGACGATCGACTTGATGCTCTTGAAGCCGTACTTCCACGGCACCACCAGCCGCAGCGGCGCCCCGTTCTGCTGCGGCAGCGGCTTGCCGTACAGGCCGGTGGCGAGCAGGGTCAGCGGATGCATGGCCTCGTCGATGCGCAGGCCTTCCTTGTAGGGCCAGTCGATCGAGCTGTAGCGGATGCCGGGCATCTGCTGCGGATCGGCCAGGGTGGTGAAGGCGACGTACTTGGCCTTGGAGGTCGGCGCAAAGCGCTTGAGCACCTCGCCCAGCGGCACCCCCAGCCACGGGATCACCATCGACCAGCCTTCCACGCAGCGCAGGCGGTAGATCCGCTCCTCGGGCGTGTGGCCCTTGAGCAGGTCGTCCAGGCTCAGCGTGCCGGGCTTCTCGCACTCGCCGGACACCTTCACCGACCACGGCGAGGTGCGCAGGGTCTTGGCCGCCTTCGACGGATCGGTCTTGTCGGTGCCGAACTCGTAGAAGTTGTTGTAGCTGGTCACGTCCTCGTAGCGGGTCAGTTCCTCGTTGGTACGGAACCCGCTGCGCGCCTGCTCCGGCGTCACCACGGTCTTCGGCGGTGCCGGCGGCTCGGCGTCGGCGCAGCCGACCAGGCCGGCCACCGGGGTCAGCGCCAGGGCCTGCAGCAAGCGCCGTCGCTCGCGGTAGACCGCTTCGTCGGTGATCTCGCGGCTGGGGACGGTGAGGGCATCGCGCAACGACATGGCGGACTCCTGGAGCGAAGGGGGCGAGCGGTGACGGGGACTTCAGCACAGACTACGCATACGCCGGGCGAATGGATGCAAATGCAACCTAAATTGCCCGGGCAACAAGCTGTTGCGCTGCGGCATACTAGGGGTCCTGTCCGATAGGTGTCCCATGACGCGCGCGTTCAATTTCAGTGCCGGCCCCGCTGCGTTGCCGGAATCGGTCCTGCGCCAGGCGCAGGCGGAGATGTTGGAGTGGAACGGCGTGGGCGCCTCGATCGTGGAGCTGAGCCACCGCGGCGCCGAATTCATGGAGGTGGCGGCGCAGGCCGACGCCGACCTGCGCCGGCTGATCGGCATTCCCGACGACTACGCCGTGCTGTTCCTGGCCGGCGGCGCCACCACCCAGCAGGCGTTGCTGGCGCTGAACTTCGCCGCGCCCGGGCAGACCGTGGACTACGTGGTGACCGGGCACTGGAGCAAGACCGCGATCAAGCAGGTCGGGCCCTACGTCGACGTGCACGTGGCCGCCAGCAGCGAGGCCGGCGGCTTCCGCGACATCCCGCCGCGCGCCGACTGGCAGCTGCGCGACGATGCCGCCTACGTGCACATCACCGCCAACGAGACCATCCACGGCGTGGAGTTCCGCGACACGCCGGACGTCGGCGCGGTGCCGCTGTTCGCCGACTTCAGCTCCAGCATTGCCTCCGAGCCGATCGACGTGAGCAAGTACGCGCTGATCTACGCCGGCGCGCAGAAGAACCTCGGCCCGGTCGGCGTCACGGTGGTGATCCTCCGCCGCGACCTGCTCGAACGCGCCGGGCAGCCGCGCGCGGACATCTTCGACTACCGCTCGCACGTGGCGCGCGACTCGATGCTCAACACCCCGCCGACCTGGAACTGGTACCTGGCCGGGCTGGTGTTCAAGTGGATGCTGGCCGAGGGCGGGGTGGAGGCGTTCGCCGCGCGCAACCAGGCCAAGTCGGCGCTGGTGTACGCGGCGATCGACGCCTCCGGCGGCTTCTACCGCAACGAGGTCGTGGCGGCGGTGCGCTCGCGGATGAACATCCCGTTCTTCCTGCCGGACGAGACCCTCACCGCGCGCTTCGTCGCCGAATCCAAGGCGGCCGGCCTGCTGGCGCTGAAGGGCCACAAGGCGGTCGGCGGCATCCGCGCGTCGCTGTACAACGCCATGCCGCTGGCCGGTGCGCAGGCGCTGGTCGCGTTCATGCACGACTTCCAGCAGCGCCACGGCTGAGTCGCCGATCTTTTGCAGGAGCGGCGTCAGCCGCGACCGGATCGCTGCGGCGATCCGGACCACCGAGGAACCCCCGATCCATGGCCGCCAAGCCGAAGAAATCCCCCGCCGCCGCCAAGCCGGCCAAGTCCAAGTCCGCCGAACCGGCGCCCGCCGCCACGCCGGCCCTGGCCGACGTGCGCGCCAAGATCGACGAGATCGACCGCACCATCCAGGCGCTGATCGCCGAGCGCGCGCAGTTCGCGCACCAGGTCGGCAAGGCCAAGGGCAAGCTCGCCGCCGCGGTGGACTACTACCGCCCCGAGCGCGAGGCGCAGGTGCTGCGTATGGTGGTGGACCGCAACCAGGGCCCGCTCAGCGACGAAGTGCTGGTGCACGTGTTCCGCGAGATCATGTCCGCGTGCCTGGCGCAGCAGGAGCCGCTGAAGATCGGCTACCTGGGGCCGGAAGGCACCTTCAGCCAGCAGGCGGTGCTCAAGCACTTCGGCCGTTCGGCGGTGGGCCTGCCGATGGCCACCATCGAGGAAGTGTTCCAGGAAGTGGAAAGCGGCAACGCCGACTTCGGCGTGGTGCCGGTGGAGAACTCGGGGCAGGGCACGATCCAGGTCACTCTGGACATGTTCCTCACCTCCAATCTGAAGATCTGCGGCGAGACCGAGCTGCGCGTGCACCAGTTCCTGCTCTCGCGCAGCGGGCGGCTGGACGCGATCGAGCGGATCTATGCGCATCCGCAGTCGTTCGCGCAGACCGCCGGCTGGCTGCGCGCGAACCTGCCGAAGGTGGAGAAGATTCCGGTCTCCAGCAACGCCGAGGGCGCGCGCCGCGCGCGCAATGCCGACGATGCGGCGGCGATCGGCGGGGAGAGCGCGGCGCATGTGTATGCGCTGAAGAAGGTCATCATGAAGTCGATCGAGGACGACGCGGACAACACCACGCGCTTCCTGGTGATCGGGCGGCAGATCTTCCCGCCGTCCGGGCACGATCGCACCTCGGTGCTGGTGTTCATCCACGACAAGCCGGGTGCGCTGTTCGATGTGCTCAGTCCGTTCGCGCGGCATGGGATCAGCATGAACCGGATCGAGTCGCGGCCTTCGCATCAGGCGAAGTGGGAGTACGGGTTCTTCATCGATCTGGCGGGGCATGTGGAGGATGAGGCGATGAAGGCGGCGTTGGCGGAGTTGAAGGCGCATTCGGCGCAGATCAAGGTGTTGGGGTCTTATCCGGTGGCGGTGCCTTGATCGAGCCGTCCTTTCGTCGCGGCACGACGGCCAAAACCAAAAGGCCATCTGATTAACAGTCAAGTGCTCTAAGTGGTTGGTTGCACAAAAGCTGGAAGGCAACGGCAACGGCAACAGCAACAGCTTTCGCGCTTTGCGCGAGTTACTTTTCTTTGCTTGTGCAAAGAAAAGTAACCAAAAGAAACACACCCCCGGGCGGGCTGCCCCGCGCTGCGCGCGGGGTCCGCGGACACGACGGGAATTTTCGGAAGGCACATCCATGTGCCTGCCGAAAACGACGCGCATCCTGCGCGTCGCCCCTTGCGGGGTTTTACCCGTCGTGTCCGCCAGCCCTCACGGGGGATTGAGAGCAACTGCAACAGCAAGAACAACAGCAACAGCAACAGCAACAGCAACTGCAACTGCAACAGCAAGAACAACAGCAACAGCAACAGCAACTGCAACAGCAAGAACAACAGCAACAGCAACAGCAACAGCAACAGCAACTGCAACTGCAACTGCAACAGCAACTGCAACAGCAAGAACAACAGCAAGAACAACAGCAACAGCAACAGCAACAGCAACAGCAACAGCAACAGCAACAGCGGTGAGGGAGTGGGTACGGTAGTCGTAGCGGTAGCGCCAACGCGCGTTAGCGGCATCCGTGTCGTCGGGTGGTAGTGGACCTTCGGGTGGTCGGACTTTCAGGAACGATGATGAGCAACGAGCAAGGCTGGATCGCAACGCGCGGCACTGCGCTGCAGGGCACGCTGACGGTGCCGGGGGACAAGTCGGTGTCGCACCGGGCGGTGATGTTCGCGGCGTTGGCCGATGGCACGTCGCGGATCGAGGGGTTTCTCGAGGGCGAGGATACGCGCGCGACGGCGGCGATCTTTGCCAAGCTCGGGGTGCGGATCGAGACGCCGTCGCCGTCGCAGCGCATCGTGCATGGCGTGGGCGTGGATGGGCTGCAGGCGCCGCAGGGGGCGCTGGATTGCGGCAACGCCGGCACCGGCATGCGTCTGCTCGCCGGGCTGCTCGCGGCACAGCCGTTCGACAGCGTGCTGGTCGGCGATGCGTCGCTGTCGAAGCGGCCGATGCGTCGGGTCACCGAGCCGCTGGCGCTGATGGGCGCGCGCATCGACACCGAGGCCAATGGCGTGCCGCCGCTGCGCATCCATGGCGGACAGCCGCTGCGCGGCATCGACTTCGTCTCGCCGGTGGCCAGCGCCCAGGTCAAGTCGGCGGTGCTGCTGGCCGGGCTGTATGCCGAGGGCGTCACCTCGGTGCAGGAGCCGCATCCCACCCGCGATTACACCGAGCGTATGCTGTCCGCGTTCGGCGTGGAGATCGCGTTCGCGCCGGGCCAGGCGCGGCTGCGCGGCGGCCAGCGCCTGCGCGCCACCGACATCGCGGTGCCGGCGGATTTCTCCTCGGCTGCGTTCTTCATCGTCGCGGCCAGCATCATTCCCGGCTCGGACATCACCCTAAAGGCAGTGGGGCTCAATCCGCGCCGCACCGGCCTGCTCGCGGCGCTGCGGCTGATGGGCGCGGACATCGTCGAACACAACCACAGCGAACACGGTGGCGAGCCGGTCGCCGACCTGCGCGTGCGCTACGCGCCGCTGCGCGGTGCGCGGATTCCGGAGGCCGTGGTGCCGGACATGATCGACGAGTTCCCGGCGCTGTTCGTCGCGGCGGCCGCCGCCGACGGCCAGACCGTGGTCAGCGGCGCGGCGGAACTGCGGGTCAAGGAATCGGACCGCCTGGCGGCGATGGCCACCGGCCTGCGCAGCCTCGGCATCGTCGTCGACGAAACCCCGGACGGCGCCACCATCCACGGCGGCACGCTGGGCGCGGGGACCATCGAGAGCCACGGCGACCATCGCATCGCCATGGCCTTCGCCATCGCCGGTCAGCTGGCGCAGGGCGAGGTGCGGATCGAGGACGTGGCGAACGTGGCGACGTCGTTCCCGGGCTTCGACAGCCTGGCGCGCGGCGCCGGATTCGGGTTGCGCGCAGCCGATTGAGGGCGCTTCCGGCCTGCGTAACCGCAGGCCGGGGTGCATGACTCGAGCGCTGCGCATCCGGAGCGATTCGCGTGCGTGTCGCGAACGCGTGCGCGGTGGAACGCGGACACACGGTGCCGGCGCCGTGGCGCATCTCGCCTCCGCGATCGCCGCTCGGCCACCGGCGACCTGCCGCCTGCCCCCACTCCCGGTGCGACGAAAAACCTGCGGCGGCCCTTCAGGCCGCCGCGCGATTGGCTCGATGCGTCCACGCAATGCCCGTCGGTCAGTCGACCAGACGCGCTGTCGGATGCGCGCTACGTGCAGAACGCGATAGCGCGCAACCGGTGGCGACAGTGCCCCTCATGCGACATGGCGTGCGGTATGTTGCGCCAGCAGCAGCGAATGGCCTGGGTAGTCCGTTGCCGACCACGCTTCGGCGCGGCCACCCAGGTGGCGGGCCAGGAAGTCTTCGCACAGCGCATTGAACGACATGCGGTTGGCTTCCCGCACGAAGCCATGGCCTTCGTCCGTGTAGAGCGCATAGGTCACCGCGATACCGCTCTGCCGCAGGGCGGCGACCATCTGCTCGGACTCCGCCTGCTTCACGCGCGGGTCGTTCGCGCCCTGGGCAATGAGCAGCGGCGCGCGGATCTGCGCGGCGCGATGCAGGGGCGAGCGGTCGCGCAGTTGAGCCAGTCCCTCCGCGGTGGCCGGGTCGCCCATCGCACGGTGCTGGCGGATGCGGTCCGCCTCCCAGTAGGTCGGAATAGATGCCAACAGCGTTTCCAGGTTGGACGGCCCGACCACGTCGATGCCGCAGGCGTAGCGCGACGGGTAACGGGTGAGCGCCGACAGCACCGCGTAGCCGCCGTAGCTGCCGCCGAAGATGGCCAAACGCTTGGGATCGGCGATGCCGCGCTCGATGGCCCAGGTCACGGCGTCTTCCAGGTCCTCGTCCATCTTGCGGCCCCATTCGCCGTCCGCGGCGTTGACGAAGCGCTTGCCGAAGCCGGTCGAGCCGCGGAAGTTGACGCTCAGCACCGCGTAGCCGCGGTTGGCCAGCCATTGGTGCATGGGGTTGAAGCCGAAGCCATCGCGCGACCAGGGGCCGCCGTGCACCAGCATCACCAGCGGCAACGGCGAGGTGGTGCGCAGGTCGCCCCCCTCGGAGCCTGCGGGCACCGTCAGGTAGGACACCAGCGAAAGGCCGTCGCGCGCCGGAATGACCACCGGCTGCATCCGCGCAAGCGGAACCCAGGTGAGTTCGGGACGCAGATCCAGCAGGTGCTGCATGGCTTGCTTCTTGCGGTCATACAGCCATGTGGAGGACGGTCGCGTATCGGACGACAGGGCGACGACCCATTGCTGGTCGTCTTCGGTGCGCGAGGTCAGGCGCCATTCGCCATCACCGGCATAGCCGTCGAGGGTTTCGATGTCGCGCTCGATCGCGTCGTCCAGCATGTGCAGCTTGAAGCGCTCGTAGGTCACGCCGTAGGCCAGGGGACGGTAGCTGGCCACATCGGTGATCATGCCGCCGATGTCGGCGCGCGGGTCTTCAGCCAGCACGGTGATGGCGCCGCTGTTCCAATCGATCGCTACCAGTGCGGCGGTGTCGCGACCGCGGCTGTCGTAGGCGTACAGCGTGCGGCCCTCGACGTCGAAATGGGAGGGGGCCGAACTGCGGCCGTCTTCCGCCGAGAACACCTGCCAGGGCTGCCACACCCCGGCGGCATCGCGCCGCAGCCATTCGCTGCCGCCATCGCGTGTGTTGCGCACGGCCAGCTTCGCCTGGTAGCGCGCATCCACCACGAAGCCGGCAAAGCCGGTGTTCTCTTCCATGCACTGCATCTCTCCGGTGCGGAGATTCAGCACATGCACATCGAAGAAGCGTGCGTCGCGCGCGTTCGAGACGATCGCGATTTCTTCGCGCCGCTCCCGGCTGATGCTTTGCACGCCCGTGCGGACGCCGGCCGCCGAAGGCGTCAAGGCGCGCAGGCTCCCGTCCGAGAGGTCGGCGCCGAACACCTGAAAGTTCTCGTCGCCATCGCGGTCCTGCGAGAACAGCAGCATGCCGGGAACGTAGGTCCAATTGAAGCTCTGGATGCCGCGACGCGTGTCCCGGGTGATCTGTCGGACCTCGCGCGGGTTGCTGCTGGGCGCGGCCCAGATGTTCATCACGCCATCGCCGTCTGCCAGCCATGCCAGCCATTGCCCGTCCGGGCTGATGCTCATGGAGGCCCGCGCCGGGTTGGCGAACAGGTGCTTGCGGGGGATGAGCGCTGCGGGCGCGTCGCCGTCGGCCGCATGCAGGATGTTCTGCATCACCAGCGCCGCCTGGCGCCACTGTTTGCCGTACTGGCTCTTCTGTTGTCGGTAGTAGGCTCTCAGCCGCTTCGCTTTCTCGGGATGCTTTTGCTCCAGCAGAGTGAAGACATTGGTGTAGTTGGTGTCCCCGGGCTCGCGGCCGGCCACGTCTTCCGCATGCAAGGTTTCCAGCACCTGCTTCATGTCGTCGTCTTCTGCCTGGCCCCAGGGGTAGACGGCCATGTTCGCGGCGATACGTGCGTTCATCCAGCCGCGCAGCGTGTCCGACACGGCGCTGCGGGACTGCATCGGGTCCCAGGCCGCGGCTTCGATGCACGTTCCCACGGATGCGGCCACCGACCCGGGCGTCTGCGCATCGGTTTGCGCGACCGCCGCGCGGCGTGCCTTGCGCCAGCTGGCGCTGTCGATGTCCTGGCCCGCCAGGCGTGCCGCATGCAGCGCGGCCACGCCTTCCAGCGCTTCGGCCAGGCCCGCGGCAGCGTCCAGGTGGTTCAGTCCGTGGGTTTGGCCGTTGAGCAGCTCCAGGAGGCTGCGGCTACCCGCGGTGTCCATCGCCATGCCAGGCGCAATGCCCTGCATCAGGTGGATGCCCCAGGACACACCGAGCGTCGAATTGGCAGCGACCATCGAATCGATCGTGAGGGCGAGCCACTTCGGCAGGCCGTAATCGGCTTCCCAGCGGTCCAGGTCGTCGCCTTGCAGCAGGCTGCCGATGAAGCTGCCGACCTCGCCGTTCCAGTACAGCGGGCGATGCTCCCATCGCCCGGCCTTTTCCAGGGATTGCAGCGTGTCGATCGCCTGCCGGCGCAGGTCCGGGTCGCCATGGTATGCGCGCAGGGTCATGTCAGCCTTCCAAGCAGTCGTCGATGAGCTGGGCGATCCGGGTCTTGGAGACCAGGCCCACCAGGCGGGCTTTTTCCTGGCCGTCCATGAACAGGATCATGGTGGGCAGGCCGCGCACGTGGAACTGCTGCATGGTTGCCTTGTTTTCGTCCGCATTGATCTTGCACACGCGCGCATCGCTGGCGTAGTCCTCTGCGATGTCGTCCAGGATGGGCAGCAACTGCTTGCAGGGAGCGCACCATTCGGCCCAGAAGTCCACCAGGACGGGGCCGGAGGATTGGAGGACGTGTTCTGCAAAGCTCGCTTCGGTGATGGCGGTGACGTGGGAAGACATGGTTCGGTCCTGTGGTGACGGAGAAAAGAAACCAGATATGTGCGAAGGCCGATTCAGGCGGGCGTCGGAGAGGGTTCTGCGCCGTCGCCGGCCTGGCTGCCGCTTTCGCAGCGGCGCAGCGTGAGGTCCAGCACGTGGTCGTGGTAGGAGGCCAGCGATTCGCGGTGCGCGACGCTGATCAACGTGCCGTTCGGCAACGCGTGCAGCAGGGCCTGGTACAGCGCTTGTTCGGTGTCCGGATCCAGCGCGCTGGTCGCCTCGTCCAGGAACAGATAGTCGGGCCGGTGCAGCAGTGCACGGCAGATCGCCAGTCGCTGCTGCTCGCCGCCGGAAAGCTTCTGCTGCCAGCGGTCGCTGTCGTAAAGCCGATCCGCCAGCGCTGACAGGCGCACTTCATGCAGCGCCTGGCGCACGCGCGCGTCGTCGAAATCCTCGGGCTGCCCCGGATAGCACAGCGCGGCCTTGAGCGTGCCCTGCGGGATGTAGCTGCGCTGGGGCAGGAACATCAGCTGTCCGCCCTGCGGGTGGCCGATCTCGCCCTCACCGTAAGGCCAGATGCCGGCGACGGCGCGCAGCAAGGTGCTCTTGCCGACCCCCGAGGTGCCGCGCACCAGCCAGCGTTCGCCCCGGCGCATGCGCAGTTCTGGGATGGCGGCCAACTGTTCTCCGTCCGGCTTGTGCAGGGCGAGGTTCTGCGCTGCGATGGCATCGCCGGTGGCACGCCCGATGTGGATGCCGGGGGAGGGCGCGTTGACCTCCTGGATGGCGCCCAGCAGATCGCGCAGTCGGTTGCCCAGGGCCCACCATTCGGTAAAGGTGACGTAGGCCTGGCTGAAGAAGGCCAGGCTGCTGCTGACGGCGGTGAAGGCGCCGCCCGCGCGCGTCACGTCGCCCATCGTGATGGCGCCCGAGAGATAGCGCGGCAGCGCTGCCGCGGTCGGCAGGAGGTGGGAGGAGAAGATCGTCGAGTAGGTTTCGCGCGCCAGGATCAGTTTGACGTTGCGCGCGATGATGTCCCGCCAGTTGGCCCTTACGTCCTCGAAGGATGCATCCAGCCGCTGCTTTTCCTGCGCGCCGCCGTCGTAGAAGGCGATCTGCTCGGCGTTCTCGCGCAGTTGCATGCCGCGGTAGCGGAAATTGGCTTCCACGGTCTGGCGGCGATTGAACAGATAGATCAACGGGCGGCCGGTGAGATGCGAGATCAGCAGCGAACCTGCCGAGTACGCATAGACCAGATAGACCATGTAGCCGGGAATGGCGAAGTCGATGCCCCAGAGCGTGAAGCGCAGCGTGCCGGACAGGTTCCACAGGATGACGGTGAAGGACGCGGCTCCGACAACCACCTGGATGGGGTTGAGGAACAACTGCAGCGTCAGCTCGATGAACCGCGGAATGTCCTGCGAGATGCGTTGGTCCGCGTTGTCCAGGCCGCCATCCCGCTCGATGGCGTAGTACGTGCGCTGGCGGGTCCAGGCGTCGACGAACCAGCGTGTCATGGCGGTGCGCCACTCGTACTGCTGCAGTTCCGTGATCGCGAACAGCAGCACCATGGAGACCAGCATCGCCAGGATGCCGGCGATCCATGACAGGCCCAGGCTGCGCCAGATGTCGTTCCACTCACGCTTCACCAGCGCATCCACCACCTGGCCCGACAACTGGTTGGCCCAGACGGCGACGTAGACGCTGGTGAACATGAGCAACAGCCGTGTCGCGAGAAGCACCCAGCCGCGCCAGCTTTCGCGCGACGTCCAGTAGGGCAGGATCAGGTCGCGCAGACGGGGACGGTGGCGTTGCACGTTCATGGTCAGAGCTTGAACTGATAGGTGAGCGTGAACGTACGCTTGTCGTAGACGGGAACAAACAGGGTCGAGTTGGAAAAGCCGTACAGCGTTCGGTTCGCGAGGTTCTTCACGCCCAGACGCAGCGACCACCTCGGCTGGGTGTAGGCGATGCCGGTATCGATGCGGGCGCCACCGGGTGCGCTAGGCTGTCCTTTCCTGATGCCCAGGACGGAGTCGTCCCATGCGCTGATGCCGAAGGCGACGCTCAGGTCGCGCAATCGCTCCGACTGGAAATCGTAGGTACTCCACAGGCTGACCTGGGTGCGCGGTCCTGCGCCGGGCAGCAGGTTCGGATCGAACAGGCTCTCGCGCTTGTTGTAGGAGTAGTTGAAGATGAGGTTGAGCCCGGGCATGGGGTTGCCCGCTGCCTCCAGTTCCACGCCCCTGGATCGCTGCCCGTCGATCAGGGTGTTGCAGTTGAGCGCGCGGTTGCGCTGCAGCAGGTTGAACTGATCGATCTGGAACACGGCGGCCGACCAGGAAAAACGGTCGTCCACGTTGCTCTTGATGCCCAGCTCCTTGCTCTTGGACTGGGTGGGCGGGGTGGACGACGACGACGTGCCGCAGATGGTCAGGTCGGAGAACAGCGGCATGAAGCCTTCGGCGTAGCTGCCGTAGATCGAGATGTTCGCGTCCAGGTTGTAGATCAGTCCGGCATTGACGGTGTTCTTGCTGAACGATCGCTTGGGTGTCGTCATGTCGGGCGTGGGGGGATTCGTGTACACGGTGGTGAAGCCGGGTCCGGTGTCCATGCGGGTGTGGCGCAAGCCCGCCACCAGTGTCCATTGCTCCCATTTCAGGGTGTCCTGGAGGTACAGGCCCAGTTGTTCCTGCGGCGAGTAGCTGCGGTAGGAGCGGCTGCCATCGCTACGCACCAGGGCAGGGAAGGGGTACTGGGTCGGCTGGTCGAAGCGGACCACCGCTCTCGGGCCGTTGTACTGGGTCTGGTCGAAGCTGTAATCGGTATGGTTGACGCCGGCCACCAGGCGTTGCTCCACCGGCCCGGTCGCGAACCGGTAGCTCAGGTAGTGATCGCCGCTGGTGGTGGTCTGGTTCGAGCGGCTGATGGTGCCGCTATAGCTCAGCAGCAGGTTGGAAACGCTGACCGGAAACTGGGGTGTCCACAGCGCCAGATCCAGGTCGGTGCTGACGCGTTGCATGCGGCTGTTGAATTCCAGTGCGTTCGAGAAGGAGTGCTGCAACGTGTAGAACACCGAGCGCGTGTCGGCATCGACGCCATTGCTCTTGTTGCCGGGCAGGGTGGAGGGAGGCGGCTCGATGAAGCCGCGGATCGCCACCGTGTACCGGTCGATTGGCGTGTGCGAATTGTCGGCCGACACGCCGAAGATGAAATCCGTATCCGCCGTCTTCCACCGCACCTCGCCCAATCCGTAGTGCTGCGAACGTCCGTCGTACCCTGCGGAGCTGCGACTGGCGCGCGTGGCCGAGGTGATCAGGCGGTAGCTGAATTCCTTGCTGCCGTTGATGGCGCCGGCCAGGTCGAGGGTGCCGGTGCGTTCGGCATGGCTGCCGTAGCTGACAGATGCATCGCGGATGGAGTCGGTCGTCGGCTTCTTGGTCACGATGTTCAGCGTGCCACCGATGGCGTTCGCACCGGCGAGCAGGGCTTGCGGTCCTTTGAGCACCTCGACGCGCTCCACGCCGGCGACGTTGGTCTTGACCGAATTGGGATCGGTCAGCCCATTGGACAGCGTGGCGGCGTTCGCGCCGAAGCCGCGGATGTTGAAACCGCTGGACCCCTGCGTCGCGGGTTGCACCACCACGCCGGCGACATTGCGCAACGCGTCTTCGACGGTGGCGGACTGCTGGGTCTCCAGCACCTTGGCCGTCAGCACGGTGATCGACTGCGGCACGTCGCGCAGATCGGAGTCGCCGCGCGTACCGGTAGAGGATCTGGAGGCGTGGAACCCGGTTTCGGCCTCGTCGCGCTTGGCGGTGACGGTGACGGAATCGAGTTGCTGCACGAACACGCGGATCGAGCCATCGGAGGCCGACGCCATGGTCAACCCGCTGCCCGAGACGGCCGCTTGCACCGCGCCCTGCGCGGTCGTCTGCCCGGAGATGGCGGGGGCGCCGATGCCCTGTACGTCTTTGTCCTGGAACTGGATGGCGGTCCCGCTGATCCGTGCGATCGCTTGCAGGGTGGCAGAGAGAGGGCCGGCCGGAATGGTGAAGTTCATGGGCGTCGGGCCGGCCTGCGTCGTGGCGGCCGGGCTGTCCTGCGGCTGGGCATGCACGCTCGCTGGCAGGGCGAGGGTGAGGGCGGCGTACATCGCGGTGGAACGAAACGGAGCCGGACGGAGCGGGGACTTGATGGGAGACACGGTGGAATCCTCTGGAGTGGCGTGGGTGGCAGATCGCGCTCAACGGACGCGATGCGGTGTTCCGTAGCTACAAGTCAGGTGTTTAGTACGCTTTTCATGCGATCCACCCCGGGGCGACCCTCCCGGCACGCCATCCCCGTCAGCAGGTGCATTGGCCGAGCATGCCACGCGAAAAGTGTTTGGTACAGATGAATTTATCGTGATGTCACACGCGGGTAGGGAGCGGCGCGTATACGCGCGGGTTGCCCATCGTGTATTGAACAGTTTTGGTGCATTGCGACACGTTGAGGTGCGCTCCAAGGCCAGGTTTCGCCCCGGGTTGGTGCGCCAGACGTCGTCGCTGAATGGGCAAGCCGGCAAGGCGGCCGGCAACTGCAGGCATCAATTTGCCGAAGGCGGCCAGTCCGGGGGCCGACGGTCTATGATCCCGTGGCTCCACCTTCCCCCTTTTCTCCAGTACACGCTCCGTCCATGCCAGCTCCCCGTCCAGCGAAGAACGGTTCCAAGCAACAGCTCAAGGCCGCGCCGTCGGCCGGCCGCGTCAGCGGGCCGCTGATCGACCGGATCTTCGACGACATCAGCAAGCGGATCGAACAGCGGTCGCTGGAGATTGGCGAGCGCCTGCCGTCGGTCAGGGCGATGGCCGCCAGCATGGCCATCAGCAATGAAACCGTGCTGCGTGCCTACGACAAGCTGGTGGCGGCCGGCTATCTGCAAGCCCGTCGTGGCTCGGGTTTCTATGTGTCGCCGCAGGCCCGCCAGTTGGGCAAATCGGCCCCGGCCGCAGGGTGGGCCGGGCCTACGGCGCCGGTTTCCTGGAGCCACCTGCTGCACTCGGACCAGCGGCATGGCGGCTCGGCGCTGGGCACGCTGCCCGTCGAATGGATCGGCACCGAGGCGCTGGCCCAGGCCCTGCAGGCGCTGGCCGCACGGCCGCGCAGGAGCCTGTTCGAATACTCCGACATCGGCGGCTGGCTGCCCCTGCGCGAGGCGCTGAGTGCCAGGCTGCGTACGATCGGCATCAGCGCGAGCGCCGAGCAGATCGTGACAACGGCAGGCGCCACCGATGCCCTGGACCTGGTGATCTGGTCCTTTCTCTATCAGGGGCAGTATGTGGTGGTGGAGGAGCCGGCATCGTTCATCCATACCCAGCGGCTCATGGCCAGCGGCCTTTGGGTGCTGCGTGTGCGCCGCCTGCAGGATGGTCCCGACCTGGAGCAGCTGGCGGACCTGTGCGAGAAGTATCAGCCGAAAGCGTTCTTCTGCAGCTCGGTGCTGCACAACCCGACCTCCACCAGCATGTCGCCACGCAAGGCCCATCAGCTGCTCAAGCTCGCCGAGCAGCATGCGATGTGGATCGTGGACGACGACACCCATGGCGACCTGCTTCCGCGCAGCAAGCTCGGCGCGGTCACGCGCCTGGCCGCGCTCGATCATCTGGAGCGGGTGATCCATATCGGCAGCTTTTCCAAGACCGTGGCCCCCGGGCTGCGCGCCGGGTTTCTGGCGGCGGGGAGCGAGCGCATGAAAAAGCTGCTGTTGATGCGCTCGGTCGGCTCCATCCATTCCTCTCTGCTCACGGACCAGCTCGTGCACCACCTGCTCACCGAGGGCGGCTACGAGCAGCACTGCGAAAGGCTGCAGAAAAAGCTGGCTGCCAACGGCAATGCGTTGCTTGCCAAGATCCGCGCCCGCGGCTGGCGGGCGATGGAGGCGGAGGCGGGCATGTACCTGTGGGTCGCGTTCGGCGAAGGCGTCGACGCGCTTGCAGTGGCGGACATGCTGCGTGCAGACGGCATGCTGCTGGCGCACGAAAGGGCGTTCTCGAGCCATGGCGTGGACCAGCACGTACGCCTCAACATCGCCCACACCGACGATGCGATGCTCGATCGGATCGCGGCGGCCGTCGCCGCGGTCGCTGGGCAGCAGGCGACGCGCGCGAAGGCGTGACAGGCGAAGGCGTGTGAGCGTCTGCTGATCGCGTGCCTTGCTCGGTGCAGCGCCTCGCGCGGCGACGTTGGCAGGGTCAGGACATCGCAACGTCGGGGCACGCCGTGGCAGCCAGCCTGCGTGTCGACCGCGTTACGAAGAGAGAAGGAGAGGAGAAGCGCGCCGGCTTGGCCGACGAAGAGGCGCGATTGCGGCCCGTCCGCGATCAGTGTGCCGGCTGCGGGCGCGGCGGGTCTGCCTTCGGTGTGGAGGTCGTGGCGGGGGCGCCGCTGTCCTCGTCGTTCTGCTCCAGCGCCAGCCACCAGCCAGCCATCGCGAGGACCAGCGCAATCACGATCACCCAGGCCCAGGGCGAGCCGCGATCGGCGCGCGCACGCGGCTCGCGTTGGATCGCCGGACGCGCAGCAGCGCGTTTCCACGCATCCAGCGGCTGTGTCGGCTTGTAGGAGGTGGGCATGGCGGCAACTCCTGTGGCGTGGGAGCGGGGCCAGTGTCGCCCAGGCCCCGTCCCTGCGGTGTCACCCCGATGTGAACGCGGCCTGCGCGTCCGGGTGCCGGTTCAGTTACGGCCCCGGCTTGAAGTCGAACGGGATCTCGATGCTGGCCGGCACCGCATGGCCGTTCTGCTGCGCCGGGCGGAACCGCCAGCGGCGCACCGTTTCCATCGCCGCGCGATCCAGGTCGCGCGAGCCGCTGCGCCGGACCAGGGCCACGCCGGCGGGCGCGCCACTGGCGTCGACCTCGACCCGCACCACCACGGTGCCGGCATCGCCACGGCGCAGCGCCGCCGGCGGGTAGCGCGGTGGCGGGGTCTGTCCTTCCAGCGGCACCGGGCGGTCGCCCGGCGCCAGCGCGGTGGCCGTGCCACCGGCGGCGTCGCTGCCCGCGGCCGGGGCCGGCGCCTCGGTGGCCGGCGGCGGCGCCGGCGCGGTCTCCACCAGCTTCGGCGCGTCGTCGGCGGGTGCGGGCTTGGCCTGCGGCATGCTGCTGGCGGCGCTGCCGGCCGGCAGCGGTTCGGGCAGCGGCTTCACCTGTTCGGTGTCCTGCTGCACCTGCGCTGGCTGCGGCTTGTAGAAATCGTTGTCCTTGCGTCCGACCAGCCACACCACCAGGAACAGCAGCAGGCCGGCGGCGAAGGCGATGCCGACGATCGCGAGCAGGCGCCGCGGCAAATGCAGCACGATGCCGGGCTTGGAGGACGAGGGTGACGTGGACATGAGGCTCACCGTGGGGAACCGCCCGATTCTGGCATAGCCGCGGTGAATCGCACGCCGCGTCGGCACCGGGGCGGCAAAACCGCGACGGACAGGCGATAATCCCCGATTCGCTCCCCTTAGCACCCGCGCCCATGCTCGATCCCGTCCTGCTTCGTCAACAGCCCGCCGACCTCGCCGAGCGTCTGCGCATCAGTCGCGGCTATGCGCTGGACGTGGCCGCCCTGGAGGCCCTGGAGGCCGACCGCAAGCGCATCCAGGTGCGGACCCAGGAGCTGCAGAGCCTGCGCAACAGCCGCTCCAAGGCGATCGGCCAGGCCAAGGCCAAGGGCGAGGACGTGACCGCGCTGATGGCCGAAGTGGCCGGCTTCGGCGACGAGCTGAAGGCCTCCGAGCAGCGCCTGGACGAGATCCGCGCGCAGTTGGAGGCGCTGGCGCTGGAGATTCCCAACCTGCCGCAGGCCGACGTGCCGGTCGGCAAGGACGAGGCCGACAACGTCGAACTGCAGCGCTGGGGCAGCCCGCGCAGCTTCGATTTCGAGGTCAAGGACCATGTCGAACTCGGCGCACGCCACGGCTGGCTGGACAGCGAGGCGGCGGCCAAGTTGTCGGGTGCGCGCTTCACCGTGCTGCGCGGGCCGATCGCACGCCTGCACCGCGCCCTGGCGCAGTTCATGCTGGACCTGCACACCGGCCCGCATGCCTACCAGGAAACCAACGTGCCGGTGATCGTCAACGCCGACAGCCTGTACGGCACCGGCCAGTTGCCCAAGTTCGAGGAAGACATGTTCGCCACCGCGCTGGGCGAACAGAAGCGCTACCTGATCTCCACCTCGGAGATCTCGCTGACCAACCTGGTGCGCGACGAGATCGTCGAGGCCGAGCGCCTGCCGTTGCGCATGACTGCGCACTCGCTTTGCTTCCGTTCCGAGGCCGGCAGCGGCGGCCGCGACACCCGCGGCATGATCCGCCAGCACCAGTTCGAGAAGGTGGAACTGGTCAGCGTGTGCCGCCCGGAGGACAGCGGCGCCGAACACGAGCGCATGACCCGCTGCGCCGAGGTGGTGCTGGAGACGCTGGGCCTGCCGTACCGCAAGATGCTGCTGTGCACCGGCGACATGGGTTTCTCCGCCAGCAAGACCTACGACCTGGAAGTGTGGCTGCCCTCGCAGCAGACCTATCGCGAGATCTCCTCCTGCTCCGACTGCGGCGACTTCCAGGCGCGGCGCATGCACGCGCGCTGGCGCAATCCGGCCACCGGCAAGCCCGAGCTGCTGCACACGCTCAACGGCTCCGGCACCGCGGTCGGCCGCGCCATGATCGCGGTGATGGAGAACTACCAGAACGCCGACGGCTCGATCACCGTGCCCGACGCGCTGCGCCCCTACATGGGCGGCGCCGAACGGATCGGCTGATCGCCCAGTCCCGGGGCGTCGGCCTCGGGCGATCCCGACGTCTCCCCAGGCGCCGTCGTCGCGGCGGCGGCGCATCGTGCGCGACGCCGCACGCAGGCGCGTTCCCGTGAGGCAGTCGCCTCCCACCTTGCGCCCGCATGTGGTCGATCTGGCGGGGGCAGGGCATTCGCGCGCGTTGCCTTCCGCGCCATGCAGCATCCGCCGCAGGCGGCATTGCGCGTGCGCCGAACCCCTCGCCCGTCACCTCGCGCTAGCCCGGCCGGGGTTACCCTTCCCGCGCTTATCTCCCTGCCCGAGCATCGCGACGCAAGCGCGACCGGCGTCCCTGCAGCGAAATTCGTTGTAGGAGTAGAATGAACCGGATCCGATTGTCCCCATCGTTCTAAATATCGAAAGAACATGCATGACCTCAACGATCTGTACTACTTCGCCATGGTGGTCGACCACGGCGGGTTCGCTGCCGCCGAGCGGGCGCTGGGCATTCCAAAATCGCGCCTGAGCCGCCGCATCAGCCAGCTGGAGAGCGACCTGGGCGTGCGCCTGCTGCAGCGCTCCACGCGCCGCTTCGCGGTCACCGACCTGGGCATGAGCGTGCACCGCCACGCCCAGACCATGCTGGCCGAGGCGCAGGCCGCGCGCGAGGTGGTCGACCGGCTCAGCGCCGAGCCGCGCGGCCTGGTGCGGGTCAGCGTGCCGGTGTCGCTGGCGCAGATGCAGCTGCCCAAGCTGCTGCCGATGTTCCTGGACCAATACCCCAAGGTGCGGCTGCAACTGAACATCAGCAACCGCCGCGTCGACATCATCAACGAAGGCTACGACGTCGCCCTGCGCGTGCGGTCGCGCCTGGACGACGACGGCAGCCTGGTGATGCGCAGCTTCGGCCAGGTGCAGGAACTGCTGGTCGCCAGCCCCAAGTACCTGGACCGCGCCGGCCGCCCCAAGGACCCCGAGGAACTGACCTCGCACGTCACCCTCAGCATCAGCGAGGACGAAGCCCGGCAGCGCTGGGAACTGCACGGCCCGGCCGGCGAAGTGCGCCGCGTCGACCTGCAGCCGCGCGTGGCCGGCTTCGACTTCCCGCTGCTGCAGTCGATGGTCAAGGACGGCTTCGGCATCACCCTGCTGCCCGAGACCGTCTGCGCCGAAGCCGTACGCAACGGCGAACTGGAAGTGGTGCTGCCGGAATGGTCGCTGCCGCAGGGCATTTGCCACGCCGTGTTCGCCTCGCGCCGCGGCCTGCTGCCGGCGGTGCGCGTGTTCATCGACTTCCTCGCCGAACACCTGCCGCGCCAGATCGAGGCCTCGCGCCTGGACTGCGGCGGCAACTGCCCCGAGCGCACCAAGGCCAAGCATTCGACCCTGGGCGCGATGGCGGTCGAAGCGGGCTGAGCGAGACGCCGGCCGCGCACATCGGTCGCGCAAAACCGCCACGGGCGTGCGAAAATGCGCGCCTGTGTCGGTGGCCCCGGGTTCGGGGAGCATCGGGTGCCGTCAGCGGCACCGACCGCCTCGAGTGGGGCAGGCACTGCAGCATCGCGCTCCCGCGGCGCTGCGCTTGAAGCGGCTGCGACGTTCTTCCGCAGCACCGCCGCGTTCGCAAACGGAGAGATGGCCGAGCGGTTTAAGGCACCGGTCTTGAAAACCGGCGAAGGGTCAAACCTTCCGTGGGTTCGAATCCCACTCTCTCCGCCAGATAGTGCTTTTCCGTAGGAAACTATTACGGACTCAGAAATTCTCTTGCCCATGTCCGAGTCAGAGGTTGTCTGTTAGGCGGGTGGAAAGTATGCCTGCTGGCTGCAGGAGCTGTCGTCGCGTATGTCCAACCCGCGCCTAACACCCGAACAGCTCAAACTAGCCCGCGTGCTCCTGGTTGAGATTCGCGAGTGGCTTCGCGCTCTGAGTGACGGCGATCCCGAGTTGCTTTTCGCTTATCGCCGCAAGATCGCCAAGGAGTTGGCATATGACGAGCGGAGCAAGCCGGCGGAGCGGCGTCGGCTGAAGCGGTTCAAGATGAAGGAGCAAAGCGGCGTGTGTCCGCTTTGCGATGAAGTGCTGCCCGAGAAGGGTGCTGTTCTCGACCGCATCCATGCCATCTATGGCTATACGGCAGCGAACACGCGCCTGATCCATCAGCACTGCGACACCGCTCAGCAAGTGGCGAAGGGATATAGGTAGGCATGGCTCTCGCCAGCCGAGTGCATCTTGCGCAATGCTTTTGCGAAGGGCTCGTTCTTGCAAGGACGGGAGGCGCCCCGAAGGGCGCTCCCGGGTGTTGCGCCTAGCCCGGAGGGCTGCGCCAATGTGAAGTGACGTACTCCAGGCGGCCCTTCCGGAACCGTGTATACGCACACACATGCACCGTCTTGGCGTGGGACATAAGTCTTCCTGCAAAGCCGGTTTGTGAGGGCGATATCGGAATTCCAAGTCCTAGGGGCTATACTCCCCTTGCTGTAAGGGCCTCGGAACCAGCAGAGGGACGCCCCCGACTGCCATGCCGTGATGCCAGTGCGGAGGTCCGGAGGATTGTTGAGACTGCCTCGCCAAAGGCGATCTCAATACCGGACCATCCACACCGGCGTTTTGCCTGCCTAGCGCCTCAACTCAAGCCTATTTTGCGATGGGGACTTGGGTTGGGGCTTTTTTTTGCCGCCCGTGGTAGCGGGCTTCAACGGGCGGCCTTCTGTTCTTCTCATAGGTCGTTATCCTCCTCTTCGTCCTCGTTCTCTTCCTCCCCCATCGTCTCGCGATAGTTCTCGAGGATGTACTGCGTCATCTTTACGACCGAATTCCATTGCTTTTCGGTCATTTTGTCTGGCAAAACGATCTGCCCATTCTTTCCGCCGAAGATCGGGATCGGGATAGAGATCATGCCTTCGCCCGCGGGCGGAGTTGCCTTCTGTATCGGATAGGGCGTTGGCGTCTGAGTGACTTGCGCTGCGGTCGTTGGCTTTGTCTTACGTTTGCTCCCTGCGTTCCCGGCGATTGGTGGCGCCTTCGCAAAAGGGCTGACTACGACACCCGCGTCCTTCGCCGCTGCCAAGAAGAAAGTTACGGACTTCGCCAGTGTTGAGCCACTAATCGCATACTGCCTGAACTGTTCTGCGAGCTGCGCAGCTGTTGCGCTACGCAGGTTGAAAGTTCCATTGGTTATGGCGCCGTAGGATTCAATCACCATGCCCTTGAGCATGGACTTGGCTTTCTCCTCGTCGGCTGCGATGTACTCATCCAGAAGCGTTGTGGGGATCCCGACCTCATCAACCAACTTGAACCACTTGAGCGTTGCGATAAGCGCAGACTGTTCGGAGCCGGAACGCTTGCTTAGGAAGCTGCGGTCGATTGCTGCGGGCAGCACGTCGTGATTCCGCAAATCACTCATAAGGGTCAAGAAGCTCTTATATGAGGTGTATGGCGGCTTGATAATCTTGTCGTTCATGTGGATCCCCTTGTCGTCCGAGGCAAGCGGACGAATGGATTTCAGCATGCCTCGAGACATCGTGCAACTAGATCCAGTAGCCCTGGCTTTACGGACGAAAATCTTATTTAAAAAAATTCCTGAAATATCTCGCAAATATTTGATTCATAAGGTTATTTTTTGAAATCTATATTTGTGAAATTTATTTCGTCTGAAGCCGCCCGGGCGGCTTTGCTGTTGCGCGACCGGGCGAAATTGCGCAAATGATGACTGTCCAGGGGGGGCATGCGGAAGCCCGGGCGAGATCGTCTGATTCAATACGCAGGAGAGCTGCAGCCGCAGAGTGTTCGGCTTGGTGAATTTGCTGATGAGTCCACTATACGGTTTGGTTGCATCTTTTCGCAGGCCAGTGCTACGTTCCGCCCGAGCTCCAAAAGGGTCACCCAATTTGGTGAGCAAAGCTTCCTTAGGACAGTGGCGGACACGGATGCTGGCCGGGATCGGTGGCATTGCCGCGATCGTGGTGGGGTGGGGCATCGGGTTGTTCGAGGCCAAGGACGTGCCGGTGCCGCCCGCGCTGCAGGCCGGGAAGGACGTTGCCGCGGGCGAGTGGTCGCTGCGCTTCGCGCGTGCGGAGGCGAGTGATCGGCTGCCGAATGGCGAGACGGTCTCGCGCGACGGTCGCAAGGCGATCGTGCTGTATCTGCAGGCGACCAATCGCACCACGGAGACCAGCGGCTCGCTGGTGCAGGCGGTGGCGTTGAAGACGCCACCGCGTGGAGCCGATGCGCGGCCAACGGCCTATCTGTTGCGCGACCGCGCGGCCACCACCGAATTGCAGCCGGGCCTGCCGGAACAGATCGCGCTGGTCTGGACCTATCCGGCGACGGAGCGGGCGCCGGGGCGCGTGCGCTTCGACGTCACCGCCCGTACCTTCAAGGCCTTCGACAATCTCTATGCGCAGCCGCTGTGGACCGATCCGCATCCGGTCGGGGTCGTGGAACTGCCGCTAGGGGCGTCGCGTCCCGGTACGCCGGCAGGTGCGCTGTGAAGCGGCTGGCCGCCGTCGCGATCCTGCTGCTGGGCTTCGTGCTGCTCGCCGGCATGCGCTGGACGATGCCGCGCTACGAGCGCATCACCGGTCCGATCGCGGTGTCCGGGGCGCCCGGCGCGTGGGTGCAGACCGACAATCTGGCCGTGGCCGCCGGCACGCCGCAGCTCGCGCACGCGATCCGCTTCAAGGCGGCGGGTGCGGTGCAGCAGCGCGACAGCGGTGGCGTGTGGCTGGTGGTGCCGGTGCGTTCGAAGGTCGCGCGCGCGACCGCGCGCGTGTACGGGCGGGTCTGGGCGACGCCCGACGGGCGCCGCTATCGCGCCAGCGGCCGCGCGGAGATGGGCGATGCGGTGCTGTCGTCGATCAAGACGCTGCAGCCCGGGCTGGAACGCAAGGACGTCCTGGTGTTCGAACTGCCGTCCGCGCTCGCTACGGCAGGCGGCACGCTGGTGCTGGCGGAGGACCGCGACCCGCAACTGACGGCCGAGGCGCAGGTGCGCTATCCGCCGTTGCCGGCCGGAGCGGCGGTCACCGACGTGCTCGATCTGGATGCGCTGCATGCACGCCTCTGAACGCGATGTGGGTCTTGCCGTTTCCGAGCGGCGCATGCGCTGGCTCGCGCTTGCGGCGTTGGTGGTGCTGGTGCCGTGCACGATGGCCGCGACCGGCTGGCGCGACGCCGTGGAACTGCTGCATGCGCGCGAATGGCGGCCGGTCGATGTGGCGACGGCGCAGGCCGCGGACTACGACGGGGCGACGGTGCGGCTCGCGTCGGTCGATGTGCTGCCGCTCGTGGCGGGCCTGCCCGCCGATCGCACCTTCGTGCGCACGCGGCTGTCGCTCGTGCCGGGCGCCTCCGGCGCGCAGTGGAGCGATTGCAGGCTCACGCTGGTCGATGGCTCGGGCCGTTCCTGGGCCGCGATCGACACCGTGCCGGACCTGTTGCAGCGTGCCCTGGCCAGGCCGGGCGAGCCGCCCGGCGTGGCCTGCGATGGGCTGGCCGTGTCCGCGGCCAAGCCGGGCGTGCCGTTGGCGATCGACGGCTACTACCTGGTCCCGCGTGCGGTGGCCGCGCAGCTGCGGCTCACCGTGAGCACGCGCGGCGGTCGCCCGCATTTTCTTCGCTTCGCGCGGGAGCAAGGCCATGACTGAGACGGCGCTGCGCGGTGGGCCGCTGGGGCTGATCGGCGACACGCTGCGGCTGTGGGTCCGCTACCTGCCGCAACTGCTGGCCGTGGCGCTGGCCGGGGTCTTGCTCAACGAACTGCTGATGCAGGCCGCGGTGTGGATCGGCTATCGCAACCGGCTTGCCGGTCTGCTGTCGCTGACGCTGGTGGTGCTGGTCAAGCTGGTGGTCATCGTGCTGCTGTTCGAGACGCTGCGCCCGGCCTTGCCGGCGATCGCCAGCGCGGCACTGCCCGAACACGATGCGCCGGCAGCGGACGACGCGGGCAGGGCGCGCTGGCGCCGCCTGTCCACGATCGTGTCGCAGGCGCTGGTGCCGTTCTTCGCCTACTACGCCGCCTGGGGCTTCCTCGGCGAGACGATCCGCGCCTACGGGCGCGAGGGATTGGGACAGTTCAATCCGTTCGACCCGACCTACACCGGCTCCCTGTTCGAGGTGTCGGGCGGCTGGTGGCTGGCGGCCTCGGTGGCGCTGCTGTGGCTGATCCGGCGCGCCGCGAAAAAACAGAAGCAGCGCAGTGCGCATCCGGCGTGGAACGTGCTGATCGTGCTGTGCGAGGCCGGCTGGACCTTCGTCGGCATGTACGTGCTCACCGAATGGAAGGGCGGGGTGTTCCGCTGGCTGGCGCATCTGCGCATCGCCGATCTCGGCCAGCAATTGTGGCAGGGCATCAGCCATCCGATCGGCGTTGCGCATGCCGCGCTGCCGGGTGCGGTGGAGCAGGCGCCGCCGGGCGTGGCGGATACGCTGGTGGTGATCTTCTTCTCGGCCCTGTTGCCGGTGGTCTGGCTGGCGTTGGCCGCGCTGATCTACCGCTACGACGTGCACAACGCCGAACTGAACGCCGCCGGCAAGTGGTCGCGCAAGGTCGACGGCACGCTCGGGCTCTGGCGCAAGCTGCCGACCTGGTTGCGCGACTTCATCGGCCATTTCTGGGCGGGCACCGTCTCGCGCTATCGCGCCGCCGCCAACAGCGTGCAGCTGGCCGGCGCGACAGGGTTGGCGGCGCTGGTCACGCTGATCGTGCTGTATCGCGCCCTGGATTGGGCCTCGGCCTGGGCCTGGATGGGCCTGACCCGCCTGATCGGCCCGCATCCGCAGGTGGTGTGGCAGGCGATCGCCAACCAGCTCTCGGTGGTGCTGGGCACGCCCAGCGATCCCGGCGACGGCATCCTGCCGCAGACGCTGAAGATCTGCCTGCTCGCGGCGACGCTGGAGCGCGCCTTCCGTGCCGGCCGGGCCTGGCGGGCGTTGAAGTAGTCCACGGCATCGCGCCGTGTTCGCGGCGCCGCGGGCGGTGCTGTGCAGGCGCCAACAAAAAACGCCGCGATGGTGAACCATCGCGGCGCTGCAGAGAAGGGGATCGGCATCGCGTCTCCCTGATCGCCCGCGCGGACGCGCTGGCTCAGCCGGCAGCTGGCGCCTTGGGCTCGCCCGCCTTCAGGTCGCCCGGCTGGCACTCGCCCAGGCGCTTGCCGTCCAGCTTCATGTGCGTCTTCATCGACATGCCGCCGGGCAGCCCGCTGACCGTGGAGTGCGATTCCGACGCCATCTCGGTGGCGGTGAAGGTACCGGTGCTGGTGCCTTCGACCTTGATGTCGCCCATCGTGCAATGCATCTTCGCGTCGATCTTGCCGTCCTTCATGTTGAAGGTGTCGTAGACGCAGTTCTTCTGCATCGGCGAGGCGCTGCCGAAGATGCTCGACGGATTGTTGATCTGCTCGGCGGTCAGGCACACCTTGGCGGTGCTCGGCGGCATCTTCGGCATCTGCGGCGTGTTGCCGGAGCCGCCGGTGGTCTCGCTGCTCACCTGCTCGATCCGCATCTCCCATTCGCCGGGCTGCAGCTTGGCCGCCTGCACCTTGGCCACGTCGGCGACCGAGGCGTTGGACATGGCGACATTGTCGCCGTTCTTGTCGCCGCCCTTGCTGCAGGCGGCGAGCAGCACACAGACAGCAAGGGTTGCCGGCATGGTCAGACGCATGAACTTCTCCCTAAGTTATGTGAGGTGCGCGGAGCATAGCGGGGGGTGTGATTAAGATCACGTCGACGTCTCCGATTGGCGCCTGCCCAGGCCGGCGTGCAGGCGCGGACCGCTCGCCGCAGGCTCGCCCAGTCACGGGAGCAGCCGATCGGACCCGCGACGCACCGCGCGGCTGCGTTCGGGCCACCGCCGCGCGGTCCCCGGCGACAGCGGAACGCGTTGCGGGCGCGCCTGCCGTGCACGGTCCATTGCGTTCGGCTCTGCTAGCGTCTGCGCCGTCATGCGTGACCCATACGCTATCTGCTCCGCTTCGACCATGCCTAGCCCCGCCGAACGCCTCGCCATTCTCGAAAACAAGCGCACCTCGAAGATGGCCCGCTCCGCGCATGCCTACGTGCGCGGCAATACCGCCAGGTTCTACGAATGGCTGGCGGCGTCGCCGGCGGCGCGGCGCGTGCCGACGGGCCCGGCGATCTGGATCTGCGGCGACTGCCATCTCGGCAACCTGGGGCCGGTCGCCGACGGCGAGGGTCGCGTCGAGATCCAGATCCGTGACCTCGACCAGGGCGTGATCGGCAATCCCGCGCACGATCTCATTCGCCTGGGCCTGTCGCTGGCCACCGCGGCACGCGGATCTGACCTGCCCGGCGTCACCACCGCGCGGATGATGGAGGCGATGATCGACGGTTATCGCGCCGCCATCGAGGATCCGACCCGCGATCACCCCGGTGCCGAACCCGAGACCGTGCGCAGCATCCGCCGCGAGGCCTTCGGCCGGCGCTGGCGCCACCTGGCCAAGGAACGCCTGCAGGCGGTGGAGCCGCGCATCCCGCTGGGCGAGAAGTTCTGGGCGTTGGCGCCGGAAGAGCGCGAGGCGCTGCAGCGGCTGTTCGCGGACCCGGCGTTGGCGCAGATGGTGCTGTCGCTGAAGGGAAAGCCCAAGGACCGCGAAGTGCGCCTGGTCGATGCCGCGTATTGGATGAAGGGCTGCAGTTCGCTGGGCCTGCTGCGCTACGCGGCGATCGTCGCGTTGAAGACCGGCAAGGGCCACTGGTCCTATGCGCTGGTCGATCTGAAGGAAGCGGTCGCGCCGATCGCACCGGCCGCGCCCGATGCGCGGATGCCGGCGGACAACGCCGAACGGGTGATTGCCGCGGCGCGGGCGCTGTCGCCGTACCTGGGCAGCAGGATGCTGCCGGTGCGGATGCTGGGCCGCTCGCTGTTCATTCGCGAGCTCTCGCCGCGCGACCTGAAGCTGGAGGTCGACCAGTTCAATCACGTCGAAGCGGTGCGCTCGGCGCGTTATCTCGCCTTCGTCGTCGGCAAGGCGCATGCGCGGCAGATGAAGCCCAGGACCCGCACCGCATGGCTGCGGCTGCTGGACGCCGATCGCCGCAAGGCCATCGACGCGCCGTCGTGGCTCTGGGAAAGCGTGGTCGCGCTCGCCGGCCATCACGAAGCCGGCTATCTGGAACACTGCCGCCGCTACGCGCTGGCCGCGTGAGGGCGAACACGACAGCGCGAATGCCTCAGCGCAGCGCCAGCGCCACCAGCACGCCCACCGCGAGCAGGATCAGGACGATGCCGGAGCCGCGTTCCAGCCATGGCAGCGCCTGCGCGAAGCGGCGCAGCACCGCCTGGTTGCCGATCAGGACGGCGACCAGGATGTCCCACAGCAGCACCACGCCGAACATCCAGGCGCCGTAGAACGTCTTCCAGCCGACGCTGGCGTGCGGCCCGGTCAGCATCGCCGCCAGGCTGGCGTAGAACAGCGCGTTTTTCGGATTGAGCAGGCCGGAGAGCGCGCCCATGCCGGCCGCGCGCCACCACGCTGCGCCCGACGCCGCGGGCGCCGCGCGGCGTGGCTGGGCGGCGATCTCCAGCGTGCCTTGGCCGGCGTGGCGCACGAACAGCAGGCCCAGATACAGCAGGTAGGCGCAACCGGCCAGTTGCAGGACCACGAACACGCGGCTGTCCGCGCGCAAGGCCGCGGTGCCGGCGAAGGCGGCGACGATGAACACGCCGTTGGCCAGGGCGATCCCCAGGCACGCGCCGCTGGCGACGCGCCAGCCGGCAGCCAGCGAGGTGCGGGCGACCAGGAAGAAGTCGGGGCCGGGCGAAAGCAGCGCCAGGAAGTGCGCTGCGGCGATCATCAGGAACTGTTCCATCGGGCCACACGTGAACGCGGTGCGGCGCAGTGTGCCGATCGCGGCAAGGCGCGGATTGAACGAAATTGCGCTGCCGCTATGGGCGTGGCGGCCGGAAACGGCCCGGCGGCACGCCCGCATGCGCCTTGAACACCCGCTGGAAATGCGCCTGGTCGGCGAAGCCCAGCTCCTGCGCCAGGCGCGCGAACGGTTCGCCCTGGCGGATGCGCGCCCTGGCGAGATTGATGCGCGCATTGAGTTGCCAGGCATGCGGCGTCATCCCGGTGACGGTGCGGAATGCACGGATCAGGCGATAGCGGCTCATTGCCGCCAGCTCGGCCAGTTCCTGCAGGGCGATGTCGGCGGCCGGGGCGCTGCGCAGGCGTTGCAGCGCCGGGCGCAGCTGCGCGGCGAGGTGCGCTGGCGCGCAAGGGGGCTCGATCCGCAGGCCCTGCGCGGTGTCGTGGTCGCCGAGGAACGCGATCAGCGCGGCTTCCTTGGCGCCGGCCTCGGCGTCGGAGAACAGCAGCGTATTGAGCTGGCAGAAGCGCGCGTAGGCCGCCGGCGCATCGACGATGCGGATCGACTCGGCCGCACGCGTGGCGGCGGCGGCGTCGGTGTCTTCCTCGCGCAGCGCCTGCAGCCAGTCCGCATCCAGATGCAGCATCTGGTAGCTCCACGCCGAATCCGGCGCGGGATTGCAGGCGTGCACACGCTCGGCCGGGACGAACACCAGCGTTCCCGGATGCAGGGCGATCCGGCCGACGTCGGCACCGCGGAAGAGGCTGTTGCCGCTGTCCACTGCGCCGATGGAGTAGGTCGGATGCAGGTGCGGCCTGTAGCAGGCGCGACTGTCGCAGGCACGGCGACTTTCGACGAACGGCAGCGCCGGGTCGCGCCAGAACAGCGGGGCTGGATCGGCGCGCATGGGCGGTGCGGACGGCGCGGAACGGGGCATGGCGATGCGTCGCTGGGACGAAAAGGGCGCTTGCGCGATGCCGGCATGGTACCCAACTGCCGCAGCAGGACGTCGGTAGCGGCTTCGATGCGCGTGCATGCACAGGCCAAGCGCGGACCGAAGCGGCGTTCAGCGCAACATGTCGATCGAGCAAAAGCGCCTGCGGATGTCGTTGACGAAGTGCTCGGCCGGGTCGAAGAAGTGCGGAAGCGGGCTGTCGAACAGCGCCAGGCAGGCGGCGTGGTCCTGCGCGGCAGACGGACGGATCGTGTTCACCCGGGCAGTGCGCCGCGGGCGGCCTCGGCGGTCGTGGGCGCCTCGTACGAAGCGTCCCGTATCGTCCGTTTCCGAACCGCGTGTCGGAAAATCGCGGCGGCCCTGTCCGGCCGCCGCAGCGACGCGGTGTCCGGAAGCGGGTAGGGTGGATGTCAGATAATTCTTACGTCAGATCAGGATTGTCCTGATAACGCTTTCCCCGCCGCGCCAGCATACTGGCCCCGCCTGACGCAGGAACCGTCGTGCGCCTTCCCACAGGAGAGCGCAGGCAGGTCACTCGACCCTGCGTGCCGAGCCTTGAGTAAGCTCGGCAGGGTTTTGATGACGCCAGCATGACGTTTCGCGAGGTGCGGATGAGCACATCGTGAAGCGTCGTTGTTTGTCTACGAAATCGTATTGCCCTGAATAATTCACGCAGATAGTCTGATCGTGCGGTATCCGCTGCGTTGGGGTTATACGAGATGGCCATCAGGGTTTTTCTGGTCGATGATCACGCTCTTGTCCGAACGGGCATGAGGCTGATCCTGTCGAATCAAACGGATATCGAGATCGTCGGCGAGGCCGACAGCGGCGAAACGGCCCTCCCGCAGATCCGGCAGCTGAAGCCGGACATCGTCCTGTGCGACCTGCACATGCCCGGCGTCAGCGGCCTGGAAGTCACCGAGCGCATCGTCAAGGGTGACCACGGCACCAAGGTCATCATCGTGTCGGTGCTGGAAGACGGCCCGCTGCCCAAGCGCCTGCTGGAAGCCGGCGCGTCCGGTTACGTCGGCAAGGCCGGCGATGCGCAAGAGTTGCTGCGCGCGGTGCGCGACGTGGCGATGGGCAAGCGCTACCTCGGCGCCAACATCGCGCAGAACCTGGCATTGGCCAATCTGGAAGGTGGCGGTTCGCCGTTCGACGCGCTGTCCCCGCGCGAGCTGGAAGTGGCGCTGCTGCTGACCCGCGGCCTGCGCCAGGAGGACATCGCCAAGCGCCTTAGCCTCAGCGCCAAGACCGTCAACACGCACAAGGCGCGGCTGTTCGAGAAGGTCGGCATCCAGGACAACATCGCCCTGGCGCGGCTGGCCACCCAGTACGGATTGCTGGATCCGGCGCACCCGCTGTAATCGCGGGGTGTCCGGGTCTGCACGAGAGCGGCCTTCGGGCCGCTTTTGCGTTGTGTGGGTGCGATCGAACGGATCCGTTCGCGGCTGCTGATCGACTGCAGGGCACCGCTAGTAATGGTCCTGTAGGAGCGGCTTCAGCCGCGACGGGCGTCACCGGGAAACCCGTCGCCACTCCTACGGGACATGCGGCATCCGGCTCTACGGCGACGGAAGCGGGTTCAGAGGTGCCCTTGCATGCGCGCGTCCCGTGCCGACGCTGCAGTGGCGCTCGCGCGAGCCGCCGTCGGGGACCGTTGGTCGGCGCAAGCGCGATCGTCCTGAGCGCCCTCAAGGGGAGCGCGTCATCGCGCCCATGAAAAAAGCGGCCCGAAGGCCGCTTCTTTCATGCCGCAGCGGACGCAGCGTGAATCAGCCGCGCTCCTTGTGCTCGTCGCCGTCCGCCTTGTCCGCGGCCTGCGGCGCATGCGCTGCGGACTGCGCGGCCGTGGCGGCACGTTCCTTCTTGTTCGCCTCGTCTGCAGCTGCGGCCTGCTCCTGCACGGCCGGCGTGGCGACCGCTGCGCTGCTGTCGCTTGCCGGGGGGGCCGATGCAGGCTCGGTCGACGTCGCGGCCGGCGCTTCGTCGCCACTCGGGGCTTGTGCCGGTGCGTCGGCGAAGGCGTCGAGCAGGGTGGTCTGCACCGGTGCGTAAGCCGGCTTGACCGGGGCTACCTCCTGCGCACGCGGCTCCGCGGGAGCGCTGGGCGCGGCGGCGACTTCCGGCGCCGCGCTCGGCGCGACGGTGGCCGCCGACGGCGCGGTCACGCCCGCCGGATCCTCGACCGTGGCCGTGGTATCGGCGGCGTCCGCTTCCGCGACCGGCGCCTTGGCGGCGGTGGCGGTCGGTTGCTCGACGACGGTACCGATCGCGTGCGGCTGCGGCGTGGCAGGCGCGACGGCGGACGTTGCGCGCTCGGTCGGCGCGTCCGCGTGGTCGCTGGCGACACTCTCCTGCACGACCGGCGTGGTCTCGGCGACGGCTGCCGGAGCCGCAGCCACCACCGTGTCGGCGTGGGCCGCGGCGGCATCGCTGGCGCCCGAGGTGGTGGCGACCGGCGCGGTCGGCGCAGGCGCGGCGGCCACGGTGTCGGCAGGAGCGGCCGGCTGCACCGCCGCGGCGGCGCTGTGGGCCGGCGCAGGGTCGATAGCGACCGGCGCAACTGCCGGCACGACATCGCTGGCCGGTGCCGGCGCGCTGGCGGCGGCCGGACGCTCGCGGCGCGGCTCGCGCTTTTCCTGCGGCTCGCGCTTCTCCTGCACGGGCGGCTGCGGCTTGGCCGGGGCGTCGTCGCTGGCAGCGTCGTCGTCGAAGTCGAACTCCGGCTGGCTGCGGCTCGGCGCCGGCGTGCTTTCGCCGTCGCTGTCGCCGGCATCCAGATCGGCATCGTCCAGCCCGCTGGCATCGCCGGCAGCGCCGGCTTCGCCATTGCCACGGCGGCGGCGGCGGCCACCGCGACGGCCGCGACGGCGGCGGCCGCCGGCGTCGCCGGTGCCGTCCTCGCCATCGGCGCTTTCGCCGGCGGGCACGGCCTGCGCGGTTTCCGCGGCGCTTTCGCGCTCGTCGATGCCGGCTGCCGTAGCGGTCGGCGCCGGCTGCACGGGTGCGGCGGCGGCGGTCTCGACGGCCGCTGCCGGCTCCTGGGATGCGGCGATCGCGCCACCGGCGACCGCGGCGGCGGCCAGGGTGGTGGCGTCCTGCGCCGGCGTCACGGGCGCGGCCTGCGGCTTGGCGACGGCCTCGTCGGCACGCGGCTGGCGCGGCGGCTTGTCGCCCTGCACGGTGGCCTGTGCCGGCTCCTGCTGCGGCTTGGGCTGGCGCGGCGGGTTCTGCGGCTGCTGCTGCTTCGGCGGCTTGGGCGTCTGCGGCGGCTGCTGCGGCTTGGCCTGCTGCGCGGCCTGCTCGTTGCGCGGCGCCTTCGGCTGCGGATTCTGCTGCGCGGCCGACGCGGCGGCGCCATTGCCGGCGCGGCGCTCGTCGCGGCGCGCGTTGCCGCCGCCGTTGTTGCCGTTGCCGCGGGCGGCGTTACCGCCCTGGCCACCGGTGCGGTTGCCGTCGCGACGCGCATTGCGGTCGTTGCGATCGCCACGGTCGTGACGGTTGCGGTTGCCGTCCTGCGGGCGCTGGCGCTGCGCGGACTCGGCGGCGGCCGGGGCCGGTGCCGGGTTGTCGCCGGCGCCGAAGATGCGCTTCAGCCAGCCGACCACGCCGGTGGCCGGCGGTGCGACCGGGGCGGGCGCGACGACCGGCGCCGGTGCCGGCGCGGCCACCGGTTCCTCGGCCACTTCGCGCACCGGGGCCGGCTGCGAGTGCTTCACATTGGTCACCGCAGGTGCCGGAATGTTCAACTGCGCCTTGGTCAGCGCGTGCACCGGCAGCTTGCGCGGGGTGCCGCGCTGGTAGCTGGGCTTGGTGCTTTCCTCGCCCAGCTCGTTCTCGCGCAGGCGGGTCACTTCGTAGTGCGGGGTGTGCAACTGCTCGTCGGCGACGATCACGATCGGCGCGTCGTGGCGCTTCTCGATCTCGCTGAGCGCGCGGCGCTTCTCGTTGAGCAGGTAGTTGGCGATCTCCACCGGGGCCTGCACCAGCACCTGTCCGGTGTTCTCCTTCATCGCATGCTCTTCGGCGACGCGGATGATCGACAGCGACAGCGACTCGACGCTGCGCATGCGGCCGTGGCCGTCGCAGCGCGGGCAGACGATCTGGCTGGATTCGCCCAGCGACGGACGCAGGCGCTGGCGGCTCATCTCCAGCAGGCCGAAGCGCGAGATGCGGCCGATCTGCACCCGCGCGCGGTCGTACTTGAGCGCGTTCTGCAGGCGGTTCTCGACCTCGCGCTGGTGCTTGTTGGAGGCCATGTCGATGAAGTCGATCACCACCAGGCCGCCGAGGTCGCGCAGGCGCAGCTGGCGCGCGACCTCTTCGGCCGCTTCCAGGTTGGTCTGGAACGCGGTGTCCTCGATGTCGCTGCCCTTGGTGGCGCGCGAGGAGTTGACGTCCACCGCGGTCAGCGCCTCGGTCTGGTCGACCACGATCGAGCCGCCGGAGGGCAGGCGCACGCTGCGCTCGTAGGCGGCCTCGATCTGCGACTCGATCTGGAAGCGGTTGAACAGCGGGATGTCGTCGGTGTAGTGCTTGAGCTTGCGCAGGCTCTGCGGCATCACCTGCTGCATGAACTCCTTGGCGTCGCCGAACATCTCCTCGGTGTCGACCAGGATCTCGCCGATGTCGGCGCGCAGGTAGTCGCGCAAGGCGCGGATGATCAGCCGCGATTCCTGGTAGATCAGGAACGGCGCCGGCTTGGCCAGGGCGGCCTCGGCGATCGACTTCCACACCTGCAGCAGGTAGTCCAGGTCCCATTGCAGCTCTTCGGCATCGCGGCCAACGCCGGCGGTGCGGATGATCACGCCCATGTCGTCGGGGATGTTCAGCTTGTCCAGCGCTTCCTTCAACGCGGCGCGGTCCTCGCCTTCGATGCGGCGCGAGACGCCGCCGGCGCTGGGCGAGTTCGGCATCAGCACCATGTAGCGGCCGGCCAGGGAGATGAACGTGGTCAGGGCCGCGCCCTTGTTGCCGCGCTCCTCCTTGTCCACCTGCACCACCACTTCCTGGCCCTCGCGCAGCAGCTCGCGGATCGTCGCCTTGTTGTGGTCGACGCCGGCCTGGAAGTAATCGCGGGAGATTTCCTTCAGCGGCAGGAAGCCGTGGCGCTCGCCGCCGTATTCGACGAAGGCCGCTTCCAGCGAGGGCTCGAGCCGGGTGATGCGGCCCTTGTAGATGTTGGACTTCTTCTGTTCCTTGGACGGCTGCTCGATGTCGATGTCGTACAGGGTCTGGCCGTCCACGATGGCCACACGCAGTTCTTCTGCCTGCGTGGCGTTGATCAGCATTCGCTTCATTGTTGCGTTCCTCGCGCTGCTACCGCGCGGAACGCCATGGGGTTTCGCTTCTGGTCACGCTTCGTCGCCCATCGCGCAGGCGCGGGGTGGGCGTCTTGGGTTTCCAGCGCTACGACACCACGGCGAACCGCGGGAGCGCTTCTTGCTTTTAGGTGGTTCAGGACCGGCGGCGACTCCAGCCAGGCTGGGCGCCACGCGGGGCATGTTCAGCGCGGACGCTTGCGGCATCCGGCGATGGCCGGGTAGGCCGGTGAGCCGCTAACATGGCCGCCCCGGGGGCGGTGGTCGCGCACTGTGCCGGAATCGTCGTAAGCCGGGCTTCTGGCCCTCAACTAACTTCCAACGAAATCAAACCCTTATCTCGCCCCCCGAGTGTAACAGAATAAACTGCCCGATGACTTCCCCCCCGATCCCTCCGAAGCCGCGCGATGTCGCGACCAGCGCGGTGCGCATTCTCAAGGTCCCGGAAGACAGGGCCGGGCAGCGCGTAGACAATTTCCTGCTCGGCCAGCTCAAGGGCGCGCCGCGCAGCCTGATCTACAAGCTGATGCGCAGCGGCCAGGTCCGGGTCAACGGCGGCCGCACCAAGGCCGAGCGCAAGCTCGAGGCCGGCGACGAGGTGCGCATCCCGCCGGTGCGGCTGGCCGAAGAGGGCGAGAAGAGCGCGCCGCCGGACGCGTTCATGGCCCGGCTGGAGGCGGCCATCGTCTACGAGGACGCGCGGCTGCTGGCGCTGAACAAACCCTCGGGCGTCGCCAGTCACGGCGGCAGCGGCATCAGTTTCGGTGCCATCGAGACGCTGCGTGCGCTGCGTCCCAATCAGTCGCTGGAGCTGGTGCACCGGCTCGATCGCGACACCTCCGGGCTGCTGATCGTGGCCAAGAAGCGCTCGGCGCTGACCGAGCTGCAGGCGCTGATGCGCGAGGACGACCGGGTCCAGGGCCGCGGCATCAGCAAGCGCTACCTGACCCTGCTGGTCGGGCGCATGCCCGACGGCACCATGAGCGTGGACGCGCCGCTGCACATCGGCCTGCGCCAGGGCGGCGAGCGCCACGTGCAGGTGAACGCGGCGGGCAAGCCGTCGCTGAGCCATTTCCGGGTGCTGGAACGGCGCGGTGGGCATTCCTATTGCGAGGTACGGATCGAGACCGGCCGCACCCACCAGATCCGCGTGCATGCGCAGCACCTGGGGCATCCGGTCGCCGGCGACGACAAATACGGCGATCCGGCGGTCAACAAGCGCCTGCGCGAGCAGGTCGGGCTCAAGCGCCTGTTCCTGCATGCGGCGTCGCTGGAGTTCAGCCTCGACGACGGCAAGACGCCTTATCTATTGAATGCGCCATTGGCCGACGAGCTGGCCGAGGCGCTGAACCGCCTCGGCTGAGGCCCGCGCGCCGGGGGCGGCAGGGTTGCCGCCCGCGCATTGCGCTCAGCTTTCGTGATGATCGTGGTCGTGGCGCCCGTCGTGGTGGGCGGGTGTCGGCCGTTGTGCCGGCCGCGCGTCGGCCGGCCGCGGCGCGGGCATGCGCGGCGGCGGGGAGAACCGGGCCACGCGCTGCTCCTGGCGCGGTTCCGGCATCGGCGCGCGCATCGCCTCGCGCGGCATCTCCGGGGCGCGCGCCTGGCGTTCGGGCGCCGGCGCACGCCAGACCTGGGCGCGCGGCGCGTCGGCCGGCATCGCCTCGCGCGGCGGTGGCGTGCGTGCCATCTCGCGGGCGAAGCCGGACGGCTGCATGCCGGGGTCGCCGCGCCGCGGCGCGGCGGCGTAGCGCGCGTCCGGCATGCCGCCCCGATTGGCGAATGCCTCGCGGGTCACCGGTGTCGGCGTCAGCGCCTGCGGCACCGGCCGGCCGTGGAACTGCGGCACCGGCATCGACGGGGCGGTGCGCGGCGCATTCGGCTGGGCCATCGCCAGGGAGCGTTGCGGTGCGGCGGCACGCTGGGCGAAGCCGGGCAGCAAGCGCGGATCGCGCGCGGCGGCCATGGCCGCCGGCAGGCCCGCAGCCGATGGGCGCTGCATCGGCGGTGGCATCGCCGCCACTGGGCGGCCGGCCTGCAGCATCTGGCTGGTGAAGTGCGGCATGGTCTGCGGCATCGCGCCGGGCTGGGCGCGTGCCGGGCCGAACGCCGCCGCCGGAGCACGCGCCGCCATCGCCGCGGCGGTCAGCGCGGCGCCCGGCGCATGCGCGGCAGCGAAGGCCTGCTGCCCACCCGGACCGCCCATCGGCATCGCCGGCGTTGGCGCGCCGCGGTAGTCGTTGTGCACGTAGCTGCGGTTGTCGTAATGGTTGTTGATGATGGTGGTGCGCGGCGCGTACACGCTGTTGCGGTAGACCACGTAGTTCGGCGCCGACGGCGGCGCGTCCCAGTTCACCCCCCAGTTGTTCCAGCCCCAGCTGTGCCACGGCGGCGCCGGTTCCAGCCAGCCGAACACGCTGTGGTGGTGGTGCTCGAGCGCGTCGCCGACCAGCACGCCGACGCCGAAGGAAATGAGGCCGGCGGTGACCAGGTCGCCGGTGTCGTAGTAGGGGCGCGGCGGACGGTAGCGGTACTCGCGGTAGACGTTGACCGGGGCGCCGTAGACCACGTCGGGATCGTAGCGCGGCACGTAGACCACGTCCGGCTGCGCCGGTTCGATGACGATGGTGCGGGTCGGCGGCGGCACCGCGTCGGCATAGGCCGGCGCCGGCTCGACCACGCTGCGCTGCACCACCTGCACGCGCTGCTGCGGGGTGCTGCGCAGATGGCCCTGCGCCTGCGCACGCTGGCGCATCACCTGCACCGCATCCAGCACCTGGTTGGGATCGTGGGCGTAGGCGTCGCCCAGCGCGCGGGTCCAGTCGCCGTTGCTGGCCAACTGGTCGACCACGTCGGGGAAGGCGGTCAGTGCCTTGACGCTGGGATCCCACGGCTGCGCCGCGGCCGCCTGCAGGCGATCGGTGGCGGACAGGGTGCGGTTGTTGCGCAGCCAGTCCTGCGCGGACACCACCTGGTCCGGGTATACCGAGGCGGCCAGGGTCTGCGCCAGCAGCTTGTCCGGGAACAGCGCGATCGGCGCCACCAGTTGATACAGCTGGTCGGCGGTCGGCGGCACGTAGGGCGCCGCCGCCGGTGCCGCGGCAGGCGCATCGGCCTGTGCCGCGGGGGCGGACGCGTCCTGTCGCTGGCACGCGCCCAGCACCACCACGCTCAGCGCGGTGAACAGGGCCAGCCTGGCCGGGGGCAGGGGACGGAGATCCATGCGACACCTCATCGGAGCGGGGCGAAGGTGGCCGCAGGATGCGCTGCCTTGGGTGTCTGCGACCTTTCTGCGCGGCGCTGTCGCACGGGCCAGCGAGCGCGCGTTCAGCCGGCGCCGGCCGGTGCGTTCAGACCGGTGCGGACAGGCGGAACAGCACCAGGCTGAGCGCCAGCGTGGCCATGCCCGCGACCAGGCCGTACACCGTTTCGTGCCCCTGCGCGTAGCGCTTGGCCGCCGGCAGCAATTCGTCCAGGGCCAGGAATACCATCACCCCGGCGATCAGCCCGAACACCGCGCCGAATACCGCATCGGACAGGAAGCGTGCCAGTCCGACATAGCCGATCAGCGCGCCGATCGGCTCGGCCAGGCCGGACAGCAGGCTGGCGGCGAAGGCGTAGGACTTGCGCCCGGTGGCGTAATGCACCGGCACGGCGATGGCGATGCCTTCGGGGATGTTGTGCACGGCGATGGCGAACGCCAGCGGCATGCCCACCGCCGGGCTTTCCAGCGTCGCGAAGAAGGTGGCCAGGCCCTCGGGGAAGTTGTGCGCGGTGATCGCCACCGCGGTGAGCAGGCCGACGCGCTTGACGTAGGCGCGGTTGTCGTCGCGGAACAGCGGATCGCGGCTGTTGAGGCTTTCGTGCGGGTTGGGCACCAGCCGGTCGATGGTCACGATCAGCACCATGCCGGCCAGGAACGCCAGGGTGGCATAGGCCTGGCCCAGGCGCGGGTCGAAGGCGTCGCTGAAGGCGGCGATCGACTTGCCGAGGATCTCGGTCAGCGACACGTACACCATCGCGCCGGCGGAGAACGCCAGGCCGAAGGCGAGCAGGCGCGGATTGGGCCCCCTGCTGAACAACACCAGCACGCTGCCCAGGCCGGTGGCCAGGCCGGCGGCCAGGGTCACGCCGAGCGCGACCAGGACATTGTGCAGCGGGATCTCCAGCATGCGCCGGCGGCTCCGAGGACGACGCGTCGATCAAACCCGGCGCGGTGCGGGTGTCGCGTGAAGGGATGTGCCGCGCCCGCGCGGGCGCGGCGCCAACTCAGCCGGCCTTGTGCGCCTGCGCGTCCAGCGCGAAGCACCGGTCCGGGCGCGGCTGCGGCGGGTTGAAATTGACCGGCACCTGGATGGTCCACGGCACCGCCTGGCCATTGCGGGTGGCCGGCTTGAAGGTCCAGCCGCGCACGGCCTCCTGCGCGGAGGCGTCGAGCTTGGCCTGGCCGCTGCCGGTGACCACGGCCACGTCGGTCGGCGTGCCCTGCACGCCGACCACCACCTTCAGCACCACCTTGCCGCCGATGCCGGCGCAGGCCACGTCGATCGGGTAGTCCGGCGGCGGCGTCTTCACCGCGGCGACCTCGGTCGGCGGCTGCGTCACGGTGTGTTGCTGCGATTGCTGGGATTGGCCGCAGGCGCTGAGCAGCACGGCGCTCAGGCAGGCGAGGGGGAACAGGAGGAACAGGGGGCGGGCGACAGCGGTCATGGGGGTCATTCCGGAAGGGCGGAGGCCTTGGCGGCGCAGATGAAGTCGTTCTCGCTGAGGCCGCCGACGTCGTGGGTGGAGTAGCGCACCACCACGCGGTCGTAGTGCACGCCCAGGTCGGGATGGTGGTCCTCGCGGTGCGCGATCCAGGCCAGCGCGTTGACGAAGGCCAGGGTGCGGTAATAGTCGGGGAAGCGGAAGGTGCGGCTGATCGCGTTGCCGTTCTCGATCACCTCCCAGCCGGGCACCTGCGGCAGCAGTTCGGCCAGGCGCGCCTGGGTCAGTCTGTACTCGCTGCCCTTGCAGGGCGAGCAATGGGCCTGGACGAGCGGGATCAGGTCGTTCATGGGGGTCTCTGCGGCGGAACGGGCGGGGCCGGTCAAACATAACGCCTGCGATGAGCGCAGGGCATGGAAGGGTCTAGAATACCCGCATGATCCAGATCTCAGACAACGCACAGGCCCATTTCCGCAAGTTGCTCGAACGCGAGGCCGTGCCCGGCATGGGCGTGCGCCTGAGCGCGGTCGATGCCGGCACCCCGCGCGCCGATGCGCGGCTGGAGTTCGCCGAACCGGCGGACCTGGCCGGCGACGAATGGGCGATCGACTGCGCCGGCTTCACCCTGTACGTGGCCGCCGACAGCGTCGCCTGGCTCGACGGCGCGGAAATCGACTACGTCACCCAGGGCACCGGCCAGCAGCTCACCATCAAGGCGCCCAAGATCAAGGGCGAGGCCCCGGGCGAGGCGGCCTCGCTGGTGGAGCGGGTGCGCTGGGTGGTGGAGAACGAGGTCAATCCGCAGTTGGCCCAGCACGGCGGCCGCGTGGCGGTGCAGGAAGTGTCCGCCGACGGCGTGGTGCTGCTGCGCTTCGGCGGCGGCTGCCACGGCTGCGGCATGGCCGACGTGACCTTGAAGCAGGGCATCGAGAAGACGCTGATGGGCCGCGTGCCGGGGGTGACCGCGGTGCGCGACGCCACCGACCACGACAGCGGCAGCGCTCCCTACATTCCGCGCGATTCGGCCGCCTGACGTCCCGCTGCCGGTGACGCGCGCCACCGACATCCTGGATGTGTTGTTGGCGCGCACGCCGCGCAAGCTGCTGCGCGACCGCCGCACCGGCCTGCCATACGGGTGGGCGCACTGGATCGCGGCGCAACCTGCCGTGCCGCGGCCGTTCGCGGCGCCCGAGCTGATCGCGGCGATGCCGCCGGCGCAGCCGCCTGCGCCCCTGCGCCTGCCGGCGCTGCCGCTGTGGCAGGCGTTCCGCCGCCTGTGGTGGCAGCACTGGGATCCGGCGCCGTACGACCAGCGCTGGTGGCGGCGCATCGCCGTGCTGCTCAGCCTGCTGCTGCATCTGCTGTTCGCGGTGTTCCTGCTGTGGGTCGCGTTCGTGCGCTGGCTGCCGCCGCGCGCCGACGCGGATCAGGCCGGACGCGTGCAGGTGGAATTCGTCGGCCGCGGCACGCCTGCCGAGAGCGGCGGCGCTGCGCCGGCCGAGGCGACCGCCGCCGCGACGTCGCCGGCCCCGCCGCGTGCGCAGCGCGCCGTGTCCGCGCGACCGCGCCCGACGCCGCCAGCCGCTGCTGCGCCTGCGCCGCCAGCGGCCGCAGCGCCGGCACCCGTTCCGCCAGCACCCGCGCAGGCCACGGCCAGTGCGCCACCGCCGCCGGCCGAGCAGCCGCTGCAGGTGACCGAGACGCCCACGCCCACGCGCGACTTCGTGTTGCCGCCGCCGCCGAGCGTGCGCGTGCCGGTGCCGGCACCGCGCGCGATCGTACCGCCCGACGTGCAGGTGCCGGTGCGCGAGGTCGAGGTGGTCACCGACGTGCCGACCGTGGCGCAACTGCGTCCGCGCGACATCGTGGTGCCGCGCCCGGCCGCGCCGCAGGTGCAGGTGCGCGAACGCGAGGTGCCGGCACCGCTGCCGCAGGTGCAGATTCCGGTGCCACAGCTGCGCACGCCGGCGCCCACGCCGGTGCTGCGCAGTGCCGAGGTGCCGCAGGTGCGGCAGATCGAAGTCCCGACGCCGCGCACCGATACGGCCACCGCGAGTGCGCCTGCACCGATGCCGGCGGCCGCCCCGGTCGCCAGCCCGGAGGCGGCACCGGCCACTGCGCCGACCGCGCAGCCGGCAGCCGCCGCCTCGGTCGCCGCCACCGCCAGCGGCACCGCCAAGCCGGCGGCGCCCGCGGCCGGCACCGCGCCACCGGGCAGCCAGGCCACGGCCGCGGGCAGCGGTCCGGCGCCGGTCGCCCGCGATGGCGGCTGGGCCACGCCGCAGCGCGGCGACGACTGGGGCGCGGCCGCGCGCAACCGCCCTGGCGATGCCGGGGCCGGCGCCAGCAAGGGCAGTGGCCTGTTCAATGCCGACGGCAGCGTGCGCCTCGCCGAGGGTCGCGGCAACGAGCAGGCGCCGGCGCGCAGCGCGCCCGGTTCCGAGACCGACACCTGGACGCGCGAGCGCATCGAAAAGGCCGGCGAGTGGCTCAAGCGTCCGCCGTACGACTACACGCCGACCTCGTTCGACAAGTACTGGCTGCCGAACGCGACGCTGCTGGAAGAGTGGGTGCGGCGCGGCATCAAGTCGGTGAAGATCCCGATTCCCGGCACCGGCAGCAGCATTTCCTGCGTGATCTCGATCCTGCAGGTCGGCGGTGGCTGCAGCATCACCGACCCCAATCTCAACGAGCAGCCGGCCGGCGCGCGGCCGCCGCCGAACGTGCCGTTCAAGCGTGAGTTGCAGGAAGACAACGGCAGCCGCTGAGTGGCGGTGGCGGTGTGCGCACCCGGCACAACATGAGGGCGCGTCCAATCGCCTGCTTTCAGCACACGTGAGCCGGACGCAGCTTGCCCTGTGTGGGAGCGGCTTCAGAGCACTTTTCTAATAACGCCGGGACGGCTCCTGTAGGAGCGGCTTCAGCCGCGACGGGCCTCTCCGGGAAGGCCCGTCGCGGCTGAAGCCGCTCCCACAAGGCGTGCGCATCCGGCGTGCTTGTGGCGGAAGTAGGTTGTCTTTAGCCGTCAAGGGCCTTCGCGATGAGGACGCGTCGCGGCAAAAGGGCACCTTCAATCACCTGCCGCGCATCGTGCTGTGTCGTAGAAGCGGCTTCAGCCGCGACGGATTTGCGGGAAAGCCCAGTCGCGGCTGAAGCCGCTCCTACGCGTGTGCCTAGACGCTCCCCGCGGCAGCATCGGCCAAGATGCTTTTCGTGTGCATCAAGAGCCGCCATGAGACGTGATGCCGGACGCATGGATAGGGCTGGAATGCGGTCGCGCAGCAAGTAAAAGCGGCAGTGCGATGGCTACGCGTCGACCGTGGCGCCTCGGGGTCACGCCGTGCGCCCTTGCGTCGCTCGTGTTGGGCGCAGCGTGGTGCAGGCGACAGCGCATGTCATCCGACGCTGCGCCTGACCCTTCAGGCCTCGCCCGCTCAGTTCACGCCGTGCAAATCGCGCAATTGGCTGCTGCGCGAGCCGAAGTAGGCGGCCAGGTCGGCGATGTCCTGGTCGCTCAGTTGCGCCGCCTGCGGGCTCATCAGCGGATGCGTGCGGGTGCCGCCGCGGTAGGCCTGCAGCGCATGCGCGAGATAGTCGCCGTACTGGCCGCCGAGCTTGGGGTAGGTCGGGTCGATCGGCGCGTTGCCGTCGGCGCCGTGGCAGTCGATGCAGCTCTGCCCGGTGGCCTTGCCCTTGGCGTGGGCCAGTTTGTCGCCGGCGTCGATGCGCCCGCCGGGCAGGCCGGCGGAGGAGCCGGACCCGTGCTCGCCGCTGGCGTGGCCCGGGTCGCCAGCGGATTTACTGGTGGATTCCACCTGCGATTGCGAACAGGCCCCCAGGCACAGGGCGGCAAGCAGGACGAGGGCGGGACGCAAGGCGTGCGCGGCGTTCGGCATGGGAGGCCTACTTGAGGGTGGACAGGAAAGCGGCGATGTCGGCGATCTCCTGGTCGGAGAAGCTTTCCGCCTGGGCCTGCATGGTCGGATGCTTGCGCTTGCCGAGCCGGTATTCGGTCAGCGCCTGGGTCAGGTACTGCGCCGATTGCCCACCGATCTTGGGGATGCGGTAGCTGGGATAGGCGTTCTTGTAGCCGGTGACGCCGTGGCAGCCCTGGCAGGTGTAGGTGAGCACCCGGCCGTTGGCGGCGTTGCCATGAATGGGGGCGGGTGCCGCGGCAGCGGCGGCGGGAGCGGCGGGTACCGGCGCGGTCTGCGCCATGGCCGGGGCGGCCCCAACAGAAACGAGTACGGCCAGAGCAAAACAAGCGGCTAGCGGCTGCGTGCGCATGGTTTCGTGGTCCGGAGGACGGATTGGGGTTCCGGCGTGGGGGAACACGGAACGGCCCGAGTATAGCCTCACCTTCCGCGGCTCCGAAACTGGCCGCGGCGGGCGACCCGTGACCTTTGGGGCATTCGACAGGATGTCGATTGGTGATCTACTTATCTACAACACCATTTACGCCATCCACCGGGGACACGACGATGACGCGACCGCTCTCGCGCCGCACCGCCAGCTGCGCTGCCGCGCTGCTGGTCATCACCACGCTGCTGCTCGGCGCCTGCAAGCCGGCCGCCGAGGCGCAGGCCAAGGCCGCCGACGGCGACAAGGCGCCGGAGGCGGTGCCGGTGGAAGTGGCTGCGGCCAGCCGCCGTGCGGTGGCGGCCAGCTACAGCGGCACCGCGGCGCTGGAGGCGCGCGCCGAATCGCAGGTGGTGGCCAAGACCGCCGGCGTGGCCCTGGCGGTGCTGGCCGAGGAAGGCCAGCAGGTCCGCGCCGGGCAGCCGCTGGTGCGGCTGGATCCGGATCGCGCGCGGCTGGCGCTGGCGCAGAGCGAGGCGCAGTTGCGCAAGCTGGAGAACAACTACCGGCGCTCGCAGCAACTGGTCGGCCAGCAACTGGTCAGCGCCGCCGACGTCGATCAGATCAAGTACGACCTGGCCAACGTGCGTGCGCAACACCAACTGGCCGCGCTGGAGCTGTCCTACGCCACGGTGACGGCGCCGATCTCCGGGGTGATCGCCTCGCGCTCGATCAAGACCGGCAACTTCGTGCAGATCAACACGCCGATCTTCCGCATCGTCGACGACTCGCGCCTGGAGGCCACGCTCAACGTGCCCGAGCGCGAACTGGCCACGCTCAAGACCGGGCAGCCGGTGACGCTGCTGGCCGATGCGCTGCCGGGCAAGCAGTTCCGCGGCCGGGTCGACCGCATCGCGCCGGTGGTGGATGCCGGCAGCGGCACCTTCCGCGTGGTCTGCGCCTTCGACGAGGGCGCGCAGGCGTTGCAGCCGGGCATGTTCGGCCGCATCCGCATCGATTACGACCAGCGTACCGATGCGCTGGTGGTGCCGCGGCTGGCGCTGCTCGACGACGGCGAGCCGGCGGTGTTCCGCGTGGTCGCCGGCAAGGTCGCGCGGGTGCCGGTCACGCTGGGCTATGCCGAAGGGCCGTGGGTGGAGATCCGCCAGGGCCTGCAGGCCGGCGACCAGGTGGTCACCGCCGGCAAGGTCGCGCTGCGCGACGGCAGCCGCGTGCAGGTGATCGCGCCGCAGCGCGCGGTGGCCGACGCCGCGCCGGCCAGCGCCGACGGAGCGCGCTGATGCACGGCGCCGGTTCCGACGCGCACGCACCGCCTGCGCCTGCCGGTGCGCACGGCGGCGGCCTGGTCGAATTCGCCACCCGCCGCCGCGTGACCATCGCGATGATCACGCTGACCATGGTGCTGTTCGGCACGATCGCGTTGCACGGGCTCAAGGTCAATCTGCTGCCGGACCTGAGCTATCCGACTCTGACCGTGCGCACCGAGTACGCCGGTGCCGCACCGTCGGAGATCGAGACGCTGGTGACCGAGCCGGTGGAGGAAGCGGTCGGCGTGGTCAAGAACCTGCGCAAGCTCAAGTCGGTGTCGCGCACCGGGCAGAGCGATGTGGTGCTGGAGTTCGCCTGGGGCACCAACATGGACCAGGCCAGCCTGGAGGTGCGCGACAAGATGGAAGCGCTGTCGCTGCCGCTGGAGGCCAAGGCGCCGGTGCTGCTGCGCTTCAATCCCTCCACCCAGCCGATCATGCGCCTGGTGCTGTCGAGCAAGACCGCCGCGCACGGCGACGCCGAGGCGGTGCGCGCGCTGACCCAGTTGCGCCGCTACGCCGACGAGGACCTGAAGAAGAAGCTGGAGCCGGTGCCGGGCGTGGCCGCGGTCAAGGTCGGCGGCGGCCTGGAGGACCAGATCCAGGTCGACATCGACCAGCAGCGGCTGGCGCAACTCAACATGCCGATCGACACAGTGATCGCGCGGCTCAAGGACGAGAACGTCAATCTCTCCGGCGGGCGCCTGGAGCAGGGCACGCAGCGCTACCTGGTGCGCACGGTCAACCAGTTCGCCGACCTGGACGAGATCCGCAACCTGTTGCTGACCACCCAGGGCGCCAGCGGCAACGCCGCCGATGCGGCCTTGCAACAGATGTACGCGATCGCCGCGTCCACTGGCTCGGAAGCGGCGCTGGCCGCGGCGTCGGCGGCGCAGAGCGCGACATCCAGCGCGACCACCAGCGTCGCCGGCGGCATGCCGATCCGGCTCAAGGACGTGGCGCAGGTGCGGCAGGGCTACAAGGAACGCGAGGCGATCATCCGCCTGGGCGGCAAGGAGGCGGTGGAACTGGCCATCTACAAGGAAGGCGACGCCAACACCGTGGCCACCGCCGCGGCGCTGCGCCAGCGCCTGGAGCAATTGAAGGCGCAGATTCCGGCCGACGCCGAGCTGACCACGCTGGAAGACCAGTCGCGCTTCATCGAGCACGCCATCGGCGACGTCAAGAAGGATGCGGTGATCGGCGGCGTGCTGGCGATCCTGATCATCTTCCTGTTCCTGCGCGACGGCTGGAGCACCTTCGTGATCGGCCTGTCGCTGCCGGTGTCGATCGTGACCACGTTCTTCTTCATGGGCCAGCTCGGGCTGAGCCTCAACGTGATGTCGCTGGGCGGACTGGCGCTGGCCACCGGCCTGGTGGTGGACGATTCGATCGTGGTGCTGGAAAGCATCGCCAAGGCGCGCGAGCGCGGGCTGAGCGTGCTCGATGCGGCGATCGTCGGCACCCGCGAGGTGGGCATGGCAGTGGTCGCCTCGACCCTGACCACGATCGCGGTGTTCCTGCCGCTGGTGTTCGTGGAGGGCGTGGCCGGGCAACTGTTCCGCGACCAGGCGTTGACCGTGGCGATCGCCATCGCGATCTCGCTGGTGGTGTCGATGACCCTGATCCCGATGCTCAGCTCGCTCAAGGGGCGTGCGCCGCTGGCGTTCCCTGCGGAGCCGGCGGCGCCGCGCTGGCAGCCGCAGCGCGGCTGGCTGAAGCCGCTGGCCTGGAGCCGGCACGGTGCCGGCGCGGCGGCACGCGGCGTGTTCTTCGGCGGCGCCTGGTTGTGCGTGCGGCTGTGGCGCGGCGCGGTGGCGGTGGTCGCGCCGGTGATGCGCAAGGCCAGCGACCTGGCGATGGCGCCGTACGCGCTGGCCGAGCGCGGCTACCTGCGGCTGCTGCCCGGCGCGCTGGCGCGTCCAGGTTGGGTGCTGGGGCTGGCCGCGCTCGCCTTCGCCGCGACCCTGGCGGTGGCGCCGCTGCTGGGCGCCGACCTGATCCCGCAGCTGGCGCAGGACCGCTTCGAGATGACTGTGAAGCTGCCGGCCGGCACGCCGCTGCGGCAGACCGATGCACTGGTGCGCGAACTGCAGCAGGTACACGGCAAGGATGCCGGTGTGCAGGCGCTGTACGGGGTCAGCGGCAGCGGCACCCGGCTCGACGCCAATCCCACCGAGAGCGGCGAGAACATCGGCAAATTGACCATCGCCATGGCCGGTGGCGGCAGTGCGCAGTTCGAGGCGCAGCAGAGCGAGCGCATGCGCGCGACGATGCGCAACCATCCAGGCGTGCAGGTCGGTTTCAGCCGGCCCGAGCTGTTCAGTTTCTCCACCCCGCTGGAAATCGAACTGCGCGGCCAGGACCTGCCGACCATCCAGCACGCCGGGCAGAAGCTGGCGGCGCTGCTGCGTGGCAACGGCCACTTCGCCGACGTCAAATCCACGGTGGAGGAAGGCTTCCCGGAGATCCAGATCCGCTTCGACCAGGAGCGCGCCGGCGCGCTGGGGCTGACCACGCGGCAGATCGCCGACGTGGTGGTGAAGAAGGTGCGCGGCGACGTCGCCACCCGCTACAGCTTCCGCGACCGCAAGATCGACGTGCTGGTGCGCGCGCAGCAGAGCGACCGCGCCAGCGTCGACAGCATCCGCCGGCTGATCGTCAATCCCGGCAGCAGCCGGCCGGTGACCCTGGACGCAGTCGCCGACGTGGTCGCCACCACCGGCCCCAGCGAGATCCACCGCGCCGACCAGATCCGCGTGGCGATCGTCTCGGCCAACCTGCGCGACATCGACCTGGGCGGCGCGGTGCGCGAGGTGGGCGAGATGGTGGCGCGCGATCCGCTCGGCGCCGGCGTCGGCATGCACATCGGCGGGCAGGGCGAGGAACTGGCGCAGTCGGCGCGCTCGCTGCTGTTCGCGTTCGGCCTGGCGGTGTTCCTGGTGTACCTGGTGATGGCCTCGCAGTTCGAATCGCTGCTGCATCCGTTCGTCATCCTGTTCACCATCCCGCTGGCCCTGGTCGGCGCGGTGCTGGCGCTGCTGCTGACCGGCAAGCCGGTGTCGGTGGTGGTGTTCATCGGCCTGATCCTGCTGGTGGGCCTGGTGACCAAGAACGCGATCATCCTGATCGACAAGGTCAACCAGTTGCGCGAGGACGGCGTGGCCAAGCGCGCGGCGCTGATCGAAGGCGCGCGCTCGCGGCTGCGGCCGATCGTGATGACCACGCTGTGCACGCTGTTCGGCTTCCTGCCGCTGGCGGTGGCCAGCGGCGAGGGCGCCGAGGTGCGCGCGCCGATGGCGATCACCGTGATCGGCGGGCTGCTGGTGTCCACGCTGCTGACCCTGCTGGTGATCCCCGTGGTCTACGACCGCCTGGATCGCCGCAGCGACGCGTACTACGCCGAGCGCGGGCGGCGCGCGCGGCAACGCGAGCAGGGCGAGCGGCGCCTGCAGGACGGCGAGGGCGCATCGGCATGAGCGTCGCCGAGTTCAGCATCCGCCGTCCGGTCACCACCATCATGTGCTTCGTATCGCTGGTGGTGGTCGGGCTGATCGCCGCCTTCCGGCTGCCGCTGGAGGCCTTGCCGGACATCTCCGCGCCGTTCCTGTTCGTGCAGCTGCCGTACACCGGCTCGACCCCGGACGAGGTCGAGCGCAACCTGGTGCGGCCGACCGAGGAGGCGCTGGCGACGATGACCGGGATCAAGCGCATGCGCTCGACCGCCACCGCCGACGGCGCCAACATCTTCATCGAGTTCTCCGACTGGGACCGCGACATCGCCATCGCCGCCTCCGACGCGCGCGAACGCATCGATGCGATCCGCGCCGATCTGCCGGCGGACCTGCGGCGCTACAACGTGTTCAAGTGGTCCAGCAGCGACCAGCCGGTGCTGAAGGTGCGCCTGGCCGGCGCGGCCGACCTGACCGGTGCGTACGACATGCTCGACCGCGAGTTCAAGCGCCGCCTGGAACGCATTCCCGGGGTGGCCAAGGTGTCGGTGTCCGGGGCGCCGCCGAACGAGGTCGAGATCGCCATCGCCCCGGACCGGCTCAGTGCGCACAACCTCAGCCTCAATGCGCTGAGCGAGCGCCTGGGCAAGCTCAACTTCTCGCTGTCGGCCGGGCAGATCGACGACAACGGCCAGCGCCTGCGGGTGCAGCCGGTCGGCGAACTGCGCGACCTGCAGGAGTTGCGCGACCTGGTCATCGACGCCAAGGGACTGCGCCTGGGCGACATCGCCGACGTGCGCCTGAAACCGACCCGGATGAGCTACGGCCGGCGCCTGGACGGGCGCCCGGCGGTGGGCCTGGACGTGTTCAAGGAGCGCAGCGCCAACCTGGTCGAGGTCTCGCGCGCGGTGCTGGCCGAGGTCGAACAGATCCGCAAGCAGCCGGCGCTGAGCGACGTGCAGATCAAGGTCATCGACAACCAGGGCAAGGCGGTGACCGCGTCGCTGGCGGAACTGGCCGAAGCCGGCGCGGTGGGCCTGCTGCTGTCGGTGACGGTGCTGTTCTTCTTCCTGCGCCACTGGCCGTCGACGCTGATGGTGACCCTGGCGATCCCGATCTGCTTCGCCATCACCCTGGGCTTCATGTACTTCGCCGGGGTCACCCTCAACATCCTGACCATGATGGGCCTGCTGCTGGCGGTCGGCATGCTGGTGGACAACGCGGTGGTGGTGGTGGAGAGCATCTACCAGGAGCGCGAGCGCATGCCCGACCAGCCGCAGCGCGCCTCCATCGTCGGCACCCGCAACGTCGCCATCGCACTGTCGGCCGGTACCCTGTGCCATTGCATCGTGTTCTTGCCGAACCTGTTCGGCGAGACCAACAACATCAGCATCTTCATGTCGCAGATCGCCATCACCATCTCGGTGTCGCTGCTGGCGTCGTGGCTGGTGGCGGTGAGTCTGATCCCGATGCTGTCGGCGCGCATGCGCACCCCGGCGCTGGTGCATGCCCCGCACGGGCTGATCCCGCGCCTGCAGCGCCGCTACGCGCGGGTGCTGGCCTGGTCGCTGGCGCATCGCGGCTGGAGCGTCAGCGCGATCGTGCTGATCAGCGCGCTGAGCGTGATCCCGATGATGCAGACCAAGCAGGACATGTTCGGCGGCGACGGCGGCGAGCAGGTCTTCATCGGCTACCAGTGGAAGGGCGCCTACACGCGCGAGCAGATGGCCGAGGAAGTGACCCGGCTGGAACGCTTCATCGACGCGCGGCGCGCGCAGTACCACGTGACCCAGGTGTATTCCTGGTTCAGCGAGGAGGAGGGCAGCAGCACCACATTGACCGTGGACCTGAAGCAGGTCCGCGACCTGCCGGCGCTGATGGAACGCATCCGCAAGGACCTGCCGCGCTCGGCGCTGGTGGATTTCCACGTCGGCAACAGCAACGACGGCGATGGCGGCAACGGCGGCGGGCAGACCGTGCAGGTGCAACTGGTCGGCGATTCCACCGAGGCGCTGCGCGCACTCGCCGACGACGTGGTGCCGCTGCTGGCACGGCGCAAGGAATTGCGCGACGTGCGCGTGGACAGCGGCGACCGCAGCACCGAGCTGGCGGTGCGGGTGGACCGCGAGCGCGCCGCCGCGTTCGGCTTCAGCGCCGAACAGGTGGCCAGCTTCGTCGGCCTGGCGCTGCGCGGGGCGTCGCTGCGCGAGTTCCGCCAGGGCGACAACGAGGTGCCGGTGTGGGTGCGCTTCGCCGGCGCCGAGCATACATCCCCCGAGGACCTGGACAGCTTCAACGTGCGTACCCAGGACGGGCGCAGCGTGCCGTTGCTGAGCCTGGTCGATGTGCGTCCGCGCGCGGCCGCGACCCAGATCGCCCGGACCAACCGCCAGACCACGTTGACCATCACCGCCAACCTCGGCGCCAAGGTCACCGCGCCGGAAGCCAAGCAGGCGATCGAGGACACGCTCAAGACGGTCGACTTCCCGGTCGGCTACCGCTACAGCTTCGATGGCGTGGAAGGCCAGGACGACGACCGGGCCAGCCGGCAGATGCTGTTCAACCTGCTGATCGCGCTGGTGATGATCTACGTGGTGATGGCCGCGATGTTCGAATCGCTGCTGTTTCCTGTGGCGATCATGAGCGGTGTGCTGTTCTCGGTGTTCGGCGTGTTCTGGCTGTTCTGGATCACCGGCACCAGCTTCGGGATCATGGCCTTCATCGGCATCCTGGTGCTGATGGGCGTGGTGGTGAACAACGGCATCGTGATGATCGAACACATCAACAACCTGCGCCGGCGCGGCCTGGGTCGCACCGAGGCGCTGATCGAGGGCTCGCGCGAGCGCCTGCGGCCGATCATGATGACCATGGGCACGGCGATCCTGGCGATGGTGCCGATCTCGCTGACCACCACGCAGATGTTCGGCGACGGCCCGGCCTACTACCCGATGGCGCGCGCCATCGCCGGCGGCCTGGCGTTCTCGACCGTGGTCAGCCTGCTGTTCCTGCCGACCATCTACGCGATCCTGGACGATCTCAGCAATGGCGCGGCGAGCTTAGTGCGGCGCGCGCGTGGGCAGCGCGCCGCGGCAGCGCATCCGGCGTCCTGATGCGTGGGCGGCGTGCCCGCTCGAAAACCAACCGTGGGAGGGGCTTCAGCCCCGACGCCTTACCGTTGAAGCGTCGGGGCTGAAGCCCCTCCCACAAGGGCAAAACGTGCGCGGCGACGTCGGCCGCCGCGCGGGATTCCTCAACCCGCCAGCTTGCCGAAGATGCGGAAGCCGGCCAGCCACACGCCGAGCATGCTGCCCAGGTTGGTCAGCAGGAAGGTCAGTACCACCCGCGAGACGCGGTTGCGGTACCAGCCGCGCAGGTTCTGCGCGTCGTCGCGCAGCGCCAGGAAGTCGCCGTAGGCCGGCTTGCGCATGTGCACTTCGACCAGGGCGCTGAACGCGCCGGCCGGCACGCCGGGGCGGAACGGCTTCAGCGGTGCGGCGATGGCGCCGGCGATCACGCTCAGCGGATGGCCGCCGGCCAGGATGCAGCCCAGCCCGGCCAGGCCGCCGGTGAACAGCACCCACTGCAGCAGCAGGTCGGTGCCCAACGCGAAGCCGCCGTGCCAGTAGCCCCAGGCCACGCCGCCCAGCACCAGTGCGGTCAGGGTCAGGGTGATCCACGGCACCTTCTTCTTGGTCGGCACGTCTTCCAGCGCCTTGCGCAGCGTCGCCGGATCGTCCTGGTCGCCCTGCAGGTGCCGCGCCAGGCCGGCCAGGTGGCCGGCACCGACCACCGCCAGTACCTCGCGCACGCCGGCGCTGCCGTCCAGCGGCTCGGCGGCGCCAGGCAGCGCCAGCGCGCGCTGCTGCGCCTGTTCCTCGCGCAGGCGCGTGGCCATGTAGCGGTCGCGCTCGGCGATGATGGTCTCGTACAGCGCCGGGCTTTCGCTGGCGAAGTCGCCGAAGCTGGCTTCGAGCATGTCGCCCTGCTTGAGCTTCTCGATCTCCGCCTCGCCGACCTCGTCGGAGGCGAACAGGCCGCCGAGCAGGCCGCTGGCCAGCTTCAGCTTGCCGAAGAAGCCGAGCCGGCTGGAGGCGCGCTTGAAGGTCAGGCCGACCTCGCGGTCGACCAGATACACCGGCAGTTGCCGTTCGCGCGCCAGCAGCACCGCGCGCTTGAGCTCGGCGCCGGGCTCGATGCCCAGTTGCTCGGCCAGGCGTCGCTGGTAGGCGGCCAGCGCCAGGTTGGCGGCGAACAGGGCCACGCGGCCCTTGCGGATCACCTGCACCAGGTCCAGCTTGGTCAGCGCGTCGGGATCGGTCAGCGCCTGCAGGCGTTGCGGGTCCAGTTCCACCGCCACCGCGTCGAAGCGGCCGCTGCCGATCGCCCGTTCCACCGCAGCGACGCTGGCCAGGGATACGTGCGCGGTGCCGAGCAGGGTATAGCGGACACCGTCGCGTTCGACGATGCGGTAGGGCTGGCCGTCGAACAGCGCGTCGTCGCCGTCGGCCTGGGAAATTGCGTTCATTCCATCACTCATCGGAGGGCGCCTCGTCGGCGCCGGGGCCCAGTGGGCGTTGCATCTGCAGGGTATCCAGCCAGCGTCCGTGCTTGCGGCCGAGTCCGCGGAACACGCCGACCGGCGCGAAGCCGAAACGCTGGTGCAGGCGGACCGAGGCGTGATTGCCCGGCTCGCCGATCACCGCGATCATCTGCCGGAAGCCGCGCGCCTCGCAGGCGGCGATCAGCGCCTGCAACAGCGCCGAGCCGACGCCGCGGCCGTGCAGCGCGGGAGCGACGTAGACGGTGTCCTCCACGGTCCAGCGATACGCGGCGCGCGGCCGGTAGCTGCTGGCGTAGGCATAGCCGGCCAGGCGCCCGTCGGCGGTGCAGGCGACCAGGTACGGATAGCCGCGCGTGGTCACGTCCTGCATGCGCCGCAGCATCTCGGCTTGGTCCGGCGCCACGTCCTCGTAGGTGTTGACGTGGCGGCGCACCTCGTCGGCGTACAGCGCGGTGATCGCGGGAACGTCGGCGGCCTCGGCCGCACGCAGCTGCAGGTCGTCCAAGGCGGGGCGGCTCAGTCGATGTAGCGCTTCAGCAGGTCGCCGTAGGCGTCGATGCGGCGGTCGCGCAGGAACGGCCAGATCCGCCGCACGTGCTCGCTGCGCTGCAGGTCCACGTCGCACACCAGCACGGTCGGCTCGCTGCCGGCCTCGGCGATGAACTCGCCCTGCGGGCCGAGCACGTGGCTGTTGCCCCAGAACTGGATGCCCGCCGCGCCCAGCGGCGACGGCTCGTGGCCGACCCGGTTGCAGCTGAGCACCGGCACGCCGTTGGCCACGGCATGGCCGCGGTGGCTGAGGATCCAGGCATCGCGCTGGCGTTCCTGCTCGGCCTGTTCGTCGTTGGGGTCCCAGCCGATCGCGGTGGGGTACAGCAGCAGTTCGGCGCCGGCCAGCGCCATCAGCCGCGCCGCTTCCGGGTACCACTGGTCCCAGCACACCAGCACGCCGAGGCGGCCGACCGAGGTCTGGATCGGGGTGAAGCCCAGGTCGCCCGGGGTGAAGTAGAACTTCTCGTAGAAGCCCGGATCGTCCGGGATGTGCATCTTGCGGTACTTGCCCAGCAGGCTGCCGTCCTTCTCGAACACCACCGCGGTGTTGTGGTACAGGCCGGCGGCGCGGCGCTCGAACAGCGAGCCGACCAGGACCACGCCATGGCGCTTGGCCAGCGCGCCCAGGCGCTCGGTGCTGGGGCCGGGAATCGGTTCGGCCAGGTCGAATTCGTCCACCGACTCGTGCTGGCAGAAGTACGCGCCATTGTGCAGTTCCTGCAGCAGCACCAACTGCGCGCCCTGCGCGGCGGCCTCGGCCACACGCGATTCGATCGCTGCCAGGTTCGCCGCGGCGTCGCCGTGGTTGCGCTCCTGGATCAGCGCGACGGAAAGAGTGTTTCGGCTCATTACGGAATCAAGGTTCGCGGTAAACCGGCATGGTAGCGCGGATGGCCGCGCGGCAGGTTCCGGGGAGATGAATCCCGCGCCGCGCATGGCGGCGGCACGGGTGTGGTCGGCGCTGCGCCAGTGGGCGGCGGCGGCGCGGCGGCTCAGTCCGCCAGCAGGCCGGCCGGCAACTGCATGGTGATGCAGTGCAGGCTGCCGTTCTGCCAGATCAGCGCGCGGCACGGGATCGGCACGATCTCGTGCCGCGGGAAGGCCTGCGCTATCACCGCCTGCGCCTGCGCATCGGCCGGGTCGCCGTAGGCCGGCATCAGCACCGCGCCGTTGACGATCAGGAAATTCGCGTAGGACGCGGCCAGGCGCCGGCCCTGGTCGATCACCGGCTGCGCCCACGGCAGCGGGAACAGGCGATAGGGCGCGCCGTCGGCGGTACGCAGCGCGGCCAGCTCCGCGCCCATCGCCTGCAGCTCGGCGTAGTGCGAATCGCCGGCGTCGTCGCAGGCCTGGTAGACGATCGCGTCGGCGCTGGCGAAGCGGGCGAGGGTGTCGATGTGCGCGTCGGTGTCGTCGCCTTCCAGGTAGCCGTGATCCAGCCACAGCACGCGCTGCTGCGCCAGCCACTCGGCCAGGTCGTGGCTGAGCGATTCGCGGCTGCGCTGCGGGTGGCGCTCGTGCAGGCACCGCCAGGTGGTCAGCAGGGTGCCGGCGCCATCGCAGTCGATGGCGCCGCCTTCCAGGGCGAAATCGATGTGGCGCACGTCGCTGTCGGCGAACAGGCCCTGCTCGGCCAGCACGCTCACCAGCTGGTCGTCGCGGCTGGCCTGGAACTTGCCGCCCCAGCCGGTGAAGCGGAAATCCAGCAACTGGAAGCCGCCGCCGGCGCGCGCCAGGGTGATCGGCCCGGAATCGCGCAGCCAGGTGTCGTCGTAGTCGGCCTCGACGAAACGCACCCGCTGCATGTCCACCCGCGCCGAGCGCAGCCGCGCCTCGGCATAGGTCTGCAGGTCGGCATCGGCCACGCAGATCAGCACCCGCTGGAAGCGCACGATCGCCGCGACCAGGGCGATGTAAGTCTCCTCGACCTCGGCCAGGCGCTCGGCCCAGTCGGTGCCGGCATGCGGCCAGGCGATCAGGATGGCGGACTGGGGTTCCCATTCCGCGGGAAGGCGAAGGCGATCAGACATTGCGACGACTACTCAGGTTGTGCCCGGCATCGCGCCAGGGCGTGGCATTCATATCCCGGCACCGGCAGATGCAGGGGCTTTGTGCGGGACCACGGCCGGGCGACCACGACACGGCCGCGCCGGAGCGTCCGGCAGGGGCGCCCGCCAGCGGGCGCGGGACCGGCGTCAGCGGATCGCCGGCTTCGGGCCGATCTCGTTGGAATCGGCCTTGTTGGCGACCACGTCCACCACCTTCTGCTTCTCGAAGTACACGGTGAAGGCGGGATAGACCCAGCGGTTGATGGTCGGCCACTGCCGCTTCTGGCCGCCGCGCGGCTCCAGCCTCTGCTGCGGGGCGCCGTAGCGCGCCTGCACCTGGGCCATGCTCAGGCCGCGCGTCGGCAGCGCCGCGGCGGGTTCCTCCTTGACCCGATCGACCAGCAAGGTCTCGGCGTGGGCGCCGCCGGCCAGGCCCAACACGGCCAGCAGCGGCAGGACGGACAGACGATGCTTCATCAGGTGGACTCCCCAGAGGACGAACGCCGATTACAGCAAACTTCGGCAACAAAAAACCGCCCGAAGGCGGCTTTCGTCGACGACCGGCCACCGCTGCGCGCGGTGCGGCAGGGCAGGCCGGGTCGGATCAGCGCTGGCGCGCCTTGAAACGGGGGTTGGACTTGCAGATCACGAAGACCTTGCCGCGGCGGCGGACCACCTTGCAGTCGCGGTGACGGGCCTTCGCCGACTTCAGGGAGGACAGGACTTTCATGGCACACCTCGGCGTAAACTTGTGGATTCGAAGGAGGGCGGCACGGCCGAAACCATGTCGCGGGATCAGTAAGCCGGCGATTGTAGCCTGGTTTTCTTCATGGTTTCAACTGCTTGCGCCAGCCGGGCCGGCGTCGGCGCTACAATGCGCCGCCCCCGTCCCGAGGAACCGCATGAACGAGCCCGCTCCCGTCCTGACCATCGATGGCCCTTCCGGGGCCGGCAAGGGCACCGTCAGCCGCATCGTCGCCGCCCGCCTGGGCTGGCATTACCTGGATTCGGGGGCGCTGTACCGGGCGGTCGGGGTCGCGGCCAGCTGGGCCAACCTGGACATTTCCGACGCCGCCGCCCTGGTGCGCTGCACCTTCGACACCCGGGTGGACTTCGACGAGGTCGCCGGCGGCGGCCTGCGGGTCCGGATCAATGGCGCCGACGCCACCGACGAGCTGCGCCTGGAGACCACCGGCGCGGTGGCCTCGGCGATCGCCGCCATTCCCGAGGTGCGCGCGGCGCTCAAGCAGCGCCAGCGGGCCTTCCGCACCCCGCCGGGGCTGGTCGCCGACGGTCGCGACATGGGCACGGTGATTTTCCCGGACGCCCCGTACAAGGTGTTCCTGACCGCCAGCGCCGAGGAGCGCGCCCAGCGCCGGCATAAGCAGTTGAAGGAAAAAGGGGTTTCCGTTATATTCGACGACCTGCTGCGCGAGATCATGGCCCGCGACGCACGCGATGCCCAACGCGCGGTGGCGCCGCTGAGGCCGGCAGACGATGCCGTCCTCCTCGATACCACCGGGATGGACATCGACCAGGTGGTGGGCCGCGTCCTGCAGTTGCTGCCGGTCTGAGCAGCGCGCAGGGGCAGGGCAGCAGGGTGGCCTCGTCATGGCGGCCGCCGGTTTCTCGCAACATCCGCAACACCCATGTTCCAGCAATGTGTCAAAGGCTCCGCCGCGCAATTCCGCGCTGCGGTTTTTCCATTCCACACCCGGCCGCTGTTCGGGCCGACTAACCAGGTGGGCAGTCGCTGTTTTCCAGAAGAAAACGCCCTGTCCGTGTGTCCACTAGAGTAATTTCAAATGACCGAATCTTTTGCCGAACTGTTCGAAGCCAGCCAAGCCAACCTGGCCAAGCTGAAGCCCGGCGCCATCGTCACCGGTACCGTCGTGGAAGTCCGCGGCGACGTCGTGGTGATCAACGCCGGCCTGAAGTCCGAAGGCATCGTGCCGATCGAGCAGTTCCGTAACGACGCTGGCGAGATCGACGTCGCCGAAGGCGACCTGGTCAAGGTCGCGCTCGACTCGCTCGAGAACGGCTTCGGCGAGACCGTGCTGTCGCGCGAGAAGGCCAAGCGCGCCATGGTGTGGGACGAGCTGGAAGAAGCGTTGGAGAAGAACGAGACCATCACCGGCCGCATCAGCGGCAAGGTCAAGGGTGGTTTCACCGTGGACATCAAGGATGTCCGCGCGTTCCTGCCCGGTTCGCTGGTGGATGTGCGCCCGGTGCGCGACCCGGCCTACCTGGAAGGCAAGGAACTGGAGTTCAAGCTGATCAAGCTGGACCGCAAGCGCAACAACGTGGTGGTGTCGCGTCGTGCCGTGGTCGAGAGCGAGCACTCGGAAGAGCGCGAGCAGCTGATGGACAAGCTGCAGGAAGGCGCGATCCTGAAGGGCGTGGTCAAGAACCTGACCGACTACGGCGCGTTCGTGGACCTGGGCGGCATCGACGGCCTGCTGCACATCACCGACATGGCCTGGAAGCGCGTGCGCCATCCGTCCGAAGTGGTCAACGTCGGCGACGAGCTGGACGTGCGCGTGCTGAAGTTCGATCGCGAGCGTAACCGCGTCAGCCTCGGCCTGAAGCAGCTGGGCGAGGATCCGTGGGACAACATCGCCCGTCGCTACCCGGCCAACAGCCGCGTGTTCGGCAAGGTCTCCAACGTCACCGACTACGGCGCGTTCGTCGAGATCGAGCCGGGCGTGGAAGGCCTGGTGCACGTGTCCGAGATGGACTGGACCAACAAGAACGTCAACCCGTCCAAGGTCGTGCAGGTCGGCGACGAAGTCGAAGTGATGGTGTTGGACGTGGACGAAGAGCGTCGCCGCATCTCGCTGGGCATGAAGCAGGTCGCCGCCAATCCGTGGGAGACCTTCGCCGCCACCCACAAGAAGAACGACAAGGTGTCCGGCCAGATCAAGTCGATCACCGACTTCGGCATCTTCATCGGTCTGGACGGCGGCATCGACGGCCTGGTGCACCTGTCCGACATCAGCTGGAACACCACCGGCGAAGACATCGTGCGCAACTTCAAGAAGGGCGACACGCTGGAAGCCGTGGTGCTGGCGGTGGACCCGGAGCGCGAGCGCATCAGCCTGGGCGTCAAGCAGCTGGAGCAGGATCCGTTCGGCCAGTACATGGCCGCCAACCCGAAGGGCTCGAAGGTCGAGGGCGTGGTGCGTGAAGTGGACGCCAAGGGCGCCACGATCGACCTGGCCGACGGCATCGAAGGCTACGTCGCCGCGCGCGACATCGCCAACGAGCGCGTCGACGACGCCAGCCAGCACCTGAAGGTCGGCGACAAGATCGAAGCCAAGTTCGTGGGCATGGACCGCAAGGGCCGCACCCTGCAGCTGTCGATCAAGGCCAAGGACGATGCCGAAATGCGCGAAGTGCTGGAGGAATACCAGTCCGCGTCGGGCGGCACCACCCAGCTGGGTGCGCTGCTGCGCGCGCAGCTGAACGGCAACAAGTCCGAGTAATCCGCCACACGCAGCGTTTCTGGCACGGCCCGGTTTCCCGGGCCGTGCCAGGTTGCGGCCCCCACTGCACGAATCCGTAATGACCAAATCCGAGCTGATCGAAATCCTGGCGCGCAAGCAGGCGCATCTGAAGTCGGACGACGTCGATCTGGCGGTGAAGTCGTTGTTGGAAATGATGGGCGGCGCCCTGTCCGGCGGCGATCGCATCGAGATCCGCGGCTTCGGCAGCTTTTCCCTGCATTACCGGCCGCCACGCCTGGGACGCAATCCCAAGACCGGCGAGTCCGTCGCGCTTCCCGGCAAGCACGTGCCGCATTTCAAGCCCGGCAAGGAGCTGCGCGAGCGCGTCAGCGGCGTCGTCCCGGTCGAATCCGATACGCCCTGAGCCCGGCGTCCGGCGCTTGCCGGAATCCACGCCTGTTCGGCTAATCTAGTGTCTCCCGACGCTGGAGTTGCTCATGAAGATTGCACGACTGCTGATTTTGCTGGTGTTGCTGTTGGCCGGCCTGGTCATCGGGTCGCTCAATTCGCAGCCGATCCAGATCAACTTCGTGTTCTCCAGCATTGCCACCACCTCCGGCATCGCCATCATCGTCTCGCTGTTCGCCGGCGTGCTGATCGGCGCCTCGCTGGTCCTGGCGGCCCTGGTGATTCCCCTGTATGCCAAGCTGCGTCGCGCCAACAAGGCCGCGAACGCCGCTGCGCCGGCCGCTGCGCCGGTCTCTCCCCATGCTGCCCACCAGCCCTTGGACGGACGCTGATCTTCGATGGACTTTCTGACCGAGTGGTTCTGGTTCTTCCTGTTCCTGCCGCTGGCGGCGCTGAGCGGCTGGGTGATCGGCCGCCGTGGCGGCCAGCGCCATGGCGACACTCAGGTCAGCCGGCTCTCCAGCACCTATTTCCGCGGCCTCAACTACCTGCTCAACGAGCAGCCGGACAAGGCGATCGAGCTGTTCCTGCACATCGCCGAACTGGACAAGGAAACCTTCGAGACCCAGGTCGCGCTGGGCCACCTGTTCCGCCGCCGCGGTGAGGTCGATCGCGCCATCCGCCTGCACCAGGGCCTGGTCCAGCGCGGCGACCTGAGCGATGCGCAGCGCGTGCAGGCCCTGCTGGCGCTGGGCGAGGACTACATGAAGTCGGGGCTGCTGGACCGCGCCGAAACCGTGTTCACCGAGTTGGCGCAGATCGACCAGCGTGCGCCGCAGGCGCTCAAGCACCTGATCAGCATCTACCAGGCCGAGCGGGACTGGGAAAAGGCCATCGACAACGCCACCCGCTACGAAGAGGTGACCGGCGAGCCGATGGGCAAGCTGATCGCCCAGTTCGAATGCGAGCTGGCCGACCGTTATCGCGCCTCGGGCAAGAACGACCTGGCACGGGCGGCGATCGCGCGCGCCTACCAGGCCGATGCCAAGTCGGTGCGCGCCGGCATCCTGGAAGGGCGCATCGACGTCGACGACGGCAACGACGAGGCCGCCATCCGCGCCTTCGAGCGTGCCGCGCGCCATGACCCGGACTACCTGCCGGAGATCATGCCGGCGCTGATGGAGTGCTATCGCCGCGGCAACGATCTCAGCGGCGCGCGCGCGTTCCTGTCGGAAATGACCGAGCACTACCGCGGCATCGCCCCGGTGTTGGCGCTGACCCGCCTGATGGAGTCGCAGGAAGGCATCTCCGCCGCGCGCTCCTACCTGGGCCGGCAACTCAAGGACCGCCCGTCGGTACGCGGCGAGTCCGCGCTGATTGACCTGACCCTGGCCGAGGGCGCCGACTCCACCGCGACCCTGCAGGACCTCAAGCACATCACCGACCAGTTGCTGGTGCGCAACCCCAGCTACCGCTGCACGCGCTGCGGTTTCGGCGCGCGCACCCACCACTGGCAATGCCCCAGTTGCAAGGAGTGGGGCACGGTCAAGCCTCTGCTCAACTACGCGGTGGTGTAGTGCCCATCGCAGGAGCCGCGCTGCTCTTGGCGCTCGGGGCAGTCAGTGCGGCCGGCACCTGGCTGTCGCGCCGCTACGCACTCAAACGCAAGCTGATGGACGCGCCCGGCGAGCGGCGCAGCCACACCGTGGCGACGCCGCGTGGCGGCGGCGTGGCGATCGTGGCGGCGGTCCTGTTGGGCTTCGGCTGGGCGGCGCTGCAGTGGCCGCAACACGGCACCGGCATCGCTACCGTCGCGGCCGGCCTGCTGCTGGTGGCCGGCATCGGCTGGTGGGACGACCACCGGTCGCTGTCTGCGGGGCTCCGATTGCTGGTGCATGTGGTGGCGGCGACCCTGCTGGCTGCACTTGTCTACAAAACGAACCAGCCGCTGTGGGTGGTCGCGTTGGTAGGGTTGGCGACGGTCTCGTTGATCAATATCTGGAATTTCATGGATGGCATCAATGGTCTGGCCAGCAGCCAGGCGATGCTGGCCGCCCTGGGATTGGCGTGGTTGCTGCCGGCGCCGCTGCGCTGGCCATGCTGGGTATTGCTGGTGGCGTGCGCGGGATTTCTGCCGTTCAACTACCCCCGGGCACGCATTTTCCTCGGCGATGTCGGCAGCGGCGCACTCGGCTACCTGATCGCCGCGTTGTTCGCCTGGTGCATCGTCGTCGGAGGGCAGGCGCCCTGGCTGCCGGCACTGCCGCTGTCGGCCTTCGCCATCGACGCCGGCTTCACGCTCGCCGCGCGCATGCTCGCCGGCGAACGCTGGTGGCAACCACACACGCAACATTTTTATCAGCGTTGGGTACACACCGGCAGCAGCCATACTGTCGTGACGCTCGCCTACGGTCTATTCAGCATTGTCGCGATTACAATTGCGCGGCTGGGCAGGCCCCTGGACGTGAGCGCGCAGGCGGGTCTGACGCTCGCCTGGTTCTGTGCGGCAGGTGTGCTTTGGCTGGCTTTGCGCAAGCGGATGCGCCGAACTCTCATGGATCACTGAATGCTCTCCACGCGCGACCGAGTCACCGAGTTGTTTCCCAAGGCCTCCGTGGTCGTCCACGATCTGGCCATCGTCTGGGTCTGCTGGCAACTGCTGCACGCGGCGCGCTACACCATGCTCCCCGGCGAGCATCCGCTGCCGTTGTGGAACCTCAACACCGCCATCGTGCTGGTGGCGCAGGGGCTGGTGTTCTGGAAGGTCGGCCTGTACCGCGGGCTGTGGCGCTTTGCCAGCGTTCCCGACCTGCTCAATATCTTCAAGGCCAGCTTCTATGGCCTGGTGGCAATCGTGCTGGGGCTGGCCTACAGCCGCTTCGATGCGATCCCGCTGTCGGTGCTGATGGTGTATCCGTTCGCGCTGTCGGCGCTGCTGGGCGCGCCGCGCCTGCTGTACCGCGCCTGGAAGGATTACCAGATCGCGCATTCGGACGACACCGCGCGGCGCGTGCTGATCGTCGGCGCCGGCCGCGCGGCCGAGGCGCTGGTGCGCGACCTGCGCCGTTCCGGCGCCTACCACCCGGTCGGCTTCGTCGACGACGCCGGCCATCTGCACGGTGCCAAGCTGCAGGGTCTGCCGATCCTCGGCCGCATCGACGAAGCTGGCGCGATCGCCAAGGAGACCGCGGCCAAGTTGCTGGTCATCGCGATCCCGTCGCTGGACGCGGCCGGCATGCAGCGGGTGGTGGCGATCTGCGAAAGCACCGGCCTGCCGTTCCGCACCGTGCCACGCCTGCTCGACGTGCTCGAGGGCCACTACCTGCCGGGCGAGCTCAAGGAGGTCGCGATCGAGGACCTGCTCGGGCGCAAGCCGGTGACGCCGGACTGGAAGCTGATCAAGGGCTGGCTGTCCGGGCGTACAGTGCTGGTCACCGGCGCCGGCGGTTCGATCGGCTCGGAGTTGTGCCGGCAGTGCGCGCGTCACGGCGCGCGCAAGATCGTGCTGCTGGAGATCAACGAACTGTCGCTGATCACCATCCATGCCGACCTGCACCGCACTTTCCCCGATCTGGAGATCGAGTGCGTGTTGGGCGACTGCGGCGATCCGGCGGTGATTCGCCACGCCATGCAGGTGGCCGAGCCGGACGCGGTGTTCCATGCCGCCGCCTACAAGCAGGTGCCGTTGCTGGAACAGCAGTGCCGCGAAGCGGTGCGCAACAACGTGCTGGCCACCGAGAACGTGGCGCGTGCCTGTGTCGCGGCCAAGGTCTCGACCTTCGTGTTCATTTCCACCGACAAGGCGGTCAATCCGGTCAACCTGCTCGGCGCGTCCAAGCGTTACGCCGAAATGGTGTGCCAGTCGCTGGACGACCAGGCGGTGAGCACGCGCTTCGTGACCGTGCGCTTCGGCAACGTGCTGGATTCGGCAGGCAGCGTGGTGCCGTTGTTCCGCGAGCAGATCCGCCAGGGCGGCCCGGTGACGGTCACCGATCCGCAGGTGACGCGCTACTTCATGACCATTCCCGAAGCCAGCCAACTGATCGTGCAGGCGGCGGCTTCCGCGTCGCATGGCGCCATCTACACCCTGGACATGGGCGAGCCGGTGCCGATCCGCCTGCTCGCCGAACAGATGATCCGCCTGGCGGGCAAGCAGCCGGGGCGCGACATCGCCATCGTCTATACCGGCCTGCGCCCCGGCGAGAAACTGCACGAGACCCTGTTCTACGCCGACGAGAACTACCGGCCCACCTCGCATCCGAAGATTCTGGAGGCGGGCGTGCGCAGTTTCTCGCGCGAGGATGTGCTGCGCGGCGTGCAGCAGTTGCGCGCCGCGGTGGCCGACTACGACAGCGACACCATCGAGAAGGTGTTGCGCATGACCATGCCGGAGTTCGCGCCCTTGCGTCAGCAAGACGGTCACGACGGCTCCGCTACAATCGTTCCATTCCCCGCACGCGAGGCCAGAAGGCTCTGATGAGCAAGAGAATCCGCAAGGCAGTATTCCCGGTCGCAGGTTTGGGTACCCGCTTCCTTCCCGCTACCAAGACCGTTCCCAAGGAAATGCTGCCGATCATCGATCGGCCGTTGATCCAGTACGCGGTGGACGAGGCGATCGAAGCCGGGTGCGACACCCTGATCTTTGTCACCAACCGCTACAAGCACGCGGTCGCGGATTATTTCGACAAGGCCTACGAACTGGAGCAGAAGCTGGAGCGCGCCGGCAAGCACGAACAGCTGGAGATGATCCGCCACGTGCTGCCCGACGGCGTGCGCGCGATCTTCGTGACCCAGGCCGAAGCGCTGGGCCTGGGCCATGCGGTGCTGTGCGCCAAGTCGGTGATCGGCGACGAGCCGTTCGCGGTGCTGCTGCCGGACGACCTGATCTGGAACCGCGGCGACGGCGCGCTGAAGCAGATGGCCGATCTGAACGAGCGCAGCGGCGCCAGCGTGATCGCCGTGGAAGACGTGCCGCACGAGAACACCGCCAGCTACGGCATCGTGGCGACCGATGCCTTCGACGGCCGCAAGGGCCGCATCGCGCAGATCGTGGAGAAGCCCAAGCCGGAAGACGCGCCGAGCGACCTGGCGGTAGTGGGGCGCTACGTGCTCAGCCCGAAGATCTTTGAACTGCTGGAAAGCACCGGCACCGGTGCCGGCGGCGAGATCCAGCTGACCGACGCCATCGCCGCGCTGCTGAAGAGCGAGGAGGTGGACGCCTACCGCTTCGAGGGCACCCGCTTCGACTGCGGTACCCACCTGGGCCTGGTCGAGGCGACTATCCGCTTCGCGCTGGAGAACAAGAAGCTGGCCAAGCCGGCGCGCGAAAAGCTGAGCCAGATGCTCGCCGAGGAGTGAGCCTGGCGCCGCGCGCCGCTGCAGGGCGGCGCGCTGGTTGAGTGTTGATGCAGTGGCTTTAAACAATTGATTCGACCGATAGGTCGAATGACACACAAAAAAGGCAGCCGTGAGGCTGCCTTTTTTGTGTGTGCGCTGGTCTGTACAGCAATGCTTGATGCCGGACCCTCACTCCAACCCCTCTCCCGGTGGGAGAGGGGCTATGTGCTGCTCCCTTCTCCCATCGGGTGGCCCACAGGGCCGGGCAAGGGTAGGGCGCCGCGCGCTTACAGCGCCTCGATGATCCCCGCGGCGCCCATGCCGGTGCCGATGCACATGGTGACCATGCCGTACTTCTGCTTGTGCCGGCGCAGGCCGTGCACCAGGGTGGCGGTGCGGATCGCGCCGGTGGCGCCGAGGGGATGGCCCAGGGCGATGGCGCCGCCCAGCGGGTTGACCTTGGACGGATCCAGGCCGCTGTCGCGGATCACCGCCAGCGACTGCGCGGCGAAGGCTTCGTTGAGCTCGATCCAGTCCAACTGGTCCTTGGTCAGGCCGGCCTGCTTGAGCGCCTTCGGAATCGCCTCGATCGGGCCGATGCCCATCACTTCCGGACGCACGCCGGCGACCGAGAAGCTGACGAAGCGGGCCAGCGGGGTCAGCCCGTAGTCCTTGATCGCCTGCTCGGAGGCCAGCAGCACCGCACCGGCGCCGTCGCTCATCTGCGAGGAGTTGCCGGCGGTGACGCTGCCGCCGAACTGGCCGTTGCGGAACACCGGGCGCAGCTTGGCCAAGCCTTCGATCGAGCTATCCGGACGCGGGCCTTCATCGGTATCGACCAGCTTCTTGCGCAACGCGATCACGTTGCCGGCCAGGTCGGGCTGGTGCGAGACGATCTCGTAGGGGCTGATCTCGTCGCGGAACTCGCCGGCGGCGATCGCGGCGATGGCCTTCTGGTGCGAGGCGAGGGCGAAGGCGTCCTGGTCCTCGCGCGAGACCTTCCATTCCTCGGCCACCTTTTCGGCGGTGATGCCCATGCCGTAGGCGATGGCGACGTGGTCGTCGGCGAACACGCTCGGCGACAGCGCCACCTTGTTGCCCATCATCGGCACCATCGACATCGATTCGGTGCCGCCGGCCAGCATCAGGTCGGCGTTGCCCAGGCGGATCTGGTCGGCGGCCAGCGCCACCGCCTGGATGCCGGAGGAGCAGAAGCGGTTGATGGTCTGCCCGGCCACCGAGTTCGGCAGGCCGGCCAGCAGCACGCCGATGCGCGCGACGTTCATGCCTTGCTCGCCCTCGGGCATCGCGCAGCCGATGATCGCGTCGTCGATGCGCGAGGTGTCGATGCCCGGCGCCTGCGCCACCACCGCGCGCAGCACGTGCGCCAGCATGTCGTCGGGACGGGTGTTGCGGAACATGCCCTTGGGCGCCTTGCCGACCGGGGTGCGGGTGGCGGCGACGATGTAGGCTTCCTGGATCTGTTTGCTCATGGCTTTCTCCGAAAGCCGGGAATAGGGAATGGAGAGTCGGGAATCGTGAAGCGATTCGCGCGATCTGCAGCAGTCCTATTTCCGGCAGAAAATTAGGGAGAGAAGGAGGAGCCGGGAATGCGCTTCCATTCCCGATTCCCCATTCCCGATTCTCAGTTCCTAAGCGGCTTACCCGTCTTGAGCATGTGCCCGATGCGCGCCTGGGTCTTTTCCTGCTGGGCCAGTTCGACGAAGTGCTTGCGCTCGAGCTTGAGCAGCCATTCCTCGTCCACCAGCGCGCCGCGGTCGACCTCGCCGCCGCACAGCACGGTGGCGATGCGGGTGGCGATCTCGTAGTCGTATTCGCTGATGAAGCGGCCTTCCAGCATGTTGACCAGCAGCATCTTGAAGGTGGCGATGCCGACGTCGCCGGCGACCTGGATGCGTCGCGCCGGCAGCGGCGGGCGGTAGCCGCCCTCGGCCAGGGCGCGGGCCTCGGCCTTGGCGATGTACAGCGACTCGTAGCTGTTGAACACCACCTTGTCGGTGCCGCGCAGCAGGCCCAGTTCCTTGGCGTTGACCGCCGAGGTGGAGACCTTGGCCATGGCCACCGTCTCGAAGGTCTTCTTCAGTTCGGCGAACACGTCGCCGCCCGGGCCCGCGGCCTGCGCCGCGCGCACCGCGATTTCCTTGAGGCCGCCGCCGGCCGGCAGCAGGCCCACGCCGGCCTCGACCAGGCCGATGTAGCTCTCCAGCGCGGCCACGGTCTTGGCGCTGTGCATCTGGAACTCGCAGCCGCCGCCCAGCGCCAGCCCGCGCACCGCCGCGACCACCGGCACCAGCGAATACTTGATGCGCTGGCTGGTGGCCTGGAAGTTGGCGACCATCGCCTCGAACGCGTCGACCTTGCCGGCCTGCAGCAGGCCCAGCGCGCCGGCCAGGTCGGCGCCGGCGGAGAACGGTTCCTTGTGCTGCCACAGCACCAGGCCCTTGAAGTCCTTCTCGGCGCGGCCGACCGCGTCCTGCAGGCCGTCCAGCACCTGGTCGGAGACGGTGTTCATCTTGGTCTTGAAGCTGACCACGGCGATGTCGTCGCCGTCGTGCCACATGCGCAGGCCGTCGTTCTCGAACACGGTCTCGCCCTGCGCGAACTTCTCGCCCAGCAGCGGATCGGGGAAACGCTGGCGCTTGTACACCGGCAGCGCCGAGCGCGGCAGCTTGGCGTCGCGCGCCGGGCTGTACGAGCCTTCGGCGGCGTGCACGCCGTCGCGGCCGTCGAACACCCAGTTCGGCAGCGGCGCGCTGCTCATGCTCTTGCCGGCGGCGATGTCGTCGGCGATCCATTGCGCCACCTGCTTCCAGCCGGCGGCCTGCCAGGTCTCGAACGGGCCCAGCGCCCAGCCGTAGCCCCAGCGGATTGCCAGGTCGACGTCGCGCGCGGTCTCGGCGATGTCGGCCAGGTGGTAAGCGCTGTAGTGGAACAGGTCGCGGAAGGTCGCCCACAGGAACTGCGCCTGCGGGTGCTGGCTCTCGCGCAGCTTGGCGAACTTCTCGGCCGGGTGCTTGATCTTCAGGATCTCGACCACCTCCGGTGCGGCGGCGCGGTCGGCCGGGCGGTAGTCCTGCTTCTGCAGGTCCAGCACCACGATGTCCTTGCCGACCTTGCGGAAGATGCCGGCGCCGGTCTTCTGGCCGAGCGCGCCCTTGGCAATCAGCGCCTCCAGCCACTTCGGCGCCTTGAAGAAGGCATGCCAGGGATCATTCGGCAGGGTGTCGCCCATGGTCTTGATGACGTGGGCCATGGTGTCCAGGCCGACCACGTCGGAGGTGCGGTAGGTCGCCGACTTCGGACGGCCCACCAGCGGGCCGGTCAGGCCATCGACCTCGTCGAAGCCCAGGCCGAACTGCTCGGTGTGGTGGATGGTCGACAGGATCGAGAACACGCCGATGCGGTTGCCGATGAAGTTCGGCGTGTCCTTGGCGTAGACCACGCCCTTGCCGAGGGTGGTGACCAGGAAGCTTTCCAGGCCTTCCAGCACCGCCGGCTCGGTGTGCTTGGCCGGGATCAGCTCGGCCAGGTGCATGTAACGCGGCGGGTTGAAGAAGTGCACGCCGCAGTAGCGGTGGCGCAGTTGCTCCGGCAGCACGTCGGACAGGGCGTTGATGCCCAGGCCGGAAGTGTTGGACGCCAGCACCGCATGGTCGGCCACGAACGGCGCGATCTTCTTGTACAGGTCCTGTTTCCAGTCCATGCGCTCGGCGATGGCTTCGATGATCAGGTCGCAGCCGCGCAGCTGTTCCAGCCCGGATTCGTAGTTGGCCGGGGTGATGGCCTCGGCCAGCGCGGTGCTGGCCAGCGGCGCCGGGCTGAGCTTGGTCAGGTTGGCGATCGCCTTGAGCACCACGCCGTCGGCGGGGCCCTCCTTGGCGGGAAGATCGAACAGGACGGTGTCGACGCCGGCGTTGGTCAGGTGCGCAGCGATCTGCGCGCCCATCACGCCCGCGCCCAGGACGGCGGCACGGCGGACTAGCAGGGGATTGGACATAGCGATCAGCCTCTGTGGGTCAACGTTTGCGGGATCAGGGCGCCGAGTGGGCGAGGAAGCCGGCTTCGGCGAAACGGATGAGTTCGCGGGCGGCGTGGGCGCGGTGCGCGCCCTCGCTGACGCCGGCGGGACGCTTGATCAGGCCGAAGTCGGCCATGGCGTAGGTCAGGGCGCCGGCCAGGAAGTCCAGGCGCCAGTACAGTTCCTGCTTGCTCAGCCCGGGCACGCAGGCGGCGATGGCCTTGCCGAACTCGCGCAGCACGTGGCCGTAGTGGTCGGACAGGAACTGGCGCAGGCTGTCGTTGTTCTCGGCGTAGGCGCGGGCGATCACCCGCACGAAGGCGCCGCCGCTCTGCCGCTCCTGGGCCATCGCCAGGGCCGGCTCGACGAAGGCCGCCAGCACCGGGCCGAGCTGGCCGGGATGCTGCCGCTGCGCGGCCTCCAGCTGCGCCATGCGCGCGGCGGTCATCTCGTCCATGCGCCGCCGGAACACCTCATTGACCAGGTTTTCCTTGGAGCCGAAGTGGTAGTTCACCGCGGCGATGTTGACGTCGGCCTGGCTGGTGACCTGGCGCAGCGAGGTGCCGGAAAAGCCGTGCTGCGCGAACAGTTCCTCGGCCGCGCTGAGGATGCGGTCCTTGGTGGAGAAGTGCGCTTGCTTTGCCATGCGGCCGCCAGAATCAATCAAACGATTGTTTGAGTCTAGGCCCGGGCGGCGGGGGCGTCATGCTGCTTTGCAGCACGATTCAGGCCTGGCCGTGCAAAGCCGGCGCCGATTGGATAGAATTGTCCATCGCAATTCTGGCTAAGCCCGCGTTTTGACGCGGGTTTTTTTCATGTTAACCTCGGGCCTTCAGTGGCCCGCCCAACGGAGAACTTTCCATGGCGCTGGAGCGCACCCTGTCCATCATCAAGCCCGATGCCGTCGCCAAGAACGTCATCGGCGAAATCTACTCGCGCTTCGAGAAGGCCGGCCTGAAGGTCGTGGCCGCCAAGTACAAGCAGCTGTCGCGCCGCGAGGCCGAGGGCTTCTACGCGGTGCACCGCGAGCGTCCGTTCTTCAACGCGCTGGTCGAATTCATGATCTCCGGCCCGGTGATGATCCAGGCGCTGGAAGGCGAGAATGCCGTGGCCGCGCACCGCGACCTGCTGGGCGCCACCAACCCGAAGGACGCCGCGCCGGGCACCATCCGCGCCGACTTCGCCGATTCGATCGACGCCAACGCCGCGCACGGCTCTGACTCGGTCGAGAACGCCGCCAACGAAGTGGCGTATTTCTTCGCCGCCACCGAAGTGGTTTCGCGCTAAGCGAGGTCGTCGTGAACGAGGTCGTCCATCCTTCCTTGGCCATCGCCGATCCCGTGCGGAACGGCGCGTCGGCCAAGCAGAACCTGCTCGACCTCGATCGCGCGGGCCTGGAGCATTTCTTCGCCGAGACCCTTGGCGAAGCGCGCTACCGGGCCCATCAGGTGATGAAGTGGATCCATCACCGCTACGTCACCGACTTCGACCAGATGACCGACCTCGGCAAGGCGCTGCGCGCCAAGCTGCAGCAGCATGCCGAGGTCGTCGTCCCCAACATCGTGTTCGACAAGCCCTCCGCCGACGGCACCCACAAGTGGCTGCTGGCGATGGGCGTGGACGGCAAGAACGCGATCGAGACCGTGTACATCCCCGACAAGACCCGCGGCACGCTGTGCGTGTCCTCGCAGGTCGGCTGCGGGCTCAACTGCACCTTCTGTTCCACCGCCACCCAGGGCTTCAACCGCAACCTGTCCACCGCCGAGATCATCGGCCAGGTGTGGGTGGCGGCGCGGCATCTGGGCAACGTGCCGCACCAGATGCGTCGTCTCACCAACGTGGTGATGATGGGCATGGGCGAGCCGCTGATGAATTTTGACAACGTCGTGCGCGCGATGAGCGTGATGCGCGACGACCTGGGCTACGGCCTGGCCAACAAGCGCGTGACCCTGTCGACCTCGGGCCTGGTGCCGCAGATCGACCGCCTGTCCAGCGAGAGCGACGTGTCGCTGGCGGTGTCGCTGCACGCGCCCAACGACGCGCTGCGCGAGTCCCTGGTCCCGCTCAACAAGAAATACCCGATCGCCGAACTGATGGCGGCCTGCGCGCGCTACCTGCGCGCCAACAAGCGCCGCGAGTCGGTGACGTTCGAATACACCCTGATGAAGGGAATCAACGACCAGCCCGAGCACGCACGGCAACTGGCGCGGCTGATGCGCCAGTTCGACAACGCGGTGCAGGCGGCGAACGCCGGCAAGGTCAACCTGATTCCGTTCAATCCGTTTCCCGGCACGCGCTACGAGCGCTCCGGCGACACCGAGATCCGCGCGTTCCAGAAGATCCTGCTGGATGCGCAGGTGCTGACCATGGTGCGGCGCACGCGCGGCGACGACATCGACGCGGCGTGTGGGCAGCTCAAGGGGCAGGTCATGGACCGCACCCGTCGCCAGGCCGAGTTCAAGCGCGAATTGCAGACGCGGGCGGATCGGGATGCGGCGGCGTAACCAGGGCTTCTGCTTCGGGGCGGCGGCGACCGTGTTGCTGGCCTTGCCCGGCTGCAACTGGATCGCGGCCAAGACCGGCACCGTGCGCACCGCCGAGCAGGTGCAGCCGCATTACGCGTTCCGCGACAGCCGCGCGGTGAAGTCGCGCGTCGCTTTGCAGGAACAGCTTGGCCTGGCCGCCAACGGCTTGGCCTCCGGCGACCTGGACGCCGCGCAGACGCATGCGCGCAAGGCGCTGTCGCTGGACCCGGAGTCGGTGGAGGCGCTGACCGTGCTGGCGGTGGTCGCCGATCGCCGCGGCGACGCCGCCGGCGCCGGCGCGCTGTACCGCAAGGCCGCGGAGCTGGCGCCGAGCAGCGGCGCGACCTTGAACAACTACGGCGCCTGGCTGTGCGCGAACGGCTCGCCGGCCGAGTCGCTGGCCTGGTTCGACCGTGCGCTCGCGCTGCAGGACTACGCCACGCCGGCCTCGGCGCTGGCCAATGCCGGCGGCTGCGCCTTGCAGGTCGGTCAGCGCGAACGCGGCGAGCGCGACCTGCGCAAGGCGCTGGAGCTGGATCCGGACAACGCCTATGCGCTGGAGGCGATGGCGCGCAACGAGGCCGCGCAGGGGCGCTTTTTCGAGGCGCGGGCCTTCTCCGAGCGGCGGCTGGCGGCTGCGCCCGCCACCGCTTCCGTGTTACAACTTGCTATTCAGATTGAGCAAAGGCTGGGCGACAAGGCTGCCGCCGGCCGTTACCAACAGCGGTTGCGCAAGGAGTTTCCCGATGCCGCGACCACGACACCCGGGGCTAGTGCATTGTGATCAGTGATTCCAATCCGAACGCTTTCGATGGCGCCAAAGGCTGCGGGCAACAGCTCCGCGAAGCGCGCGAAGCGGCGGGCCTGAGCATCGACGACGTCGGTGGCCGGTTGCGCATGCCGGTGCATGTGGTGCAGGCGCTCGAGTCGGAGCAGTGGCAGCGCCTCGGCGCGCCGGTGTTCGTGCGCGGGCAGTTGCGCAGCTATGCGCGCCTGCTCGGCGTGGATCTGGAGCCGTTGCTGCAGACCGCGCAGATCGCGCCGGTGCAGCCGGTGGAGCTGATCAGCCACACGCACACGCCGCCGCTGCGGCGCATGCTCGAGAGCGCCACGCGGCGCATGGTCTATGTGGTGATCACCGCCGGACTGGCGGTGCCGGTGTGGTACGCCACCCGCAGCCACTTCGCCGACGATGGCGGTCCCAGCACCGCCTCGCTGGACGTGGTGCCGGGCGCGCCCGGCAGTCCCGCCGCGGCAACGGCGACACCGGTCAATGGCACTGCGGCGGCAGCGGTACCGGCCGCACCGGCGGCCGCGCGGCCGGCGGCGAACACCGCGCCGTACATCGCGTCGCTGACGCCGATGCCGCGTCCGGCGCAGGAAGCGGAGCCGGAGAAGAAGGGGCTGAGCCTGTCGTTCCAGGGCGACAGCTGGGTGCAGGTCCTCGCGCCGGACGGCACACCGGTGGAAAAGGCGTTGCTCAAGGCAGGCGAGAGCCGTACCTATGCGCCGGGCCAGGTCGGGCGCGTGGTGCTGGGCAATGCGTCAGCGGTCCAGGTTCAGCAAGCCGGGAGTACCGTGGATCTGACCCCGTTCAGGCGCGCGAACGTGGCGCGCTTTGCGGTATCCTCTGACGGTTCCGTGGTGCCTGCCTCCGAGTGACGGCGGCGCGGTTCCTCATCTTCAACATTCCATGTCCCGTCGTAGCGGCGGGGCGAGAGTACGCATGGCGATTGACGACCTGCTCGACGAGCACGAACAAAGCGAACGCGTCCGCACTTGGCTCAGGAAGAACGGCGCCGGCCTGATCGGCGGCATCGTCCTGGGCATTGGCGCGATCATCGGCTGGCAGTGGTGGACCAAGCAGCGGTCCAACGACCTGGCCCAGGCCAATGCCCGTTACGAGGCGGTGCTCAAGAGCATCCAGGCCAATCAGCTGGACAAGGCCGCCAAGGAGATGGCCGAACTGCAGCAGGGCTCGACCAACATCTACGCCGAACTGGCGGCGCTGCGCCTGGCCAAGGCGCAGGTCGATGCCGGCAAGTCCGAGGCTGCGCTGACCACGCTGCGTGCGCTCAAGGCCGACGGCGAAATAAAGGTGCTGGTCGACCATCGCGTGGCGCGGCTGCTGATTTCCGGCGGCAAGCCGCAGGATGCGCTGCCGCTGGTGGCCTCGGCCACCGATGCGCAGGGCCTGGAGATCCGTGGCGATGCGCTGATCGCGCAGGGCAAGCGCGACGCGGCGCGCGATGCGTACGCCAAGGCGCTGACCAGCCTGGACGTGGCCTCGCCGCAGCGGCGCGTGGTCGAAATGAAATTGATGGATGCGGGCGGCAGCGTGCCGAATGCCGCGGAGCCGATCTGATGAAGGTAGTCATGTTCAAGCGTGTCGCCACCGTGGCCCTGCTGGGTCTGGCGCTGTCCGGTTGCAGCACTGTCAAGGGCTGGTTCGCCGGCAAGGATGCGGCCGCCAAGAAGGCCGCCGAGCCGGCCGAGCTGGTCGATTTCACGCCGTCGGTGAAGGTGGTGAAGCTGTGGTCCACCGACGCCGGCAAGGGCGAGCGCCGCATCGGCGTGCGCCAGCACCCGGTGGTGGCCGACGGCAAGGTGTATGCGGCCGCGACCTCCGGCACGGTCTACGCGCTGGACCTGCAGACCGGCAAGACGCTCTGGGAATACGACGCCAAGCAGGCGCGCAAGCAGCAGCTGTCGCAGGCCGAGGACCAGCCGAAGAGCCAGGTCGAGAGCGAGTCAGGCAAGAACCTGTCCAAGGACGAGCGCGCCGCCTACAAGCAGCGCCTGCGCAACGAGAAGCTGCAGGCCAAGGAGCGCAAGCGCCTGGAGAAGAAGCGTCCGCTGCCGCGCTTTGCCGGCGGCCCCGGCGTGGGCGACGGCCTGGTGGTGGTCGGTGCGCTGGATGGCGAGGTGATCGCCCTCGATGCCGCCACCGGTACCGAGAAGTGGCGCGCCCAGGTCCCCAACGAAGTGATCGCCGCGCCGGTGATCGCGCAGAACACGGTGTTTGTGCGCAGCAACGACGGCCGCACCACCGCCTTCGATGCCGCGACCGGCCAGCAGCGCTGGTTCAATGCGCAGGAGCTGCCGAGCCTGACCGTGCGCGGCAACGCGCCGGTGGTGGCCGGTCCGGGCGTGCTGTTCATCGGCAACGACGACGGCAGCCTGGCCGCGCTGGCGATGCAGGACGGTCGCGTGCTGTGGGAGCAGACCATCGGCGTGCCGGAAGGCCGTACCGAGCTGGAGCGCATGGCCGACGTCGACGGCGCGCCGGTGCTCGACGGCACCACGCTGTACGCGACCAGCTTCAAGAACCAGACCGTGGCGCTGGAAGGCCCGAGCGGCCGCCCGCTGTGGAGCCGCGACCATGGCGGTGCCGGCGGTGTCGGCGTCAGCTCCGGCAACGTGGTGGTGGCCGACAATGCCGGCACCGTGTGGGCGCTGGACAAGGCGTCCGGATCGGCGATGTGGTCGCAGCCGGGGCTGGCGCGCCGTTCGCTGACCGGCGTGGCGATCCAGGGCGATTACGCCGTGGTCGGCGACTACAAGGGCTATCTGCACTGGCTCCGGCTCGACAACGGCGAGTTCGCCGCGCGCGAGCGGGTGGGGCGCAAGCCGCTGGTGGCGCAGCCGGTGGTCGCGGACGGGATCCTGCTGATGCAGAACACCAAAGGCGACCTGACCGCGTTCCGGTTGGGTCAATAACAAGGGAAGGATGTCGCGATGCTGCCGCTGGTCGCCCTGGTTGGACGGCCGAATGTCGGCAAGTCCACGCTGTTCAACGCGCTGACGCGCAGCCGTGACGCGCTGGTCCACGACCAGCCCGGCGTCACCCGCGATCGCCACTACGGGGTGTGCCGGCTGGCGCCGGACACCCCGTTCGTGATCGTCGATACCGGCGGCATCTCCGGCGAAGAGGAAGGCCTGGCCGGCGCCACCGCCGAGCAGGCGCGGGCCGCGGCCGGCGAGGCCGACCTGATCCTGTTCGTGGTCGACGGCCGCGAGGGGTCGTCCGCGCTCGACGACGAGATCCTGGCCTGGCTGCGCAAGCTGGCGCGGCCGACCCTGCTGCTGATCAACAAGATCGACGGCACCGATGAGGACCAGGTACGCGCCGAGTTCGCGCGCTACGGCCTCGGCGACGCCATCGCGGTCTCCGCGGCGCACCGCCACGGCCTCGACGACCTGCTCGACGAAGTCCTGGAGCGGCTGCCGGAAGAGGGCGCCGGCGAGACCCTGGACACCGATCCGGCGCGCATGCGCATCGCCTTCGTCGGCCGCCCGAACGTCGGCAAGTCGACCCTGGTCAATCGCCTGCTGGGCGAGGAGCGCATGATCGCCTCCGAGGTGCCCGGCACCACCCGCGACTCGATCGCGGTGGACCTGGAGCGCGACGGCCGCCTGTACCGGCTGATCGACACCGCCGGCCTGCGTCGTCGCGGCCGGGTCGAGGAGGCGGTGGAGAAGTTCAGCGCGTTCAAGACGCTGCAGGCGATCGAGCAGTGCCAGGTGGCGGTGCTGATGCTCGATGCCGGCGAAGGCGTGACCGACCAGGACGCGACCGTGCTCGGCGCGATCCTCGATGCCGGCCGCGCCCTGGTGGTGGCGATCAACAAGTGGGACGGGCAGAGCGACTACCAGCGCGCCCAGGCCGAAGACCTGCTGTCGCGCAAGCTCGGCTTCGTCAGCTGGGCCGAGGCGGTGCGCATCTCCGCCAAGCATGGCTCGGGCATGCGCGAGCTGTTCCAGGCGATCCATCGCGCGCACGCCTCGGCGGTGCGCGAGTTCAGCACCAGCGAGGTCAACCAGGCGCTGGAAATCGCCTACGAGAGCAATCCGCCGCCGAGCATCCGCGGACACGTCTCCAAGCTGCGCTACGTGCATCCGGGCGGCAGCAACCCGCCGACCTTCATCGTCCACGGCACGCGCCTGAAGGTGCTGCCGGAATCGTACAAGCGCTACCTGGAGAACTTCTTCCGCAAGCGGTTCAAGCTGGTCGGCACGCCGGTGCGCTTCCTGTTCCGCGAAGGCGCCAATCCGTACGAAGGCAAGAAGAACGTGCTGACCGAGCGCCAGATCGCCAAGAAGCGGCGCCTGATGAAGCACGTCCGCGGCAAGTAGCCGCGCGATGGACCCGCAGCGCGCGATCACCCTGGGCATTCTCGCCGGCGGCCGCGCGCAACGCCTGGGCGGCTGCGACAAGGCCTGGCTGCAACGCGACGGGCAGGCGCAGGTGCAATGGCTGCTGCAGGCGTTGGCGCCGCAGGTGTCCGCGGTCCTGGTCAGCGCCAACCGCAGCCTGCCGCGCTATGCCGCCCTCGGCCTGCAGGTGCTGCCGGACCGCGTCGCGGCGCCGGCCGAGGCGGAACGTTCGCTGGGACCGATCGCCGGGCTGGATGCGCTCGCCGCCGCCTGCGCCACGCCCTGGCTGCTGACCGTGCCGGTCGACCTGTGCCGCTTGCCGCCGGACCTGCCGGCGCGGCTGGCCGCCGCCGCGGGCGAGGACGGCACGGTGGTCGAGGATGCCGCCGGCGCCCAGCCGCTGGTGGCGCTGTATCGGCTTGCGGCGTTGTGCCCGGCGCTGGACCAGGCGCTGGCGGCTGCCCGCTACGCGCCGCGCGCCTTGCAGCAACGTCTGCGGATGCGGCCGTTGGTGTTGCCCGACGTCGTGCTGGGCAATCTGAACACGCCGCAGGATCTGGCCGCAGCGGGTATCCTGCCGCCACCATGACCGACTCTCCCTCCCGGATCGCCTACACCGACGCGCTGGCGATCGTCGCTGCCGCCGCGCGTGCCCGCCCCGTCAACAGCGAGCGCCTGGCGGCGTCGCGCGCCGATGGGCGCATCCTGCTGGAACCGCTGGATGCGCCGATCGACCTGCCGCCGTTTGCCAACAGTGCGATGGACGGCTTCGCGCTGCGCCATGTCGACCTGACCCCGGGGGCGCCGACCGACTTGCGCCTGGCCGGCGAGCAGTTCGCCGGCGCCGATCGGCAGCAGGCGCTCGCGCCCGGCGGATGCCTGCGGGTGACCACCGGTGCGCCGCTGCCGGCCGGGGCGGATACGGTGGTGATCAAGGAGAACGTGCACGAGCACGGTGGTCTCGTGCAGGTCCCGGACGGGCTCGTTGCCGGCGCGCACGTGCGTGCGCGCGGCGAGGACGTGCGTGCCGGCGAGCGCGTGCTGGAGGCCGGCATGCTGCTGACGCCCTCGCGCATCGGCCTGGCCGCGGCCTTGGGCGTGGACCAGCTGACGGTGGCGGCGCGGCCGACCGTGGCGGTGTTCGCCACCGGCGACGAACTGGTCGAGCCGGGCCTGCCGTTGCAGCCGGGGCAGATCTACAACAGCAACCGCGACATGCTGATGGCGCAGCTGCGCCTGCTCGGCCTGGCGCCGACCGCCTGGCCGACCCTGCCGGACGATCCGCAGCGCATCCAGGCCATGCTGGCCGATGCGGCTTCGGCGTTCGACGTGGTGCTGACCTGCGGCGGCGTCTCCGCCGGCGAGAAGGACTATCTGCCGCGGCTGCTGGCCGAGCACGGCCGCATCCTGTTCTGGAAGGTACGCATGCGCCCGGGCATGCCGCTGCTGTTCGGCGAGTGGGACCGCGCCCTGTTCCTGGGCCTGCCGGGCAATCCGGTGTCGGTGCTGGCGACCTTCCTGGCGATCGGGCGGCCGTTGCTGGATGCGCTGCAACGTCGTGGCGAGCCGCACCGGGCCTGGCGCGCGCGGCTGGCGACCGGCTGGGACAAGCGCCACGACCGGCTGGAGTTCCTGCGCGGGCGCATGCGCTGCGACGCGCACGGGCAACTGTGGGCCGAACCGAATCTCGCCGACGGCTCGCATCGCCTGCGCGGCGCCGCCGACAGCGACGTGCTGCTGCGGCTGGAGGAGGGTGCGCGCCAGTTCCAGGCCGGCGATGTGGTCGAGGTGGTGCCGTACTGAGTCACGGCGCGCAGGGCGGACGTGCGCCGGGTTTGCGCCGATAATGCGCGCATGGGCATTCGAGAACTGACTCCCGCACAGGCGCAGGCACGCCAGGCGCAAGGCGCGCGCCTGATCGACATCCGCGAGGAGCACGAGCGCGCCACCGGCATGGCCGCCGGCGCGCAGGGCGTGGCGCGCGCGCAGTTGCAGGCCGACCCGGCCGCCTATCTCGGCACCGACGCCGAGGTGCTGCTGATCTGCCAGAGCGGCAAGCGCTCGCACGACACCGCGGTGTTCCTGGCTCAGGCCGGCTACACGCAGGTGGCCTCGGTGCTGGGCGGCACGACGCGCTGGCAGCGCGAGGGGTTGCCGTTGCAGCGGCCGGTGCTGGCCCCGGAGCAGGACGACTTCTTCGACCGCTATTCGCGGCATCTGCGCCTGGCCGAAGTCGGTGTCGATGGCCAGCGCCGGCTGCAGGCCGCGCGCGTGCTGCTGGTCGGCGCCGGTGGCCTGGGGTCGCCGGCCGGTTTCTACCTGGCCGCGGCCGGGGTGGGGCGGTTGCGCATCGCCGACGACGACGTGGTCGAGCGCAGCAACCTGCAGCGGCAGATCCTGCATGGCGATGCGCGGATCGGCCAGGCCAAGGTGGACTCGGCGGCGGCGAGCCTGGGCGCGCTGAACCCGGGCGTGCGGGTGGAGGCGGTCCGCGAGCGGGTCACCGCGGACAACGTCGAGCGGCTGCTGCAGGACGTGGATGTGGTGCTGGACGGCTCGGACAATTTCCCCGCGCGCTACCTGCTCAACGATGCCTGCGTGAAGCTGGGCAAGCCGTTGGTGTACGGCGCGGTGCAGCGCTTCGAGGGCCAGGTCAGCGTGTTCGATGCCGGCCGCCGGCGCGGCCAGGCGCCGTGCTACCGCTGCCTGTTCCCGGAGCCGCCGCCGCCGGAGTTCGCGCCGAACTGCGCCGACGCCGGTGTCCTCGGCGTGCTGCCCGGCATCGTCGGCCTGCTGCAGGCCAACGAGGTATTGAAGCTGCTGCTCGATATCGGCGAACCCTTGCGCGGGCGCCTGCTGCACTTCGACGCGCTGGCGATGCGTTTCCGCGAAACCCGCCTGTCCGCCGATCCGCAGTGCCCGCTGTGCGCGCCCGGCCGGCCGTTCCCCGGCTACATCGACTACGCGCGGTTTTGCGGCGCTGAGGGCTAGCTGCAGCCGTGCGTCAAGCCCTCTCCTCCCGGGAGAGGGGTTGGGGTGAGGGTACGGCGCGCAGCGCCTCGCGATGCCGGCCTGCGCTGGCCTTCGTTGTGCGCAGCGGCAGCCGCACCCTCATCCGCCCCTTCGGGGCACCTTCTCCCGATGGGAGAAGGGAGTCGCAAGCCCCTCTCCCTCCGGGAGAGGGGTTGGGGTGAGGGTACGGCGCGCAGCGTCTCGCGATGCCAGCCAGCGTTGGCTTTCGTTGTGCGCAGCGGCAGCCGCACCCTCATCCGCCCCTGCGGGGCACCTTCTCCCGATGGGAGAAGGGAGTCGCAAGCCCCTCTCCCCCCGGGAGAGGGGTTGGGGTGAGGGTACGGCGCGAAGCGTCTCGCGATGCCAGTCTGTGCTGGCCTTCGTTGCGCGCAGCGGCAGCCACACCCTCAGCCGCCCCCGCGGGGCACGTTCTCCCGATGGGAGAAGGGAGGTTTGGGTTGTGTGTCGATCGCACGACCGTCCGGCGCACGAACGCACGCATGTCTCGCGAGAAGCACATTGCGCGCAGCACGCAGTGCGCCGCGTCTCAGGTCGCATCCCGATCCATGGGGATGCTCCGGCCTTGTGCGTAGAATCGGCGCATGACCAGTCCAGCCGACAGCAGCGAGTTGATCAAGGTGGTGGCGCTGCTCGGCGCGGCCGTGGTGGCGGTGCCGGTGTTCCGCCGGCTCGGCCTGGGATCGGTGCTCGGCTATCTCGCCGCCGGCCTGGCGATCGGTCCGTTCGGCCTGGGCTGGTTCTCCGATCCGCAGGCGATCCTGCACGTCGCCGAACTGGGCGTGGTGATGTTCCTGTTCGTGATCGGCCTGGAGATGCGGCCATTGCACCTGTGGAGCCTGCGCAAGCAGATCTTCGGCCTGGGCGCCGCGCAGATCCTCGTCTGCGCGAGCGTGCTGACCGGCGTCGGCCTGGCCTTCGGGTTTCCGCTGCCGGTGGCCTTCATCGCCGCCTCCGGCTTCGTGCTGACCTCCACCGCGGTGGTGATGCAGTTGCTCGGCGAGCGCGGCGACCTCGCCCTGCCGGCCGGGCAGAAGATCGTGGCGATCCTGCTGTTCGAGGACTTGTTGATCGTGCCGCTGCTGGCGGTGGTGGCGTGGATGGCGCCGGTGCCGACGGATGCGTCGGCGCCGTCGCGCTGGATCGGCATCGGTGTCGGCGCCGCCGCCATCGTCGGCCTGCTGGCGGCCGGGCGCTGGCTGCTCAACCCGCTGTTCCGGCTGCTGGCCGCGGCCAAGGCGCGCGAGGTGATGACCGCGGCGGCCCTGCTGGTGGTGCTGGGTGCGGCGCTGCTGATGCAGCTCGGCGGGCTGTCGATGGCGATGGGCGCGTTCCTGGCCGGCGTGCTGTTGTCCGAGTCGACCTTCCGCCACCAGATCGAAGCCGACATCGAACCGTTCCGCGGCATCCTGCTGGGGCTGTTCTTCCTCGGCGTGGGCATGGCGCTGAACCTGGCGGTGGTGGCCGCCAACTGGACCCTGATCCTCAGCGGCGTGCTCGCCTTCATGGCCGCCAAGGCCGCGTGCATCTATCTGGTCGCGCGGCTCACCGGCAGCGGCCATGCGCAGGCGCTGGATCGCGGCGTGCTGATGGCGCAGGGCGGCGAGTTCGCCTTCGTGTTGTTCGCCGCTGCCAGCGGCGCCGGCGTCATCGACGCGCAGATCAACGCCAACCTGACCGCCATCGTGGTGCTGTCGATGGCCCTGACCCCGTTGTTCGTGTTGCTGTACCGGCGCTGGGCGCCGGTGGAGGCGCCGTCGATGGAAGGCGTGGATCCGGCCGACGGTCTCACCGGCAGCGTGCTGATCATCGGCTTCGGCCGCTTCGGCCAGGTCGCCAGCCAGTCGTTGCTGGCGCGCGACGTCGACGTGACCATCATCGACAACGACATCGAGATGATCCAGAGCGCGGCTAAGTTCGGCTTCAAGATCTACTACGGCGACGGCACCCGCCTGGACGTGCTGCACGCTTCCGGCGCGCACAGCGTCCGCGCCATCGCGGTATGCGTCGATAGCCGCCAGGCGGCCAACCGCATCGTCGAGCTGGCCAGGCACGAGTTCCCGCAGGCCAAGCTGCTGGTGCGCTCCTACGACCGCGAGCACGCGCTGGAGCTGATCGCCGCCGGCGTCGACTACCACATCCGCGAAACCTTCGAATCGGCGGTGGAATTCGGCCAGGCCGCGCTGATCGAACTGGGTATGGACGAAGGCGAGGCCCGCGCCATTGCCCGCGAGATCCGCCGCCGCGACGCCGAGCGGCTGGAACTGGAGATCGCCGCCGGCACCGTGCGCGCCGGCGCCGGCCTGATGTACGGCAACATCACCCCGGCGGTGCCCACGCCGACCCCGTTCACGCCGCCGCGGCGCGAGAGCCGCAGGCTTAATCCGGAAGGCGTGCCGGCGGAGGCCGGCGAGCAGCGTCGCGGCGATTAGCCGCGGCACGGCACCCTGTCCACTGTGCCCTAAGCGGGAGCGATTTCAGTGGCGACCACGCATTGCTGGTAGAGCCCGTCGCGGCTGAAGCCGCTCCCACAGGGGGTGTGGCGAGCCCGCCGCGTGCACTGTGGGAGGGACTTCAGTCCCGACCCAGTGGACCATCGGAAAGCACACACCACCTCGCGTGTCGCGGCTGCATGACAGTTGACTCCACCCAGGACCTGCCGAGTACGCCGTTCGAGCGATGTCGCCTCAGCGCAAGAACGCCTGCAGCGCCTGCACGTAGCCTGGATCGGCGCTGATGTCGTTGTGGTCGGCCTGCGCGAACGCGACCACGCTCGGGCGTTGCGGCAACGCCTTGAGCAGGGCATCCGTGCTGGCCGGCGGCACCACCTGATCGCGGCCGGCGTGCAGGATCAGCAGTGGGCCGCGATAGGCGCGCAAGGCCTGCGCCGAATCGTAGCGGTCGCGCAGCAGCCAGCGTACCGGCACCCACGGATAGTGCGCCTGCGCCGCCGAGACCAGGCTGTCGAACGGCGTCACCAGCGCCAGCCGCGACACCGCGCGGCGCGCCGCCAGCTGGCTGGCCACGCCGCTGCCCAGGCTGCGCCCCAGTACCGCGATCTGCGCCTGCGGCTGCGCGGTCCGCACGTGGTCGTACAGCGCCACGGCGTCGCCGACCAGCGCGGTCTCGCTGGGTGTGCCATCGCTGGCGCCGTAGCCGCGGTAGGCCAGCAGGTAAAGACTGTAGTCGGGCAGGGCGGCCTGCAGCTGCGCGCGCGCCTCGCGCAGATCCTCGGCATTGCCGCCGAAGTACAGCAGCACCTTGTCGCGGCCGGGATTGACCCGCCAGCCGCGAACCTGCACGTCCGCGCCGCGCCGTAGCGCGATATCGGTCTGCGCCGGCGCGACCCGCGTGCTTTGCGGGAAATACAGCAGGTCGCGCTGGCCCAGGTAGAGCAGGGCGCAGACCACCAGATAGGCGGCGACGAGGGTGGCGAGTGCGACCCCGGCGAAGCGCAACATCGCTAGCCGTGCTTGCGCTGCGCCTCGGCGAAGGCGGCCAGTTGCTCCGGGGTGGCCTCGGCCTGGTGCTGCGCCTTCCAGTCGGCGAACGGCATGCCATAGACGCGTTCGCGCGCCTGGTCCTTACTGAGCACCTCGCCTTCGGCCGCCGCCGCCTCGCGGTACCAGTCGGCCAGGCAGTTGCGGCAGAACCCGGCCAGGATCATCAGGTCGATGTTCTGCACGTCGGGGCGGTCCTGATTGAGGTGCTGCAGCAGGCGGCGGAAGGCGGCGGCTTCGATGCGGGTGGTGTCGGTCATGGCGGAATCGGGGACAATGGACATCCCCCGACTCTACACCCGCCCGCCCCGATGACCGATTCCGCGCCCGTCTCCTCCGTCCCGGCCCGCATCCTCGACGGGCGGCGCATCGCCGAAGACCTGCTCGATCAACTCAAGGCACGGGTCGATGCGCGGCTGGCGGCCGGGCAGCCGCGGCCCGGGCTGGCGGTGGTGCTGGTGGGCGGCGATCCGGCCTCCACCGTGTACGTGCGCAACAAGCGCCGCGCGGCCGAGAAGGTCGGCATCGAGGCGTTCGACTACGACCTGCCCGCAGGCACCAGCGAAGCCGAGCTGCTGGCGCTGATCGACCGGCTCAACGCCGATCCCAAGATCCACGGCATCCTGGTGCAGCTGCCGCTGCCGGGCATTCCCGATGCCAGCCGGCTGATCCACCGCATCGATCCGCGCAAGGACGTGGACGGCTTCCATCCGGAGAACGTCGGCCACCTGGCGCTGCGCGAGTTCGGCCTGCGCCCGTGCACGCCACGCGGCATCGTCACCCTGCTGGCGCATACCGACCAGCCGGTGCGCGGGCGCAACGCCACCATCGTCGGCGTGAGTAACCACGTCGGCCGGCCGATGGCGCTGGAACTGCTGATCGCCGGCTGCACGGTCAGCTGCTGCCACAAGTTCACCCCACCGGACGTGCTGCAGGCGCGGGTGCGCGACGCCGACATTCTGGTGGTGGCGGTGGGCCGGCCGGGGCTGATCCCGGGCGAATGGGTCAAGCCGGGCGCGGTGGTGATCGACGTCGGCATCAACCGCCTGGACGACGGTCGCCTGGTCGGCGACGTCGGCTTCGACGCGGCGGCGCAGCGCGCCAGCTGGATCACGCCGGTGCCGGGCGGGGTGGGGCCGATGACCGTGGCGACGCTGATGCAGAACACGATCGAGGCCGCTGAGGCGGCGGGAATTCGGGAGTCGGGAGTCGGGATTCGCTAAAGCAACAGCAAAGGGCGATCCCGGTTGCATCCGGGACGGCTTGTGGCGCCCACGGCAACCATACGACGGCTGCTGTGGAAGGCTCTGTTCTTCCGAATCCCCACTCCCGAATCCCCAATCCCCGCCGCAAATGCGTTAAAATGCCGCGCTTCCCCACACTCGGGTCCGCCGATGCTACGCATCCAGGCTGAAGCTCTCACCTACGACGACGTCTCGCTCGTCCCCGCCCATTCGACCGTCCTGCCCAAGGACGTCAGCCTGGAAACCCGGCTGACCCGCGACCTGCGCCTGAAACTGCCGATCCTGTCGGCGGCGATGGACACGGTCACCGAGCACCGCCTGGCGGTGGCCATGGCCCAGCTCGGCGGCATCGGCATCATCCACAAGAACCTGACCCCGGCGCAGCAGGCGGCCGAAGTGGCCAAGGTCAAGAAGTTCGAGGCCGGCGTCATCACCGAGCCGTTCACGGTCAGCCCGGACACCACCATCGGCGAGGTGCTGAAACTGACCCGCGCCCGCAACATCTCCGGCGTGCCGGTGGTGGACGGCAGCGAACTGGTCGGCATCGTCACCAGCCGCGACATGCGCTTCGAGAAGAAGCTCGACGATCCGGTCCGCCACATCATGACCAAGAAGGATCGCCTGGTCACCGTGCGCGAAGGCGCCAGCGACGAGGAGGTGCTGCAGCTGCTGCACCGCCACCGCATCGAGAAGATCCTGGTGGTCAACGACGGCTTCGAGCTGCGCGGCCTGATCACGGTCAAGGACATCCAGAAGAAGACCGACAACCCCAACGCCGCCAAGGACGCCGCCACGCGGCTGCTGGTCGGCGCCGCGGTGGGCGTCGGCGGCGACACCGAACAGCGCATCGAACTGCTGGCCGCGGCCGGCGTGGACGTGGTCATCGTCGACACCGCGCACGGCCATTCGCAGGGCGTGATCGAGCGCGTGGCCTGGGTCAAGAAGACCTACCCGCAGCTGCAGGTGATCGGCGGCAACATCGTCACCGGCGACGCCGCGCTGGCGCTGATGGACGCCGGTGCCGACGCGGTCAAGGTCGGCGTGGGTCCGGGCTCGATCTGCACCACGCGCGTGGTCGCCGGCGTCGGCGTGCCGCAGATCACCGCGATCGACATGGTCGCCGAGGCGCTGCAGGACCGCATCCCGCTGATCGCCGACGGCGGCATCCGCTATTCCGGCGACATCGGCAAGGCGCTGGTCGCCGGCGCTTCCACGGTGATGGTCGGCGGCCTGTTCGCCGGCACCGAGGAAGCCCCGGGCGAGGTCGAACTGTTCCAGGGCCGCAGCTACAAGAGCTACCGCGGCATGGGCAGCCTGGGCGCGATGGAGAAGGGCAGCAAGGACCGTTACTTCCAGGACGCCTCCGACGCCGACAAGCTCGTGCCGGAAGGCATCGAAGGCCGCGTGCCGTACCGCGGCCCGCTCAGCGGCATCATCCACCAGCTGGTCGGCGGCCTGCGCGCGACCATGGGCTACGTGGGCTGCGCCACCATCGAAGACATGCGCACCAAGCCGAAGTTCGTCACCATCACCGGTGCCGGCCAGCGCGAGAGCCACGTCCACGACGTGCAGATCACCAAGGAACCGCCGAACTACAGGATGGGCTGATGCCCATCCGGGAATGGGGAATCGGGAGTCGGGAATCGATGAACCAGCGTCTGCACCGCTTTGCCCATTCCCGATTCCCCGTTCCCGATTCCCGGCCCAGATGACCAACATCCACAGCGACAAGATCCTCATCCTCGATTTCGGTGCGCAGTACACGCAGTTGATCGCGCGGCGCATTCGCGAACTGGGCGTGTACTGCGAGATCTGGGCGTGGGACCACGATCCGGCCGAGATCGCCGGCTTCGGCGCCAAGGGCATCATCCTCTCCGGTGGCCCGGAATCGACCACGCTGCCGGGTGCGCCGGCCGCGCCGCAGGAAGTGTTCGACAGCGGCCTGCCGATCTTCGGCATCTGCTACGGCATGCAGACCCTGGCCGCGCAGCTTGGTGGCGCCACCGAGGCGGCGGACCAGCGCGAGTTCGGCCATGCCGAAGTCAACGTGATCCACCCCGATGCGCTGTTCAAGGGCCTAAGCGACCACGGCGGCGAGCCGCGCCTGAATGTCTGGATGAGCCACGGCGACCACGTGTCCGTCGCGCCGCCGGGCTTCACCATCACCGCGACCACCGACCGCATCCCCGTGGCCGCCATGGCCAACGAGGCCAAGCGCTGGTACGGCGTGCAGTTCCATCCGGAAGTCACCCACACCCTGCAGGGCCAGACCCTGTTGCGCCGCTTCGTGGTCGATGTGTGCGGCTGCGCCACGCTGTGGACCGCGGCCAACATCATCGAGGACCAGATCGCCCGCGTGCGCGCCCAGGTTGGCGAGGATGAGGTGATCCTCGGCCTGTCCGGCGGCGTGGATTCGTCGGTGGTCGCCGCGCTGCTGCACAAGGCGATCGGCGACAAGTTGACCTGCGTGTTCGTCGACACCGGCCTGCTGCGCTGGCAGGAAGGCGACCAGGTGATGGCGATGTTCGCCGAGCACATGGGCGTCAAGGTGATCCGGGTCAACGCCGCCGACCGCTACTTCCAGGCGCTGGCCGGCGTCAGCGATCCGGAAGCCAAGCGCAAGATCATCGGCAACCTGTTCGTGGAGATCTTCGACGAAGAGTCGAACAAGCTTCGCAACGCCAAGTGGCTGGCGCAGGGCACCATCTACCCGGACGTGATCGAATCGGCCGGCAGCAAGACCGGCAAGGCGCACGTCATCAAGAGCCACCACAACGTCGGCGGCCTGCCCGAGCACATGAAGCTGGGCCTGGTCGAGCCGCTGCGCGAACTGTTCAAGGACGAAGTGCGGCGCCTGGGCGTCGAACTCGGCCTGCCGCGCAGCATGGTCTACCGCCATCCGTTCCCCGGCCCCGGCCTGGGCGTGCGCATCCTCGGCGAAGTGAAGCGCGAGTACGCCGAACTGCTGGCCAAGGCCGACGCCATCTTCATCGACGAACTGCGCAAGGCCGATTTGTACGACAAGACCAGCCAGGCCTTCGCCGTGTTCCTGCCGGTCAAGTCGGTCGGCGTGGTCGGCGACGCCCGCGCCTACGAATGGGTGATCGCCCTGCGCGCGGTGGAGACCATCGACTTCATGACCGCGCACTGGGCGCACCTGCCGTACGACTTCCTCGGCACCGTCAGTAACCGCATCATCAACGAACTGCGTGGCGTCTCGCGCGTGGTCTACGACATCTCCGGCAAGCCGCCGGCGACGATCGAGTGGGAGTGAAATCAGGTCCTTCCGGGGCTATCGCCAGCTATCGAAAAATCGTCGCAAATTGTTGATCTGAAAGGAAGCAGGTCGCGGCTTCTATCGGTAGCTATCGCTGGCTAGCACGACAAGTTGGCGGTCGCGCTGGCGGTACGAACCGGAGGTCGGATCAAGACCCTCCCATTCATTATTGAGGCCGAAACGGTCTTTGACGGTAAAACCTCTTGAGGAAAGCTTGTTTCATGTGGCGTTCGAGCATCAACGGGTCTCCGAGTCCCTGACGGTAAAAGCCGTCATGAATAGGAGAAAAAACCTCGATGCTGACCGACACCGCACCTGCGCAATCTCAAGCCCAAGTCCAAGTCCAAGATCTATACGGATCTTGATCGCGATGGAATGTACGTGACGGTATCGCCCACCGGTACCGTCACCTTTCGCTATTGGTGGTGCCGTCTTTGGTACGCATTGCGTTGTGAATACGTAGTACGTCCTTCGCTGGCGGCAATCCAAATTCACGAGCGTACTCGCGGCTGAACTGGGTCGGACTCTCGTAGCCCACCTCATGTGCCGCTGTGGTGACGCTGTAGCCCGCAGTGACCAGCCACGTGCGCGCCTGCAGCAGGCGAATCTGTTTCTGGTATTGCAGCGGACTCAGCGCTGTCACGGCTTTGAAGTGACGGTGGAACGCCGATGCGCTCATCGCAACTTCTTTGGCCAGTTCCTCGATCCGCAGGGGGCGCGCGTAGTCCTGGCGGATACGTTGGATGGCCCGGTTCATGCGCGCCAAGGCGGTATCCGGCGTCGCGATGTCATGCAGCATCCAGCCCATTGGGCCTTGCAGCACGCGGTAAAGGATCTCGCGTTCATACGCGGGTGCAAGGGCCGGAATATCCATCGGATGTTTCATCAGGCGCAGCATGCGTACCCAGGCATCGAGCAACTCCGTGGTCATGGCAGCGACCGAGAAGCCCATTTCGCGGCGTCTTGCCGCGGCAGCATCGGGCAAATCGGACAGCAATCCCGCCAGTAGCGACGGGTCGAGCGTCAGGCTTACCGCGAGATAGGGCGCGCCCGAATCGCTGCTGCGCACGATGCCGGCCGCAGGCAGGTCGACGGACATGACGAAATAGGTGGCAGGATCATAGTGCAGGGTCTGTCCCCCCACGGTCATGGACTTACTTCCCTGCAGGATCACGTTGACCATGGGCTCATAGACGGCGGCGAGCTCGTGTTCTGGAACAGCTCCCTGAACCATCGCCACGCGTGGTATGCCAGTCTCGGTTCGACGATTTTGCGCGTGAGCGGCCAGGCTCCGCAGTTCGCTCAATTGGTTTTCCATGAGGCCCATTGAACTTCGACCTTCGGCTGTGGGCAAGCGACCGAGCAGAAATAGGCAGGAATGAGGCGCGATCAGGTGAGCCAGCACCGTGACGCACGCCTATCGTGGCGATACCGAATTTCAAGGAGCCACTCATGGGAATCATCGTCATCACCGGAGGCAGCCGGGGCATCGGCGCGAGCACCGCAGTCGAATGCGCACGGCGCGGATTTGGTGTCATCCTCACCTACAACCAGAATCCAGACGCCGCGGAAGACGTGATTCGCAGCATTGCGCACGCGGGAGGCAAGGCGGTTGCGTTGCCGCTGAACGTCGCCGACGTCAGCACCTTTACAGGCTTTCGAGACGCGGTGGAACGGGCGCTGGCGTCTACATGGGGAACGAGCCAGCTGGCCGGCCTGGTCAACAACGCAGGCTATGGTCTGTTCAATCTCATCGAAACCGTCACCGAGAACCAGTTCGATGGCTTGATGAACGTGCATCTGAAAGGCCCGTTCTTTCTCACTCAGGCACTGCTGCCGTTGCTGAGCGAGGGCGCCAGCATCGTCAACCTGACGAGCGCAACCACGCGGGTGGCCACCGCGGGCGTTGCGCCCTATGCGGCATTCAAGGGAGGCCTGGAGGTATTAACGCGCTACATGGCCAAGGAATTCGGCGAACGCCGCATCCGGGCCAACTCGGTATCGCCGGGACCCATCCGCACCGAACTCGGCGGGGGACTGAACGATGCGTTCGAGGCGCTACTTGGCTCTCAAACCGCCCTTGGGCGCGTGGGCGAACCAGAAGAGGTGGCCCGTGTGATCGCGTCGCTGTTGACCGCCGACGGTGCCTGGATCAACGCCCAGGACATCGAAGTCGCTGGCGGCTACTTCGTCTGAGGGACGATCCCATGATCGATCACATTTTTCTCACCGTGAATGACATTGATCGCTCGGTTGCTTTCTACGAAAGAGTGCTTCCCGTCCTTGGGATCACCAACCGGCTCGACTATGACGGGAAGGACGGCCCGGCGGGCCATCCCGACCTGAAGGGCTTCGGAGCAAAAGGCCGCATGTCATTCTGGCTACGACAAGGAGTTGCGGCGCCCAGTGCCGTGCACATTGGCTTCATTGCGGACTCCGAGGAAATGGTGGATGCCGCCTTTGCGGAGGCCTTGGCCGCCGGCGCGACCGAGATCCATGCGCCCGGGCCACAGCTTCACTACGATCCCCGCTACTACGCCGCGCAGGTCAGGGACCTGGATGGCTACAGCCTGGAGTTCGTCTACAAAAGCTGGCAACACGGGACCTAGTGGGATGACTCAGCAGACAGCAAACCTACGCAAGATCGCGAATGCCCTGATCGCTGCGACCAACGCCTTCGACGTCAAAAAGGCATTGGCCTTGTTCACAGCGGATGCGGTGATCGACGACCCGTCCACCGGCCATCGCTTCGACGGCCACGCTGGCATCCGGCGCTATATCCAGGAGTACTTCATCGGCTATCACACGGTGACAACGTTCATGTCGATCGAGTTCCTTGACGACAACCGGGCGCGCGTGCGGGTGGATTTCACCGGGGATTTCGGCCACGAGATCGGCCTGTTGGAAATGTCGGTCGACGCCCAGGGGCTGATCCTGCGCATCGACGCCTCGCTCGAATAGCCGGATCCACAATGAAAAAACTGATGATCTATGGAGCCGCCGGGTATACCGGCGGCATGGTGGCAGAGCATGCCGCGTCCGCAGGTCTCGACCTGGTTTTTGCAGGCCGTGCTCAAAGCCGGGCGGCGCTGGAGACACTCGCCCAGCGGCTCGGTGCCGAGGCACGGTTCTTCTCCCTTGACGATTCCGATGCAATCCACCTCGGACTCGAAGGCGTCTGCGTGCTGCTCAACGCCGCCGGACCCTTCATGGTCACGGCCGAGCCGCTCATGGCTGCCGCCATCCGTGCCGGCGTGCACTACCTCGATTTCTCGGCCGAGCTCGGCACCTATCGACAGGCGATGGCCCTCGATGGGCAAGCACGAGCTGCAGGCGTGATGCTTCTGCCCGGAAGCGGGGGCAGTGTCGCGATGCTCGGGAGTCTTGCCGGTCATGCCGCGGTGCGGGTCAAGGATCCAAAGAGGATCCGCATAGCACTCGAGGTGGCGGGCGGGATGTCGCGAGGGTCGGTGACCAGCGCGACGCAGAATGTGGTGGCCGAGATGCTCCATCTCGTCGACGGGGAACTCGTTGCGCGCAGTCCCGAGGAACTGCAGGTCTTCGACTTCGGCAACGGGCCGCAGTCTTCGTTCCCTGTGACCTTGCCCGATCTCCTGACCATCCACCACGCGACCGGCGTGCGCGACATCGAGACCTTCGTTCATGTCACCGCAGGCGCATTCCCGGCGGGAGACGTGGCGGAACTCCCTGCAGGCCCGAGCCCGGAAGAGCGGGCGGCCAATCGATACCATGCGGCCGTCGAAGTCACCGACGCCGACGGCTCGGTTGCGCGCTCGGTCCTGGATACGGTGAACGGCTATACCTTCACCGCCATGGCCGCTGCTGAGGCCGCGCGGCGGGTGTTGTGCGGAGAGCTTCGCCATGGGTTCCAGACTCCCGCAGGTGTGTTCGGCCACGGTTTTGCCGAAACGATCGCCGATACCCGGATCATCGACGCCGCGACCATCGAGGGCGATGTGTGACTTAGCTTTTGCAACGTGCCATCGCCGCAAGGGCGACTTATTGTTGCCAGAGTCGCCGACCTTCTCGCCCCCGCCTCACGCCACTTCAACTGGCTGGAAGATGGCCACGTCCTGGCCAGGTACGCGTTGCACCGAACGAAGTCGCATGTCGCCAGGGCCCTGAGATCCCCGCACTGGCCCCCTTGGCCGAGTCGGTGGGGACGATGGCTGAGCTTGTGACTGCCCGCAAGGTCCGCCACCTCGGGCTGTCGGAGGTGAGTGGCGATGAAGTGCAGGAGGCACATGCCATTCATCCGATCGCGGCTGTCCAATCGGAATGGTCGCTGTTCTCGCGAGACATCGACCAGAGTTCCGTGCCGGCTGCCGCCGACCTGGGCATCGCATTGCTACCGTACCCGCAATTGGGACGCGGCATGCTCGGCAGGGGCGTGGACATCGCACAACTCGATGACGGCGACGTGCGTCGTTACCTCCCGCGGTTCGCTGGAGACAATGCGGATAGCAATGCCCCGCGTTGGTGGAGGAAATCCGCCGCGTTGCCCAGGCGTGGATTGCGACGCCCGCACAGGTGGCATTGTCGTGGGTTCACTGCGAGCGGTGGCACACGGTCTCACCGGCGTACCCATCCCAAGGGACTCACAAGCGCAACCGACTGGAAGAGAATCTCGGAGCGCCGGACATCCAGCTGACGGAGGCCGAGCTGGAAGTCCTGGATCGCCTTGCCCAGTTGGTACAGGGCATCCGACCAGTCTGAGCGCCCACGGCGGCACCATCGCGGCTGGCAATCCGATCCATAACGTTGCCGCTTTCTGTATCGCACCTCCCACTCCACAAGCGCGGGCGGCGCGCTACTTGACCGGAATGACAGCCATGGCCTCCACCTCGACCAAGTACTCCGGTTGGGCCAGGGCCTGAACACCAATCCACGATGAGGCCGGTGGATTCTCGGAGCCAAACGTCTCCACCAGAACCTTTGCAAGCACATCGGCATCCGAACCCGATCGCAAGTTCGGGATATAGATGCGCAAGTTCTGGATATCACCTGAAGTGCCACCAGCCGCCTCTACGGCGATGCACACCTGCTTCAATGCTTGACGGAACTGGCCCTCCAGGCCCTCTGCGTTCTTCCTGCCGCCGGCGTCCCACGCGACCTGTCCGGCGATCGACACCATCCGCCCCGGCTCACTGATCACGACTTGCGAGAATCCCCAGGCACGGCTCGAAAACAAGGCAGGGGGCTGTATCGCTTGTCTAGGCACGGGCGCTCCTGTCGTCATGGAGCGCTATCGGCATGCTGGCAAACCACTTCCACATTGATGCCGTCGAAGTTGAACGGAAAGATCGCCGTCGTGACCGGTGGCGGAAGTGGAATCGGATTGGCGATCGCCAAGCGGTTGGCGAGCGAAGGCGCTCGCGTTGTGATCACCGGAAGGCGACAAGCGGCGCTGGATGACGGCGCGGTGGGGATTGATCGCGCGTCATTCCCGCGATGAGGATGTCGATGCCGGCGAGGAAGTCGGCGCGATCGTCATGGGCACGGAGTTGCGATCCGACGCTTTGCGCGAACGGATAACTCGCCGGATCGAGCGCTGACCAGCTTCCCGCCAGCGCCGCCAGTGCCTCGGTTCTGTCCAGGGCGAGCGCGCGTGCGGCTTGCGCGTTGGCGGCGTTCTGGACGCCCACGCCGACGATGTAACTGAACACCGCCATCGCCGAGGCCCATTCCTTGTCAGACGGGACGCCAAGGGCACGCACATGTTGGCCCACAGTGTCGAAAACGCGCACGAGTGGGGATTGACCCGGCATCCGGGTCAGCGCGGCTCCCACCCAAGGATGCGCGTCGAACGCGTCGAACATCCCCAGGGCGAATGCCCTGATCGAACTTCGCGGATCCTCGGCGGACACGCTGTCGCGATGCACCTGGGCGATGACCGCGTCCGAGGCGGCGACCATCAGATCGTTCTTGTTGGAGATGTAGCCGTAGATCGCACCTGAGCCGGTCGTCAGCTGCGTGGCGAGCGACTTGAAGGTGAGCCCCGCCTCACCATCGCGATCAAGCAGGTCGATGGCGGCCGCCACGATCTGCTCCCGCGAAAGCGCCGTGTGCCGTCTCCGAACCTTCCGCTTTGTCTGCTTCATGCGGCATCGTTGCATTTTTGGAACGACATTCCAAGTTGACAGCAATGGAATGCCGTTCCATTGTATTGGAACGACATTCCATACGTGGACGGGAGGATCCGTGGCCATCTTTGTGACCGGCGCAGCCGGTTTTATCGGGGGCGCCGTCGCGGCCCGGCTTGTGGCTGACGGGTATCAGGTGCGCGGGCTGATTCGGGACGAGGCGAAGGCGAAGCAGCTTGCGCGCAGGGGCATCGTGCCGGTGCTCGGCCATCTGGACGATCGTGATCTCATCGTCCGCGAGGCGTACGCCTCCGATGGTGTCGTCAACGCGGCCGACAGCGATCACCGAGGGGCGGCGATGGCCCTCATCGAGTGGCTCTCCGGGTCGGGCAAGCCGCTGTTGCAGACCAGCGGAACCGGCCCGTACGCGCAGGACACGCGTGGCGGGGCGTCCGAGCAGACCTATGACGACGACGCGCCGCTGCCCTCCGAGGTGGAGTTCGGCGATCGCGCCAGCATCGATCGGCACATCCTGGACGCCGCCGCGCGCGGCGTCCGGTCCATCGTGCTGTGCAACAGTTGCATCTATGGCTGGGGCGCAGGCCTGCACCGGGAAAGCATCATGGTGCCGCGGTTGAAGCGGCAAGCGGAGAAGGATGGCGTCGCACGTTTCATCGGGAGCGGCGCCAACGTTTGGTCGAACGTCCATATCGGCGACCTGGTCGACCTCTACCTGCTCGCATTGGACAAGGCGCCGGCTGGCAGCCGCTATCTGGTGGAGAACGGCCAGAACACCTTCGCCGACCTGGCCCAGGCCATCGCCGATCGTCTCGGCCTCGGCCAGGCGCAGTCCTGGTCGGTCGAAGAGGCGGCCGCGCATGTCGACGAGACCTATACCTTCATCTTCGGCTCGCACTGTCGGGTGCGGGCAACGCGCGCGCGCGCCGAATTGCAGTGGCGGCCCAAGGTCGGCGCGATGCTCGACTGGATGCGGCAGGAGGGTTGAATGGCGCAGCGTCCACACCAGCGTTCCATCGCCATCATCGGCGCGGGGCTCGGCGGGCTCACGCTTGCCCGGGTCCTGCATCTTCATGGGATTCCCGCGACGGTCTACGAAGGCGAGCTCTCGCCCGACGTGCGGCCGCAGGGCGGCCAGCTCGACATTCACGAACACAACGGCCAACGCGCGCTCCAAGCAGCGGACCTGGTCGAGGAATTCCGCGGCATCATCCATGTGGGAGGGCAAGCCTCGCGGGTGCTCGATAAGGACGGTAGGGTTCTTCTCGACGAGCCCGATGACGGCCACGGCACGCGGCCGGAGGCGCAACGGGGCGATCTGCGTCGCATCCTGCTCGATTCACTGCCTCCCGAGCTGATCCGCTGGCGGCAGCGTCTCTCGAGCGCGGCGTCGATCGGCGGCGGGCGGCACCGGCTCCATTTCACCGATGGATCGAACATCGACACCGATCTGCTCGTAGGCGCCGATGGCGCATGGTCGAAGGTCCGGCCGCTCCTGTCGGCCGCAACGCCAAGCTATGCCGGGACGACCTTCCTGGAGACCTATCTCCACGATGTCGATACCCGACACCAGGCGGCGGCCGCCGCAGTGGGTGCCGGCGCCATGTTCGCGCCGGCGCCAGGCAAGGGCATCTTCGCGCATCGCGAGGCCAACGCGGTGCTTCATGCCTATGTCGCGTTGAACCAACCGGAGGATTGGCTAGGCGATTTCGCCGTCGGGGACAGATTCCTCACTGAATTCAAGGACTGGGCGCCGGCGCTGACATCGCTCATCACCGACAGCGATACGACACCGATCCTGCGCCCGATCCATACGCTGCCGATCGACCATCGTTGGGACCCTGTGCCGGGCGTGACGCTGCTCGGCGACGCGGCCCACCTGATGTCGCCGTTCGCCGGCGAGGGGGCCAATCTTGCGATGTTCGATGGCGCTGAACTGGGCAGGGCCATCGCGGCCCATCCGGACGATATGGAGACCGGGCTGCGCCTGTATGAGTCGGCGTTGTTTCCCCGGAGCGCCGCCGCTGCCGCGGAAGCCGCGCGCAATCTGAGGGTGATGTTCGACGACACCGCCCCGCAGAGCCTGCTCGCTCTCTTCGCGGTTGATGCATCCGCGACATGATCGAGGGCCGGGGATGGCCGTCGCTCCACGACATCGCCGGTCCGCAAGAGGACGAGGGCCGTTCGCAAGGATCCTCGGCTCTTGACATTGGAAACGATCATTTCCTATATTGAGGCATGACCAACCGCGCCTCATCAAACGCCCGGCGGCCCATGGGCAGGCCGCGCAGCTTCGACCTCGAGGCGGCTATCGCCCGGGCCGTGCCGGTGTTTCGCGAGCATGGCTACGACGGAGCGTCGATCGACCATCTCAAACAGGCCACAGGTCTGACGGCGGGGAGTCTCTACAAGGCGTTCAAGGACAAGCGGCAGGTCTTCTCGGCCGCGTTTTCCCATTACCTCGAACATCGGCGCCAGCAGTTGGCGCTCAGGCTCGAAGGCGCGTTGAACGGGCGCGAGCGGATCGCCGAAATCCTGCGCTTCTACCTCGAGTCCGCCTCCGGCGCTGAGGGTCGGCGCGGCTGCCTCGTGCTGGCGAGCTTGATCGAGGCGACGACGCTGGACGATCCGCTGCGCGACGCCCTCGGCAAATCCCTGGACGAAAACCGGGCGGCCCTGATCGCGACGCTTCGTGATGGACAGCGCGATGGTTCGATCCGCGGCGATCTTGCGGTCGAGCCCTGTGCGGAGCTGCTGCTCGGCCTGCTGCAGGGCCTTCGTGCGCTCGGAAAGCTGCATGACCCGGCGCACCACGCCGAACTGATCACGACCGCGCTCAAGATGCTCGACTGAATCCCACGAGGAGCACCATGCCCGCACATGCCCGCACCACGTCGTCAACGGACGACCGTTCCTTCCGCCATGCCTTCGAAACGGTCGACGGGGGGCGCCTGCACTACGTGACCACCGGACCGGAGGACGCGCCGCCGCTTGTCCTGCTCGCCGGCTATCCCGAAAGCTGGTTCGCATGGCGCAAGGTGATGCCGCTGCTCGCGGGTCGCTTCCGGCTCATCGCCCTTGACCTTCCTGGCCAAGGCGATTCGGACAAGCCACTCGATGGTTACGACACCGGAACGGTTGCGCGCCGCATCCACGGCTTGCTCGAACGGATCGGCGTTTCCCGCTATGGACTGGCCGCCCATGACATCGGCGCGTGGGTCGCTCTGCCTTATGCCCTGATGTTCCCTCGGGAGGTCGACCGTCTGGCTCTTCTCGATGCCGGCATCCCTGGCGTCACGCTACCGGACATGCTGCCGGCGGCACCCGATCGCGCCTGGAAGACCTGGCACTTCGCCTTCCATGCCGTGGCCGATCTGCCCGAGGCGTTGATCGCCGGCCGCGAGCGCGTGTATCTGGACTGGTTCCTGCGCCGCAAGGCGGCCAGCCCGTGGAGCTTCAGCGATGCCGATCTCGACGAGTATGTCCGCATCTTCAGCATGCCTGGCGCACTGCGGGCAGGGCTTGCCTTCTATCGAGCCGTCACACGTTCCGCCGAGCAGAACCGTGCCCTGATCCGCGACGCCAAGCTCACCATGCCGGTCCTGGCCGTCAGCGCGGATCAAGGTTCGATCCCCGACATGGCCGGCCCGTTGCGCGCTTTCGCCGACGACCTGCGCGCTGAGACCGTCGACAGGAGCGGACACTTCATCCCGGAGGAACAGCCAGAGGCGCTCGCGAGGATGTTCGACGACTTCTTCGCGCAGCGCTGACGCCGCGTTGGACAGGCGGGAGCGCTTGTCGGCGGGCGGAACGAGAAACGGCGCAACGCGCGAAACACGGATCGGCTACCGTAGCGGCCTGATCCCCGTCGTAGCGCTTGCCGGGCAGCAGGCGTCCGTACTGCTCGCGATCGCCATGGAAGAGGGCCAGCGTCGATGGGATCGCACGGGACAGCCGACGTGACGCCAGGGGCATGTCGGCCATGCGTTTGATGTGACTGTGGGACTGACTACGAGGAATGCGGGAATGGGGCGAACGGTGGCGGCGTGCGCAATGTCGATTCGCAAAGGGCTGATCGGAGGCCGCGGCTTCACCGTCGCGATCTCCTTTTTGCTGCTTGCGCCCTTGCTGGCCTCAGCCGCCGACAAAACAGCGGCTATCGCGCCTGGCGAGCTCTGGCACGACCGCCAGGGCGAGGTGATCAACGCCCATGGCGCCGGGATGCTCAAGGCGCCCGACGGCAGTTATTACTGGTTTGGCGAATACAAGACCGCGGGCAAGGGCGGCAACGCGGCGCATGTCGGCGTATCGGTCTATCAGTCCACCGACCTGCTGCACTGGGATGCGCGTGGCATCGCGTTGCCGGTGGCGACGGATCCCGCGTCGGACATTGCCGACGGCGCCATCATCGAGCGCCCCAAGGTGTTGCATAACGCGGCCACCGGCCAGTACGTGATGTGGTTCCATCTGGAACGGGCAGGGCATGGCTACAAGGATGCCCGCGTGGGCGTGGCGGTCGCCGAAGCGCCGGCCGGGCCGTACCGCTACCTGCGCTCGTTCCAGCCCAGCGGCCAGCAGTCGCGCGACATGACGCTGTTCCAGGACGACGACGGCACGGCCTATCTGTTCTATAGCTCCGAAGGCAACGCCACCATGCACGTGACGCGCCTGACGGCCGATTACCTGGATACCGAGCGGGACTACCAGCGCATCTTCGTGGACCAGTGGCTGGAGGCGCCGGCGATCTTCAAGCATGCCGGGCGCTACTTCTTCATGGGCTCGGAGTGCACGGGCTGGAAGCCCAACACCGCGCACGGCGCCAGCGCGGCAGCGCCGATGGGGCCGTGGACCGAATTCGGTAATCCCGCGCAAGGCGAAGATGCCGCGCTCACCTTCCACAGCCAGAGTGCCTACATCCTGCCCATGCCGGGCCAGCCGGATCGTTTCATCTACATGGGCGATCGCTGGAATCCCGGGAACGCCATCGATGGACGCTATGTCTGGCTGCCGCTGCGACTCGAAGGCGATGGCTTCCGCATCGATTGGCATGCGCGCTGGTCGTTGGACGGAACGCGGCAGAAGCGCGTTCAAGCGCGCTAGGCCGGTTCCTGCAGGAAGGGTGGGCGCACGCGCCGGTCTGGATGGGCCGATAGCGCAGTGACGCGGCCGATGCGATCGTCGATGGCGACGCGAGGATGCCCCGCTGGCAAGCGACACCGCATGGCGCTACGCTCACCGGGCACAGAGAACGCGATCAACGACCTGGCGAGGCTGCTCACGGTGATCTACGACCTGATTGCACTGAGCGGCCCGCTGCTGGAGACCTCCAGCAGCGAGCGTAATGCGCTTGGCAACTGGAGGCCAAGTTCGCCGATCTCGCGGCCGGCGTGCTGCCCAAATCGCAGGCCGATCACGTGATGCAGTTATGTCGGTCGCTGCCCGAGCTGAAGGATGCCGGCGACGTGCTGAGGGCCGGTACCCGAGCGAGCTGAGCGGAGCTGGCTGGCGGAGCCGACACGGAGTCTGTGATCAGAGGTGCTGACCGTCCAGTTGGGGGGCGCTGCCGCCTGTGGCTGCTCGACGCGCACCCGATGCTCAATTGATCGAGATCACCACCTTGCCGAAGTGTGTGCCCGAGGCCAGGTAAGCATAGGCATCGGCGGCGGCGTCGAACGGAAACACCCGATCGATCACCGGTTCGATGCGTGCCTGACGCACCGCCTGCACGGCTTGCGCCAGATCGCGGGTGGAACCGGTCTGGCTGCCCAGGATGTTCAGCGTTTTCACCATCACCGGCAACACGGGCATGCTGACCTCCATCCCTCCGATAAAGCCCACCACGTAAACGGTACCGCCGATCCGCGCGGCATTGATCGACCTTGCGAACGTGGTGCCACCCACTGTTTCGACCACCAGGTCCGCTCCCTGGCCGTCGGTCGCTTCGAGCACGGCGTCGTCCCACGCCGGGGTCGTGGTGTAGTTGATGAGCACGTCGGCGCCGAGCCGCTGTGCCCGCTCCAGCTTTTCATTCGAGGATGAGGACAGGATCACCCGCGCGCCCGCCGCCTTGGCGAACTGCAAGGCAAACAGGCTCACGCCACCGGTACCGAGCAAGGCCACGGTGGACGCCGGGCCGGTGCGGCTCTTGAAAATTGCGTTCCACGCGGTGGTGGCCGCGATCGGCAAGGTGACCGCCTGGGTGTAGGGCATGCCGTCCGGGATGCGGACCAGCGCGCTGGCTGGCACGACGGCATACTCGGCGAGCGAACCCGGCATGGTGACGCCACGAATGCGCCGCGTGGTCGCTTCGCTCGGCAAGCCCGCCGACCAGTCGACGATCAACCCCGACATCACGCGATCTCCAATCGTCCAGCCGCGGACGGACGCGCCCATCTCGACGATCTCGCCTGCGCCATCCGTGCCGGGGACAAAGGGCGGCGTGGTATCGCCCAGCCGTCCTCGCGCCACCATCAGATCCAGATAGTTCAGACCGGCCGCATGCAGCCGGATCAGCACCTCGTCCGCCGCCGGGCGCGGCACCGGTGCCTGGCCCAGGGAAAGTTGCCAGGCTTCTCCAGACGCTAGTTGGAAGGCGCGCATGTCGGGTTGCTCCGCGTGGTGATCGAGGACGTGCACGTTATGCCTGTAGAACTCCTATAATCGATCCAAAAAACACAACATCCTTGCGCCTGGTGCACGAATGAACAGCGTGGAAGCGGACGAAATCGGTGCCTTGCTCGCCGTGCTCGAAACGGGAAGCTTCACGGCCGCGGGGCGGCGGCTCGGTCGCGACAGTTCGGTCATTTCGCGGCGTCTGAAGAAGCTGGAAACGCGCCTCGGCACGCGGCTCGTCGAACGTTCGACGCGCCGCCTTTCCCCCACCGATGCCGGCACGCGCCTGCGCGAGCGTGTGCAGGAGGCGATGCAACTGATACGCAGCGGTGAGGAAGAAGCGCGTCAGTTGAGTGCGGCGCCAATCGGATTGCTGCGTATCACCCTGCCGGTGGGTTTCGGCCGTCGCTGGATCGCGCCGAAACTGCCCGAATTTCTCGCGTGTTATCCGGCGCTTGAAGTGGAAGCGGACTTCACTGACCGCTTTGTCGATCTGATTGCCGAGCGTTTCGACGTGGGCGTGCGCATCGGCAGGCTGGACGACAATCGGCTTGTCGCACGGCACGTGGCCAGCATGCGCCGGCTGCTATGCGCATCGCCGGCCTATCTGCAGTCGCATCCGCCGATCCGTCATCCGCGCGACCTGCTTGCGCATGCGTGCATCGGGTTCACGCCGATGGCGTCGCATCCGGTGTGGCATCTGTGCCGGCAAGGGAAACGACACGCGGTGCGTATCCGCTCACGGTTTGCAACCAACGACATCGATGCGACGATGCACGCGGCGCTGCAAGGCGCTGGCGTGGCATATTGCGCAGACTGGGTCGTCGCCAACGCGCTGCGTGAAGAACGTCTGGTCGAAGTGCTGCCGTCCTGGGAGGTGCAGGGCGAGGAGACCATGTACGTGGTCAGGGCTTCGGCCCAGCACACCCTCGCGAAGGTACGCGCGTTTACCGACTGGATGGTACGGACGTTCGAACATCCGTCGTGGACGACAGCGACGCACTTGTGTCGCTGACCCGATCGGCGACGCGCCGGCGAAGGATTTGGCGCGGTTGGACAACTACGTGTCTCTTGCGTGCGCTTCCGCTTGAACGACAGCGACTGGCGTCGTTGCGACCTATGCGTCATCGTCGAAGGACACTGTCGTGTCGTCCGACTTATTGGGCTTGGTGAGCCGTCAATCGCTAGAGTCACGCCTCCCAGCGCAGGTCGCCGATGTAGCGCGACGCCATCGCCCCTGCGTCGTCCAGCGCAAAAAGATGCAGCCACCGATTGTCGAACAGCGCGCGGACCTGCGGGTGACGTTCGAGGATGTCGGTGATCGCGTCGGCCGGTGCCTCGATCAGCACGGACAGCCGCAGCGGTTCGTGGATCAGCCGTTCGCCGTCGTGCACCGACTGCCACGGCAATCCGCCGCGCAGCAGGCCGCCATTGCCCTCGACCACACCGATGCCGCCGGTGACGTTATGCAGCAGCTTGTTGCCCGCGCCGAAGACCTCGGGCGCCACCGTCGATCCGTAGTACTGCAGGCTGATCCAGCTGGCGACCACGACCGGGGCGGTCAGGATCGACTCCAGCACGCCGAAGCCCTCGTCGCGGCGCCAGTCGTAGTCGTGGAGGAAGGCGCGCCCCGCCAGGTCGCGCCCGGCGGTGCGTGCCCTGGGCGCGGCGATGAAGGCCTGGCAGCCGGCCAGCGCCCATTCCGGGCGCAGCTCGGCCCAGTCGCGGGCGCGATGCGCGATGTCCTCGCTCCGTTGCGCGCGCGGCAGGCGCAGTGCCCGCTCGCCACGCGCCAGCGCGCCGGCGGCGTGCAGCCAACGTACCGCCTGCTCGAGATCGGCCGCATGCGCAGGCGAGGGATGGTCGGCGCTGTAGAGCATGACCGTATCGGTCGTGGTGTCGTGCAATGCCGCCATGAACAACGTGTCCGCGGGAATCGCGACGCCGCGTTCGGCGAGACCGGCGCGCACCTCGGGGTCATTGAGCAGCGCAGCGAGCAGCCGTGCGTTCACTTCGCCCGAGTAGCCGCCGCAGGCGCCGCAATGCAGGGCGCTGGCGTGCGGATTGTTGACCACGTTGGCGCCGTGGCCGGCGAGCACGACCAGTCGTGCGAAGCCTGTCGTGAGCGACATTGCCTTGAGGATGCTGCTGGCCATGCCCAGTCGCGTGTCGAGGTCGAGGGTGTCGGCCGGGCGCGGTGCGGGATCGTTCGGCGCGTCCTGCCGTTTCAGCGCCAGTCCGTCGCGCAGCAGCTTGCCGACGTAGATCGGGCCGGCGGCTTCGACGAAGGCGAACGAGGAAATGGCGGCCAGCTTGAAGCGGCCCCAGGCGCGCTTGGCACGTGCGGCGATCCGCGCAGCGAGGTCCGATTCGGTCAGCGTCGGCGTCGTCTCGCCGCAGCAGGTGTGCACCCGCGGGGGCAGCAGTACGGGAAGACGCGCCTCGACCACGTCCGAGGCGAATCGCCGATGGCCGATGCCCAGCCCGAAGAAGCCGGCGAATCCGAGTGTCTGGATGCCGGCGTCGAGGCTTTCCAGTGCGCGCCGAAACACTTCCGAGCGCACGTCGATGCAGAAGGCCATCTGCAGCGCCATGCGGGAAGGCGCGGCAGGGACTGAAGCAGGTGCTGCAAGCGTGGTGTCGAGCCGCCGCTGCGCCGCACGTTCGGCCGCCTCCTGCAGAATACTGTCGACGACATCCTCCGATGTCGCCGCAACCGGCGTGGCGTAGGCGGCGATGGCGGATCGCCACTTGGACGCGATCGCCGCACCGAACTTGCCCAACAGCGCGGCGTCCCAGCTGATGCGGATGGCCAGCAGGTCGGTGACGCAGGCATCGGTTCCGCCGCTCAGCTCCGCTTGCCAGAGCCGATACCGGGCGACCTGGCTCCAGCCGCCCAGCGTGGTCAGCAGTCGGTGGAAATAGCCGTCCAGGGCGTCGGGCGAGAGGCCGAGGCGCGCGACTCCCTCGACGATCGCGTCCTCGGCAGTCGCTGGCGCGTCCGCCACCTGCTGTGCGAATCGGGTGAGCCCTGCGATTTCCGGCGTCAGATCGTGGGTCGCGACGAGTCGCCACGCGCTGTAGGCGCTGCCGGAGTGCCCTGCGATCCACAGTGCCTGTCCCTGGTCGAAATAGGCGGCGGCCCAGTGCCCGATGCGCTCGTTGACGATGCCCGGCCAGTCGACTGCCGCCGCGTCGCGCGCCAGATCGGCGACGGTCGGGATCGCCTGCGGGCCGGGACGCTCGCACGCGATGGCATGCTTGAGCGCGGACACCGTCGGCGGGCGCAGCGCTGCCGGCGCGTTGTGGAAAGCCGCCTGCAGATCCGCCGCGGCGATGTCGCCGGACTGCAGCCGTTCCGCATACCAGGAGCGCGGCATGGTGAGGGCGATGCCGGCGGCATTGCGCAGCCGCGCCGCCGCCGTGGCCAGTGGTTCGCCGGCCTGGCCGAGGAAGGGATTGACCGCCACGCTCGAGGCGAGCGGCCACAGCGGAGGAATGGCGCGTGCCGCACGCTCGGCGGCGGCGATGATTGCAGTGTGGGACAGGGGCGGTGCGTCGGTCGCGGTCATCAGCATGGAGGTGTCCTGGCGATTGGGGGTCACGGCGTCTTGCGCACAGACCAGCCGCCGAGCAGGCGGTCGATGGCGGCGTTGACGTACAGGCCGTTGGAGAGATGCACGCGCAGTCCGGCGGCGGCCGGGTGCGCGGCCCAGAGCGGGAACAGCGCCTGCGCCACCGCCACCAGGCCGAAGCTCAGAACGGCCAGCGCCATCAGCGTCCACTCCAGCCGGCCCGGTGCCGGTGTGGCGGGCAGCACGCCGGCGGTCAGCCATTCGGCGGCGGTCTGCAGCGCGAAGTAGCCCACCGCGGCGGCGCTGGCGTAGAGCGCGGTCCTGCGGGTAAGCGGGCGCGGCGCGGCATCGGCCAGGCCCTGGGCCAGCAGATAGGCCACACCGAAGATCAGGATGGCGCCCAGGGCCAGCGCCTGCGGCGACTTGTGCTCGAAGCCGAAGGCGAACCCGAAGGCGGCGCCGATCCCGCTATAGATCGCCAACGCGATCAGGAAGGCGCGGCCGACCGCCGCCCCATTGGGCACCGCTACCGGCCCCGGCCGGCGAATGGACGCCACGTGCTCGACGGCCCCGCCGGAGGCCAGGAAGGCATGCGCCTTGTAGAGCGAGTGCGCGACGATGTGCAGCAACGCCAGCGGGAACAGCGCCAGCCCGCACTGCAGGATCATGAAGCCCATCTGCGCGACCGTCGACCAGGCCAGCGAGGTCTTGACCGCGGGCTGGGTCAGCATCACCAGCGCACCGAACAGCGCGGTGAACCCACCCAGCATGGCCAGCACGGCGAGCACGCCCGGGGCAGCCAGCATCAGGTCGGCGAAGCGGATCAGCAGGAAGCCGCCGCCGTTGATCACGCCGGCATGCAGCAGCGCCGACACTGGCGTGGGCGCTTCCATCATCTCGGTGAGCCAGCCGTGGGTCGGGAACTGCGCCGATTTCAGCACCGCGGCCAGCGCGAGTAGCGCGGCGGCGGCCGTCAGCAGCCAGCCGTGCTGGCCGCTGCGGGCCAGGGTGTTGATGGTGGCGATGTCGGTGGTGCCCAGGCTTCTCCATACCAGCAGCGCTGCGCAGAGCAGGGCGATGGCGCCGATGCTGGAGAACAGGCGCTTCTTGCGCGCGGCACGCCGCGCCGCCACGCGCTGGGGATAGAACAGCAGCAGGCGATTGAGCGCGACGCTGGTCGCGATCCAGGCCACCACGACCTGGACCAGGTTGCCGGCCTGCACCAGCAGCAGCACCGCCGCGAGCGCGACGCACAGCCAGCCGGTGAAATCCCCCTGCCGCGCCTCGCCATCGAGATAGGTCCGGGTGTAGCGCACCACGATCCAGCCGACGAAGGCGACCAGCAGCAGCATCGTGGTGCTCACCGCATCGAGCCGGACCGACAGGCCGATCCCGCTCCATCCGATCAAGTCGCTATCGCCGGCGCCGCGAACGAGCAGCAGCGCCAGCGCGGCGATGGCGACGAGCAGCGCGGCGAGTGCGGCGCCTTCCGCGACCACGGGCAGCAGGCGGGGGCGTCGGCCGCTGCGGACGAAGCCGAACATGGCGGCGACCAGCAGCAGGAACGGTGCGGAGAGCGGTAGCAGATAGAGCGACAAGGCAATCCCCTCGGATCGGGCGCGGTGGCGGGCGGCGCCACGATAGCGATCGGCTGGGACGAACAAAAATTCATTGTTTTCACGGTTTCGTTCGTTATTATCGAACGATGGCCGCCCTGAACTACAACCACCTGCGCTACTTCTGGGCCGTCGCCCACGACGGCAACCTGACCCGCACCGCCGAGCGGCTCAACCTCACGCAATCGGCCTTGTCGGTGCAGATCCGCAAGCTCGAGGAGCGGCTGGGCCATGCGTTGTTCGAGCGGCGCGGCCGCCAGCTGCACCTGACCGAGGCCGGGCAGATCGCGCTCGACCACGCAGACGCGATCTTCGCCACCGGCGACGAACTGCTGGGCACGCTGCGGCAGACAGGCGCGGCGCGGCAGGCGCTGCGGGTCGGCTCGCTGGCCACGCTGTCGCGCAACTTCCAGATGCAGTTCCTGCGTCCGCTGCTCGGCCGTCCCGACATCGATCTGATCCTTCGCTCCGGCAGTGCCGGCGAACTGCTGCGGGCGCTCGAGGCGCTCAATCTCGACGTCGTCCTGCTGAACCAGGCGCCGCCCGGCGATGCGCTGACCCCATTCGTCTCCCATCGGCTCGCGCAGCATCCGGTCAGCCTGGTTGGCACGCCGGATCGCTTGGGTCATGCCGCCAGCATTGCCGATCGCCTGCGCAACCACCCCATCATCCTGCCGACGGTGGACAACAGCGTGCGCGCCGGCTTCGACGCCTTGGCCGATCGCCTGGGCGTGCGGCCGCAGATCGTGGCGGAAGTGGAGGACATGGCGATGATGCGATTGCTGGCGCGCGAGGACCTCGGCCTGGCGGTGCTCCCGCCGATCGTGGTCAAGGACGAGATCGCCGCGGGCGTCCTGGTGGAAGGCGATCAATTGCCGGACATCGTCGAGACCTTCCACGCCGTCACCATGTCGCGGCGTTTCCCGAATCCGCTGGTGCGGCTGCTGCTTCAGCCACCGGGGGCTGAAGTAGATGCACCGTGCCACTCCGCAGCGCCGAGGACCGGAGCCGCCGTCTGATCCGGTGGAGCGGACGTTGTGGACCACGAACACCGCTGAACCGGTCTGCGGCATCGATCCATGACCGTGCGCTGGCGGCGCGCCGTTCCCCCCGCAGCGTCATGCTCGCCCGCGGATCTTGGACGATGCTCGAGGATGGCAGGCGGAGGCTGCCGATGCCGTAGACGCCACTGACCGAACAGCGATGGCGCAGCCGCTCGCCGCGACGACGCTCGACGGCGGGGATTGCTGCGAGGTCCGCCTGCGTGGGCCGTCAGCGAGAAGAGGTCCCGCACGTCGACAGCAGTTCCTGCGCCATCTCCACTGCCTGCTCGCGCGAGGAGGCAAGCAGCATGGGGTAACCCCAGAACTTGCCGAACAGGACCGCGAAGGCCTTGTAGCCGACGCGTTTGGCCGGGTTGGGTTCGATCTGGATCATCGCCAGGACCAGCCTTCGCAGTTCCACCTTGTGCTTTTTCATCCACAGCGCCGTGCGTTTCTTTTCTTCCGGCGTGTGCTCGTGGTCTTCGCTCGGCGTGCTGTCGCTCAGGATCACGAATGGCTCCCCGCGCCGCAGGTTCGCCTCGAACGCGTCGAAGTCCTTCTGGTGGTCATGCCCGGGTTCCTGGGACAGGTTCATCCAGACCAAGGGGAAGTTCGAACTATTCATGGGCATGGCCAACTCCTTGACGCTTGATGTGCCGCCAGGTGATCGCAATGGCGAACGCACCGGGCAGGGTGATGAAGAGCACGGCAGAGAGCGCGACATACCAGCCGTCGCGCAGCCCGTCCGCGATTCCTCCGAGGGTATTCAGGACGACGAGCAGGCCGCCGAGGACCAGGGCGATTCCTTGCGCGCGGCGGGTTCCGATCAGGGCGAGCAGCACCGTGACGATCCAGCACCCATAGAAGGCGGAAAACATCCACAGGATGCCGGGATAGAACGTGATGGCCGCTGTCGCTCCGTGCGCTCTCACGAAGGTATTGACGTAGAAGAACAACTGGAAGGTCACGAAAAGCACGACACCCGTCGCAGTCGTCAACCAGAACAATGCGACCCTGTTCGGGGCGTGCATGGTCGCGTCTTGGGTAGGGCGTGGTGGGGGGGAGGGCTGAAGTGGCATGGGCGGGTTCTCTGAAATCGATGGCGGGATGACGGCGGGTGCTCGACCGAATGACGCATTGGCCTGCGAGCGCATCAATACGTGTAGTCCAGCGTCACCATCACGTTGCGCGGTGCGCCGTAACTCACGGTGTCGAAGTCGCCCTTCTGCAGCGCGTATTTCTTGTCGAAAACGTTGTTGACGTTCACGGCCAGATGGGTCTTCTGCGTGATGGCGTAGCGCGCCAGCAGGGAGGCGAGGGCATAGGAACGCTGTTCCCCGCCCAGTGAACTGGTGCCGGTATTGGGCGCCTCGTAGATGCGGCTTTGCCATTTGACGCCGCCGCCCAGCGTCAACTTGCTCCCCGCACCCGGCAATCGGTAGGTGGTGAAGAGCTGGGCCGTGGTGCGCGGGAGTTGCGAATTCAGGCGGACGCCATCGCCATCTTCCGCGGTGAAGTGCGCGATGCCTGCAGCGATGTTCCAGCCATGCGCCAACTCGCCTTGCAGGTCCAGCTCGATGCCGCGCGACTTTGTCCCGTCGGCGCCTTTGTAGGCTTGCGCGCCGCCTGGCGTATAGGTCCCGGCGACGCTCTGCGCCGCGTTGTCCAGCGTGGTTTCGAACACGGCGATCGACGCATTCAGGCGTCCGTCGAGGTAGTTGCCCTTCAGGCCGAGTTCCTTGGTTTTTCCCTTGGACGGCGTGAGCACGTTGCCCTTGCTGTCCCGGTAATCCGTTTGCGGGTTGAAGATGCCGGTGTAGCTGACGTAGGCCGAGTAGGTCGTATCGAGGTCGTAGATCAAGCCCGCATACGGGGTGAACTCGCCCGTTTTCTTGTAGTGCAGCCTGTTGTTGCCGGCGGTGTCGTCGATGTCGTAGTTGCTGACGCGGCCGCCGACGATGAGGTGCAGTGGATCGGCCAGGGAAAAGCGGGCTGCGCCATAGACACCGCTCTGCTTGATCCGGGTGCCGGTGGGTATCCACGTCATGGCGGCGAAGTCGGGCCGGGGATAGGGTTGGCTCAGGTCATACACGTCGACCGGCATGAAGCCCGCGTAGAAGGGCGCGATGTCCCGCTGGCTGGCGGTGCGGCGCGAGCTCGTCGCCCCCAGCACCAGATCGTGCTGGCGGCCCAGCAGTTCGAACGGGCCGCTGGCCATCACATCGACGGTGTTTTGCCGGCTCCGCCCGTCGGACGCCAGCGCGACCGGATACGCCCCGTTGGGGGAGACGCCCAGTCCCGTGGCGCGATCGGGGCGGCCGACCAGGCCGAGCAGCTCGGCATCGTAGTCCGTGCGGTACTGGTTCGCGACGGCGCGGAGCGTCCAGCCGTTGCCGAAGCGATGCGCGAGCTCGGCAAACCCGGTTTTGAGCGTGTTGTCCCAACGGCTCCAGTCCTGCGCATAGCTGCTGGAGCGCGGGTAGTGTGCCTGCGTGCCGTCGCTGAACCACAGCGGCATGCCGCCCCAGGTGGCGCCTTTCGGCGTGATGTCCTGATAGTCGACGCCCACACTCAGCGTCGTGTCCGCGGTCAGATCCGCCTCGATGATGCCGTAGAACGATTTCCTCTGCGGTTTGTAGCGGTCGAGGTACGAATGGCCGTCCTGGTACGTGCCCACCGCGCGCGCGCGGATGCGACCGTCCTGGGTCAACGGCGTGGAGACGTCGGCCATTCCCCGGTAGGTGTCCCAGCTCCCCGCGCCCAGCGAGGCGGACGCTGAGAATTCCGGGGTCGGGCGTTTGCGCACGAGATTGATGGCGGCCGAGGGATTGCCGGTGCCGGTCAGCAGGCCGGAGGCGCCGCGCACGACCTCGACACGGTCGTAGAACGCGGTATCGAGCGAGCCGATGCCGCTGCCGTTGACGATGTTGCCGACCACCGTGGGAATGCCGTCGTACTGCAGGTTGTTGATCAGAAATCCGCGCGAGTAGAAACTCGTCCGTTCGCTGTCGGACTGATACGACGCGATCCCGGTGGTGTTCTCCAGCACGCCCTGCACCGACGTCAGTTGCTGGTCGTCCATGCGTTGGCGCGTGATCACCGTGACCGACTGCGGCGTGTCCCGCAGTGACAGCGGCAGGCGCGTGGCCGCCGCCGTCTCGCCCGTGGTGTAGGAGCCGGTCCCTTCGGTCGCGGCCGCATCCGTGCGGCGCGTGACCTTGACGGCCGGCAAGGTCTGCGTTTCGTGGGGCGTGTTTTCTCCAGCCTCGTTCGATCGCTGCGCCGACTCGGCGGCGAATGCGTTCTGCGCGCCGACGAGGATGGCCGCCCCCAGCGCGACGCCCAGCAGGTTGCGGGACGCGGGCTTGCGCTCATGCAGTGCAGCAGGGAAGGCGCGCCAACCGATTTGCCGCTGGGACGTGCCAGCATCCGTGAAATCGCACATCAAATAATACTCATTAGCGTTTAGACGCACCATTTAACAACGTGGCGCGTTGGCTCGATGGCGAATCTGGGCCAGATTGTTATTCATTCAGGTCATTCGTCATCGCGCGTCGGCGCTGGCCGTAATGCGCAATATGTTGACCTGATGTCGCAATGTGGTTCTTGCCACTCCTGGCTAGGCTGCGCGTCATCGTGGTTTGCCACCTGTCGGCCGCGCGTGCCTGCTCGGCTGAGCAGGCGCTGCTTCTTATCGAGGACACCCCCCAATGCACTTGCTTTGCTTCCGCGCAATGGCGCGCCGCCTCCGGTGGCGCGCGTCCCTGACCTCGTACGCGCAAGGAGGCCGTGCATGAGCGCCTCTCTCTCCCGCGCCAAGCCCATTGCCATCGGCGTCGTCGGCCTGGTCGTGGTCTTCGGCCTGCTTTATGCCTGGCGCGCCACCCGTGGCAGCGGCGCCGACGCCCATGACATGCCGCCGTTGCCGGTCTCGACGATCCGCGCTCAATCCCGTGCTGTGGCCGACGAGTTGCAGGCCGTCGGCAACGTGCGAGCCGTGCGCGAAGTGCTGCTGGCTCCCGACACCTCGGGCCGCGTGACCGCCATCCATTTCGAAGCCGGCCAGACCGTCAAGGAGGGCGCGGCGTTGGTGCAGCTCTATGACGCTCCCGAACAAGCGGATCGTGCGGCGGCGGCGGCAAAGGCCGATTTCGCCCAGGCGCAACTGCGGCGCTCGCAGGAGTTGGCCCCCACCGGCGCCGAACCGCGCGAGGTGTTCGAACAACACAAAGCGGAGGCCGCCCAGGCCGCGGCGGCAGTGCGACAGTGGGACGCAAGGATCCGGCAGAAGAGCATACGTGCGCCATTCTCCGGCCAGATCGGCATCCGGCGCATCAATCCCGGCCAGTACCTCAACGCCGGCGATGCGATCGCCACGCTGACCCAGCTCGACCCGCTCTACGTGGACTTCACGCTTCCCCAGCAGGACTTGCCGAAGCTGGCGCCGGGCATGGCGGTGCAGGTCAGCGTGGACGCCGCGCCGGACAGGGTGTTCACCGGAAGCATCAGCAGCATCGAGCCGCGCATCGACGGCGAAACCCGCAATGTGGTCGTGCAGGCACTGCTGCCCAACGCCGATCGACTCTTGAAGTCTGGAATGTATGCGACGGCCCGGCTGACCTTGCCGATCAAGGCCGACGGCATCGTCCTGCCGCTGACCGCCATCCAGACATCCGCTTCCGGCGACAGCGTGGTGCTGGTGCGGGATGCCAACGCGCAGGGAATCGGCAAGGCGGTCGCCGTGCCGGTCGTCACCGGGCGCCGACTCGGCGAAGACGTTGTCGTGACCCAGGGGGTCAAGGCCGGCGACATCGTGGTGATGGCCGGCCAGAACCGGCTGCCGCCGGGGGCGATGGTGAAGATCAATGCGCCAGCGCCCCCGATGCCGCCTGCGGGCATGGCGGTCGCCTCCGCCGCTGGCGCACGGTAGAGGACGGCGCCATGCAGTTCACCGACATCTTCATCCGCCGCCCGATCCTCGCACTGGTCGTCAGTCTGCTGATCCTGCTGATGGGCGCCACCGCCGTCTTCCTCCTGCCGGTCCGGCAGTACCCCTACCTGGAGAACGCCACCATCACGGTCAGCACGTCGCTTCCGGGCGCGACCCAGGACGTGATGCAGGGATTCGTCACCACGCCGATCGCGCAATCCATCGCCACGGCCAGCGGCATCGAATACCTCAGTTCGACCACCAAGCAGGGCAAGAGCGAGATCAAGGCGCGCCTGGTGCTCAACGCCAATGCCGATCGCACGATGACCGAAGTGCTCGCCAAGGTGCAACAGGTCAAGTACCAGTTGCCGGCGGGCGTCACCGATCCGGTCATCAGCAAGTCCACCGAGGGCGGCACGGCGGTGCAGTACATCGCCTTCTACAGCAAGACCCTCTCGGTCCCGCAGGTGACGGATTTCGCGTCCCGGGTGGCGCAGCCGCTGTTCACCAGCATTCCCGGGGTGGCCTCGGCCGACGTCTTCGGCGGGCAGTCGCTGGCCATGCGCATCTGGATCGATCCGGTCCGCTTGGCCGCGCATGGGCTGTCGGCCGGCGAGATTTCGGCCGCGCTGCGCGCCAACAATGTGCAGGCCGCGCCGGGCCAACTGAAGAGTTCGCTGACCATCACCAACATCAGCGCGGCCACCGACCTGCGCGGCGTGGAGGACTTCCGCCAGATGGTCGTCAAGTCCAGTCCCGGCGGCGGCGTGGTGCGGCTGTCGGATGTCGCCACCGTCGAGGTCGGAGGCCAGAACTACAACAACCTGTCGTTCGCGACCGGCGTGCCTGCGATCTTCGTCGCCATCCAGCCCACGCCCGATGGCAACCCCCTGGAGATCGTCAAGCAGGCCAACGCATTGCTGCCCAAGATTCGCGCGATGGCGCCGCCGGGGTTGACCGTCGCGCCGAATTACGACGTGGCGCGCTTCGTCAATGCCTCCATCGAGGAGGTGAAGCACACGCTGATCGAAGCGATCGTGATCGTCATCGTGGTGATCTTCCTGTTCCTCGGCACCTTCCGCGCGGTGATCATTCCGGTGGTCACCATTCCGCTGTCGCTGATCGGCACGGCGGCGCTGATGCTGGCCTGCGGCTTCTCGATCAATCTGCTGACCCTGTTGGCGATGGTGCTGGCGATCGGCCTGGTGGTGGACGATGCCATCGTCGTGGTGGAGAACATCCATCGCCACATCGAGGAGGGGCTGACGCCGGTGCGCGCGGCATTGCTCGGCGCCCGCGAGATCGTCGGGCCGGTGATCGCCATGACCATCACGCTCGCGGCGGTGTATGCGCCCATCGGCATGATGGGGGGGCTGACCGGCGCGCTGTTCAAGGAATTCGCCTTCACCCTGGCCGGTTCGGTCATCGTCTCTGGGATCGTCGCCTTGACGCTCTCGCCGGTGATGAGTTCGATGCTGCTCAGTTCCAAGCAGGGCGAAGGGCGGCTGGCGAAGCGGATCGAACACGCCATGGAGGGCTTGACCGCGTTCTATGGACGCCTGCTGGCCCACACGCTGGCCGCGCGCGGCGCGGTCCTGCTGGTCGGCGCGGTCGTGCTGGCGGCGATCGTGGTGTTGTTCGCCGGTACCCGCCACGAGCTGGCGCCGACCGAAGACCAGGGCGTGGTCATTGTCGTCACCAAGGCGCCGCAGTATGCAGGCGTCGGTTACACCGCGCGCTACGCCCAGCAGATCGAGACGCTGTTCGAGTCGATTCCCGAGTTCGACAGCAGCTTCATGAACATCGGCGACTATGCCGGCGGCCAGAACATGATGGTCGGCGGCGCGATCCTCAAGGACTGGTCGCAACGCACGCGATCGGCCGCCGACATCCAAGGCCAGATCCAGGCCGCCGGCGGCGCCATCGACGGCGAGACGCTGACCGCCGTGCAGCTACCGCCGTTGCCCGGCTCCAGCGGCGGGCTGCCGGTGCAGATGGTGCTGCGCTCGCCCGATGACTTCAAGGCGCTGTACGCGACAGGCGAGAAGATCAAGACCGCGGCGTATGCCAGTGGCCTGTTCCTCTATGTGCAGAACGACCTGTCCTTCGACAGCCCGCAGGCGCACGTCACGATCGACAATGCGAAGGCCAGCGAAATGGGCGTGAGCATGCAGTCGATCGCCGACACCTTGGCCGTGCTGGTCGGCGAAAACTACGTCAACCGCTTCAACTTCCACGACCGCTCCTACGACGTGATCCCGCAGGTGCGCGGCAGCGAACGCATGACACCGGAGGACCTCGGGCGCTTCTACGTCAAGACAACCTCCGGCGCGCTGGTGCCGCTGTCGACCGTCACCCGCGTCGAGATGCGTCCGCAGGCCAACCAGCTCACCCAGTTCGGCCAGATGAATTCGGCCACGCTGGAAATGCTGCCGGCCCCCGGCGTGAGCATGGGCGAGGCGGTCGCCTTCCTGCAGTCGCAGCCGCTGCCCCCCGGCACCAGCGTGGACTGGCTCAGCGACAGCCGCCAGTTCGTACAGGAAGGCAATCGCCTGCTGGTGTCGTTCTGCTTCGCCCTGGTGGTCATCTTCCTGGTGCTGGCGGCGCAGTTCGAGAGCCTGCGTGATCCGCTGGTGATCCTGGTGACGGTGCCGCTGGCGGTCTGCGGCGCGCTGGTGCCGCTGTGGCTCGGCTACGCGACGCTCAACATCTACACGCAGATCGGACTGGTCACCTTGATCGGGCTGATCTCCAAGCATGGCATCCTGATGGTCACGTTCGCCAACCATATCCAGCACCACGACAACCTGAGCCGCATCGAGGCGATCGAGAAGGCGGCGGCGGTACGCATGCGCCCGGTGTTGATGACCACGGCGGCGATGGTCGCGGGGCTGGTGCCCTTGCTGTTCGCGGACGGCGCGGGCTCGGCCAGCCGCTTCTCCATCGGCATCGTGGTGGTGATGGGCATGCTGGTCGGCACTTTCTTCACGCTGTTCGTGCTGCCCACCGTCTACAGCTTCATCGCCAAGGACCACCGCGCAGCGGCGGAAAGTCCCCGTGCCCGCGAACTCGCGACCGCGGAGGCTCCCGATGTCGCGCTCTGAACGGATCTTTCGCATGCCGACCGCCTCGCGTGCAACCACGCGCCTTCCTGGCCGCGCGATGTTGATGGCGGTCGTCGTTGCCGGTGTCACCGCTGGCTGCGCCAGTGGTCCTGACTACCGTCCACCGGTCACGCCGCACACCGCTGCAGGCGCCTTCGTCAGCCAGCCGGCCGATATGGACGCCGCCGCGTCGCCACCGCCGGACTGGTGGCGGCTGTACAAGGATCCCGCGCTCGATACGCTGGTGCAGGAAGCCCTGTCGGCCAATCCCGATCTGCGGGTCAGCCTCGCCAACCTCGACCGTGCAAAGGCCGTCTACAGGGAAGCCCGTGGCGGCCTGTTCCCCTCGACCGAGGTGTCGGCTGGCGCACGCTACGGCCGCGACCAGACCACATGGACGGGAGCCGGCCGGGCACCCACGCAATGGAGCGAGAGCGGCGGACTCGACGTCGCCTACGAAGTCGACCTGTTCGGCCGGGTCAGACGCGACATCGAGGCCGCACGCGACGACACCGATGCGGTCGCGGCCGCGCATGATGCCGCCAAGGTCGTTGTCGTCGCCGAGACGACGAGAGCCTATGTGGACGCCTGCACCTATGGCGAGTCCATCGACGTCGCGCGCTCGTCCGTTGCGCTGGCCCAGCACAGCCTGGAACTGGTCAGCCGTCAGGAACACGCCGGCGCGGCGTCGCATCTGGACGTGGAGCGTGCCGGGGTCACGTTGGCGCAGGCCCAGGCGATCTTGCCGCCGTTGCAGGGGCAGCGGGAGGCGGCATTGTTCGAGCTGGCCGCGCTGCTGGGCCGCACGCCCTCGCGCGTGCCCGACGCCGCGCGTACCTGCAACAGGGCGCCGGAGATGGCGCAGGCACTGCCGATCGGCGATGGCGCCGCGCTTTTGCGTCGCCGCCCGGACGTGCGCCAGGCCGAGCGGCAACTGGCCGCCGATACCGCACGGATTGGCGTGGCGGTGGCCGACCTCTATCCGCGCGTCACGCTGGGGGCGTCGGGTAGCTACCTGCGCAACGATTTTCTGAGGGGCAATCGTACCTGGTCGTTCTCGTTGGGACCGCTGATCTCCTGGAGCTTCCCCAACACGATGGTCGCACGCGCCCGCATCGCGCAGGCCAAGGCGCAAGCCGACGGCGCGTTGGCCGGCTTCGACGGAACGGTGTTGAACGCGCTGAAGGAGTCCGAGCAATCGTTGAGCGCCTACGGTGCCGCGATGCAGCAGCGCGAGGCGCTGATCGAAGCGCGTGACCGTGCCGAGAACGCCTTCCGGTTGGCGGATCAGCGCTATCGCGCCGGCTCGATCAGCTATCTCGACGTGCTCGTAGCGCAGAGCAGCCTGATCGACGCGAGGTTGCAAGTGACCACTGCCGACCAGCGCGTGGGCTCCGCACGCGTCAGCGTGTTCAAGGCGCTGGGGGGAGGATGGGAGCAGCCTGCGACACGGTAGCACCTATGCGTACCGGCGCGGTGGCCCCCCCGTCATCGCGCTTCTCCCGAGCTACCCACACGCCACGCCGCTCCGCGTTTTCGAATGTCGGAGATCTGGCACAGCAAAGGAAGATGGAATGGAGCCCTGCGATGAACCGCCCCGGATCGTGGATCTGATTGCATCCTTCGGACGCAAAACGCCGCAGTCGGGCCACCACAAGGCGAAGCCTACGGCGGCGGCCGATGCCGATGCCGATGCCGACGCCGGATCGCCGGTGTCGGCGCAGGAGCGGCGCCTGATCGCGCACAAGCTGCGACCGACGGCCGCGCGTGCCGATGTCTTGCGCGCCTTGGAGCAGGCGGCGCCGAGTTGTCTCGATGCCAGCCGGGTGTACCGCCTCCTGAGCGGTCGGCGCGATCGCCTTACGCCGGGATCGGTGTATCGGGCACTGCACGATCTGTGGGTCGCCGGCTTGCTGGTTCGCACGGAAGGCACGCGTGGGCGTGCGTTCTACGCGATCAAGCCCGACCTGCTGACCGCCCGCCACGACACGCTGCGCTGTCGTTGTGGCGCGCGACTGGTGTTCATCGAAGACCCCGTGTTGCGTGCGCACCTGCGGTCGCTTGCCGGGAAGGAGGGCTTCGTGCTCGACGCCGAGACGGTCTTCACCATCACCACCACGTGCGCGCGGTGCGGGCAACTCCGCACTGCAGCGCATGGGGTGGCAGAGGACGATCGAAGGTCACGAACCCGGCGGGCCTGATCCGATCAAGGCGAGATGTCATTGGGCAGCACGATGCCGGGCACGGGAGCAAGCTCGGCGCCGTTCCTGCGGTCGGAAAGATAGCGTGCCGGCGGCTTGCCGACGGCCTTGCGGAACATGGTGACGAACCCGCTGGCGTTTTCGTATCCCAGTTCCAATGCCACCGTCTGCACGCTGTCCCCCTTGGTCAAGCGCTGAAGCGCCAGGATGACGTGCAGTTGCCGGCGCCAGCGCCCGAAACTCATGCCGATTTCGTGCAGCAGCAGGCGGCTCATGCTGCGCTCGCTCATGCCGATGCGGGTCGCCCAGACGGCCTTCGAGGTCTTGTCCGTTGGGTCGGCCAGCAGCAGTTCCGCGAGGCGGCGCAATCGGGCGTCGCGCGGCATGGGCAGATGCAGGTCCTCGACCGGCGCTTCCACCAGCTCGTCGAGCAAGGCGGCAATCAGCCGATCTTCCCGCCCCCCCAGCGGGTACAAGGCAGGAAAACCGGCCACCTTCAGCAGCAGCTCGCGCAGCAGGGGCGATACCGCAATGGTGCAGCAGGTTGTCGGAAGATCGGCGGCGGCGGCGGGATCGACGAACAGGCAATGGCATTCGGTTTCGCCCGACCCGCGTGCCGCGTGGGGCAGGTCACCGGGAATCCAGATGGCGCACTGCGGCGGCACGATCCAGACGCCGTCTTCGATTTCGCAATTCAGGACACCGCGAACGGAGTAGATCAGCTGCGCCTTGTGGTGCCGATGCCGGGCATTTTCCCAGTCCTTTGTCACCGAGGTGGCACGCAGGGCGACGACGGGGCGCGGAACGTTGTCGACGTCCAGGGGCTCAATGACTTCGGTGATGGCAACGCTCGACATGGTGCGCTGGGACTGGTGCCGCCGTGGGGGCTGTCTGTTTTGAATAATACTATTAAAAAATTTTTCTGATTGCATCCGACCGTTGTGCGGTTTGTTGACGTCATGGCGCTGCAGGATCACGGCTTGCGGGGGATGTCGCGCGGATCGCATAGACGCCCTGCCTCGATGGCGGGGGGCGCCGCCTGTTTTCGTGTCGGCTGCGCGGTGGAAGCGGGCAGGGGCGCGCGGCGGTTCTTGCGCGGGCTGTGCGCTGCATCGGATCGCAGGCATCCAATGGCGATGCCCGTTGGGATGTGGGGATCCGTGAACACGGCATCCGATGGGCTGAGGCGGATGCGCCAGGCCCTGATGCGCCGGTTGCCAGAAGACGCGGCGGCCGTTTTGCGTAACACCTCGCTTGGCAACGAAGCGGTTTCGCGGCTGGAGGACCTCGTCTCGCGCGATTGACTGGGCCCGTTGGAGGCCGCTGGTCGCTGGTCGCGAATCCAAGGCCTACCTTGGGACGACGCGGACCACCAGCCCGAAGACCGAAATGCGCGGTGATGCGGTGTCGCGCATTGAAAAGATCGAGACGTTTCGCGCAGTATCCGTGGGCTGATCGTGACCACGACGGTGAACGCGACCGATCTGCCTCGGGGCTGCGGCAGTTGGTTTTCTGGATGAGGTCGTCCCGGATGCAACATGGATCGACAGGCACAGGTGCGAAGACAGTGATCGACAAGCATGCTTCTTGGAATCCTGCCGCGCAGAAGCGCCTGTCGCTGCGTCCGCGCCAGGCGTCCGACGCCGACGCGTTGTTCCCGACGATGTCCGATCCGGCCAGCATGCGCTGGTGGTCGCGCGCTCCGTTCGCGCGTGTCGAAGAGCTGCGCGATGCCTTCGCCGCCGATGGGCATGCGAACTGGCGTGCTTGGGCGATCGTGCCGGTGGGCCAGGCCCGCGCGATCGGGTTCGTGGCGGCCGGGCAGAGGCGCGAAGGCGTGGCCGAAATCGGCTACCTGCTCGCACGCGAGGCGCAGGGGCGCGGGTATGCGCGCGAAGCGGTCGCCTTGTTGATCGAGCAGTTGTTCGCGGAGGGACAGCGGCGCCTCTTCGCCGATACCGATCCGGACAACCGGCCCTCCATCGCATTGCTCACGGCGCTCGGCTTCCGCCTGGAGGGCCGCTTGCGGGCCGAATGGCGTACCCACATCGGTCTCCGCGATGCGCTCATCTATGGGCTGCTGGCCGAGGAGTGGAGCGCTGGAGCGGCTGGTTAGCCGGGGCATGGCGTGCACCCACACGAGGACGCCGAAGCCAAGCGCTGTTCCTCGACCAACCATGCACGGTCGGCACTCACCCGTACCGCAAGCCGCTCATCGCGCATATTCCAGGTGGATCAGCGGATACGGCTTGCCCTGGTCGTCGAGCGGGGAACGGCCTGTGCGCCTGAAACCCATCCTTTCGTAGAAGCCGACGGCCTGGTGGTTCTGTTCGTTGACGTCGGTCGTCATGCGCGGATGCAGCGCCAGCCCGTGGCGCACGAGCGCCGCCCCCACGCCGGTCCCGCGATACGCCGGGTCGACGAACAGCGCCTGCAGATGCCCATCGTCGATCAGCATGAACGCCAGCGGATGGTCGTGCGCATCCACGGCGAACCAGAGCGGGGCCTGCGGAAGAAACCCGCGCACCAGTGCCTCGATCGCCAGGCGATCCGGCGGCGACAGGAAGTCGTGGGTCGCCGCGACCGCGTCGCGCCAGATCTGCAGTGCGCGATCTCCCTCATCGGGGCGGGAGCGTCTTATCCCGAGCGTGGTGGTCTTGCGTTTCATCATGTCGGTAGAACCTCTCGAAGGGGTGCAGCGCTGCGCTCTCGCAGCGCAGTGCCATCCACGCGGATCGTGGAATCGACACGGCGGACACAGCAAATTCTAAAGTCGTCCGGGATGGGCTAGCCTTTCGGGAAACAGGAGAACGGGATGACCGGATCGACGCCGCTCGGCTTCATCGGACTCGGCACGATGGGGCTGCCGATGGCCACCGCGCTGGCGCGTGCGGGGATGCCGCTGATCGTCTGGAACCGCTCCGCAGCACGTTGCACGCCGTTGCTGGCGCTCGGTGCGACGGCCATGCCTGGCGCCGCCGATGTCTTCGCGCATGCCGAAACCGTCGTCCTGATGCTCGCGGACGAGGCCGCGACGGACGCGGTTCTCGCGCGCGCATCGCCGGATTTTGCGGCGCGTGTCGCCGGCCGCAGGATCGTGGCGATGGGCACGGTGCGCCCGGCCTACTCGCTGGCGCTGGCGCAGGCGATCCAGGACGCAGGCGGGCGTTATGTGGAGGCGCCGGTCTCGGGCTCGCGCCGGCCTGCGGAGGACGGCGCGCTTGTCGGGATGCTGGCGGGCGCACCTGACGACATTGCCGCGGTCAGGCCGCTGCTCGCGCCCATGTGCCGGACGATGTTCGATTGCGGTCCGGCTCCGAACGCATTGCGGATGAAGCTGGCGATCAATGTGTTTCTGATCACCATGGTGACCGGCCTCGCCGAGGCGACGCATTTTGCCGCGCGCCACGGCCTCGATCTGGACCGGTTTGCGGCGATCCTCGATGCCGGCCCGATGGCGAGCGAGGTATCGCGGATCAAGGCCGCCAAAGCCAGGGATCGGGACTTCGCGCGGCAGGCGGGCATCTCGGACGTGCTGAAGAACAGCCGCCTGATCGTCGACGCGGCCCGCGAGGCGGCCATCGCGTCGCCGCAGATGGATGCCTGCCTCGCCCTCTACGCGGAGACGCAGGCCTTGGGGCTTGGCGACGACGACATGATCGCGGTCGTTCGCGCAATCGAGGCGCGGACCGCCGCACTGTCGAGCGTCGAGCGCGTCGGCGCCGGGCAGTGACGCGAGAAGGCGGCGGGACTGGCGTGGAAGCCCAACTGCGCGATGGCGGCGGCGTGCCGCCTCCGAAGCCCGGGACGCAGGCGAGAGCGCACTGGCGCCTGGGGCAGGGCGTGCGTACCCCCGTCGCGCTGCTCCACCTGCATGGGGTTTCGGCAAGTTCCGGCGAAGCCGGCGGCTGCCTGAGCGCATGGCCGACGCGCTGGCGGCCAATCTGTACGTGCTTCGCTGGCCAGGCCATGGCGAGGCCGCACCCGATGCGATACGCGGGCTGAGCAGCGCGCGCCTGGAGGCCTCCGCATGCGCGGCGCTCGACCAGGTCCGCACGATGGGGGATCGGGTGGGCATCGTCGGAAGCTCGCTCGGTGCCACCTTGGCGCTCTGGCTGGCGGCGGTGCGGCCCGCCGAGGTTGCCGTCGTCGTGGCGTGGTCGCCGGGCATCCAGGCTGCCGACCCGGCGCTGCTGGATCGACATTGCGTCGCGCACGCGCCCTGGGTCGACGGCCGGCAACGTACGCCGGCCGTCCAGGCGTATTGGTCCAGTGCGATTCATCCCGAGGGCTTCCGTACGCTGCGCGAGACGTTCCGCAAGTACGCCGCCGAACCGCCCTGGCCGCGCGTCGGCTGTCCGGTGTTCCTTGGTTACTGCCGCGGCCTGGAGGGCGCAGAAGACCGGACGGTGTCCGTGCCGGCGATGCAGGCCATGTTCGCGTCGCTGGGGACGCCGCCGGGGCGCAAACGCGTGCAGGCGTTCGCCACGGGGCGCATGCCATCGGTTCGCCGCACCGAACGCCGCTGGCGGGCTTGGTGGCCGACCGTTCCGTGGCGTTCTTGCGCGATGCGCTCGCCGATGTCGAGCGGCCTGGCGCCGGATAGGCCAGCGGATGGGCCGCGGCGACGGTCGGATCGCGGGGCGCGCGGCCGTATCGCCGCGATCGGCCGCACGTTGTCTTCGTGATGGTGTTTGTCAACCGCTTCCCGTCCCGGACCACGTACCTTGATCCAGCCTGAGACGCAGGCGGAACTCCCCGGGTGGGAAAGGAACGATGGAATGAAGACGAAGGCGAAGGGCTTGGCAATCGTGGTCGCGGCGGGACTGGCGCTGTCCTTTCAGGCGCAGGCGCAGTCGTGCTGCCCCTCCGGCGGGCATGGGGTCGTCGGCAAGGGCCTGGGGGAGAGCGTGCCCAGGGCGCTGAATCTGGCCACCGATGCGTCCTGGCGCATCTACGAGTTCTCGCGCGATGGCGTGAACTACGTGCAGATCAACGACGCCAACGGCGTGGTCCGCGCCGCGGTCGGCCGCATCGGCAAGACGCTATGGGTACTGCCGATGGGCAGCGACGTGGCGCGCGTGTCGCTGACGGCCTCGCCTGCGACGCCGGCCCGCGTGGTCTATCGGAGCGCGGATGTGGTGGTGCGCGTGCGCACGCAGGCGCGCGGCGACGCGTGGGAGGTCACCGCGGTGGAGTGAGGCGAGCGGCGCGGCTTTCCGACACCAGGAAGCTAAAGCTCAGCGCATGGCGGCGCCGGCAGGTGCCGCCATGCGCCTGCAGCCGCACCGCCAGTTCCCGCTCGGGCTCCGCCGGGCGGCGCCGCAACGCGCTCAGCATGGCGGCATCGGCGGTAATGCGGATGGCGATGCCGTGCCGTCCCCGGGCGCTCCATACCCGCGCGCGCAACAGATGGGTGTGCGCCACCGGCAGCGTCTCGATGGCGTCGAGAATGCAGCGATACGCCACCAGTTGCAGGCCCAGCGACAGGCGCCGCGGATCGCCCTGCAGGCTGCAGCGGAACTCGGTGGCGCAGAGGTTGCCGAAGCTCGACGCGCGCAGGGTGTGGTACAGGCCATGCGTTTCGATGCCGAGCGGGTAGAGCGCGGTGACGTAGTCGTCCAGCAGCTTCGCCTGGATCATGCCGGTGCGGGTCATCTGCATGGCGGCGGCGTAGTGGCCGCGCGCGCGCAGATCCTCCACCACGTCGCGGCGCAGCTTGTTGATCTGCGTGCTGAGGTCGGTGTAGTCGACCACCCGCCGGCGCAACGTACGTTCGGCGGACAGGTAGCCGGCCTGGGCGAAGGCCAGCGCCTGCTCGCGCAGGCGCCCGTCCTCGCGCATGTGCCGGTAGGCGGCGGAGATCCGCGCGCCGAACGCGAACATCACCGTGGCCGTGGCGGCGAGCAGGATCTGCACCACGAACGCATCGGCATCGTGCATGCCCGGTGCGACGACCTTGGGCATGGACAAGGCCACGGCGACGTTCGCCAGGACCACGCCGAGTGCCGCACCGCGCCAGCCATGGCGCAGCGTCAGCACGATCGCCGGGACCACCAGCAGCACCATCAGCACCTGCCGCAGCACGGCGTCGCCGACGACGGCGATCGCCGCCGACAGCGCCACCACCGCGGCGATGCAGGCCAGACCCTCGTGCAGCAGCGAGGCGCGCATGCTGATCGGCTCGTCGCGGCGCAACCACAGCAGCGCCGGCAGCACGAACATCAAGCTGCCCAGGTAATCGCCGAGCCAGTAGCGCAGCAGCACGTCCAGCGGCGCCGGCCCGGCCGGGCCGCCCAGCGCGGTGTTGATCGCGATGTTGCAGAGCGTGCTCCACAGCGCGGTCGCCAGGATCAGCGGCAGCAGCCAGTGATCGTTGCGCGCCAGATCCGGGATGCGCTGACGCGCCAGGACCGGCAGCAGCGCCACGGCCGGCATCAGCAGGAACGGACTCAGGTACGCCCAGGCCGCACTCGCGCCCCAGGTGCCGCTCATGGGGATCCGCAGCGTCAGCAGCGCGGCGGCATCGCCCACCATCAACCACGGCCAGCGCCGGACGGGGGAAAACAGCAGGCTGGCGACGCGCACGCCTGCCGGCAGATACCACTGGTCCACGGAGCAGCGCCAGGCCAGCAGGAAGGTGGCGCAGTAGGCAACGCTGAGTAGAACGCCTCTGGCGATGTCTCTTCCCGCGGCCATCCCCGCCATCCGTGGTGTGTCGCGGCTACTGTATAAGCCGGATCGGTGTCGAGGGTAGACAGTTGCTGTTGTAGACAGCCGTGTGCGGTGTGTCGCAAGCGGTGGGTGGATGCACCCTAGCGCGATCGTTCGTCTCGCGCCGGATTCGGCAGCTGCGGCGGCATTGCCACTTCCAGCATTTCGATGCTGCACCGACGGCGTCCTGCTTGCCGCTCGCGCTCGCGCATGCAGCGACACGTGCTTGTCTGCTTCGATGCCGCGCCATGCGAGCGCGGCCGCGTCGGCGCTGCACGGCCAGGCGATACTCGACGCAGGACAGCGACCGCCAAGCGCCGAGGGGCTTCAGCAATGCTGGCGTCCTGCCACAACGGATTCGACTAGGCCGTCCCGGGCACGCCGTGCATGTCATGCCGAAGAGCGTCCTCGATGTTCCGTCATCGTCGCACCGGATCGATGCCGGCGAGGGCGTGGCCGAGCGCGCACGGCAGTCCTCCGGTCACCGGGTTGAAGACGGCGCCGAGGCGTCTATCGACAGGGCAGGGGGAGGCGTAGCATCGGGCCATGGCTTCCGTGCATCGGCCTCCCGTTCCCGCATTGCGCGGCCTGGTGACGTCGGTGTGGGCGCACGATCCCGCGCCGGCGGCGGCGGCCGTGCGGCCGCACGCGCGCGAGCATGTGCTGCCGACCGGCGCCACGCATCTTGCCGTGCGCATCGGCGGCGCGCCGTTGCGGGTGTTCGACCACGCGGCCGACCTGCGCGGGCATTGCCTGGGCCATGCGGTGGTGGGGGGCGTCCGCATGGCGTACCACGTGCGCGATGTCGCACAGCCCGCGGTCTCGGTCGGTGCGATGCTGCGTCCCGGCGCCACGGGCGTGCTGCTCGGCGTGCCGGAATCGGCGCTGGCCGGGCACCACACGCCGCTGGAACTGCTGCTGTCCGCCGGCGAGGTCGACGCGCTGCTGGAGCGGCTGCATGCAGGCGCCGACGCGCCGGCGCGACTGGCGGCATTCGAGCAGTGGTTGATCGCGCGTGCCGGTGGCCGGCCGCCGCTGCTGCATCCGGCGCTGGCGCCCATGCTTCTGCGCGCCTGGCAGCCGGGGCTGCGCGTGGAGACCATGGTGGCTCAGCCATCGGCACTGCATCGCCCTGTTCCGGCAGGCGACCGGCCTGGCACCGAACGCATGGCTGCGGCTGCAGCGCTTCTCGCATGCGCTGGAACTGGCCTGCGACCGATCGCTGGGCTGGGCCGAGATCGCGGCCGCCAGCGGCTTCGCCGATCAGGCGCATCTGGCCAATACCTTCCGCAGCGTGGCCGGTGTCGCGCCGTCCGCCTGGCGTCGCATGGCCGACCCGGCCGCGCCACGGCACGTGCCGCGCTGAGCGCGGCGCAGGTCAATTTCCTGCAAGACGCCGCATGCGCAGGGTTCCACAATGGGCATGCACTCCACACAAGGACCTGTCATGGCGATCCACGAACTCTATGCCTACCTGTGCGTGCGCGATGCCGCCGCGGCGATGGACTTCTACGCGCGTGCATTCGGCGCGCGCGAACTGTTCCGCCTGACCGAGCCGGACGGGCGCGTCGGCCATGCCGAGGTGGATCTCGACGGCCACACGTTGATGCTGTCGGAAGAATATCCGGACATGGGCGTGCGCAGCCCCGAACATCTCGGCGCCACGCCGGTGACGCTGCACCTGCATGTGGATGATGCCGACGCGCTGGTCGCCCGCGCGGTCGCCGCCGGCGGCACGCTCGAGCGCGGGATGCAGGACCACTTCTACGGCGAACGCTCCGGCACGGTGCGCGATCCCTTCGGTCACCGCTGGCTGATCGGCCACGCGATCGAGTCGGTGACGTCGCAGGAGATGCAGCGGCGCTACACGGCCTTGTTCGATACGTCGGCCAAGACATGAGCGGGAGGCGGCGCACATGGCCGGGCAGCACGCCAATGCTCGCAGCTTTACCCGGCAACCCGCCCGATGTGCCTTGAATGCACCGGTGCCGGAACGCGGGCCAGGCTCGGCAGGCGCGCGCACCCGGCGCGCTGCGGCTGCGCAGCGCTCAGTGCAGCAAGGTATCCGCCAGCAGCTTCAGGTTCAGCACCACGATCAGCGCGGCGATCGCCCAGGCCAGCCAGGCCAGCCCGCGACGCACCACCAACGGGCCCATGCGGCGCTTGTCGGTGACGAAGCGCACCAGCGGGATCACCGCGAACGGCAACTGCATCGACAGCACCACCTGGCTCAGCACCAGCAGCTTGGCAGTGCCCTGTTCGCCATACAGCGAAGTCACCGCGACCACGGGGATGATCGCCAGGCCGCGGGTCAGCAGGCGCCGCGCCCACGACGGCAGGCGCAGGTGCAGGAAGCCTTCCATCACGATCTGCCCGGCCAGGGTGGCGGTGACGGTGGAGTTGATGCCGGAGGCCAGCAGCGCCACCGCGAACAGGGTGGAGGCCAGGCCGACGCCGAGCATCGGCGCCAGCAGTTCGTGGGCCTGCTCGATCTCCTGCACGTCGGTGCGGCCGTGGGCATGGAACACCGCGGCGGCCAGGATCAGGATCGCGGCGTTGACGAACAGCGCCAGGCTCAGCGCGATGGTGCTGTCGGCCAGCGCCCAACGCAGCGCCGAACGACGGCCCTGGTCGGTGCGTTCGTAGGCGCGGGTCTGCACGATCGAAGAGTGCAGGTACAGGTTGTGCGGCATCACCGTCGCGCCGATGATGCCGATCGCCAGGTACAGCGCGGCCGGGTCGGTCACCACCTGCGTGCGCGGGATGAAGCCGGCCAGCACCTCGCGCAGCGGCGGCGCGGCCAGCACGATCTGCACCAGGAAGCAGACGAAGATCACCGTCAGCAGGGCGATCACGAACGCCTCCAGCGCACGGAAGCCGCGGCGCATCAGGTACAGCACCAGCAGCGCGTCGATCGAGGTGATGATCGCGCCGGCGGTCAGCGGGATGCCGAACAGCAGCTTCAGCGCGATCGCGGTGCCGATCACCTCGGCCAGGTCGCAGGCGACGATCGCCGCCTCGCAGGCCAGCCACAGCAGCAGGTTCACCGGCTTGGAGTAGTGCGCGCGGCAGGCCTGGGCCAGGTCGAGGCCGGTGGCGATGCCCAGGCGCGCGGCCAGGCCCTGCAGCACGATCGCCATCAGGTTGGAGAGCAGGATCACCGACAGCAGCAGGTAGCCGAAGTGCGAGCCGCCGGCGATGTCGGTCGCCCAGTTGCCGGGGTCCATGTAGCCGACCGAGACCATGTAGCCAGGCCCGAGGAAGGCCAGGAAGCGGCGCCAGCCCAGGCCGCCGCGCGGCACGGCGACGCTGGCGTGCATGGCGCCCAGGCTGGGCCGGGCCTCGCCACGACTGGCCTGGGCGTCGGCGGATTGGGGAAGGGGCAGGGGAACGGCCATGGCGGCGACGGGGTGGGCGGGGTGCGAACGAGTATATAGCAGGTGCTATATGGATTAGCATTGGCAATTCAAATCGCTGCGATAGCCAGGATTTCGGCCAGAATAGGCAGGTGGCCGGCGGGGCGCCGGCAGCGGACAAGGGCGTTGCGATGCAGAAAAGCGGGAAGTCGATGGCGCCGCAGGCGGTGCTGCTCGACGCCGAGGTGCAGGTCGAAAGCTTCCGCCAGGTGCGCGAGGCGCACCGCCTGGAGCTGATCGAGGATTACGTGGAGCTGATTTCCGACCTGCTCGCCGACGGCGGCGAAGCGCGGCAGGTGGATATCGCCGCGCGCCTGGGCGTGGCCCAGCCGACCGTGGCCAAGATGCTCAAGCGCCTGGTCAAGGGCGGCTGGGTGGTGCAGCGTCCGTATCGCGGGGTGTTCCTGACCGCCGAGGGCGAGGCGCTGGCCGCGGCCAGCCGGCAGCGCCACCAGACGGTGGAGCAGTTCCTGCTGGCCCTGGGCATCGACGCGGATACCGCGCGCCGCGATGCCGAGGGCATCGAACACCACGTCAGCGAAGCGACGCTGACGGTGTTCGCCGAGTTCGTGCGCAAGCACGGCGCGGCGCGATGAGCGTCGGCGACGACGCGCAACGGGCGCGCGACGAGCACTGGATGCGCCACGCGCTGGCCCTGGCCGAGCGCGCCGAGCGCGAGTTCGACGAGATCCCGGTCGGCGCGGTGCTGGTCTCGGCCGACGATGAGGTGCTGGGCGAGGGCTGGAACCTCAACATCGCCGAGCACGATCCCAGCGCGCACGCCGAGATCGTCGCGCTGCGCCAGGCCGGCCGCCGGCTCGGCAACCACCGCCTGGTCGGCAGCCGCCTGTACGTGACCCTGGAGCCATGCGCGATGTGCGCGATGGCGGTAGTGCATGCGCGGGTGGCGGAGCTGGTCTACGCCGCCACCGATCCCAAGACCGGCGCCTGCGGCAGCGTGTTCGACCTGCTCGCCGACCCGCGCCACAACCATCGCGTGCAGGTCCGCGGCGGCGTGCTGGCGGCGGAGGCCAGCTTGCGCCTGACCAACTACTTCCGCGCCAAGCGCGGCAAGCCGCTGCTCGGCGGTTGAGGCATCGCGCCCCTGCCGATCGCGCAGGCCGCACGGTATCATTGAAGGCTGATACGACACTTCCGCGCCGGCCTCGCCGCCGCGAACGACAGGACGGTGATATGGCGCAAGCGCACGTGGCGAACGATCGGCTGATCTGGATCGATCTGGAAATGACCGGCTTGGATACCGATCGCGATTCGATCATCGAAATCGCCACGGTGGTGACCGACGCCCAGCTCAACGTGCTGGCCGAAGGCCCGGAGTTCGCCATCGCCCATCCGCTGCAGACGCTGGAGGCGATGGACGAGTGGAACCGCAACCAGCACCGCCATTCCGGCCTGTGGCAGCGCGTGCTCGACAGCAAGGTCACCCTGGCCCAGGCCGAGGCCGAGACCATGGCGTTCCTGACCCAGTGGTGCAAGCCCGGCACCTCGCCGATGTGCGGCAACTCGATCTGCCAGGACCGGCGCTTCCTGCATCGGCAGATGCCGCGGCTGGAGCGCTTCTTCCACTACCGCAACCTGGACGTGTCGACGCTGAAGGAACTGGCGCGGCGCTGGGCGCCGACGGTGTCGGCCGGCCTGACCAAGGCCTCCTCGCACACCGCGCTCAGCGACGTGCACGACTCCATCGACGAGCTGCGCTACTACCGCCCGTTCATGGGCAGGCTGGGCGGGCAGGGCGAGGGCTGATCCTCGACCCGGACGCCTGCGGGCGCATGCGACACGCCGCTCGACGCGCGTCGGGCGGATGCAGGGAACACGGAAAAGGGGATGCCGCCGCTCAGCGCGCCAGCGGCGGTCCCGGCTTGGTCTCGCCGTCGTCGGTGACGCCCTTCGTCAGCAGTTCTGCGATCGGACGGCCGTCGGCATCGTGGTGGTACACGTGCAGGTCGCGCTGCGGGTACGGAATGCTGAGCCCGTTCTCCAGCAACTGGTTGCGGATCTGTTCCAGCGTGCTGCTCTTGGCCGCGCCGAAATCGCCATTCTTGGCGTAGCCGAACAGCATCAGGTCCACCGTGCTCTCGCCCAGGTTGGTCACCTGCACGAACGGGGCGGGCGTCTTCAGGATGTTCGGATTGTCCTGGGCGATCTGCAGCAACAGCTCCTGCGCCTTCTTCAGGTCGTCGCCGTAGCCGACGCCGACGGTGATCTCCAGGCGCCGGTTGGGCAGGGTGCTGTAGTTGACGATCGGCGCGGTGGTGATGGTGCTGTTGGGCAGCGTCACCATGCGCTCGTCGAAGGTGCGGATGCGGGTCTGGAAGATCCGGATCTCGTCGACCACGCCTTCCTGGCCGGCCACCACCACGTGGTCGCCGTCGCGCATCGGCCGCAGCACGATCAGCATCACCCCGGAGGCGATGTTGGACAGCGAGTCCTTCAGCGCCAGGCCCACCGCCAGGCCGGCGGCGCCGAGCACGGCGAACAGCGAAGTCGGCGGTACGCCGATCTTCTGCAACGCGGTGACCAGCACCAGCACCAGCATCAACGCGTAGGCGACGTTGCGCAGGAAGTTGCTGAGCGTGGTCTCCACCCGCGCGCGCAGCAGGGCGCGCTGCAGCCACAGGCTCAGGCGCTTGGCGATCCACATCCCGACCACCAGGATCAGGATCGCCACGCCCCAGTTGAGCGCGTACTGCGTCCAGTCCAGCGTCCGCCAGTCGAGCGAGCGCGTGGCCGGCGCCGCCGGGGCGGCGGCCGTGGTGGCCGCCGTCAGTGCCGTCAGCCACGACTGCATCGGCATCACCCCTGGCTCTTCAGCTTGGCCAGGCGCAGCCAGGTGTCGACCACGGTGTCGGGGTTCAGCGACACCGACTCAATGCCTTCCTGCATCAGCCACTCGGCCAGGTCTGGGTGGTCCGACGGACCCTGTCCGCAGATGCCCACGTACTTGCCCTTGGCGCGCGCGGCCTTGATCGCCATCGACAGCATCTTCTTGACCGCCGGATTGCGCTCGTCGAACAGGTGCGCCACGATCGAGGAGTCACGGTCCAGGCCCAGGGTGAGCTGGGTCAGGTCGTTGGAGCCGATCGAGAAGCCGTCGAAGATCTCGAGGAATTCCTCGGCGAGCAGCGCGTTCGACGGCACCTCGCACATCATGATGATCTTCAGGCCGTTCTCGCCCTGGCGCAGGCCGTTGCTGGCCAGCACCTCGACGACCTTGCGGCCTTCCTCGAGGGTGCGCACGAACGGGATCATGACCCACATGTTGTCCAGGCCCATCTCGTTGCGGACCTTCAGCACGGCCTTGCATTCCAGCGCGAACGCGGCGGCGAAGCTCGGATCGACGTAGCGGCTGGCGCCACGGAAGCCGATCATCGGGTTCTCTTCGTGCGGTTCGTAGTTGCTGCCGCCGATCAGGTTGGCGTACTCGTTGGACTTGAAGTCCGACAGGCGCACGATCACCGGATGCGGCGCCACCGATGCGGTCAGCGTGGCGATGCCTTCGGCCAGGCGGTTGACATAGAAGCTCACCGGGTCGGCGTAGCCGGCGATCTTCTCGTCGATCTTCTTCTTGGTCGCGGCGTCCTGCTTGGCGTACTCCAGCAGCGCATTGGGATGGATGCCGATGTGCGCGGCGATGATCATCTCCAGACGCGCCAGGCCGATGCCGGCGTTGGGCAACTGGCCGAAGTCGAACGCCCGCTCCGGGTTGGCCACGTTCATCATGATCTTCAGCGGCGCCGGCGGCATGTTGCCCAGGTCCGTGGTGGTGCGCTCGAACGGCAGGCGCTCGCCATAGATGTAGCCGGTATCGCCTTCGGCGCAACTGACCGTCACTTCCTTGCCGTCCTCGACCAGTTCCATCGCGTTGCCGGTGCCGACCACTGCCGGTACGCCCAGCTCGCGGGCGATGATCGCCGCGTGGCAGGTGCGGCCGCCGCGGTTGGTGACGATCGCCGAGGCGCGCTTCATCACCGGCTCCCAATCGGGATCGGTCATGTCCGCGACCAGCACGTCGCCGGGCTGCACCCGGTTCATGTCCTCCAGGCTGCGCACCACGCGGGCGACGCCGGCGCCGATCTTCTGGCCGATGGCACGGCCTTCGGCGATCACCTCGCCGCGCTGCTGCAGCGCGAAGCGTTCGATCTGGGTGGCATGGCCGCGCGACTTCACCGTCTCCGGGCGCGCCTGCACGATGAACAGCTTGCCGCTGACGCCGTCCTTCGCCCACTCGATGTCCATCGGCCGCTGGTAGTGCTGCTCGATCACCAGCGCCTGCTTGGCCAGTTCCTGCACGTCCTCGTCGTTGATCGAGAAGGTGTTGCGCAGCTCGGCCGGCGTGTCCTCGATGCGCACGCGCTCGCCGGGCACGTCCGAATACACCATGCGGATCAGCTTGCTGCCCAGCGATCGGCGCAGGATCGCCGGCTTGCCGGCCTTCAGGGTGGGCTTGTAGACGTAGAACTCGTCGGGATTGACCGCGCCCTGCACGACCATCTCGCCGAGGCCGAAGCTCGAGGTAACGAACACCACGTCGCGGAAGCCGGACTCGGTGTCCAGGGTGAACAGCACGCCGGAGGCGCCGACGCCGGAGCGCACCATCAACTGCACGCCGGCCGAGAGGAACACGTCCTCGTGCTTGAAGCCGTGGTGCACGCGGTAGGCGATGGCACGGTCGTTGTAGAGGCTGGCGAAGACTTCCTTGACCTTGTGCACCACGTCGTCGGCGCCGGTCACGTTGAGGAAGGTCTCCTGCTGGCCGGCGAAGCTGGCGTCGGGCAGGTCTTCGGCGGTGGCCGAGGAGCGCACCGCCACGGCCACGTGGCCGCCGCCGTTCTCGTCGCACAGTTGCGCATAGGCCTGGCGGATCGCCTGGTCCAGCTCCGGCTGCAGCGGCGCGTCGATCACCCAGCCGCGGATCTCCTTGCCGGCGGCGGTGAGCGCGCCCACGTCTTCCACGTCCAGCGTGGCCAGCTTGTCGAAGATGCGCTGGTACAGATCGTTGTGGGCGACGAAGGCCTTGAACGCCTCGGCGGTGGTGGCGAAGCCGCCCGGCACGGAGACGCCGAGGCCCGCCAGGTTGCCGATCATTTCGCCGAGGGAGGAATTCTTGCCACCGACGCGGGCCAGGTCGGCCAGGCGCAGCTCATGCAACCACAGGATGTTCTCGTTCAAGCGCGATGCTCCGTTAGGCCATCGCCCGAGGCGGGCTGAATGGCCGCGTCCGTGAGGGAAGAAGCCGATATGATGCAGTGCGCACCCGAGCGGGCACAAGCGAAGCGGGCGCATCCGTTGGGTTTCAGCCAGGAGAATGCAGGCAATGTCGACGATCAGACCGGTGTTCTACGTGTCCGATGGAACCGGTATCACCGCTGAAACCATTGGGCATAGCCTGCTCACCCAGTTCAGCGGTTTCAGCTTCGTCACCGACCGCATGTCCTTCGTCGACGATCCGGAAAAAGCCCGCGACGCCGCGCAGCGCATCCATGCCGCGGGCGAGCGCTATCAGGTCCGGCCGATCGTGGTCAACTCCTGCGTCGATCCGCAGCTGAGCATGCTGCTGGCCGAAAGCGGGGCGCTGATGCTCGACGTGTTCGCGCCCTTCATCGAGCCGCTGGAGCGCGAACTGAACGCGCCGCGGCACTCGCGGGTGGGACAGGCGCACGGTCTGGTGGATTTCGAGACCTATCACCGTCGCATCAACGCGATGAACTTCGCGTTGGCGCACGACGACGGCATCGCGCTCACCTACGACGAGGCCGACGTGATCCTGGTGGCGGTCTCGCGCGCGGGCAAGACCCCGACCTGCATCTACCTGGCGCTGCATTACGGCGTGCGTGCGGCCAACTATCCGTTGACCGACGAGGACCTGGAGAACGATAGGCTGCCGCCGCGGCTGCGCCCCTACCGCAACAAGCTGTTCGGGCTGACCATCGATCCGGAGCGGCTGCAGCAGATCCGCCAGGAGCGGCGGCCGAATTCGCGTTATTCCAATGCGGAGACCTGCCGGCGCGAAGTGGCGGCGGCCGAAACCATGTTCCGCATGGAACGGATTCCGACCTTGAGCACCACGCACACCTCGATCGAGGAGATTTCCAGCAAGGTGCTGGCGACGCTGGGACTGCAGCGCGAAATGTTCTGAGCGGGCAGGGCGACGGGCGGGGCCGTTCCTGGCGAAAACGGCATTTCCGCACGTCGTCGCATGGATCTCCACGGTAGGCCCACGGCGCCGATCCGTCAATGCTGCCGCCGGCGCGATCCAGCGTGTAGGATCGGTCCATGCAGCACGCCCTGACCCGCAGCGAACGCATCCCCCGACTCAGCCGTTTCGGCTGGTTGATGGGGCTGTACGCCGAGAACTACCTGCACCTGAACCGCTTGTTCGTGCCGGCCGACCTGGCGGCCGGCAGCTACGTGTCCAGCATCGGCGATGGCCTGGACCTGCGCCTGGACGTGATCGAGCGCCACCGCTACACCGTCGAACTGCGCCTGACCTACGACCTGTGCGACCCGCTGACCGGCGAGCCGGATCCGTCGGCCTACGTGCGCCTGTACCTGGACGCGCGCCAGGCCGAGACCACGCACTGCTATGTCGGCCGCCGCTGGCAGGACGTGATGGGGCTGTACCCGCCGCCGGCGGAACTGATCAGCCACCGCATGCGCATGAACACCTTCCTCGGCAAGTGGCTGGAATACCTGGCCGAGCGCGGTCACGGCGTGGCCACGCTGCGGCCGGCGCCGCCGCTGCCACGCGTGCCGCACGACGCCGCTACGCCGGCGGTCTAAGCGGCTGTCCCGCCACACGCGTGCCCGGGCCGCAGCGCGGATGCGGCATACTGCGCGCCCCTCGCCATCTGCCGCCGCCGCATGCCTTACACCCCCATCGTCGCCACCTTGGGCTACGTGCTCTCGCCCGACCGCACCCAGGTCCTGCTGGTCCACCGCAATGCGCGTCCCGGCGACCATCACCTGGGCAAGTACAACGGCCTGGGTGGCAAGGTCGAGGCGGACGAGGACGTGCTGGCCGGCATGCGCCGCGAGATCCTGGAAGAGGCGGGCATCACCTGCGAGGCGCTGCAGTTGCGCGGCACCATCAGCTGGCCGGGGTTCGGCAAGCACGGCGAGGACTGGCTGGGCTTCGTGTTCCTGATCGAGGCCTACGACGGCGAGCCCTTCGCCGAGAACGCCGAGGGCACGCTGGCCTGGGTGCCGATCGCGCAGATGGACACGCTGCCGCTGTGGGAGGGCGATCGCCACTTCCTGCCGCTGGTGTTCGACGGCGACCCGCGCCCGTTTCATGGGGTCATGCCGTACCGCGACGGACGCATGCTGTCCTGGCGCTATTCGCGGGTCTAGGCCGGCAGCGCCGCCACCCGCGGCGCTTGTCCACACCGGCTGTGGATGGATCCTGCACAAGCATGTGGGCAACTGCGCCAAGTCGCTGAAATCGCTGGGCGGATGTTCGCGGTGGCGAAAAATTCGCCAGCTGCCCGCGCAGTTCTCCACAGCCGATGTGGATGGAATTTCCCAAACCCTGTGGATAAGCGCGCCGCCGCGTTGCGGCGCAAGGGCTGCGCCGGCACTGGCGAAAAAATCGCCAACGCCGGCAGGCGCACGGTTGCCGCGGCGCTATTGGGCGGTCCAGCCGCCGTCGATCGCGATGGTCTGCGCGGTGATGTTGCGCGCTGCCGGCGAGGCCAGGAACGCCACACAGCCGGCCAGCTCGTCGTAGGCGATGAACACGCCCTTGGGCATCGGCTTGAGCATCACCTGGGCGATCACGTCGGCTTCGGAAATGCCGCGGGTGCGCGCCTGGTCGGCGATCTGCTTGTCCACCAGCGGCGTCTTCACGTAGCTGGGGCAGAGCGTATTGATGGTGATGTCGGTGTCGGCGGTCTCCAGCGCGATCACCTTGGAGAAGCCGACCAGGCCGTGCTTGGCGGCGACGTAGGCGCTCTTGTACGGGCTGGCGACCAGCGAGTGGATGCTGCCGATGTTGACGATGCGGCCGAAGCCGCGTGCGCGCATGCCCGGCAGCACCGCCTGGGTCAGCCGCGCCACGCCGGTCAGCATCACCTCCACCAGCAGGCTCCACCGCTCCATCGGGAACTCCTGCAGCGGCGCCACGTGCTGCAGCCCGGCGTTGTTGACCAGCACATCCACCGGCCGGCTCAGCGCCGCCAGCGCGGCCTGGATGCTGTCGGCGCTGGCCACGTCCAGTGCCACCGCCTCGGCCGCGCCGCCGGCCTGGCGCAGCTGCGCGGCGACTGCCTCGGCGGCGTCCAGGTCGAGGTCGCTGACGACGATGTGGCGGCCGCCGGCGGCCAGTTCGTGGGCGATGCCGGCGCCGATGCCGCTGGCGGCACCGGTGATCAGGACGGTCTGCATGGGCAATACCTGCGCGGAAGTGGAGAGCGCCAGCGTAGCAGCGGGCCGCGACGCCCAGCAGCCAGCGGCGCCGCTCGCCAGTGCGGCGGCGCCACGCTACCCTGTGCCGTCGCTCGCCGCTCACGCCGGATCCGCCAGGTTATGCCGATGAAACGCCACTTTTCCATGCTGCGCGAGTTCCAGCTGGCCGACTGGTTCACCCTGGCCAATGCCTTCTGTGGCACCGGCGCGGTGTTCGCGGCGATGCGCTTCCTGCAGGACGGCCGCCGCAGCGACCTGCTGTTCGGCATGGCGCTGATCCCGCTGGCGTTCGTGTTCGACGCGCTGGACGGGCGGGTGGCGCGCTGGCGCAAGTCGTCCTCGACCCTGGGCCGCGAACTGGATTCGCTGGCCGACGTGATCTCCTTCGGTGTCGCCCCGGCCGCGCTGGCCTATGCCTGCGGCATGCAGGGCGGCTGGGACTGGCTGGTGCTGAGCTTCTTCGTCTGCTGCGGGGTCAGCCGCCTGGCGCGCTACAACGTCACCGCCGAGCAACTGGCCGGCGACGGCGACAAGGTGCCGTACTTCGAGGGCACGCCGATCCCGAGCAGCCTGGGCCTGGTCATCGTGCTGGCGATCGCCGCGCACCTGGGCCATATCGGCGATGCGTTGTGGTGGGGCGAGTGGCGGCTGGGGCCGTGGCTGCTGCACCCGCTGGCGCTGCTGTTCGCGCTGTCCGGCTCGTTGATGATCAGCAAGACGCTGCGCATTCCCAAGCCCTGATCGCGGTGGGTTGCTATCATCGCAGGCCAGTTCGGGAGAGTGGCGATGAAGGCTAGCGGCGGCGGTGGCGCCGGCGATTTCGAGGCGATGACGCGGCAGTACTGGGAGGCCTGGAACGCCGCGCTGCGCCAGGGCGCACCGGCACCGGCGGCCTCGGCGAGCGATGGCGCCGGCTCCTGGCGCGAGGCGATCGCGGCCTGGAGCCAGTGGCTGCCGCGCGGCAGCGCGCCGCAGGCCGAGGACGCGGTGGCGCGGTTCCAGCAGCAGGCCGGCGACTGGCTTGGCGCGATGCAGCAGGTGGCGGCGCAGTTCGCCGGCCGCGACGCCAGCAGCGCCGATGTCGCCGAGGCCTGGAAACAGCAGGTACAGGGCCAGCGCGAGCAGCTGCTGCAGTGGCTGCTGGGCGCGGTGCGCGGCACCGGCCAGGGCGGGATCGACCCGTGGTTGCAGCAGGCCGCGCAGTGGCTGCAGGGCCTGCAGCGCGACAGCGGGCCATGGCTGCAGATGCCCGGGTTCGGCCCGGCACGCAACCACCAGGCGCGCTGGCAGGCGCTGGCCAAGGCACAGCAGGACTACCAGGCGCAGTTGCAGGCTTATATGGCGCTGTTGCAGGGCGCCATCGACCGGGCCTTCGGCCTGTTCGAGGAAAAGCTGCGCGAACATGAGGAACCGGGCCGGCAGCTGACCAATGCGCGGGCGATGTTCGATCTGTGGATCGACGCGGCCGAGGAGGCCTATGCGGCGGCCGCGCTGTCGCCGGAGTTCCGCCAGGTCTACGCCGACGTCGCCAACGCGCAGATGCGCCTGCGCGCCTTGCTGCAGCGCGAGACCGAGCAGGTCTGCGAGCAGGTGGGCCTGCCCACGCGCACCGAGCTGGATGCCGCGCATCGGCGTATCGCCGACCTGGAACGGCGGCTGCGCCGGCTGGAGCGCGGCGAAGGGCAGGGCGCGCCTACCGCGGGTGCGCCTTCGCCTGCTGCCGCGGCCCCGGCCGCGCCGCAGAAAGGCGCCAGGAAGACCGCGGCCAAGCCCGCTGCGTCGAGGGCGGCAACCGTCGTGCCCGAATCCAACTCCAAATCCAGATCGAACGCCGCCAAGCCAGCGAAGGCTGCCTCCGCCACCAAGCCGCGGCGGGCCGCGACCACGCCCGCCGCGCGCCGGAGCCGCGCATGAAAGGGCCGTTGAGTTTCAGCAGCGACGATCTGGTCCAGGAAACCCTGGAGCTGCAGCGCAAGCTGCTCGAAGGCCTGCGCGTGCTGCCGGGCCTGGACGCGGTGGACTACGGCGCCACCGCGCGCCAGGAAGTGTGGCGCGACGGCAAGGTGGTGCTGTACCGCTTCGTCGGCGAACGCCCGCCCAGCGGCAAGGTGCCGCTGCTGATCGTCTATGCGCTGGTCAACCGCCCGTACATGGTCGACCTGCAGGCCGACCGCTCGCTGGTGCAGGGCCTGCTGGCGCTGGGCGAGGACGTCTACGTGCTGGACTGGGGCTACCCGGACCGCTCCGAGCGCTACCTGACCCTGGAAGACTATCTGCTGCGCTACATCGACGGCGCGGTGGACCACCTGCGCGCCGCCGGCGACGGTGCGCCGATCAACCTGCTGGGCATCTGCCAGGGCGGCACCTTCTCGCTGTGCTACGCGGCGCTGCAGCCGGAGAAGGTGCGCAACCTGATCACCATGGTCACGCCGGTGGATTTCCACACGCCGGACAACATGCTTTCCAACTGGGCGCGCCAGGTCGACGTCGACCTGTTCGTGGACACGCTGGGCAACGTGCCGGCGGACCTGATGAACATCAGCTACCTGATGCTCAAGCCGTTCCGCCTGAACCTGCAGAAATACGTCGGCCTGCTCGACATCCTCGACGATCCGCGGGCGCTGGAGGACTTCCTGCGCATGGAGAAATGGATCTTCGATTCGCCGGACCTGGCCGGCGAGACCTTCCGCGAGTTCGTCAAGCAGTTCTACCAGGACAACGCGCTGATGCATGGCCGCGCGCGCATCGGCGCACACGCGGTGGACCTGGGCCAGGTCACCATGCCGGTGCTCAACGTCTACGCCGAGCACGACCATCTGGTGCCGCCGGACGCCTCGCGGGCGCTGCGCGGCGTGGTCGGCAGCCGCGACTACGCCGAACTGAGTTTCCGCGGTGGCCACATCGGCATCTATGTCTCCGGCCGCGCCCAGCGCGAAGTGCCGGCGGCGCTGCACCAATGGCTGGCCGAGCGCGATGGCGGGCACTGAGCACCGAGCGCCTCATGCCCTCACGCGGCGCCCGCACCGCTGCGGGTAGAGTGGATCGCCGCCGTTGCTGGAGCTTTCGCCATGTCGCAACCCCGCTCGCTGTCGCGCTCGTTGAACGACCGCATGATCGCGGGCGTGATGGGCGGCATCGCCCACCGTTTCGGCTGGAATCCGACCGTGCTGCGGGTACTGTACGTGGTCGGGTCGATCGTCTCGGCCGCGTTCCCCGGCATCCTGGTCTACCTGATCCTGTGGCTGCTGATTCCCAACGAGGCCGACTGACGCGGCCGCTGCCGCTGGCCTGGCGCCGTGCCGGCATCGCCGCCGGGGTTCTGTGGACCTTGCCCAACACCTTGCTGGGTGTGCTCGCCGGCACGCTCGCGCTGGCTTTCGGCGCGCGCCCGCGCTTCAGTCGCCGCGAGCTGGCGCTGGTGTTCGAACGGGTGCCGTTGCGGCCACGCGGGGCAATGACCCTGGGCAACGTGATCCTGCTCAGCGCCGACGATCTGGACGTGGCCTGCGCCACCTACGAGCACGCCGCCGGTCGCTGCCGGCATCCCGCGGTGCGCCTCGGCGACCACGAACGGGCGCACGTGCTGCAGTACATGCTGTTGGGGCCGCTGTTCCTGCCGGTATACCTGGCCTGCGGCGGGGTCAGCGTGCGCAATCCGCTGGAACGCGCCGCCGATCGTTATGCGCTGCATGGCCGCGGCTGGTGGCCGGGCGGTGGCTGAGTGCATCGCGCCTGCCACCTGACTTTCGCCATGCCCCAGGTTGCCGCGTAGGAGCGGCTTCAGCCGCGACCAGGCGTTACCGGAATGCCGGTCGCGGCTGAAGCCGCTCCTGCGGGTGTATCCATGGTCGTGCCGTCAGTCGAGCCGAGCGAAACCGAACAGGCGCTTGAGCGGATGCGCATGCCGCTCGATCTGCGCGCGCAGCAGGCCGGCGCCGATCATGCTGTAGGTGATGCCGTTGCCGCCGTAGGCCATGGCGAACTGCACGCGCGGGCCGTGCTGCGGGTGCGGGCCGAAGAACGGCAGTCCGTCCTCGGTTTCGGCGAAGGTGCCGGCCCAGGCGAAGGTCGGCTGCAGCTCGAGCCCGGAGATCACCTTGGCGATCTTGCGCGACAGCGTGCGCGCATTGCTGTCGACACGCGCGTCGCGGCGCGCCGGCACGTCGACGCTGTCGTCCTCGCCACCGGCGACGATGCGGCCATTGCCGGTGCTGCGCAGGTACAGATACGGCCGCGCGCTTTCCCAGACCATGGTGTCGTGCAGTGGGCCGAGCGCGGACGGGTCCAGCGGGTCGCTGACGAAGGCTTAGCTGCTGCGGTTGCGCGCCACGCGCTGGTCCAGCCAATGCTGGTTGGCGTAGCCGGCGGCCATCACCACATGGCCGGCGCGCACCTGCACGCCGTGGTCGGTGTGCAGGGTCACGCCGCGGCCGTTGACCACGATCCGCGCGATGCGGGTGCGGTCGTAGACGCCGACGCCGCGGCGGAACGCGCGGCCGAGCAGGCGGTAGGTGAGGCGGTACGGGTCCACCCGCGCCGCCTGGTGGCTGAGGATCGCGCCGTGCGCCTGGATGCCGTAATCGGTGTCCAGGATCTGCGCGTCCAGCCATTCCACGTCCAGGCCGTGCCGCGCACGCACTTCCAGTTCTTCCTGCAGCACCCGCACATGCCGGCGTTTGCTGGCGTAGTACAGGCTGTCGTTCCAGCCGAAGTCGACATCGCGCAGCGGCCGCACCAGGTCGCGCAGCTGCTCCAGCGCCTGCGCGCAGGCGCCGTACGCGAGGGCGGCGGCGGGTTCCCCATAGCGCTTGGCCAGGTCGATCAGGTGGGTGTCGATCTCGTACTGCAGCAAAGCGGTGCTGGCGGCGGTGCTGCCCCAGCCGATGTCGCGCTGCTCCAGGACCGTCACGGCGTGCCCGTGGGTGCTCAGTTCCTCGGCGATCAGCGCGCCGGTAATACCGCCGCCGACGACGGCGACATCGCAGCGCACGTCGTCGCGCAGCTGCGGAAAACTCTGCATGAGGCCATTGCGGACGGACCAGAAGGGATAACCGCTCTTGAGATCCATGGCGCCCCCCGACGCGTAAAGAAGGTGCGACTTACGCGCAGGCCCGGTTAAGTCCGCGTGAGGCGGGGCGGAGGTCATGTTCGGGCAAACAGCCAGGATTAACCTCGGTGCAGAAGTCCCTCACATGGTGCTGTGTATGGTGCGCGCCAGTTCCACGAATTCCCTGTAGAGGAAGCGTCATGTCGGTCGTTCTGTATATCGGTGGCAGCAAGGACGGAGAGAAGGGGGTGATGCCCTACGGTTTCCGCAAGTCCATGAAGGAAACCGAGGCAGGCCCGGAGATCTACGTCGAGCGCGTGCTCGCGGTGAGCGACCGGCAGGTACGGATCATGGCGCTGGAGTCGCTGCAGGACGAGATCGTCGTGGAACGGCTGCACAGGTATTATTCGCGTTGACGCCGGCGTGCGAACCCCGGTGTGGCCGCCCGCCTAGGCGGGTCAGCGACGGTTCGCATCGACCTGCCATCGACCATGCCCGCACCAGAAATCAGCAACAACCCGGCGCCGCCGACGACCGTCGACCCTGACGCACCCACCGACATGTCCAATCAGCGCAGCGATATTTTCTTCGCTGCGGTGCAGACCACGCGCATGCCGATGATCGTGACCGATCCGCGGCAGCCGGACAATCCCATCATCTTCGTCAACCGCGCCTTCCTGGAGATGACCGGTTACGGCCGCGATGAATTGATCGGCAACAATTGCCGCTTCCTGCAGGGGCCGGACACTGACCGCGAGACGGTCAGCAGCATCCGCGATGCCATCACCTCGCACGACGAGATCGCGGTGGAGATCCTCAATTACCGCAAGGACGGGTCCAGCTTCTGGAACGCGCTGTACATCTCCCCGGTCTACGACGACCGCGGCGAGCTGGTGTACTTCTTCGGCTCGCAGTTGGACGTCAGCCGCCGCCGCGATGCCGAGGACGCGCTGCGCCAGGCGCAGAAGATGGAGGCGCTGGGCCAGCTCACCGGCGGCATCGCCCACGACTTCAACAACCTGCTGCAGGTCATGTCCGGATACCTGGAACTGATCGAGCACGCGGTCGAGAGCGATCCGCTGAACCCATCGCTGCTGCGCAAGAGCGTGGATCGCGCGCGCGACGCCGCCGGCCAGGCCGCGCGCCTGACCCAGCAGTTGCTGGCGTTCGCGCGCAAGCAGAAGCTGGAAGGCCGGGTGCTCAACCTCAATGCCCTGGTCGCCGGGATGAGCGATGTGGCCGAGCGCACGCTGGGCGACGGCATCGCGTTTTCGCTGGAACTGGCCCCGGACCTGCGCAATTGCCGGATCGACCCCACCCAGGCCGAAGTGGCGTTGCTGAACATCCTGATCAACGCCCGCGACGCCATGGCCGAACAGGCGGCGCCGCGCCTGGTGATCGAGACCCGCAACGTCTCGGTGCGCGCCGACGAGCCCACCACCTACGACAACCTGCTGCCCGGCCACTACGTGTGCGTGTCGATCACCGACAACGGCAGCGGCATGCCGCCGGAGGTGCTGACGCGGGTGCTGGATCCGTTCTTCACCACCAAGGAAGAGGGCAAGGGCACCGGCCTGGGCCTGTCGATGGTGTACGGCTTCGCCAAGCAGTCCGGCGGCGCGGTGCGCCTGTATTCGGAGGAGGGCCACGGCACCACCGTGCGCCTGTACTTCCCGATCGACGACAACGTCGAGAACATGGCGCCGCGCGATTCGCGCACGCGCCGTCCGTTCGACCGCCAGGGCGACGAGACCATCCTGATCGTCGAGGACCGGCCGGACATCGCCGAGCTAGCGCGGCTGTTCCTGGAGGACCAGGGCTATGCCACGCACGTGGTCTACAACGCCCGCGAGGCGCTGGAGCTGCTCGGCACCGGCGTGCACGTGGACTTGCTGTATTCGGACCTGATCATGCCAGGGGGCCTCAACGGGGTGATGCTCGCGCGCGAGGCACGGCGGCGCCGGCCAAAGATCAAGGTGCTGCTGACCACCGGCTATGCCGAGTCCTCGATCGAGCGTACCGACGCCGGCGGCACCGAGTTCGACGTGCTGGCCAAGCCCTACAACCGCCAGGAACTCACCCGCAAGGTGCGCATGGTGCTCGACGGCCCGACCGGGGTCACCTGAGGCGGCCAGGTCGGCGCGCGCCTGTCAACGGGTTCCCCGGCGGCGCGCGCACTGCGAAAATGCGGGTTTTCCGCAAGGCGGCTTCGGCCGGACGCAATGCACGACACTCAGCTCGCCCAGCAGATCGCCACCACCATCGCCGCCGAGATCGGCGCGCAGCCGGCGCAGGCGCGCGCCGCCATCGCCCTGCTCGACGAGGGTGCCAGCGTCCCGTTCATCGCGCGCTACCGCAAGGAAGTGACCGGCGGGCTGGACGATACCCAGTTGCGCAACCTGGAAGTGCGCCTGACCTATCTGCGCGAACTAGAAGAGCGTCGCGCCACGGTGCTGGCCAGCATCGCCGAGCAGGGCAAGCTCAGCGACGCACTGCGCGCGGAGATCGTCGCCGCCGACACCAAGTCGCGACTGGAAGATCTGTACCTGCCGTACAAGCCCAAGCGCCGCACGCGCGCGCAGATCGCCCGCGAAGCGGGGCTGGAGCCGCTGGCCGACGGCCTGCTGGCCGATCCGGCGCTGGTGCCGGAGACCTTCGCCGCCGGCTTCGTCGATGCCGACAAGGGCGTGGCCGACGTCAAGGCCGCACTGGAAGGCGCGCGCGCGATCCTGATGGAGCGCTGGGGCGAGGATGCCGCGCTGGTCGGCGAACTGCGCAGCTGGCTGGGCGAGGTCGGGGTGATCCGCGCCCGCGTGGCCGAGGGCAAGGAGCAGGAAGGCGCCAAGTACCGCGACTACTTCGACCACGCCGAAGCGCTGGCCAAGATTCCCTCGCACCGGCTGCTGGCGCTGTTCCGCTCGCGCCGCGAGGAGATCGTGTACCTGGAGCTGGATCCCGGCAGCGACGCCGAAGCCGGCCACCAGTACGCCGAAGGCCGCGTCGCGCTGCGCGCCGGCATCGCCAACCAGGGCCGTCCCGGCGACCGCTGGTTGCTGGATGCCTGCCGTCTCACCTGGCGCGCCAAGCTGCACATGCACCTGCTGCTGGACCTGTTCAACCAGGCCCGCGAAAAGGCCGAGGCCGAGGCGATCGCGGTGTTCGGCGACAACCTGCAGGACCTGATGCTGGCGGCGCCGGCCGGGCCGCGCGTGACCCTGGGCCTGGACCCGGGCATCCGCACCGGCTGCAAGATCGCGGTGGTCGACGCCACCGGCAAGCTGCTGGCCACCGACACCATCTACCCGCACGAGCCGCGCCGGCAGTGGGACCAGTCGCTGCACACGCTGCGCCACCTGTGCACGCAGCACGGCGTGGAGCTGATCGCGATCGGCAACGGTACCGCCAGCCGCGAGACCGACAAACTGGCCGCGGACCTGATCAAGCAGAACCCGCAGCTGAAGCTGGAGAAGATCGTGGTCAGCGAGGCCGGCGCCTCGGTGTACTCGGCCTCCGAATTCGCCGCCAAGGAATTCCCGCAGCTGGACGTGTCGCTGCGCGGCGCGGTGTCGATCGCGCGGCGCCTGCAGGATCCGCTGGCGGAGCTGGTCAAGATCGAGCCCAAGGCGATCGGCGTGGGCCAGTACCAGCACGACGTCGACCAGTATCGCCTGGCGCGGGCGCTGGACGCGCGGGTCGAGGACTGCGTGAACGCGGTCGGGGTGTACGTCAACACCGCTTCGGCGGCGCTGCTGTCGCGGGTGTCCGGGCTGTCGTCGAGCGTGGCCGAGAACATCGTGCGCCACCGCGACGACAACGGCCCGTTCAAGCGCCGCAAGGATCTGCTCAAGGTGCCACGGCTGGGCGAGAAGACCTTCGAGCAGTGCGCCGGCTTCCTGCGCATCGCCGATGGCGAGGAACCGCTGGACGCCTCGGCGGTGCACCCGGAAGCCTATCCGGTGGTGGAGCGCATCGTCGGCGCCACCGGCAAGCCGATCAAGGCGCTGATCGGTGACGGCGGCTTTCTGCGCGGCCTCAAGCCGGACCAGTTCACCGACGAGAAGTTCGGCCTGCCGACCGTGCGCGACATCCTCAAGGAACTGGAGAAGCCGGGCCGCGATCCGCGCCCGGAGTTCAAGGCGGCGCGTTTCGCCGACGGCGTGGAGGACATCAAGGATCTCAAGCCGGGCATGGTGCTGGAGGGCGTGGTCAGCAACGTCGCCGCCTTCGGCGCGTTCGTCGACATCGGCGTGCACCAGGACGGCCTGGTGCACATCTCCGCGCTGTCGGACAGCTACGTCAAGGATCCGCGCGACGTGGTCAAGGCCGGCGACATCGTCAAGGTCAAGGTGCTGGAGGTGGACGTGGCGCGCAAGCGCATCGCGCTGACCCGGCGCCTGGACGACACGCCGGCGCCGGCGCGTCCCGCCGATCGCGACAGCGGCGCACGCGGCGCTGGCGGCCCGCCGCGGCGCGAGCGCGACGCGCGCGGCGGGAACCAGGGCGGCGCAAGCGCCAAGCCGCGGCCCGCGGCCGCCGCGCCGGTCAACAGTGCGCTGGCCGACGCCTTCGCCCGCGCCAAGCGCGGCTGAGGTGGAATGCCCAGCGCCTGCACGCAGGCGCTGGGCGATCCGGTCGAGCCGGGCCCGGCGTCGCCGGAAAGCGCGCCGGGGTCAGGCCGGTTCGGCGCGCGGGCTCTGGTCGGTGGTGAGCGCGGCCGCTGGCGGCGCCACCAGCGATGCGGCCAGCCCGAGCAGCTTGGCCGGATCCACCGGCTTGCCCAGGTGCGCATCGAAGCCGGCCTCCAGGGCCAGTGCACGATCCTCGCCGCGCACGTAGGCGGTCAGGGCGATGGCGGGAATACGGCTGGCCGCGCCAGCGCCGCGGGCGCGGATGCTGCGGATCAGGCTGTGGCCGTCGCGGCGCGGCATGCCGACGTCGCTGACCAGCAACGCATACGGCCGCTCGCGCAGCAGCGCTTCGGCATCGTCGGCGGACACCGCGGCTTCGACCACGGCGCCGGCTTCCTGCAGGAAGCGCTGGGTGACGCCGCGCGAATCCATATCGTCGTCCACCACCAGCACGCGCACCCCGTCCAGGCGCACGCCGCCACGCCGCAGCATGCCGCCGGACAGCGCCACGTCGTCGCGGCGGATCGGGGCCAGGCTCTGCTGATCGTTGCGCGGCAGCAGCAGAGTGAAGGTGGCGCCGAGGCCGACGCCGTCGCTGCTGACCGACAACTGTCCCTGGTGTAGTTCGGCCAGTTGCTTGGCGATGGCCAGGCCCAGGCCCAGGCCGCCGGCGCTGCGGGTGCTGCTCGCATCGGCCTGGCGGAAGCGGTCGAAGACGTGCGGCAGGAACGCCGGGGCGATGCCGACGCCGGTATCGCCGACGGCGATGCGCACGTGGGTGCTGGTGCTGTCCAGGGTGACCGTGACCGTGCCGGCGCTGGGGGTGAACTTGATCGCGTTGCCGATCAGGTTGGTCAGCACCTGCTGCAACCGGATCGCATCGCCGAGATAGGGCAGGGCGGTCGCGTCGTTGGCGACCAGCACGATATCGATGCCCTTGTTCTGCGCGCCGGGGCGGGCCGCATCGATGGTCTCGCTCAGCAGCGCACGCAGGTCCAGGTCGCCGGCCTCCAGGCGCACCTTGCCGGAGAGGATGGCGCTCATGTCCAGCAGGTCGTCGATGATCTGCGCCTGCGAGTGGGCGCTGCGCTCGATCACCTCCAGGCCCTTGGCCAGCTCCTTCTCGCGCACCGCCGCGTCCTGCATCAGCCGCGACCAGCCCAGGATCGCGTTGAGCGGCGTGCGCAGTTCGTGGCTGAGCGTGGCCAGAAATTCGTCCTTCATGCGGCTGGCGCGTTCGGCCTCGCTGCGCGCGCTCTGCTCGGCGGCGAGCAACTGCTGCAGGCGCAGGTCGGTGCCGCGGCGCTCGATGATGATGCCGGCCAGGTGCGAGGCCGAGCGCGCCAGGTCCTGTTCGTGCGGGTTGGGGTAGTGCACGAACGGGTAGTACATCGCGACCACCCCCAGCACCTCGCCGTCGCTGGCCAGGATCGGCGTGGAGCAGCAGGCGATGATGTCCGCCTCCAGGGCGGTGGCCAGATACGCCTGCCAATGCGGGTTCACCCGCACATCGCTGCACAGCACCTGCCGGCGCAGGTAGGCGGCGCGCCCGCAGCAGCCGGTGTCGGGGTCGATCGGCAGGCGTTGCACCGCCTTGCGGAAGCCTTGCGGCATGCTCGGCGCGGCGCCTTCCAGCAGGCACTGGCGGTGCTCGTCGACCAGCATGATGGTGCAGCGCAGGCCGACATCGCTCTGCGACTCGATGCCGCGGGCGATCGCATCCAGCACCGCGTTCAACGGCTTGCCGGTGGTGATCATCTCCAGCGCCGCGCGCTCGGCCGCGGTGGCGTTCTCGATGCGCTTGCGTTCGGAAATGTCCAGCAGCGAGCCGATGAAGCCGAGGAACTGGCCCGACGAACTGAAGCGCGGCGTGGCGGTATCCAGGCACCAGCGGTATTCGCCGTCGTGGCGGCGCAGGCGGTACTCCAGGGTGTAGGCGCGGCGATCGGCGCAGGCGCGCGCCAGGGTGCGGCCGACCGTGGCCAGGTCGTCGGCATGGATCATTTCCTGCCAGCCGCTGCCCAGCGCTTCCTGCTCGCTCTGCCCGGTGAACAGGTACCACTGGCGGCTGATGTACTCGCAGTCGCCGTCGGCGTTGGACATCCAGATCATGACCGGCGCGTTGTCGCACAGCTGGCGGAAGCGCAGTTCGCTTTCCTGCAGGCGTTGCTCGACCAGGCGGCGGTCGTGGATGTCGGTATTGGTGCCGATCCAGCGCACGACGCGGCCGCTGTCGTCGCGGATCGGCAGGGCGCGGCCGAGGTGCCAGCGGTACTCGCCGTCGTGACGGCGCAGCGGATACTCGATTTCGTACGGCTTGCCGCTGCGCAGCGCCTCCGGCCACACCTCCATCACCCGCGCCAGGCCTTCCTCGGTATGCACCTTGCGCCAGCTGTCGTAGCCGGCCTCGCCGACCGGCAGCCCGGTGTATTCGTACCAGCGGCGGTTGAAGTAGTCGACGTGGCCGTCGGGCGTGGCGGTGAACACGATCTGCGGCATCGCATCGGCCAGTTCGCGCAGGCGTGCGGCGCTGCTGGCCAGCTCGCCCTGCGCGCCCGCGCGCTCCATCGATTCCCAGCAGCGCGCCGCGACCAGGCGCACCAGTTCGATCTCGGCCGAGGTCCACACCCGTGGCTGGGCCTGGTGCACTCCGATCGCCGCGACCAGGCGGCCGGCCTTGTGCAGCGGCGCGGTGAGCACCGCGCGCATGCCCAGGCGACGGTAGTTGGGGTCGTCCGTGCGCATCGGCGGCTGGTGGGTCTCGGTGTCCTGCACCACCCACGGCCGGTTCTCGCGCATGCACTCCAGCAGGTCGCCGCCGAAGTCGCTGAAGCGCGAGCACCCGGTCAGGTGCTCGGCGCCGTCGACGTAGTCGGCGCGCACGTCGAACGTGTCCTCGTCGGCTTCGACGATCGCGTAGGCACAGCGGTTGGCGCGCAGATGCTGGCCGAGCAGGGCCGCGCCGGTCTCGCAGATCGCCTCGGTGCTGTGCAGGTTCTGCAGCGTGTCCTCGAGCATCAACAGGAAGCTGTCGTGTGCCTGCGCGCGCGCCTGCTCGGTGCGGTCGATGCCGTGCACCAGGATGCCGCTGACCTTCCCCCCGGCGTCGCGCATCGGCTGGTAGACGCACTCCAGCGTCGTTTCCGAGGCGGCTTCGTGCGGCGTGCGACGCAGGTTGAAGGTCATCGACTCGCCAATGAACGGCAGGCCGCTGGCGCGCACGTTGTCGAGCAGGCGAATGAAGCCTTCTTGCTGCTGGATTTCCGGGATGGCCTCGGTCAGCGGCCGGCCGACCACCTCGCGCGGTCCGATCAACTGCTGGTAGCGACGGTTGACCGTCTCGATCACGTAGTCCGGGCCGCGCAGGATCGCCAGCGCCGCGGGCGACTGCTCGAAGGCATCGGCCATCTGCGCGCGTTGCGCCTCCAGTGCCTTCAGCAGCGCGTCGCGCTCGCGGGCCAGGGTGATCCGCGCAGTGTCCTCGGTACAGACGCACAGCACGCCGGCGATGCGGCCCTCGTCGTCGAACAGCGGGCTGTAGGAGAAGGTGAAATACACCTGCTCGCTGTAGCCGTTGCGCATCATCGTCAACGGGATATGTTCGTTCCAGGTCGATTCGCCGCTGGCCAGCACCCGATCGGCCTGCGCGCGGACCTCGGGCCAGACGTCCGGCCACACCTCTTCCATCGGCCGCGCGAAACCCTGCGGGTGCCGCAGTCCGAGGATCGGCACGTAGGCGTCGTTGTAGAGGTTGAACATGCGCTCGCCCCAGCGCACCGCCATCGGGAATCGCGAGTTCAGGCAGATCGACAGCGCGGTCAGCAGGCTCCGCGGCCAATGCTCCATCGGGCCCAGTTCGTGCTTGTGCCAATCAATGGCGCGCAGCAAGGCTCCCGTGGCGCTGCCGGCCGGAAACCGGACAGGAGGCGGCGAACAGTCCTTGGCGTTGATGGCTGAATCCCTCGAATCATTCCGCCAGGCGGCGGGCTACAGCCGAGGATTCTCAGGGGCGTGCGGTCATCTTGGCGTGAGCGTCCTGCAACGCCCGGATCAACTGCTCTGACAGATACGGCTTGGTCAGCACCACGCCGGCGGCAAAGCCGGGGGGCAGAGCGTCGGCGGCCACGCCGGTGGCGAGCACGAAGGGAGTGCCGCGTTCGCTCAACGCCCTGGCCACCGGCTCGCTGGTCTCGCCAGCGGAGAGCCGGAAGTCGAGCACGGCCCGGTCGGGGCGTTCGCTGTCGATCAGTGCAAGGGCGTGCTGCACGCTGGCGGCGATGCCGACCACCTCGGCACCGGCCTGGGCAAGCTGCAACTCCAGCAGCGTGGCGTTCATCTCGTCGTTCTCGACCACCAGGATACGCAGGCCCCGCAATGCCGACATCGCTTGCTCGTTAAGGTTTGGGAACGGAAAGTATAGCGGCCCCCCCGCCGCCGCCGCCTAGACAAATGGGGCAGGAAGATGAAGCGTTTACCTGTGATCGGCGCCAACCGGCGCGCGGCGGCCGCGCAAAAAACAAACGGCAGCCGAAGCTGCCGTCAGTCCTGGTGCCGAAGGTGGGACTCGAACCCACACGCTTTTAAGGGCGGCGGATTTTGAGTCCGCTGCGTCTACCGATTCCGCCACTTCGGCGCGGCCGCGGAGTATAGCCGACTGTGCGGCCGTGCCGCCAGCGCCTCTGTACTCGCTGTCGTCAGGGCAGGGCGGGGGGGAGAGTTGGCGGTGGGCGTGGCGTGCTTGAACACTTATGTAGAGATGCAGTGCCACGTCGCGAGATGCCTGCGTGCGCGCCGCCGCGTTGTGCCGATATCGGCAGTCGCCAGTGATGGGCGACGGCAGGCTGCGCCGGCGCGCGGACACCGCATGTCGTGACGTCCTCAGGCCGCGCCCACCGTGGGACATTGAGGTACATAGGCCGCGCAATGCAGGCGCGTGCGCGCATTCGGCCACATGTCGCGAGGGCATTTGCGGCGTCGCCAACGTTGCGCAAAAAAACGCTTGCGTGTGCCGATCACGATCGTTAATATTCCGCTCCTCGCAGCACGTGGGGCCATAGCTCAGCTGGGAGAGCGCTTGCATGGCATGCAAGAGGTCGCCGGTTCGATCCCGGCTGGCTCCACCAACTTTTCGGACGTAGGCCTGTCCGCAAAGCGACATCGTTAACAGCGTCCCCATCGTCTAGAGGCCTAGGACATCACCCTTTCACGGTGGCGACCGGGGTTCGAATCCCCGTGGGGACGCCAATTTGCAGGAATTCCTCGCGCGCATCCGGGTTCGGCTCTGCCAAACCAATGAGTGCGGGGTTTGTACATCGGAAGAAAGTCGGGTATGATTCCGCTTCTGCCAGTACACGTGGGGCCATAGCTCAGCTGGGAGAGCGCTTGCATGGCATGCAAGAGGTCGCCGGTTCGATCCCGGCTGGCTCCACCAACTTTTCGGACATAGGCCGTCCGCAAAGCAACATCGTTATCTGCGTCCCCATCGTCTAGAGGCCTAGGACATCACCCTTTCACGGTGGCGACCGGGGTTCGAATCCCCGTGGGGACGCCACTTTTCGGAAACACCCGGCATTGCCGGGTGTTTTTTTGTGCGTGCTGTAGCCGTGGGCGATGAACGGAAGAGGGCTGCAGAGTGTGTATTGGTCGCGGCTGGATCGCCTGATGCTTCGAGCGATGGGCCTGCTTCTCCTTTCCTGCTTGCCTCCATGGTCTGCGAGGCTGCGCCCGTACCCTCACCCCTCTACCGGAGGGAGAGGGAGTTTGGCTTGTCGCTTCTCCCTCCGGGAGAAGCTGCCCCGAAGGGGCGGATGAGGGGCCGGCCGCTCATCATCATTCCGACCGTGCGGACATGCGCCGTGTACCCCGATGGCACTTGGCTGCGCGCGTCCCCTCAGCCCAACCCCTCTCCCGATGGGAGAGGGGCTATAGCGCAGTAACCGGCGGATCTGCCGGATCGCCTCGGGTGTCCGCTGCACGCTGTGCCCCGAAACAATCACTGTCTCCGAGGCGGCGCCGGATAGGTGGGCGCTCCAATACGGCACGATGCCGTCGCTGGACTGCGCCAGCGGCACGCGCGGATCCTCACGCCCGATGATCGAGTGGTAGGTCACCTGCGCTGAGATCGGCAGCTGCGCCGCGGCGCGGAGGAAGGGATCGCGGTCGCTGAGGCTGTCGATGCTGTTGGGCAGCGTGCCGAGCATGTCCTTGCCGGCGATGTCCCGGAACTGATCGAGGACGCGCCGGGGCAGGCCGACCAGGGCGCGCGCCAGTTCGCCGAGCGTGCCGCCGGCCTCCGGTGTGCCACGATGCGGGGTGGCCAGGAAGATCGCCTCGGACACTTCCGGCATCGGCGCGAAATGCAGCATGGGGCCGAGCCTGGCCTGCAGCGCCTGGCGTGCCTTCGGCTGCAGCGCCGCCTCGTCGAACAGGGTGCGCCACAGGCGATCGCCGTCGCTGGAGGACACCAGCAAGCGCGCCAGCACGCCGCCCATACTGTGCCCGATCAGCACCATGTCGTGTGCGGAGACGCTGCGGCGCTGCGGATCGAGTCGGTCCAGGGTCTGCTCCAGCGCAGTGCGAACCTGCAGGTGGGTGTAGGGAATCGGCAGGTTGGTCGGGTAGTACACCAGCCAGATCTGGTAGCGCTCGCGCACGCGCGGATCGCCGAGCAGGTCGTTGGCCAGGTTCACCCAGGCCTCCGGGCTGCTGGCCAGCCCATGCAGCAGCACCAGCACGCGCCGGTTCGGATCGTAGGGCTGGGTCAGGAACACATGCGGCCGGTCGATGCCGTGGCCCAGGCCGAGCAGCGTGCGCAGCGATTGCGCGGCGAAACCGGCGTGCGCCATCCAGACGCCGTAGCCGGCGCTGAAGTTGGCGGCCAGTGGCACGTCGACACCGCCCACCGCCACCCGCTCGTGGAGCGAAGGGTCGTGGACGTCCACGCGCGCGCGACGCGTGGCCAACACTTCTTGGAGGGAGTGGCCGTCGAAGCGCAGCACCACCGTGAGGTTGGGCATGGGCATGTCGCTGTAGGCGGGAGTTGTGTCGGCGCCGTCGATGGCATCCGCCGCTGGCGGCGTCAGGACCGCGACCATTTCCGCGCCGAACCCGTCGCGCCGATACACGCTGCGCAAGCCGTCGAAGCGCAGGCCGCTGGCCGCCAGCATCGCCTCGGGCATCGGCATGTCCTGCGGGCTGCCGACGCCGCTGGCATCCAGCGTCACTGTCCAGTCGGGCAGGGCGGCGATCGGCGCATCGGCGTCGTGGGTGGCGGGCGGATGCCGCTGGTAGCGCGCGAACAACGCGGTCACTGCCTGCTGCACGGCATAGTTGTAATAGTCACGTACCTGGGTCTGGCGTTCCTCGAAGGCGCGGTCGCTGGGCGTGCGCCCACCGAAAAACAGATAGGCGTAGGCGTAGCGCGCGGTTTGCAGCCAGGCGGTCAGGGTGGCATCGCTGTCCGGTTGTTGCCTGGCGGCCCGTTGCGCGGCGAGGAGCGACAGCTCCGCCGACGTGGCCAGGGCGCGTTCCTGGTCCACGTCGGCGCTGCCGAGCAACTGGTCGATGCACGGCTGCACTTTTGCCGTGCAGCCTGTCGCGTCGAGGCCGGCGACGTTCAGCGTCTGCAGGGCCGCGTCGCTGGGGCGCGCGGCGCTCAGCGCATCGCCACGCTTGGCCTGGATGTAGTGCGCCGCATCCACGCGTTGCAGGGTGACGCTGGCGCAGCCGCCGGCGCACAGCGCCAGTCCCAGCACCACGCAGGCCAGGCCCACGCGACGCCAGCGTCGCCACTTCATGCCGTGGCCTTCGCCGCGTCAGCGCGGCGCGCGAACAGCAGGTCGTACAGCACCGGGATCACGCCCAGGGTCACCAGCGTGCCCAGCGCCAGGCCGCCGATCATGGTGATGGCCATGCCGGTCCACAGCGGACCGGCGAACAGCATCAGCGGGATCAGGCCGACGATGCAGGTCAGCTTGGTCATCACGATCGGGCGCAGGCGCTTGACCGCCGCGGCGATCACCGCCTCGTGCCGGCTCAGTCCGTCGGCCAGTTCGGCCTCGATCCGCTCCAGCAGCAGCACCGCGTTGTTGACGATGATGCCGGCCAGCGCGAGCAGGCCGAAGGTGGCCATGAAGCCGAACGGATAGCCGGTGACCAGCAGGGCCAGGGTGGCGCCGATCAGCGCGAACGGAATGCTGGCGACCACGATGAACAGCTTGCGGAACGAATTGAACTGCCACACGAACAGCAGCAGGATCGCGCCCAGCGCATGCGGCATGTATTGCAGCAGCGCCTGGTTGGCTTCGGCGGCGTCCTCCAGTTCGCCGCCCATTTCGATGCGGTAGCCCGGCGGCAGGCGCAGCGCCGCCACCTTGTCGGCCAGTGCGTCCACCACCTGGTCGGTGGTCAGGTCGGGGTTGCGGCCGGTGATGGTGATGGCGCGGCTCAGGTTGCGGCGCTGGATCGTCGAGGGTTCCGAACTCAACTGGATGTCGGCGACCGCCGCCAGCGGCAGCGGCGCAGCGCCGGAGGAGGGGTAGATCGGCGTGTCGCCGGGATGGCCGCCGCGCGCACGCGGGTCGCTGTCGCCGCGCAGCACGATCGGCACGTTGCTGCCGTCGTCGCGGATCACCGAGGCGTCCACGCCGCCGTAGCGCAGTTGCAGCGCCTGGGCGATGTCCTCGCTGGCGACGCCGGCGCGGCGCGCCTTGGCCTGGTCCACCTGCACCACGTAGCGCGGAATGCGGCTATCCCAGTCGTCGCTGACGTCCTGCGTGCCGGGCAGGGCGCGCAAGGCGTCGGCGATGCCGGCGGCGAGGCGGCGCAGTTGCGCTTCGTCCGGGCCGATCACCCGGTAGATCGCCACGCCGGATTCGGTCGACCCCAGCGAAAAGCGCTTGGGCTCGGCGCGCACTGCCGGGTAGGCCTGACGCAGGTGGGTGCGCACCTTGGCGATCAGCGCATCGGTGTCGCTGCCCGGCCGCACGCTGACGGTGAAGTAGGCGATGTTGGCCGCCGGCAGCGGCGGGTTCAGGCCGAGCACGATGCGCGGGCCGCCGTCGGCGACGTAGCCGATGCTGTCGACGATCTGCGGGTTCTGCCGGCGGTCGGCCAGCCACTGGCTGATCGACTGCACGGTGCGCAGGGTCTCGCGCGCATCGCTGCCCGGTTGCAGGGTCACCGGCATCTGGAACTGCAGGCGGTCGGACTTCGGCAGGAAGCTGTACGGCACCGAGACCAGTACGGTCACCGCCAGTGCCAGCAGGGCCAGCATGCTGCCGAGGAACAGCGCCTTGTGCGCCAGCAGCGCCTCGATCGCGCGCCGGTACAGGCGGTATGGCCTGGACGTGTAGGTATCGCCGTGGCCGTCGGCCGGCGCGGCGTGCGCCCGCGCGAAGTACATGCACAGCAGCGGGGTGATGGTGATGCTGAGCAGCCAGGAGCCGAGCAGGGTCACCGCCAGCACGATCGCCAGCGAGCGCATGTACTCGTTGGTACTGGTCTGGCCGAAGAAGAACGGCGAGAACGCCAGCACGATCACCAGCGAGGAGGTCAGCAGCGGGATCGCCAGGCTGCGCCCGGCGGCCTCGCAGGCGGCGCGGCGTTCCTCGCCGGCGGCCAGGCGCCGCTCGATGTCCTCGGCGATGACGATGCCGTTGTCCACCAGCAGGCCCAGCGCCAGGATGATCGCGGCGATGGAGACGGTCTGCAGCTCCACGTTCAGCGCCCGCATCGCGATCAGCGCACCGAGGATGGTCAGCGGCACGATCGCGCCGACGATCAGGCCGGTGCGCCAGCCCAGGAACAGCATCACCACCGCCATCACGATGACGATGGTCTCGCCCATGACGTGGTGCATCTTGCCCATCTCGCGCTCGACCACGTCGGCCTGGAAGGTGACCACGTGCTGCTGGAAACCCACCGGCAGCGCCTTGGCGGTTTCGCCCAGGGTGCGCCGCAGCGCCTTGCCGACCTCGGCGACGTTGTTGCCCGGCGCCATCGACACCGCCACCACCACCGCCGGCTGGCCCTGGTAGATCGCAGCGGCCTCCGGCGGATCCACCGGCATCAGTTCGATGCGTGCCAGTTGTGCCAGCGGGATCTGCCGCGGGCCGTCGGCGCCCTGCGTGGCGATCGGGGTATTGCGCAGCGCATCCAGGTCGCGCACGTCGCCGGAGGTGGTCACGGTCATCGCCATGCCCGACGTGGCGACCAGGCCGCCGCCGGCGACCACGTTCTGCGCACGCAGTTGCTGCGCGACCGCGGCGGGAGTGAGGCCGGCTTCGCCCAGCCTGGTCCGGTCGAAGGCGACGTAGACGCGCTCGTCCCGCAGGCCGTGGAAGGTGACCCGCTCGACGCCGGGCACGGCGTACAGCTGCGCGCGCATCTGCCGCAGCGGGCCGAGCATCTCGGCGGTGTTGAAGCCCGGCGCGGTGACCGCGATCGAGGCGATGGCGACGCGGCCGAAGTCGTCGTCCACCAGAGGCCCCTGGGTGCCCGCGGGCAGTTCGGCGCCGGCCTCGGCCGCCTTGCTGCGTACGCGCTGCCATAGCGCCGGCAGGTCCTTGACGCTGTCCTGCGCGGTGACCTGCACGATGGCGCTGCCGGGATGGATGGTGGTGACGATCTTCTTCAGCCCGCTGACCTCGCGCAGCCGTTCTTCCAGCGGGCGCGCGAGCAGGTTCTCCACGCGTTCGCTGGGCATGCCGGGGAAACCGACCTGCACGATCGCATCGCGCACGGTCACGCTGGGTTCCTCCTGCGAGGGAAAGCCGAGGAAGGTGACGATGCCGCCGATCAGGAGCAGGGCGGCGCTGAACAGGGCCAGGCGGCTGGACTGCAGGGTGGCGCGGGTCAGGTTCATGGCGAGACGGTGCCGAGGCGGGTGGTGGGGCGGAACGGCACGACGTGCTGGCCGTCGTGGAGGAAGGCGGCGCCGGCGGCAACGATGCGCTCGCCCGCGGCCAGGCCGCGCAGGATCTGCACGCGGCCGCCATCGCTGCGCCCGGTGACGACCTGGCGGCGGCGCACGCGGCCGCTGTCTGGGCGGTACACGAACACCATGCTCTGGCCATCGGCCATGCTCGGGAGCAGCGCGCTCAGCGGCACGCTCGGCGCCTGATCGGCGGCGCTGTCGGGCAGCGCCAGCAGCAGCGATTCGCCACTGCGCGGTTGCGCGGCATCGGCGCCGGCGCTGTCGAACAGCGCCTGCACGGTGGCGCCGCCGTCCACGCGTGCGGAGACGCTATGCAGGCGCAGCGGCAAGGCCTGCTGTGGCGCGTTGCTGCGGTAGGCCAGAACGATCTGGCCGGGTTGCAGCGCCGCCGCGCGATCGGCCGGCAGCGTCGCCAGCACCTGCGCGCGATCGGCACCGTCCAGTTGCAGCACGGGCTGGCCGCCGCTGACCAGGCTGTCGGGCTGTTGCAGTCGCGCCACCACGCTGCCGTCGAATGGCGCACGCAGTTCCGACTGGCGCACCGCGCGGCGCGCCAGCGCCAGGTCCGATTGCGTGCTGCGGACCCGCGCCTGGGCCGCGGCGAAGGCGCTTTTGGCCGCGGTCAGGGTCGCCGCGGAGGCGGCGCCGTCGTCGAACATGGCCTGCTGTTGGGCGAGCTGGGTCTGTTGCTGCTGCAGCTCGGCCGCGGCGATGCCGACGCCGGCCTCGGCCTGCTGCAGGCGCAGGGCGTTCGGTTCCGGATCCAGGCGTGCGAGCACCTGGCCGGCGTGGACGCGGTCGCCCACGTCCACGGCGATGGCGGCGATGCGGCCACCGCCTTCGAAGCCGAGGTCGGCGCGCTGTTGCTGGCGCACTTGGGCGAGGTAGCGGGTGCTGTCGTGCGCGGCGTCGCTGGCGACGGTTTCCAGCTTGACCGCGCGTGGCGCATCGGCGGGCGGTGCCGCCTCGCGGCCGCAGCCGGACAGCGCCAGCGCGGCCAGTGGCAGGCACAGCGTGAGAAGCAGGGTAGGGCGCAGGGTCATGGTCGGCGGTGTCCCGAGAGCGATCAAAAGGTGTAGGTGACGGTGGCGCCGCCGCCGGCACCGGCGCGGCGACGCACCACCGGGCTGCCGTCGGCGGGGCCGACGTAGCGGGTGGCGTCGAGCAGCAGCGAGGCGGTCCAGTGCGGCGACAGGGTGTGGTCCCATTCGGCGCCGACCGAGTAGGCGTACACGCCGGCATCGGCCCGGTGCGGCTGGAAGCCGCTGGCCAGGCTCTGCGCCTCGGTGACGCCGAAGTACGCCTGGTTGAAACGGCGGTCGCCGAAATGCGCGTCCAGGTCCAGGGTCACGGTGTCGGCCGCGGCCTGCAGCAGGGTGAAGCGCGCCCCGGCACGGTAGCGGTTGCGGCGTGCGCCGTCCTTCAGCGCGAACTCGGCCTCGGCATCCAGCGCCAGGTAAGGGGTGAGCTGCTGCATGACCAGGCTGCGCGCTGTGATCGCGCCGGGCACGTCGCCCATGCCGGCCAGACTCTTGGAGCCGGGGCGCCAGCTGCTGTTGCGCTGCAGGCGGCCCAGGTCGTAGCCGAACGACTGGCTGGCGGAGAAGCCGTGCGCAGTCTGGAACTGCACGCCGGCGCCGCGCACCGTGTCCGCGAACAGGATGCCGCGCTGCACCGAGAACACCGGTACCGCCTGTACGCGATCGTCGGCGGAACCGGGATAGCGCGGCGTCAGCATGGCGCCGGCGCCCACGCTCAGTTGGGTGCGGTCGCCGAACAGGCCGGCGCTGGACGCGGCATTGGTGTCGGCGGCGTGCGCTGCCGGCGGCAGCGCCAGTACGGCCACGGTCAGCGTCGGCGAGAGAACGGACAGGACATGTTTCATCGGGGCAACCTCGTGCGGGGGAAAAGTCAGGGCGCGTGCGGCAGCGGCACGCCGTAGAACGCGCGGAACAGCGCGATGCGATCGAGCAGCAGCTCCTGCCGCGCCTGCAGGTGCGCCAGCTCGGCTTGCGCGGCCTGGATGTCGCCGGCCAGCAGTTCGGGGCGGTCCTGCAGGCCTTGCGCGACGCGCTGCTGCAGGCGCGCCACGCGCTGGCGCTCGCGTTCCAGGTTGATCCGTTCGCCGCGCTCGCGCTGCTGCAGTGCCGGCAGGGCATCGAGCGCATCGGCGACCTCGCGGAACGCCGCTTCCACGGTCTTCTCGTAGTCGGCCACCGCGGCGTCCTTGCGCAGCTGTGCGATATCCAGGTTGGCGCGGTTGCGGCCGCCGTCGAACAGCGGCAGCAGCAGTTGCGGCATGAAGCTCCAGGTGCGGCTGCCGGGCATGAACAGGCCGTTCAGTGCCTCGCTGGCGGTGCCCAGTGACGTGCTCAGGCGGATCGACGGGAAGAACGCGGCGCGCGCGGCACCGATATCGGCGTTGCGCGCACGCAGTTCGGCCTCGGCCTGGCGGACATCCGGGCGCTGCAGCAGCACCTTCGAATCGAGGTCGCGCCAGGCGTGGCCGTCGTCCTGCTCGGCATCCGGCAGCAGGTCTTGCAGCGTGCCAATGCCGTCGGGCGTGGCATAGCCGGCGAGCAGTTGCAGGGCGCGGCGGGCGGCACCGTGGTCGCTGGCGGCCTGCTGCGCGCGCGCCTGCGCCTGGTCGTCGTCGTGGCGCTGGCGGTCCAGTGCATCGCGGGAGATCAGCCCGACCGCCTGCTGGCGCGCGGCGATCGCCAGCAGCGCGGCGCTGCGCTCGGCGATGGTCTGCGCCTGTTGCCGGCTTTGCAGCGCGGCGCGCTCCAGCGTGTAGGCACGCAGGACTTCGGCGATCAGCGCACCGCGCGCCGCCTGGCGGCCGTCCTCGGAGGCCAGGTAGCGCTGCTGCGCCGCCGCCGACAGCGACGCCAGCTTGCCGAACAGGTCCAGCTCGAAGCCGTCCACACCGACTGCGACGGTGCTGAGCTTCTGGCCATAGCGCGCCTGCATGGCCGCGTCGTCGTAGCTGCGGCGCGTGCCCTGGGCATCGAGGCCGAGCTGCGGCAGCTGCTGCGCGCGTTCGATGCGGTACTGCGCGCGCGCCTGCTGCACGGTCAGCACGGCGTTGCGGAAGTCCGGGTCGTGGACCAGCGCCTGGGTCAGCAGCGGGGACAGATCGTGCTGCGGCGAGAAGGCCCGCACGAATTGCCGTTCCTGGTCGGTGAGCGCATTGTCGCTGCGGTTCGGGGCGGCTGCCGCAGTCGCAGCGGTCGCGCCCAGCGTGGGCGGCAACGCCGGTTGCGGGCGCTGGTAGACCGGCGCCAGCGAGCAGCCGCCCAGGGCGAGCGCGAGCAGGCCGAGCAGGGCGCGGAGGCGACGCGGGCGAAGCAATGGGGACGGTAGAATCATGGTGGCGGTCGGGTGATCGAACTCGACTGCCAATATCGGCGGACATGTTCAAGCCGCCTTCTAGGAATCTTCAAGATTCCATCAAGACGCCAACCACGGGCACCAGGCAATGCACGCGAAGAAGATCCTGCTGGTCGAAGACGATGCCGACAGCGCCAGCATCCTCGAGGCCTACCTGCGCCGCGACGGCTTCGAGGTCGCGATCGCCGAGGACGGGCAGAAAGCGGTAGCGGTGCATGCGCAGTGGAAGCCGGACCTGGTGCTGCTGGACGTGATGCTGCCGCGGCTCAGCGGCACCGAGGTGCTATCCACGATCCGCCGCAGCAGCGATACCCCGGTGATCATGGTCACCGCGATGGGCGACGAACCGGAAAAGCTCGGTGCATTGCGCTACGGCGCCGACGACTACGTGGTCAAACCGTACAGCCCCAAGGAAGTGGTGGCGCGGGTGTTTGCGGTGCTGCGCCGCGCCGCGCCGGCGCGCACCAGCGAGGAGCCGCTGCGCCACGAACGGCTCATCGTGGATACCGCCGCGGTGCGCGCCACGGTGCGCGATGCCGACGGCCACGAGGTAGCGCTGGAGCTGACCCCGACCGAGTTCAACATCCTGGCGACGCTGATGAAGACGCCGTTCAAGGCCTTCACCCGCAGCGAACTGCTGGAGATCTGCCTGCCCGACAGCGATGCGCTGGAACGGGTGGTGGATGCGCACGTGCACAACCTGCGCAAGAAGCTCGAACACGAGCAGGTCACCGGCCTGCTGGTGACGGTGCGCGCGATCGGCTACCGCTTCCGATGAACTGGTCCTGGTTCCGCCGCAAGGGCCATGCGCCGCTGTGGCAGTGGGTGGGCCTGCGCATGAGCGCGCTGGCGGTGCTGACCATCATCGCGATCGCGCTGGGCATGGTGTTGCGCTTCGCGATCTGGGACGTGTCCACCCTGAGCCGCCTGCCGCCGCAGGCGCGGCAGGAGATGCTGCAGCTGCGCGAGGATCCGCACAGCAATGCGCGGCGCCTGTGGAAACTGTTCGAGACCTACTACGACGTGGCCGACTTCCTGCCCGGGCTGGCCAGCCGCGACTGGTGGTTGCTAGCGGGCATGGTGCTGGCGTCGATCCCGGTGATCGTGGTCTGCGGCCTGCTGGCGTCGCGGCCGCTGTCGCGGCAGTTCTCCAACGTCGCCGAGGCAGCCAGGCGCATCAGCGACGGCGATTTCGCCGCGCGCGCCCGGGTGGTGCCCGGTGCACCGGACGAACTGGCCGGGCTGGCGATCGACTTCAACGGCATGAGCGCGCAGCTGCAGCAATACGAGCGCGAGGTGCGCGAGTCCAGCGCGATGCTGGCGCACGAACTGCGCACGCCGCTCAACGCGGCGATGGGGCGGGTGCAGGGGATGCTCGACCAGGTGTTCCCGAGCAGCGAAGAGCAGTTGCGCATGGTCCAGCGCCAGCTTGAGCAGATCAATCGCCTGGTCGGCGACCTGCACCTGCTGTCGATGGCCCGCGCCAATCAGCTGATGCTGGAACCGCAGCGGTTCGCACTCGGCGCGCTGGTCCGCGAACGCCTGACCTGGGCCGCGCAGCCGCTGCAGGAGGCCGGCATGCAGGTGCAGGTGCGCATTCCCGAACAACTGCACATCAGTGCCGACCGCGACCGCCTGGGCCAGGTGCTGTCGGTGCTGATCGACAATGCGTTGCGCTATGCCGCGGCCGGCGGCGAACTGGCGCTGGAGGCGCAGGCCGATGCCGATGGCGTGCTGATCCGCGTCGCCGATCGCGGCCCCGGCGTCGACGAGGAGGCGCTGGCGCGGATGGGCGACCGATTCTGGCGCGCCGACGACTCGCGCGCGCGCCATTCCGGCGGCAGCGGCCTGGGCCTGTCGATCGCCGCGGCCATCTGCCAGGCGCACGGCGGCGCGCTGGAGTTCGGCAATCGCGACGGCGGCGGACTATGCGCCCAGGTGCGGTTGCCGTCCGGGTTGGCAGGCGATGCTGGCGCGGGTCGCGGCAGTGCGCCTGCGCCACATCCGCGCAAACGGCAAGCGTGAGATCGGTGCGGTAAAGTCCGCAATGGAGACGTTCAGTCCTAGGCTTCCACGTGAGTACCGCATTGGATACCAATCGCCAGCGCCAGGTCGTCCCAACGGGCAAGACCGCCGAGGAGTGGCAAGCCATCGAGCACGCGGCCATCCAGGAGTTGCAACGCCGGGCAGACGAGGCACACGCGACCGTGGTCGCGTTGCTGGATCGCCACGGCAGCAACTTCAGCGCCAAGCAGATGTCGCAGATACGACGGCGGCTGGAAGCGTTGAATGGGTGACGCGGACGTGAGTAGCCCTGCGGCATCTGAATTTTACATAAGATACATTATGCGAAATTCTGCGGTGCTGGTCGTTGTTGGCGTCAGCGTCATGGTGGCTGTGCAGCACTACGCGGCCCTCCATCGCAGCAGTGATTGCCGCGCAGGAAATGCCCCCGTTCCCGCAGGCATACACCCCATTTGCCGCGGACATACGCCGCACATTTCTCGGAGCCTGGACAAGTCGCCACAGCTTTGATGGAACGACGGAAAAAACGCCCCGGAGTTGACCAGAACAACCGCCAGTACTGAAATCTGGACCTTAAGTTCCAGCAGCGCTGTTCCATAGGATGACAAGTTCCTGCAGCTCTGGACCTGGTTCATCAGCGAGCTTCTATCGCTTCGCGGCGGCTTCGATCGCAGCGTGTGCGCGCCATCACTTGGTCGTGCGAAATCGTCGGCCGCGTGTCGGCCACGGCGCGCTCGATCTTCGCCCGGAACTACCAGTCGTAGTCCTCGGCGGCTTCGGTCGACTCAAATTCGGAAACAGGTGGTCGAGCTTGGTCATGTTTACTCCAAAATGGAAGGAAGGAAAAGCTGCTCCGGATTCGCCAAGATGGCATGCCGATGTCGGTCTGGTGTTCCCAGACCTTAGTAGAAGTCACTGCGGCTTTGTTGGTAGCTCTCGAAGGCTTGCTCGATCTCAGTATCAGTGGGATCTCGGTAGATCGAGCCACTGGACTGTTGCAATCGATGAGTGACACGGTACCACCCCCGAAAATCGTCGAAGGAAAAGACGAAGCCCGACTTGGCAACAACCTCCTCTGGAGGAAGCACAGGTTCATCCTTTAGCCTTTTCACCACGCCAGCCGCAGCATCTGCTGTCGCGATTGCTGTGCCCTCGCCTTTATCAAGATGGAGGGAAAACGTTGCAGCCCATACATGAGGCACAGCCTGAGACAACAGCCATGATCGGTACTGCGGATCTAGTTCGTCTGCGAGGTCATTCATGCCGCTTCTCTCTCCCCACGGTTCTGCTTACGATGGTTAGCTAGGGTGTGCGCTTACTCGTGCCATAGCATCAACGCCCCATGCGGGGCATGGAACGCGACCGGTAGAGATATGCCATGCCACTCTCAGTGCCTCTGCATCGACCAAGGCATGGTGTCGTCTGGACCGAACTGCAGGATGAGCCTCAAAGTAGGCTTCCACCAATGTCGCCGTCGGCCTGTCGTGAATGATCTGCACATCCACTGGCCGAGGTGTCGGGCCGCACGCATAGACTTGGGTATCGGGTAGATCGAAGCCCGCGAGCACGTAGTGGAGAAGCTGGAGATCGTTGGCGTAGTCCGCAAAGATCATTGGAGCACTTGCGGAGTTGAGAAAACCGCGTACGCGCTTGGTCATTGCTTGATCCGTCAGGACCGACTTGTCCCGATCCAGCAGTGGATACACGACGCTTCGAACGAAGTCAGTCGGACGCGCCGGCAAGATCTCTCGCTCGGCGTAGAGGTAGTCAATGCCGTTCTCCGCCACCAGGGCGATGCTGACGAGCTCAGATCCTATAGTGTCGGCCCACTCGGTATCTAGAAAAAAGCGCATCAATTAAATGCCCGGGTAGAAGCAAGGCACGGTTCAACTCGTCATCCGCGACGACGCGAACAGGTGGTGCCCCTGGCCGGGTTCGAACCGGCACTTGCCGCTTATCTGGCGCTGACGGGATATAAATCCGCTGCTCTACCAATTGAGCTACAGGGGCGTGATCGTTGCGATCACGCCGGTATTCGAAAGCCGGGCTCGTAGCGGTGGTAGGCACTCATGGCTTGAGCATACCATGCGCTTGTTGTCTAACGTGCGGCGCGGCGCGGCTTGCGTACCGCCGGTGCGGCCGACTTCTGGCGTGACGTTTGCCTCGCTGAGACGGTACGTTGTAACTCTGCTGCCAGGGTGTCGGCTCGAGTTCGCTCGACGGCAGCTTCTCGTAGCGCCTCAGCCAACGCCTGACGGGTACTGTCTTCTTGCTGGCGAGCGTGCTGTTCAAACGTTTGACGCTCCCGTTGTGCGCTCGTAAGTTGCTTTAGAAGTGCCTGAGCTTCCTGCCGTGCCCGATCGATCTCTGCATGTGCCCTATCTTCAATTGCGCGCACATGGTCGGCCTGACGATTGCGCTCGATGGTGATCACCGCCTCACGCTCGCTGTAGCGGCCCTGCAGCGCACCAAGCTCTTGTTCCATCTGGGTGCAGCGATCACGCAAGTCTTCGCGTTGCGTGGTTAGGTCGGCAATTTGAGTAAGCTGTTGATCGCACAAGCGCTGGAGATCGGCCAGCCGCTGTTCGGCGACAACCAGCGACTCCCGAGCTTGGTTGGCAGCAACGGAATGCTGATGAATCTGCGCTTGCCAAGCGGCCTCCCGATTGCCAAAGTCATCTTGTAGTGCGACGAGGTCGGCACACTGTTGAGCCAGGTTGGCGTCAGCGTGGCGCTGTGCGGCTGCCAGCGCATGCTCCCACCACTGTGAGGCCAAGGTCGCCAGCTCCGCAGGGGCATTGGGTAGCTCAAGTTTGACCTGCTGCGCGGTCAGCCGCTCACCCAATCTTCCCCACCAGGTTTCCAGCCAGCGCACCACGGTGTTCGGAGATCCGGTGCCCAGGTGGGCACGGATGCGCTCCACCGTCGGGCGTTCGCCGGTGGCGACAAGTGCGTCGGCCGCGCCGTGCACGTCCGATTCGGTGATGCCTCTGGCCATTCAAATGCCTCCTGGATTGGTGCCCTACCCTGCGATTGACGTACTCACGATAAGTGATGATTATCGTGGCTACGTCTACTTATTCGTAGCGCACATTACATACTATGAATGCTAATTCCACTAGTGCCGCCCTCGTCCAGACCGTCCACCAGCTGGTACTGCCCGAACAGCTAGCGCAACAGGCGGCGGACGCGGTGCGCGAGCTGCTGGCCGAAGCGGCGGCCGAGAACACCACCCGCAGCTATACCAGTGCCCTGCGCTACTGGGCCGGCTGGCATGCGGCGCGCTACGGGATCGAGCTCGCATTGCCGGTGCCCGAAGCCACTGTGCTGCAGTTTGTGGTCGATCACGTGCAGCGCCGCTCGACTGACGGTGAGCTGGCGTGGGAGCTGCCGCCGATCGTGGACCAGGCTTTGGTGGCGGCCGGCCTGAAAGCCAAGCTTGGGCCATGGACCTTGGCCACCGTGCGGCATCGGGTCGCCGTGCTGTCCACCGCGCACAGGCTCAAACAGGCGACCAATCCCTGTGAACAGCCAGCGATCCGCACCGTGCTCAGCCGCGCCGCCCGAGCTGCAGTCAAACGGGGCGAGCGGCCGCGCAAGAAGACTGCGATTACCCTGCCTGAGCTGGAAGCCCTGCTGGCCACCTGCGACGACAGCCTGGAAGGAATACGGGATCGCGCCTTACTCTGCTTCGGGTTTGCCAGCGGTGGGCGCCGGCGCAGTGAGATCGCCGCCGCCGACCTACGCGACCTGCGCCGGATCGGCGAGGCGGGGTACATCTACCGGCTCGAGCACAGCAAGACCCAGCAGGCGGGCGTTACCGCCACCTCAACGCCGGACAAGCCGGTACTGGACCGGGCCGCTCTCGCCCTGCAGGATTGGCTGGAGGCGGCAGGCATCACCGAGGGGGCCATCTTCCGGCGGCTCTGGAAACAGCGCGTCGGCCCTGCCCTGTCCCCCGCTGCGGTGGGTGAGATCGTGCAAAGGCGGGCCCGCCTGGCCGGGCTGGAGGGGGATTTTGGTGGGCACAGCTTGAGGTCAGGGTTCGTGACCGAGGCCAGCCGCCAAGGGGTGGCTCTGCCGGCGATCATGCAGCTGACCGAGCACCGGTCGGTGGCAAGTGTGATTGGATACTTCCAGACAGGCAGCGCATCCGCGAATCCTGCCGCTCGCTTACTTGAAGATAGCTAAGCCGCATAAGTGATCGTTGCGGAATTTCGTTCGAGCGTCGTGGATTGATCGGAAGCCTGGGCAGCGGAAGTTGGGCCTATTAGGGGTACGATACCGGAACACTCAGCCCGGTATGGACACATGGGACAATCGGTTATTGCCGACAACTGGTCGCTGCAGATTGTGGCGGAGCTGCTCACCGACGGACTCGGCCGCGATCAGTGCCAGCTACTGCAGGTCACGACCGACGGCGCCCCACAGCTGACGTCAGTGCCTTCGGCTGCTATCGCGCTGGAGTGCTTGTTCGACCTGCTCACCGACCTAGTGCTGCGCGACCAAATTCTGGTCGAGGCCGCTCATGTCGACACGTGGCAGCGCGCCGGCCATGTGTTTGCCCCCGCCACTCGCCAGGGGGCTCTGCGTGGCTACGACTTCCAGCCGCGGGATCCGGAATTGGGGTCGGTGCGTGACGCGTTTGTCGAGCGCCTGGCGTTTACGGCGCCGCTCCGCGAGCTGCACGCGCAGTACACAATCGCTTACCGTGAGCACGGGGTCAGCTCGCACCCGCTGGAGTCGCAGATATTGTGGGGCGGCGCGGGCATGCTTGCGCGTGCGGTCAAGTTCGACACGCCGTACACGCCGCACCCGGCACGGCGCCGCTTCTATCAGATCGCCGGCGTCGCACTACCTGACGCCAGCGCCGCCGATCGTACCCTCGACATGGTGCGCACCAGCCGGACCAAGCTGCAACGGCGTGAGACGCGCAACGAGTCGCTGATGTCACTACGGCTGATGCTCGATCCGATCCCGTTGCAAGTCATCCGTGACGTCGACAGCCCCGCGGCCCTGATTGCCGGTGCCGTGGCGCTGCGCGACCGCTTCCGGCCAGTGCGCGACTGGCTCGGGCTGTACCAGCAGCACGTCAACAACCCCGATGGCGCCCCTATCTCCACCTACGAGCGCACGCTGGTCGAGATCGCGCGCGGGGTCGACGACGCCCTGGCCGGCGCGGGACTCGGTCAATCGTCGATGAGCGTGGGCTTTGATGGGTTCAGCCTGTCCTGGAACCCAGCCGCCACCTGGCGCAAGTACCGCAACCGACTCGGCGTGCGCGCAATGATCAATCAGCTGGTGCTGGCGCCCGATGGCCGCGCCGAACTAAAGAGGCTGCTAGGATGGTTCGGTGCGCAAGGGACGACGGTCGAGCTAGAAGTGCTCGAGCATTTCGGCCGCGGGCGCTTAGGGCGGGAATGACGTCGTCGCTTATGGAAAGATCGTGCAACTGCTCGACGAGGCTCAGATTCATAATCTTGGTATACTAGATTGCTCAGCAGGGCACTCTCTTTTTTTCCTGGTCGTTTTAAGCTAACGACCTTGAATAATTCAATCTAGGGAGCGGATTCCATGTATGTGCATCGGATGTTCGCAGAGAACTTTCGCGTCTTCGCGGATAGCGCATCGAACAAGCATTTAGACCTGCAACTTGCCCAAGGGCTGAATGTGCTCGTCGGAGAGAACGACGCCGGAAAGACATGCATTGTGGATGTGATGCGATATACATTGCTCACGACGAGCAACGATTTCATACGCATCGAAGACGACGACTTCCACTGCGGACCCGCAGGTCAGGCATCGGAGTTGCGCCTAGAACTGGAGTTGCGAGGCCTCAACAAGCCGCAACAGGCCGCGCTCCTGGATTGGCTCACACTGGAGGCAGGCTCCGAACCTTTCGTGGTGATCCACGTACACGCCAAGCGCCGATTGCCGGGCGCGGCAAACGCCAGGCAACTTACTCCTATCATCAGCGTTACCTGTGGCAAGGGAGGCGGTGGTCCGGAATTGTCGTCGGCGGCTCGCGATCTGCTCCGCTCGACGTACCTAAAGCCACTTCGCGATGCGATCGCAGAGCTCAGGCCTAGGAAAGGGTCACGTCTTTCCCAAATTCTGAGGTCGCACAAGGATCTAAAGAAGGAAGGCGAGAACAAGTTCGACAAGACGGCCCCTGACGCTCCCCCGAACACCCTTGTCGGAATCATGGCTCAAGCTCAGCATCGCATCAGCACCAAGGCGGTGGTCAAGGACGTGCGTGACAAGCTCAATAACGAGTATCTAAAAGAACTGAGCTTTCAGGCGACGCCACTCACGTCCGACATCCGAATCTCCTCCGAGCTGACGCTTACGCAAATACTGGAACGACTGGAGCTGAGACTGCTCCCCCCGCAAGCGTCGACACAGGAGACAAATTGCGAACGAGGCCTCGGCTACAATAATGTGTTGTTCATGGCGGCGGAGTTGCTTCTGCTCGGCAATGGCAGCAACGAAGATCTGCCTTTGCTGCTCATTGAGGAACCAGAGGCGCATTTGCATCCGCAACTGCAGTCTCGCGTGCTATCCATGCTGGCAGCTAAAGCAAGCGCAGATGGAATCCAGGTGGTGGTCACTACACATAGTCCCAGCATCGCAGCCAGTGCCCCAGTTGAGTCGCTCACCATCATCTGCGGAGGCAAGGCGTTTCGATTGGCCAAGGGCGAGACAGCCCTTGAGCCAGATGACTATGAATTCTTACGACGTTTTCTGGATAGTTCAAAGGCAAACTTGTTCTTTGCGCGTGGCGTTATGATTGTCGAAGGCCCCGCCGAGGCAATCTTGCTGCCAGCGTTGGCTGAAGCCGCGGGGCGCTCTTTCGAGGCCAATGGCATCTCCGTTGTCAGCGTCGGCAGTGTCGGATTGTTTCGCTATGCACGCATCTTGCAACGCGGAGATGGCACAAGTCTTCCCATCAAGGTGGCATGTCTGGGCGATGCAGACATTGTTCCCAACGATGTTACGTACATACAAGGGCGATTGGAAAAGGAAGCCAGCGGAAATCATACGACCCAGGGCGGTAAGCGTCATCCGAAGCGCAAGGTGGCGGACTACACGGCCATAGAATTGGCAGCGGCGCGACAAGCCAAGGTTGACCGCGCGCGTGGCGGAAGCACAGAAGTTTTTATCTCGGATTACTGGACCCTAGAGTACGACCTGCTTCGTTCCGGCCTTGCACGCGCGACATATATCGCGGTTCAGTTGGACCAAGCCGAGGGCTCGAAGGGACATCTGACGACAGAGCAGTACGCTGCCACAGTCAACTCCGCCGGCGAAGAGTTCGACCTACTCAAGGAGTGCGATTCCTCCGAATCAATCGCCGCGACCACGTACGAGACATTGCACTCTAAGAGCGCGTCAAAAGCTGTCGTAGCGCAGTATCTGGCTCGCCTGTTAAAGGATGGGCATGCCGGGAACCAAGAGCAGATCCTCAAGGCATTGCCTCCTTATATCCTCGCCGCCTTCGACTATCTCGTTCCGGATGAACTGTGATGGGGACTCCCTTTATCCTGACCCTTGACGACCTGGCAAAGCTGCCGGGGCTGTTTCCGAAGCTGGAGTTCAATCGGCAAGAGCAGGTGGATGCGCTGCTGATGGCCTCCTCGGGCGACGTGCAAGCCGCCCCAGGTAGCGGCAAGACAACTCTCCTGGGGGCAAAGTTGTCCCTAATGGCAGCCCGCTGGCCGTATGCGCGTAGAGGGATCTGCATCCTCACACACACCAACGTTGCCCGAGCAGAGATTGAAAGATGCCTCAAATCGGTCCCGTCCGGAGAATCCCTGCTCGCGTATCCCCACTACATCGGCACAATTCAAAGCTTTGTTAATCGCTTTGTCGCTCTACCGTGGCTGCGCACGCTTGGAATTACCCCTCGGGAAGTTGACGAGGAAGATTTTTCCGAGCGTTTTTACTCAGCGGCTTACAAGTTTAGCAAAGGATGGATAGGTATAAACAGGTACGCGCGCGAATCGACGATAAAGCAAGTTCGTTTTCGAGGCCCTAACCTGGACCTGCACTCAGACGCCGATGTCCCATTGCCAGCCGGCGGGCAGATGGTTCAGAACCTTCGCGCACTCAAAGAGAAGATGGCGCAGGACGGAAGATTGCGGCATGCGGATATGTTTGCGTACGCGCTTCAAGCCATGTCGCAGGTTCCGGCTCTCGCGGGAGTTATTAGTCACCGATTTCCGAACGTTTTTATCGACGAGATGCAGGACACGAGCGAGCTCCAGCTTGAAGTTCTCAACGCGATATTTGGCAAGAATTCAGTCGTTCAGCGGTTCGGGGATGTTAACCAAGCCATTCTGAATCGACGTCGGAGTTCGGTTGCGAACGCCTTTCCTAACGTGGGCAGTCAGGAGGTGCGGATCAGCATGCGATTTGGAGCCCAATTTGCCGAAGTCGCCAACAGCGTCAAGGCAGTAGGGCAAGGTATCGAGGGCCGAGGTCCGAATCCCTCTGCTCCGCCGACGCTGTTCTTGTACAGCGACGACACTGTGAACCAAGTCATCGCGCGTTTTGGTGCTTGGGTCGCAAATCATGCCATGCAGGAAGAACTAGACGCGCTTCCGGTTAAGGCAGTGTGCGCGATCAAGTCCCGAGGAAACCCGCAACAGCGAGTCGGTAGACACATTCCCGACTATTTCCCTGGCTATGACGACATCGCGGCCAACCCGACGCGTAATTCGAGCAACGCAAAGAAGTTAATGCAGGTTGCGGGCACCGAGACCAAGGGCTCTGTTATAGAAAAGCGTGTATCGGCAGCTCGCGCAGCCCTCGTCTTGATAGTTCAGGCTTTTGGCAAGTCAGAGTATCGAAAGGCTAGGCACTGGCGCGATCTACTTAACATCCTCGGACCGCACAGCGATAAACAAATCACGCTCACCACTGCTGCGCACAAGTTGGTGTTCGAGCCCTACGATATGGCCTCGGAACAGTCATTCCTCGTTGCGCTCGTCAACATCACGAGAGAGTTGGGAGACATCATTGATGTATGTCCTTCGCTTGCTGACGTTCCAATGGCTTGGCTCGCCCACGACACCCCGCAAGCCAGCGAGGATCTCGGCCCATCGAATACGTATCTCGTTCAAGGTCTACAGGTTTCCTTTCCCATCCACGTGGCCACGGTCGCTTCCGTAAAGGGGGAGACTCATTTAGCCACACTGATTATGGAGAGTTGCCGAAACAAGAAGTTCGACGTGCAGACTCTGCTGCCGTTCCTATGCGGAGATGAGGATGCCCGGGGTGCAACGGATGAAGCGACGACTGAGCGCCTGATGAACATGTTCGTCGGTGTCACTCGCCCGCGGAAGCTCTTGGCCGTTGCGATGCACGTAGACAGAGCTGACATCGACTGCTTGAAGAGACTGACGCGCGCCGGCTGGAAACTGCTTGACATGATCGAACCGCGTGGTGAAACGGCCTAATGAAGGTCCATCACCGCCTCTACCGCCGCAACAGGGTTGAGTGGACTGCCCGGCACCTGATAGCCGGTGACGTGGTCGTCCGCCAGAGCGCTGGTCGTATGCCCTGCTATTGCCCCCAAGGTGTTTCTCATGCCGGCGCCGGCTCCCCTTCTTTGGGTTGACCATCTCGAATCGACCAAGCGCGGATACCGCGCGGGTGCACGGGTTTGCCAACTATGACCGCCAGCGGAGAGGACAATGCAATGGTATACCGGGTAGCAAAAGCTGCAAAGCTCGCCACATCAACAGGCGATATCTTGGGCACTACTTGCGGATGGGTATGCCAGTAGCCTACCAGACGCCAACCTTGGGAGTTGGCGTGGCCTATCTCTTGTTGGCATCGCTTAGCATCCAGTTCCAGCCATGCCCACCCCGCCCGGTCGGCGGGATGGGGCGGGGTGGCGCCGGCGAGCACTAGCCCTCGCGGATCATCCGGATCGACGAACAGCTGTCCGCCGCGCTCGGTCTCCCAGATACGCTGGCGATGTGCGCTCAGCACCTGCGCCACGGTCTCCGTGACAAGCAGTTCTACGTTGTGCCGAGGCCAATGCCATCGCCAGGCAATAGTGTTCAAGGGCGGTCCTGACAGTGCGGCCAGTCGCGCTCCAACACCACATGGATCTGGCCGGCCTCCAGACTTGGGCCTCGGTAGTGCCCATTCAGCCGGGTAACTTCATCGGGGGTAGAAATGCTGCTGATCCATGCCCGCGTTGGCATTTGCGAGCGCAACACGCGTATCGCACTGTTGACGATCATCGAAACCACGCTGGCCAGACCCGTAGCGCCTCCCGGAATGAAGCTCTCCCCGCAGGCCGGCAGCGGCACCACGCCACCATCAGGCCACTGGGTGAACGCCTGGCAAAAATCACCGCGCTCATTGAACAATCGCCGCCCATCGCTGCCCGGTTCAATCGCCACCAGGGCATGACCAACAAAGGCATTGGGTTCGCTCCATGCCTGTATCAACGGCCACGCTGCGCCATTGGCCTTGGCGCGCCACAGCGCTACCTCTGAACTCCATTCGGCACTGGTCACGATAACCAGGTCTGCCTTGTCCAGGACCTCGGTCTTGGCGGTGAGGATGACCTCCACGAAGGTGTTGTAAGCCTCGATCAGGACGGTGGGGAGATCCCGCTGGAGCCGCATCCGCAGCGCGCCTACCTTGGACTTTCCCAACTCATCCATGCCTAACGCATGTCGGCCCAAGTTCTGACCAACCAGCTTGTCCGGGTCAATCAATGTCAGATGCCCTACCCCGGCTTTGGCCAGCAACATCGCCACGGGACTTCCCAAGGAACCTAGACCGACCAACGCGACGCGGCGATGCTCCAGATTTGCGGCCATTCCGGCGCGTTCTCTTGAATGGATCGCAGCGCGCTCGAGCAAGTCGAGCGTGGCTACCTGCAGAACCGCGGGAAACAACGCTGTCTTCTGCGCGCCCTGTCGACGCCCGGCGCGCAGCCCATAGCGCGGGCCTCGGCGGGGTTGCAGCGCCTTGGAGCGCAGGTTGAAGCAAAACAGCGGCCCGGCTTGCTCACCGGGCAGTTCCAGCACGGCCCAGCGAACGGGAAGATCATCGCTGCGCTGCAGCCAATCCAACAAGGCCGGAATATCCTCATCATCCAGATACGGCATCAGCCATTCCAAGAATGCTTCAGCCGTGGGAACACTCAGTGGAGGATAGTCCTGCAGTTTGATGAAAAACGCCGGAGCCAGCGGCTCGCGGATTGATCGAGCCACTCCGACGACGCGTTCGTGATGCTTCCTCAGGGCGCCCTGGTCATCCGATAGCCATAGCGTTTCCCATCCCGATATTACCTCGCGTCGAGGATCACTCAAGGCATACAAGGGCCCGGCCTGCGTGGGGCGCTTCAACAGCAGCAAGCTCTGCGAGGACCTTTTTAGCTGGTGGGACCAGTAAGAGGTGATCTCCGCCTGGAACTCGGCTGCCCGACGATGGGGATCAGATCCTTCAACGGAAAATTCCAGAATTTGCCCGAGTCGTTTCAAACTGTCGCAGACAATGCTCTCGGGTGTTCCCGTAATCGGGCGCTCGCCAAAGCCGTGCAGGCACATGCCATTCTCCATGGCATGAGGCCACTGAAGCCAGGGCGATGGCGTCACCTGCAGAGCCAGTTGACCTGAGGGGAACTGCGAGGGAAACCCGATGCGTAGCCGGCGTGAGAGGCCGGTATAGTCCGCCGGCAGCGGGAGGGTGAAAGCCGCTGCTTCGTTGTAGCGCGGCGTGATCGCTGTCAGCCAGGTCTGGACCACATCCGGGCCCAAGAACGCATGCAGCGCGGCGATGCCGCGCTGCACATCACTTTGCGCAGGCTTAGCCAAGGCGCCCGACCGGTTTGACGTCCTGTTGCGAGCCCTGACCTCGCACCCCCTCGCCGAAGAAAGAGCCGGCCATCATGGCGTTACGGGTCACCGTATCGGCACGACCAGGCAAGGTCCAGTTGGGCGGGATCGCATTGTTGATCTCGTCCACAAAGGCACCGCCGATGCCAAAGCTCTCCTTCACCGAGTCGGTAAAGGCCGCCGTCGAGCTGAAGGTCTGCAGACCCAGCCCGAAGGAGGACATCGCATGGGCATGCCAACGATCGAACGTCTGGCGGTAAAGCTGCCCGTCGGGACGATTCCACTTCTCGGCAAAGTTCTCGCCCGGATCCTTTGGATTGCAGACTTGGTAGTGGCCGGGATGTCCCTGGATATGGGCCGGCATCCGCTGGACGATGGCCATCATCGCCTCCAACGGGCGCAATGCCCGGGCCTTGGAGGCCTTAGCGACATCCAGATAGGCCTGGCTAGCCAAAGTGGTGATGACCGCCGAGATCGGCCGATGCCCCTCCGTCCGGGTGCGAATGGCCCATTCATCACGGTGCCGCTTGAGCATCTTGACCGCCGCACGCAGCGGATCCTGTTCCGAATACAGCGCATAGTCGGGCAGCGGCTCCTGTGAAGCTTCGACCAGCCGGCCATCGCGCTTAGCCAAGCGATGCGTGCTGTCCAACGCGATCTGCTCCTGAGATGCAGTTTGCAGCCAGGTCGCGTATGGAAGCGGACTGCTCGCCTTCCAGCTGCGCATTTCGCGGTCCGGTACCTCGAGCTTGCCCGCACCGTTCTCCTGCCCATTGCCGGCAATGGCGCGGGCTGGCGTGACATCGATATGGAAGCCGGGATTATCATCGGCATACACGATGCGAACGCCGCGCCGCAGCAGTTCGATCTTGGCCTGGACGCGGCTGCCGTCATCAAAGCGCTTGTAGATGGCATCCAGCACCTGCATCGCGCTGGCGCCCTGCGCATGGGGCAACCAGACGATGGCATCGGCATCGATGGTGCCCAAGTCCTTGGGCGCGTCCGCCACCGGCTTGATCGTCGTGCGCAAGCGTATGGATCCTTGCACAAAGATGTGGGCCCCGGCCAACAATGGATCGTCAGCCGCATCCAGAACCTTTTGCAATTGCTGGTAGCGATTGTTGATGATTTGGTATTGCGCCTCGCTCAGCGAAATCCTCTCAGCCGCACTCAGTAGGAAAAACTCCCAGCTGCTGTACTTGGTGTGGCCAGTATTGACGTGCATGTTCATGGTTCACCTGTGTTCGACGTAGGGCCCAACGGCAAGGCGGGTTTGAAACGATCCTGATCGTTCTTGTCACGATCAAAGATCAGATAGGGATGTTGGTGTTCGGTGGTCAGCAGAGCCCCAAATTCGATCATCAAGGCCGCAGGCGCGGCCGGAAAGACATGGATGGGCCCTGCCGTCATGGCCTCCAGGCGGCTGAGCTGGATCTGCAAGGCATCGCGGAAGGCATGGATGACGCCGCGGTTCTTGACCATCGCGTAGCTGGGCTCGGAAATAGTCAGCGTGGCAATGCGCGCGCCGGGCAAGGCAGCCAGCACATCCCGATCAGGGACTTGGGCGGAAATGGACAGCACCAAGGCCAACGGCCCATCGCCGTCGGGTGGCGCGGTGTACAGATACTCTGGCGGCGCGGCGCCGGGGTCGGGCCAGCTCAGGCCGTGCTCACGGTTGAAGGAGAACAACGCGCGGTTGGAGCGATCACCAATACATTGCCCCAACAGGACCAACGCCGGCATATCGGCCACGCCCACCACGGCCAATGCCGGCGCATCGCCATGTGAGCCGCCGCGCTGGCTGAGCTTGTGTTCGAGCTCGTAGCGCATCTTGTTTTCCAGCAACTTCCAGTAGGCCGCATCGCGACCCGCGGGCCCAGGCGCATCCAGAATCAGCTTCACAGGATGGCCGAAGGCGGCCAGTCCTTCAGCGGACATGGCCGTGAGGAAGGCGCGCTCCCCAATCTCGTTCTGGGTGCTGAAATGCCGGCTTTGCACGATCAGGGCGATGGCCCGGCCACCTTCTGGAGTGGAGGCGGCTAACCGAATCCGCTCACAATGGGCCTGATGCAGGTTGCTCAAATCCTGCTCGGGGTAGTCCTCTGCGTCGCGATCGATCTTGTCGTGGCAGCTGGGACAGAGCAGCATCAAGTTGGCTGGATCATTGGTCAGGGCCTGCGCCTGTTCGGCGTTGTGCTGGGCTTGTCCTCGAGGCCCTTTGGGACTAGCTGGCATGATGTGGGCGACCTCGCCCCACTTCATGGGTTGGCCCACCCTATAGTCGTGCATCAGGTCGGTACCACACAGCTCGCAATGCCCGGCAGCTTGAGTCCAAACGATGCGCTTGATCTCTTCGGTCGTACTAAAACGGCCGTGGCTGGCCGTCTTGGTCGGCGAGTCACGCGCTTGCTGTTTTGTTAGCGTCATGTCATCACTCCGTGATTAAAGTGCTACGTATGTCCCTAGCTAATGCTATTCAAGTCTCAGAAATTGAGAAAAGTGGTCGTTAGCCTATTCATTTTAATGAATAGGCGGCCCGGAATCCTTCTAGCGCGTGCGACGGACCAGGAGGGTCCCTAAGCGCTTCGTGTGGGGCTCTGACCTAGTGCAAATCGCCCAAGGCAATGCTATTGAGAGCGGCCGATTATTGAGGATTTGCTTTACATGCCGAACACACCCGAACGTTTCATCTCCGTCGATGTGGAGACCTCCGGACCGATCCCCGGCGAATTCAGCCTGCTCGCGCTGGGGGCGTGCGATGTAGATCGCGATGAGCTGACCTTCGCGTGCACGCTGCAGCCACTGAATCAGAACGCTGATCCCGAGGCCTTGGCCGCCACCGGCTTGTCGTTGAGTGAACTGGCCAAAACCGGCACTGCGCCCGCCATTGCGATGAATCATTTTGCCCAGTGGCTGCAGTCCCTGCAGGCTGAGGGAGATAAACTGGTTTTCGTGGGCTTCAATGCGCCATTCGACTGGTCGTTCGTGAACTACTACTTCCATCGCTTTACGCGCGACAACCCGTTTGGCTTTTCGGCCCTGGATATCAAGGCTTACTACATGGGCGCCACAGGATGCTCATGGGGCGATACGCGTTCCAGTCTGATGAGCAAGCGCTTGCAGCCGCAGCGAGCCCCGAATCATGACGCCCTGGAAGACGCCTTGTACCAGGCCGAACTTTTTCGCTTGATGCGCTCACTACGCGAAATGCCAAATAATCGTTGTGATTCACTCGGCTGACTGTAGGGGTTAAGTTGTACAGTCCCAATCCACCTAGTATGCAGAAAGTTTAGGCTAGGCCCCAATGCTACATATCTGCGGACCTCTGCCCACGAGGAGTGCTGATACTGTTTGCTAGGACTGCGGCGCGCGTGCAGTTGGCCACGCTCAGGTTTTTTGATTCGAGACGGAGGCATAGATGCGGGGGGATCAGAGTTCGACCAGGAAGACGCCACGTGGCAGGGAGCCAAGACCCTTCTGGACCTTCGGAACCGTTTGGTTCACTACAAACGCGATTGGTTGGATTCTGGCACCGAAGACATAGTAGGAGTCAACAACCTCTACGGAAGCGCCCTATACCCCCGGGCGGCAAACAGCATTCAGTTTCCTGCCGGCTACGCACCACTATGGCCCCCGCTTATTGGCACCCGAGTGCGCGGCTTGTGCCATCAACACGGCCACAGCGTTCCTAGATTCGTTCTACACGCGCATGGGTCAGACTCCGAACCACGAGCACCTCCGCCATCGCATCGAAGTCCAGCAACCGTAGGCGGGTCTCTCACTGTATTCATGGCACCCTACCCCCGATAAATCTTCCTAATCTCGAGGCGAGACATATCTTGGCCAGAATTCGGCATCCCTCGCTCCGCTCTAGCCTTTATCGCTCGTGCTCCCACTCACCCTGCGCTCAAGCACATGTGTTTGCTTAAATGTTTCGATGGACTACATCGTTACGCCTCCTCAAACGTGCCGCTTGTGATAGTCGTCGACTGCATCTTCGAAGTCCTTAAAATGCATTCCATGCACCAAGAATGAGAAGACTTGCCTTAGCTGCGATCTCAGATGAATTGCGTCGTCCCACATGGTTGGCGAAAAAGGAAAATCTCCGAACCGATTGCCCGGATGCAGCGTTGAGATTCTACTGCTGTAAAAATCGTCAAAGTAATTTTCTAGCTCCCCAGGCGGATCATGCCCAAATGGCTCGTAGAGATTACGATGAAGCCACCGGGCTGCATCATGCGCCGACGGATTGGTCAGGCCCTCTAACTTGAGCTTCCGCTGTACTAAGGAAAATGAAGCATCCAATGCAATGAACGCAGCAATGACTGATTCTTCGCCGAACTCTTGATGGCGCCCCAGCATGTCTGACTTCACTAGCGCCTGAAGGCCTCGCATTAGCACAAAGTTTGCAGGGTCGATCCTTCGGTAGGATGGCGCGAATCGATCCATTTCGATGTCTTGGTCCAGCAGATGATAAGGATCTCTCAATACGCTTGCGGATACGTGGGGGCCGCTCGACATCGGCATACGTCGCTGTTCTCTTGCTGAGAGCAACAATCGCTCTTTGATCAAGCTGACGGTGGCCCGATCTGAGAGATCAGGCTGATGCATACTCAGCACCAATTCCGGCCCGGCCACTGGGTAGAGCCGGATCCAAGCACCATCAAAGGTTTGACAGAAGAGAAGCGCGCCCAGCACTCTCACTTGGGCAGGCGAAGCCCAAGCAAACTCGGAGAATGGGACGTCTGCGTCGATGGACCGCCAACCTGAGCACCGTACGACCGTGAAGGCGAGATCTGCATCGGCGTGGAAGAAGCCGTCGTCGCAGAAGAATGTTCCGCGCGGGTAGCTTCCGCCCCTTGGATCGAACACCATTACGCGCAATCGAGGATTCTGATCATAGCCGGAGAATGAAAAGCCCAGCTCAATATCTTTTGGAAGGAGCATCCGTCGCACCCTGTTCTTGCCCGCGCATTTGCTTTGCCATCTCACCGCACTACTTAAGGATCCGCTTCAGTACGGTGAAAGGCTTTCTCTATCGCAAATTGTATCGCCCGGATTCAGACGATGGAAATCCGCGCTTGGTTCCTTCGATGGAACTCTAAGTCGTCCTCATACCCCCGATAAACATCCCTAATCCAGAAGCTCTATATGCTTTTTTGGCACTAAGGGCTATGTTTGAGGATGTGCGCCTTCCGGTGGTGCACTAGGGCGCCACTAGTAGATCGCTCGCAGACATTCGACCAGAAACCACCACGCACCTTCTGCCAACCGTGTTTAGACATCAAGAACAAAGTAAGCCTGTTCTCAATTCGCTCAGCCACCTTCCAATCGCGTGTTCTAACCGTCGTGGCGCACAACACAGCAACGGGTGAATGTCGCCGCGTCCAGGCAGATCCTTTTCCCTGAAAGTGAGCAGCAATCCGCTCGACGAACTTGCATGACTGCCCAACATAGTAGCAACCGTTCTCAAGCTCTAGAACGTAGATCGTGATGGGCGAAGATCGAATTGTTAAGCTCAGAATGTCTGTCATATTAACATCAGCTTCAATGCAGCCAGATTACACGGCATGACGGCCGTGTGCGCATCTTGCTCATGCCTCACTTAAACGAGCAAGTTTGGTGACCACACAGCGCCGCCGCGACAATGCCAAGTCTACTTTATGAGGTGAAATTGGACATTTCCCCTAGCCACGATAACGCTTCCGAATCGCTCACCCGTAGATCTTGACTTTCAGTTCACCGGGAAACTTCCCGCTACGCCCATTCCTCCGCAATGTCCCTTATTCGCTCATGCTGGCTGTTGCGCCATATGCTGGCGAAATTCGATGTGTGCTCGTCGAAACACATAGGATATGCGCCTCGTGGTTGGCAGCGATGCACAGTATCGAAGGATGGCTGGCGTCACTGCGATCCGGCGCGTCAACGGCAAGGATGGACGACGGCAGCGCGACTTTTGTTGTCATATGTCGCGCCTATGAATAACAACTTTGGTTGGCATATACGGAACACAGGCAGCGCAGCTTCGCGCTGCTCCAATTGTTGCTACCCGGGATCGAAAACCTACTGATTTGAAAGGTATTGTGCGTGGCGATAGGAGCTGCTACGTTCGGTAACCTGCGCCCAGTCTTTATCGTCCGGCTACGTCAGGCCGCTGTATGCAGGAGGGGGTTTTTTTCCCTCAGCGATAGGCGCGATCTATCTCAGTGCCAACCTCCGACTGCAACGCTGACAGCCGGGGAAGTTGGGTGATCACCAAAGGAAGGGTGAGGCTCGAAAAAGTTCCCGCGTCGTCGCGGGCGGACCAGTTACGTCTGTTCTTCACTCCCTCTAATCCTAGGAGGTGCCCACAGACCACTTCGATCGTGAATATCAAACCGATTGTCACGTTGACCCAAGTGGGGCCCCGATACCGGGGCCCCAGATGCTGCCGCCTAGAGAACTGCAGCGTCGCGCGTTCTTGGGTCCTAGTCAAGTGCTGCCTGCCGGCAGCGCGTCAGGAGATGTCGCGATGAACGTGTACCCGGAATCCGTGCCTGCACCGAACACCGAACTGTTGAGCTCACCTGAGCAACTCGCCTTCGAATTTGCCGGCCTTAACCACGCTGCAGAGCCTGCGTGCGCTGCATCCGCTTCAGCCGAAGCGGAGCAACTTTCCCCTATGCAGATTAATCGGCGTCAGGTGGTAGGCGTCTTAGGTCGGCTGTACCGCCTGGATGTGAATTGCGACCAAATCACAGGCCGGGTGCTCAGCTATCGCCTGTCACCTTTGTCTACGGCCTAACCGTCGCTCCCGCCGCATCGCAGCGTTCCTCCTCGCGCGCCCTCGGCGCGCACCCCGCATCGCGTGGCCTCTGGCCGCGCTCGCGCTTATTCGTCTGGAGTCATGCCATGACCGCAGGTACTGCCGCCACCCGCGACGAGTTCAAGCCCAATTCGCACGTCACCAACCCCACCCTTCCATACGTGCCGCGAAAGCTCACTCGCAGCGAACGCACCCGTCGTGAACTTTTCGTGTTCCACTCACCGCGCAATGCGCGCATTGTAACCGTCACCGAGTTCCTGCACCTGACCCTGGCCCTGCAGCTCGAGTTCGATCCCAACCTGCAGTCCTACGTCGAGCGCCCGCGGCGCATCGCGCTGTCGCCTCGACAAGACATCGACATTTCGTTCTGGACTCGGAGCAAGCAAGGCGAAGAGCGCTACTACTTGGCGATTCCCGCATCAGGCACCATCGGGAGCACCAGCGGCATCGTGTCCATCCGCGACCAAGAGGCGCTCGACGCTGCCGCAGAGCGCCATGGGCTCCGGCTGATCTACATTACTGAGCGCGAACTCATCTCATCAATCGCCGACTGCGCCGTTCGCTTCGAGTTGCTTCACCACGTATGGGCCTATCAGCGCCTGGTGACGCGCTCGACCATCCAGGACCAGATTCTGGCTCTGCTGACCAATCGCCCGCGCCTCACACTCTCTGGCCTGATCCAGCACTTGGCAGTCGACGCCGATAGCGTGCGTGCCGTTGTCGCGGGAATGGTGCATGCAGGCAGATTGCGTCTGGTCGACTACACCGCCGGCAGTGCGCAGGCGACGGTGGAGGTATGCCATGCGCACTGACCGAACCGAGCTCTTCGATGCCGAGCAACTGCAGGAATGGTTCAAACCGGATCTGTCTACTATGAAACCGGCGTTCGTCGACCGCTTCCAACGCCGCTGCGCCGCATTGACCGCAGTGCTCACCGGGGCAATGAGTTTGACCCGCGCCGCCGAGGCCAATGGGCTTTGCCGAAGCGGACTCAAGCGCATGGCGAGGCTCGCCCCACAGCTCGCACGCGACGGACACCCTTTCGGCTATCGCGTGTGCGTACCGTGGGGCACCTACGAGGGCAATGACGACACTGATGACCCGCAGATGCCATCCATGGCGGAGCCACATGCAATGCGCAAAGTGCTCCGTGCACAACCTACGATCGCGACATGGATCGAGGGCTTCACCACGAAGCTTCCCCCCGGCCGCCCACCAAAGGCCTTTGAACGTTTGTTCGCCAAGATCGTCGCCGAGCTCAAGCGCCTGGATCAGCACGCGTTCTATCCACTAAATCAACCTGACCAGGGCCGGCGGGCGCTGCTGCGCTACTTGCGCAAAGTGCGTATCGATGACATCGCGGTACCGACGCTGGACGAGATGGGCCCCTCCCTCACCGTACTCGCGGATGCCTTTCGTGGACGGCCGTTTGATCGTTCCGAGTTCGATGCACACTCGGTCGACATTGAAGCCGAACTTGGCGTGGCGCTGCCCAATGGTGGCGTGGTCAAGCGCCGGATCACTAAGTTGTGGTTCCTGTGCGAGGTGGAAATCGAATCTCGGGCGATCTTGGCCTGGACCTTGCGGGTCGGCCGCGCCTACAACAACCTTGATGTGGCGAGCTGCGTTGCACGGGCACTGTACCCTTGGACGCGCCGTGAGCTGACGATCCCTGGTCTGGAGTATGCCCCCGGCGCCGGAATGCCAAGCGGACTGACCGGTGATCGCGGTCGTCGACGCGTTCGTTGCATCGCTATGGACAATGCCAAGGCCCATCACTCGATTAGCTTCGAAGACGCGATGGGACGTGCGCACGGCGCGATTCTTTACTTTGGGCGCGCCCATGAGCCGCGTTCGCGACCGGTAGTCGAGCAGCTTTTCTCGCGTCTGGAGCGTGGCGTACTCCGGGACTTGCCCGGCGGATTCGAGCCAGCCACCCGGCTGGGTGAGAGCAAGCTGCGAATCAGCAATTTCGCACCCGGCGATCTTCCAATCCAACTGCACCTGTTCGATGAATTGCTCGATGTCCTGGTGGCCAACTACAACGCGACTCCGCACCCGGCACTCGGCAGCTTGAGCCCGTTGCAGTTCCTGCAGATGCAGACACCACGCGCATTCGCGCTGTCCATGCCCGAGCCAGAGAAGGACGCCCGTGAGATGGGCAGCGTACTGGTGCCGTTGGTCGTGCACGGGAACCGCAAGACCGGAGAAATGCCGCATGTGAACCATTTGTACGTGCGCTACCGCAGTTCCGAACTGGACGAGCGATGGGAGCTGGTCGGCAGAACCGTGCTGGCACGCATTTGCCGCCATGACCTGCGCACGCTGCTGCTGATGCGAAGCGCCACCGTGCCGCTCGGCTTCGTCCGCGCGATGCCCCCATGGGACCGTGCCCCCCACGACGAGACGACGCGTACCCTGGCCATGCAGTGGACCAAACTGAAGGGTGGGCTCTCGTTTGTCGGCTGCGAGTGCGCGGTAGAGGCCTACACGGATCACCTGCGAAAGCTGGCGTCCAGCTCCCAGAAAGCGGTGGACCAACTGGCGCGCATGCAGCAGGCGTCGGGCGCGAAACCGCCTCAACCGACACCGCTGCCGGCGATCGATCTGACCGTCCCCACACCGCGGCGAGGCTGGGTCAGCTTCGACGGCTCGCGCGACCACTGACGGCCACTCACTTCTGCTCTAACCAATCTTGCGTGCGGAGGCTCACATGTCTTCGGAACAACACCCTATCTTCGTCCCGAACGGGTTTCATATCTCCACGCGGCCTATCGAGGCGTTCGCCAACTATGTGCTCAGCAACGTCGAACTGGACCACCATGGCGCCCCTGCCTACGGCGGTGGCGGTTTAGGCAAAACCAGCGCCCAGGAGTACCTCACTCAGAACGTGTCGCGATGGCTGGTGGATCGCGATAATAGGCCGATCGGCGTCGCCAGTCGCCTGATCATGCCCAGTGGACAGCGACGCAGCGACGGCGCGTTCTATACCGCGCTCAACACTCGACTGAACCTGACAACTTCCGATCGTCTGACACCACAACGCGGCAAGGACCGGATCGTAAACTTCGTCAAGACACGATGCGGCCAAGCCGACCTGCCGTTGATGGTCATGTTCATCGACAACGCTCAGCGCATTACGCGGGCTGAGTACGACTATCTCGCTGACATCGACGAGCAGGTGACGGATGCGAAGCTGCGCCTGTTCATCGTTTTCGTCCGCCAAAACGACGCCACCGGCGTTAACGCGCATGACGACTGGGCCGGCTATCCCTCTCACCTACTGCGGCGCTGGTTCATGTCGACCCACGCCTTCCAACCCCTGATAGGGTTGGCGGAGATCGCGCACGCCCTGGATAGGTACGACCATTCTGCAACGTGGCCTACGCCGGACATGCCGTTCTCCCGGTTCTTTGCCCCGGGCGCGTACGACAGTGGCTGGCGCCTAGCGGCGCAGGCGGGTCTGATTCTCGAGGGCGTGATCGCGTTACGGGCCGAAAACAAGTTGCCGACCAGTGATGCCTGGCCGATGGCCACATTTGCCCTGACCGTTCGCCATCTGCTTGCCAATGCCGCTGAGGAGCGAGGTTTCGACGAACTGACGCCAGCACACGTGCGCGCCGCCCTGCTTGCGAGCGGCTACCTGCGACTGGAGTACGTTCGGGCCAACCTGATCTCAGGTGATGAGGCGGCGTAACACACGTGAAGCGGTATCCAGCAGCTCTGCGCCACTCGCGTTGTTGGGGGCCGACTTCGACATCTACCCGCACCTGTCCGGGTACGGGCTGCTGCTTCGCGTGTGCCGCCTGATGGCATTGGAGCCGCGCGAACTGGTTTCCTCTCTCGGCCTCCGGCTGAGGAAGGACATCAACCTGTTGGTGCAGGTTCAACGCCCCGGCCGCGCACAGATGGCCCTGTGCACGGCCGCAGGCGTCGACCCGGCGTACGCCAGAATGCATTGGCTCCCTGAGAGTTGGTCGCCGATCCAGACCTCCGGCACCCTTGATCGACCGGCCCCGGTTCGACAGTGCCCAGAGTGCGCGCAACATGGATACCACACGGCCGCGTTTCAGCTGCCATCAATCGTCGAGTGTCCTTGGCACGGTCAGCAATTGATCGAGTCTTGCCCGCGCTGCCACCGTCCACTGTTTCCGCTGCTCGGCGGTCCCGAGCAAATGGGTGCCTGCCCTTGCGGCTTCGATCTGTTCGATGTCGATGTGGCATCGGCACAGATGCGGCGATTTCCGTCGCTGCACGCAGAGGGTTGGCTTCAAGCCTACTGGCTTTGGGCCCGAGACCAGCGCACCACTCGCTATCTGGTGGCTCCCGATCGCGATTCCCGATGGCGCGAGCACTACCGTCACCAGGCGGCGCTCCCGGACGCACTGCTGCCGGATGCCACTGCTCTTGAGATTGAAGAGTTCAATGCGGCGGGACTCGCCGAACTTGATAGGCGCCAGTGCTGGGCCTGGTGCCTGCTAGGCTCGGAACGTCCGATGACGTACGTTCCACTTCCTGCGCGTGTGCTTGCGATGCTAAGCGAAGTGAGCGAAGAGGTAGTTCGTGGACTTCCCGCGGATGTCCAAACCCCGCTGGAGTTGGTCACCTTCCATGGCTTGGACGCGAAGGTGGCCTTGCGCGACAATGTCCACGCCCGTCCTGATTGTTTCATCGCACCGCACAGCCCTGCTCGTAGCAATGAGATATGGTTGAACCTGTCGGCGATCGAGCCTGAAATGCTACAACTGTGCGGCCGCCTCATCGACCGCGTGATCGCGGCCTGTGGCCTCGAGCTGGACGACCAAGCCAGATCACTGCAGGCGGCGCGCAGTCACGCTCTGGAACAGATTGCCGGGCGAGACTGCCTGTTGCGCGCACTCGAATGCCTGATCCGACGCGGCTACGCCCAAGGTCTGGATTTGGTGCTCCGCGGACATCTCCAAAGCGGTGTGAAGAGCAGCGTGAGCTGGTGGCTGCCATCGATCGAGGTTCGGGCTCGACCGGGACATCTCGACCAGATCCGAATCACTTGGCTTCGGGTGCCAACACCCGAAAGATGTCGAATCGTGGACATTCCACTCACCATACCAACGGCCAAGACAGCGACCGTCCCTCCGTCGAGGCGGTCGCGCCCTGCCGCCTCGCGGCCACGCAGATAGAACTGCGGGGCAGATTGTCGTCGCCAACGCAGACTCCGGGGCTATTTGTCGGCACTAGACTTAAGTTGGTGGTGTTTGAGCGAAGTTCGCCGCGAATGTGGCGACTTGTCTTCGACTCATCCTACTAAGGATTCGCCCCTTCGCCAGGAAAAATCCCAATTATTCAATCAGTTAAATCTGCGGCGAATTCTTGTCGTCAATCACCGCCTCATCCCCCAAGTGATTGCAGCCAATGATTTGCCCCAGCCACCCCAACAAACGCATCAATTGGTCCCGACAACCGTCCCGGATTCGTCGACAAGATCGGCCAACTGTCGGGGTAACTGCACCACGTTGACTGCAAACCACGACCGTGCAATACGTGGCTACCGAACTGCGTCGGCTGTTGAGAGAGCACGACCTTGACGAGCAACCACTATCCTCCAGGCGTCTACATCGAGGAAATTCCAGGCACCCACACCATCCAGGGCGCTTCCACCTCGACCGCCGTGTTCGTAGGCGTGACCGAGTTCGGTCCCAGCCAACAGCCTACGTTGATCACCAGCTGGGGCGCCTACCAACATCGATTCGGCGGCCTGGTCTGGAACGGCATGGTGTCGTGGGCGGTCTTCGAGTTCTTCAACGCGGGCGGAACGGCGTGCTACATCGTCCGTGTCGCCGACACCAAGGGGACCGGCAAACAGGCCAGCGCCGACGCTGGCGGCATCAAGCTGAGCGCTGTCACGCCAGGCCCTTGGGCCAACGTGCTCGGTTTCACTATCAGCAACGCCAGCGGTCCGGACAGCGCGGTATCGGATTCCTTCAATCTCCGCATCGTCGTCGACTCGGCATCGTTGAGCGCAGCGAGCGCGGCCACAGCCACGCTGCAAGCCTACATCGTGCAGAACAACCTCGCGCTGCAGTCGATCCTCGGTCAATCCTATTACGTGCTGGAAACCTACAACGGTTATACGGCCAGCAGCATGGGCACCACCCTGCCCGCCGCGATCAACGCCAATTCGATGTTCGTGCGCGCGGTGGTAACCGGCAACACACGTCCCCCCAACAGCAGCAAGGCGACGCCGCTGCAAGGCGGCGCAGCGGCGACCTGGGATTTCGAGAGTGCGACGGCCACCTTGACCAACCTTCAGGATGCAAGCCTGCTGGCAATGCCCGATACGGTCAACGCGACCGATGCGGGCGGCCTACCCAGTGTCCCGCAGCAGGCGACCTTGATCAGTGCGGCGCTGCTGTTCTGCGAGGGCGCGTCGATGCGCAACTTGTTCTATGTCTGCGACCCGCCGTTCGACCAGACCGTGGCAGGCATCAGCAGCTTCAAAGCCGGCAGCACCACCGCACCCGCGTTGCAGTCCAGCTATGGCGCGCTCTATTACCCCTGGGTCTGGATCTCCAACCCGGTAACCGGCGCCAGGGTCCCGATGCCGCCGTCGGGGCCGGTGCTGGGACGCTACGCGTTCACCGACAACGACGTGGGGGTCTGGAAGTCGCCCGCTGGCGTCGTCGACGGCGCGCTGCTGCGTGTGGTACGGCTCGACGCGCAGATCAATGACGCCGACCAGGACACGCTCAATCCCCAGGGAATCAACGCCATTCGCAACTTCCCCGGCTACGGCAACGTGATCTGGGGAGCGCGCACGCTGGCGTCGCCCGGCAGCGACTGGACCTACCTGAGCGTGCGCCGGCTCTGCATCTACATCGAGCAGAGCCTGAAGCAAAGCCTGCAATGGGTGGTGTTCGAACCCAACGATGTGCAGACCTGGGCATCGGTCACCCGTGACGTCGGCGCGTTCCTCACCGTGCTGTGGCAGGCCGGCGGACTGTTCGGCGCCACCGCGGCCGAGTCGTTCTTCGTGACTTGCGACGCCTCCAACAACCCGCCCGAGACACGTGCGCAGGGGCAGATGTACATCGATGTGGGTATCGCGCCGGTTTATCCGGCCGAGTTCGTCATCATCCGCATGACGCAGAAGACCGCAGTCCCCGATGCCAGTGGCTGAATCGCCCGGAGTGTCGTAGACAATGGTCAGGCACCCAGCGCGTCTGCTATCGGCGGGAAGCAGACGGTTACTCTGCCCCGGATAAACACCCCTGATCGCCGTTACCGATCCAACCCGGCTCCGGAAAGTGTCTGCCGCGATTCACCGCTCGCCGCAACTGAGCAGCAGCCTTCAGCGGCAGGCTTCCGGCAATTTCTCCAACAAGCCAGCCACCACCGGCGTCAGCCGGTTCGCGACCTCCGGTGGAATCGCCTCACCAGCCCCCTGCCCGGCTTCGCTGCGGGCCTGCTCGCAGGCCTTGACGATCCGCGGGCGCATGCCGGACCACAGCGCCCTGCACTGCCAGCCGTCCCGGCCCAGCGGCAGCACCGCGTAGGCGATCGACTGGCATTCCTGTGCCGCGCGGATGCCCAATGGCTGGCCGGCGTATTCGTGCGGCACGCTGTCCAGCGTCGGCTGGTAGTAGCTGTCGGGGAACGCTGCTGCGTAGCGTTCCGGGTCCAGTTGCAACGGCAGGCCAGTCGCTGTCAGGTCGAGCGCGCGGCCGCATGGTGCGGCGGCGGCGATGCGCTGGATCGCCTGGTAGATCGGCTGGTCCAGGTCGGGTTCGCGTGTCGTCACGTCGGATGTCGCGGCAAGCACCGGCAGGCGCGCGCGGTTGGCCATCTTCGCCAGCTCGCCGGCATGCGCTGGTGCGCAGCGTTCGCGCACGCTGGCCGCGATCAGGAACGCGGCATCGCGCGCGAATGCGGGGTCGCTGTGCAGCAGCGCAATGATGCGCTTGCCGGCCGCATCGTCGGGCAGCGATGTGACATGGAACGCGGGAGCCATCGGGGGCCGGGCCGCGGTGGTCGCAGTGCGCTGCGTGGGGGCCGCCTGCCGGTGCGCATGCACCATCAGCAGGATGCCGCCCCCGCCGAGGGCGATCGCGCATACGGCGAGCACGGTCACACGCAAGCTAGGCGGCTTCAAGCGTGGGGAGTTGCGCACTCAGCCCTGCACCGGGGTGATCGACGCGTCCTCTGCCTCATAGGTGGCATTGGCGATGTCGCCCTTGAAGGTGGCCAGATGCAACCGCCCCTGCAGGTGGAACGGATCCCATAGCTCCGGGACGTCGATCGGGGTGCGCAGCACCACATGCAGGATCTGGTTCGGTGGCGGTGGCGGCACGTGGATGCAGGCGCCATAGAACGGCACGAACAGCAGTTCGCTGACCTTGCCCTGGTCGTCGCTTTCCAGCGGCACCACGTAGCCGTCCAGGGCGAAGCGCTTGCCTTCCAGCCCTTTCACCACTTGCGACGAGCCGAACTGCGCGGCGCGCTGGGTGCCGGAATGGTCGATCGGCATGCCGTTGACCACCGAGGGGCCATCGTCGACGGGCGCCGCCTGATCCATCACCGCGGCGTCACCGCGCCACGCCGCGTTGATCCGCGGCGGCGGGCGTTGGTAGATGTCGTTGGCCGGTGCCAGTTGTTCCCAGCGTTCGACGGTGTCCGGGACACCGTCGGCTGCTGTGGTCGCGCGTGTGGTCGCCTGCGTGGCCGCCGGCGCTCGTGCCGACGTGGTGCCGTGCTGCCCGCCGTCGCCGTCGCCGTGGCAGGCCACGAGCAGGCAAAGCACCGCGGCCAGCGGGAGATGGCGGTCAGCCTTTTTCATAGGGGTGCAGGCGGGCCTGCTCCATCGTGTAAGCGGTGCCCGCGAGTTCGCCGTGCAGGGTCTCGGCGCGCAGTTGGCCGGTCAGATAGAACGGGCTGTACATGTCGGGCGGGTCGATCGGGCTGTCCAGGCGCACATGCACGATCTGGTTCGGCGGCGGTGGCGGCACGTGGATGCAGGCGCCGTAGTACGGCACGAACAGGAACTCGCGCACGCGGCCGGCGTCGTCGCTGTCCAGCGGCACCACGTAGCCCGGCAGGCGCACCTTGCGCCCCAGCACGGCGGCCACGGTGTTGTAGGTGCCGGTCTGCGGCATCGCCTGCTTGCCAGTGTGGTTGACCGGCGCTTCGTCGCTGTTTTCCAGCGCCTTCAGTTCGGCCGGTGGCAGCATCGCGCTCCAGTCCAGTTCGCGATAGCCGTCGGCGTCGGGCTCGCCCAGCGGTGGGTTGATGGCCGCCTCGGCGATCGGTGCCGGCTGCGCCGCCGCGGTCTGCTGCGGCTGTTTCGGGGCCACGGGTTGTTGCCGGCCGCAGCCGCACACCACGGTGAGCGCCAGCAAGGGAAGTATCCAGCGGCTCATGCTCACAGCTCCGGCGACAGGCCATCGGCCAGGGTGCGGCGATAGGCCAGCAAGGCCGGCACGATGCCGGCGAGCACGCCGGCCAGCAGCACGCAGCCTAGCCAGCCCCACTCGGTCGCGCTGGGCGCGATGCGGTTGATCGCCAGGCCGAAATGATCGAGCACCCAGCCGCGCGCCAGCCAACTGGCCGCGGTCACCACCAGCAGTGCCAGCGCGCACGACACCACGGTGACCAGGCCAGCCTCGAACAGCAGCAGCCAGGCGATGTCGCGCGGCCGCGCGCCGACCGCGCGCAGGATCGCCATCTCGCGCCGGCGCTCCTGCAGCGTGGCCACCAGCAGCGCGACCATCGACACCAGGCCGAGCAGCACCACCAGCGAGGCGATCATGCGCAGGGCGCCTTCGGCGGTGCCCAGCGTGCCCCACAGCTGTTGCAGGGTAACGCCCGGCATGATCGCCAGCATCGCTTCCTCCGGGTACTCGTTGATCCGCCGCTGTACCGAGAAGGTGGCGATGCGGGTCTTCAGGCCGAGCATGAAGGCGGTGATGGTGTCCGGGGTCAGGTCCATCGCCCGCGCCTGCGCGGCGCTGACGTGGTGGCCCGGCAGGCGCACGCCGGAATGCCAGTCGACATGGATCGCCTCGATCGCCTGCAGCGAGACCAGCACGCTGGAATCCACCGGCGTGCCGGTGCGGCGCAGGATGCCGACGATCCGGAACGGCTTGTCGGCATGGGTGGCCAGGCTGATCCGTCCGGTGCCATGGGTCAGCACGATCTCGTCGCCGAGGTGGCGGCCGAGCGCGGCGGCGACGTCGGCGCCGATCACCGCATCGTAGAGGTCGTCGAACGCCCTGCCCTGCGCGAATGCCAGGGGATGCTTTGCGCCGTAGTGATAGTGCTCGAAGAATCCGGTGCTGGTGCCGACCACCCGATAGCCACGATAGGAATCTCCCAGCGACAGCGGCACCGCCCACTTCACGTCGGGCATCGCGCTCAGGTCCTGGTAGCTCTTCCACGACACGTTGTTGGTGGCGTCGCCGATGTGGAACACCGAATACAGCAACAGGTTCACCGGGCCCGAGCGCGCGCCGACGATCAGGTCGGTGCCCGACACGGTGCTGGCGAAACCCTCGTGCGCCTGCGTGCGGATCCGCTCCACGCCCAACAGCAGGGTCACGCTCAGGGTGATCACCAGCACGGTCAAGGCCACCCCCAGGCGCCGGCTGCGCAGGCTGGCCAGGGCCAGCTTCAACAGGGTCATCGCACGCCTCCGGCACTGGCCCGGTTGAGCGTGGCCAGGTCGATCTGGGCGTCGAACAGCGGTGCGATCGACGGATCGTGGCTGACCACGATCGAACTGGTGCCGCCCTGCCGGCACTCGGCGAACAACAATTGCAGGAACGCCTGCGCCGCGACCGGGTCGAGGGCGGAGGTGGGCTCGTCGGCCAGCAGCAACGGCGGGCGCGCGATCAATGCGCGTGCGGCGGCCACGCGCTGTTGCTGGCCGACGCTCAGGCGCGCGGCCGGTCGCGACCACAGCGCCGCCACGTCCAGGCCCAGTGCGACCATCAGCCGCTCGATCTCCGCGTCCAGCGCCCGCGTGCCCGGCCCCAGCCGGCCGCGGCGCGCGGAGAACTGCAGGCCCAGTGCGATGTTGTCGCGGGCGCTGAGGAACGGCAGCAGGTTGAACTGCTGGAAGACCACGCCGCAGTGGTCGGCGCGGAAACGGTCGCGCGCGGCCTTGCGCAAGGCCGCCAGGTCCTGCCCGGCTACGCGCACGCAACCGGCAGTGGGTTGCAGCACGCCGGCGATCAGCGCCAGCAAGGTGCTCTTGCCCGATCCGCTGGCGCCACGCAGCAGCACCTGCTGCCCGCGCGGCAGCGCGAACGCGGCGATGTCCAGCACCGGCGCGGCGGCGCCGGCATAGCCGAAGCGCACCTCGGTCAGTTCGACAACGTGCTGCTGGCTCATTCCGGCAGCTTCACCCGGGTCTGCCCGGGCACCACCTCGGTGCGGCCCTGGCCGGCCGCGGTGGCGACGTCCACCAGCACCGTGTGCAGCTCGGGGAAACGCTGCGGCAGCAGCACCTGCAGGTGGTCGAGCCGTGCCGGCTGCGCGCAGTGGAACGCGTATCGGGCGTGGAACTCGGCATGGCTGTGGCCGGGTTCGTCCGGATCGGCCATCGCCACGGCGTAGCCCTCGGTGGTGACCTGCGCGCTGCGCAGCGAACAGGCCGCAGCGACCGGGAACTGCAACCAGCCGGCACCGCGCAGGGTGGCGACCGCGGCCGCCAGGCGCTGGCGCTCGCTGGCGTCGCGCACGGGATGTTCGAAATCGAGGATGCCGATGCCCGGCGCGCTGAGTTGAACCTCCACCGCCGTGCCATCCACGGCGACCTCCAGGTTGGCCTGGCCGTGCACGTGCGGGCCGTGGTGGCGGACCGCGGCGGTGGCGGGCGAGCTGGCGAAAAGAAGCAACAGGATCAGGGAAATGCCAGGTCGCATATGCATTGCATCGGTTGAGTTACACTATAACATTAGTGAATAATCACATGGATGCAAGCCGGCCGCTGCCGTCAGTCAGCCGCGGTTCGCCTGCGACCACGACAGAAGTCCGTCGCACGGCGGGCAGGCGCCGCGATGGGCGCCGAACTTCAAGGACTTCCATGGTGTCTTCCATCATTCCCGACAGCTACACCGCCTGGCGCCACTGCATCGAGGTCGACTGCGGCTTGCGCCTCGACCCGGCCTATATCGCGCAACGCATCGCCGCGCTGAACGACCCCACCGACCATCACACCCAGCAGTTCGTCCGCTGCTGGGGCGAGCCGCATCGCCAGCAGGTGCTGCTGTGGTTCGCGCAGGCGCAGGCGGCATTCGCCGACGGTCGCGGCTGAGCCGTCATCCTCGGCTGCCGCGGTGGTTGGGTGTGGGGTGCAACGTCGGCGGCTGTCTGCTGCCGAAGGCCGCACCGCAAGTGGCGCTGGCCGCGGCGTGCTCATACGGAGGGGAGGCGATGTCTTGATCCCCTGCTCGCCCAAGGTCATCAGGCCAGTGGCGGCCGCTGCGACTGACGCGCACCGGCGGCATCCCGGACCCTGGCGCGCTGTCGGCGCGCACGGCCCTGGCCTTCCCGTCCGGATCACGTTCGCTACACGCGCCTCTCTATGACAGGTACGCGACAGCCGCGGGCTGCCCAGCCACGGCTGCTGCCGGTAGCATGCACGCGCACAGCCGTCCGGCATCCACTTCCCAGCTTCCGCAAGGACCCTCAACGTGCGTCTTTCTTCCCTCGCCAGTGCGTATCGCGCGCGTCGCGTCCTGTCCACCACGCTGGCTTGCCTGCTGCTCTCGGCAGCGACTGGGCTTGAGGCCCGGCCACAGCCCTCGCAGTTCCAGATCGTCGAGAGCGTGCCCGAGGCCAGCGTCTATGGAGAGCCCGGGGTGCCGCGCACCCAGCCGACCTGGCTGGCCATGATCAATGGCGCCAGGCAGCGCATCGACATCGCCGCGTTCTACATCTCCGAGAAGCCCGGCACCGGCCTGACTCCGGTCCTCGACGCGCTGGCCGCACGCGCCCGCGCCGGCGTGGCGGTGCACCTGCTGGTCGACCATACGTTCCTCGCGAAAAACCCGGACAGCGTCGCCTGGCTGGGCAAGGTGCCCGGCATCACCGTGCGGGTGCTGCCGGTCGACACGCTGACCGGCGGCGTGCTGCACGCCAAGTACATGATCGTCGACGACGCCAGCGTGTTCGTCGGCAGCCAGAACTGGGACTGGCGGGCGCTGGAGCAGATCCACGAGATCGGCGCGCGCATCGACGACGCACGGTTCGCCAAGACCTTCGCCGCCAGTTTCGACTACAGCTGGCGCCTGGCCGACGAAGGCAATCTGGCCAAGGCGCAGGCACGCGGCGTGCAGCCGCCGGACTTCGCCCCGGCCACCGCCACCGATCCGGTACTGCTGGATGCCGGCAGCGCCGCGCCGCTGATCGCCTTCCCCGCCTTCAGCCCGCCGGCGCTGCAGCCGGCCTGGGTGACTGCCGAGGAGCCTGCGCTGGTCGACATGATCCGCTCCAGCCAGCAGGCGCTGCGCATCCAGGTGATGACGCTCTCGGCGATCCGCAGCTTCGGGCCCAAGGGCTGGTGGACGCCGGTCGACAGCGCCATCCGCGATGCCGCCGCACGCGGCGTGCAGGTGCACATCATCGTCGCCGACTGGGCGCTGCGCGAACCGATGCAGGCGTATCTGAAGAGCCTGGCCGCGCTGCCCAACATCACGGTGAAGTTCAGCCGCCTGCCGCCGGCGCCGCAAGGCTTCATCCCGTATGCGCGGGTCGAGCACGCCAAGTATGCGGTGGCCGACGACCGCAGCAGCGTCATCGGCACCGGCAACTGGGAATGGAGCTACTTCAACACCGCGGTGGACGCCTCGGTGTTCGTCAAGGGCAAGGGCCCGGCCGACACGCTGACGCGCATCTTCGACCGCGACTGGAACGGCCCCTACGTGACGACGCTGCAGCCTGGCCAGAACTACGAGGCGCCGCGGACCGAATAGCGTGTGCTGTCGCGCTGGAGGCTTGTGTCTTCAAGGTCGAGCAGATGGCGGGCCGGTACGTGTTTCATCACGTCATCGGCCGGCGTGTGAAGCTGCGCACCGAAGCGCTTCGGTGCTCTGTCGGACGGTGTTGTCATCTGGTGCCGCGGCCATCCCGACGAAGCCTTAACCGCTGCTCCCTATCCTGGCCTCGCGCTGGAAGGCGCCCGCTGCGCCAGGCGATGCCATCGGTGCGGAGAAGTGCTCCTCCAACTGCGTACGGACATCAAAAACAAGGAGACGCCATGAAGACGCTGCACGCATTCTTGCTCACTGGAAGCCTGCTGGGCCTCGCCTCGCCGGTCTTCGCCGAGGTCGCCAATCTGACCAACAGCGCCGATGGCGCCGACCGCGAAGCGGGTATCGCGGCGGTCAAGAAGAAGTTGCAGGACGCCTGCACATCGCGCAAGGGCACGCCGGATTCCAACTCGTTCGAGGTGGTGTTCGAGAAGACCAGCCAGAATCCGGACGTTCCCAAGCCCTATTACGTGGATGGAAAGATGAAGTGCGATCTCCCGTAGGGGTGAGTGCGACCGGCGTGGCTTACGCGTGACATCGCCTCCATCCGGACAAGGCCCCACTTGCGGGGCTTTGCTTCATGCGGTTAGCGAACGCCCGTGCGTCTGGGTGGGGCGGCCGGGCCCGGGTAGAGCGACGGTCTTGGCGGTGTGGCTTGCGTCAATCGAGAAAGCCTGGGAGGCCTCGCCGCCTCCGCACGCACTACGCCGCCAATACCCTCACCAGGACTGCGATTAGCGTCAGATGTCCGAGGTAATACCCGTAGAACACCCAACGCATCCGCGGGACCTGGACGTTGCGCGGCGCCAGCACTGCCAGCAACGGAATCGCCAGCAGCGCCCAGCCGTTGCGGTTGTACCAGCACAACAGGCCGAAGCCGGCCGTGACCAGGATCAGTCGCAGGCCGCGTCCGTCCCACGCCCCCACTGCGCTGGGCACGATCGCCGCGGATGCGCCGCCCCGCGCGTCGACCGCTGCGCGAAACAGCCACCAGGCCGACAGCACCAGCGCCAGGCCGGACCATTGATAATCCACCAGCAGCGGCGCGACGACGCTGCACATGCCCAGCAGCACCCACTGCCGATGCTGGATGCTCCAGATGGCAACGCTGGCCAGGGCGAAGCTCAGCAGGATGTTGAACGGAAACCAGAAGCCGAAGGCCAGGCCATACGCGGGTTGCGCCAGGATGCCCCACAGCAGCAGCCGGCGGAACGATTTGAGTGCGTCCACGCCGGGCTGCGCGAGGTTGTAGGCCAGGACGATGGCGAACACGGGAAAGGCGATGCGGCCGAGTTCGGACACGACCGGCACATAACCGCCGAAGAACACCTTGGCGACATGGTCGCCGGTCATCAGGACCAGGGCGATCCACTTCAACAGTTCACGGGCACCGCTGGTCATCATGTCGATCCGAGGCTGGCTCCTGGCGATCGCGCTGCGCCTGCCGCCCTCGCCCGCGACTGGCGGCCTGCCCCGCGCCGGATCGGGCGCAGGGCGTCGATGCGCTGCGAACCAAGCGGCGCACTTTAGCGAATCGGACGTGCATATGGCGAAAGGAGCGTGGCCATCCGCGCCGGCACGGGCCGCGCGGGCCGTTGCCGACGCGCTCAGGACGCGCGGTCCGCCAGCAGCAACGGCGCCACGGTTGCCCGCTGCACCATCACGCATTGGTCGGCGATGGCGGACAGGCCGAGACGGTGCGAGACCGCCACCAGGGCGGTATGCGGCAGCCGGCGCCGCAGCGTGCCCAAGACCTGCTGCTCGGCGCTGGCGTCGAGCGCGCTGGTGGCTTCATCCAGCAGCGCCACGCGCGGTTGCCGCAGCAGCACCTGGGCCAGCAGCAGCCGCTGCAGTTCGCCGCCGGACAGGCGCGCGCCGGCGCCGTGCGCGGCGGTGTCCAGGCCGGTGTCGCCGTGCAGACGCGCCGCCAGGCCGACGTCGCGCAAGGCCTCCCACATCGCCGCCTCGCTCGCGGCCGGCGCCGCCCAGGCCAGGCACTGCCGCACGCTGTGGTGCCAGGGCCGCACGCCCTGGGCGACATAGGCCAAGGGGTGCAGTGCGGCGCGATAGCCGGCGAAGTCGAGGGCGTGGCCGTCGCAGTGGGCGGCGAACTGCGGTGGCGCGACCATGCCGGCCAGGGCATCCATCAAGCTGCTCTTGCCGACCCCGGACGGGCCGCTGATCAGGGTCAGGGTGCCCGGCGCCAGGACCAGGTCGCGCAAGGCGACTGCAACCAGCGGCGGCGCCAGGCCGATGCGTTCGATTTCGATCGGCGCCGCCGACGGCAACCTTGTGTCTGTTTCTGCAGCCGCCGGCGCCGCCACCGTGGTCGGCGCGTCAGGCGATGACGTGCCCAGCGCGACATAGCGTTGCCACAGCGCCAGTGCCGGCGCGGCCGAGCGCAACTGCTGCACGCTCTGCCGGGTCGAGACCAGGTACGGCAGCAGTCGCCCGAGCAGCAGGCCGACGGTGATGAGTGCGCCGCGGTCGATGCCATGCCACACCCCGGCCAGCAGCATGATCGCGGCGATGGCGGCCACGGCCGCCAGTTCCAGCAGCAGGCGGCCGGAGGCGACCAGCGCCTGCTGCCGCGCGTAGCCGTAGGCGAGCCGGCCGGCGATCGTCTCGTAGGCCTCCTGCTCGCGTGCCTCGCACGCGAACGAGCGCACGTGGCGCAGGCGCCGCGGAAAATCCTCGCTGAGCCAGAACAAGCGGGTCATGTCGGCGACGTACTGGCGGCTGACCCGGGCCTGTTCGTGGCCGGCGATGCGGAAGGCCAGCAGGCCCAGCGCCAGCAGCGGCGGCAGCGCCAGCACCAGCATCGGCGAGACCAGGAACGCCGCGGCCAGGCTCACCGCCGCGGTGATCGCCGCCACCAGCAACTGCAGCAGCGCGCTGAAGCCCTGCACCGCGATCTCGACGTTGTAGGTGAGCAGGTTGGCGATCTCCGCCGAACTGGCATCGGCCAGGGCCGGCAGCGGCGCCTGCAGCAGCCGTGCATGCACCTGCCGGCGCAGGTCCAGCGCATGGCGGCTGGCCAGGTCCGCGGCCAGTCGCGTGCCCCACCAGCGCAGCAGGGCGAAGCCGCCGCTGGCGGCAACGAACAGCAGGGTCTGCGCGAAGAAACCATGCGGCAACGGCAAGGCGTGGCCGGCCAGGGTCAGCACATGGCCGGGTTGCACCAGCGGCACCAGCGCGACCGCGGCGACGGCACCGGCCACCGCGCCGAGCAGCGACAGCAGCACGTACCAGGCGATGCGCAGGCGCTCGCCGCGGCCGAGCACGGCGATGAAGGCGCGCAGCAAGTGCGAGGCCGGATCCGGACGCGCACTCATCGGCGAGCGTCCGCGCGGTGGACCATCGATGCCGTGCGCAACCAATGCGCACGCGCGCCAGCGCCCCTCATTGCCGGCATCGTCGCGCGACGCGGCGACTCAGGCCAGCAGCGTCTGCAGCGCATCGACCGAGGCCTCCGGATGCGTGCCGCGCTGCAACTCGTACACGCCCAGCCGCTGCAACTGGCGGGCGAACAGCGGCCACTGCGGCTGGCCCGCGGCATAGGGCTGGTCCGCGGCCAGGCGCGCCGCCACCTCCACATTGGCGACTGGCCGCAGCAGCCGCTGCGGATCGGCCGCCACCGTGGCCGAGACGAACACCGCCGCGACCAACTGCAACGGCGCCTGCGCCAGGCGGCCGTCGCCCTGGCGGATGTCCACTTCGTGCTTGCGCACGCCGCTACGGCGGCGAATGATCGGCGCCGCAGCGATCCACCCGCGGGTCTGCGGGTCGAGCCATCGCAACAATTCCGGCCGCAGGTGCAGAAAGTTGCCGATGCCGGTGGCGAGCAGGGACTGCGGCGCGACGAACAGCGCGTCCTCGGCGAGGAACTCCAGCCCGCGCAGCAGGCTGTGCAGGGCCAGGGTGGACTTGCCGGCGCCGCTGCCGCCGAGCAGCAGCACGCCGCGGCCGTCGCGGCCGACGCAGGCGCCGTGCAGCGGCACCAGGCCCATGCGCCGCGCGGCGAGCACGAACACCGCGAACTCGATCAGTTCGTAACGCACGTGATAGGTGTGGGCGAGCATGTCCTCGGACACCATCACCAGTGCCCTGCCCTGTTCTGGCACCAGCACCACGTAGTTGTGCGCGTCGATCACCCCGCTCAGCACGCCGGCGCCGGAATGGGTCTGCACCGGGGGCGGCTCCAGCGCCAGTGCGTACGGCGCATCGGCGCGGTCCACCAGGGTCAGTTCGATGCGGAACGCGGCGCTTTCCGGCAGGCGATGCGCCGGCACCGCGCCGAATGCCGCTTCCACCAACGCCAGCAGCGCCGGACTGTTGCTCTCGAAGTGGAAACGGCCACCGAGCAGTTGCTTGCTGAGCGTGTGCGGGCGCCGCAGCCGGGTATGGAACGGATCGCAGGCGCCGCCGACGGCGACGACAGGCGCGGCGTGGTCGCTCGCCTCCACGTCCAGGGCCCGCAAAGTCGATCGCTGCATTGGAGAACAGTCGCGTGAGGGAATGCAGCGTGGGTGCGCCTGCCGCGGCCAAAGGTTGCGCCGGCGCGGCGCGCAACCAAACGGCGCAGCCCCGGCACCTACCGCCACGGCCACCTGCGCGCGGCCACCGCTGCATGCGCCCCCTCCCCCGCGGCGCCGAACGAGACCTTCCGCCGATGCTCAAGATCCAGGTCAGCCATTCCTACTTCCTGCGCTACGACCCGAAGCAGTGGGAACGCGGCAAGCCGTATCCGCCGCTGGCCACGCTGCAGGTAGCGGCGCTGCTGCGCCAGCACGGGCACGCGGTGACGCTGTTCGACGCGATGCTGGCCGAGGACGTGGAGGACTATGGCAGTGCGGTCCGCGCGCAGCGGCCGGACCTGGTGGTGTTCTACGAGGACAACTTCAACTTCCTCACCAAGATGTGCCTGAGCCGGATGCGCGATGCCGCGTGCCGGATGATCGCCGAGGCGCGCGCCGGCGGCAGCCGGGTGATCGTCGCCGGCTCCGACGCGTCGGACCATCCGGAGGCGTTCCTCGCCGCCGGTGCCGACGCGGTGCTGATCGGCGAAGGCATCGCGGCCTTGCTGGAGCTGGTGGCGCGCCTGCAGGCGCAACCGGACATCGACCCGGCGCGCTGGGTGGCGGGCCTGACCGAGGTCGCCAGCGCGGTGCTGCCGCAACTCAAACGCGCGCAGATCGGCGCGCGGCCGCCGGATCCGCGGCTGTCGCTGACGGCGGCCTGGGACTTGCTGGACATCGCGCGTTACCGTGCGTTCTGGCAGCAGCGGCACGGCCATTTCAGCCTGAACATGGCCGCCTCGCGCGGCTGCCCGTTCCGTTGCAACTGGTGCGCCAAGCCGATCTGGGGCAATCACTACAAGCGCCGCGAGGCGCAGGACGTGGCCGCGGAAATGACCCAGCTCAAGCGCGGCGTCGCGCCCGACCATGTGTGGATGGCCGACGACATCTTCGGCTTCCACGTCGACTGGGTGGAGGACTTCGCCGACGCGCTGGCCGCCGCCGACGGCTCGGTGCCCTTCACCATCCAGACCCGCGCCGACCTGTGCAGCGAACGCATGGCCGCGGCCCTGGCGCGGGCCGGGTGCCGCGAGGCCTGGATCGGCGCGGAGAGCGGCAGCCAGCGCATCCTCGACAAGATGACCAAGGGCACCGACGTGGACGAGGTGATCGCCGCGCGCCGGCGCCTGGGCGCGCAAGGCATCCGCGTCGGCTTCTTCCTGCAGTTGGGCTACCTGGACGAACAGCTGGACGACATCCTCGCCACCCGCCAGTTGGTGGCGCAGGCGCGGCCGGACGACATCGGCGTCAGCGTGTCCTATCCCCTGCCCGGCACCGTGTTCTACCAGCAGGTCAAGGACCAGCTCGGGCGCAAGACGCATTGGCAGGACAGCGACGACCTGGCGATGATGTTCCGCGGCGCCTACGACTCGGCGTTCTACCGCCAGGTACGCGACCTGCTGCACCGGCAGGTGGAGCTGCAATGCCGCGAGGCTGCGCGCTCTGCCGAGGCGCATGCGCGGGACTGGGCGGTACTGGAAGCCGACTGGGCGGCGCTGATCGCGCGCGCGGCGCAGCATCGGACCGACGCGGCGCCAGCGCCGGCAGCCAAGGCGGTCGCCGCTGGCGGCAGCCGCCGCATCCCACTACTGGTGCAGCGCTCATGAACGCAACGCCATCGTCTCCGGCCGCCACGGTCGATCTGCCGGCATCGGCACAGGCGCCTGCGCAGCTACCGCTGCGGCGCATCGGCCGCGGCCTGCGCCTGACCACCGAAACCCTGGCGCACGAACTGGCGCGCCCCGGTGCGCCGATGCCGGACTGGAGCGCCCTGCACTGGCAGTTGGCCGCGGCGGCGGCGGTCGCGCACGGCGTGGCGCCGCTGTTGGGCCAGCGCTCGCAGTGGCCGGACCCCTGCTGGCGCGCGTTCCTGGACGCACAGCGCGAACATGTGGCGCATCGCTACCAGCGCATCGCCGCGTTGCTGCAGCGGATCGACGCGCTGGCGCGGACCGCCGGCCTGGCGATCGTGCCGCTGAAAGGCGCGGCGCTGCATGCGCAAGGCCTGTATCGGCCGGGCGACCGACCGATGGCCGACATCGACCTGCTGGTGCGCCCGGAGGAGGCCGAGCGCGCCGCGACGCTGCTCGGCGCGCTGGGCTACGTGGCCGAGTTCGCGCAGTGGAAGCACCAGACCTTCCGCCCGGCGCAGGCGCAGGCCGTGCCGGCGCTGGGCGAGCACCGCGACACGCCGATCAACATCGAACTGCACGTGCGCCTCCAGGAGCGCCTGCCGCTGCGCACGGTCGATCTCGGTGAGCGGATCCTGACGCACGACAGCATGCCCGGCCTGAATCCCTACCCGAGCAACGGTGCGCTGATGCGCCACCTGGTGTTGCACGCGGCCGGCGGGCTATGCAGCCGCAGCCTGCGGCTGATGCACCTGCACGACCTGGCCCTGCTCGCCCTGCGCATGCGCGCCAGCGACTGGCAGGTCGTGACCGGCGCCGATGCCTGGTGGGCGTGGCCGCCGCTGCGGCTGATGCTGCGCTACTACCGCGCGTCGATTCCGCCGGCGGTACTCGCGCAATTGCGTGCGCAGTGCCCGCCGCTGCTGCGGCTGCGCGCGCGCGGGCTGGACCTGACCGCGGTGTCCTGCTCGCAGCTGTGGCTGCCGGCATTGCCGGGCATCGAGTGGGCGCGTTCGGGCCGCGAGGTGCTGGATGCTCTGCGCCAGCGCCTGCATCCGTCGGCGGAAAGCCGGCAGGAACGCGCCGAGATGATCCGCACGCAATTGTGGCTGCAGGGCCAGGACTGGGTGCGCCTGCCGCAGCACCGTCGCGTGCTGCAACGGCTGCTGCACCCGGTGCCAAGAATGGACACGCTGTATGCGGTGCGCACCGCGCTGCAGGGCTATGCGCCGTCGTCGGACTGACGTGCGCCTTTCGGCACGGCGGTGGTGATCGGCCTGGTTGCAGGAGCGGCTTCGGGGAGTTTCAAAAACGACAAGAGGCACACGCGGAGCAGGTTCTTGTCCCCATGTGGGATCAGCTGCGCCCAGGCTTTCCCGGCAAGGCTGTCGCGGCTGAAGCCGCTCCTACGGAACGACGGGACGACGTTGTGCGTGGCGAATGCGCAGATATGCGAACACCGACCGACGCCTGTGGCCTTGCCGCGACCAGAGCGAGCGCTTGGAGAGCCGCTGACAGCGGCCGACAAACGCGACGCTGCCACTATTTGGCGACGGCGTGTGCCAGGTCAGCCATTCTGCGCCGCGCGCCGCCCATCGGCGTTGCGCGATGCGCACAGGCGCTGGTACAGCGCGCTGAAGCCACGCATGCTGCCGTCGGCGTCCTCGCGCACGGCGCGGCATTGCGCCGCCCAGGCCAGGCGCAGGCGCAGTTCGTCGTCGCTGAGCACCTGGCGCAGCGCATCGGCCAGCCCGGCCCAGTCACCCACCGGCACCGCCAGCGCGGCCGACGGCGCCCATTCCAGCAGATGCCCGACCGCCGTGCCCACGGTCGGCACCCCGGCCACGGCGGCTTCCAGCAGCACCAGCGGCCCGGCTTCGTGCAGCGACGACAGCACCAGCAGATCGGCGGCCTCCACCAGCGGACGCAGTTCGCGCTGGGTCTTGAAGCCGAGGAAGCGCACGCGCGCGCTCAAACCCAACGCCGCGGCCAGGCGCTGCATCGCACCGTCCAGGGTGTCCACGCCGACCAGGTCGATGCGGAAGTCGACCCCGGCGCGGGCCAGCGCGGCGAGCGCGCGCAGCAGAGTGGTCTGGTCCTTGACCGGATTGAGGCTGGCCACGTGCAGCAGCCGCGCCGGCCCGTCCCCGCGCGCACGCGGCGGGCGCGGCGGCCAGGCGCGCAGGTCCACGCCCAACGGGACGCGTTCGGCGGCGATGCCCAGTGCCCGCAGGCTGTCGAGGATGGGCGCGCTGGCCGCGGTCACCGCGCTCGCCAGCCGCAACACCAATGCCTCGCGCAGCCGGCCCTGCCATTTGCGCCGGCCGCCGTAGCCGATCGCAGGCAGCGCGACCAGTTCGCCGCCGGCGATGTGCACCAGGCTCGGCCGCCGCAGCCAGCGCGCCGCCGCCACTGCGATCAGGCTGCAGTGGCCGGAGAACAGCGACTGCACCAGGTCGAACGGCGCGCGGCGATGTTCGGCGCGGATCGCCGCGATCGCGCGCCAGCGCGTGCGTACCGCGCCGATGTTGTGGATGCGCGCGCCCAGCAGATTCCACTGTGCCGGCAGCGGCTCCTGGTGCAGCACGAACACATGCAGCTCGTGCACGCGCGCCAGGCGTTCGATCAGGCTCAGGAAGGCCGGGATCACCCGGTACGCGCCGCTGCGGTCGACCCCGCCCGGCACCACCAGCGCCAGCTTCATGCCGCGCTCCGCGGCGCGGCGCCGAGCAACTGCGCATAGGCGCGCGCCCAGCGCCGCCCGACCGCTGCGAACGACAGCTGCGCATCGAAGTGCGCGCGCACCAGTGCCGGCGACGTGCCTTCGCGCGATGCCCGCAACAGCGCGGCCGCCAGACGGTCGGCATCGCCGCAGGGCCATAGCGCCCCGACCCGGCCGCCATCGCTGAGCGCGCGGAACGCCGGGATATCGGTCAGCACCGGCACCGCGCCGCAGGCATAGGCCTCCAGCGCGGCGTAACCGCAACTCTCGGCCAGGCTGGCGGACACGAACAGGTCGGCCGCGCGCATCAGGGTCTGGATCCGCGCGTGCTCGACCAGGCCCAGCAGGTGAACGCGGCCGGCCAGGCGCGGATCGGCCTGGATGCGCTGCTGCACCACCGGCAGCAGCGGCGCTTCGCCGTACGCGCAGAACAGTTGCAGCCCGGGCAACTGCGCGCTGGCGCGGGCCACGCCGTCGAGTACGGTGAGCGGATCCTTGCCTTCGCTCAGATGGCCGACCCACAGCACGCAGGGCGCGCCGTCCAGTCCGCTGTCGCGGCGCGCCTGGTCGCGCTCGCCGGGAGTGAAGCGGCAACTGGATTCGGGAATGGCGAACAGGCGCGTGGACCCGGCGAACAGGCCGGCACCGACGAAGCCACGTGCCAGTTCCAGCGAGGTGAAGGCGATACCGGCCGCGGCCGCGTACCAGCGCCGCCACTGCGGCCGCCGCCACCAGCGTGGCGGGCGGTTGGCGTGGTCCTGCAGCAGGATCGGCCGCGACGGCTGCCAGCGCGCCAGCATCGCCGCCTCGCGCGCGAACTGCAGGCCGTGCACGTGCACCACGTCGGCGTCGAGCGCGGCCAGCAACGCGGCGATGCGCCGCAGGTGGCGCCGGCGCCCGGCATCGGCGCGGCGCACGAAGTGGTAGTCGACGCCGCCGCGCCGCAGCTGCGCATCGACCGCGGCGGCCTGGATCACCGAGACGCGGGTGCCGGCGCTGGCCACCGCGTCGGCGATGTCGGCCAGCGACGGCCACAGCGCGAAGGCCTGCTCCGGCGTCACCCCGTCCGGCAGCGGCACGAAGTTGAGCTGCACAGCGTGCATGGCGCGGGCGGCATTCCCGACCATGCTCAGATCCCGGACACCTGCGGCCGGTGCAGGCGCACCAGCCGGTTGGCCAGGTTCAGTTCCCACGGCCGGTCGTAGCGCCGGTAGCGGTAGCGCCACGCCGCCAGCGCGCTGAGGCCGCGCTTGGCCCAGCCCGGCGAGCGCGGGTCCTGCGCGGTGGGATAGCGGCAGCCGAGCACGGTGACGAAATCGCGGATGCGCTGGCGCAGCGCATCGGTGAGCCAGGGCGCATCGGCATGGCAGGCATAGTCCACCCACTGCGGCTGCGCCCACTCCTCCGGCGTGCGCGGGAACTGCACCGGCACGCCGTCGCGGTCGAGCAAGGGCATGCCAGCGCGGCGGCCGCGGTCCTTGGCGTGGCGGCTGCTGTCCGGCAACGGGGTGTACACGTAGACGATGATTTCCGACTGCGGGTTGATCCGCTTCAGTTCGCGGATGAACTCGAAGGTCTGTTCGGTCTCGCGTTCGCTGTCCTGCGGCGGTGCGACCATGAACGACAGCTCCGGGATCACCCCGTTGCGCCGGCACAGTTCGGCCACTTCTAGCGTCTGGTCGGGACGCGTGCCCTTGCGGATCTCCTTGAGCATCGCCCCGCTGGGCGACTCGGCGCCGATATAGGCCATGCGCAGGCGGCTCTTGCGCACCAGCGTCCAGGTGCTTTCGGACAGGTTGAGCAGCGCGTCGGCGCGCGCGTAGCACCACCACGGCAGTTCCAGCTTCGCCATCACCTCCAGCAGCGGGATCATGTCGGCTTCGCGGTCGAAGAAGTTGTGGTCGAAGAACTGGATCGCGTCGGCGCCCAGGCCGTACTTCAGATAGCCCAGCTCGCGTTCCAGGCGTGCCGCGGTCGGCAAGGCGGTGGCGCCGCCGAACATCGCCGCCACCCCGCAGAAGGTGCAGCGGAAACGGCAGCCCAGCGCGGCCTGGTGCGCGGCGGTGCGGCGGCCGAGGAAGGTGCGGCCGAGATAGCGGCGCGGCTCGCCGAGTTTTTCGTACGGCAGCGACGGCAGCGTGTCGCCGCGCTGGAAGGCGCGGTTGCGGTTGTGCACCACGGCGCCGTCCTGCTTCCAGGACAGCCCGTCGATCTGCGCCAGCATCGGCCCCTCGCCGCGTAGGGAAGCCAGCAATTCCGGCAAGGTGTCCTCGCCCTGCGCGCGGATCGCGTAGTCCACGTACGGCGCGGCTAGCGCGGTGTCCGGGTACAGCGTGGGGAAATAGCCGCCCCAGACGATCGCCAGCGCCGGGAAGCGCGCGCGGATGGCCTGCGACAGCGCGATCGACGGCGCCAGCTGCGGCCCGCCCATCACGCTGATGCCGACCGCGTCGTAGCGCTGCGCCTGCAGCGCCTGCAGGCTGCGCTCGATGAAGTCGCGGTCGACGTTGCCGTCGATGATGCGGCTGTCGCCGTGGCGGTCCAACGCCGCCGCCAGATGCAGCAGCGACAGCGGAAAGCGGGCGCTGGCCGGCTTGGTGATGGGCGGATTGACCAGCAGCGTGTTGGATGTGGAGGGCATGGCGGGCGAACGCAGGACGGGGGTCACGGCAGGCGCCGCAGGCGCAGCACCAGGGCCACCGGCACCTGCAATGCAGCGGGATCGAAATGGGCGCCGGCGGGAATGTCCGCCGGGTCGAGCATCGGTTCGCTGACCGCGTCGATGGCCAGCCCCAGCGCGGCGCAGGCGGCGTGCCAGTGGCTGTACAGGTGCTGGGTGTGGCGCACCGCATAGCGCTGGCCCCCGGCCTTGAAGTCGCGGCGCCAGCCCAGCGCCGGACCGATCGGGTGCACGTCGCTGCACAGCACCCAGCCGCCGGGCCGGGTGACGCGGTGCAGTTCCGCCAGGGCCGGCGCCAGCTGCGGCAGATGCCCCAGCGCCAGCGCGCAGAGACTCAGGTCCACGCTGGCGTCGGCGAGCGGCAAGGACTCCAGGCTGCCTTCGTGCAAGGTGCAGCGGCCGGCGTCGACGTCGGCCAGTTCCTGCGCGGCGCGCGCCAGCATCTGCGGCGACAGGTCCACGCCGGTGACGTGGTCGGCGCCGCGCTGCAGCGCATGCCGCAGGTAGCGGCCGCTGCCGCAGCCGGCGTCGAGCACGCGGTGCCCATGCAGCGTGGCCGGCAGCAGCGCCAGCATGGCGCGCTGCTCGGCCTGCATCACCGGGTTGTGCGCCTGCGCCGGGTAGCTGTCCGCCCACAGGGCGTAGGCGGCGAGCGGATCGAGGGTCGGGACGGCGTTCATGCCTGGCAGCTCTGCAGACGTTGTTCCGCGCCTGCGCGCGGCGGCGCTGCTCGCAGTGCCAGGCCCGGCTCCAGCGCCAGCAGCGCGGGGTCGGCCAGCTCCGCCGCCAGCAGTTTCGGTACCCCGTCCAGCGTCACCGGCACCGTGTCCACACCGGCGGCGGCGAACCATGCGGCGAAGTCGGGATCGGCGATCCGCGGCCGCCCGGCGCGCACCACCGCACGCAGGGCGCTGCGCGGCAGCCCGACCAGGCTCTGTGCCGGCGCGCCGCCACGGTCGGCGACGATCAACAGATCGGCGTGCGCGCCCGGCGCCAGGTGCCCGCGATCGGGCAAGCACAGGATGCCGGCCGCGGCGGTCGTGGCCAGGCGCAGCGCCTGAGTGGCGTCCAGGCCATGGGCCGCGGCCAGGCGCAGGTCGTCGAGCAGGTCGCGGCCGCCGCTGACCCGCGCATCGCTGCCCAGCGCCAGGCGCCCGGCGGCGCTCAGGCGCTGCGGGTCCAGGGTGCGTCCGAGCAGGGTCAGGTTGCTGCTCGGGCACCACACCACCGCCGCGTTGCAGGCAAGCACGCGCGCGACGTCGTCCGCACGCAGGCCGACGCCGTGGATCAGCACCGTGTTCCCTGTCAGGTAGCCGCGCCGATCCAGTTCGGCGAGTTCGCCGGCGGCCACCGCGTCGGTGCCTTCGGCCAGGTGGATCATCCACGGCCAGCCGGCGGCGGTGGCCGCGGCGAAGCTGTGCGCCAGCGGCGGCCCGTAGTCGGGGCCGTGCAAGGTGTAGCTCCAGCCGAAGTCGCGCAACAGCGCCACCGGGAAGTCGGCCGCGTCCAGCGCCGCATGCCAGGGATCGTGGTGGGCCAGGCAGGTCACCCCGGCCAGCAGGTTCTTCAGCCCGCCGTGGCGCAGCCGCAGCGGCTTGGGCAGGGCCAGCGCGGCGGCCACCGCCGGGGTACGGAAATGCGCGGCGAAGGCCGCGATCCAGTCATAGCTGTTGGCGAACGGTGCGGCCTGCGGCAGCGGCGGCACCGCGTTGACGTGCAGATGTTCGTGGGCGTTGATCAGGCCCGGCAGCACTACATGTCCGGGCAAGGCGATGCGCAGCGCCGCCGGCGTGGCCGCCGCGGCGATACGGCCGGCATGCAACGCCAACGGCGCGCGCACCGCCCCGGCGGCCTGCGCGATGCGCGCACCCTCCAGGCAGATTTCGACGGCGGCGGCAGACACGGCCATGCTCAGCGCTTGCGCATCACGATCAGGAAGTGGTCGCCCATGTCGCGCAGCAGCGGCCAGCCGCCGATACGGTCGTCGAGGCGGCCCAGCGCCTCGCCCAGGCGCGGGTGGTGCTGGTAGTGGTCGACCAGGTACGGCGGCGGCAGGCACAGGCTGAGCGCGCGGTAGGACTCCAGCGCGAAATGCGGCGCGAACGCGCGATAGAACTCGCGCGGCAGGTAGTACCAGGTCCAGATCGTGTGCCCGTTCATGCCCACCGCGGTAGCGCCGCGCGCGGCACGCACGCCGGCACGGCGCAGCCGCCCGCGCAGCAGGTAATGGCCAAGCTCCCACGGGCACAGGCGGCCGATCACCGAGAACACCAGGCGGCCGTCGCGGCGCAGCAGCCGCGCGCACTGGCCGGCGACCTGCGGCAGATCCGGCGCGCAGTTGAGCGGGCCGAAGTTGGAGTACATGCCGTCGAACTCGCCGTCGAGCAGATCCAGCTGCTGGATGCCGACATGCGCCACGCTGAGCCGCCCGTGCAGGGTCGGGTCCTGCGCGCGGGCACGGGTGCGCTCGACCATCTGCGGCGACCAGTCGGTGGCCAGCACGCGGTAGCCGCGCTGGGCGAAGGCGTGCGCATCCAGGCCGGTACCGCAACCCAGGTCGACCAGACGCGAGCCGACCGGCACCTGCGTGCCCACCGTGTCCCACAAGGTCTTGCGCATGCGCTGGATCAGCGCGTTGTTGCCGCGCGGGCCATCGTAGTCGGCGGCCACGCTGTCGAAGGCGCGCTGCGTGTCCAGCAGCCGCACCGGGTCCAGAGTCGCCGCGCGCGCCGCGGCGCCGGCCTTGCCATTCGCTGTCACCTGCCCCTCTCCACTGCCCTGCCCTTGTCGGAATCCGCACGAACCGATCGCGCGGTCTTGCAGGTAGGTGCGGCGGCAGTGGCGTTTGGTTGAATCGGCGCGCTGCCTTTACGCGATGGCGGCCGTCGCCCTGGCTGGCCGCGTCTGGCGCCGGCGCAGCGCGTCGCGCGCCACCGCGGCCAGTACGCCGCCGCCGAACCCGGCCAGCAGCGCCGCGGCCAGCACCAGCACCGGGTTGGGGAACGCGGCACGCGGCGGCACATAGGTCTCCCAGGGCGCCGAGGTGTCGTAGGTATAGCGGGCGCCGAGCCGGCCGAGCAGATCCTCGCGCTCGGCCTTGAGACCGCGCAGCGTGGTGGTCTTCTCCGACAGCAGCATATTGCCGAGCAATTGCTGCTCGACGCTGCCGCGGCCGTCGCGCTGCTGCTGCAGCAGGCGCTCGCGCTCGGCCTGGGTCGCGGCGATGTCCGCGGCCAATTCCTGCAGCCGCGCAGTGGCCTGCTGCAGCGGGCCGGCCTGGATGTGCCGGTGCAGCGCCTGCAGCTGTGCGATGGTGGCCGTGGCCAGTTGCCGTGCCTGCCGCGGCGACTCGGCGCGCACGCTCAGCTGGATCAGGTTGGCGTACGGGTCCGGGTCGAGCTTCAGGCTGTCGCGGTACAGCGCGGCCTGGCGGCTGTCCGGCGCCACGCCGGCGCTGCGCAGCACCTGGTCCTGGAACAGCCGGGTCTTGATCCGGTCGATCACCCGTTGGAACGGCTCCAGCTTGGGGTCGCGCCCGGCCGGGGTCGGACCGAACTCGCCCACCTGCACCCAGGCGGTGGCCTGCCACTGGCGGGTCGCGCCGTGCAGGAACAGCGCCGCCAGCGCCAACGCCAGCAGCAGCGGCAGCAGGCACCAGCGCCATTCCCGTCGCAGGATCCGCCACAGGTCGATCAGGTAGATTTCGTCTTGGTGCATGGCGGTGTCGGTCATGGCAACTGGCAGCTCGAGGAAAGGGAAGGCAACGCCGTGGCCGCTGCGGCATCGCGGCGGTTCGGCAGCAAGGCGCTGCAGGCGTGCAGCAGCAGGCACAGCGCGACGAAGCCGGCATTGGTCCAGGTGAAGGCCTGCGGCGCGAACGGCGACATCACGCAGGCGTAGGCGATGCGCAGGAACACCAGCAGGTTGAACAGCGCCACGCCGCGGCCGAGCAGGCGCACGCTCCACAGCAGCGCCGCGTACAGCGCCAGCATCGCCGCCAGCGCGGCACCGGGGCCGCCGGCCAGCAGGAACGGCAGGAACTCGGTGCCGACATTGATGTTCGGCGCATCCAGCGGGATGCCGGTGCCGGCGGTGGCAATGGAACCGCTCAGCGGCACCAGCTGGTTGACCAGGAAACTGGCGTTCGCGTAGCCCTTGCTGAGCAGCGCGCCGAAGTTGTACGGGCCGGCGCCGATGTACAGCAGCAGCCACTTGATGCCCTGCGGCGCGGCCCGGTACAGCGCGCCGAACGGCAACGCCACCGAATCCAGCGAGCCGGAGCGCAGCGTGCCGAGTAACGAGAACGCGGCGGCGCCGGCGCACAGCAGCGCCAGCACCCGTTTCCACGGCAGCGGCCGCGCCGGGTCGCGGCGCAGCAACAGCAGCAGGCCGACGCTGAACACCGCCGCGAACAGCCGGTTGCGGTCGATCACCAGCACCGGGAAGGCGAAGCCGGCCAGCAGCAGCGCGTTGCGCACGCCGCGCGCGCGCCCGCACAGCAGGCTGATCGGCGGCAGGATCCAGCACATGTTCGACACATGCCGCACGTGCGCCTGCAGCGGGCTCAGGTCGGCGTAGGCGGAAGGGTTGTGCAGCAACGGAATCGGAAACAGCAGCAGGTCCAGCAGGCAGAACAGCCCCACCGCGGCAGCCAGGCCGAGCGCGACGAAGGCCTCGCGGGTGCCGGCGTACTCGCGCGCCCGGAACGCCGCCAGCGGCGGCAGGCGGATGCCGAGCAGCGCGTCCAGCCCCAGCGTCGCCAGCGCCACCGCGGCCAGCAGCGCGATACCGGCGAAATAGCCGGGCGGCATGTCGAACGTCAGCAGGGTCAGCGCGCAGCTCAGCAGCAGCGGCAGGCCGAAATAGGCCGACGGCAGGCGCAACAGCCGGCTCATTTGCGCTGCGCCAGTGCCGGCTGGTCGCGCTGCCGCAGCCGGGCCAACAACGACAGCCACGCATGCGCCAGCAGGTGGCCGCCCAGCGCCAGCGGACTGCGCCGCAGGAACGCGATCTTGGCGGCGATGTAGTGCGCCTGCGCCTGCAGCAAGGTGCGGCAGGCCGGATCGAACAGCCGCGCGCGGCGCAGCGCCACCTGGCGCGACTCGGCCAGGTTGGCCAGGCGGCTGGGCAGGTGCCGGGTGCGGCTGGCGTTGCGCGCGTGCACGCGGTAGGCGCAGACCGCCACGTCCAGGAAGCCCAGGGCGTCGCGCGCCACCAGGCGCAGGAAGAAATCCCAGTCCTCGATGCGCAGACCCTCGTCCCATGCCGCGCCCGGCCGCAGCGCGCTGCGCCGGACCAGCGCCACCGCCCCACTCACCGCCCAGTGGCGGATCACCGCGCGGCGGATGCCGGCCTCGCTCAGGTACAGGCGTTTGTCCACGCGGTGCAGGTCGCGCATGCTGCTCTGGTGCACGGTGCGGTCCTGCGCGTCGACCACGATGGCGTCGCCGATCACCGCGGCCTTGTGCGGATGCGCGCCCAGGTAGGCCACCTGCACGCCCAGCCCGCCGGGCAACAGGTAATCGTCGCTGGCCCCCAGGCGCAGGAACTCGCCGCGGGCCATCGCCACCAGGTGGTTGAGCGTGGCGGCGATACCGAGGTTCTCGCGCGGCCAGAAGCGCACGTGCAGCTTGTCGCCATGGCGCGCGATCCACTCGGCGATGCCCTCGGCGGTGCCGTCGCTGGAGCCGTCGTCGACGATCACCAGTTCCTTGTGCGGGTACGGATCCTCCAGCACGCTGTCCAGGCAGCGCTGCACGAAGTGCGCGTGGTTGTAGGCCGGGATCAGCACCGACACCAGCGGCAGTGGCGGCGGCGGTTGCGGTGCGTCCATCAGCCCAGTCCTCGCAGGTAGCGGCGCACCACCAGCACGTTGAACAGCAGGTACAGCGCGTAGTTGCAGGCGAACGCGTAGGCCGCGCCGATCAGGCCCATGCGCGCGGTGAACAGGACCACCAGGCCCAGGTAGCTGGCCGCGAACAGGCATTCGGACAGCACGAACAGCCGCGTCATCGCCTTGGCCAGCATCAGGTAGGACAGCACGAAGGAGGCGATTTTGAGCACGTCGCCGAGCAACTGCGGCGCGTACAGCGGCAGTGCGGCGGCGAAATCCTCGGAGAACAGCAGGCGGGTGATGCCGTCGCGGCACAGGTACACCGCCGCCGCGGCCAGCACCACCGCCGGCAGCACGTAGCGGTAGGCGCCGCGCAGTTCCTGCAGCAGCGCCTCGCGCGTGTGCAGCGCCGCCAGCCTGGGCAGGTAGTAGACGTTGATGGCGGTGGTGAAGAACAACAGGTAGGCGTCGGAGACGCGGCTGACCGCCTGCCAGTCGCCGACCTGCCGCCAGCCGAACTGGCCGGCCAGGTGATCGCGCACGCCGATGTTGACCAGCAACGGCAGCAGCGCCGAGGCCAGGGTCATGGTCGAGAACGCGGCCAGCCGCCGCAGCATCGCCGGGTCGAAGCGGATGCGCAGCATCTCGCGGCGGAAGTACGGGCTGCGCCGCAGCGCCGGCACCCCGGCGCAGAGCCAGGCCACCTGCCCCAGCACCAGGCCCAGCAACGCCCCGTACAACCCCAGCCCACGCGCCAGCGCGGCCACCAGCAGCACGCTCAGCACCGCGCCGGCGACCTGGATGAAGGCCAGCCGGCGCACGTCCATGAAGCCGTTGACCACCGCCAGGATGTAGTTGGCCAGGGCGATGCCGAGCTGCGCCACCGCCAGCACGCAGATCAGCGGCTGGGACTGCGCATCGCCGAGCAGGCGCTCGGCGATCGGGCGGCTGCACAGCAGCGCGGCCACGCCCATTGCGCAGGCGGCCACGCAGGCGTAGCCCAGCGCGCTGCCGAGCAGCCGGGTCAGCGCCGGCGCATCGTCGCGGTACTCGGCCACGTACTTGACCACGCCGGCACCGATGCCGCCGCCGGCCAGCACCGCCAGCAGCGACATCAGGCTGGTGAACTGGCCGAGCCGGGCGACCCCGGCCGGACCGGCGTACACCGCCACCAGCTTGAGCACCAGCAACGCAGCCAGCAGCTTGGCCGCGGTGGCCACGCCGCTGTACACGCCGCTGCGCAGCACGTTCATGCCACCACGCCGCCGAAACGCCGGCAGGCGTCGATCACCTGCGCCACCGCCGCCTCGTCCAGGGTCGGGCCGATCGGCAGGCTCAGTACTTCGGCGGCAAGCCGCTCGCACAGCGGCAGCTGCAGCATCGCCAGTTCCGGATAGGCCGGCTGCCGGTGAGGCGGCGTCGGGTAATGCACCAGGCACTGCACGCCCTGGGACTGCAGGTGCCGTTGCAGCGCATCGCGCTGCGCGCTGCGCACCACGAACAGATGCCAGGCATGCGCGGCCGGGTCGGCCACCTGCGGCAAGGCGATCTGCGGATGCGCGATGCCGTCCAGGTAGCGCTGGGCGATCGCGCGGCGCGCGGCGATGTCCGCATCCAGATAGTGCAGCTTGACCCGCAACAGCGCCGCCTGCAGTTCGTCCAGGCGCGAGTTCACGCCCTGCAACAGGTGCCGGTATTTGATGTCCGAGCCGTAGTTGCGCAGCACGCGCAGTTGCGCAGCCAGCGCGTCGTCGTCGGTGGTCACCGCGCCACCGTCGCCGAGCGCGCCCAGGTTCTTGCCGGGGAAGAAGCTGAAGCCGGCAGCGTCGCCGAAGCTGCCGGCATGGCGTCCGTCGCGGCGCGCGCCATGTGCCTGCGCCGCGTCCTCGATCAGTAGCAGGCGGTGCTGCTCGGCGAGGCCGCGCAAGGCGGCCATGTCCGCCAGTTGCCCGTACAGGTGCACCGCCAGGATCGCCTTCGTGCGCGGGCCGATCGCCCGTCGCACCTGCGCCGGATCCAGGTTGAAGCTGGCCGCCTCCGGCTCCAGCGGCACCGGCCGCAGCCGGTTCTCGCTGATCGCCAGGAAGCTGGCGATGAAGGTATTGCCCGGCACCAGCACTTCGTCGCCGTCGTGCAGCCGGCCCAGCGCCCGGTAGCCGCGCAGGATCAGGGTCAACGCATCCATGCCGTTGCCGACGCCGATGGCGTGGGCGCTGCCGCAGTAGGCGGCGAACTCGCGCTCGAACGCGTCCAGTTCTTCGCCGAGCACATACCAGCCGGAATCGATCACGCGCGCCGCCGCGGCTTTCAGCGCGTCGGCATGGCGTGCGTTGCCGGCGCGCAGGTCGAGGAACGGCACGCTGGCCGGCGGCAGGCTCATTGCAACTCCCAACGGTAGAAATCGTGGACCACCGCGCGCGCGCCGAAGCGCTCCTTCTGCTCGACCAGGCCGGCATTGAGCACCTGGCCCTGCTGCTCGGTGGAAATGCCCAGGCTGAGGAACTGGCGTTGCGCGTAGACCTGCTCGATCAGCTCGGCCAGCAGCAGGCTCAGCGCATCGGCGCGGCGGCCCTGCTCCGAGCAGGCCAGGTACTGGGTGTGGACGACATGGCCGAAGTCGTACACCAACGCGCCGGCCAGCAACTGCGCGCCGTCGCGGACCTCGTACGGCACGATCTGCGCCGGAAAGCGCGCGCACAGCAGACGCAGTTCGTCCAGGCGGTGGGTGGGACGTGCATGGTGGCGTTGCAGCACCTCGCCCAGCAGCGCATGCAGCGGCGCCGGGTCGTCCACGCGCTGCACGCGCAGCCCGGCGCGGCGCGCCTTGGCGACCGAGCGCTTGCGCGCGGCGGCGAAGCGCGGCGGCTCGCGCAGGGCGACGGCCGAAGACAGGTCGCGGCGCTGCAACTGCGCACCGAGCCGGTGCAGCGCGTACAGATCTTCTTCCGCCGGGCTGCGGTGGAACAGATGCGGCACCGCCTTGTACAGCAGCGTGCGCACGCCGATGCCGCGGTAGTGCGCGGCGATGCGTTCGAATGCCTCCAGCGTCGCCGTCGCGCGCAGCGCGTGGGTCGACAGCAGGCCGGCATAGCTGAGGCCGGCGTGGCTGGTGACCGCATCGCCCTCGCGGTTGGCCGGAAACACCGCCACCGGCGTGCCGGCATCCTCGACCAGCAACGAGGCATCGGCGAAGCGCGCCGCGTGGTAGTCCATGTAGCCGCGCCGGTGCAGCAGATTGCCGTTGCGCGAGGCGTCCACCAGGGCGTCCCACGCCGGCGCATCGGCCACGGTGTAGGCCCTAACCGACAGCATCGGCGTCCTCCCAGCGCATGCCGGCGGGCAGCGTCGCCTCGGCCACGCCGAAGCCGTCGCGGCCCATGGCGTTGCCGTTGTAGAACAGCAGCAGCCGCTGGCCGTGGCGGATCAGCGCCGGATAGCACAGCGTGCGCGCGTCCCAGCCTTCGGCCGACAGCGGCAATCCCAGCGCGGCGTCGCAGCGCTGCCAGCGGCGGCCGTCGTCGCTGACCGCCATGCCCGGCAGGTAGGCGCCGTCGCGGCTGCCGTGGGTGAACAGCATCAGGTAGCGATCGTCGTGCCGATACACCCGCGGGCGGCCGATGCGGTATTCCTCGCCCTGCGGCTGCAGGCACACCGTGTCCTGGCGCGGGATCGCCAGCAGGTCGTCGGTCTCCACGCAACGGATGTGGTAGCGCGGATACGGCGTGCCGCCGATCCATTCCCAGTCGTCGCCCACCGCGTACCACAGCCGCCAGCGGCCATCTTCGTAGCGCGCCGAATGCACCGCGGCGATCGTGCTGCGGCCCGGCGCGCGATCCAGCAGCGGCGTGTCCTGGCGGCGCCGGAACGAGTCGCCGCCATCGGTGGACACCGCCAAGCCGGTGAAGGCCAGGAACTTGGCACGGGCCACCTGCTGGAAGCCGACATAGAACAGGTACAGGCCGTCCGGCCCGTGCACCACATCGCCGAGGATCATGCCGTTGTCGTCGAAGCAGCCGGCGCGGCCGATGTCCAGCACCGGCTCGGCGCTCACGCCCACCACCCGGGTCGGATCGTCGGCACGCACGTCGACGTAGCCGATGCGGCTGACCCCGGCATCGTCGCGGAAGCCGGCGTAGATGCGCAGGCGCTCGGCATCCAGGCGCAGCGGCGTCGGCGTCAGCGCCGAGTGCCGCATCCAGCCGCCGACGCCGTCGCACGCGGTGGCGAACACCAGGCCGCGTTTGTGCCAGGCGAACATGCGCCTCACAGCGTCACGTCGAAGCTGGACTTGCCGGCCACCGCCCGCGCCGGCGCACCGACGTAGAGGCGTCCGGGCTCGGTGTCGCGGGTCAGCAGCGCGCCGGCGCCGATCACGTTGTCGGCGGCGACCTTGACCCGGTCGCTGAGCGTGGCGTTGACCCCGACGAAGCTGCTCGCGCCGATCTCGCAATAGCCGGAAATCACCGCGTGCGAGGCCACGAACACGTGGTCGTGGAGGACCGTGCGATGGCCGATGTGGTTGCCGCTCCACAGGATGCAGTTGGCACCGATGCGGGTGAACGGCTGCAGCACGTTGTGCTCGAACACGAAACAGTGTTCGCCCAGTTCCACGTTGCGCCAGACGAAGGCGCGGGAGCTGACGTAGCTGGCCATGCGATAGCCGCGGCGCTTGGCGTCCAGGTAGAAGCGCGTGCGCAGCCGGTTGAGGCCGCTGGCCGGGATCGCAACGAACACCTCCACCTGCGACGGCGGATACCGTTGCTCGAGCTCTTCATAGGCCACCACCGGCAGACCGGCCAGGATCGGCGTGGACAGGTAGTCGCGCTCCACGCTGAAGCCCAGCACCTCGTAGTCGCTGTCGTGGGTGAAGTATTCGCAGGCGATCTGCGCCAGTTCGCCGGCGCCGACGATGACCAGGGGGCGCGCCATCGCTAGGCCTCCTGCCGGCGCATGCCCGCGGCTTCGCGCAGGAACTCGTCGTAGTCGAGGATGTAGTCGGTCGGGTCATAGGCCTGGTCGGCGAGCACCATCAGCACGCAGTCCTCGCTGAAGTCGTAGAGATCGCGCCAGACCATGCTGCCGAGCAGCAGGCCCTGGCACGGATCGTCCAGCACCACCTGCACCGGGCCGCTGCCGTCGTCGAGCAGGAACGACACCGAGCCGTGCAGCGCCACCGCCAACTGGTTGAGATGGCGGTGCGCGTGCTGGCCGCGGTGCACGCCGTTGCGGGTGGCGAACAGGTAGTACACGCGGCGGATGTCGAACGGCAGGTCGCGCTGTGGCTCCAGCGCCACGAGCTGTCCGCGCGCGTCGCCGTGCGTCCGCAACTGGATTCGTTCGATTGCCATCAGAGTGCCCGAGCCGGGCTCCGCATCGGAGTGTCCAGGCTGAGTGCCGCACGTCCGCGGAAAGGTTGCGCGAGGCCGGCGCGCGTCGCAACGCAACCTTTCGCCGCAACGCCGGCACCCATCGACGACCACCGCTGCAGCGAAGCCCAACGGCATCGCGCCGCAGTTTCGCCTCGTCTCGCCCAAGGACACCGCGTACCGCCATGACCGTCCCCACGCCGGCCGCGCCGCCACCGCCTGTTCCCTCCGCTGCCACGCCGGCGGCATTGCCGCGGCCGATGGTGTGGCTGCACTGGCTCACCGTACTGTGCCTGGTGCTGGCGGCGGGCCTGATCCTGCTGCGCGAAGAGGTCGACGGCCGCATGTGGCGGCAGTGGCTGCTGGAAGGCCACCGCCACTTCGGCCTGTTCGTGCTCGGCCTGTTCTGCCTGCGCGTGGCGCTGCGGATACGCCTGGGCAAGCGCCACGATCCGGAGGCCGGCTCGGCACTGATGCGCTTGCTGGCCGGCGCCACCCACGTGGTGATGTACGCGCTGCTGCTGACCCTGCCGCTGCTGGGCTGGGCGCTGAGCCAGTCGATGGGCAAGCCGGTGCATCTGTTCGGCGCCACCCTGCCGGCGCTGGTCGCGCCCGATCCCGACCTGGCCGACCGCCTCGGTGCCTGGCACGTGGATGCGGCCTGGCTGCTGCTGGCGCTGATCCTGCTGCACATCGGCGCGGCGCTGTGGCACCACCTCGTGCGCCGCGATGCCGTGCTGCAACGGATGCTGCCGTTCCTGCGCCGCCGCTGAGCCGCCCTTCCCTCTCTCGTTCGCGTCCGTCGCCGCACCCACCCGCCAAAGGACTCCCCGCATGCACCAGGCCCCGTCGTCCCTCTCCACCTCCTCCCGCAGCGACAGGACGCGCGGCGCCGAGCAGGCGCTGCTGTGGTCGGCGCTGGGCTCGCTGCTGCTGGTGCTGAGCCCGCGCGCGGCGGCGGTGCCGGCGTTCGCGCGGCAGACCGGCTCCTCCTGCGCCGACTGCCACATCGGCGCCTACGGCCCGGCGCTGACCCCGTACGGCATGCGCTTCAAGCTCGGCGGCTACACCGACAGCGACGGCAACGGCACCAAGGTCCCGGTCTCGGCGCAGCTCACCGCCAACCGCAGCGTGCCGGCGCGCGGCGAGAGCCGCACCCGCTTCAGCGAGGCCGACCTGTACCTGGCCGGGCGCATCACCGACAACGTCGGCGGTTACGTCAAGGTCGCCACCAGCAACAACGGCAGCAACGACTACAGCACGCGCCTGGACAACGTGGACCTGCGCGCGGTGCTCAAGCGCTTCCAGGTCGGCGGCAAGGACGCGCTGCTCGGCGTCAGCGTCAACAACAACCCCGGCAGCCAGGATCCGATCGGCATGCTGCCCAATGCCTCCGGCCTGGGCCCGGCCTCGGCCTACGCCAGCTCGACCACCCTGCTCAACCAGTCGTCGCTGTCCAACCGGGTGATCGGCAGCAGCGTCTACGGCCTGTACGACCGCAACTGGTACGGCGAACTGGGCACCTACACCGCCCTGCCGGTGTCGACCCAGGACGACCTGGGCTACGCCGTCGGCGGCGATCCGGGCAAGCTCAGCGATACCGGCTACCTGCGCCTGAGCTACTTGAAGGACCTCAAGCGGCAGTTCTTCTCCGCCGGCGTGGTCGCGCTGACCACGCGCCGGCAGCTGCCGCGCAGCACCGGTCCGCGCGACGACTTCACCGATCTCGGCTACGACCTCAACTACCAGTTCCTGGGCACCCGCGAGCACATCCTCAAGCTCGGCTACCTCAACATCTACGAACGCCGCCGCTACGGCAGCGCGCTGATCGACCCGACCAATCCGGCCCTGGCCGGCCCGCGCCGGGCCAGCGTCCGCGACCAGTCGATCAGCCTCAACTACACCTACAGGCAGAGCTACAGCCTGCTGCTGGCGCACTTCATCAACAGCGGCTCGGACGATCCGTTCCGCTACCGCCCGTACGGCGCGCCGGACACCACCAGCAACCTGATCAGCGCCTCGTGGGCGCCGTTCGGCAAGGACGACAGCTACTCGTCGATCTCCAACCTGCGCTTGTCCGCGACCTGGTTCCGTTTCAGCAAGTTCAACGGCAGCACCGGCAACGTGTTCGGCGCCATCCCGGTCACCCGCCCGCGCGACCTCAACCAGTTCGCGCTGAGCCTGAGCCTCGCGTTCTGATTCCCCCGCACGGAGCTTCCCGCATGAAACCCGCCACTGCCCTCCCCCTGCGCCGCCTGTTGGCCGGCCTGCTGCCGCTGGCCGCCGCGCTGGCGTCGAGCGCGCACGCCGCCGGCGGCACGCCCGGTGCCAGCGTGTTCGCCAGCGAATGCGCCGAGTGCCACAGCGCCGCCCCGGCCAAGAACAAGAAAGGCCCGACCCTGTTCGGCGTGGTCGGACGCCGCGCCGGCAGCGTGTCCGATTACAACTACTCCGACGCGATGAAGCAGAGCCAGTGGACCTGGAGCGACGACAAGCTGCGCAGCTACCTGTCGCAGCCGGCGTCCAAGGCCCTGCCCGGCAGCAAGATGAAGTACGACGGGCTCGACGACACCAAGCAGTTGCAGGACCTGATCACCTATCTGCACAGCCTGCATTGAACTGACTGCCCGATCCGGTCATATTCGGCGCCCGACGGGCCGGCCATCGCGCCGCGCCCGTGCCGTTCCCCTGACCTGCGAGCATCGAACCGCCGTGCGTGTGCCCCCAGCCGTCATTGGTGCCCCGTCCCTGCCCCGCGCCGCAACGCGGCGCCGCAGTGCGGGCCGCGCATGCTGAACATGCACGCGGGCCGTCGCAGAAGCGCGCTCCGGCCGTCGGCGCGTCCAGGCGCCGGACCGGCGGCCCTGGCCCTGGCCCTGGGCCTGGCGCTCGCAGCGCTGCACGCCCCTGCCGCGCTGGCCGGCGACGTCGGCGGCGCGGCCGGGATCAGCTCGCAACTGGTCGACCGCGGCATCGCCGTGACCCGCAATGCCCCGACCCTGCAGGGCGCGCTGTTCTGGCTGCCGGCGCCGGGCTGGTCGCTGAGCGGCTCGGCCAGCGTGGCGCTGGATGCGCCGGGCAAGGTGCTGATGGGCAGCGTCGGCCTGTCGCGCAGTTGGACCCTGTCCGACAGCTGGCAGCTACAGGCCGAGGCGCTGCTGTACCGCTACCCCGGCACGCGCGCCGACCGCCTGTTCAACCGCGACGAGTTCAGCCTGGGCTGGAGCTACCGCGACCGCCTCAGCCTGTCGCTGGCCGCCTTCCGCATGCCCGACAGCGGCCTGCACCAGCGCTGGTACGGGGCGCTCGACCTGACCGCGCACCAGCCGCTGGCCGGCCCGCTGTCGCTGGCGGCGGGTGTCGGGATCAGCCAGGCGCCGCCGGCCCTGTACGGGCTGGTGTCCACCGCGCACTACCACTATGGTCACGCCGGGCTGATCTGGAACGCCGGGCGCTGGAGCGTGGAGATGGACCGCGTGTTCGGCAACGCCCACACCGGCTATACCGACCGCGGCCTGTGGCCGTGGGTGGCCAGCGTCTCGCGCAGCTTCTGATTCGAGCGCAACCTTTCCGTGCCGCCCCGGCACATACCGGTGCCCGTTGCCACCCCTGCCCCCATGAACGACACCGACCTGCTCGGCGATGCCACCGACCGCATGCTGCTCCGGCGCATGGCGGCCAGCGACCGCGAGGCGCTGGCCCGCCTGTACCGCGCCTACCACGGCCGCCTGTGCCGGTTCCTGTCGCGGCTGACCCGGCGCCCGGACATCATCGAGGAAGCGATCAACGACTGCTTCTGGATCGTCTGGCAGAAGGCCGGCGACTTCCGCGGCGACTCGCAGGTCTCGACCTGGATCATGGGCATCGCCTACCGCTGCGGGCTCAAGGCGATCCGCCACCACAGCGACGAGGCGATCGACGACGGCGCGCTGGCCGAGGACCACGCCGCGGCGGCCGACCCGGACGAGGACCGCGAACTGCGCGACTGGCTCGGCAAGGGCCTGGAACGTTTGTCGCCCGACCAGCGCCTGGTGGTGGAACTGGTCTACGGCCTCGGCCACAAGCTGGAAGAGGTCGCCGCGATCATGCAGTGCCCGGTGGGCACCATCAAGGCCCGGCTGTTCCATGCCCGGGTCAAGCTTCGCAACGTGCTGCCGGGATTGGCCGGCGGCGCGTCCACGCTGACGGAGAGCGCGTGATGAAAACGGGCTTCAACGAGCCGGGCAACGAGTGCGCGCATGCCTGGGAACTGATGCCGTGGGTGCTGCAGGACAGCGCCACGGAACAAGAAAACGAGTGGCTGGTCGCGCACCTGGCCAAGTGCCGGCACTGCAGCGCCGAGTTCGCCCAGCAGAACCGCCTGCGCATGGCCATGACCCTGCCCAGCGACGTGCCGGTGGACGCCGAGGCCGGACTGCAGCGCCTGTTGCAGCGCCTGGACGCGCCGCTGCCGCAGGCGCAGCCGCCGCGCCGCCGCGCCAGTTGGACCACGCGGGCGCTGGTCGCCGCCGCCCTGCTGCAGGCGGTGGGCCTGGGCGTGCTGGGCATGCGCCTGTCCGCCGAGCACGAGCGCAGCGCCGCCTACCGCACCCTCAGCGACGCCGCGCAGCCGCTGGCGGCCAACGCGATCCGGGTGGTGCCGGATGCGCGCATGACCCTGGCCGACTGGGACGCGCTGCTGCGCAAGCTGCAGCTGCGGGTGATCGGCGGCCCCAACGCCGCCGGCGCCTACACCGTGGTGCCGATCCAGGCCGGTGCACCGGCGCAGCCACAGCGCAGCGTGCAGCAGTTGCGCGCCACCGCCGGCATCCGCCTGGCCGAGCCGATCGCCGCACCATGACGCTGCGTCTGGCCATCCTGCTCGCCGCCTGCCTGGGGCTGGGCGCCTGCGCCCATGCCGCGCCGGCGGCAGTCACCGATCCCGCGGCCGCGGCCAAGGCGCCCAGCCTGGATCCGTCGCCGGCGCTGGACAGCCAGCGCCAGATCGTCCTCGCCGTGGCCAACCCGATGGCCGCGCCGAGCCGCCACGCCGGCTCCAACCTGCTCGGCTACGCCGCCGCACGCTACTACGGCGCCGGCACCCAGGCGGTGGCCACCCTGGAGGCGCTGAACACGCGCTACGGCCTGCGCCAGGTGGCCGGCTGGCCGATCAAGGCGCTGGGGCTGTACTGCGTGGTGCTGGAGCCGGCGCCGGGCAGCGACCGCGCGGCGCTGCTGGCGCAACTGGCCAAGGACGACCGCGTGGCGCTGTCGCAGCCGCTGCAGGACTTCGGCACCTATTCGGCCGACGGCCAGGCCGCGGCCGCGGCCGCGCCGACGCAGCCGCTGCGCTACAACGACCCCTACGTGGACATGCAGCGCGGCTTCGCCGCCACCAACGCGGCCACCGCGCAGGCGCTGAGCCAGGGCCAGGGCGTGGACGTGGCGATCGTCGACACCGGCGTGGACACCGCCCATCCGGACCTGCGCGGGCGCCTGCGCAGCACCCGCGACCTGGTCGCCGCCGATCCGGGCGCGTTCAACCGCGACCACCACGGCACCGAGGTCGCCGGCATCATCGCCGCCGGCAGCAACAACCACCTGGGCATCGTCGGCATCGCGCCGAAGGCGATGCTCGACGTGTACAAGGCCTGCTGGTATCCGCAGCGCCCCGGCGCCGGCGCCGGCGCCGGCTGCAACTCCTTCACCCTGGCCAAGGCGCTGGCGGCGATCGGCGATACCCGTGCCCGCATCGTCAATCTCAGCCTGGGCGGCCCGGCCGACCCGCTGCTGCGCAAGCTGCTGGAGCAGTTGCTGCGCGACGGCCGCATCGTGGTCGCGGCAATGCCGCCCAACGGCCGCCTGGACGGCTTTCCCGACGGCATTCCCGGGGTGATCGTGGTGCGCAGCAGCGCCGCCACGCCAGCGCCGGCGGGCGTGCTCAGCGCGCCGGGCGAGGACATCCTCACCACCCAGCCCAATGGCGGCTACGACTTCACCTCCGGCTCGTCGATGGCCACTGCCCACGTCAGCGGCGTGGTCGCGCTGCTGCTGGCGCTGGCGCCGCACCTGGACGCGCGCAGCGTGCACGACCTGCTGCTGCGCACCAGCCGCACGCGCGACGGCCTGCTGCAGGTGGACGCCGCCGCCGCGGTGCAGGCACTGCCGCGCAGCGCCCCCCTCGCCCGCTGAAGGCCCGCCATGCGTTCCTGGATCCCGCTCTGGTTGCACCGGCTCGGCGCGCCGCCGACCTTCTACCGCCTGGCCGGCGCGGTGCGCCCGTGGAGCCTGGCCGCGGCGGTGCTGCTCGGCGCCGTGGCCGGCTACGGCGGGCTGGTGCTGGCGCCGCCGGACTACCAGCAGCACGACGCCTACCGCATCCTCTTCGTGCATGTGCCGTGCGCGTGGATGAGCCTGTTCGTCTACGCGGCGATGGGCGTCGCCGGCCTGGTCGCGCTGGTGTGGCGGGTGAAACTGGCAGAGATCGCCTGCATGGCCTCGGCGCCGATCGGCGCCGCCTTCACCTTCGTCACCCTGTGCACCGGCTCGCTGTGGGGCCGGCCGATGTGGGGCACCTGGTGGACCTGGGACGCGCGGCTGACCTCGGAACTGGTGCTGCTGTTCCTGTACCTGGGCGTGATCGGCCTGCACCGCGCCATCGACGATCCGCGCCAGGGCGCGCGCGCCGCCGCGCTGCTGGCGCTGGTCGGGCTGATCAACCTGCCGATCGTGCATTACTCGGTGGTCTGGTGGAACACCCTGCACCAGGGGTCCACCGTGCGCGTGCTGGGCCCGTCGAAGATGCCGCTGTCGATGCTGTGGCCGCTGCTGTTCGGCGTGGCCGCCAGCAAGTGCTACTACGTCGCGAGCCTGTGCGGACGCATGCGCACCGACCTGCTGGCGCTGGAGCGCGGCAAGGCCTGGGTGCGGGCGATCGCACTGCAGGCAGCGCCGGTGCCGGCGTCGCCGGCAAACACCGCACCGCTGCCCGCGGAGCACGCGGCATGAGCGGCTTCTGGGCGATGGGCGGCTACGCCGTCTACGTGTGGAGCGCGTACGCGCTGGCCTTGGTCGTGCTGAGCCTGGACAGCCTGCTGCCGCGCCGCCGCCAGCGCCGCCTGCTCGCCGGGATCCGCGCGCAAGTGGCCCGCGAACAGGCCCGCCGCGCCCGCGGCACCGCAACCGCCAGCACCGGAGCGCGCGATGCATCCCACCCGTAAGCGCCGCCTGCTGCTGGTGCTGTTGTTGCTCGGCGCCGCGGCGCTGGCCACCGGCCTGTTCGTGCTGGCCCTGCAGCACAACATCAGCTACCTGTTCACCCCCAGCCAGGTGCAGGCCGGCGCGGCCAAGGACTACCGGGTGTTCCGGCTCGGCGGCATGGTCAAGGCCGGCTCGATCACGCGCAGCGCCGATGCGCTGCAGGTGCAGTTCACCGTGATCGACAAGGCCGGCGCCACGGCGGTCGCCTACACCGGCATCCTGCCCGACCTGTTCCGCGACAACCAGGCGGTGATCGCCACCGGCTCGATGCAGGGCGCGCGCTTCGTCGCCACCGAAGTGCTGGCCAAGCACGACGAGACCTACATGCCGCAGGAACTGAAGGACGCGATGGCGCAGGCGCATGGCAATCGCAGTGCGGCGGCCACCGCGGCGACGGCGCGGCCATGAGTCCGACTGCGCCGCTCGGCGCCGGGAGCGCGGCGCGATGAGCGCCGAACTCGGCCAGTGCGCGCTGATCCTGGCCTTGCTGCTGGCGCTGGTGCAGGGCGTGCTGCCACTGCTCGGCGCCTGGCGCGGCCAGCGCGCCTGGATGGCGGTGGCGCGGCCGGCGGCCTACGCCCAGGCCGGCTTCGCCTGGCTGGCCTTCGCCCTGCTCGGCTACGCGCTGCTGCAGCTGGATTTCTCGGTGCGCTACGTCGCCGCCAACGCCAACCTGGCGCAGCCCTGGTACTACCGGCTGGCCGCGGTGTGGGGCGCGCACGAGGGCTCTTTGCTGCTGTGGATCGCCATCCTCAACCTGTGGACGGTGGCACTGGCGCGCAGCGGCCGGCATCTGCCCGAGGCCTTCGCCGCGCGCGTGCTCGGCGTGCTCGGGCTGATCGCCAGCGGGTTCCTGGCCTTCGTCCTGTTCACCTCCAATCCGTTCGCGCGGCTGTCGCCGATGCCGCGCGACGGCAGCGAACTCAACCCGGTGCTGCAGGACCCGGGCATGGTGCTGCATCCGCCAGTGCTGTACACCGGCTACGTCGGCTTCTCGGTGGCCTTCGCCTTCGCCATCGCCGCGCTGCTCGGCGGCGAGCAACACCAAGCCTGGGTACGCTGGGCGCGGCCGTGGACCAACGTCGCCTGGGGCTTCCTCAGCGCCGGTATCGTCGCCGGCAGCTGGTGGGCCTACGCCGAGCTGGGCTGGGGCGGCTGGTGGTTCTGGGATCCGGTGGAGAACGCCAGCTTCATGCCGTGGCTGGTCGGCGCGGCGCTGATCCACACCCAGGCGGTCACCGAAAAGCGCGGCGCGCTCGGCGCCTGGACCCTGCTGCTGTCGATCCTGGCGTTCTCGCTGGCGTTGCTGGGCACCTTCCTGGTCCGCTCCGGCGTGCTGACCTCGGTGCACGCCTTCGCCGCCGACCCGCGCCGCGGCCTGTACATCCTCGGCTTCCTGGTGCTGGTGGTCGGCGGCTCGCTGCTGCTGTACGCGCTGCGCGCGCCGCGCCTGCCCGCCGGCAAGCCGTTCGCCGCGCTGTCGCGGGAGACCGCGATCCTGGTCGGCAACCTGATGCTGAGCGTGGCCGCGGCGATGGTGCTGCTGGGCACGCTGTTCCCGCTGCTCGGCGATGCGCTGCAGCTGGGCAAGCTCTCGGTCGGGCCACCCTACTTCGGCCTGCTGTTCCCGCTGCTGATGCTGCCGGTGGTGCTGCTGTTGCCGTTCGGTCCCTACCTGCGCTGGGGTCGCACCGAGCCGGGCGCGCTGCGTGCGGTGGCCGCGCGCGCCGGGTTGGCGGCCCTGGCCTGCGCACTGCTGGCGTGGCTGCTCAGCGCCGGCACGCTGCGCGCGGTGGCCGGGGTCGCCGCCGCGGCCTGGGTCGGCGTCGGCACCGCGCTGTATGCGCTCACCCGCTGGCGCAGCGCCCCGCGCGGCCGCCGCTTTCCGGCCGAACTGGCCGGCATGCTGCTGGCGCATGCCGGGGTCGCGGTGTTCGTGGCCGGCGTGCTGCTGTCGGAGAGCCTGTCGGTGGAACGCGACGTACGCCTGGATCCCGGCCAAAGCGCGCAGATCGGCGCGCATGCGTTCCGCTTCGACGGCGTGCGCCTGGTCGACGGCCCCAACTGGAAGGCCGAGCAAGGCACCGTGAGCGTGTTGCGCGACGGCGCGGTCGTGGCGGTGCTGCATCCGCAGAAGCGCCTGTACAGCAGCGAGCGCATCCAGACCGAGGCGGCGATCGATGCCGGCGTGCTGCGCGACCTGTACGTCGCGCTGGGCGAACCGGTCGACGACCAGCACATCGAGTACGGCTGGACCCTGCGCCTGTACGACAAGCCCTGCATCCGCTGGATCTGGGCCGGCGGCCTGCTGATGATGCTCGGCGGCTTCGTCAGCGCCGGCGCGCGCCGCTTGCGCGCGCAGCCGATCGCGGACAGCGCCGCTACGCCGGCCGCACTCGCCGGCGCCGCACCATGAGCCGGCTGCTGCCGCTGGCCGGGTTCCTGCTGCTGGCCGCGCTGTTCGGGTTCGGCCTGTGGTGGAGCCGCAGCCACGATCCGCGTGCCGTACCCTCGCCGCTGCTGGGCAAGCCGGTGCCGGCGTTCGCGCTGCCACGCCTGGACCGCCCGGACCTGCGTAGCGGCAGCCAGCAGCTGCGTGGCCGCCCATATCTGCTCAACGTGTTCGGCAGCTGGTGCATGGCCTGCAGCGAGGAGCATCCGCTGCTGATGGCGCAGGCCCGGCAGCTGGGCGTGGCGCTGGTCGGCTACGCCTACCGCGACGATCCGCACGACACCGCCGCCTGGCTGGCGCAGCGCGGCAATCCGTATGCGCTGGTGCTGGTGGACAGCGATGGCCAGCGCGCGATCGACCTGGGCGTGTACGGCGCGCCGGAAACCTTCCTGATCGATGCCGACGGCGTGGTCCGCTACAAGCATGTCGGCGTGCTGACGCCGCAGGTGCTGGCCGACGAGTTGCGTCCGGCGATCGTGGCGCTCGATGGAGCGCGGCGATGAGCGCGATCGCCGCCCCAACGCGCCGACGCACGCCGTGGCGGCGGTTGCTGGTGCTGCTGTGGCTGCTGGGCGGCGCATTGCCGGCGTTCGCCCAAGCGGTCGACCCGTTGCCCTTCAAGGACCATGCGCAGGAACAGCGCTTCCAGCAGCTGACCGCGCAACTGCGCTGCCTGGTCTGCCAGAACGAGAACCTGGCCGATTCCGACGCGACCCTGGCGCGCGACCTGCGCCACCAGGTGTTCGCGCAACTGCAGGCCGGACGCAGCGACGCGCAGATCAAGCAGTACATGGTCGATCGCTACTCGGCCTTCGTCCTGTACGACCCGCCGCTGGCGCCGGCCACCTGGCTGCTGTGGTTCGGGCCGGCGCTGTTGCTGCTGGGCGGTGCCGCGATGGTGTTGGCGACGCTGCGGCAGCGCCGCCGCGCGATCGGCGCCGCGACGGCGGACGCGGACGCGGAGGACGCCTGGTGACGCCCGGTTTCGCCCTCGCCGCCACGGCGATGCTTGGCATCGCCCTGTTCGCGGTGCTGCGCCCGTTGCTGGCAGCGCACGCCGGCGCACATCCGCAACGCGGCATCGCCGTGCTGCTGGCGTTGGGCCTGCCGCTGCTCGGTGCCGGCCTGTACTGGCACATCGGCACGCCGGCGGCCCTGGCCGGCGTCCCACTGCAGCCGTTGCCGCCGGCCGCACCGGAGCAGACCGCGCAGCGGCTGCAAGGCTGGCTGCGGCAGGCCTGGGAGGCGCAACAGGCGCGGCGCCCCCACGATGCGCAGCAGGCCTATGCGCAGGCCCTGCGGATCGCCCCGGACAATGTCGAGGCCCTGCTCGGCTGGGCCGAGACCGACATGGCGCAACGCACGGACTTGGCCGTCGGCAGCGCCGCACGCGCCATGCTCGACCGGGTGCTGGCGCAAGAACCGGACAACCAGCGGGCGCTCTGGATGCGCGGCATCGCCGACTTCCAGCAACAGCGCTATGCCGACGCAGCTGGCGACTGGCGCCACCTGCTGACCCTGCTGCCCGCCGCGTCGCCGCTGCGGGACGCGGTAACGCAGAAGATTGCCGCCGCTGATGCAATGACCGCCGCACCAAGCACAGCGACCGCTACACCACGCTGACGCCACCCTCCCGACCGCACCAGCGCTCCGCAATCCACTCAGAGCACACGTGCGAGCTTCTCCTTCAGCATGTCCGCATTGAACGGCTTGACAATATAGCCGCTGACGCCCGCTTCGCGGATCGCGATCACCTTGTCGCTGCGCGCCTCTGCGACCACCATCAGGAACGGCGTGCAGGACAGCACGGCGTCGCTGCGAACCACCTGCAGCAACGCCAGACCGGTCATCGGCTGCAGGTTCAAATCGGAAATGACCAGGCCGATCTTCTCCGCCCGCATCGCGGCCAGTGCCGCCTCGCCGTCGGCCGCTTCGACCACGTCGTCGTAGCCGAGCTGGCCCAACAGCATGCGGATGAGACGCCGCATCGTGCGGTAGTCGTCGACGACCAGAATCTTCATGGCATCCCCAGGCAGTCCGATGGCCGGACCGATGGTGCAGGAGTTCGGCCGCCGAAGCCATCGACGCCGCCGTCCCCAGCCACTGGCGGCCACACGACGCCAGCCAAGTTACGGATTTGCGTCGAAAATAGGAATGAGTATCATTAACTAAGCACACACCTTTGCCGCCATCCCGCTCCGCCTAGCCCTGTCGCCAAGCCGGTGCCTCTCTCGACGGGCTCCCATGCACCCAGTTCCGCCAGCGCCGCCACACCTTCCCACCGCGGCCGCGCGTGTGCTGCCGCCCTGGCTGGGCGTGCTCGCCCGCACCCTCGCCGCCATCGTCGGCGGCTACACGCTGGCCGCGGCCACCTCGGTCTTGTTGCCGCTGCTGTGGCCATCGGTGCGCGCGCAGGCGGTGTTGAGCGGGATGATGCTGGGCATCCTGGTCTGCGCCTGCACCGCGCTGTGGGCGTTCGCCGCGCGTAGCGCCGGGCGCGCCTGGCTGGGCATCGCGGCATTGCTGGCACCGATGGCGCTGGCCATCGCCTGGCTGCAGCAGCACGCGCCATGAAGCAGGGATTCCGCCAATCGATGGCCTGGCTGCACACCTGGAGCGGCCTGCTGGTGTCGTGGGTGCTGCTGCTGATCTTCATGGCCGGCACCACCAGTTATTTCCGCAACGAAATCAGCCGCTGGATGCGCCCGGAACTGCCGCGCGCGCAACCGGGCACCGACGTGGTGGCCGCGCGTGCGGTGGCGCTGCTGCAGCGCGAGGCGCCGCAGTCGCCGCAGTGGTTCGTGTCGCTGGCCAGCCCGCGCGCACCGTTCACCGACCTGTTCTGGCGCAATCCGCCGCCGGCCGACGGCGCCCGCCAGAGCCGCAAGGAGATGTTCGGCAGCGCCCTGCTCGACCCGGTCAGCGGTGAGGCCAGCCGGACCCGCGACACCCGTGGCGGCGACTTCTTCTACCGCCTGCACTTCGACCTGCACTACATCCCGGCGCTGTGGGCGCGCTACATCGTCGGCTTCTGCGCGATGTTCATGCTGGTGGCGATCATCAGCGGCGTCATCACCCACAAGAAGATCTTCAAGGACTTCTTCACCTTCCGCCCGGCCAAGGGCCAGCGCTCGTGGCTGGACTTCCACAACGCCAGCGCGGTGCTCGCCCTGCCCTACCACGCGATGATCACCTACACCGGGCTGGTCACGCTGATGCTGATGTACCTGCCCTGGGGCATCAAGACGGCCTATCCCGATGCCGAGCAGGCGTTCTACGCCGAGGCCTTCCAGGAACCGGAAAACCTGCGCGAGGCCAGCGGCACGCCCGGACGCATGCTGCCGATCGCGCAGTTGCTGGACGTGGCGCGCCACGAATGGGGCGCGCAGGCGCCGATCGCCGGCTTCACCGTGTACAACGCCGGCGATGCCGCCGCGGCCATCCAGATCCGCCAGGGCGACGGCCAGCGGCTGGGCTACGACGCACCGTCGCTGCTGCTGGACGCCGGCAGCGGCCAGATCCTCGGCCGCAGCGGCACGCTCGGTGCCGCCGCGCAAACCCGCAGCACCCTGTACGGCCTGCACCTGGCGCACTTCGCCGGCCCCTGGCTGCGCTGGCTGTTCTTCGGCTGCGGCCTGCTCGGCTGCCTGATGGTGGCCAGCGGCGCGATCCTGTGGGCGGTCAAGGAGCGGCCCAAGCATGCCAAGGCCGGGCGCATCGGCCTGGGCCTGCGCCTGGTCGACGCGCTCAACATCGGCACCGTCGCCGGCCTGCCGATCGCCTTCGCCGCGTACTTCTGGGGCAACCGGCTGCTGCCGCTGCACCTGGAGGCGCGCCCGGAGCGCGAAGCGGCGGTGTTCTTCCTGGCCTGGGCGGCGGCCCTGCTCGCCGCGCAGGTGTGGCCGAAGCGCGCGATGTGGGCCTGGCAACTGTATGCGGGGGCGGCGCTGTTCGGCGGGCTGCCGCTACTCAACGCCATCACCACCGATGCGCACCTGGGCGTGAGCCTGCTGGCCGGCGACTGGGCGCTAGCCGGGTTCGACCTGGTCTGCCTGTTTCTCGGCCTGGCCCTGGCCCTGGCCGCGCGGCGCATGCAGCGTTGGCAACCGCCGCTGTCGGCGGCCGAACGCCGCGCCCGCGAGCGCGGCGGCTCGGGCAAGCCGGTGCTGGCCACGGAGGGCGCATGACCGTGCTCGGCCTGTGCCTGGCCTTCTCCGGCTTCGTCGCGCTGTGCCTGGGCATGGAAAAGCACCAGCTCGACCTGTACGGCGCGCGCCGCGCCGCCGCGCCGCGCCTGCGACAACTGCAGGTCGCCGGTTGGCTGCTGCTGGGCGCGGCGCTCGCCTGTTGCGTCGCCGCGCACGGCTGGGGCATCGGCCCGGTGCTGTGGGTGGGCTCGCTCAGCGCCAGCGCGGCGCTGCTGACCCTGGGCCTGCTGCCGTACCGGCCGCGGCTGATCGTGCCGCTGGCGCTGCTGGCGCCACCGCTGGGCGTGGGCGCCGCGTTGTTGGGATAGGCGCGCGCCCGGCCGCTCAGCGCTCGGCGGTCACCGTCGGCGCGCGCAGTTCGGCCGCCGTGCGCGCGCCGGCGAACACCAGCACCAGTCCCGCCGCGAGGGTGATCGCCAGATACAGCGGCACCATGCCGAGGCGGCCGTTGCGCACGAACACCATGCTTTCCATCATCAGCGAGGAGAACGTGGTCAGCCCGCCGATCAGGCCGACGATCAGCAGCGCCCGCCAGTACGGCGCGCTGGCGCCGCGGCCTTCGATCCACACCAGCAGGAAACCGCCGACGAAGGCGCCGGCCAGGTTCACCGCCAGCGTGCCCCACGGGAAGCCGGCGCCGTAGCGCTGCAGCAGCACGCTGCCGACCGCGAAACGCATACCGGAGCCAACCGCGCCGCCGGCCATCGCCAGCAGCAGTTGCTGCCACCACAGGGACAGGTTCATGCGCGCCTCCGCGAGACGGAAGCCGGAGCGGCAGCAGGAAGACGAGAAGGAACGGGCATCGGATTCTCCACAAGGACGATGCCGGGGCGCGGACCTGCCACCCCGGCGGGGGTTGGGCAGGCATCATCAGCGCGCAGTGCTGCGGGCGGTTCGAGGAGGAATGCCATCTCCTGTGCGCCGATTATGAAGGCGAGCGCCCGGCCTTGTCAGCCCGCGCCTGTTCGCGCGCCGCGCGCAGGCGGTCGAGCTTGTCCTTGAGCTTGATCTCCAGCCCGCGCTCCACCGGCCGGTAGTAGACCCGCTCGCCCATCGCATCGGGGAAGCCGGTCTGGTCCAGGGCGATACCGCCCTCGGCGTCGTGGTCGTACTGATAGTCGGCGCCGTAGCCCAGGGTCTTCATCAGCTTGGTCGGCGCGTTGCGCAGGTGCAGCGGCACCTCCTGGGTGCCGGTCTCGCGCACCTCGGCCTTGGCCTGGTTGAAGGCGGCGTAGCCGGCGTTGGACTTGGCGGTGCTGGCCAGGTACAGCACCAGTTGCGCGAACGCCAGTTCGCCTTCCGGGCTGCCCAGGCGCTCGTAGATGTCCCAGGCTTCCAGCGCCATCGACTGCGCGCGCGGATCGGCCAGGCCGATGTCCTCGATCGCCATGCGGGTCAGCCGCCGCGCCAGGTAGGCCGGGTCGCAGCCGCCGTCGAGCATGCGCGTGAGCCAGTACAGCGCCGCGTCCGGGTTGGAACTGCGCACCGACTTGTGCAGCGCCGAGATCTGGTCGTAGAACTGCTCGCCGCCCTTGTCGAAGCGGCGGGTGCGGTCGGCCAGCACCTGCTGCAGGGTCTGCGCGGTGATCTCGCCGCCCTCGTCCTGGGCCAGTTCGGCGGCGATCTCCAGCAAGGTCAGCGCACGCCGCACGTCGCCATCGGCGGCGCCGGCGATCTCCAGCAGCGCCGCGTCGGAGACCCGCAGCTGCTCGGCGCCGAGCCCGCGTTCGGAATCGTGCAGCGCCCGCTGCAGCGCCTCGGCGATGTCCTGCGGCGACACCGCCTCCAGCACGTGCACGCGGCAGCGCGACAGCAGCGCCGAATTCAGTTCGAACGAGGGATTCTCGGTGGTGGCGCCGACGAACAGGATGGTGCCGCGTTCGATGTGCGGCAGGAAAGCGTCCTGCTGCGCCTTGTTGAAGCGGTGCACCTCGTCGACGAACAGCACCGTGCGGCGCCCGTCGGCGAAGCGCTGCGCGGCCTCGGCCAGTACCAGCCGCACCTCCGGCAGCCCGGACAGCACCGCCGAGATCGCCTTGAACTCGGCCTCGGCGTACTGCGCCAGCAGCAGCGCCAGGGTGGTCTTGCCGCAGCCCGGCGGCCCCCACAGGATCATCGAATGCACGCGTCCGGCGGCGACCGCACGGCGCAGCGCGCTGGACGGCGCCAGCAGGCGCTTCTGCCCGACCATCTCGTCCAGCGTGCGCGGGCGCATGCGTTCGGCCAGCGGCCGCATGGCCTCGCGGTCGACGCTCAGCAGATCGGAGGTGTCGGAAGCGAAGGGTCTGCGTTTGGCCATGCGCCCATTCTATCGCCGCGGCCGGTGCACGCTCTGCCTGCCGTACGTGTTCTGGGTGCAGGCGGACGGGCGTGGCCAGCCTGCGCGGCACCGACACCAGCGCTAGAATCGCGACGCCTCCCTGCCCGGCCGAGTCCGCCATGAGCCACCACGACACCCTGGATGCGTTCACCCATCAGCACGACTTCCTCGGCACGCGCCACGAGCGCAATGCGCGCCGCACCTGGTCGGTGGTCGCACTGACCACGGTGATGATGCTCGTGGAGATCGTCGCCGGCTGGTGGACCGGCTCGATGGCGCTGCTGGCCGACGGCCTGCACATGGCCACCCATGCCGGTGCGCTGTCGCTGGCCGGCTTCGCCTACTGGTTCGCGCGGCGGCACCGGCACAATCCCCGCTTCACCTTCGGCACCGGCAAGGTCGGCGACCTGGCCGGCTTCTCCAGCGCGCTGATCCTGGCGCTGATCGCGCTCGGCATCGGCGTGGAGTCGGCGCTGCGCCTGGCGCAGCCGGTGCACATCGCCTACGACGAGGCCCTGTGGATCGCGACCCTGGGCCTGCTGGTGAACCTGCTCAGCGCCTGGATGCTGGGGGCCGACCACCACCACGATCACGGGCATGGTCACGGCCATCATCACGACCACGCCCCTGCACGCGCCCATGCCGCGCATCGGCACGGCGACCACGCGCACGAGCGCCACGACGGGCACGGCCACGATCACGCGCACGACCATCATCATCCCCACGATCACCACGGGCACGCCCATGCCGCGCAGGCACAGGCGGCCGGCCACGACCGGCATGCGCATGCCGACCACAACCTGCGCTCGGCCTACCTGCACGTGCTGGCCGACGCGCTGACCTCGGTGATGGCGATCGTCGCCCTGTTGCTGGCCAAGTCCCTGGGCTGGACCTGGACCGATGCGCTGATGGGCATCGTCGGCGCCATCGTCATCGCCCGCTGGTCGCTGGCGCTGCTGCGCGACACCGGCGCGGTGCTGCTGGACGCCTCGGCGCCGGCGGCGCTGCAGGCGCAGATCCGCGAACGCCTGCAGCAGGACGACGAGCGCATCGCCGACCTGCACGTGTGGCGGATCGGCCCCGGCCAGCACGCGGCGATCGTGTCGCTGGTGACGCACAAACCGCGGCCGGCGGCGTTCTACCACGCGCGCCTGCAGGGCGTGGCCACGCTGGGCCACGTCAGCATCGAAGTGCAGAGCTGTCCCGACTGAAGCGCAACGCGCCGCCGCCACCTGGCGACGGCGCGCGGTGGCGCCGGCTCAGCGGTCGCCGACCACGTCCACGTCCTTGTCCGGGACGTAGCGGAAGGTGCCGGCGGCGAAGGCCGGATTGCGCTTCCAGTCGCTGAAGCTGATCTCGGTGCGCTGGCCGACCGGGTCGACCACTTCCATGCGCGCCAGGCCATTGCGGTCGAAGCCGAGCTTGGCCATCTGGAAGCTGGCCTCGGTGTCTACCTTCGGGGTCATGGTCAGCCACTGCAGCCCGTCGCGGGCCACCGCTTCCTCGCTGACATCGTACTGGCGGTCGAGCTTGCCCGGGTCGATCAGCGCGGTCAGCGGGCTGTTCTGTTCCTCGCTGCCCTGCGCGCGCACCGTGGCCTGCTTCAGGTCCGGGTCGTACACCCAGACCTTGCTGCCGTCGGCGACGATCAGTTGCGTGTAGGGCTTGCGGTACTCCCAGCGGAACAGGCGCGGCGCCGACAGCGCGACGCGGCCGCTGGAGCTTTCCTTCAGCGTGCCCTTGCCGTCGTAGACCTTCTGCGCGAACTGGCCGTCCAGGCCCTTCAGCCCGCGGGTGAAGGCGGTGAGGTCCTCGCGGGCGCCGGCGAAGGCGGAGCCGGCCAGCAGCGCGGTGGCGAGGACGGTGTAGCGGAGTGTGCGAAGCATGCGGATGGATTTCCGGATGGAGTGTGGGCAGTGTGCCGCGGCGCGCCTGAATAGGCGATCAGAGGGCGTGGCGGCTCATGGTCCGGTCTGCATCCGGGTCAGGTCGCCGTACAGGATCTGCCCGCGGAAGCCGCGCCGCACCTGCTGGTACAGCTCGCGGAAGGCGGCGTAGTCCTGCGGCTGGCACAGCGCCGCCGGGCCGTGGATGGCGCGCCGGTGCAGCGTGTGCGTGGCGGTCACGGTCTGTCCGTCGCGCACCCAGGTGGCGGCGTACTCGCCGGCGGCGTTGCTGAAATGGGTGTCGGCCGGGATCGCGATGATCGGCACGCTGTCCGGGAAGGTCAGCCGGTAGGTCTCGCGGCGCGCGTTGTCGTTGCAGTAGAACGGGGTCAGGTTGCGCTCGGCCGAGGCGGTGCTGTAGACCCCGCGCACCGAGTCGGCGCCGGGCATCAGCGGCAGGCTCATGCCGCCGACCACGCCGAAGTCCACGTAGTCGTGGGCGCGGAAGCGGTAGGCGTAGCCGAACGGCCGGCTCAGGTCCTGCGGCGCGCCCTGCAGCAGCAGCTCGCCACTGCCGTCGAAGCCGGAGGCGGCGAGGATCGATTCCTCGATGCGGGTGCGGTTCTGCGCGTTGAGCTGCACGAACATGGTGCGCAGGCCGACTTCGCCGACGTCGCCGCTGTCCAGGCGGGTGATGCCGCTCAGGCTGCCGTCGGCGGCGAAGCGGTAGTCGGTCTCGGCCAGATAGCGGTTGCGCTTGGCGTCGTCCGGCGGCGTGCGCGCCACGGTGCCGTCGGCGGTGTGCAGCACCGGCGCGCCCAGGTCGCCGGCCGGCAACTGGCCGAAGCGCGCGTACGGGCTGGTCGAGTCCACGTACAGCTTGAACTCGGGCAGATAGGTGATGGCATGGTTGAAGCGCCCCAGCACCGGCACCTCGGGCAGGGTCGGCCCGCCCTGCGCGCCGATCAGCACCGGCGTGCTGGCGATGCCCTTGGCCGCCAGCAGCGCTTCCAGCACCACGGTGTGGTCCTTGCAGTCGCCGTAGTGGGTATCGAGGATGCTGTCGGCGCTGTTCGGCTGCAGCCCGCCGTTGCCCAGGTATACCGCCACGTAGCGGATGTTGCGCGCCACCCATTCATACAGCGCCGCGGCCTGCGCGCGGCGGTCGCTGATGCCGGCGGTGATCTGCTCGGCGCGGGCGCGCACCTTGGGCGTGACCTGCGCGGCGGCGGCGCTGCTGCGCTGGTAGGCCTGGGCCATCTGCGCCCAGCTGCGGAAGCTGCTGGCCATGATGGTCGGGCTGAACTCCCAGGTGGCCGCCGACCAGTTCTGGCTCTTCATCGGCTCGCGGCGGCTGTAGCGCCATTCCCAGCGCGCCCGGTCGCCGTCGAACGTCGGCGTGTCGCTGCCCTGCACGCCGCGCGTGTACAGATGCATCTGCAGGCGTCGCGGTGCCACCAGGGTCACCGTGGCGTCGTCGTACTGGGAGAACACGCTGAAGGTCTCCCACAGGCTGAAGTAACCCGGGAAGTACGGCACGTTCTGGGTGCGGCGCACCCGGTACACCAGGCGCGCGCCGGGCATCAGGTTGGGAAACACCACCACCTTGACCTTGCGGTCGGCGTACATCGCCGCCGCGGCGCTGGAGTAGCTTTCCTGGGTGTAGATCTTGTCGGCCGGCACGTCGTGGCGCAGGCCGTCCGGGGTCAGCGTGTAGGCGGCCAGCACCTCCAGCGTCTCCAGCTTCTCGCTGTAGCCCAGCCGCACCTGGCTGAACTGGTCGACGCCGGCCTTGGTCTTGAGCAGCAGCTCGTATTCGTCGGTCTCCACGCTGGTGGCGTCCTCGCGCACCTCGTAGTCGGCGCGGTAGCGCACGTAGCTGTAGTTGTTGCTGACCACCGGGGCGGCGGTGGCCGGTGGCGCGGCGTCATGGCCTGCGGCCGGCGCCGGTTGCGCCGTGGCGAGGCTGGCCAGTGCCAGCAGCGCCGATCCCAGCAGCCAGCGTGCGGCGCGCGGCGGCATCGGTCCAGGCTGGCGCCGGCCACCGCCGGCGGACGGCGCGGTGCGCCTCACTTCGGCGGCGGCGGCGCCAGCACGCTGCGGTCGCCGTTGTGTTCGGGCGGGCTGACCACACCGGCGGCTTCCATCGCCTCGATCAGCCGCGCGGCGCGGTTGTAGCCGATCTTCAGCCGCCGCTGCACGCCGGAGATCGAGGCGCGGCGGGTCTCGGTGACGATGCGCAGGGCCTCGTCGTACAGCGGGTCGGATTCGTCGCCGCCCCCGCCGCCGGCTTCGGGCAGGCCGGTGGCGCCGATCACGGTGCCGTCGCCCATGGTTTGCACCTCGTCGAGCACGCCCTCGATGTAGTCGGCCGGGCCGCTGGCCTTGAGGTGCTCGACCACCCGGTGCACTTCCTCGTCGCTGACGAAGGCGCCGTGCACGCGGTCCGGCATCGCCGTGCCCGGCGGCAGGTACAGCATGTCGCCATGGCCCAGCAGGGTCTCGGCGCCGGACTGGTCGAGGATGGTGCGCGAGTCGATCTTGGAGCTGACCTGGAAGGCGATGCGGGTCGGGATGTTGGCCTTGATCAGGCCGGTGATCACGTCCACCGAGGGCCGCTGGGTGGCCAGGATCAGGTGGATGCCGGCGGCGCGGGCCTTCTGCGCCAGCCGCGCGATCAGTTCCTCGACCTTCTTGCCGACGATCATCATCATGTCGGCGAATTCGTCGATGAAGATGACGATGAACGGCAGCGTGTCCAGCGGCCGCGGCGCCTCGGCCAGGTCCGGGTTGGGCTTGAACAGCGGGTCCATCAGCGGCTGCCCGGCGTCCTGCGCGTCCTTGACCTTCTTGTTGAAGCCGGCCAGGTTGCGCACGCCCACCGCGCTCATCAGCTTGTAGCGGCGCTCCATCTCCGCCACGCACCAGCGCAGGCCGTTGGCGGCCTCCTTCATGTCGGTGACCACCGGCGCCAGCAGGTGCGGGATGCCCTGGTAGACGCTCAGTTCGAGCATCTTCGGGTCGATCATCAGCATCCGCAGGTCCTTGGCCGAGGCCTTGTACAGCAGGCTCAGCACCATCGCGTTGACCGCCACCGACTTGCCCGAGCCGGTGGTGCCGGCGACCAGCAGGTGCGGCATGCGCGCCAGGTCGGCCACGGTCGGGCGCCCGGCGATGTCCTTGCCCAGGGCCAGGGTCAGCGGGCTCGCCGACTTGTCGTATTCCTTGGAGCGCAGCAGCTCGCTGAGATAGATCATCTCGCGGCTGACGTTGGGGATCTCCAGGCCGATCACCGACTTGCCCGGGATCACGTCGACCACGCGCACCGACTTCACCGACAGGCCGCGGGCGATGTCCTTGTCCAGCGAGCTGATCTGGCTGACCTTGATGCCCGGCGCCGGCTCGATCTCGAAGCGGGTGATGACCGGGCCCGGATAGGCCCCGACCACCTGCGCCTCGATGCGGAAGTCCTTGAGCTTGAACTCGATCTGCCGCGACAGGGTTTCCAGGGTCTCCTCGGAATAGCCCTTGGCCTGCGGCTTGGGGTCGTCCAGCAGGGCCAGCGGCGGCACCCCGGACGGGTCGCTGCCGGTGCCGTGGAACAGCGGGATCTGCTGCTCGCGCTTGGCGCGCTCGCTCTTCTCCACCACCGGCGCCGGCGGCGGCTCGATCTTGACCGGCTCGCGCTTGGCGCGCTGCACCGCGTCGACCTTGCGCACTTCCTCGCGTTCCTCGCGCATGGCGCGGGTCTGCTGCCATTCGTTGGCCTGCTGGGTGCCGCGCCGGGCTAGCGCCGGCAGGGTCATCACCGCCTTGCCGATGCGCTCCATCACCGCGAACCAGGACAGCCCGGTGGCCAGGGTCACCGACACCAGCAGCAGCACCAGCACGAACAGGTTGGCGCCGAGCGCGCCGAACCCGGCGCCGAGCGAGTTGCCGACCAGCTTGCCGAGGATGCCGCCGGCCCCGGCCACGTCGCCGGCGAACAGGCGCAGGTGCAGCAGCCCGGTGGCGGCGATCAGGAAGCCGACGATGCCGACCAGGCGCAGCGCCGGGCCGAGGTCGGCCTCGCCATCGCCGTCCTGATCCATGCCGAACAGCGCGATCCAGGAGATCGCGCCGATCACCACCGGCAGCAGGAAGGCCACGTAGCCGAACAGTTGCAGCAGCACGTCGGCGATCCAGGCGCCGAACTTGCCGCCCATGTTGTGCACCGGCGCGACCACGCTGCCGGTATGCGACCAGCCCGGATCGGTCGCCGAGTACGTGGCCAGGCTGGCCAGCAGGTACAGCAGCAGCGGCGCGATCGCGATCAGCGCCAGGTCGCGCCACAGCTTCTGCCGGCGCGGGTTGGGCGCGGCGCCCTGCTTGCGTGCCGCCGCGTTGGCGCCCTGGGATTTGCCGCGTTCCGGAACCTGCTTCGCCACGCTATGACCAGACCTTAGAAATGCATCGTTAGTGATTGATAATAAACGACTCGCCCTTGCATTTCAGCAGTCGGTAGCTGAATCGTCCGGTCACGCCCGAGCGGCTGCCCGGCGGCGCCCGGTGCAGACACGCAATGGCGCGTGAGGGCGGCGGCGGTGGCGACGGGCCGCAGCGTTTCCGCCACGCGGCTTGATTCGTTCCAGGCCGGCCGCCACTCTATGCGCCTTCGTCCGGAACTCGCGCAATGCCGCGCTTCGGCCGCCATTTCACCCTGTTCGCGAGTATACATGAGCCCCTCTGCCGCCAATTCCGCCAAGCATTCCCGCCTGCTGATCCTGGGTTCCGGCCCGGCCGGCTGGACCGCCGCGGTCTACGCCGCGCGCGCCAACCTCAAGCCGGTGGTGATCACCGGCCTGCAGCAGGGCGGCCAGCTGATGACCACCACCGAGGTCGACAACTGGCCCGGCGACCCGCACGGCCTGATGGGCCCGGACCTGATGGCGCGCATGCAGGCGCATGCCGAGCGCTTCGAGACCGAGGTGATCTTCGACCACATCCACACCGCCGACCTGTCGCAGCGCCCATTCCGGCTCAGCGGCGACAGCGGCGACTACACCTGCGATGCGTTGATCATCGCCACCGGCGCCACCGCCAAGTACCTGGGCATCCCCTCGGAAGAGGCGTTCAAGGGCCGTGGCGTGTCCGCCTGCGCCACCTGCGACGGCTTCTTCTACAAGGACCAGGACGTGGTCGTGGTCGGCGGCGGCAACACCGCCGTGGAAGAGGCGCTGTACCTGTCCAACATCGCCCGCAAGGTCTACCTGGTGCACCGCCGCGACACCCTGCGCGCGGAAAAGATCATGCAGGACAAGCTGTTCGCCAAGGTCGCCGCCGGCAAGATCGAGACCGTCTGGCACCACCAGGTGGACGAGGTGCTGGGCAACGAGGCCGGCGTCACCGGCGTGCGGGTCAAGTCGGTGCAGGACGGCAGCACCCGCGACCTGGAAGCGCACGGCTTCTTTGTCGCCATCGGCCATCACCCCAACACCCAGCTGTTCGACGGCCAACTGGCGATGCACAACGGCTATCTGGAGATCCGCTCCGGCCTGGGCGGCGCCGCCACCGAGACCTCGGTGCCGGGCGTGTTCGCCGCCGGCGACGTCGCCGACCAGCATTACCGCCAGGCGATCACCTCGGCCGGCTTCGGCTGCATGGCCGCGCTGGACGCCGAGCGCTATCTGGACAAGGGTGCCTGAGTTCGCGCCTCCGCTGAGCTGCCGGCGTCTGGCCGGCCGCGATCGCGCGTCTGCACGGGTGGCGGGCGGCATGGCCGACCGCTGCGCCAGCCGCGGCGGCGCGCCGTCCCGGCGATGAGCCGGATCCGCTGGCTGCGCCGGCTCGACGCGGTCACCGCGGGCGACTGGGACGCCCTGCACGACGGCCGCAACCCTTTCGTCGCCCACGCCTTCCTGGCCGGCCTCGAGCAGCACGGCTGCCTGCGCCCGGACTGGGGCTGGAGTCCCTTGCATCTCACCGTCTGGGACGGCGAGACCCTGGTCGCGGCCGCGCCCGGGTACCTGAAAAGCAACTCGCACGGCGAATTCGTGTTCGACCATGCCTGGGCGCATGCCTACGCGCGCTACGGCCAGGACTACTTTCCCAAGTGGCTGTGCGCGGTGCCCTACTCGCCGGTGACCGGGCCGCGGCTGCTGGCGCGCGACCCGGCGGCGCGGCAGGAGCTGCTGGCGGCGATGCAGGCGCTGACCGAAAGCAGCGGTCTGTCCTCGGCCCACGTCAATTTCCACCGCGCCGAGGAGGACGCCGCCTTCGGCGCCGACTGGCTGGAGCGCAACGACGTGCAGTACCAGTGGCACAACGCCGCCGGCTGGAGCGGGTTCGACGACTACCTGGGCGCGATGGACCACAAGCACCGCAAGAACATCCGCCAGGAGCGCGCCAAGGTGCAGCGCGCCGGCATCTGCTTCCGCGTGCTGCACGGCGACGAGGCCAGCGCCGCCGACCTGCAGGCGATGTACGGGTTCTATCTGCGCACCTTCGACAACTACGGCAATTCGCCGGCGCTGACCCTGGACTTCTTCTCGCATCTTGCGCGAACGATGCCGCGCAACCTGCTGATCTTCCTGGCGATGCACGAAGACACCCCGGTAGCCGGTGCGTTCTGCCTGCGCGGCGGCGACACCCTGTACGGTCGCTACTGGGGCGGCGAGCCCCTGCCCGGCCTGCACTTCGAGACATGCTACTACCAGGGCATCGAGTATTGCCTGCGCGAAGGCCTGACCCGCTTCGAGCCGGGCGCGCAGGGCCAGCACAAGATCGCCCGCGGCTTCCTGCCGCGGCTGGTGCGCAGCCGCCATTGGATCGCCGACCCCGGCTTCCGCGTGCCGCTGGCCGAGTGGTGCGCGCAGGAGCGCGCCGATGTCCGCCAGCATGCGGCGGCGCTGCAGCGCCACTCGCCGTTCCGCCACGACGCCTGAGGCATCGGCTAGGCTTGCGGCGATGCGTCGTCTCCCTGTCCTGCTCGCGGCCGATCCCGCCGCCCCGTTCCCGCCGCCGTCCAGCGCCCTGCGCGAGCCGGACGGCCTGCTCGCGGTCGGCGGCGACCTGACGCCGACCCGCCTGCTCGCGGCCTATGCGCAGGGCATCTTCCCCTGGTACTCCGACGGCGAGCCGATCCTGTGGTGGAGCCCGGACCCGCGCACCGTGTTCCGCAGCGACGGCGTGCGCCTGTCCTCGCGCTTCCGCCGCAGCCTGCGGCGCTCGCCATGGACGGTACGCGCCGACACCGCCTTCGCTCAGGTGATCGACGCCTGCGCGCAACTCCCGCGCCGCGGCCAGGACGGCACCTGGATCACCGCACCGATGCGCGACGCCTACCTGGCCCTGTACCAGGCCGGCCACGCGCATTCGGTGGAAGTGTTTGACGGCAACGCCCTGGTCGGCGGCATCTACGGGGTGGCGCGCGGGCGCATGTTCTTCGGCGAGAGCATGTTCAGCGCCCGCAGCGGCGGTTCCAAGGTGGCGCTGGCGGCGCTGGCGCGGCGCCTGCATGGCTGGGGCTGGCCGTTGATCGACGCGCAGGTGGAGAACGACCACCTGCTCAGCCTGGGCGCCGAACGCTGGCCGCGCGCGCGGTTCCTGGGCGCCATCGCCCCGTTGGTGGCGGCGCCGGCCGAGACCGGGCCGTGGACGTTGCGATTCGGGACGCTGGCGGCCCTGGAACTGGCCCAGGGCTGAGCGGGATTAACGCAAACTTTGCATGGCGCGGCCCAGGCGAGTAAAATCCTCGCTCTTCAGGCCTTTGGCCGTTCCGAATCGCACAGGATTACATGTCGAAAGACGACTCCATCGAATTCGAAGGCACCGTCAGCGAGACGTTGCCCAATACCACGTTCCGGGTCAAGCTCGAAAACGGGCACGAAATCATCGCCCACATCTCCGGCCGCATGCGCAAGAACTACATCCGCATCCTGACCGGCGACCGGGTGAAGGTCGAAATGACCCCGTACGACCTGACCAAGGGTCGCATCACCTACCGCATGAAGTAATCCGCCACGCGCGGACATGAAGAAGGCGGCCAATGGCCGCCTTTTCGCGTCTGCAACGGGAGAACGACGGTGCCCCTCGCCAGGCGGCTGCAGCCTCTGCAGCCGCCTTTCGTCGTGCCTATCGCCCGGACCTGCCTCAGTCCACCGTCGCCGGCAGCAGGCGCTCGGGCTCGGCCTGGGTGTCGACCACCAGCTCGCCGTCGCGCACGTCGATGGTGACGCGGCCGCCGTTGACCAGCTTGCCGAACAGCAGCTCGTCGGCCAGCGGGCGCTTGACCTTGTCCTGGATCACCCGCGCCATCGGCCGCGCGCCCATCAGCGGGTCGAAGCCGTGCTGAGCCAGCCAGTCGCGCGCGGTCGGGGTCGCCGACAGCGACACGTGCTTCTCCTGCAGCAACATCTCCAGCTCGATCACGAACTTGTCGACCACGCGCAGGATGTGGCTGAAGGCCAGCGGCTGGAACTGCACCACCGCGTCCAGGCGGTTGCGGAACTCCGGGGTGAAGCTGCGGCGGATGATCTCCATCGCATCGGTGGAGTGGTCCTGCTGGGTGAAGCCGATCGAGCGCCGCGAGGCCTGGGTGGCGCCGGCGTTGGTGGTCATCACCAGGATCACGTTCTTGAAGTTGGCCTCGCGCCCGTTGGTGTCGGTAAGCACGCCGCGGTCCATGACCTGCAACAGGATGTTGAAGATGTCCGGATGCGCCTTCTCCACCTCGTCCAGCAGCAGCACGCAGTGCGGGGTCTTGACGATCTTCTCGGTCAGCAGACCGCCCTGGTCGAAGCCGACGTAGCCCGGGGGCGCACCGATCAGGCGGCTGATCGAATGCGGCTCCATGTACTCGGACATGTCGAAGCGCACCAGCTCGATGCCCAACTGCAGCGCCAACTGCTTGGTGACCTCGGTCTTGCCCACGCCGGTGGGGCCGGAGAACAGGAAGTTGCCGATCGGCTTCTCCGGATTGCCCAGGCCCGAGCGCGCCAGCTTGATCGACGAGGACAGCGTCTCGATCGCCGGATCCTGGCCGAAGATCACCATCTTCAGGTTGCGCTCCAGGTGCTGCAGCACGTCCTTGTCGGTGGCGCTGACCTGCTTGGCCGGGATCCGCGCCATCTTGGCGACGATGGTCTCGATCTCCTCGATGTCGATCAGTTCCTTGCGCTGGCCTTCCGGCAGCAGCCGCTGGCGCGCGCCGGCCTCGTCGATCACGTCGATCGCCTTGTCCGGCAGCAGCCGGTCGCCGATGTGCTTGACCGACAGGTCCACCGCCGCCTGCAGCGCGTCGTCGGCGTAGGTCACGCCGTGGTGCGCCTCGTACTTGGGCTTGAGTCCCTGCAGGATCTCGAAGGTTTCGCCCACGGTCGGCTCGACGATGTCGATCTTCTGGAAGCGCCGCGCCAGCGCACGGTCCTTCTCGAAGATGCCGCGGTACTCCTGGAACGTGGTCGAGCCGATGCAGCGCAGCTCGCCCGAGGACAGCGCCGGCTTGATCAGGTTGGACGCGTCCATGGTGCCGCCGGAGGCGGAACCGGCGCCGATGATGGTGTGGATCTCGTCGATGAACAGCACCGCGTTGGGCACCTTCTTCAGCGAGGTCAGCACGCCCTTCAGGCGCTTCTCGAAGTCGCCGCGGTACTTGGTGCCGGCGACCAGCGCGCCCAGGTCGAGCGAGAAGATCACCGCGTCGGCCAGCACCTCGGGGACGCTGCCCTCGACGATGCGCTTGGCCAGGCCCTCGGCGATGGCGGTCTTGCCGACGCCGGCCTCGCCCACGTATAGCGGGTTGTTCTTGCGCCGGCGGCACAGCACCTGGATGGTGCGCTCGATCTCGTCGCCGCGGCCCACCAGCGGGTCGATGCGGCCGTTGCGGGCCTGTTCGTTCAGGTTGGTGGCGTACTCGGCCAGGGCGTCGCCCTTGGCCTCGCCCTCGCCCGCCTCGCCCTTGGGCTCGCCATCGGCCGGCGCGGGGTGCTCGCCGTCCTCGCCCATCTTGGCGATGCCGTGGGACAGGTAGTTGACGATGTCCAGGCGGGTAATGTCCTGCTGGTTCAGGAAGTACACCGCATGCGAGTCCTTCTCGCCGAAGATCGCCACCAGCACGTTGGCGCCGCTGACCTCCTTCTTGCCCGACGACTGCACGTGGTAGACCGCCCGCTGCAGCACGCGTTGGAAGCCCAGGGTCGGCTGGGTGTCGCGGCCATCATCGTCGGCCAGGCGTGCGACCGAGGCGTCGATGGCCTGTTCCAGGTCGCTGCGCAGGCGGTCGACGTCGGCGCCGCAGGCCTTGAGCACAGCCTGGGCGGAGGGATTGTCGAGCAGTGCCAACAGCAGGTGCTCCACCGTCATGAACTCATGACGGGCTTCCCGGGCGCGCTTGTAGCACTGGCCGATGGTCTGCTCGAGATCTTTGCTGAACATGGTGTACTCCGACGTCTGTTGCCAACAATATGTGGCTTGAGTTGCGAATTTCCACAACCCTATCGGATCAGTGTGTTCACACCGCGTTAGTCCGGGCAAACCGGTGACCGACGCCTCCCACTATCAGGCTTTTTCCATCGTGCACAACAGGGGATGCTGGTTCATCCGCGAGAATTCGTTCACCTGAGCCACCTTGGATTCAGCCACCTCGCGGGTATACACCCCGCACACCCCGCGGCCGCGGGTATGCACGTGCAGCATCACCTGGGTGGCGCGTTCCAGGTCCAGGGCGAAGAACTGCTGCAGCACGGTCACCACGAAGTCCATCGGGGTGTAGTCGTCGTTCAGCAGCAGCACCTGATACATGGGCGGGCGGGCGATCTCCGGCTTGCCGGTCTCCACCACGACGCCATGGTCGTGTTCGGGGGAATTCTTGCGGGGCATCCGCCCATTATATACGGGGGCTGCCGGCCCGGATTGGACGATCGCCGGCCCTGCCCGCACAATTCCCCTCCTTTCGATGGCGCTCCGCATGCATTCGACGATGTTCCCCAAGCTTCCGCTGCTCGCCGCGCTGCTCGCCGCCGCCCTGCCGGCTGCCGCCGCGCCGCCGGATGCGGCGTTGGGCAAGCGCCTGCAGGCGCTGGGCTACGACGTGCAGGCCGACGAGGACGGCGACTACCAGGTGCTGTTCGGCCTGCGCGACCACGGCCGCGAGCGCAAGCAGCTCGCCTACGTGCGCTCGCCGGTGGAGACCTTCGGCAGCTACCGCATCCGCGAGGTGTGGTCGCCGGCCTACCAGGCGCAGGGCGACAGCCTGCCCGCCAGCGTCGCCAACCGGCTGCTGGAGGACGCGCAGTCGGACATCCTCGGCGGCTGGGTGCGCCAGGGCGGCACCGCGGTGTTCGTGGTCAAGCTCCCCGCCGATGCCGACGATACAGCGCTGCGCGAGGCGCTGGAGGCGGCCGCGCGCGGCGCCGACGCGATGGACGCCGAGCTCAACGGCGGCAAGGACCTGTTCTGATGACGGCGGCCGCGGCCCCCTGGCAGCCCGACGTGACCGTGGCCACGGTGGTGGTGCGCGACGGGCGCCTGCTGCAGGTCGAGGAAGCGATCGCCGGAGCGCTGGTGCTGAACCAGCCGGCGGGCCATCTGGAGCCGGACGAGAGCCTGGTCCAGGCCGCGGTGCGCGAGACGCTGGAGGAAACCGGCTGGCACGTGCGGCCGACCGCGTTCATCGGCGCCTACCAGTGGAAGGCCGACAACGGCCGCCACTACCTGCGCTTCGCCTTCGCCGCCGATGCGGTCGCGCACGATGCGCAGCGGCCGCTGGACACCGGCATCGTGCGTGCGCTGTGGATGACCCCGGCCGCGCTGGAGGCCGCCGCGCCGCGCTGGCGCAGCCCCCTGGTGTGGCAGGTGGTGGCCGATTTTCTGGCCGGGCGCCGTTACCCGCTGGATCTGCTGCGGCAGGTGGCATGAACGGCGCAGCGGTCATGGTCGGCGTCTCCGGCGGCGTGGATTCGTCGGTGGCGGCCTGGCAACTGGCCCAGCAGGGCGCAACGGTGTCCGGGCTGTTCATGCAGAACTGGGCCGACGACGGCAGCGGCGACTGCCGTGCCGACGAAGACCGCCGCGATGCGGTGGCGGTGTGCGGGCGGCTGGGCATCCCGTTCCATTTCCGCGACTTCTCGCAGGAGTACTGGCAAGGCGTGTTCGCGCACTTCCTGGCCGAGTACGCCGCCGGGCGCACACCGAACCCGGACGTGCTGTGCAACCGCGAGGTCAAGTTCAAGCATTTCCTGGACGCGGCGCGCGACCTCGGCGCCGAGCGCATCGCCACCGGCCACTACGCGCGGGTGGATTGCGTCGGCGGCCGCTGGCGGCTGCTGCGCGGGCTGGACCGCAACAAGGACCAGAGCTACTTCCTGCATCAGTTGGGCCAGGCGCAACTGGCCGCGACCCTGTTCCCGGTCGGCGAGCTGCCCAAGGAACAGGTGCGCCGCATCGCCCGCGAGGCCGGCCTGCCGACCCACGCCAAGAAGGATTCCACCGGCATCTGCTTCATCGGCGAACGCGATTTCCGCGCGTTTCTGGGCCGTTACCTGCCGGCGCGGCGCGGCGAGATCCGCGACCCGCACGAGCAGGTCGTGGCCGAGCATCCGGGGGTGTTCTACTTCACCCTGGGCCAGCGCGAGGGCCTGAACATCGGCGGCGTGCGCGGCCGCGCCGCGGCGCCGTGGTACGTGGTCGGCAAGGACGTCGCCCGCAACGTGCTGTACGTCGACCAGGACCGCGACAGCCCCTACCTGATGGCCGGCCGGCTGCGGTCCGAGACCGCGCACTGGATCGCCGGGGCGCCGCCGGCGCGGCGCTTCGACTGCACCGCGCAGACCCGCTATCGTCAGGCCGACGAGCCGTGCACGGTCGAGGTCGGCGACGACGGCGGCCTGTCTGTACGCTTCGCGCGCCCGCAGCGCGCCGTCACCCCCGGGCAGTCGCTGGTGCTGTACCAGGGCGAGGAATGCCTGGGCGGCGCCGTGATCGCCACCACCGATGCCCCGCTGGAGCGCCGCCTGGCGCAGCAGGCCCCCGCCGTACACGAGGACACCATTCGATGACCGATTCCATGGACGCGCGCATGCTGGCGCTGGCGGGCATGGCCCAGGCCCTGCAGCAGGTGCGGCGCATCGCCGAGACCGGCCAGTCGGAGGCGTCGCTGGTGCGCACCCTGCTCGACAGCGTGTTCCGCATCGACGCGCCCAGCCCCGAGGCGGTCTACGGCCGCCGCGCCGACCTGGCGCCGGGCCTGCGCCTGTTGCACAACTACTTCCGCAACCAGGGCCAGGACGAGGTGCTGCCGCGGCTGGCGCTGGCGGTGATCCAGCTGGAACGGCGCTTCGCCGGCGATGCCGCGACCGACGCCAAGGTCGACGCCGGCCTCGCCCGGATCGGGCCGCTGCTGGAGCGCCATGGCGACAGCACCCACCCCGAGGTGATCGCGGCGCTGGGCCAGCTCTATGCCGACACCATCAGCCACCTGCGCCCGCGGGTGATGGTGCAAGGCAATCCGCACTACCTGGGCCAGGCCGGGGTGGTGGCCGAGATCCGCGCGCTGCTGCTGGCGGCGGTGCGCGCGGCGGTGCTGTGGCGGCAGATGGGCGGCAGCCTGTGGGATTTCCTGCTGGCCAAGCGGCGCATGCGCGAGACCGTGGACCGGGCGCTGCGCTGAGCCTGCCGCGGCAGCACAGCGGGCCCGCCGCGTGCGGTCCGCGGCGCGTTTTGCGACGCCGATCGTGCGAAAGCCGGTAGGTTTCGACGATCCGGCAACGGCGCTGCTAAAGACACCGGGGGGACGGCCGATACAGCAACCGTGACTCTGCCGAGAACGTCCATGTACTCACGCCTCCTGATCCGTCTGGCCGCCCCGCTCGCCCTGACGTTGCTGTTCCCCATCGCCGCCGGTTTCGACTGGCCGGCCCCGGTCCGTTGGGCCATCCTCACCACGATGACGCTGAGCTGGCTCGGCTTCGCCGGCTGGACCGCGTACAGCCAGAGCCGGCGCTCGCCGGAGCAGGCCAAGGTCATGCGCGAACAGGACCATCTGCTGACCGAACTGCGCAGCTTCGTCGGCAACGAGATCGAGGGCTCCCGCTCCGAGATCGAACGTGCCCGCGAACTGATCCGCCAGGCGGTCAGCGGCCTGGGCGGCAGCTTCGAGGCGATGAACCGCAAATCGCGGCAGCAGAGCGTGGCCCTGGCCCGCATCGTCGACCGCGCCGGCGAAGACGGCGGCGCCGGAGTGGACGTGGCCCGCTTCGCCCAGCATGCCAGCCAGCGCATGGAGCAGTTGGTGGAGGCGTTGGAGCAGGTCAGCGGCCAGAGCAGCACCACGGTACACTACATCGACGACATGTCCCAGCACCTGGACGGCATCTTCGCCCTGCTGGAGGACGTCAAGTCGATCGCCGACCAGACCAACCTGCTGGCGCTGAACGCGGCGATCGAAGCGGCGCGTGCCGGCGAGGCGGGCCGCGGCTTCGCGGTGGTGGCCGACGAGGTGCGCAACCTGTCCGAGCGCTCGACCACCTTCAACGAGCAGATCCGCAAGCTGGCGCACAGCTCCAAGGACGCCATCGCCAAGGTCCGCGAGACGGTCTCGCACATGGCCTCGCGCGACATGGACCGCTCCCGCGAGGCGCGGGCCGAGGCCGCGGCGATGCTGGACAACGTGGCCGCGATCAACCACTCGCTGGGCGACGGCATGCGCGAGATCTCCGAATGCGGCCGCGCCATCGACAGCAGCGTCGCCGAAGCGGTACGCGCCCTGCAGTTCGAGGACATCGCCACCCAGGCCCTGGGCGGCGTGCACACCCACCTGGACCGCCTGACCGCGATCAACCGCGAGGCCGTGGCGCTGCAGGAGCTGCTGCACCGCAATGGCGGCGTGTTCGACCACGAACTGATCGACGCCCTGCAGCGGGTCGGCAACCGCCTGCGCGACATGCGCACCGAGTGGGAGCGTCCGCCGCACAAGCCGGTGGCGCAGCAGAGCATGGGTGCCGGTACGGTCGAGCTGTTCTAAGCGCGCCTTGTCGTCCTCCGCGCCATGAACCGACGAGTCCCCGGCCCCTGCCGGGGCTTGTCGTCTCTGCCCTTCCCGTCCGGCCCCGTCGATGTCGATGCATCTCCAGTCCCTGTCCCGAGTTGCGGCCATGTCCTGCGATGAACGCAGCAGCGCACACGCGCCCTCGTCCGAGCCGGTGGCGGACCCCGTGGTCCGGCCGGTGAGCGCGCCGCGACAGCCTGGCCACACCCTGCGACGGCTGGAGGCGCTGGCCCAGGCCGAGCTGCGGCAGTTGCTGATCGCGCGTGGGCCGTCACCGCAGGACGCGCGCATCGCCGACCCGGTGTGGGCCGGCCTGGCCTGGGACATGGGCCTCAACGGCAGCGCGGTCGCCGCCGCCGGCACGCCGGCGCCGCTCGTGCACTTCCCGCTCTACGACGGCGACTGAGCCGATCGCGGTTGCAGTGGTGGCAGCGCGTGGAGTTTGCTGTGGGAGCGAGTTCAGGGCACCGCCAGAACGTCATCCCGCTCCATTTCGCCTGGGCGCGCGCGGCCGAGCGGCTCATACGCGCTCCGCGGCTGTATGTAGAAGCGGCATGTAGAAGCGGCTTCAGGGCACCTCTGCATCCTGTAGGAGCGGCTTCAGCCGCGACGGGCTTACTGGGAACGATCCGTCGCGGCTGAAGCCGCTCCTACGTCGGCCGACAGCGTGTCTCGCCAGGCTGCGGCAAAAGGCCACCAAGCGCAGCAGCGTGCGGTCGCGACGAGCCAGCGCCACGTGCCTGGCCGGCCGCATGCAGTCGGGACTGAACTCCCTGTCCAGCGCCGGATCGCGGGATAGCCTCCTGTGGGAGCGACTTCAGTCGCGACGCGTGGCGCCATCCGGCGCGTTGATGCCTCCTGCCGTCGGGACTGAAGTCCCTCCTACACCCTGGCTTGCGCGTGGCGAGTGCGCTCCTTAGGCCGTGCCATCCGTCGCGGCCCAGGCTGCGGAGATATCCCATCGCCTGATGCCGTCGCCGGCGTCGGGTCGCGGCGGAAACCGCCCCTACACGCGACGCGCAACGTCTCTCGCGCTCGCTCCTACGCTCGGCGCGCAACGCCTCCGGGGCTAGCTCGGATTCTCCAGCGAGAACAGATCCGCCTGCTTGTCGTAGGCGAAGTACTCGGCATAGCGCGCCCAGCTGGTGACCGCCTGCACCGTCTCCGCCGCGTAGGCCTCGGACATGTGGTCTTCCAGCTCGTCGCGGAAGCGGCGCGCCGGCGCGTGATGCGCCGGGCGCTCGTCGAGCACGCGGCGGATGTGCGCGGCCAACGGCACATAGGTGGCCAGGTGCTGGGCGAACAGCTGCTTGCGCGCATCGGTGCCCAGCTCGGCGAAGCGCTGCCCGGCCGGGGTCAGTTGCAGGTCGCCCTGTTCGAACACGGCAAAGCGCAGCAGTTGCAGGGTCTCGGCGATCGGGAACAGTTCGTCCACTTCCAGCTGCAGGCCGGCCGCCAGCGGCGGCAGGTCGGCGCGGCCGTGGTAGGGCTCGGCCGCCACCGCCTCGATCAGGCCGGCCAGCAGGTTGCTCGACACCCGCGGCAGGACCATGGCGATGCCGCTGCCCGGGAACACGCCCTCGCGGGTCTGCGGCCGCTGCGGGCTGGCGGTCATGCGTGCGTAGATGTCGTCGACCAGGGCGCGGAACGCCGGTGCCAGGCGGTTGCGCGGCTGCGGCAGGGTCACCTCGATCTCGCCGATCACCCGCCCCGGGTTGGCGCCGAAGATGACGATGCGGTCGCACATCAGCACCGCCTCTTCGATGTTGTGGGTGACCATCAGGATCGATTCGATCGGCATGCGCCCTTCCGACCACAGGTCCAGCAGGTCGGTGCGCAGGGTCTCGGCGGTGAGCACGTCCAGCGCCGAGAACGGCTCGTCCATCAGCAGCAGCTTCGGCCGCACCACCAGCGCCCGCGCCAGGCCCACGCGCTGGCGCATGCCGCCGGACAGTTCCTTCGGGTAGGCGCCCTCGTAGCCGTCCAGGCCGATCAGGTCGATCGCCGCCAGGGCGCGCCGGCGGCGTTCGTCGGCGGCCACGCCGCGCGCCTCCAGGCCCACTTCCACGTTCTGCAGCACGGTCAGCCACGGAAACAGGGCGAAGCTCTGGAACACCATGGCGATGTCGTCGGCCACCTGGCCCGGCGCGGCGTCGCGGAAGGCGATGCTGCCGGCGCTGGGCTGCAGCAGCCCGGCGATGGCGCGCAGCAGGGTCGACTTGCCCGAGCCGGAACGGCCGAGCAGGCCCACGATCTGCCCCGAGTGCAGGGTCAGGTCGACGTCCTCCAGCACCACCAGCGGCGTGGCCCCGCCCTTGTCGTAGCTCTTGCGCACGCCCTGCACGCGGACCAGCGGGGCGCGCTCGGGCACGCTTGCGGAATAGCTCATGGTCGGTCTCCTGGAATCAGTCGAAACGCAGGCGGCGTTCGGCGAAGACGTACAGGCGTCGCCATACCGCACGGTTGAAGAGGGTCACGAACAGCGACATCACCGCCACCCCGAGCAGCACCCGCGCGCCATCGCCGGCGGCGGTGGCGCGGGCGATGTAGGCGCCCAGGCCGTAGGCCTGCACCTGGGTATGGCCCCAGCTGGCCAGCTCGGCCACGATGCTGGCGTTCCAGGAACCGCCGGACGCGGTCAGCGCGCCGGTGATGTAGTACGGGAAGATGCCGGGCAGGATCACCCGCCGCCACCAGGTCCACGAACGCAGGTGGTAGATGCTCGCCGCCTCGCGCAGATCGGTGGGAAAGGCGCTGGCGCCGGCGATCACGTTGAACAGGATGTACCACTGGGTGCCGAGGATCATCAGCGGCGACAGCCAGATGTTGGGATCGGCGCCGGTGCGGACGATGGCCAGCACCGCGAACGGGAACAGCACGTTGGCCGGGAACGCGGCCAGGAACTGCGCCAGCGGCTGCACCCGCTGCGCCACCTTCGGACGCAACCCGATCCACACGCCGATCGGCACCCACACCAGGCTGGCCAGGGCGATCAGCACCACGACCCGCAACAGCGTGGCCAGGCCGCCGCCGAAGGCCTCGGCGAGGTCGTGCAGGCCCAGATGACGGCGGCCGTAGTCGTAGGCGAACCAGGCCGCGGCGGCGCCGGCCAAGGCCAGCGCCGCGCTCCACAGCCGGTCGCCCCACACCCCGCTGCCGCCGGACGGGCGCGCCGCGGCCGCAGGCTGCGGCTGGCGCCGCGGTGCCCAGCGCAGCAGCATCGCACGCTGCCAGACCCAGGCCAGCGGCGCGACCAGGCGCTTGGCCAGGCGCGTGCGCCGCAGCAGGTCGTACAGCCACGACTGCGGCTTGTCCTGCGAGGCGGTGAGTTCGGCGCGGAACTTGTCCGACCAGGCCACGATCGGGCGGAACAGCAACTGGTCGTACAGCGCGATCAGCACCGCCATCGCCACGACCGCCCAACCGACCGCGGCGAAGTTGCGCTGGGCGATCGCCAGCGCCAGGTACGAGCCGATGCCGGGCAATTCCAGGGTGTGGTCGCCGACGCTGATCGCCTCGGAGGCGACGACGAAGAACCAGCCGCCGGACATGGACATCATCATGTTCCAGATCAGCGACGGCGTGGCATACGGCGCCTCCAGCCGCCAGAAGCGCTGCCAGGCGCTGAGCCCGAAGCCGCGCGCCACTTCGTCCAGGTCGCGCGGCACGTTGCGCAGCGACTGGTAGAACGAGAACGCCATGTTCCAGGCCTGGCTGGTGAAGATGGCGAAGATCGAGGCCAGCTCCGCGCCGATCTGGCGGCCGGGGAACAGGCCCAGGAAGAAGGTCACGGTGAAGGTGAGGAAGCCCAGCACCGGCACCGACTGCAGGATGTCCAGCGCCGGCACGATCACCCGTTCGGCGCGCCGGCTCTTCGCGGCCAGGGTCGCCACCACGAAGGTGAAGAGCAACGAGGCGGCCATCGCCGCGAACATGCGCAAGGTGGTGCGCAGGCCGTACTCGGGCAACTGCCACAGATCCAGCGACACCGCGGCGGTGCCCGCCGGCGGCAGCGGCGCGCGCATGTCGGCGGCGCCGTGCAGCAGCAACGCGCCCAGCCCCAGCAGCAACCCGAACACCGCCAGGTCGTGCAGGTTGGGCAGCACGCCGGGGCGGGCGGCGAGCTGTTCGGGCGCGGAGCGGTCGCGTGCGAATGGCAGCATAGGAAAATCCGGCAGGAGCGGCAGGCGGGGGCCGCAGGGAAGAAGGAAGCTGGCGCAGGCCGCGAAGCGGACCGCCCAGTGTGACCGGGGAAGATGTACGCCGTGCGTCAGCCGCTGCCGGCCGCGCCGGCATCCGCAGGCGCGGCGGTGCAGGCATGGCGTCGCCGCAGCGCACGGCCGAGCGGCGGCGGCGGATGGATCAGGGGCGATGGCAGGCGCATGGGCGGCTCCGACGGCGGGCAACGCCAGGGGCTACGCTCGGAGTCCTCGCGGATCGGCTTGCGCTTTTTCGGAATCAAGGCCAGCGCCGCAAGGGGCTGGCGAACGATCCCGTCCTGAGCGGACGGGACCCATCTGGGACGACCCAGACCGTGGCGGTCCTGTCAGCTCTGTCGCTGCAGCGTCGGTCTAGGATGACTGTCCAAGGAAGGTGGCCTCTGGCCGGGAAACGATGGGCGCGCGCAGTATAGCCAGCTGCTGCGCCGCCGCAAGTGCGCGCGGCGCAGCGGCGGCGGCGCATTCACTGCGCAGCCAGCACCAGCCGCGGATGCGTGGCCGGCGCCACCTGCTGGCGCGCGCGCAACCACGCCGCCAGCTCGCGCGGCGGCAACGGCCGCGAGTGCAGATAGCCCTGGATCTCGTCGCAGCCCTGCTCGCGCAGTAGCGCCTCTTCCTGCGCCGTCTCCACGCCCTCGGCCACCACCTGCATGCCCAGCGCGTGGCCGAGCTGCACGATCGCCTGGGTGACCTTGGCGGTGCCGCTGTCGTGCAGCATGTCCTGCACGAAGCTGCGGTCGATCTTCAGCCGCTGCACCGGGAAGCGGTTGAGGTAATGCAGGTTGGAGAAGCCGGTGCCGAAATCGTCGACCGCCAGCAGCACGCCTTCCTGCTCGAACAGTTCGAAGCAGCGGCGCAGCGACTCGCTGTCGCGGATCAGCGCCGACTCGGTCAGCTCCAGTTCCAGCCGTTTCGGCGACCAGCCATTGCGCTGGCACAGCTCGATCACCCGCTCGGCGAAGCCGCGGTCGCGCAACTGCATCGCCGACACGTTCACCGAGACCCGGTCGAAACTCAGCCCGGCCGCATCCCAGGCCGCGGCCTGGCGGCAGGCCTCGCCGATCACCCAGTCGCCCAGGCGCACGATCTCGCCGCATTCCTCGGCGATGGGAATGAATTCGGCCGGATTGCAGTGGCCGTGGCCGGGACGGTGCCAGCGCAGCAGCGCTTCCACCGCCGGCGCCCGCTCGCCCGCCGCGTGCACCAGCGGCTGGTACACCAGCGCGAACTCCTCGCGGTCCAGTGCGCCGTGCAGGGCATGTTCGATCTCCAGGCGCCGCTGCGCGCGCAGCAGCACGTCCTGGCTATAGTAGTGGCAGGTGTTGCGCCCGGATTCCTTGGCCGCGTACATCGCCGCATCGGCCGCACGCAGCAGGCCATCGAAGTCCTGGCGTCCCTCCTCCATCAGCGCGATGCCGATGCTGGCGCCGATCTTGATCACGTTCTCGCCGCTATGCAGCGGCTCGGCCAGCGCCGCGATCAGCTTGCGCGCCACGTGCCCGGCGTCGCCGGGCTCGGCCAGGTCGCGCAGCACCACCACGAACTCGTCGCCGCTGAAGCGGCCGAACAGGTCGCTGGTGCGCAGTTGCTGGTGCATGCGGGTGGCCGCCAGCTTCAGCAAGGCGTCGCCGGTGGCGTGGCCGAAGGAGTCGTTGATGCTCTTGAAGCCGTCCAGGTCGACGAACAGCATCGCCAGCGTGGTGCCGCGCCCTACCGCATCGTGCATCGCCTTCTCGGCCTGCTCGCGCAGCAACTGGCGGTTCGGCAGGCCGGTCAGCAAATCGTAGTGGGCCAGCAATTCGATGCGCTCGCTGGCCTCGCGCTCGCGGGTGATGTCGCGGAACAGCACCACGAAGCGCTGCGGCAGGCCGTCGCGTTCGTCCAGCTCGATCAGCACCTGCACCCAGATGCGCTGCCCGGACGGGCGGTGGAAACACAGGTCCAGTTGCTCCGGCAGGCCGCCCTGGGCGATGCGCACCAGCGCCGCCTCGAACGCATCGCGCGAGTCCTGGGTGTACAGCGCCAGCGCGTGGTCAAGGTCGATGACCTCCTTGCGCAGGCCATGGATGCGGTAGCACTCCTCGGTCCACTGCATGCGCCGGGTGCCGACCTCGATCTCGCAGCCGCCGATCTTGCCCAGCGCCGAGACCCGGTTGAGCAGTTCGGTGCGCCAGCGGATCAGCGCGTCGGTCTGGCGCTGCTCGGTGATGTTCTGCACCTGGCCGAGCACCCGCTGGATGCGGCCGTCGGCCTCCAGCTGCGGCTGCGCCCATACCCGCAGGTGCAGCGGCGCCTCGCTGCCGCGCACCAGCTCGACCTCGAAATTGGCCGGCTTGGCCTCGCGCACCATGCGCCGCCAGATCGAGACCACCTGCGCCATCGAATCGCGGCTGAGCAGGCGCAGCCAGCCGCGGCTGCTGGGCGCCTGCTGGTCGTCCAGGCCGGTGACGCGCAGGAACTCGCGCGAGCACCACACCCGGTCGCGCAGCGGATCCCAGGACCAGCTGCCCATGCGGGTCATGCGCTGCGCCTCGCGCAGCAGGGTCTGCTGGTCGCGCAGGCGCTGCTCGAGCAGCTTCTGCTCGTGGATGTCGGTGTGCGTGCCGATCATGCGCAGCGGGCTGCCGTCGGCGGTGCGCGCCACGATGCGGCCGCGGTCCAGGATCCAGTGCCACTGCCCGTCCTGCCGGCGCAGGCGGAACTCGCACATGTAGGTTTCGGTGCGGCCCTCGAAGTGCGCGCGGATCGCCTGGCGCAGGCGCTCCTGGTCGTCGCCGTGGACCAGCGGCAGCAGCGCGTTCAGGCCATCGGCCGGGGCATCGCCGGCGTAGCCGAGCATCCGCTTCCAGCGTTCGGAGCGGAAGATCGTGTCGCTGGGGATGTCCCAGTCCCACAGGCCGTGCTCGGCGCTGTCCAGGGCGATCTCCCAGCGGGTGGCACCGTCGCTGCCGACCGGTTCGGGCACGCTGAGGGTATAGGCCAGCAGGCCGCCGCTGTCGTCGCGGACCGCGCGCAACCAGCCGTCCAGGCGCCGCCCGGCGGTACCGGGCAAGGCGCAGGCCAGCATCGTCTCGCCGCCGAGCAGGCGCTCGCGGACCGCACGCAACAGCTCGGCGTACGCCTCCACCGTGCGCGGCAGCTCCAGTGCCTGCGCTGCCCGGTTCGCCGCCAGCGGCCTGCCGTCGGCGTCCAACAGGACGAGCGCCGAGGTGAGCGGGTGCTGCAGCAAGCTTGCGATGACGCCTTGATCCACGCCGAGATGCTCCGTTTCGCCGCCCTGAAGGCCAGCGGTCGAAGGTGATAACGGCACCCGGCGGCATTAATTGAGCGCCGGCACCGCCCGGCGATGGGCCGCGGCGGCCGTCAGCGGCTAAGATGTCCGCCGGACACGGACCACCGCAGCAGGCTGCCGGGGCATGCAACCACAACGCGACAGCGCCCCGCCCATCCAGGCGACCTCCGGCATGCGCCTGGCGCAACGCCTGGACCACGGCATCTGGCGGGTGGTGCTGCTGTACGTGCTGCTGGGACTGGCGCTGTCGATTGGCAGCGACCTGATTTTGGTGCATTTCGTAGACGATCCCGACACGTTGATCGTCCTGCAGTTGGTCAACGACGCCCTGTTCCTGGCCCTGACCGCGGTCGCCCTGTATTACCTGCTGCGCCCGCTGGTGCGCGCCGCGGTGCAGGCGCACACCCGGCTGGCGCTGTCGGAAGCCGGCTACCGGCAGATGTTCCACGCCAATCCCAGCCCGATGCTGGTCTACGACCTGGAAAGCCTGCGCATCCTCGACGTCAACCCCGCCGCGGTCGCCTTCTTCGGCTGGTCGCACGACGAATTCGTGGGCCTGGAGCTGGCCCGGCTGTGGCCGCCCAGCGCCAGCGCCCGCCTGGCCGAAGTGATCGAGACCATCCGGCAGACCCCGTCCAAGACCTGCGTGGTGGCCGAGCCGCTGCGCCTGCGCGACGGCAGCCAGTGCATGGCCGAGGCGCGCAGCACCAGCCTGGACTACCACGGCCGGCAGGCGCGACTGGTGGTGGTCAGCGACCGCAGCGCCGAATACGACGCGCAGCGCCGCCGCGACCAGGCCCTGCAGCATCTGCAGGAAGCGCAGGCGATCGCGCGGCTGGGCTCCTGGCAACTCGACCGGGCCAGCGGCCTGGGCCGCTATTCCGAGCAGGTCTACCGGATGCTTGGCCGGCGCGTGCCGGACCAGCCGCGCCAGCACCGCCTGGAGGAGCTGCTGGTGCCGCCGGACGTGGCGTCGCAGGCGCGCATCCAGCGGGTGATCGAGGACCTGTGCGGCAGCGCGCCGCTGCAACTGGACATGCTGCTGCCGGTACTGGCCGCCGACGGCCAGGCGCGCATGCTGCACCTGCGCGCCGAGTCGGCCAGCGACGACGACGGCGGCGCCTGCGTCCACGGCACCCTGCAGGACGTGACCGAGCACGAGCGCTCGCGGCGCCTGCTGCACGAGCGCGAGGAACAGTTCCGCGAACTGGTGCGGGTGCTGCCGGACGGCGTGGCGATCCTGCACCAGGAACACGTGCTGTACGCCAATGCCGCCTGCGCCGGGCAATTCGGCTTCGAGGGCGAGAACCTGCTCGGCGAGCCCCTGCAAGGCCTGGTCGACAGCGCCGACCTGGCGCAGGTGCGGCAGCGGATGGGCGCGGCCGGGGCCAAGGGCGAACGCGGCGCCACCGCGCGCATGCGCCGCCGCGACGGCTCGCTGTTCCACGCCGGGCTGTCGTTCGGCAACGTCCGCTACAGCGGCCGCGACTGCAAGCTGTTGATCGTGCGCGACCTCAGCGAACCGGAGCGCATGCGCGACGCGCTGGCGCAGAGCAACCGCGAACTGCAGGCGATGGCGCGGCGCCTGTTCTCGCTGCAGGAGGACGAACGCCGCGCGATCTCGCGCGACCTGCACGACGACATCGGCCAGGCGATCACCGCGATGAAGCTGTCCGCGCACGCGGCGCTGGACGAGACCGACGCCGCGCGCCGCCGCGAGGACCTGGACGAGATCGTGAGCCTGGCCGACAGCAGCATCACCAAGCTGCGCAACCTGTCCACGCTGCTGCGGCCGCCGCAGTTGGACGCGCTGGGCCTGGAGGCGGCGCTGCGCTGGCAGGCCGGCATGCTGTTCCGCGCCTCGCCGGTGCGCCTGCACCTGGACATCGCCGCCCTGCCCGAGCGCCCCAGCGGCGAGGTCGAGCAGGCCTGTTTCCGCATCGCCCAGGAGAGCCTGACCAACGTGCTGCGCCATGCCAGCGCCGGCGAGGTGCGGATGACCCTCGGCGACGAGGAACGCCAACGCCTGCGCCTGGAAGTGGTCGACGATGGCGACGGCTTCGACCCGGCCGGACCGCGCGGCCTGGGCCTGATCGTGATGCGCGAGCGCGCGCAGAGCGCCGGCGGTACCCTGCAGATCGACACCGCGCCGGGCGCCGGCACCCGGGTGACGCTGTGCCTGCCCTACGCCACCGCGGCATCGCCGTCGCCCTCTCCTGGAACCTGAGCCGATGTGGAATCCCGCCAGCGCCTTGCCCATGGACGACGAACTGCCGTCGCGCCTGGGTGCGGGCCACCCTGCCCTGTCCGGCATGGTCGCCGAGGCGCTGGCCGGCGGGCCGGGCGTGATGTTGCTGCACATCGACATCGACCACTTCGCCTCGATCAACGAGAACATGAGCCCGGAGGTCGGCGACCAGGCGCTGGCGCTGCTCGCGCACCGGCTGCAGGCGCACCTGCGCGGCCGCGGCCTGTTGTGGCGCCATGGCAGCGACGAACTGGTGATGGCGGTGCCGCGCACTGCCGACGTGCCGCCGCCGGAGGCCTTCGCCGAGGAGATCCGGCAGCAGATCGAGCTGCCGCTGTCGGTGCTGCCGTACACGCTGTTCATGACCGGCAAGATTGGCGTGAGCCTGTGCCCGGAGCATTCCACGCGCCTGTCGACCCTGCTCGACTTCGCCGAGGACGCGGTCTACCAGGCCGCGCGCGAAGGCGGCAACCTGGTGCGCCTGTACGCCGCCGACGGTCCGCCCAGCGCGCACAGCGAAAGCATCATCTCGCGGCAGATCGTCGACGCCATTCCCAACGGCGAACTGCGCCTGCGCTACCAGCCGATGGTCAGCGCCCGCGACGGCCGCGTGGTCGGCATGGAATCGCTGCTGCGCTGGCAGTCGCCGACCCTGGGCATCCTGGTGCCGGAGCGCTTCATGCGCACCGCCGAGCGCCTGGGCGTGATCGTGCAGATCGGCACCTGGGTGATGGAAGGCGCGCTGCGCCAGGCGCGGCTGTGGCGCGACCAGGGCTTCGACGACTTCACCATCGCGGTCAACGTGTCCACCCTGCAACTGCTGCGCCCGACCTTCTTCAACGAGGTGATGTCGGCGCTGCAGGCGGCCGGGGTGCCGCCGCAGATGATGGTGCTGGAGATCAACGAGAGCGCGCTGACCAACAACGTCAACTTCGTCCACGAAACCCTGGCCAACCTGTGCCGCGAAGGCATCAGCCTGAGCCTGGACAATTTCGGCACCGGCGATTCCAGTCTCAGCGCGCTGGTGCGCTACCCGGTGGACAAGCTGAAGATCGACCGCAGCTTCATCAAGAGCGCGCCGGCCGGCAACCGCGAGGCGGCGATCGCCCGCGCGATCATCGCCATGGGTCACCAGCTGGGCATGGTGGTGATCGCCAACGGCGTCGAATCGCAGGCGCAGCTGGGCTTCCTGCGCCGCAACGACTGCGACATCTTCCAGGGCTACCTGTTCGGCGAACCGATGTCCGCCGAAGCGGCGGGCATGGCCCTGCGGCGGCGCTACCTGCGCCCGGAATCGTTCACCGAGACCCGCCCGGACCGCACCCTGCTGCTGCTCGACGACGAAGAGAACGTACTGCGCTCGTTGGTGCGCCTGTTCCGCCGCGACGGCTACCGCATCCTCGCCGCCGGCAACGTCCGCGACGCCTTCGACCTGCTCGCCACCAACGACGTGCAGGTGATCCTGTCCGACCAGCGCATGTCCGACATGAGCGGCACCGAGTTCCTGGGCCGGGTGAAGATGCTCTACCCCGACACCATCCGCCTGGTCCTGTCCGGCTACACCGACCTGGCCACCGTCACCGACGCGATCAACCGCGGCGCGATCTACCGCTTCCTGACCAAGCCCTGGAACGACGACGAACTCCGCGAGCACATCCGCCAGGCCTTCCGCACCCACGACGAACAGCGGCGGGATGCGGGGCCCTGAAAAGCCGGGAATGGGGAATCGGGAATGGGAAAAGCCGCATCGCGGCTTTTCTTTTTTCAGGTCAGGTCAATGTGGCGATATCGGCGGCACCGAAGCCAATAGCGGCAGCGCTCCCGCTTTTCCGATTCCCCATTCCCGATTCCCCATTCCCAGCTACTTCGGCTGCCTCACCGGAATCACGATCCGGAACGTGGAGCCGTCGCCGACGGTGCTGCTCACGTCGATGCGGCCGTGGTGCTTGTTGATGATGCCGTAGGAGATCGACAGGCCCAGGCCGGTGCCGCTGCCGACCGGCTTGGTGGTGAAGAACGGGTCGAAGATGCGCTGCAGCAGGTCCGCCGGAATGCCGGCGCCAGAGTCCTTGAACTCGATCCACACCTCTTCGCCGTCCTGGCCGGTGCTGACCACGATGGTGCCGCGCTCGCCGATCGCCTGGCCGGCGTTGAGCAGCAGGTTCATGTACACCTGGTTGAGCTCGGACGGCAGGCACTCCACCAGCGGCAGGTTGCCGTAGTGGCGCTCCAGGGTGACCTTGTACTTGAGCTCGTTCCAGATGATGTTGATCGTGGATTCCAGGCCCGAGTGCAGGTCCACCAGCTTCCACGACTCCTCGCGGCCGGAATAGGAGAAATCCTTGAGGTCGCGGACGATGCGGGTGACCCGTTCGATGCCTTCGCGCGACTCGGCCATCAACTGCGGCAGGTCGCGGCTGATGAAGTCGATGTCGAAGCGGTTGCGGATGTCGTCGATCTCCGGGATCAGCGCCTTCGGATCCGGCGCGCGCAGGGCGCGCTCATAGGCCTCGATCAGGGTGAACAGGCTGCGCAGGTATTCCTGCAGGCTGCCCAGGTTGGAATGGACGTAGCCGATGGGGTTGTTGATCTCGTGGGCGACGCCGGCGGCGAGTTGGCCGATGGAGGCCATCTTCTCCGACTGCAGCAGTTTTTCCTGGGCGCCGTTGAGGCGCAGGTAGGCCTGGCGCAGTTCGGCGTGGCGCTGCTGCAGCTCCTGTTCGTAGTCCTGCTGGCCTTCGATGCCCTGGATCAGCATCAGGTAATGGCCGCCGGCCGCGTCGGCATGGAAGTACAGATGGGCCAGCACCACGTGCTGCTCGGTCGGCAGGCTGCCGCTCCAGCGGCCGCTGCCGCGCGCCTGCGACAGCGCATCGCCCGGCAGCCACTGCGCCAGATGCGAACCCAACGCGCCGGCATCGGCACTGGAGAGATGGCGGCGCGCGGCGCGGTTGGCCAGCAGCAACTGGCCATCGGCGCGGAACAGCACCACGCCTTCGTACAACAGTTCGCTCAGGGCGAGCAGGCTCTCGCGTGGAGGCAGGGCAAGCGGTGCGTTGGGATTGATTTCGGCGAAATTCACGACAGGCGACGGGCGATCGATGGACGCCCAATATACGCCGTTGCCGCCGGCGGATGCGCGCCGCGCTGCGGCTTACGCGATCGCCAGGGGACGCTGAGCGAGCGGCGTGCTGGATTCGCCGTTGGCGTCGTAGGACGACGCGCTCTCGCTGCGGCCGAGGTGGCGCAGCGCCCAATTGACCTCGCGCCGGCGCCGCGACAGCAGCGCGCCGTTGGCGCGGTTGGCGTCGGCCAGCTCGCGCAGGCGCAGTTCGGCTTCGGCGCCGGCGGGCACGTCGGCCTCCAGTGCGCGCAATGCCGCCAGCTTGGCGCTGGTCGCCTGCATGAGGCCTTCCACGTTGTGATCCAACAACGCCTGGCGCTCGCCGGCGAGCGCGTCGCTGAGCTGCTGCAGGGGGTTGGTCACGAGCGTGTTCATGCGCCGAGTTGCCGATCCATGTCGATCATGCGGCTGGCGATCGCGTCGGGGTTGATCTTGTAGCTGCCGTTCTGCAGTGCCGAGCGCACCGCATCGACGCGGCTGCTGTCCACCGCCGGAGCGGCCGAGAGCTGGCGTTGCAGGGTCTGCAGGCCGGACGCCTCGCCGGTCAGGCGCAGGCTGTCGGTAGCAGCCGCCGCACCGACCGCACGATCCTTGCCTTCCTCGGACGCGCCGGAGGCGGCCTTGGTCGAGACGGACGACGTGCGAAGGGTGGCCGGGCTCGGCAAACTCCCTTCAATTTTCTGGGTCATGACGGACATCCTGTTACGGGTTCGGGGTAAGTAACGGCACAGCGTCGGAGAACTTTAGCCAGGATCTCATCGCGTCACTAAAACGTCGCCATTTTGTGACACAATTCCCTGAACGATGCGCTTGGACGACAGGTTTTCGACGGTCACCCGCTCGTTTTCGCCCGCATCGCCCAGTGCGCGCCCGGACATGCGCACTTCCAGACCGCCGCTGCGCGCCACCAGCGCCACATTGTCGCCGCGCCGGACCAGCCGCGGCGCGACCAGATCGGTGGCCGACAACAAGGTGCCGGCCGGCAGGGTCCGCCGCACCACCTTGCCGATCGCCGCCTCCGGTTCGGTCATCGCGGCGCCGACGATGCGCGCCGCGTCGCGCTTCTCGGGAACGATATCGGCCGCGCCGATGGTTTCTCCAGCGGACAGGCCGCGCGCCAGCACCAGGACGTGCTGCATGCGCCGCACCTTGACCGGCACGAACAGCCGCCAGCCGGTCTCGCGCGGGCAGCTCACTTCCACGGTCGTGGTGCCGGTCGGCTGCGCCTGCAACGGCACCGGGCACAGCGGCACCCGCACCGAGGGGTCCAGGGTTGCCTCGGCATCGGCGTCGGCCCCGGCCAGCGACAGCGCCGCGGCCCGGATCGAGTCCACCGGCTGGAAGTCCGCGGCCCAGGCCGGCGTCGCCGCCAGCAGGACCAGCAATAGGATCGGGCGCATCGCCGTCTCTCTGGGAAAGGTCGCCGGCACCATGCAAAGGCCGTGCCGCAAACCGCACACCCGATCCGGACCGCGCCCTCAAGTTCCACCGCGACGGCGCCGATATGAACGCCATGAGTCATGACCTTCTCAACCGAATCGACCAGCGCACCCGCTTGGCGGGCCACAACCGGCTCGCCCTGCTGCTGTTCCGGCTGGGCGGTCGTCAGCTTTTTGGCGTGAACGTCTTCAAGGTGCAGGAAGTGCTGCGCCGGCCGGAGCTGTTCCAGGTGCCGGGGCTGCCGCTGCAATTCTCCGGCGTCGCCGACGTGCGCGGGCGCTCGGTGCCGGTGCTCGACCTGGGCCTGGCCATCGGCCACCCGGAGCGCGAGCCCAACGCCGACACGGCGCCAGGCTATCTGGTGGTGACCGAGTTCAACCGTTCGGTGCAGGGCTTCCTGGTCAGCGGCGTGGAACGCATCGTCAACATCGCGGTGGAGGACATCCACCCGCCGCCGGAACTGGGCGCCGAGTCCAGCTACCTGACCGCGGTGACCCGCTTCCAGGGCGAGCTGATCCAGGTGATCGACGTGGAAAGCGTGCTGGCCGACATCGCCCAGACCCGGGTCGAGGCCAACCTGGATCCATCGCTGGCGCTCACCGGCCCGCAGTTGCAGGTGCTGGTGGTCGACGACTCGCGCGTGGCGCGGCAGCAGATCCGCAGCGTGCTGGACCAGCTCGGAGTCGCCGCGACCCTGCTCTCGGACGGCCGCCAGGCCCTGGACCATCTCTTGCAGATCCACGCCGCCGGCGAGAACCCGGCCGAACGCTACGCCATGGTCATCTCGGACATCGAGATGCCGGCGATGGACGGCTATACGCTGACGACGGAAATCCGCCGCCACCCCGGCCTGTCCGGCCTGTACGTGCTGTTGCACACCTCGCTGTCGGGCGTGTTCAACAATGCGATGGTCGAGCGCGTGGGCGCCAATGCCTTCGTCGCCAAGTATAGCCCCACCGAGCTGGCCGAGTACGTGCTGACCCGGCTGCGGGTCGTGGCCGCGGCCGCGCAGGCGGCCTGACCCAGGCGCCGCGGCCCGCCGCACGGTCGGCCTGGCGCCTAATGGATACCGCGGACGCTGCCGGCGTCCGGTGGCCGATCAGCTGATTTCCCGGGCCCCGCGCCCGGCTTTGGCACGCGCCTTGCCTGTGGTTTCGGCAACGAACCGCGGGATCGTGCCATGTCCAATCCGATCACAGCCTACTTCGGCGTCCACGGCGACGCCCTGCCGCTGCGCGAGCAGCGCATGAAACTGATCGCCAGCAACCTCAGCAACGTCGACACGCCCGGGTACAAGGCCCAGGACCTGGATTTCGACGCGGCCATGCGTGCCGCGCAGGGACAGCGCGAAGGCACCCAGCTGGCGGTCGACGACAGCCGCCACATCGCGGTCGGCGGCGATGGCCTGAACCCGTTCCAGATCACCCGTGCCGCCAGCCAGCCCAGCATGGACGGCAACACCGTCGATCCGGACGCCGAACGCGCCGCCTACGGCCGCGCCGCGCTGGAGTACCGCGCCTCGCTGAGCTTCCTCGAATCCAAGGTGCGCAGCATGCTCACCGCGATCACGGGCCAATAAGCATGAGCAACCTGCCGATCTTCGACGTCGCCGGCTCCGCGCTGCAGGCGCAGTCGGTGCGCATGAGCACCATCGCCAGCAACCTGTCCAACGCCGATTCGGTGGCCGGTTCGGCGGAGGCGGCCTACAAGCCGATCGAGCCGATCTTCCAAGCGGTGCGCAACCCGCACGACAGCAGCCTGACCTCGGTCAACGTCAAGGAAATCGCCCAGACCAACGCGCCGCCGATCAAGCGCTACGAACCCGGCCATCCGCTCGCCGACGCCGACGGCTACATCTATTCGCCCGATGTGGACCCGGTCTCGCAGATGGTCAACCTGATCTCCGCCTCGCGCAATTACCAGGCCGGCGTGGAGGTCCTCAATACCGCCAAGGAACTGGCGCTGGCCACCTTGACCATGGGCCGCTGAGCCGCCCTCCTTCCGCCGCGTCACGTCCCAGGATCGCTTCCATGACCAGCGTCACCACCTCCACCGATGCCTATTCCAGCCTGGGCCTGACCGCCTCGGGCAACACCAACACGACCAAGAACAAGGCGCTGCAGCAGGCCGACTTCCTGAAGCTGATGACCGAGCAATTGCAGCACCAGGACCCGCTCAAGCCGATGGACAACAGCCAGATGGTCGCGCAGATGGCGCAGCTGTCCACCGTGCAGGGCATCGGCGACCTCAACAAGACCGTCACCGCGCTGTCGGCGTCGATGAGCACCGACCAGGTGCTGCGCGGCGCCAACCTGATCGGGCACAAGGTGCTGGTGCCGTCGGCGACGCTGCCGCTGGCCGCCGAAGGCAGCACCGGCGGCCTGGTCGCGGCCAAGGCCGCGGGCGTGGTCGACGTCACCGTCAGCGATGCCAACGGGCAACCGATCAAGAAGATCAGCCTGACCACCGACAAGGCCGGCCAGCTCGATTTCGCCTGGGACGGCACCGACGCCAGCGGCAAGCGCATGCCCGCCGGCAGCTACAGCATCACCGCTGGGCAGACCGATGCCCAGGGCAACCAACTGTCCCTGTCCACGTACGTCCAGGCGCCGGTCGAGAGCGCCATCATCGGGTCGGACGGCATCTATCTCGATCTGACCGGGCTCGGCACCACGCCGCTGACCAACGTCCTCCGCGTCAGCTAACGCCACGCCCGACAATCCTCAGGAGTCCACCATGGGTTTCAATACATCGCTGTCCGGCCTCAGGGCGGCCAATACCGACCTCAACGTCACCGCCAACAACATCGCCAACGCCAACACCACCGGCTTCAAGGGCTCGCGCGCCGAGTTCGCCGACCAGTTCACGCTCAATGGCTACGGCCTGGCGCGCAACGCGGTGGGGTCGGGCGTACGCGTCAGCAACGTCGCCCAGCAGTTCTCGCAGGGCACCATCGATCCGACCGGGCGCAGCCTGGACCTGGCCATCTCCGGCTCCGGCTTCTTCACCCTGTCCAACAACGGCGCCCGCGTGTACTCGCGCGCCGGCAACTTCCAGACCGACGCCAACGGCTATGTGGTCAATCCGCAGGGCGCGCGCCTGCAGGTGTTCCCGCCGGCGAGCAACGGCAACGGCTTCGCGGTCGGCACCCTGAGCGACCTGCAACTGCTGACCACCGACAGCCCGCCCAAGCAGACCGGCACGGTCAACCTGACCTTTACCCTGCCCGGCAACACCCAGCCGCCGACGGTGACCACGTTCAATCCGAACGACGCCAACAGCTACAACAACTCCAGCGGCGGCACCACGGTGTACGACTCGCTGGGCGTGGCGCACGTGCAGACCTCGTACTTCGTCAAGACCTCCACGCCCAACCAGTGGACCGTCTACAACTACGTGGACGGCGTGGCCGCCGGCGGCGCCAGCACGCTGCAGTTCTCCAACAGCGGCGCGCTGGTCAGCCCGGCCGACGGCAATATCCCGCTGGGCTCCTTCACCCCCGCCACGGGCGCCGGCACCCTGTCGCTGACCTTGAACGTGTTCGGTTCGACCCAGTACGGCGAAGCCTTCGCGCTGCGCGGCGCGACCCAGGACGGCTACGCCAGCGGCAAGCTCAACTCGATCAGCATCGACGAGAAAGGCATCGTCTACGCGCGCTACTCCAACAACGCGGACAAGGCGCTGGGCCAGATCGCGGTGACCAACTTCGTCAATCCGCAGGGCCTGAGTTCGCTCGGCGACAACGCCTGGGCGGAAAGCTCGGCGTCCGGCATCGCCCGCACCGGCTCGCCGGCGACCTCGGATTTCGGCAGCGTGCAGTCCGGCTCGCTGGAATCCTCCACCGTCGACCTGACCGAGCAACTGGTCAACATGATCGTGGCGCAGCGCAACTTCCAGGCCAACTCGCAGGTGATCTCGACCCAGGATCAGGTCACGCAGACGATCATCAATATGCGTTGACGACCGCAGGGAATCGGGAACGGGGAATCGGGAATCGTGAACGCGGTTCCCGCCACCGAACGCCCGCTTTCCTCCATTCCCGATTCCCCATTCCCGGTTCCCTCCAATGGACAAAGCCCTCTACGTCGCCATGACCGGCGCCCGCGCGTCGCTGCAGGCGCAGGCCACCGTGTCGCACAACCTGGCCAACGTCGAGACCTCCGGGTTCAAGGCGGCGCTGGCCAATACCGAGGCCTATCGGATTCCCGGCGCCGGTTATCCGTCGCGGATCGATGCGGTGCATATCGACCAGGGCTTCAACCGCGACGTCGGCGCGCAGCACCTGACCGGCAATCCGCTGGATGTGTCGCTGGATGCCGATCGCTGGCTGGCGGTGCAGTCCGCCGACGGCAAGGAGGCCTACACGCGCGGCGGCGAATTGGCGCTGACCCCGAACGGCCAGTTGGTCACCGCCAGCGGCCATGCGGTGCTCGATGACCAGGGCAATCCGGTGGCGATTCCGCCGCACCAGTCGCTGGAAATCGGCAACGACGGCACCGTGTCGATCGTGCCGCTGGGCGAAGCCCCCACCGCGATGAACACCATCGCCACCCTCAAGGTGGTGCAGGCGCCGGCGGACCAGCTCACCCGCCGCCCCGACGGCCTGATGCGCAACGTCAGCGACGATCCGGCCAAGGCCTTCGCGCTCGCCACCGGCAATTCGCTGCGGACCGGCGTGCTCGAGAGCAGCAATGTCGATGCCGCCGGCGCGCTGGTGCAGATGATCCAGTTGCAGCGCCAGTTCGAAATGCAGGTGAAGGTCATCAAGAACGGCGACGAGAACGCGCAGTCGGCCAACACGCTGTTGCGCCTGAACGGCTAAGGCGCGCCGCGGCGCCCGCAGGCGCCGGTTTGGCACGGCACATGCATCAGTCCCTGCGCCCCCGGCGCGTCGTGCCGGGGCCACCATCAGAGGAATTCGGGTCATGAATCAGGCTTTGTGGGTCGCCAAGACCGGACTGGATGCGCAGCAGACGCGCATGTCGGTCGTCTCCAACAACCTGGCCAACACCAACACCACCGGCTTCAAGCGCGACCGCGCCAACTTCGAGGACCTGCTGTACCAACAGCTGCGGCAGCCCGGTGGTGCCAGCTCCTCGCAGACGCAGTTGCCCTCCGGCCTGCAGGTGGGTACCGGCGTGCGCGTGGTCGCCACCGCCAAGGATTTCGAGCAGGGCAGCCAGCAGCAGACCGACCGCGCCCTGGACGTGATGGTCAACGGCCGCGGCTTCTTCGAAGTGCAGATGCCGGACGGCACCTCGGCCTACACCCGCGACGGCAGCTTCCAGATCAACGCGCAGGGCGAGCTGGTCACCAACAGCGGCTACCCGATCCAGCCGGGCATCCAGATTCCGGAAGGCGCGCAGTCGGTGACCATCGGCGCCGACGGCACGGTGAGCGTGCAGATCGCCGGGACCGCCGCGGCGCTGCAGGTCGGCGCGCTGACCCTGACCGACTTCATCAATCCCTCGGGCCTGCAGGCCCAGGGCCAGAACCTGTACGTGGAAACCGCCGCCTCCGGCCCGGCGACGAACGGCACGCCCGGCCTCAACGGCCTCGGCAAGATCGCGCAGGGCGCGCTGGAAGGCAGCAACGTCAATGTGGTGGAAGAGCTGGTGAGCATGATCGAGACCCAGCGCGCCTACGAGATGAACGCCAAGGCCATCTCCACCACCGACTCCATGCTCGGCTATCTGAACAACAACGTCTGATCCCTTCGCCTCCGGAATCCGCCATGTCGCGCCTGTCCTCCCTCTCCTTCTCCGCCGCGCTGTTGCTGCCGGTCCTGCTCGGCGGTTGCGCCGGCCTGGGCGTGGCCGCCGGCGACGTGCGTCCGTACGCGCCGATGGCGCCGATCGTGCCGGTGATGGCGCCGCAGGCGCAGCCCACCGCCGGTGCGATCTACGCCGCCGGCCCCGGCCTGCAGCTGTATTCGGACCGCCGCGCCCGCGACGTCGGCGACCTGCTGACCATCACCCTGGTCGAAAGCACCGCCGCCAGCAGCACCGCCAACACCAGCATCAGCAAGAAGGACGCGGTGACCATGGCCACGCCGACCCTGCTCGGCGCGCCGCTGACCGTCAACGGCACCAACATCCTCAACAACGCCACCAGCGGCGACCGCAGCTTCGCCGGCAAGGGCAACACCGCGCAGAGCAACACCATGCAGGGCAGCATCACCGTGACCGTGATGCAGCGCCTGCCCAATGGCAACCTGGTGATCCAGGGCCAGAAGAACCTGCGCCTGAACCAGGGCGACGAGCTGGTGCAGGTGCAGGGCGTGGTCCGCGCCGCCGACATCGCCCCGGACAACACCATTCCCTCCAGCAAGGTGGCCGAAGCGCGGATCGCCTACGGCGGCCGCGGCGCGGTCGCGCAGTCCAACGCGATGGGCTGGCTGAGCCGCTTCTTCAACTCGCGCATCTCGCCGTACTGAGGCCCGCCATGAATCTCCTGTCCCTGCCCTGCCGCCTGCTTGCCGCCGTCGCCCTGTGCGCCGGCCTGGCCGCGCCGGCCGCGGCCGAACGCATCAAGGACCTGGCCCAGGTCGGCGGCGTGCGCAACAACGCGCTGGTCGGCTACGGCCTGGTGGTCGGCCTGGACGGCAGCGGCGATCGCACCAGCCAGGCGCCCTTCACCGTGCAGAGCCTGAAGAACATGCTCGGCGAGCTGGGCGTCAACGTGCCGGCCAACGTCAATCCGCAGCTGAAGAACGTGGCCGCGGTGGCGATCAGTGCGCAGTTGCCGGCGTTCGCCAAGCCGGGCCAGACCATCGACATCACCGTCTCCTCGATCGGCAACGCGATCTCGCTGCGTGGCGGCACGCTGCTGATGGCGCCGCTGAAAGGTGCCGATGGTCAGGTCTATGCAGTCGCGCAGGGCAACCTGGTGGTCGGCGGCTTCGGCGCGCAGGGCAAGGACGGTTCGCGGATCTCGGTGAACGTGCCCAGCGTCGGCCTGATCCCCAATGGCGCGACGGTGGAACGTGCGCTGCCGGACGTGTTCGGCAACACCGGCGAGATCACCCTGAACCTGCACCAGCCCGATTTCACCACCGTCTCGCGCATGGTCTCGGCGCTGGAAAGCACCTTCGGCCCGGGCAGCGCGCACGCGGTGGACGGCTCCACCGTGGCGGTGCGTTCGCCCACCGACCAGAGCGCGCGGATCGGCCTGCTGGCGCGCATCGAGAACGTCGAGCTGTCGCCGGGCGCGGCGCCGGCCAAGGTGGTGGTCAACGCCCGCACCGGCACGGTGGTGATCGGCTCGCAGGTGCGGGTCAGCCCGGCGGCGATCTCGCACGGCTCGCTGACGGTGACCATCAGCGAAGGCACCCAGGTCAGCCAGCCCAATGCGCTGAGCGGCGGCCAGACCGTGGCCACGCCCAAGTCCACCATCACCGCCACCAACGAAGGCAGCCGCATGTTCAAGTTCGAGGGCGGCACCTCGCTGGATCAGATCGTGCGGGCGGTCAACGAGGTCGGCGCCGCGCCTGGCGACCTGATCGCGATTCTGGAAGCGCTCAAGCAGGCCGGTGCCCTGAGCGCGGAGCTAGAGGTGATCTGACATGCGTATTTCGGCCGCTCCCTTCGATCTGCACGCCTCTACCCAGAACGATCCGGCCAAGATCGACAAGGTCTCGCGCCAGCTCGAAGGGCAGTTCGCCAACATGCTGGTCAAGAGCATGCGCGAGGCCAGCTTCGGTAACTCGCTATTCCCGGGCGAGAACCAGACCTTCCGCGACATGTACGACCAGCAGCTGGCCAAGGGCCTGACCGACGGCAAGGGGCTGGGCCTGGCGGCAATGATCGCCAAGCAGCTCGGCGGCGGGCAGCCGGCGGCGAGCGAGACGCCCAACACCGCGCTGGGCGCAGCCAAGGCGGCCAAGGCCTACTCGCTGGTGTCCGGCCAGTCCGGCAACGGCCCGATGCCGCTGCAGGGCGAGGCCGCGCTCGGCGCCGGTGCCGCGGCCGGCGCCGGCGTCGGCCCGTGGAGCAGCGCCGATGGCGCGGCCCCGCAGCACCAGGTCGACCAGGTGCTGGACATGATCGCCGGCCGCGAGAGCAGCGCCCTGCACCAGGCCATCGGCAGCAGCCCGGCCGACGGCAGCGCCGGCCTGTCCTGGGCCGGCGCCGACGACCGCTGGTCGAACCTGCAGGCGGCCGCCGACAGCGGCAGCGCCATCGATCCCAGCGCCGCGGCGGCCGCCAATGCCGCCGCGGCCAGCCTCGGCGAGCGCACCCCGGAAGGCTTCGTCGCCAAGATCTGGAACCATGCGCAGAAGGCCGCGCAGGAACTGGGCGTGGACGCGCGCGCCCTGGTTGCGCAGGCCGCGCTGGAAACCGGCTGGGGCCGCCGCGGCATCTCCCGCGGCGACGGTGCCAGTTCCAACAACCTGTTCGGGATCAAGGCCACCGGCTGGAGCGGCGAGCGCGTGACCACCGGCACCCACGAGTACGTGGACGGGGTCAAGCAGTCGCAGACCGCCGATTTCCGCGCCTATTCCTCGCCGGCGGAGAGCTTCGCCGACTACGTGCGCTTGCTGAAGACCAATCCGCGCTACCAGCAGGCGCTGAAGGCCGGCACCGACATCCGCGGCTTCGCCCAGGGCCTGCAGCGCGCCGGCTACGCCACCGACCCGGCCTATGCGGCCAAGATCGCCGCCATCGCCGGCGGCCCGACCATCGGCCGCGCGGTCGCCGCGATCGGCAGCGCCGCCGCCGGCGGCATCGAACGCGTGCTGGCCAGCACCGTCGATTCGTCCGGCCTCGTGCGCCGCTGAGGTAGCCGCCCATGTCCATCCTCTCCACCGGTACCGGCGCCCTGCTCGCCTTCCAGCGGGCCCTGTCCACGGTCAGCCACAACGTCGCCAACATCAACACCGACGGCTACAGCCGGCAGCGGACGACGTTCGCGACCACGGTCCCCAGCCAGTACGGCAGCCAGTTCATCGGCAACGGTACCCAGATCAACGACATCTCCCGCGTCGCCGACCAACTGGCGATCTCGCGCCTGTTCGACAGCACCGGCGAAGTCGCGCGGCTGAAGCAGTTGTCCAGCCTGTCCAGCCGCGTGGACGGGCTGTTCTCGGACAAGGCCACCAGCCTCGCCGGGCAGTGGTCGAACTTCTTCGACGCCACCACCGGCCTGTCCTCCAACGCCTCGGCCAGCGCCAACCGGCAGAACCTGCTGGACGCCGGCAATTCGCTGGTCACCCGCTTCAAGCAGCTCAACGGCCAGCTCGATTCGCTGAGCAGCGAGGTCAACAACGGCCTGCTGGCCGGCACCGCCGAAGCCAACCGCCTGGCCACCGAGATCGCCAAGCTCAATGGCCAGATCGGCTCCAACGCCAACGCCGCCGCGCCGGACCTGCTCGATCGCCGCGACCAGATGATCAGCCAGCTCATCGGCTACACCGGCGGCAGCGTCATCCAGCAGGACGGCGGGATGATGAACGTCTATACCTCCGGCGGCCAGGCGATGGTGGTGGGCACCAACGCCTCGACGCTGGTGGCCAGTCCCGACCCCTACCAGCCGGAGCGGCTGCAGATCGCGGTGAAGACCCAGGGCGGCTCGACCCCGCTGAGCGAAAAGGCGCTGGGCGGGCAGATCGGCGGCTTCCTGGAGTTCCGCAGCACCGTCCTGGATCCGACCAAGGCCGAACTCGGCCGCATCGCCACCGGCCTGGCCAGCACCTATAACCAGCAGCACCACGCCGGCATGGACCTGTATGGGCAGATGGGCGGGGATTTCTTCAATCTGCCGCCGCCGACCGTGGACGGCAACAGCGCCAACACCGGCACGGCGGCGTTCACCGCCAGCGTCAGCGACCTGAGCAAGCTCGACGGGCAGAACCTGCTGCTGACCTACAACGGCACGAGCTGGAACGCCAGCCGCGCCGACACCGGCGCCAGCGTCCCGATGAGCGGGTCCGGCACCAGTACCGACCCGTTCGTGGTCAACGGCGTGACCCTGCAGGTATCCGGCACCGCCGCCAGTGGCGACAAGTTCCTGCTGCAGCCCACCGCCAACACCATCAGCAAGCTGTCGGTCGCCATCAGCGACCCCTCGCGCATCGCCGCGGCGACGCCGATCCAGGCCAGCGCCACGCTGAACAACCTGGGCACCGGCAAGGTCAGCAACGTCACCGCGACCGACGCCAGCAACGCCAACCTGCTGACGCCGGCGAACATCGCCTTCATCGATTCCACGCATTACTCGATCAACGGCGGCGCGCCGCAGACCTACACCGCCGGGCAGACCATCAGCGCCAACGGCTGGAGCCTGACCATGGACGGCGTGCCGTCCGCCGGCGACAGCTTCGCGGTGGGTCCCACCGGGGTCGGCTCGAGCAACAACGGCAATGCCCTGCTGCTGTCCAACCTGGACGATGCCAAGGCCTTCAACGGCGGCACCATCACCCTCAACGGCGCGGTGGCCGGCCTGACCACCACGATCGGCTCGTCGGCACGCCAGGCCAAGTACGCGGCCGACGCGCAGGACGTGATCCAGAGCAGCGCCCAGGATGCGCGCGACTCGCTGTCCGGCGTCAATCTCGACGAGGAAGCGGCGGACATGCTGCGGCTGCAGCAGGCCTACCAGGCGGCCTCGCGCCTGATCTCCACCGCCGACACCCTGTTCCAGTCCATCCTGAGCGCGGTCCGATGAGCAATCGCATCTCCAGCGGCATGATCTTCAATCAGTCGCTCAACACCATGCTCGGCAAGCAGGCGACGATCTCGCACCTGCAGCAGCAACTCTCCACCGGCCAGCGCCTGGTCAGTGCGGCCGACGACCCGGTCGCCGCCGGCACCGCGGTCAGCCTGGATCGCACCGTGGCCGCGCTGGCCCGCTTCGGCGACAACGCCACCAACGTGCAGAACCGGCTCAACCTGCAAGAGAACTCGCTGTCGCAGGCCGGCGACCTGATGGCGCGGGTCAAGGATCTGGCGGTGGAAGCCAATAGTTCGGCGCTCACCACCCCCGACCGCAAGGCCATCGCCGCCGAGCTGAAGACCCTGCACGACAGCCTGCTGAGCCTGTCCAACAGCACCGATGGCTCCGGCCGCTACCTGTTCGGCGGCACCGCCGACGACGCGGCGCCCTTCGCCGTGGTCTCCGGCAACGTGGTCTACAGCGGCAACCAGACCCAGCGCAGCGTGGAAGTGGCGCCGGACACCAAGGTCTCCGACACCCTGCCCGGCAGCGAAATCTTCATGCGCGTGCCCACCGGCGACGGCACCGTCGACGCGCATGCGGCCGCCGGCAACACCGGCACCGGCCTGCTGCTGGACTTCAGCCGCGACAGCTCCGGCAGCGCCTGGAACGGCGGCAGCTACAGCGTGGTGTTCACTGCCGCCACCACCTACGAGGTGCGCGACAGCAGCGGCACGGTGGTCAACACCGGTACCTACGCCGCCGGAGAGAGCATCGGCCTGCCCGGCCTGAAGATGCGCGTGGACGGCGCCCCCGCGGCCGGCGACAGCTTCCAGATCGGTCCATCGACCACCAAGGACGTGTTCTCCACCATCAGCAACCTGGTCAACCTGCTCAATACCGATCCGATCACCCCGACGGCCAAGGCGGCGCTGCAGAACGGACTGCAATCGTCGATGCGCGACATCACCCAGGCCTCGTCGAAGATGATCGACGCGCGCGCCGCCGGCGGCGCCCAGCTCGCGGCCATCGACAACGCCACCGACCTGCGCGAAGCCAACAACGTGACCCTGAAGACCACCCTGTCCTCGCTGCGCGACCTCGACTACGCCCAGGCGATTTCCCAGTACCAACTGGAACAGTCGGCGCTGAAAGCGGCACAGACCATCTTCACCCAGATGCAGAAGATGTCGCTGTTCGACCGGCTCGGCTAAACAGCCGATATACCGGATATACCAAAAGGCCCGGAGCGCGGCGACGCCTCCGGGCCTTTTCCGTTATACAAAAGACCGCCATCGCCGCTGGATAAGTAGACAACGCGCAGGCAGCCCTAAAGTTTGCCGAAGTGCGGCCGAGAAAGGCTCTCCGCGGTGTTCCAGGTGTTTTGCGCATCGCCGGAACGGCAAATTTTCTGCAGTAAATCGCTAAAGGTTGCGCGCCTGTCGCCGTTACTTATATCACCAGCCGCACTGGCCAAATTGATGGCCCCCTGCGGAGACTCCAGGCACCAACCGGTTGCCGGACAAATCGCTTAGAGGAGATATCAAAATGGCACAGGTAATCAATACCAACGTAATGTCGCTGAACGCTCAGCGCAACCTCAACACCACCAGCGCCAGCCTGGCGACGACGATCCAGCGTCTGTCTTCGGGCCTGCGCATCAACAGCGCCAAGGACGACGCCGCCGGTCTGGCGATCTCCGAGCGCTTCACCACCCAGATCCGTGGTCTGGACGTGGCCTCGCGCAACGCCAACGACGGCATCTCGCTGGCGCAGACCGCCGAAGGCGCGATGGTCGAAATCGGCAACAACCTGCAGCGTATCCGCGAACTGGCAGTGCAGTCGGCCAACGCCACCAACTCCAGCACCGACCGCGGCGCGCTGAACTCGGAAGTCAAGCAGCTGGCCTCGGAAATCGACCGCGTCTCCAGCCAGACCAACTTCAACGGCACCAAGCTGCTGGACGGCTCGTTCTCCGGCGCCCTGTTCCAGGTCGGCGCCGACGCTGGCCAGACCATCGGCATCAACAGCATCGTCAACGCCAGCGCCGCCTCGCTGGGCAAGGCCGGCTTCGCCGCCACCCAGACCGGCTCGGCCGCCCTGGCCTCCGGTACCGCCACCGCCAGCGGCAGCTTCTCCGGCATGGTCGTCAACGGCGTCACCATCGCCTCGGTCTCGGTGGCCGTCGGCGACGTCGGCAGCGACATCTCCAAGAAGATCGCCTCGGCGATCAACGACAAGCTGGCCCAGACCGGCGTGTACGCCTCGGTCGACAGCACCAGCGGTGCGCTGAAGCTGGAATCGGTCAAGGGCGGCCAGGACTTCTCCTTCACCGCGGGCAGCGCCACCGGTGCCACCGGCGTCACCTTCAGCAACGCCGGCATCGCCGCCAGCGCCGCTGCCACCGCCGGCACCACCAACTACCTGGCCGACGTGGACATCTCCACCTTCCAGGGCGCGCAGAAGGCGCTGAGCATCATCGACAACGCGCTGACCTCGGTGAACTCCTCGCGCGCCGACATGGGTGCGATCCAGAACCGCTTCACCTCCACCATCGCCAACCTGAGCTCCACCTCGGAGAACCTGTCGGCCTCGCGCAGCCGCATCCGCGACACCGACTACGCCAAGGAAACCGCCGAGCTGACCCGTACGCAGATCCTGCAGCAGGCCGGCACCGCGATGCTGGCCCAGGCCAAGCAGGCCCCGCAGAGCGTGCTGAGCCTGCTCCAGGGCTAAGCGTCGCCAGCCGCATCGCACCACCGAGGCCCCTCCGCAAGGAGGGGCCTTTTTTGTTCCCTGTTCCCGCCACGGGCCGTCGCATCTCGGAGGAAGCGCCATCTCCGCGCGTTGCCGGTCCTCGACGCCGAAGGTAAGCGCTGCCCTGCCTGGTAGGGCGGCGGCCAGCAGACAGCGTGGCCATGCTATTCGCGGTGATCCCCGTGCATGCGACCCGTTATGAGGGATCAACGGGAGACGGCCAATGCCACCGACCGCCGGCGCTGTCGCGCGACGCGTGACCAATGGACTGGATGACGGTCAGCAGTTGGCGATGACAGCGGCCGCATTCCAAGATCGCCTGTAAAGCGTCGTCAACGCCGTGCACGACCTGAAAGCACGCCGGCATTGCCCACATCGCTGGACGACCGACACTCCTTCTACTTCATCGCCAAGGATGGCGGGAAGGCGATCGGAGAGGGAGAGGGAGAGATGGCCAAGCCGTCGCGTCGCGATGCGCTGCGTACCGGCAGGTCAAGCGTTCGCGTCGTCGACGCGACACACCATCGAGAGCATCGAGCACATCACTCCCTGCACGATTCGGGCCGCCCTTTCTTCGACTTGGGCAAGACGCCTAAAGTTTGACGAAGCGCGGCCGAAACAAGCCTTTCGCCGCGTTTCTGGTGTCACGCAAATCGCCGAAACGCCAAATTTTCGGCAGCAAATCCCTAAAGGTTGCGCACCGACTGCCGTTACTTATACCAGCAGCGGCACTGGCCAATTGATGGCCCCCTGCGGAGGCTCCAGGCACCAACGGGTTGCCGGACAAATCGCTTAGAGGAGATATCAAAATGGCACAGGTAATCAATACCAACGTAATGTCGCTGAACGCTCAGCGCAACCTCAACACCACCAGCGCCAGCCTGGCGACGACGATCCAGCGTCTGTCTTCGGGCCTGCGCATCAACAGCGCCAAGGACGACGCCGCCGGTCTGGCGATCTCCGAGCGCTTCACCACCCAGATCCGTGGTCTGGACGTGGCCTCGCGCAACGCCAACGACGGCATCTCGCTGGCGCAGACCGCCGAAGGCGCGATGGTCGAAATCGGCAACAACCTGCAGCGTATCCGCGAACTGGCGGTGCAGTCGGCCAACGCCACCAACTCCAGCACCGACCGCGGCGCGCTGAACTCGGAAGTCAAGCAGCTGGCCTCGGAAATCGACCGCGTCTCCAGCCAGACCAACTTCAACGGCACCAAGCTGCTGGACGGCTCCTTCTCCGGCGCCCTGTTCCAGGTCGGTGCCGATGCCGGCCAGACCATCGGCATCAACAGCATCGTCAACGCCAGCGCCGCCTCGCTGGGCAAGGCCGGCTTCGCCGCCACCCAGACCGGCTCGGCCGCCCTGGCCTCCGGTACCGCCACCGCCAGCGGCAGCTTCTCCGGCATGGTCGTCAACGGCGTCACCATCGCCTCGGTCTCGGTGGCCGTCGGCGACGTCGGCAGCGACATCTCCAAGAAGATCGCCTCGGCGATCAACGACAAGCTGGCCCAGACCGGCGTGTACGCCTCGGTCGACAGCACCAGCGGTGCGCTGAAGCTGGAATCGGTCAAGGGCGGCCAGGACTTCTCCTTCACCGCGGGCAGCGCCACCGGTGCCACCGGCGTCACCTTCAGCAACGCCGGCATCGCCGCCAGCGCCGCTGCCACCGCCGGCACCACCAACTACCTGGCCGACGTGGACATCTCCACCTTCCAGGGCGCGCAGAAGGCGCTGAGCATCATCGACAACGCGCTGACCTCGGTGAACTCCTCGCGCGCCGACATGGGTGCGATCCAGAACCGCTTCACTTCCACCATCGCCAACCTGAGCTCCACCTCGGAGAACCTGTCGGCCTCGCGCAGCCGCATCCGCGACACCGACTACGCCAAGGAAACCGCCGAGCTGACCCGCACGCAGATCCTGCAGCAGGCCGGTACCGCGATGCTGGCCCAGGCCAAGCAGGCGCCGCAGAGCGTGCTGAGCCTGCTCCAGGGCTAAGCGCGACACGCCGCACCGCACTACCGGGCCCCTCCGCAAGGAGGGGCTTTTTTTTGACGCACGCGGAAGCGGCACAGGATTTGCATCGCACTTTGGGCCGCAACAATGCGCGGGCGGCGCTCAAGAAGCGACCCCGCGCGCCGATACTCCCCTCAGCCGCTGGCGCGTCGCGCGCCCGCCCCTTCAAGGAACGCGATCATGTCCACCACGTCGATCGGCTCAGGCCTGGACATCCCCTCCTTCGTCGCCAAACTGGTGTCGAAGGAACGTCAGCCGCAGGAAGACCGGATCAACCGCGACGGCACCGCCTCCAGTGCGCAGCTATCGTCCTTGAGCACGATCAAGAGCGCGCTGTCCAATCTGCAGACGGCGATGAGTACCGTCTCCGACAGCGCCGACAAGGGCGCCTACAAGGCGAGCATCGACGACGGCGCAGGCTATACCGCCACGGTCACCTCCAGCGCCAGCGCCGGCAGGTACGGCATCGAGGTGGTGAAGCTGGCGCAGGCGCAGAAACTGACCTCGTCGGCCTACGCCAGTGGCGCGGTCGTCGGCGGCGGCACCCTGACCATCGCCTACGGCAGCACCACGCTCAACGTCAACGTCGATGCCGGCAGCAAGCTCAGCGACGTGGCCGCTTTCATCAACAAGGCCGCCAACGGCGCCGGCCTGACCGCCAGCGTGGTCACCGCCGACGATGGCGACCATCTGGTGCTCAACGCGGTCGACACCGGCAGCAAGGGCGCCCTGACCATCACCACCTCCGGTGGCGACGGCGGCCTGGCCAATCTCACCTACCCGCCCGGCAACAACGGCGGCCTGACCCAGACCGTCGCCGCCGCCGACGCGGTGGTGAAGGTGGACGGCTTCCAGCGCACCTCCAGCAGCAACACCATCGCCGACCTGGTGCCCGGCGTGGCGCTCAATCTCACCAAGGCCATTTCCGGTACCACCTTCAATCTCAACATCACCCCCGACAACAGCCCGCTGAAGGCCAATCTGACCGCCCTGGTCAGCGCCTACAACTCCGCCAACAGCGTGCTCAAGTCGTCCAGCGCCTACGACGCCACCAACAAGAAGGCCTCGCCGATGACCGGTGATGCGATGGTGCGCGGTCTGCAGCAGTCGCTGCGCCGGCTGGTCAGCGACAACGTGAGCGGCCTGATGGCACTCGGCGTGACCATCGACAAGGATGGGGTGATGAGCCTGGACAGCAGCAAGTTCGACACCGCCGTGGCCACCGATCCGTCGGCGGCCAAGACCATGCTCGGCAGCGCCGGCAGCTTCGGTGCCGGGATGAGCACGCTGCTGAAGAGCAACCTGGACAGCACCAGCGGCACGCTGACCCAACGGACCGACGCGCTCAACAAGCACATCTCCGACCTGACCGACCAGCTCAGCGATCTGGATGCGCGCATGCAGACACTGACCGACCAGTACACCGCGCGCTTCACCGCGATGGAGACGCTGGTGACGCAGATGCAGACCACGAGCGACAACTTGACCAAGCAATTCAGCTGACGCGCGTCTGGTCGCGGCTCAAGTCGAACCGCGTCGCGGCCGATATGAAGAGTATCGACAGTCATTGTGGATCTGCGGCAACCACCGCCCGGCGTCGCCGCCAACCGGTACGGCACCAGGCCCCGCCAGTCCACCCGAGGGAGTTTTCCATGTACGGTTCCAGCCGCCAGTACGCTGAGCAATATCGCAAGATGGGCATTTCCACCAGCGTTACCGATGCCGATCCGCACAAGCTGGTCGCCATGCTGTTCGCCGGTGCCTGCCAGCGGATCCGCCAGGCCCAGGCCTGCCTCGCGCAGGGCGACCAGGCGCGCAAGGGCAAGGCGATCGGCGAGGCCTGCGCCATCGTCGGCCATCTCAACGGCTCGCTCGACCACGAGGCCGGCGGCGAGATCGCCGGCAACCTGTCGGCGCTCTATGACTACGTGATGCACCGGCTGACCGAAGCCAACCTGCACAACGACGACGCCGCGCTGACCGAAGCGCTGGAACTGCTCAGCGAGATCGACGCGGCCTGGGCCGCCATTCCCGCGCAGCAGCGCGAACTGGCCACGGCGAGCGCATCGTGAGCATCCAGCTCGCCGACCTGCACAACGACCTGCACGAGCTGCGCGAGATTCTGCGTGGCGACGATTATGCCCTGGCCCAGGCGATGGTCGCCGACCATGCGCGGCGCCTGCAGACGTATCTGCAACAGGACGGCGCCGACCGTTCGCGCGAGGCGCTGAAGCCGCTGCTCGCCCTGCAGCAGGCGGTGACCGCGCAGATGCGCATGGAGCGCGATCATGCCGCGGCCTGGCTGCGCGCCAGCCGCCAGTCCAGCCACGCCGCGCGGATCTATTCGCAGGCCGGACTGCTGGGATGAACGCCGGCTCCGACGGCGCCGCGCAGCATCCCGCAGACGCCGAACTGTTCCACGACACGCTCAGTTGCGAGCTGGCGCTGCCGGCGGACTTCCGCCTGGGCAACGGCGCCGGCCGGCTCGCCGCCGGCGAGGCGCTGCTGCGCAGCCTGGCGCAGATCGAGGATCTGCGCGGCGAGGACGGCGGCGACGACCGCAGCGAGGCGACCGCGCAGACGCAGCGGATGGAGGCCAAGCTCGACCTGATGCTGGTGCTGCTGGGCCGGCTGGCCCGCCAGCACGAGGATGCCCTGCCGTTGCGGCCGCTGCGCTGGTCGCGCCGGGGCGTGCGGCTGGAGCTGGGCGCCCGCTCGGGCGCCACGCCCGGCGCGGCCGGCCTGCTGCGCCTGCAGCCCTCGGACTGGCTGCCGGACCACCTGGAACTGCCGGTCCGGGTGCTGGCCGAGGCCACCACCGCCGGCGTGGTGCAACTTTGGCTACGGTTCGAGACACAGCCGCCGGGCCTGGAAGAGGCCCTGGAACGTCACCTGTTCCGGCTGCACCGCCGGCAGATCGCCGACAGCCGGCGGGCGCGCTGAACCGGCCCGGCAGCGGCGGCCGCCGCGTCAAGGTGTTGGCGGCGGCGGGCGGCTCGGCTAATGTGCGGATCTGAATAGAAGGACCTGCACTGTGCGAGTCATCATCGTCGACGATCACACCCTGGTACGCGCCGGCCTGAGCCGGCTGCTGCAGACGTTTGCCGACGTCGACGTGGTCGCCGAGGCCAGCAATGCGCAGCAGGCGGTGGACCTGGCCACCCTGCACCGCCCCGATCTGGTGCTGATGGACCTGTCCCTGCCCGGGCGCAGCGGCCTGGACGCGCTCACCGACGTGCTGCACAGCTCGCCCAAGACCCGGGTGGTGATGATGTCCATGCACGACGACCCGGTGCATGTGCGCGACGCGCTGGACCGCGGCGCCACCGGCTTCGTGGTCAAGGATGCCGCCCCGCTGGAGCTGGAACTGGCGCTGCGCGCGGCCAGCGCCAACCAGGTGTTCCTGAGCCCGCAGATCTCCTCCAAGATGATCGCGCCCATGCTCGGCCGCGAGCGCCCGGTGGGCATCGCCGCCCTGTCGCCGCGGCAGCGCGAGATCCTGCGCCAGATCGGCCGCGGCCAGAGCAACAAGGAAATCGCCTCGGACCTGGGCATCAGCGTCAAGACCGTGGAGACCCACCGCGCGCGGATGATGGAATCGCTGGGCTGCCGCCGCGCCAACGATCTGGTCCTGTTGGCCGCACGCCACCAGGGCGAGCTGAGCTGAACTGGGGACGGCATCCCGACACCCAGCATTGGCATAGCGCTTGCCTTAATCGGTCAGCAGGCGTGTCGACCCCGCCGAACCCCCGTCGTATCAGGCGTTGCGCCGTCGACTGTCCGTCGCCCAGGACCTTCATGTCGGGAAATTCCTGACACCATGTCGGGAATTTGACTACCCTCCTCAGGAACCCCCCGATTCTGTTACCGTCGGGCGACAAGCACTATGCGTTCCACGGGCGCCAGAGGGTTGGCGCCGAACCGAGGAAGTCCGCATGAAGCCGACCGTTTCCGCCCAACTGGGCCAGCAACTGCATCTGACCCCGCAACTGCTGCAGTCGATCCGGCTGCTGCAGCTCGACGGCATGCAACTGGAGCTGGAAATCCGTCGCGCGCTGGAGACCAATCCACTGCTCGAGCTGGAAGAACCCGAGGGCGTGATCGAGCCGGTGGTGAAGCACGAGGACGCGGCGCTGGACACGGCGGCATTCGACGAACTGCCCGAATCCTCGATGTGGGACATCCCGGCGGCCGGCTGGAACGACGGCGAAGACGACCGCCTGCAGCGCATCGCCGCGGGCGAGTCCACCGATCCGCACCTGCGCGTGCTGCAGCGGCTGGCCCTGGAACTGCCGGCCCCCGAACTGGAAGCGGCGGCGTTCTGGCTGGAACACTGCGACGACGCCGGTTACCTGGACGGCGCGCTGGACACCCTGCAACAGCTGGCCAGCGCCCGTCTGGGCCTGTCCGTTGCGCAGGCCGAAGCGGTCCGCCAGCGCCTGCTGCACGGCGACCCGGGCGGTCTCGGCGCCTGCGACCTGCGCGAGTGCCTGCAGGCACAGCTGAGCGACCTGCCCGGCCGCGTGCCCGGCCGCCACCTGGCCGCCCGCATCCTCGCCGGCGACCTCACCCTGCTCGCCAGCCACGACTACGCCCTGCTCGGGCGCCAGCTCGATGCCGAGGCCGACGACGTGCGCGAGGCGGTGCGGCTGATCCTGTCGCTGCAGCCGCGCCCCGGCGACAGCCTGCAGCCGCAGGACCTGGGCCATGTGCTGCCGGACGTGGTCGCCTGGCACGCCGATGGCACCTGGCGGGTGGCGCTGAACCCGGCCACCACCCACCGCGTCACCGTCAATCCGATGCACGAGCGCGCCCTGGCCGAGGCCGGCGACGCCGCGCAGCCGCTGCGCGAAATGTTGCAGGAAGCGCGCTGGCTGACCCGCGGCCTGTCGATGCGCTACGAAACCCTGCTGCGCACCACCCGCACCATCGTCGAGCGCCAGGCCGCCTTCCTGGTCAGGGGCGAGGAAGCGATGGCGCCGCTGACCCTGAAGGAAGTGGCCGACGCGATCGGCATGCACGAGTCCACGGTCTCGCGCATCACCACCGGCAAGTACCTGCAGACCCCGCGCGGCACCTTCGAGCTGAAACACTTCTTCGCCGTGCGCCTGGAAGGCGCCACAGTGTCCGGGCAGGCGGTGCGCGCCATGGTCCGGCGCCTGATCGAATCCGAACCGGCCGGACGGCCGCTGGCCGACGAGGCCATCGCCGGGCTGCTGTCGCGACAGGGCGTGAACGTGGCAAGGCGCACTGTCGCCAAGTATCGTGAACAATTGGACATCGCTCCCGCACGCGAACGCCGCCGCGGCAGCAAACCGCTGCTGGCCCGTGCGGGCTAAGGAAAAACGACGCATATGAACAAACTGTCCGTACTTCTGGTCGACGACCACGAAGGTTTCATCAACGCCGCCATGCGCCACTTCCGCAAGCTCGACTGGATGGAAGTGATCGGCAGCGCCGCCAACGGCCTGGAAGCCATCGAGCGCTCCGAGTCGCTGCGCCCGCAGGTGGTGCTGATGGACCTGGCGATGCCCGAGATGGGCGGCCTGCAGGCCACGCGCCTGATCAAAACCCAGGACCAGGCGCCCTATATCGTGATCGCCAGCCATTTCGACGATGCCGAGCACCGCGAGCACGCCATGCGCGCCGGCGCCGACAACTTCGTCAGCAAGCTGTCCTACATCCAGGAAGTGATGCCGATCCTGGAGGGGCTGCGGACCGAAGGAGTGCCGGCATGAGCGAATCGCGGATCCTGGTGATCGATGACGACGCGGTGCGCGCCGAGCGGACCGTGAGCCTGCTCGAATTCATGGACCTCAACCCGCGCTGGGTCACCGACGTCGCCGACGTGCAGCCCGGCCGTCACCGGCAGACCGAGTGGATGGCGATCCTGGTCGGCGGACTCGACGATCAGGACCAGGCCGATGCCTTCTTCGGCTGGGTGGCGCGCAGTTCGCTGCCGCCGCCGGTGCTGCTGCTCAACGGCGACGCGCAGGCGTTCGCGCAACGCCACGGCCTGCACGAAGCCAACGTGTGGCAGTTGGAGGCGCCGCTGCGCCACGCCCAGCTGGAAACGCTGCTGCGCCGCGCCAGCCTCAAGCGGCTGGACGCCGAGCACCAGGCCGGCGCCGCGCAGGACAACGGCCCGACCGGCACCAGCGCGGCGGTGACCCGCCTGCGCCGGCTGATCGATCAGGTCGCCGCATTCGACACCACCGTGCTGGTGCTGGGCGAGTCCGGCACCGGCAAGGAAGTGGTGGCGCGGGCGATCCACCAGCAGTCGCCGCGCCGCGACGGTCCGTTCGTGGCGATCAACTGCGGCGCGATCCCGCCGGATCTGCTGGAGAGCGAACTGTTCGGCCACGAGAAGGGCTCGTTCACCGGCGCGCTGAGCGCGCGCAAGGGCCGTTTCGAGATGGCCGAGGGCGGCACCCTGCTGCTCGACGAGATCGGCGACATGAGCCTGCCGATGCAGGTCAAGCTGTTGCGGGTGCTGCAGGAACGCAGCTTCGAGCGGGTCGGCGGCAACGTCACCATCCGCTGCAACGTGCGGGTGATCGCCGCCACCCACCGCAACCTGGAAGAACGCATCGCCGGCAACCAGTTCCGCGAGGACCTGTTCTACCGGCTCAACGTGTTCCCGATCGAGATGCCGGCGCTGCGCGAACGCAGCGACGACCTGCCGTCGCTGGTGCACACCATCGCCGCACAGCTGGCGCGCACCGGGCGCGGCGAAGTGCGCTTCTCCGAGGAGGCGTTGCAGGCGCTGCGCAGCTACGAGTGGCCGGGCAACGTGCGCGAGCTGACCAACCTGGTCGAGCGCCTGGCGGTGCTGCATCCGGGCGCCCTGGTGCGGGTACAGGACCTGCCGGCCCGCTACCGCGGCGACTTCGCCTCGTCCATCGACGTGTCGGCGCCGCCGGCGCCGATCGCGGCCGATCCGCGGCGGGTGCCCAACGTGGTGGACCTGCATGTCGGCGGCAAGCCGGGCGGCGCGGACGCGGAGACGCCAGCGCCGGCCGCGGCGACGCTGCCGGAAAGCGGCCTGGACCTGCGCGGGCACATGGCCAACATCGAGCTGGCGCTGATCAACGAGGCGCTGGAGCGCACCCAGGGCGTGGTCGCGCATGCGGCGCAGCTGCTGGGCCTGCGGCGCACCACCCTGGTCGAGAAACTGCGCAAGTACGGCATCGACCGCGACCAGACCGAACTGGCGAGCTGAGCCGACGCACGGCGCCGGGTGCGGTCGCACCCGGCGGCACGGTGTGCCGCTGGACGTCATCTCCTTCCCTCCTTTTGCCTTGCCTGCCGGAACCACGCGGGCGCTGCCGCGCTGCGCGCATTCGCGGCGACGACGGCCACGCCTCGCCGACAGCGCCTGCCGTTCGGCCACGCCGACAGTGGACAGCGCGTTTGGCATGTGGCTTGCTTCACGTTTCCACAGCACCGGGCGGGGCGTTCCGCACCGGGGACTTCCACCCGTCGCCAGGCAGGTTCCATGGCCATCCCCGTCACCAGTCCGCTGCTGCCGCCCCTGGAGGCGTTCGTCCCCTACCTGGAACAGATCTGGCGCAGCCGCATCCTGACCAACGGCGGCGACATGCACCGTGCGCTGGAGAAGGCGCTGGCCGAGTACCTGGGGGTCAACCACCTGGCGCTGCTGACCAACGGCACCCTGGCGCTGCTGACCGCGCTGCAGGCGCTGCGCATCACCGGCGAGGTGATCACCACGCCGTACTCGTTCGTCGCCACCGCGCACTCGCTGCTGTGGCGCGGGATCAAGCCGGTGTTCGTGGACATCGATCCGCAGACCATGAACCTGGATCCGCTCAAGATCGAGGCGGCGATCACCCCGCACACCACCGCGATCATGCCGGTGCACTGCTACGGCACGCCCTGCGACAGCGCCGCGATCGAGCGCATCGCCGACACCTACAACCTCAAGGTCATCTACGACGCCGCGCATGCGTTCGGGGTCAAGGACGCCGGCGGCTCGATCCTGCGCCATGGCGACCTCAGCGTGCTCAGCTTCCACGCCACCAAGGTGTTCAACACCTTCGAGGGCGGCGCCATCGTCTGCCCGGACGCCAAGACCTACCAGCGCATCAGCCGGCTGAAGAACTTCGGCTTCGTCGACGAGACCACGGTGGTCGCCACCGGCATCAACGGCAAGATGAGCGAGATCAACGCCGCCTTCGGCCTGCTGCAACTGCAGCACATCGATGCCGCGCTGGCGCAGCGCGGGGCGATCGACGCGCAGTACCGGCAGCGCCTGGCGCAGGTGCCGGGCATCCGCTGCCTGGCGCCGCGGGCGCCGGCGCTGTCCAACTACGCCTCGTTCCCGATCCTGGTCGAGGACGCCTTCCCGCTGGCCCGCGACGAACTGCACCGGCTGCTGCGCAGCCACGACATCCTGGTGCGCCGCTATTTCTACCCGTTGATCAGCGACTTCCCGATGTACCGCGGCCTGCCCTCGTCCGCCCCGGCGGGCCTGCCGGTGGCGCGGCAGATGGCCGAACGCGTGCTGTGCCTGCCGATCTTTCCCGGACTGTCCGCCGAACAGGTGGACGCCATCGTCGACCTGATCGCCGCGGCGGGCGGCGTCATGCCCATGTCCGATTCCCGTCGCACCCTCGTCCCTCCCTCCTCCTTCGCCCAACCCGTGGAACCAGCAGCATGAGCCAAGAGACGTTTATCGAAAATTTCCTGTCGGCCACCGATTTCCAGAATCCGGTCGCGGTGACCATGGACACGGTGCTGCGCGAACTGCCCGAATGGGATTCGCTGGCCGCGCTGGGCGTGATCGTGATGTTCGACTCGGAGTACGGCAAGACCATCACCGGCGAGCACCTGGCCGCCGTGATCACCCTCGGCGATCTCTACCAGCTGACCGAGGCATAGCATGCCGACCTCCACGCTGCGCAACGTACGCTTCGCCGGGATGGCGACCTGCGTGCCCAGGCGCGTCGTCTCCAATCTCACCGATTGCCGGCCACAGATCCGCTCCGAGCGCGAGCGGCTGGTGCGCAACATCGGCATCGAGACGCGGCGCATGGCCGCGGACTGGCAATGCTTTTCCGACCTGGCCTTCGACGCGGCGCAGGTGCTGCTGGAACGCCTGCAGTGGCAGCGCGAAGAGGTCGATGCGCTGATCGTGGTCACCCAGTCGCCGGACTATCTGATCCCGGCCACCGCGATCATCCTGCAGGACCGCCTGGGCCTGTCGCACGCCACGGTGGCCTTCGACGTCAACCTGGGCTGCTCGGCCTACCCGTTCGGCATCAACCTGCTCGGCTCGATGATCGCCGCCGGCGGCGTCAAGAAGGGCTTGCTGCTGGTCGGCGACCGCAGCGCCAACCTGGAGGATCCGATCTTCTCCGACTCGGGTACCGCCACCGCACTGGAATTCAGCGCCGACGCGGCGCCGATGCATTTCGACCTCAACAGCGACGGCAGCGGCTACCGCGCGATCATCCTGCCGGTCGGCGGCCACCGCGAACCGGTCGGGGTGCAGCACCTGATCCCCTACCGGGCCGACGAGCACGATCGCTGGCATCGCGGCACCGACCTGCAACTGGACGGCGTGGCGGTGCTGAGCTTCTCCACCCAGCGGGTACCGCCGGCGGTGCAGAAGCTGCTCGACTACAGCGGCGTGTCCAAGGACGAGATCGACTACTTCGTGTTCCACCAGGCCAATCGGATGATCAACGAGAGCATCCGCAAGAAGCTCGGCCTGCCCACGGAAAAGGTGCCATCGACCCTGCACGATTTCGGCAACACCAGCGGCGCCTCGCTGCCGGTGACCATGACCGCGCGGATCAACAAGCAACTGGAAGAAGGCCGCAAGCGCGTGCTGCTGTGCGGCTTCGGTATCGGCCTGTCCTGGGGCACCTGCCTGGTCGATATCGACGGCGCGGTGTTCCCCGACCTGATCGAGTCCTGACGATGGCGCCTGCCGCACCCACCGACGCCTTCGGGTTGCAAGGCAAGACCATCCTGGTGACCGGTGCCTCCTCGGGCATCGGCGCCGCCGTGGCTGCGCTGTGCGCACGCCTCGGCGCCAGCCTGGTACTCAACGGACGCGACCGCACACGGCTACAGGCAGTCGCCGACGCATTGCACGGCGACGGGCATCGCGCCATCGACGGCGACCTCACCGAGCAGGCGACCCGCACGCGGCTGCTGGAAGCCGCGGAGCACTACCATGGGCTGGCCTCGTGCGCCGGGATCGCGACGCTGGTGCCCTTCCACATGGCCAGCGAACAGCATCTGCAACAGATGCTGACGGTGAACTATCTGGCGCCGCTCACGCTGACCCAACAGTTGCTGGCCAAACGTCGCCTGGCCTCGGGTGCCTCGCTGGTCTACATCTCCGCGCTGACCGCGCGGGCAGCACCGCAGGCCAGCGCCGGCTACGCCGGGTCCAAGGCCGCCCTGGAGGCCGCGGTACGCACGCTGGCCCTGGAACAGGCCAAACGTGGCATCCGTGCCAACTGCATCGCGCCTGGCTACGTGGATACGCCGATGCTCGACGCCCTCGGCGCCAAGGCGAAAATGGAAGACAAGATCAGCCTGACGCCGCTGGGACGCATCGATGCCGACGATATCGCCAAGGGCGCGGTCTATCTGCTGTCCGCCGCCAGCCGCTGGATCACCCGCAGCACGCTGACCATCGACGGCGGTCTTTCCCTACCGATGCGCCTATGAACCTGGAAACATCAATGCCGCTGTTGGACGAGCCTTCCGCGCTGCTGCGCGCGTTGTATGGACTGGACGGCAAGACCGTGCTGGTGACCGGCGCCTCCAAGGGGATCGGCGCGGCGGTGGCGCACGCCTGCGCCGGCGCGGGTGCGCGCCTGATCGTGGCCGGACGCGACCAGGTGCGCCTGCAGGCCGTACTGGACGCCTTGCCTGGCGATGGCCATCGCCTGTTCGCCGGCGACCTCAGCGAAGCAGTCACCGTACAGCGCCTCGCCGCCGAGTGCGGTCCACTCGATGGCATCGTCCACAGCGCCGGCATCCGCGGGCTGTCGCCGATGAAACTGGTCAGCGAACCGTTCCTCAACGAGGTGATGGCGATCAACTACATCGCGCCGACGATGCTCACCCGGCATCTGCTGGCGCGGCAGTCGCTGCGCCCCGGCAGTTCGATCGTCTTCCTGTCTTCCATCGCCGCGCTCACCGGTACCGTCGGCGTCGGCCCCTATGCCGGCTCCAAGGCCGCGTTGATCGGCACCCTGCGCCCGCTGGCACTGGAACTGGTGCGGCGTAACATCCGCGCCAATGCGCTGTGCCCCAGTCTGGTCGAAACACCGCTGACCAGCGAGGACAGGGCCTGGCTCGAGGAGAACCGCGCCCGTTACCCGCTGGGCATCGGCACTCCCGAGGATGTCGCTCTGGCATGTCTGTATTTTCTTTCGACAGCCAGCGGCAAGGTGACCGGTCAGGCCTTCAGCATGGATGGCGGCGTGGAGTACGTATGACCGTGCCGAAACACGTGCTGATCGTCGGCGCCGGCGGCTTCGGCCGCGGCATCGCGGCGATGGCCTGCAACGACGATCCGGGCTACGGCCAGGCCTGGGACATCAAGGGCTTCCTCGACAGCCGCAGTGAACTGGGCCCCGGTCTGCGTTGGCCGCTGCTCGGCGACCCGGACACCTACCAGCCGGTGCCCGGCGACCTGTTCGTGTGCGCGCTCGGCGACCCGGCCGCGCGCCGCCGCTACAGCCAGCCGCTGCTGGCGCGTGGCGCCGACTTCATGGTGCTGCGTCCGCGCCTGCGCGAAGCTTCGGAGACCCCGATCGGCCGCGGCAGCCTGTTCGAGGTCGGCGTGTCGATCGGCGCCGACAGCCGCATCGGCGAGTTCGTCACCATCCTCGCCACCACCATCCTCGGCCACGACGTGATCGTCGGCGACTACGTGCAGATCGGCAACTTCGTGTTCGTCGGCGGCGGCGCGCGCATCGGCAACGATGTGGTCATCCATCCGCACGCCACCGTGCTGCCTGGCATCGCGATCGGCGACGGCGCGGTGATCGGCGCCGGCAGCGTGGTGGTCCGCGACGTGCCGCCCAACGTCACCGTCGCCGGGAATCCGGCGCGTACCATCTTCAGCCGTTAACCCCGCGCGCAGGACGCCCTCCGCATGACCCGCCACGCCCTCGACGCCGAGCACTACACCAGCCCGCACAGCCTGCGCCTTGAACAGCAGCGGCTGTTCGGCAAGCTGTGGATCTTCGTCGGCTTCGCCTCCATGGTGCGCGAGCGCAACCAATTCTTCGCGCGCCAGGTGGCCGGGGTGCCGGTGCTGGTGCAGCGCACCGAGGCCGGCATCCGCGCCTTTCTCAACCAGTGCCCGCACCGGCAATCGGCGATCCAGATCGAGTCGCACGGCAAGCGTCCGTTGGTGTGCCCGTACCACGCCTGGTCGTTCGGCGCCGAGGGCGAACTGCGCGGGCTGCCCAACTCCGGCCTGTACCAGTTCACCGCCGAGGAGAAGGCCGGCATCTGCCTGACCAAGCTGCATCTGCAGCAGGTCGGCGAGCTGCTGTTCGTGAACATGGCCGAGCAGCCGCTAGCGCTGGAGGAGCAGTTCGCACCGGCGTTCCTAGAAAATGTCGCGACGGCCTCCTCGCATCTGGATTCGCAGATCGCCTACAGCTGCCACCGCGTGCACTACAACTGGAAGCTCAACATGGAGAACGTGAAGGACTACAACCATGTCCCGTTCGTCCATCCAAAGACCTTCGGTCCGCTGATGACAGAGACGGACAGGACACCAGCCAATATCGAGCGCGCCGCCGATGTTCCTTCCGATGTCGAGCAACTCCTGAGCGCGCACGCTCCCACGCCGCTGCATCGCTTGAGCTTTGCGGCCAAGGGCGCGATCGTGCCGCAGGACAACTGGTTCCGGCGCCATTGCGAGCGCTACGGCGCGGACTCTGCCTACTACAACTGGTTCATCTATCCGAATGTGAATTTCTGCTGCGTGCGCGGCGACCACTTCCTGCTGCAGCAGTACGACCCCGTCGCTCCAGGGGAAACCGACTATCACCTGTGGGTCATGACCGCGCGCCGCAAAGACGCGCGTACCGATTTCACCGCCTTGCTGAGCAGCTTGATCAGGGCTGAGCGATTGGTGATCGCGGAAGACACGGCACTGCTGGAACGCATGCAGGCTGGGATCGGTCCGCATTCGTTACCCTTCACGCACGGCGACTACGAGACCGAGCTGGTGCGCCAGCACCTGTGGTACCGCGCCAACGTGCTGGAGCAAGCGGTATGAAGACGCTGGTGCTGATCGGCCAGGGCCATGCGCTGGAACAGGCGCAACGCACCGCGCAGGCCTGCGGCCTGGCCCACGTGGGCATCGCTCTGGAATCGCCTGACCGCTACAACTTCGACCTGGGGGTCCTGTATGCCAGCCACCCGCCCGCCGCAACCGACGTATTCGTTGCCATGGACGAACGCGCAATCAATCAGTCGCGACACAAGCTGCTCGCCGACGTGCGCCTGGCCGGCTACGGCAGCATCGACCTGATCTGGCCGCAGGCGCACGTCGATACCGGCGTGCGCCTGCTCGGCAACGTGCATGTCGGCCCCGGCTGCAACCTGGCGGCCGGCAGCAGCATCGGCGCCGGCAGCTGGCTGGAACGCCAGGTGATCGTCGAACAGGACGTGCGCGTCGGCGTCTGCGTTACCCTGCATGCAGGCGTGCACCTCGGCCGCGGCACCCAGATCGGCCAGGGCAGCACCCTGGGCGGTGGCAGCATGACCCGCAGCGGTACCAGCATCGGCCGGCACAGCGAATGGCTGCTGCCCGGCACCGTGCCGGACGTACTGCCGGACCGCTGTTTCTACGACGCGCTGATGCCAGGCGGCGCCCGCATCCTGCGTTGACCGCCCTGCCGCGCGACGCCCCGCGGCACACATCACGATCGAGCTCCCGCTGCACCGCGCCAACAGTGTGGCAGCGTACTGTTTGTCCGATTCAGCGCATACGACGCGCCACTACGCGAGACTGGGATGCCTGCACCCGGCCAACTATGCCGCTCTGCAACAGGGATTGGCTGAGGAAGGCGGCCGCACCACGCTGTACAACGCGGCAGTCGCCGACACCGCCGGCACCTTGGCATGCGACGCACAAAGCACCATGGGACGCCGTCTCGACGGCAGCGGCACCGCGCGCGTGGATTGCTTGCGCCTGGACGACGTTGTCGAGCGCGGCACCTTGCTGAAGATGGACGTGGAAACCGCCGAGCCGCAGGTACTGCGTGGCGCCACCGAGCCGATCGGGCGCTGCCGTCCGCACATGGCCATCACCTGCTACCACCACGCGCTCGATCTGCCGGACATCGTCGCCGAATTGAATCGGATCCTGCCGGATGCCAGGCTCCGCCTGCGCAAGTATTCTTGCCACTTCTACGACACCGAGCTCTACGTTGAATGACGCAGATGCGCATCGGCGCGACGCATCTGCTCCGATCGCGCGACGGCGCCCTTACGGGTCTACCGCCGCGCCGTGCTACACCGTGATCGACTGAGTGCTATTGATCACCAACTCAATCCAAAGCAATCAGGATGTTGAAGGAGTACCTTTTCAACCTCTATCAATTCACGTACCAGCGCATCGGATAGACGTACTTCGACTTCGAGACCACCTCGCCGGTGCCCAGCTTCATATCGGCCTCAGCGTACTCCCCCGAGGTATTGATGACGAAATGGGCCGAAAAGGGCGGATTGCTGGGCTCGCCGAACTGGCTGCCCATGCCGATATTCATCGCATAATCGTCGTGCCCGACACACACCAGGGCCTGCGAAGAATCGAGCTTCATGGAGGTGTTCGTGCAAAGAACGCCCCAGGTATGCTGGGTATTCTGATTTGGTGCCGTCACCAGGACCTTGAGATCCGCGCCATTGTCCACGGCCGTACGCAGCGTTTGCAACGAGCCTGCCGAAACATTCCCATTGGCGTCCGTCCCATACACCAAGGTCCAGGCTTGCGAGGATCCTGCCGCCAGCGCGAGCGCAATGAACGCCAAAGCTTTACGCTTGATCATATTTCCCCATGTGTTTTGAGATGAAGCAGCGCCAGCGTAACAAAGAAAAGTGACGGTGCGACGTCCGCCTCGCTATCGCGCCACCTCGCCTTGTGCCGTCAGGATTTCGACGCAGCTATGGGCAAGTGAGGCGACGGCCTGCGTCCTCGTCTTCGGCGGCATGGCCCAGTAAGTCGCTGCAGAGAGCGATACGCAAATACTGCGCTGACTCTGCATCAAGCTTGCAAGGCCTATCGAAGGCAGTGCCCCGGGACAGCCACGTTCATGCCGCCCCTCTAGCCGCCTACAGACGGCAGGCCACGCCCCGGCACCTTGGGCTTTATCGCAGCGCCCTTCCATCGGCACACATATTGCAGGACACAAAAATTGCTCTGCTCGACCGCGATGTCGCTCGCGGCCGAGCCCGGCATTTTCCCTCCCGACACGGTCCATCGTTCATGCCCCACCCGCCCCTGGTCAGCGTGGTCATGCCGGCCTACAAGCTGCGCTACTTCGAGCAGGCGCTCGACAGCGTGCTGGCCCAGACCTATCCGGCACTGGAACTGGTCATCTGCGACGACAACCCCACCGAGGCGATCGCCGAGGTGGTGGAGCGCCGCGCCGCCACCGCCCCGTTCCCGATCCGCTACCACCGCAATCCCAGCCGCCTGGGCGAACTCGGCAGCACCGCGCGCGGCATCGCCCTGGCCCAGGGCGAGTACGTGAAGTTCCTGCACGACGACGACGTGCTGGCGCCGGACTGCGTGGCCGCGCTGGTCGCGGCGATGCAGTCCGCGCCGGACGTCCTGCTGGCCTCCTCGCGCCGGCAGCGCATCGACAGCGACGGTGCGCCGCTGCAGGACATTCCCGCCACCGCCTTCCCGTTCGCCGGCGACGTGCTGCTGGACGGGCCGGAGCTGCTGTCGTTCCTGGCCGACCACACCATCAACTTCGTCGGCGAGCCCAGCTGCGTGCTGTGCCGGCGCAGCGACCTGCTGGAGATCGGCGACGAACTGATGACGCTGGCCGGCAAGGTGATCAACTGGGTCGGCGACCTGGCGCTGTACGCCAAGCTACTGCACCGCGGCCACCTGGCGCTGCTGGCGCGGCCGCTGACCCGCTTCCGAGTGTCGGAGGACCAGTACAGCCAGGTCGGCCGCGACCAGCCCGGCATCGGCGACCAGGGCCACGCCAACTTCCGCAATGGCGTGCGCGCGATGGGCTGGTACCGCGGCGATGGCGATGTCCGCCAGGTCACGGTGACGCCGCTGGGCGGCGGCCCGGGCGCGCCGGTGGACCTGCTGCAGGCGATCCAGGACGCCTACGCCCGCGTCCTAGTGCAAGGCGCATTGCGCGACTGGCAAGCGCGACGGCAGCTGACGCCGGCGCAACGCGCGCTGCTCGACGCGCGCCTGGCCGCCCTGGGCGGCGCGCCGCGGCTGGCCGTGCTGGTCGACGCACGCGGTGCCGACCGCGCCGCGCTGGCGGCGACCCTGGGCAGCCTGCTGCTGGAGGGCGCGCCGTTCGCGCAGGTGCAGGCGCTGGTGCTGGGCGATGCGCCGCTCGCCGCGTGGCCGGACCCGCGGGTGCAGATCCTGCCGCCGCTGCCGGCCGCGGCCGATGCGGCGGCGTTGCAGGCCACGCTGGAGGCGGCGCCGGCCAGCGACTGGTGCCTGCGCGTGGCCGCCGGCAGCCGCTTCTGCGCCGGCGGCCTGCTGCGGCTGCTGCTGGAACTGGCGCAGCACCCGCAGTGCAACGCCCTGTATGCGGACGAATGGCTGGCCATGGACGCGGATCACCTGGCGCCGCTGCTGCGGCCCGACCCGGACCTGGACCTGCTGCTGGGCAATCCGCTGGCCATGGCCGGCCACTGGGTGTTCCGCCGCGCCGCGGTGCAGGCGCTGGACGGCTTCGACCCGGGCTACGACGGCGCCAGCGAACTGGAGCTGATCCTGCGGCTGTTCCTGCGCGACGGCGGCGACGGCATCGCGCACCTGCCGGAACCGCTGCTGGTCGCCGCCCCGGGCAGCACCGAAGCAGGCAGCCAGGCGCGCCAGCGCGCGATCGCCGCGCACCTGCAGGCCCGCGGCTATCCGCAGGCCTCGGTCGAACCGCTGCCAAGCGGCCTGTTCCACATCGACTATGGCCACCCCGCACAGCCGCCGGTCTCGATCGTGCTGCTGGCGCAGGACAACCTGCCGGCACTGCAGCGCGCGGTGGTCAGCCTGCTCGAACAGACCGCCTACCCGGCCTACGAGCTGCTGCTGGTGGACAACGCCAGCCAGGCACCGGAGATCACCGCGTGGATGCAGGCGGTGGCCGAGCTGGGCAACGGCCGCATCCGCGTGTTCGCGCTGGAACAGCGGGTCTGTCAGGCCGAGGCGCACAACCTCGCCGCCACCCAGGCGCAGGGCGACTACCTGCTGTTCCTGGACGCCGACAGCGCGGCGGTACAGGACCGCTGGCTGCACGCGCTGATGAACCACGCGCAGCGGCCGGAGGTCGGCATCGTCGGCGCCAAGGGCGTGTCCGCCGACGGCCGCATCACCCATGCCGGCCTGCTGCCGGGCCTGCTGGCCGGTGCCGGCCACGCCTTCGCCGGCGAAGCGATGGCGCAGCCCGGCTACATGGGCCGGCTGCAGGTCGCGCACCGCTACAGCGCGGTGTCGGCGCATTGCCTGCTGGTGCGGCGGGCGCTGTTCGAGCACCTGTCCGGATTCGACGCGGCCGGCTTCGCCGAGGGCGGCGCCGACGTGGACCTGTGCCTGCGCGCCGCGGCGGCCGGCGCCTGGACCGTGTGGACACCGCAGGCGCTGCTGCTGCAGCCGGCCCCGGCCACGCGCAGCGAGGCGGCCGACGAGGCCCTGCTGCAGCGCTGGCTGCCGGCGCTGGCCCAGGATCCGGCCTATTCGCCGAGCCTGGGCCTGGATCAGCCCGGCGGCTTCCATCTGACCGAGTCCGAATTCTCCTGGCAGCCGCTGTCGTGGAAGCCGCTGCCACGGGTGCTCGCGCATCCGGGCGACACCTTCGGCAGCGGCCAGTACCGGGTGATCCAGCCACTCCAGGCGCTGGCCGCGGCCGCGCAGATCGACGGCCTGTACTACGCACGCCTGCTCGACCCGGTGGAACTGCAGCGCATCGGCGCCGACGCGGTGGTGCTGCAACGCCGTGTCGGCGACGCGGAACTGGCGCGGATCGAGCGCATGCGCCGTTTCGGCACTGCGTTCATGGTCTACGAACTGGACGACTACCTGCCGAACCTGCCGTTGAAGAGCGCGCATCGCGAGCAGATGCCCAAGGACGTGCTGCGGTCCTTGCGCCGCGCGGCCGCGCTGGTGGACCGGGTCACCGTGTCCACGCCGGACCTGGCCGAGGCGCTGACCGGCCTGCATGGCGACATCCGCGTGGTGCGCAACCGGCTGGAGCCGCAGCTGTGGGGCGCGCTGACGGCACCGGCGGCGTCCGCCACGGCCAAGCCGCGGATCGGCTGGGCCGGCGGGCTCAGCCACACCGGCGACCTGGAGCTGATCGCCGACGTGGTGCAGGCCCTGGCCGGCGAGGTGCACTGGGTGTTCATGGGCCTGTGCCCGGAGCGGCTGCGCCGGCACGTGCACGAGGTGCACGAAGGCGTGGACTTCGCCCGCTATCCGCAGGCGTTGGCCGCGCTCGGCCTGGACCTGGCGCTGGCGCCGCTGGAAGACAATCTGTTCAACCGCTGCAAGAGCAACCTGCGCCTGCTCGAGTACGGCGCCTGCGGCTATCCGGTGGTGGCCAGCGACCTGCCGCCCTACCGCGACGGCGGGTTGCCGGTCACCCTGGTCAAGAACCGCTTCCGCGACTGGGTCAACGCGATCCGCGCGCACCTGGCCGACGCGCCGGCGCGGACCGCGGCCGGCGCCGCCCTGCGCGCGGCGGTGCACCGCGACTGGCTGCTGCAGGGCGACAACCTGCAGGCATGGCGGGCGGCCTGGCTGCCCGACTGACCCGACCGATCCACCCGACGCTGCCACCGCCGCCGGGGGCTGCGCCGGCGTCGCCACGGCTGTGACGGCGCGCACGGCGTCAACCGCCCGACGCGCCAAGGACGGCCCACTACGCCGCCGGCATCGCCGGCGCCGGGAACCCGACACCGCCCGTCGGCCGCCCTGCCCGCGCGCCGGCGGCGGCGGTCGCGGCGCGTGAATCCGGTTTCGGCACGCTGCTTGCATTGCATACGGGCAAGCCATCCCCCGGCAGGGACTTCACCGTATGAGCGACTCCATCAGTTCCATCCTTTCGCAGATCCGCAGCTACCAGGGCCAGGTCGGCCAGGCGGCGCAGACGCGGGTGGGCGATGTCGGCCGCAGCAACGCGATCGAAGGCCTGGCCGGCAACCAGGGCGTGCAGGGCCCGAGCTTCACCGAGACCCTGCGCAACGCGATCGGCGGGGTCAACGAGGCCCAGCAGAAGTCCGGCGCGCTCGCCAAGGCCTTCGAACTGGGCGACCCCAGCGCCGACCTGGCCAAGGTGATGCTGGCCGCGCAACAGTCCCAGGTGGCGTTTCGCGCTACCGTGGAAGTCCGCAACCGACTCGTCCAGGCGTACCAGGACGTGATGAACATGCCGCTGTAAGGGTAGAAGACGATGGCGCTTGCGATCAGCAAAGACACATTCAACAGCGAGAAGGCGGGCGCCTGGTTCGACCGCCTGCAGAGCCTGCAGATCACCCGACGCATCGGCCTGATGGCGATGATCGCGGTGGCCGTGGCGGCCGGCCTGTTCGTGTTCTTCTGGTCGCAGAAGCCCGCCTACACCCCGCTGTACACCGGCCTGGACGAGAAAGGCACGGCCGAGGCCACCGACCTGCTGCGCACCGCGCAGATCCCGTTCAAGCTGGATCCGGCCACCGGCGCGATCACCGTGCCGGAGGACAAGCTGTACGACGCGCGGCTGAAGCTGGCCGGCTCCGGCCTGACCGACAACGGCAACATGGGCTTCGAGGTGATGGAAAAGGATCCCGGCTTCGGGGTCAGCCAGTTCGTGGAGAACGCGCGCTACCAACACGCCCTGGAAACCGAGCTGGCGCGCACCATCGCCAGCCTGCGCCCGGTGCGCGAGGCGCGGGTGCACCTGGCCATTCCCAAGCCGAGCGCGTTCACTCGTCAGCGCGAGGCCGCCAGCGCCTCGGTGGTGCTGGAGCTGCGCGGCGGCACCACCCTGGAACGCAACCAGGTCGATGCGATCGTCAACATGGTCGCCTCCAGCATCCCCGACCTGGCGCCGGACCGCGTCACCGTGGTCGACCAGAGCGGGCGCATGCTGACCATCGCCGACCCCAACAGCGACGCCGCGCTCAACGCCGCCCAGTTCGACCAGGTGCGACGCCAGGAAAGCGCCTACAACCAGCGCATCCGCGAACTGCTGGAGCCGATGACCGGCCCGGGCCGGGTCAACCCGGAAGTGAACGTGGACATGGACTTCTCGGTGACCGAGGAAGCGCGCGAGCTGTACAACGGCGACCCGCCGAAGCTGCGCAGCGAGCAGGTCAGCGACAGCAGCACCAGCACCGCCGGCCCACAGGGCGCGCCCGGTGCCACCAGCAACTCGCCGGGCAGCGCGCCGGGCCAGCCGGGCGCCACCGGCGCCCCGGCCGCCGCCGGTGCCACTGCCGGCACCCAGCAGGCCGCCGCCGCGACGCCGACCGAAAGCTCCAAGAGCGCCACCCGCAACTACGAGCTGGACCGCACCCTGCAGCACACCCGGCAGCCGCCCGGACGGATCAAGCGTGTCTCGGTGGCGGTGCTGGTCGACCACGTGATGCGGCCGGGCGCCAAGGGCAAGATGACCGAGCAGGCGCTGAGCGCCGCCGAGCTGACCCGCATCGAAGGCCTGGTCAAGCAGGCGGTCGGCTTCAACGCCGAACGCGGCGATACCGTCTCGGTGATGAACGCTCCGTTCGTCCGCCCGGCCCCGGAAGCGGCCGACAAGCCCGGTTGGTGGGAAGATCCGCGGGTGATGAACGGCCTGCGCCTGGTGCTGGGTGCGGCTGTGGTGCTGGCGCTGCTGTTCGGCGTGCTGCGCCCGGCGCTGCGCCAGATCGCCGGTCCCGCGCCGGCGGCGGCGGTCGGCCACGACCGCGACGGCAACGAGCCGCGCGACGCCAAGCTGTCGATGCTCGACGACGACACCTCGCTGCTGCCGTCGCTGGGCGAGGACACCGCCAGCCTCAGCGGCGGCGGCAACCCCGCCATCGCCCTGCCCGACGCCTACGAGGAACGCCTGCGCCAGGCCCGCGAAGCGGTCAAACAGGATTCCAAGCGCGTGGCGCAGGTCGTGAAGGGATGGGTCGCCAATGAAGCCTGATGCGAACGCAATGAATGGCACCCAGCGCGCCGCCGTGCTGCTGCTGTCGCTCGGCGAGACCGACGCGGCCGAGGTGCTCAAGCACATGGACCCCAAGGAGGTGCAGAAGATCGGCATCGCCATGGCCACGCTGAGCGGCATCTCGCGCGAGCAGGTCGAGAAGGTCATGGAGGAATTCAACGCCGAGCTGGGCAGCAAGACCTCGCTCGGCGTGGGCGCCGACGACTACATCCGCAACGTGCTGGTGCAGGCGCTGGGCGCCGACAAGGCCGGCAGCCTGATCGACCGCATCCTGCTGGGCCGCAACACCACCGGCCTGGACACCCTGAAGTGGATGGACCCGCGCTCCATCGCCGACCTGGTGCGCAACGAGCATCCGCAGATCATCGCCATTGTGATGGCGCACCTGGACAGCGACCAGGCCGCCGAGGCGCTGAAGCTGCTGCCCGAGCGCACCCGCGCCGACGTGCTGATGCGCATCGCCACCCTCGACGGCATCCCGCCGCACGCGCTCAACGAGCTCAACGAGATCATGGAGCGGCAGTTCTCCGGCAACCAAAACCTGAAGTCGTCCAACGTCGGCGGGGTCAAGGTGGCGGCCAACATCCTCAACTTCCTGGACGGCGGCGCGGACCAGGGCGTGTTGTCGGCGATCAGCAAGATCGACGCCGACCTGGGCAGCCGTATCCAGGACCTGATGTTCGTGTTCGACAACCTGGTGGAGCTGGACGACCGCGGGCTGCAGACCATGCTGCGCGAAGTCAGCGGCGATCGCCTCGGCCTGGCCCTGCGCGGGGCCGACATCAAGGTGCGCGAAAAGATCACCAAGAACATGTCCCAGCGCGCCGCCGAGATCCTGCTCGAAGACATGGAGGCGCGCGGCCCGGTGCGCCTGTCCGACGTGGAGGCCGCGCAGAAGGAGATCCTGGCGATCGTGCGGCGCCTGGCCGATGAGGGCGTGATCAGCCTCGGCGGCAGCGGTGCGGAGGCCATGGTATGAACGGCAACGTGGTGCGCTGGCTGGCGCCGGAACTCGATGCCCCGCCCCCGCTGGCGGCGCTGCCGTACGAGGACGCCCTGCCGGACGAACCGGTGCTGCGTCCGCCGAGCCTGGAGGAGATCCAGGCGATCGAGGCCGCGGCCCAGCACGAAGGCTTCGAACGCGGCCACGCCGAGGGCCTGGCCCAGGGCCAGGCCGAGATCCGCCGCCTGACCGCGCAGATCGAAGGCATCCTGGACAACTTCTCGCGGCCGCTGGCGCGGCTGGAGAACGAAGTGGTCGGCGCGCTCGGCGAACTGGCGGTGCGCATCGCCGGCAGCCTGGTCGGCCGCGCCTACCAGGCCGACCCGGTGCTGCTGTCGGAACTGGTCGCCGAGGCACTGGACGCGGTCGGCGGCGCGCGCCGCGACGTCGAGGTGCGCCTGCATCCGGACGACATCGCCGCGCTGACCCCGCTGCTGACGCTGATGGACCAGGGCATCCGGCTGGTGCCGGACCTGAGCCTGAGCCGCGGCGACCTGCGCGTGCACGCCGAATCGGTGCGCATCGACGGCACCCTCGAGGCGCGCCTGCGCGCGGCCCTGGAGACGGTGATGCGCAAGTCCGGAGCGGGCCTGTGAGCGCGCTGTCCGGCACCCACCCCGGCGACTGGCTGGATGCGCGCAACCTGCGCCTGGCCGGCCGCCTGGGCAAGCTCGACCTGGCCGCGGCCGCCGGCCGCGGCCTGATCCGCGAAGGCATCCTGCGCCGCGCGGTCGGCCTGACCCTGGAAGCGGTCGGCTGCGAGGCGCCGATGGGCGCCACCTGCAAGGTCGAGGTCGACGGCGGCTGGGTCGATGCCGAAGTGGTCGGCTTCTCCGGCGACCGCACCTCGCTGATGCCCAGCGCCGAAACCCACGGCCTGCTGCCCAATGCGCGGGTGGTGCCGCTGCACCGCCGCGGCGGCGTGGAAGTGGGCGAAGGCCTGCTCGGCCGGGTCATCGACTCGGACGGCGTGCCGCTGGACGGCAAGGGCCCGATCCGCGCCGAAGGCTCGGTGGGCATGGCCGGCGTGTCGATCAACCCGCTGGCGCGCGAACCGATCACCACCCCGCTGGACGTGGGCGTGCGCGCGATCAACGCGCTGCTGCCGATCGGCCGCGGCCAGCGCGTGGGCCTGTTCGCCGGCTCCGGCGTCGGCAAGTCCACCCTGCTGGGCATGATGACCCGCTACACCGCCGCCGACGTGATCGTGGTCGGGCTGATCGGCGAACGCGGCCGCGAAGTGCGCGATTTCGTCGAGACCACCCTGGGCGAGGAAGGCCTGCGCCGCGCCGTGGTGGTCGCCGCCCCGGCCGACCGCCCGCCGCTGGCGCGCCTGCACGGCGCCTACCGCGCCACCGCCATCGCCGAATGGTTCCGCGACCAGGGCCTGAACGTGCTGCTGCTGATGGACTCGCTGACCCGCTTCGCCCAGGCGCAGCGCGAGATCGGCCTGTCGGTCGGCGAGCCGCCGACCACCCGCGGCTATCCGCCGTCGGTGTTCGCCAAGCTGCCGGCGCTGGTCGAGCGTGCCGGCAACGGCGCCAAGGGCCGCGGCTCGATCACCGCCTTCTACACCGTGCTCACCGAGGGCGACGATCCGCAGGACCCGATCGCCGATGCCGCCCGCGCCATCCTCGACGGCCACATCCTGCTGTCGCGGCGCGTCGCCGACAGCGGCCTGTACCCGGCCATCGACGTCGAGTCCTCGGTCAGCCGCGTGGTCCAGGACATCGCCGACGAACCGTGGCGGCTGCGCATCCGCGCGCTGAAGCGGCTGGTCGCGGCGTACTCGGCCAACCGCGACCTGATCACCATCGGCGCCTACCAGCGCGGCAACGATCCGGCCGTGGACGAAGCGCTGGAGCGCTGGCCGGAGATCATGGAGTTCCTCGGACAGGACGTCGCCAAAGCCGCAGATCTGCCCCATAGCCAGGCCGCCCTGAAGCGCCTGGTCGACCGCGAGAACTAAGCCATGATGCAATCGCAACGTCTCGATCCCCTGCTCCGCCGCGCCCAGCAGCACGAAGACGAGGTCGCGCGCGATCTCGCCGAGCGCCAGCGCGCCCTGGCCACCCACGAGTCGCGGCTGGAGGAACTGCGCCGCTACGCCGAGGAGTACGCCAACAGCCAGATGGCCGCGACCAGCCTGGCGCAGTTGGCCAACCGCCGTGCGTTCCTGGACAGATTGGAAAGCGCGGTGCAGCAGCAGTGCCAGACCGTGGACCGCAACCGCGAGAAGGTGGAGATGGAGCGCAGCCGGCTGCTGCTGGCCAGCCGCGACAAGCAGGTGCTGGAACAGCTCGCGGCCAGCTACCGCGCACAGGAACGCAAGGTCGACGACCGCCGCAGCCAGCGCGAGATGGACGACCTCGGCGCACGCCGCGCGCGCCTGGCGGCCACCGCCGACGAACACGATGACGGAGATGGACGATGAACAACGCGCTTTCCGCGCTGGCCGGCAGCGGCCGCGCCAGCCAGATCGGCGGCGGCAACGACGCCCAGGGCACTGACCGCACCGGCGGCAAGGACTTCGCCAAGTTGCTTGGTGGCGGTGGCGGCAGCGGCTCGGCACGCACCACCGCGCCCAAGCCGGCTGCCCGCGAGACCCCAAAGCCGGCGCAGGCCGCCGGCAAGGACCAGGCGGACAAGCGCCCGGCCGCCGCGGACGACACCGCCAGCGATCCGGCGCGCACCGCCCAGGCCGGCGACAAGGTCGCCCAGGACACCGAGAAGAGCAGCACCGAGACCAAGGCAGCCGGCAAGGACAAGGGCAAGAGCGACGACAAGCGCGACGACGCCAAGCCCGACGAGAGCGCCTGGCCGCCGGCCGGCCTGGCCGGCATCGGCCTGGGCCTGCTGCCGGCGATCGGCGCGGCCGTGCTGCCGGCGGCCACCGCGACCCCGCTGGGTGCGGCGGCCGGGCTGGCGGTCGGCGTCGCCGGCGCCGTGGCCAACGGCGCCGCGGCCCTGCTCGGCGGCGGCGACGCGCTGCCGCAGACCGCGGCCGGCGCCACCGATCCGAACGCCGCCACCGCCGGCACCGCCGCCGGTACCGCCCCAGCCTCGGCGGCCGGCGGCTTCGGCGTGATGCTGTCGACGCAGGCCGGGTCGGCCGGCAAGGCCGGCGGCGCCGAGACCGCGGCCCCGCTGGCGGCGCTGGCCGCCGTCGCCGCCGCGGCTGGCGGCAAGAGCGGCGAGAGTGGCGACGCCGCCCCCGCCGCCGACCCCAGCGCGATCGTGCCGACCGCGGCGGCGGCCCCGCTGCACGCCGCGGCGCGGCTGGCCGATCCGCAGCCGTTCAGCGGCTCGCCGACGCCGACCCCGAACCTGCACGGCAACCAGTTCGACGAGGAACTGGGCGCGCGCATCAGCTGGCTGGCCGACCAGAAGATCGGCCACGCCCACATCAAGCTGAATCCGGCCGAGCTCGGCCCGGTCGAGGTGCGCCTGCACATGACCGGCGACCAGGTCAACGCCAGCTTCATCAGCGCCCAGGCCGACGTGCGCCAGGCGCTGGAAAACAGCCTGCCGCGCCTGCGCGACATGCTCGGCCAGCACGGCTTCCAGCTCGGCCAGGCCGACGTCGGCCAGCAGCAGCCGCAGCAACAGCAGGCCAATGCGCAGAGCACGCCGCAGGGCGGCAGCCGCAGCGGCACCGAGCTGGCCGACGACCTGTCCGGCAGCGTCGGGATTCCGGCGATGGTGCTGCGCCAGCGCGGCCTGCTCGACGCCTACGCCTGATCCTGGCGGCGGCGGCGCCACCGCGGCCGGGCGATTCGCCCTGTGGGAGGGGCTCCAGCCCCGACGCGCCATCCCCAAAAGCGTCGGGGCCGACGCCCCGCCGCCCCTCCCAGCCCCTTCTCCCGCAACGGTCTTGGCCCGCGCCCGCACGGCGCGCGGCCCCCCGTCAAACACCCGGCGCGCCAGCCGCCCGGTTTCGGCACGGCGATTGCATCCCTAGGGGCAGACCCCCTCCAGGAGCCCGCTCTGTGTCAGCCGCCGACAAATCCAAGAAAGACGCCAAAGATGCCCCGGAAGGCGGCAAGTCCAAGAAGACGCTGCTGATCATCGTCGTCGCGGCGGTGCTGGTGCTCGGCGGCGGCGGTGCCGGCGCGTTCTTCTTCCTGAAGAAGCCCGAGGGCGGCCACGCCAAGGCCGAAGAGAAGACCGCCGAGATTCCCAAGCCGGCGCAGTACTTCGCGATGGACCCGGCGTTCGTGGTCAACCTCAATGGCGGCGCCGAGGACGGCCCGCACTACCTGCAGCTGGAAGTGCAGCTGATGACCCGCGACCCGGAAGAACTGAAGCTGATCACCGAGAACGCCCCGGCGATCCGCGCGCACCTGCTGATGCTGTTCTCGCAGGTGCAGGCGCCGGACATCGCCGACATCGCCGGGCGCAAGAAGCTGCAGGCCGCGGCGCTGGCCGACGCGCAGAAGCTGATGACCGCCGAGACCGGCAAGAAGTGCGTGGAAGAACTGCTGTTCACCAGCTTCGTCACCCAGTAAGGCGCTGCCGCGATGACCGACCTGCTTTCCCAAGACGAGATCGATGCCCTGCTGCATGGCGTCGACGCCGGCGTGGTGGACACCGAGCCACCGCCGGCCGAGCCGGGCGAAGCGCGCAGCTACGACTTCTCCAGCCAGGACCGGATCATCCGTGGGCGCATGCCGACCCTGGAGATGGTCAACGAGCGCTTCGCGCGGCTGTGGCGGATCGGCCTGTTCAACCTGATCCGGCGCTCGGCCGACCTGTCGGTGCGCGGCATCGACCTGATCAAGTTCAACGACTACATGCACTCGCTGTACGTGCCGAGCAACCTGAACCTGATCAAGTTCAAGCCGCTGCGCGGCACCGGCCTGATCGTGTTCGAGCCGACCCTGGTGTTCACCGTGGTCGACAACTTCTTCGGCGGCGACGGCCGCTACCCCACCCGCATCGAGGGCCGCGAGTTCACCCCGACCGAGATGCGGGTGATCCAGCTGATGCTCAAGCAGACCTTCGCCGACCTGGCCGAGGCCTGGGCGCCGGTGATGGAAGTGGACTTCGAGTACCTCAATTCCGAGGTCAACCCGCACTTCGCCAACATCGTCACCCCGCGCGAGTACGTGGTGGTCAGCCGCTTCCACGTGGAGCTGGAAGGCGGCGGCGGCGAGATCCACGTGACCCTGCCGTATTCGATGCTCGAGCCGATCCGCGAACTGCTCGACGCCGGCATCCAGAGCGACCGCGTGGACCGCGACGAGAGCTGGAACATCATGCTGCGCGAGCAGTTGTTCGGCTCGGAGGTCACCATTTCCAGCGTGCTGGCGCAGAAGCAGATGAGCCTGCGCGAGCTGACCCGGCTGAAGATCGGCGACGTGCTGCCGATCGACCTGCCCAAGCAGGTGCCGCTGTGCGTGGAGAACATCCCGGTGTTCACCGGCGAGTTCGGCATTTCGCACGGCCAGAACGCGGTGAAGATCACCGCCACCCATCCCCCCGGCGCGCCGCGCCGCCGCCCCGCTCCACAGGAAGACCAGCCATGACCCAGACCGATCCCACCCAGCCGGCGCCGGCCCAGTTCGACAGCCTGCAGCCGGAGGCCATGGCCGAGTCCAACGATCTGAACCTGGACGTGATCCTGGACGTGCCGATCACGCTGTCGCTGGAAGTCGGCCGCAGCCGCATTCCGATCCGCAACCTGCTGCAGCTCAACCAGGGCTCGGTGGTGGAACTGGAACGCGGCGCCGGCGAGCCGCTGGACGTGTACGTCAACGGCACCCTGATCGCGCACGGCGAAGTGGTGACCATCAACGACCGCTTCGGCGTGCGCCTGACCGACGTGGTCAGCCCCAGCGAGCGCATCCGGAGATTGCGGTGAGCCTGTTGCTCGCCGTCGCCACGCAGACCGCCAAGCACGGTGCGGGCGTCGGCAACGCGGCGCCGTCGGCGCCCAGCCTGCTCGGCGCGGTGTTCGCCCTGCTGCTGGTGCTGGGCCTGATCCTGGCCATGGCCTGGGTGCTCAAGCGCCTGCCCGGCAGCGGCTTCCGCCCGGCGCAGGGCCTGCGCGTGGTCGCCAGCCTGGCGGTCGGCGCCAAGGAGCGGGTGGTGGTGGTCGAGGTCAACGGCGAACAGTTGCTGCTCGGCGTGTCGCCCGGCGGGGTACGCACCTTGCATCAGCTGCCCGCGCCGCTGCCGCAGGCGCCCGCGCCGACCCTGCCCGCGATCAAGCCGTTCAAGCAGCTTCCCGATTTCGCCCAGCTTCTGGCGCAGAAGCTGCGCAAGGACAAATGACATGCCGTTTTTCTGGAACCGCAACGCCCGCCGCCTGCGCCTGCTGCTGATCCTGCTGGCGCTGAGCCTGCTGCCCGCGTTCGCCTGGGCGCAGGCCGCCGCGGCACCGGCCGCCACGCCGACCGCGCAGAATCCGCAGAACGCCGCGCCCACCCTGCCCTCGCTGCCGCAGGTCAACGTCGGCAAGATCGGCGCGCAGCCGGTGAGCCTGCCGCTGCAGACGCTGCTGCTGATGACGGCCATCACCCTGCTGCCGTCGATGCTGCTGGTGCTGACCGCCTTCACCCGCATCACCATCGTGCTCGGCCTGCTGCGGCAGGCGCTGGGCACCGGCCAGACGCCGTCCAACCAGGTGTTGATGGGCCTGGCGCTGTTCCTGACCGCGCTGGTGATGATGCCGGTGTGGGAAAAGGCCTGGGGCCAGGGCATGAGCCCGTATCTCAACGGCCAGATCGATTTCCAGACCGCGTGGACGCTGACCACGCAGCCACTGCGCGCGTTCATGCTGGCGCAGGTGCGCGAGACCGACCTGATGACCTTCGCCGGCATGGCCGGCAACGGCACCTACAGCGGCCCGGACGCGGTGCCGTTCCAGGTACTGGTGGCCTCGTTCGTCACCAGCGAGCTGAAGACGGCGTTCGAGATCGGCTTTCTGATCTTCATTCCGTTCGTGATCATCGATCTGGTGGTCGCCAGCGTGCTGATGTCGATGGGCATGATGATGATGTCGCCGATGCTGATCTCGGCGCCGTTCAAGATCCTGCTGTTCGTGCTGGTCGATGGCTGGGTGCTGACGGTCGGCACGCTGGCCGCCAGTTTCAACGGGGTCTGAGGCGATGAGTCCGGAACTGGCGTTGACCGAGCTGCGTGGCGGGCTGATCACGGTGTTGTGGGTGGCCGGGCCGTTGTTGCTGGCGATGCTGGCGGTGGGTGTGGTGATCGGTGTGTTCCAGGCGGCGACGCAGCTCAATGAGCCGACGATCGCGTTCATCGCGAAGGTGGTGGCGTTGACGGCGATGTTGTTCGCGACGGGCAGCATGCTGCTGGCGCACCTGGTGGAGTACACGACGATGCTGTTTCAGCGTATTCCGCATTTGATTGGGTAGCGGGGATGGCTGCGCCTGCTGCCCTGATCGCTCCCTGTGTAGTGGATGCCTCTTCTGCTCGCTTTTCTAGGTTTGGAGAGCAACAGCTAGAGCTTTCGCCTGGCGGCGAGTTACTTTTCTTTGCTTGTGCAAAGAAAAGTAACCAAAAGAAAGCACACCCCGCCGCAGCGCCCGCTACGCGGGTCCGCTCCGCTGACGGGATTTTCGGACGGGGCTTGTCTGCTTCGCAGCCAAGTCCGGGGCAGTCGCCTCGCGGCGCCTGCCCGCCCGCCGGGGCGAAGCAGTGCTTCGCCTTTTCCCGGCGAGCCCTGCCCCGGCCGAAAACGGCGCACGTCCCTGTGCGCCGCCCCCCTGCGGGGGGTTTGACCCGCCAGCTCCGCCGCTGCGGAGGGGACCCGGTGGATCAAGAGCGAAACAACAGCAACAGCAAAAACAATCCCAACAGCAACAGCAACAGCAACGGCAACAGCAACGGCAATAGTTGCAGCCATGGGGGCGTTGGCTTGGGTATCGAGCGTGCGGTGTCTGCGATTGTTCGCATGGTCGCCGGTCGGTCTTTGGCTGCAGGCCGCTCGCCTAGCGCGGTTGGTGCTCACCGCTCCTTTGTAATGCCTACCGGGGTCTCGGGCTGATGGATGCCGCCACGCAAATGGTGGTCGATGGGTCGCGGGCGTTCGCGATGGTCGGGGCGATTCTGTGGACCATGCTGCGGATCGGGGCGATGCTGACAGTGATGCCGATGGTGGGGACCAAGGCGGTGCCGGGGCGGGTGCGGGTGATCCTGGCCGGGACGCTGGCGATGGCGCTGGCGCCGTTGCTGCCGCCGGTGCCGGACTGGGATGGGTTCAATGCCGCGGTGGTGCTCAGCGTGGCGCGGGAGCTGGCGGTGGGGGCCAGCATGGGCTTCATGCTGCGGCTGATCTTCGAGGCCGGAGCGATGGCCGGGGAACTGGTCTCGCAGAGCACCGGCCTGGGGTTCGCGCAGATGGCCGATCCGTTGCGCGGGGTCAACTCCCCGGTGATCGGCCAGTGGTTCTATCTGGCCTTCGGGATGATGTTCTTCACCGCCAACGGGCATCTGGCGGTGGTGTCGCTGCTGGTGGACAGCTACAAGGCGCTGCCGATCGGCACCGCCCTGCCCGATGCGCAGGCCATGGCCTCGGTGGCGCCGAACTTCTTCATGAGCATCATGCGCGGCGCGGTGACGCTGGCGCTGCCGGTGATGGTGGCGATGATGGCGGTGAACCTGGCCTTCGGCGCGCTCGCCAAGGCCGCGCCGTCGCTGAACCCGATCCAGCTCGGCCTGCCGGTGGCGGTGGTGCTGGGCCTGGCGCTGCTGGCGGTGCTGGTCGGCGAGATGGGGCCGCCGGTGCAGCGCCTGTTCGACGCCGCCTTCGACGCCGCGCGCGCGCTCACCGCATAGCCGGCGCTCAAGCTAAGCTGCGACGCGGCCGATACCGGCAGCATGCCATCGGTGTGACGCCAGGATGAGCGCCGGCGACGCCGGCCGTCCTTACACTGCCGATCGCCCCTGTCCGTCCCTTCCTTCGCCGTCCGCGCACGCCATGCCCCATCGCCCGCCAGCGCCCGCTCGTGCCTGCCATCGCCGTGTCCCACGGCGGCGTCGCGGCGGCTGAGCGGCGCATGCGTACGTTGCGGGGTCGATGCCTGCGCTGGCCACTGTGGCTGCTGCTGTCGGCCCTGACCTGCAGCGGGGCCGCGCAGGCCCAGGTGATTCCGTTGCGGCACTACGCGCAGGACCAGGGCCTGCTCGGCCTCGCCGACACCTGCCTGCTGCAGCGTCGCGACGGCAGCCTGCTGGTGTGCAGCGAGAGCGGCCTGTACGCGTTCAACGGCGATCAGTTCCAGCAGTTGCCGCTGGAGGGCCGCGGCGGCCACTACATCTCCGACGCGGCCGAGGACGCCGCGCAGCGCCTGTGGGTGGCGACCTTCGATGCGATCTACGTCGGCGACGGCGCTCCGGCACGGTGGATTCCGCTTGAGCACAGCAGCCTGCCTTCGCAGCGCCGGCTGAACCGCCCGCGCCTGGCCACGCCGGCCTGGGGCACGGTGGTGCTCGACGAGCACCGGGTCCTGCGCGCGGTGCGCAAGGCCGACGGAAAGGGATGGCAGCTGCAGCCCCTGTTCGATGCGGCGACGCTGGCGCGGCAGCCGGAACTGGCCGATGTCCACGACCTGTTCGTGGCCGACGACACCCTGTGGCTGGGCTGCGCCAAGGCCTTGTGCCGGGTCGATGCCGATGGCCGCGCCACCCGCTACGACCAGGCCGATGGCCTGCCGCCCGAGTTCTGGCGCAATGCGGTCCGCGACAACGACGGCGCCCTGTGGGTCGTCGGCAACCGCACGGTGATGCGGCGACCGGCCGGCACGACGCGCTTCCAGGACCAGACCCCGCCGGGCCTGGACGGACCGGCCCTAGTGACCTTGCGCACGCCGATCCTGCTCGACCCGCAGGGCCGCGTGCTGGTGCGCACCAACCAGGGCCTGGCGCGCTGGGAGCACGGCCGCTGGCGCAGCTTCGACGGCCGCCACGGCCTGCCCGAGGGCAACATCGTCGCGATGCACTTCGATCAGGCCGGCGACCTGTGGCTGAGCATGGACGGCGAAGGCGTGCTGCGCTGGAACGGCTATGGCTGGATCGAGAACTGGGACGTGTCGCAGGGCATCAGCCGGGCGCCGACCTGGAGCATCCAGCGCACCCAGCGCGGCGACCTGCTGGTCGGCAACGAGGGCGGCGTCGATCGGCTGCGCGAGGACGGCCGCTTCGAGCGCTGGGCCAGCGACAACGGCACCCAGATGATCGGCTTGCAACGCGCCGCGGACGGCACGCTGTGGAGCATCGGGTCGGTCGGCATGCTGCGCCGCTACGACGCGCAGGGCCGGCTGCTGCGCGCCTACCCGCCGCTGGACGGCATCGCCAAGCAGTTGTTCGTGGATGCGCGCGGCCGGGTCTGGATCCTGACCAACCGCGGCGTCTACCTGCTGGCGCAGGCCGACGCCGACGCGGTGCCGGAGCCGGTGCGGGCGCTGCCGGGCGGCGAGTATTCGGACATCCAGCAGCGCCACGACGGCAGCGTGCTGGTGGTGGGCATGACCGGCGTGTTCCGCCTGCGCGGCGAGACCTGGACGCCGATCCGGCTGACGCTGGACGGCGCGCCGGCGCAGCCGGTGCTCAGCAAGCTGCTGGTCCTGGACGACGGCCAGGCCTGGGCCAGCCTGTACGGCCCTGGCGTCTGGCAAGGCCGGCTCGATGGCGACACCCTGCACCTGCAGCCGGCCGATGCGCAATTGAGCGACCTGCAGCTCTACAGCCTGCGCCGCACCCGCAACGGCTGGATCTGGATCTGCCACAACCAGGGTGTGGACGTGTACGACGGACGCGCCTGGTCGCGGCTGACCCAGGCGCAGGGCCTGCTCTGGAACGACATGTCCGAATCGGCTTTCCTGGAGGACAACGACGGCTCGGTGTGGCTCGGCAGCAGCCGCGGCGTCACCCACCTGCTGGACCCGGCGCGGCTGTTTCCGACGCAGGCGCCGCGGCTGGCGCTGCAGGAGTTCAGCCGCGGCGGCGTGCCCATCGCCGCGGGCGCGCGCCTGCGCTGGAGCGAAGATCCGTTGCACATCGCGGTCGGGGCCCCGGACCTGTACGACGAACGCAACCGCATCAGCTTCCGCTACCGCTTCGAGGGCGCGCATACGCGCTGGCTGCACACGCCCAATTTCGAGTTCGAGCAACCGCCGCTGGCGCCGGGCAGCTACGTGCTGGAGATCCAGTTGCTGGATGCCTACCGGCGCCGCGCCTCGGCCCCGCTGCGGGTGGCGTTCTCGGTGGCGCCGGTGTGGTGGCGCAGCCAGCCGATGCTGGCGCTGTACCTGCTGCTCGGCGGCGGCCTGGCGGTGGCGCTGCTGCATTGGCGCGAACGTCGCCTGTACCAGCGCCAGCGCGAACTGGCCGACCTGGTGGCGCGGCGCACAGAGGAACTGGAGCACGACAAGCGCGAACTGGAGATCGCCCGCGCCGCACTGGCGGTGAAGGCCTCGCACGACGCCCTCACCGGCCTGCTCAACCGCGCCGGCATCCTCGAGGCGCTGGCGGCGCAGATGCGCCGCTGCGGGGCGGACCAGATCCCGCTGGCTGTGGCGATGATCGACCTGGACCACTTCAAGCGGATCAACGACGAACACGGCCATCTGGTCGGCGATGCGGTGCTGATCGAGGTGGCGCGGCGCCTGAATGCCAACCTGCGCGACGCCGACCTGGTCGGCCGCTACGGCGGCGAGGAGCTGCTGGCGGTGCTGCCGGGGTTGCCGCCGAGCTGCGGCGAGCGGCTGCAGGCCCTGCGCGCCACCATCGCCGGCCAGCCGCTGCGCATCGGCGAGCGGCAGCTGGCGATCACCGCCTCGATCGGCGTGGCCTGGTACCAGCCCGGCGAGCCGCTGCAGCACCTGCTGGCGCGGGCCGACGCGGCGCTGTACCAGGCCAAGCACCTGGGCCGCGACCGGGTGGAGCTGCAGCCGGCCTAGCCGCCGCCGCGGTCGGAGGCGCCCCCCGGCAGCGCCGGGGCAAGCGCGGCACGGGACCGGCACGGTCCTTGCAGCGCGCAGGGTCGATCCTGGCCGAGCGCATCCCCCGATGTCCGAGAGCGAAGAAGGCGCAGAGCGCACAGAACAGCCCACAGACAAACGCCTGCGCGAAGCCCGCGAACAGGGCAATGTCCCGCATTCGCGCGAGCTGGCGACGGCCGCGGTGTTCAGCGCCGGCGTCTTCGCCCTGATGGGCCTGTCCACCTCGCTGACCGCCGGCGCCGTGGCCTGGCTGAAGCAAGCGCTGCGCCCGGACCTGTCGATGCGCCAGCATCCGGAGGCCATGTTCGGCCATTTCGGCGACCTGCTGCTGAACCTGCTCTGGGTGGTGCTGCCGCTGGTCGGCATCTGCCTGGCGGCCAGCTTTGCCGCGCCGGTGCTGATGGGCACCCTGCGCTTCTCCGGCCAGGCGCTGATCCCCAAGTTCGACCGTCTCAATCCGATGGCCGGGCTGAGCAGGATGTACGGTGCCGAGACCCTGGCCGAACTGCTGAAGTCGATTCTGCGCATGGGCTTCGTCGGCGGCGCCGCGGTGCTGTGCCTGTGGGGGAGCGTCGACTTCCTGCGCGGCTTGCTGCTGCAGCCGCTGGAGCAGGCCATCGGCCACGGCCTGGGCTTCACCCTGCGGCTGCTGCTGTACACCGCCGGCGCGCTGGCGCTGCTGGCCGCGATCGACGCGCCCTATCAGAAGTGGAATTACATCCGCAAATTGAAGATGACCCGGGAGGAAGTGCGCCGGGAAATGAAGGAAAGCGACGGCAGCCCAGAGGTCAAGGGCCGCATCCGCCAGATGCAGATGCAGATGTCGCAGAGGCGGATGATGGAAGCGGTGCCCAAGGCCGACGTGGTGGTGGTCAACCCCACCCACTACGCGGTGGCGCTGAAGTACGAGAGCGGGCGCATGCGCGCGCCCACCGTGGTCGCCAAGGGCGTGGACGAGATCGCCTTCCGCATCCGCGAGGTCGGCGAGCAGCACCGGGTGGCGGTGATCTCGGCGCCGCCTTTGGCACGCGCCTTGTATAGGGAAGGCCAACTCGGCAAGGAAATTCCCGTGAGACTGTATTCGGCGGTGGCGCAGGTCCTCTCGTACGTCTACCAGCTGCGCGCCTGGCGCAGCGGGCCGATGCCGCCGTTGCCGCCGCTGGAGGTGGATGAATTCGCCCCGGGGAGCCAGCCATGAGCCAGCCGGCCGCGCAGATGAACACGCGCAAAGTGATGGACATGATCAAGCACGGGCTGGGCGCCCCGGTGATCGTGCTGCTGATGCTGGCGATGGTGGTGGTGCCGCTGGCCGCCCCGGTGCTGGACGCCCTGTTCACCTTCAACATCGCCATCTCGCTGATGGTGCTGCTGGCGGTGGTGTACGTGAAGCGGCCGCTGGAGTTCAGCATCTTCCCGATCGTGCTGCTGATGACCACGATGCTGCGCCTGGCGCTGAACGTGGCCTCCACCCGCGTGATCCTGATCAACGGCCAGGACGGCCACGGCGCCGCCGGCAAGGTCATCGAGGCCTTCGGCGAATTCGTGATCGGCGGCAACTACGCGGTCGGCATCGTCGTGTTCGCGATCCTGACCATCATCAACTTCGTGGTCATCACCAAGGGCGCCGGGCGCGTGTCGGAAGTGACCGCGCGCTTCATCCTCGACGCCATGCCCGGCAAGCAGATGGCGATCGACGCCGACCTCAACGCCGGCCTGCTGACCCGCGAGGAAGCCAAGGCCCGCCGCGAGGAAGTGCGCGAGGAAGCGGACTTCTACGGCTCGATGGACGGCGCCAGCAAGTTCATCCGCGGCGACGCCATCGCCGGCATCCTGATCCTGTTCATCAACCTGATCGGCGGCATGGCGGTCGGCGTGCTGCAACACGGCATGCCGTTCGCCCAGGCAGCCTCCACCTACACCCTGCTGTCGATCGGCGACGGCCTGGTCGCGCAGTTGCCGGCGCTGCTGGTGTCCTCGGCGGTGGCGATGCTGGTCACCCGCGCCTCGCGCTCGCAGGACATGGGCGCCTCGATGATGGGCCAAGTGTTCGGCCAGCATAAGGCGCTGGCGGTGGCCGCGGCGATCATGGGCCTGGTCGGCCTGATCCCGGGCATGCCCAACGTCGCTTTCTTGACGCTGGCGCTGATCCTGGGCCTGCTGGCCTGGAAGATGTGGAAGCGTAGCCTGCAGCCGCCGCCGGCCGCCGCCGAAGCGGCGCCACAGGCCGCGGCCGCGGCCCAGGCCAATGCCGAACTGGGCTGGGACGAACTGCGCCCGATCGACCCGCTGGGCCTGGAAGTCGGCTACCGGCTGATCCCGCTGGTGGACAAGGCCCAGGGCGGCGAGCTGATGGCGCGGATCAAGGGCGTGCGCCGCAAGCTGACCCAGGACATCGGCTTCCTGGTGCCGCCGGTGCATATCCGCGACAACCTGGAACTGCCGGCCAACGCCTACCGCCTGCTGGTGCACGGGGTTCCCGTGGCCACCGCCGACATCCATCCGGACCGCGAACTGGCGCTGGACCCGGGCGGCGCCCTCGGCAAGATCGACGGCATTCCCGGCAAGGACCCGGCATTCGGCCTGGACGCGATCTGGATCCAGCCGCACCTGCGCGCCCAGGCCGAGACCATGGGCTACACCGTGGTCGACCCGGCCACGGTGATCGCCACCCACCTCTCGCACCTGATCCGCGAGCACGCCCCGGAACTGCTCGGCCACGAGGAAGTGCAGCAGCTGCTGGCCACCCTGGCCAAGAGCGCGCCCAAGCTGGTCGAGGACCTCACCCCCAAGGCGCTGCCGCTGTCGGTGGTGGTACGCGTGCTGCAGAACCTGCTGATCGAGAAGATCCCGGTGCGGCAGTTGCGCAAGATCGTCGAAGCCCTGGTCGAACACGCCCCGCAGAGTCAGGAACCCGGCGCGCTCACCGCCGCGGTGCGCAACGCCCTGGGCCGTTTCATCGTCCAGGAGATCGCCGGCATGGCCCCGGAACTGCCGGTGTTCACCCTGGCCCCGCAATTGGAACGTGTCTTGCAAGACTCCACCCAGGGCAACGGCGCGGCGCTGGAACCCGGACTGGCCGAACGCTTGCACCAAAGTCTGGCGGACTGCGTGAGCAAGCAGGAAGCGCGCAACGAACCGGCCGTGGTGCTGGTGCCGGCGCAGGTCCGCGCCGCCCTCGCCCGCCTGGTCCGCCACAGCGTCCCCGCGCTGTCGGTCCTGTCCTACAGCGAAGTGCCGGAAGACAAGCGGCTGAAGCTGGTGGGCACGATCAGTTGAGATGACGGGAATCGGGAACAGGGAATGGGGAATCGTCCCCCTGTCCCGGAAGCGGAGAGAGCAATGAACACGATCACCACAACCCAGACACGGCACCGCGGCCCGCCACGTATCGGCACCGGCAGCGCGTCCATTCCCCATTCCCCGTTCTCCATTCCCGGCTTCCACCCATGAAGATCAAACGCTTTGTCGCCCCCGACATGCGCACCGCCTTCCGGATGGTGCGCGACGAGCACGGGCCGGATGCGGTGATCCTGTCCAACCGGCGCACCGACGAGGGCATCGAGATCGTCGCCGCCAGCAACTACGACGAAGCCCTGGTGCAGCGGGCGCTGGATGCGGTGCGCCCGGACGAGGCGCCGCGCGCCGCCGCGGCGGCGCAGGCCCCGGCCGCGGCCGCCCCGCGTGCCGCACGCGGCGACAGCGCCGCGGCCAGCCCGGCGATGGCGATGATGGCCGCGATCAGCGAACGCCGCGGCAATGCCGCGCCCGCCGCCGCCGCACGGCCGCTGACCCAGCCGGCGGCGCTCGCCGCCTCGGCCATGCCGGGCGCGGCCGCCCCGGCCGCCGCCGCGCGCCAGCCCGCGCCGGCCAAGGCTGCGGCTGCAGCTGCGGCGGTGGCGCCAGCGCCGGCCCGTGCCGAGTTCAGCATTCCCGAGGACGTGTTCCGCAACGCCCCGATCAGCGTGCCCCTGCCCAGCCCGTTCGCCGCCACCCCGGCGCCGGCCGCCGAGGCCGCGCCGGCCTGGCGCGACGACGTCGCCGCGGTGGCGCTGACCCCGGTAAGCGCCCCGGCCGCGCCGATCGCGCCGATCGCGCCGATCGCGCCGGCGCCGGCCGCTGCCGGAATCCCGGCGGCCGCGGCACTGGCGGCGGTGCCGACCTTCCCCGCCCCGCAGAACGACGAACAATTGACGCAGCTGCGCGACGAACTGGCGCTGATGCGGCAGATGATCGAGCGCGAGATGAACCGCCTCACCGACGAGCGCCTGCGCGGCTCGCCGGTCCGCGCCCAGGCGCTGGAGCTGATGGACGACTACGGCTTCGACAGCGGCATCATCCGCGACGTGGTCATGCAGATCCCCGCCGACCTGGAGCTGCACCGCGGCCGCGGACTGATGCTGGGCCTGCTGTCCAAGCGCCTGCCGATCGCCGCGCTGGACCCGCTTGAGGAAGGCGGCGTGATCGCCCTGATCGGCCCGACCGGCGCCGGCAAGACCACTACCATCGCCAAGCTGGCCTCGCGCTTCCTGGAGCGCCATGCCGCCCGCGACGTGGCCCTGGTCACCACCGACACCATCCGCGTCGGCGGCCGCGAACAGTTGCACAGCTACGGCCGCCAGCTCGGCATCGCCGTGCACGAGGCCGACAGCGACGCCGCGCTGCAGCTGCTGCTGGAGCGCCTGGCCGACTACAAGCTGGTCCTGATCGACACCGCCGGCATGGGCCAGCGCGACCGCGCCCTGGCCGCGCAGCTGCACTGGCTGCGCGCCTCGCGGGTGGTCCGGTCCTTGCTGGTCCTCCCCGCCAACGCCCATTTCTCCGACCTGGACGAGGTGGTGCGCCGGTTCGCCGGCGCCGACCCGCAGGGGGTCATCCTGACCAAGCTGGACGAGACCGGGCGGTTCGGCAGTGCCTTGTCGGTGGTCGTCGACCACCGCCTCCCCATCACCTGGGTGACCGATGGACAGCGTGTGCCGGACGACCTGCACCGCGCCAACGCCGCCAGCCTGGTATTGCGCCTTGAAGATTTGCGGCGCGCTGCCGATAAGCCCTGTACTCCGGAGCAGACCCATGCCGTCGCGTGACTACGTCAATCTGACCAATGCCTTTCCCCTGTCGGCGACGCGCAACGAACCGCTGGGTCCGGTGCGGACCATCGCCGTGACCGGCGGCAAGGGCGGCGTGGGCAAGACCAACATCTCGGTCAACCTGTCCATGGCGCTGGCCGACATGGGCAAGCGCACCCTGCTGCTGGACGCCGACCTCGGCCTGGCCAACGTCGACGTGCTGCTGGGGCTGACCCCCAAGTTCACCGTGGCCGACCTGGTCGCCGGGCGCTGCACCCTGGAAGAGGTGCTGATCGACCTGCCCAACGGGCTGATGGTGGTGCCCGCCGCCTCCGGCCGCCGCTACATGGCCGAGCTGCCGCCGGCCCAGCACGTGGGCCTGGTCAACGTGTTCTCCGAGCTGCAGCGCGAGCTGGACGTGATGATCGTCGACACCGCCGCCGGCATCACCGACAGCGTGCTGACCTTCTGCCAGGCCGCGCAGGACGCGGTGGTGGTGGTCTGCGACGAGCCGGCCTCGATCACCGACGCCTACGCCCTGATCAAGGTCCTCTCGCGCGAGCGCGGCGTGGACCGGGTACAGATCGTCGCCAACATGGTCCGCGACCTCAACGAAGGCCGCATGCTGTACGACAAGCTCAGCCGGGTCTGCGAGAAATTCCTCGGCGACGTGTCGCTGAACTACCTGGGCTGCGTGCCGCAGGACGACTGGCTGCGCCTGTCGGTGCAGCGCCAGCAGCCGGTGGTCAAGGCCTACCCGTCCAGCCCGTCGGCGCAGGCGATCGCCGAGATCGCCCGGCGCACCGCGCGATGGCAGGCGCCGACCGCCCCGCGCGGCAACGTCGAGTTCTTCGTCGAACGCATCATCCAGCGCGGGGTGGCCGCATGAACGCCGCCGCCCACTACCGCGCCGTCCAGCGCAACAGCGCCAACGACTACATCGCTCAGCACTCGGACCTGGTCCGGCGCATCGCCCACCACCTGGCGGCGCGGCTGCCGGCCAGCGTCGAGATCGACGACCTGATCCAGGCCGGCATGATCGGCCTGATCGAGGCCTCGCGCAGCTACGACGCCGAACAGGGCGCCTCGTTCGAGACCTACGCCTCGATCCGCATCCGCGGCGCCATGATCGACGAGATCCGCCGCGGCGACTGGGTGCCGCGCTCGGTGCACCGCCGCGCCCGCGACGCCGCCTCGGCGATCCGCAAGATCGAACAGAGCACCGGCCGCGCCGCCGCCGCCAACGAAGTGGCCGCGGCGATGGACATGCCGCTTCCCGAATACCTGCGTTTGATGGAAGATGCCGCCCGCGGCCAGGTGCTGAGCCTGGAGTCGCGCATCGAGGACCATGGCGAACTGGATACCATCGCCAAGGGCGGACCCAATCCGCAGCAGATGCTCGAGCGCAGCGAATTCGGCCGCGAGCTGGGCAAGGCCATCGCGCAGTTGCCCGAACGCGAGCAGTTGGTGCTGTCGCTGTACTACGAGCAGGAATTGAACCTCAAGGAAATCGGCGCGGTGCTCGGGGTCAGCGAGTCGCGCGTGTGTCAGATCCATGGCCAGGCCACGGTACGGTTGCGCGGACGCCTGAAGGCGTTCGAGGTCGCCGATGCCGGTCTGGAAGACGAAGAATAGGAACCCTTAGGAGTCAGTGGTGAACAAGAACATGCGGATTTTGATCGTGGACGATTTCTCGACGATGCGACGCATCGTCAAGAATCTGCTCGGCGATCTGGGCTTCACCAACACCGCCGAGGCCGAAGACGGCAACAGCGCCCTGGTCGCGCTGCGCTCGGCGCCGTTCGAGTTCGTGGTCACCGACTGGAACATGCCGGGCATGACCGGCATCGACCTGCTGCGCAACATCCGCGCCGACGACAAGCTCAAGCACCTGCCGGTGCTGATGGTCACCGCCGAGGCCAAGCGCGAGCAGATCATCGAGGCCGCCCAGTGCGGCGTGAACGGCTACATCATCAAGCCGTTCACCGCGCAGACGCTGCAGGAGAAGTTGGGCAAGATCTTCGAACGCCTGGGAGCGACCGCCTAAATGGAAGCTACCGCCGAACGCACCGCCCTGATCGAACGCCTGCAAGGCGCGCTCGACGCGCTGGAAAACGGCGACGAGGCCGGCTGGCGCAGGGAGATCGACACCCTCGCCGCCTGGCGCACACGGCCGATGATGCAGGGCCTGAGCCGGCTTGCGCGCGATCTGGGGCAGGCGCTCGGCGAACTGCCGGTGGTGCCCAGCGAGGCCGGCGAACTGGACGATGCCTGCTCGCGCCTGGACCACGTGGTGGAGATGACCGAACAGGCCAGCCACCGCACCCTGGACCTGGCCGAGGAATGCCGTGCGCTGGCCGACCAGCTGGCCGCCGGCGGCCTCAGCGGCGACCAGGGCGAGATCCTCGACAAGATCCGCCACAACCTCACCGAAATGGCCCTGGCGCAGAGCTTCCAGGACCTGACCGGGCAGATCATCCGCCGCGTCGCCGGTATCGTGCGCCGCGTGCACGAGGGCTTCGGCGCGCTGGGTCTGCCGCCGAAGGAAGAACGCAAGGCCGACGGCACCCTGGCCGGCCCGGTCCTGCCCGGCCTGGATCGCCACGGCGTGTCGCAGCACGACGCCGACGACCTGCTGTCCGGACTGGGACTCTAGAGCGTGCCCGGGCGATTGGACTAGGCCACGCCGCACTCGGGTGCGCGCACGGCGAGAAAGAACGAGGAAATTTATGTCAACAGACGACCGCATGATGACGCAGGATCGCGCGCACCCAAGCGCGGCCGTTCGGGTTGCCGTGTCCGCTCCCCAGGCGGCCGCGCACGGCTTGAACAGGCGGTCGGCCTGTCGCGGCGCCGCGCGCAGCCACCTGGCAACCGGACACGGCAACGTGGCCGATTGCAACCGCGCGGGCAGGCTCTAGCCATGAGCGCCGTCCCCGACGACATCGCTGCCGACTTCATCATCGAGGCCCAGGAGATCCTGGACCGGCTCGGCGAGCAGTTGGTGTCGCTGGAGCAGGCGCCCGAGGACAGCGGCCAGCTCAACGCCGTGTTCCGCGGCTTCCACACGCTCAAGGGCGGCGCCGGCTTCCTGGCGATCACCGCCATGGTCGAGCTGTGCCACGCCGCGGAGGAAACCCTGGGCATGGCCCGTGCCGGCCAGGCCACCCTGCAGGCGCAGCACTTCGACGCCGCGCAGCAGTCGCTGGACTACCTGCAGTCGATGCTCGACGCGTTCGGCAACGGCCAGGAGCCGCCGCGCGCGCCGGCGGAACTGATCGCGCAGTTCGACGCGCACGGCACCGCCGCGCCGGCCCCGGCCAAGAGCGCCGCGCCGGCGCCGGCAGCAGCCCCGGCCGCCGCCGCCGCGGGCGATGCGGACCTGATCAGCGACGACGAATTCGAGGCGCTGCTGGACCAGTTGCACGGCGATGCGCCGCCGGCGGCCACGCCGCAGGCGCTGCAGCCGGCGCCACGCGCGCCCAGCGCCGCGCCCAAGGCCGCGGCCGCCCCGGCCAAGGCCGCCGAGCCCGAACAGACCGTGCGCGTGGACACCAAGCGCCTGGACGCGATCGTCAACCTGATCGGCGAACTGGTGCTCTCGCGCAACCGCCTCAAGACCCTGCGCGTGCGCCTGCGCGACGAGGAACTCGACCGCGCGGTCAGCAGCCTGGACATCGCCACCGCGCGCCTGCAGTCGGCGGTCATGCGCACGCGCATGCAGCCGGTCGGCAAGGTGTTCTCGCGCTTCCCCAAGGTGGCGCGCGACGTCGCCCGCTCGCTCAACAAGGAAGTGGAACTGGAACTGGTCGGCGCCGACACCGAACTGGACCGCAACCTGGTCGAAGCGCTGGCCGATCCGCTGGTGCACCTGGTGCGCAACGCGATCGACCACGGCATCGAGGCCCCGGCGCTGCGCGAGGCCACCGGCAAGCCGCGCGGCGGCCACGTGCGCCTGTCGGCGCAGCAGGAAGGCGACTACGTCAGCATCGAAGTGCAGGACGACGGCGCCGGCATCGACCCGGAACGGCTGCGCGCCAAGGCGCGCGAGAAGGGCCTGATCGACCCCGAGGCCGCCGCCCGCCTGAGCACCGAGGAATGCCTGCACCTGGTGTTCCTGCCCGGCTTCTCGACCAAATCCGAAGTCACCGACATCTCCGGCCGCGGCGTCGGCATGGACGTGGTGCAGTCGCGCATCCGCGAACTCAGCGGGCAGATCCAGATCCAGTCGGAGCTGGGCCGCGGCAGCCGCTTCCTGATCCGCGTGCCGCTGACCCTGGCGATCCTGCCGACCCTGCTGGTACAGGCCGGCGACACCGTCTATGCGCTGCCGCTGGCGCGCGTGGTGGAAGTGCTGCATGCGCCGCGCCGCTCGCTGGGCTGGTTCGACGGCCGCGCCGTGCTCGACCGGCAGTCGCACACCCTGCCGTTGGTGGACCTGCGCCAGTGGCTCAACATCGACGCCCCGCAACTGCCGCTGCTCACCGTGGTGGTGCTGCAGGCCGGCGAATCGCGCATGGGCCTGGTCGTGGACCAGGTCCGCGGCCGCGAGGAAGTGGTGATCAAGCCGCTGCCGCGCTCGCTGCGCGGCCTGCCCGGCTATGCCGGCGCCACCCTGATCGGCGATGGCCGTCTGGCGTTGATTTTGGATGTGGATGGCTTGAAGGCCTGAGAGCCGGGAGTGGGGAATGGGGATTGGGGAATCGTAAGAGCAGGGTTCCTTGCGCCTCCTTCTTCTGCGGTGAAACCGGGAATGGGGAATGGGGATTCGGGAATCGCAACAGCGGCCCCGTGCGCCTCGTTTTTCCCTGTGGGAGCGGCTTCAGCCGCGACGCGGTGAGGCTGGGATTCGGGAATGGGGATTCGGAAAGCGCAGCAGCGGTTCCCCGCTGGTATCCCTTCCTTGTGGGAGCGACTTCAGTCGCGACGCGGTAAAGCCGGGCGTGGGGAATCTGCATTGGCGAAAGCGAATGCCCCTGGCCTCCTGTCTCTCGCCGACGCATGTCGCAGTGCGCGCCGGCGACACGCCGAGGTCCGCGCGTCGCGGCTGAAGCCGCTCCCACAACAGCCGACCCCAGATTTCCGTGCGGCTTGCCTTTGCGAATCCCCACTCCCGATTCCCCAATCCCGGCTGCAGCGAATCCCGAATCCCCACTCCCGGCCCCCTACCATCAAGTCCCAAGCCCCGTTGCCGATACCTCTTGCATGGACAAGCTCAGTCTCATTGGCCTGCTGTTGGCGATTCTGTCGCTGATCGGCGGCAGCATCCTCAAGGGCGCCGGCATGTCGGCGCTGTGGTCGCCGGCTGCGTTCGTGATCGTGATCGTCGGCACCGTGGCCGCGATCCTGGTGCATACCCCGCCGGCGGTGTTCCGCCGTGCGTTCCAGATCGCCAAGTGGATCCTGTGGCCGCCGCCGAGCGATCGCCAGGCACTGCTCAAGCAGATCGTGGAATGGAGCAATATCGCCCGCCGCCAGGGCCTGCTCGGCCTGGAGAACCAGGTGCCGCAGCAGCAGGATCCGTTCGTGCGCAAGGGCCTGCAGATGCTGGTGGACGGCGTGGAACCGGAGGCCATCCGGCACATGCTGGAGATCGACCTGGAAGGCCAGGAACATTGCGACCTGGCCGCGGCCAAAGTGTTCGAGGGCATGGGCATCTATGCGCCCACCCTTGGCATCATCGGCGCGGTGCTGGGCCTGATCGCGGTGATGAAGAACCTGGCCGACCCGAGCAAGCTCGGCCACGGCATCGCCGCCGCCTTCACCGCCACCATCTACGGCATCGCCTCGGCCAACCTGCTGTTCCTGCCGATGGCCGCCAAGCTCAAGAGCGTGATCAAGCGCGGCTGCGGCGAGCGCGAAATGGTCATCGAAGGGTTGATCGCCATTGCCCAGGGCGAGAACCCGCGCAACATCGAATCGAAACTGGCCGGATTCTTGCATTGAGTTCCGAATGGCCCGCAAGCACGCCCACGACGAGCACGCCAACCACGAGGCATGGGCCATCCCCTATGCCGACCTGATGACGTTGCTGCTCGCCTTCTTCGTGGTGATGTACGCGTTGTCCACGGTCAACGAAGCCAAGTACCGGGTCATGGCCGACGCGATGAGCGCCGCGTTCGGCGGCACGCCGAAGACCGTGCGCCCGGTCCAGGTCGGCGACCAGGCGCTGCAGGGCCAGGGCGGCGAACGGCCGACCCCGATCAAGTCCAGCCCGGCGCTGACCCTACCCGATCCCAACCGCCTGCCCTCGGGCACCGCGCAGCGCGGCGACGACCTGCGCGACGCGCAGCAGCTGCGCCGCGCGCAACGCCAGCTCGACAGCATCGCCGACCGCCTCGGCGCCGCGCTGGCGCCGCTGATCCAGAAGAAGCTGATCACCGTGCGCCGCGCCGGGCTGTGGATCGAAGTGGAGATCAACAGCGACATCCTGTTCGGCTCCGGCTCGGCCGCGCTGGACCAGAGCGCGCGCGCCACCCTGGCGGAACTGGCGCAGGTGCTGGCCGGCGTGCCCAACGGGGTGCGCGTGGAGGGCTACACCGACAACACCCCGATCGCCACCCAGCAGTTCCCGTCGAACTGGGAGCTGTCGGCGGCGCGCGCGGCCAGCGTGGTCCACCTGTTCGCCGACCAGGGCCTGCAGCCCTCGCGGCTGTCGATGATCGGCTACGGCCAGTTCCGCCCGCGCGCCAGCAACGACACGCCGGCCGGCCGCAACGCCAACCGCCGCGTGGTGCTGGTGATCCTGGCCGATTCCGGCGCCAGCGGCGATGCGACGCCGTCGGCCTCCGACCGTTTGAGCGCCGGCGCCGCGCCGGCCACCACCACACCCCCCGCCGCGGCGGCCGCCGGCAACGCCGGCGCGCCCCGCGCAGTACCTGCCATTGAAGGAGTCAACTGATGCGCATCTGGGCGATCGCCAACCAGAAAGGTGGCGTGGGCAAGACCACCACCACGCTGGCCCTGGGCCGTGGGCTGGCCATGCTCGGACACCGCGTGCTGATGCTCGATCTCGATCCGCACGCCTCGCTGACCCGGGCCTTCGACGTGCCGCAGGAACCGCAGCCGCCGGGCGTGCTGGACCTGTTCGCGACCCCGCCGGGCGAACTCGCCGCGCTGGCCCGCGACACCGCCGTCGAGCGCCTGAGCTTCGTCTGCGGGCAGACCGCGCTGGCCACGCTGGAACGGCGCAGCGCCAACCAGCCCGGCCTGGGCCTGGCGCTGCAGCAGGCGATGGCCCGCCACGCCGGCCAGCACGACTACATCCTGCTCGACTGCCCGCCGACCCTGGGCCTGCTGATGATCAACGCGCTGGCCGCGGCCGACCGCGTGGTCATCCCGACCCAGGCCGAGCCGCTGGCGCTGCACGGCCTGGCCAGCATGGTCCGTACCGTGGACATGGTCGAGCGCTCGCGGCGCCGTCCGCTGCCCGCCTCGATCCTGCCGACCCTGTTCGACAAGCGCACCCGCGCCGGCAACGAGACCCTGCGGCAGATGCAGGACAGCTACGCCGAGCGGGTCTGGGAAGACGCGATCCCGGTCGACACCAAGATCTGCAACGTCAAGGCGCTGACCGTGCCCGGCGTGCCGGGCGACTACCCCGGCCGCGGCCTGGCCGCCTACCGCCGCGCACTGGAATGGCTGCTGGCCAGCGATGCGACACCGATGGAGCAAGCCGCATGAGCACCCCCGGCATCCTCGACGACTATCTGGAAGGCCTGCTCCACGACGTGATCGCCGAGGAGCAGAAGGCGCCGCCGCCGAGTCCCGCAGCGGTCGCGGTCGCCGACGCGCACGCGGACGCCGATACCCCGGCGCCTGCCGCGGCCGCGCCGACCCCGGAGCAGATCGCCGCCGCGGTCCTGGCCGAGGCCGGCGCCGATCCGGCGCTGGCCGGCATCATGTCGCAGCAGGCACTGGCGCCTGCGCCGACCGGCCCGACACCCGAACAGATCGCTGCCGCAGTCCTGGCCGAAGCCGACGCCGATCCCGCGCTGGCTGGCATCATGTCGCAGCAGGCCCTGGCGCCCGCGCCGGCCGGCCCGACGCCCGAACAGATCGCTGCCGCAGTCCTGGCCGAAGCCGATGCAGATCCCGCGCTGGCCGGCATCATGTCGCAGCAGGCGCTGGCGCCCGCACCGACCGGCCCGACGCCCGAACAGATCGCTGCCGCGGTCCTGGCCGAAGCCGATGCCGATCCGGCCCTGGCCGGCATCATGTCGCAACAAGCCCTGGCGCCTGCGCCGACCGGCCCGACACCCGAGCAGATCGCTGCCGCGGTGCTGGCCGAAGCCGATTCGGATCCGGCCCTGGCCGGCATCATGTCGCAACACGCCCTGGCGCCCGCGCCGACCGGCCCGACGCCCGAGCAGATCGCTGCCGCGGTGCTGGCCGAAGCCGATTCGGATCCGGCCCTGGCCGGGATCATGTCGCAGCAGGCGGCCGCGCCCGCCGCACTCACCCCGGCCCAACAGGCCGAGCGCCAGGCCGACCTGGACGCGGTCGCGGCGATGGAGCGGCAGCGCGTCACCGTGCCGCGCAACCTGGCCGCCGAAGACGATGCCGCCGCCGCGCGCGCGATCAAGCGCCCGCCGATGGCGGTGCCGCCGGAACGGCGCGCCGAAGCCAGCCGCGCCCAGGCCGCCGGCGCGAAGCTGCCGCCGAACCTGCAGTCCTTCATGGCGCCGAGCGTGCCACACGGCTCGGCCATCGCCCCCGACCGCCTGTCCGAGCGCCGCACCCGCTGGCTGCGCCTGCGCTGCGGCGAGCAGGCCTACGCGCTGGAACTGCTGAAGGTGCAGGAAGTGGTGCTGCCGGTGCCGCTGCTGGCGCTGCGCGGCACCCCGCCGGCCATGCTCGGCATCATGAACCTGCGCGGCCAGGTGGTACCGGTGCTCGACCTCGGCCTGCACCTGGGCGCGGCCCCGATCGAGATGGACATGCTGACCCGCGTGGTGGTGCTGGAGGAGAACGGCGAGACCCTGGGCCTGCGCGTGTCCGCGGTGGAAGACGTGGCCAGCCTCAGCGACCAGCAAATCGAGCCGCCGGACAACGCCCGCATCTGCCGCATTTCCAACCATCTGTTCCGCGGCGTGGCGCGGCTGGCGCAGCAGCCGATGATCCTGCTCGACGCCGAGCAACTGCTGCACTGACCCGGGGCCCGGCGGGCGGCAACTGCGAACGGTGCCGCACTTTACCAAGCGCCGCTAAAGCTTTTCAGGCCACGGCCGTTATCTGCCATAGAACCATTGGTGCGGAGCAATGATGAGCACAGTCCCCCTTGGCGAAGATCTCGGCATCGAGACCAGCGCCGACCTGAAACAACGCCTGACCGCGTTCCTTGCGTCGGACGACGTGCTGCGGCTGGACGCCGGCGAAGTCCGCCGCATCCACACCGCATCCGTACAGGTGCTGTGCGCGTTCGTCGATGCCCGTCGCAAGGACGGCAAGCGCACCGAATTCGAGGCCTGCAACGCGACCTTTCGCGACGCGGCCCGCCTGCTAGGGGTCAGCGAATCGCTGGGCCTTCCTGCAACCCCTGACAATCTGAAATCTGTGGAGAACGCGGCATGAGCGCACGTATCTTGGTAGTGGACGATTCGGCGTCGATGCGCCAGATGGTCTCCTTCGCCCTCACCTCGGCCGGCTTTGCCGTCGAAGAAGCCGAAGACGGCGCGGTCGCGCTGGGCCGCGCCAAGGGCCAGCGCTTCAATGCGGTGGTCACCGACGTCAACATGCCGAACATGGACGGCATCACCCTGATCCGCGAGCTGCGGCAGCTGCCGGACTACAAGTTCACCCCGATGCTGATGCTGACCACCGAGTCGGCGGCGGAGAAGAAGTCCGAGGGCAAGGCCGCCGGCGCCACCGGCTGGCTGGTCAAGCCGTTCAATCCCGAACAGCTGATCGCCACCGTCCAGAAAGTCCTGGGCTGATCCCTCTCCTCCTCCTTTTCCGGATTCCCGCCCCATGAGCATGGACCTGCAGCGTTTCCACGCCACCTTCTTCGAGGAAAGCCGCGAAGGACTGGACGCGATGGAAGCCGGATTGCTGTCGCTGGAAGAAGGCAATCGCGATCCCGAGACCATCAACTCGGTGTTTCGCGCCGCGCACTCGATCAAGGGTGGCGCCGCCACCTTCGGCTTCGAGGCGATGGCCGGCCTCACCCACGTGCTGGAAACGCTGCTCGACGAGCTGCGCGCCGGCAAGCGCGACGTCGAGGCGCACGCCATCGACGCCATCCTCGGCTCGGTGGACGTGCTGCGCGCCCTGCTGCGCGAAGCCGAACACGGCGTCCCGGCCGATCCGGCCGCGGTCAAGGCGGTGCACGAGCGCCTGCAGCACGCGCTGAACGGCGGCCCGGCCGCGCCGACCGCCGCCACTCCGGCGGCGAACCAGCCGGCCGAACCGGAAGCCTGGCAGATCGGCTTCACCCCAGCGCCGTCGCTGTTCATGAGCGGCAATGACCCGCTGCGCATCATCCGCGAACTGGAACACCTCGGCCCGCTGCAGGTCGCCTGCCGCAGCACCCGCCTGCCCGGCTTCGCCGAACTCGACCCGCTCGAGGCCTACCTGGCCTGGGACCTGGGCCTGGTCGGCAAGATCCCGCGCAGCGCGATCGAAGACACCTTCGCCTGGGTCATCGACGACTGCGAACTGGAGATCCGCCCGGTGCCGCCGCCGAGCCTGGCCACCGCGCCGGCGCCGGTGCTGACCGCGCCGCCGACCGCCGCCACCGCGGCGCCGGCCGCCGCCGTGGCCGCCAACGCGCCGGCCGGCAACGCCGCCGCCGCGCACGAAGCGGAAAGCTCGATCCGCGTCAGCGTCGACAAGGTCGACGCGCTGATCAACCTGGTCGGCGAACTGGTCATCACCCAGGCCATGCTCAAGCAGGTCTCCACCGGCCTGGACCAGGCCGTGGCCGAGCGCCTGTTCGCCGGCCTGGACCTGCTGGAACGCAACACCCGCGACCTGCAGGAAGCGGTGATCGGCGTGCGCATGCTGCCGGTGGACGCGGTGTTCCGCCGCTTCCCGCGCCTGGTCCGCGACCTCTCCACCCGCCTCGGCAAGCAGGTGCGCCTGCGCACCATCGGCGAGGGCACCGAACTGGACAAGGGCCTGATCGAGAAGATCGCCGATCCGCTGGTGCACCTGGTGCGCAACTCGATCGACCACGGCCTGGAACTGCCGGAGGCGCGCCGCGCCGCCGGCAAGGACGAGACCGGCACCATCACCCTGGCGGCTTCGCACCAGGGCGGCCACATCGTCATCGAAGTCAGCGACGACGGTGCCGGCCTCAACCGCAGCCGCATCCTGGCCAAGGCCGCCGAACGCGGCATCGCGGTGCCGGACAACCCGAGCGATGCGCAGGTCTGGGATCTGATCTTCGCCCCGGGCTTCTCCACCGCCGATGCGGTCACCGACCTGTCCGGCCGCGGCGTCGGCATGGACGTGGTCCGCCGCAACATCCAGGGCCTGGGCGGCGAAGTGCAGCTGGAAAGCGAATCCGGCCGCGGCACCCGCGTGCTGATCCGTCTGCCGTTGACCCTGGCGATCCTCGACGGCATGACCGTGGCGGTCGCCGGCGAGACCCTGATCCTGCCGCTGGCCTACGTGATCGAGGCGCTGCAGCCCAAGGCCGACGACATCCGCACCATGGCCGGCGAAGGCCGCGTGCTGCGGGTCCGCGGCGAGTACCTGCCGATCCTCTCGCTCAGCGACTCCTACGGCTTTGGCCGCATCGAGCAGAGCGAAGAACCGCTGGTAGTGGTGGTCGAGGCCGACGGGCAGAAGCTGGCGCTGGAAGTGGACGAGCTGATCGGCCAGCAGCAGGTGGTGGTCAAGAACATCGAGAACAACTACCGGCGCATCAGCGGCATCTCCGGCGCCACCATCCTCGGCGACGGTCGCGTCGCCCTGATCGTGGACATCGGCGGCCTGGTCCGCTCGCTGCGGGTACAGCAAGCGGCCTGACCGCCCCGCCCTCGCGCGTCATGCATCACACGAGCCCCGGCAGCGATGCCGGGGCTTTCGTTTGCAGCGCGTCCGCACGATCCGCATCTTCGTGCATGACGACCGGACGCAGGGGCGACGCATCGCATGGACAGTGTTGCCGCGCGACCTGTCGTCGGACAGGCGACGAGCGCACTGCGGGCCTGAAGAAGAGGACGAACCTGCCGATATCGATGTAGCGCACATTTTTGTCCCGATGTGCGTGTTGGTGACACCTGGGGAGGTGGAACCGGCACTTCAGGGGGATCGATCGGAGACGCTGCCGGTCGCTGAAGCCATGCCAGAGAAGGGGAAATCGCATCGTGTGTGTCATGGGGCGCCGCCTGGGCGCGTGTTTTGCACGCTCTCCGCTCGGTTTGCGTACTTCATCACAGATGAAGCCTGCACCGCGATCGATTTTCCCTCGTAGCGAACACGCAGTGAATTGTCCATTCTCAGGGGGTTTGAACATGACGTCTTTCTTGCAACGCTACAACGTGGGTCGCCGCCTCGGCGGTGGTTTCGGCCTGCTGATCGTGCTGTCCTGCCTGTTGGTCGCCGCCGGCCTGGTCTCCATCGCGCAGGCGCGCAGCGAGCTGCATCACATCGTCAAGGTCGATGTCGAGAAGATCCGGATCAGCAACGGCATGCTCGAAGCCAATACGCGCGTCCTGCTCGCGGTGAGTGCGTTGAGCATGGTGTCCGACGAAGAACTCAACCGGAAGGAGATGGCCGCCATCCAGCAGGCGCGTCAGCGATATGTCGGCTTGCGCAAGCAACTCGATGCGTTCCCTCCCTCCAGCGACGCCGTCAAGCAGTTGCGTGCGGACATCGATGCGCGGCGTGCCGCTGCCGGCAAGCTCAACGACCAGGTGATCGCACTCGGCAACGCCAACCGCAATGCCGAAGCGCAAACACTGATGAACGAGCAGGCCAGGCCGGTGACGGCCGCCCTGCAGGACAAGATCCGCGAGAACGTGGCCCTGCAGGAACAGGAGACGGCAGCCGCCTATGCCAACGCCACCCAGGCGATGGCACAGGGCCGCAACATGCTGATCGCCGGTGGCGTGGCGGTCCTGCTGGTCAGCGGTGCGCTGGCCTGGATCATCACCCGCAGCCTGACCGGACCGCTGGGCCGCGCCACCCGCGCTGCCGAGGCCATCGCCGACGGCCGCCTGGACAACGACGTGGCTACCGACGCGCGCGACGAACCCGGCCGCCTGCTGCTGGCGATGGAGCGCATGCAGACCCAGTTGCAGCGCTTCTCCGGCGAAACCGCGCGGATGATCGAGCTGCATGCCGACAAGGACATGCGTCACCGCATGCCGCAGGACTTTCCGGGCGTGTATGGCGAGCTGAGCAAGGGCATCAACACCATGATGTTCGAGCACCTGGACGCCATCGTCGACGCCATCGGCGTGCTCAACGAGTACGCCAACGGCGACCTGCGTCGCGACGCGCGTCGCCTGCCCGGCAGCCGCGCGGTGCTGCACGAATCGATGGATGCGGCCAAGGCCAGCCTGCTAGCGATCAACACCGAGATCAAGCGCCTGGCCGCGGCCGGCGACTTCAGCACCCGCGGCGATGCCGAGCGTTTCCAGCACGACTTCCAACGCATGGTGCAGGACCTCAACGCGATGATGGAGGTCAGCGACGTCAACCTGGGCAAGCTGTCGGCACTGCTGCAAGCCATCGCCGGAGGCGACCTGACCGCACGCATGGACGGCGAGTTCCACGGTGTATTCGCCACCATGCGCGACGACGCCAACGCCACCACCGATCAGTTGACCGGCATCGTCGGCCGTATCCAGACCGCGGCGGTCAGCATCAATGCCGCGGCAAGCGAGATCGCCACCGGCAACGATGACCTCTCGCGCCGCACCGAGCAGCAGGCCGCCAGCCTGGAAGAGACCGCCGCCTCGATGGAGGAACTGACCTCCACCGTCAAGCAGAACGCCGAGCACGCCCGCCAGGCCAACCAGCTCGCCAGCGGCGCAGCGGCGGTCGCCTCGCAGGGCGGCAGCGTGGTCGGCCAGGTGGTCCAGACCATGAGCGGCATCGAGGCCTCCTCCAAGAAGATTGCCGACATCATCTCGGTGATCGACGGCATCGCCTTCCAGACCAATATCCTGGCGCTCAACGCCGCGGTGGAAGCCGCGCGCGCCGGCGAACAAGGCCGCGGCTTCGCCGTCGTCGCCAGCGAAGTGCGCACCCTGGCGCAGCGCTCGTCGCATGCGGCCAAGGAGATCAAGGACCTGATCGACGACTCGGTGGTCCGCGTCGCCCAAGGCTCGGCCCTGGTCGATCAGGCCGGCAAGACCATGCAGGAGATCGTGACCTCGGTGCAGCGCGTCACCGACATCATGGGCGAGATCGCCTCGGCCTCGCAGGAGCAGTCGGCCGGCATCGAGCAGGTCAACCAGACCGTCATGCAGATGGACGAGACCACCCAGCAGAACGCCGCGCTGGTCGAGGAAGCCACCGCCGCCGCGCGCTCGATGGAGGATCAGGCCGGGCAGTTGAGCCAGGCCGTGGCGCTGTTCAGGATCGACCAGCAGGCAGTGGCGGCGGCCCACCACGCTGCCGCTCCGCCGCCGGCGCTCGCCACCGCTACCCCCAAGCGACCGCCGGCCAAGTCACCTGCCCCGAAGGCGAACGCACGCCGGCCGGTGGCCATCGCCGCGGCCGCGAGTGGCGGCGGCGCGGACTGGCAGGAGTTCTGATCGCCTCACCCACCTGCCACGGACACAGAGGATCCAAGCCCGGGAGCGCCAGCTCCCGGGCTTTTTTGCACCAGCGCGCATGGCCCGAGCCCCCTTGCAACGCACCCACGCAGAGCAGAGCGTGAACCCCATTCCGACTGACGTGAAGTCAATGTGAAGCAAAGCTAAATTCGCGCGTCACGGCGGCTTCAAGAACGAAGCGCACATGCCGATACGGGTGTTGCTCACACAAATTGTCTACAAATTTGAATGCGCCGTGTCATCAAGCGACTAAAGCAAGACAAGTCAGAGTGCAGTAAACGCTTCAATCGCAAACGTTTATTTAAAGAATAACTATCAATTAGTTTATTTCAATTCACAGCATGAATATATAGGGCAGCGCCCAGCGCCTACGCGGACATCGACTCAGGCACGGGGTACGCCATCCCCAACGCACCACTTTTCCACCAGGAATACGACGATGACGCTCAAGAATCTCAGTCTTTCCGCAAGACTCGCGCTCAGCTTTTCGGTCATCGTGCTGATCACGGTGATCATCGGCTCGATCAGCCTCAGCAGTCTCTCTTCGCTCAACAATGCCGCCGACATGAACGACCACACCTACAAGGTGCTGGCCACCGGCGACATGATGGGGCTCGACGCCCTGAACGTTGAAACCGGCGCACGCGGTTACATGCTGTCGGGCGACAAGCAACACCTGCAGCCCTTCATCAACGGCCAGGCCAACTTCGACAAGAACTTCACCGAGGCCAAGCAGTTGACCTCGGACAATCCACGCCAGCAGGCGCGCTTGGAAAAGCTGCATACCGCGTTCGACGATCTCGTCAACGTGGAAAAGCAGGTGACCGCCCTGCGCGAGCAGTCCAACGATCCGGCGCAGGTCGTGTCGGTGTTCCGCGAAGCACGCGATCGCAAGGCAATGCAAACGATCCGCAGCCTGCTCGGTGCGTTCCACAACGAGGAAAGCGGGTTGTTGGCCAAGCGCAGCGCAACCCTGAACACGGTGCGCGCGCAGAACAAGTGGGCCGTGCTGCTGGGCAACCTGCTGGTGATCGTGGCCGCGATCGGCCTGGCGATCGTGATCCGCCGGCAACTGCTCAAGCGTCTGGGCACTGCGATCGGCGTGGCCGACGCCATCGCGCGCGGCAAGCTCGACAATACGATCGACCTGCGCAGCAAGGACGAGGCCGGCGTGCTGTTGCTGAGCATGGACAAGATGCAGAGCCAGTTGCAGGCGGTGCTCGCCGCGCAGGCCGACATGGCCAAGCGCCACGACGTCGGCCAGATGAGCTACCGCATGGACGAAACCGCGTTCCCCGGCGACTACGGGCGCATGGTCCGCGACAGCAACGCCCTGTCCGCCTCGCACATCGCGGTGACCGAGCGCCTGGCGCAGATCATGGGCCGCTACGCCATCGGCGACCTGTCCGAGGACATGGAGCGCCTGCCCGGCGAAAAAGCCCGACTCACCGAAACGATGGACACGGTCAAGCGCAACCTGACCGCGATGAACCGCGAGATCAAGCACCTGGCCGGGGCGGCTGCCGCAGGCGATTTCAGCGTGCGTGGCGACACCGAGCGCTTCCAGTACGACTTCCGGCTGATGGTCGACAGCCTCAACCAGCTGATGGCCACCGCCGACGGCAACCTGCAGGCGCTGTCGGCCCTGCTGCAGTCCATCGCCGCCGGCGACCTCACCGCACGCATGCACGGCCAGTTCCAAGGCGTATTCGCCACCATGCGCGACGACGCCAATGCCACCGCCGAACAGCTGGCCGCCATCGTGTCGCGGATCCAGGCCGCCGCGGTCAGCATCAACGGTGCCGCCAGCGAGATCGCCGCCGGCAACGATGACCTCTCGCGCCGTACCGAGCAGCAGGCCGCCAGCCTGGAGGAGACCGCCGCCTCGATGGAGGAACTGACCTCCACCGTCAAGCAGAATGCCGAGCACGCCCGCCAGGCCAACCAGCTCGCCAGCGGCGCAGCGGCGGTCGCCTCGCAGGGCGGCAGCGTGGTCGGCCAGGTGGTCCAGACCATGAGCGGCATCGAGGCCTCCTCCAAGAAGATTGCCGACATCATCTCGGTGATCGACGGCATCGCCTTCCAGACCAACATCCTGGCCTTGAACGCGGCGGTGGAAGCGGCGCGTGCCGGCGACCAGGGCCGGGGCTTCGCCGTGGTCGCCAGCGAGGTGCGCAGCCTCGCCCAGCGCTCGGCTGGTGCCGCCAAGGAGATCAAGACGCTGATCGACGACTCGGTCGCCCGCGTGACCGAGGGCTCGGCCCTGGTCGACCAGGCCGGCCGCACCATGCAGGAGATCGTCGCCTCGGTGCAGCGCGTGACCGACATCATGGGCGAGATCTCGGCCGCCTCGCAGGAACAGTCGGCCGGCATCGAGCAGGTCAACCAGACCGTGGTGCAGATGGACGAAACCACCCAGCAGAACGCCGCGCTGGTGGAAGAAGCCACCGCCGCGGCGCGGTCGATGGAGGAACAGGCCAGCCAACTCAGCGATGCGGTGGCGTTGTTCAAGATCGACAGCGTCGGTGTCGTTGCCGTCGCTGGCGTGCGCGTGGCACCGGCACCGGCCGTGGCTCCCCACGCTCCGCGCGCCGTCAAGGCAGTGGCGCACACACCGCGTCAACCCGCCAAGCGCGCCGCGGCCGTGGTCGGCGGCGACTGGCAGGAGTTCTGAGTCGCGCGTTCGCCGTGCCGGCGGCACGGCGAACGGTCCCGGCGGCAACATCCGACATCCGCTTTGCCTGTCGTGGGCGCATATCCACGACAGGCAAGGCGTAGATGCGCCCAGTCCGCGCCATCGCATGTCGGAACAGTGTCGGATTCTGCCCGCGTCGACCACTCCGTCTGCTTTCCAGACAGCTTCCTAAGCGCCCGCCAACGAGAACCGCAGCACCGCTCAATTTCCGCCCGCCATGTCGATATCCAGGCAGTGGCAGCGCATCGCCATGACATATCGCATGGCTGGCCTGCCAGCACCTGCGACCTCGACTCCTCCTGTTCCCCCGAAAGGTCGGTTATGAACGCACTTCTGCAACGCTACAACGTCGGCCGGCGCCTGGGCATGGCGTTCGGCATCCTCATCCTGCTGTCCGGCGTGCTGGTCGCCATGGGCTTGCTGACCATGACCAGGGCGCATCGCGAACTGGACAGCATCGTCAACGGCAACATGGAGAAGGTCCGGCTCTCCAACGAGATGCTGGATGCCAACACCAATGTGCAGATCGGGCTGCTGGCCATCAGCATCGTCCAGGGCGATGCGGCCAACCAGAAGATGCTGAACATCGTGAAGACCAACCGGGCGCGCTACAAGGCCGCGCACGATGCGCTGTCGGCGATGCCGGCAAGTGCGCGCGAACACCAGGCCATGGCCCTGATCCAGGCCGCGCGGACGCGGTCGATGCAACTCAACGACCAGGTGCTGGCACTGGGCGAGAAGGACCAGAACGCGCAGGCGCAGGCGCTGTTGCTCGGCGATGCATCGGTGGCGATGGAGAAGCAGCAGGCGGCGATCCGCGCCAATGCCGATCTGCAGCGGCGCCTGAGCCAGGACGCTTATACGGCGTCCTCGGCGGCGATGGCGCGTGGCCGCATCGTCCTGATCGCCGGCGGCCTCGCCGTCCTGCTGGTCAGCGGCCTGCTGGGGTGGACCATCACCCGCAGCCTGACCGGACCGCTGCGCCGCGCCACCCGCGCCGCCGAAGCCATCGCCGACGGGCGCCTGGACAACGACGTGACCACCGACGCGCACGACGAACCCGGCCGCCTGCTGCTGGCGATGGGCCGCATGCAGACCCAGTTGCAGCGTTTCTCCGGCGAAACCGCGTTGATGATCGAACTGCATGCGGACAAGGACATGCGCCATCGCATGCCGCAGGACTTCCCGGGCGTGTACGGCGAACTGAGCAAGGGCATCAACACCATGATGTTCGAGCACCTGGACGCGATCGTCGACGCCATCGGCGTGCTCAACGAGTACGCCAACGGCGACCTGCGCCGCGACGCCCGCCGCCTGCCCGGCAGCCGCGCGGTACTGCACGAATCGATGGATGCGGCCAAGGCCAGCCTGCTGGCGATCAACACCGAGATCAAGCGCCTGGCCGCGGCCGCCGCGGCCGGCGACTTCAGCGCCCGCGGCGATGCAGCGCACTTCCAGCACGACTTCCGGCTGATGGTGCAGGACCTCAACGCGATGATGGAGGTCAGCGACCGCAACCTGGGCAAGCTGTCTTCGCTGCTGCAGGCCATCGCCGCCGGCGACCTGACCGCGCGCATGGAAGGCGAGTTCCATGGCGTGTTCGCCACCATGCGCGACGACGCCAACGCCACCGCCGACCAGTTGACCGGCATCGTCGGCCGCATCCAGACCGCGGCGGTCAGCATCAACGCCGCCGCCAGCGAGATCGCCACCGGCAACGACGACCTGTCGCGCCGCACCGAACAGCAGGCCGCCAGCCTGGAAGAGACCGCCGCGTCGATGGAAGAGCTGACCTCCACCGTGAAGCAGAATGCCGAGCACGCCCGCCAGGCCAACCAGTTGGCGGTGGGGGCGGCCGCGGTGGCCGCACAGGGCGGCAGCGTGGTCGACCAGGTCGTCCAGACCATGAGCGGCATCGAGGCCTCCTCGAAGAAGATCGCCGACATCATCAGCGTCATCGACGGCATCGCCTTCCAGACCAATATCCTGGCGCTCAACGCCGCGGTGGAAGCCGCCCGCGCCGGTGACCAGGGCCGGGGCTTCGCCGTGGTCGCCAGCGAGGTGCGCAGCCTCGCCCAGCGCTCGGCCGGTGCCGCCAAGGAAATCAAGACATTGATCGACGACTCCGTCGGCCGCGTCGCCACCGGCTCGGCATTGGTCGGCCAGGCGGGCCACACCATGCAGGAGATCGTCGCCTCGGTGCAGCGCGTGACCGACATCATGGGCGAGATCTCGGCGGCCTCGCAGGAACAGTCGGCCGGTATCGAGCAGGTCAACCAGACCGTCACCCAGATGGACGAGACCACCCAGCAAAACGCCGCCCTGGTGGAAGAAGCCACCGCCGCGGCGCGGTCGATGGAGGAACAGGCCGTGCAACTGAGCGATGCGGTGGCGCTGTTCAAGATCGACCGTGTTGCTACGACCGCGCGGCCGCCAGCGGTCCGCGCGGTGCCGGCCAAGCCGGCGGGCCGGAGCGCGACCAAGGCCGGCCCGACGCCGCAACCGGCCGCGCGCCGCGCAATCGTGGCCGCCGCCAGCAACGGCGACGCCTGGCAGGAGTTCTGAGGCCACATTGGCCAGGCCCCTGCGGTCTGGCCACCACGCCTGTACATGCGGCACAGCCGCCATTTTGGGCCCGATCGAACGCCGGCGGCGCGGACACGCGCAGCCGGCGACGGCCGGTCCGACCCTTACTAGGCCCCATCGCTCGCGGCACGCCGGTGCGGAACCGCCCCGCGTTTCCCCACTCCGATGACGCCGCCCGTCGATACCGAACGACGCCGGGCAAGCGACGCCTGCTGCAGGCCCCGCGTGCGAAGGCGGCATACCGCCCCCCTCTGGGGCGAGGTTGGATGGCCGCATGCAGGTCGCCGCGCCGGTCACGACCGCCCCGGCATCGCTTCGCGCTGCCCTACGAACACCAGGACCATGCCGCCGCGCGCGGATCGCGCAAGGACCTGCCTCGTGGCTGCATCCGCACAAGCGCGTACCGCGTATGTCCTGCCCGATCGAGCTCGCGGTGGCACACGTAACACGGTGCCGGCGTAATTCGGCGGCCATCACAGATTCAAAGTTTCCTCCGTGGCGGCCGCTAAAGATCTGCCCGGCCCGGTCGAGCGCTGCCAATCCCATTGCAGACGCGCATCCGGACCAGGCGAGGTTCGACGGTCGTCCGGTTCCACCCCGTATTCCCACGGCATGCACTCCCTATGGAGCGCCTGCCTTCCTTCGCTCTCCCTCAGAGACCCGCGCAATGACGTCGCCCCCCGCGAACAACGCCGCTCCGCCCGCCTCCGAACGCCGCTCCCGCTGGCGGGTCTGGCACGACCTTCCCATTGCGCGCAAGCTCAGCCTGATCGGCGTGCTGGCCCTGATCGGGCTGGTGATTCCCCTGCTGCTGTACACCCGCACGCTCAACGACGGCGTGGAAGTGAGCCGCGCCGAGCTGCGCAGCTATGCGCCCTTGCGCCAGATGCTGACGCTGCTGGCGGCCCTGCAGGAAGAACAGGTCGGCGGCGCCGCCGACGCGGCGCAGGCACGCGCCAGCGCCGACCGTGCGCTGCGCGAACTGCAGCGGACCGTGCCGGCCCTGCCCGGCTTCGAACGCAGCACGGCGGCGCTGGCGCGGTTGCAGCAGACCTTGCAGACCCGGCGCAACGACTCCGCGACGGTCGCCGACCAGGCCGACGACGCGCTGGACGCCCTGCGCGACGACAGCCAGCTGGTGTATACGCCGTACGTGGAAAGCTACCACCTGGTGGTCAGCAGCCTGATCTACGCGCCGGTCACCAGCAGCACCCTGACCCGCCTGGATGCGATGCGCGCCCCATCCCAGGCCGGCGCCGAACTGCCGATCCTGCGCGCGCAGATCGCCGAGCTCGCGCGCGACCACGCACGCCTGCGGCATGAGCTGAAGAAGGCCCTGGGCTTGCTCGAGCAACCGGACCCGGCGCTGGCGCGCGCCGTCGCCGCCGAGGCCACCGTCGCCGATCGCGCCCTGCCGCAGCTGGCGCAGGCCCTGGACGGCGGCGGCGCCGATGCCGATCAGCGCTGGAACGCGGCCCTGCACGGCTGGGACGCGGCCTTGCACGGCCTCAGCGCCACCGCGCTGCAGGCACTGCAACGCCAGTCGCAGCGGCACCTGGACGCCTCGTTGCAGGCGATGTGGACCGCAGTGGCCGGGCTCAGCCTGCTGACGCTGCTGATCGCGGCGGTGTGCGTGCATACCCTGAGCACCCTCACCCGCAACGTGCGCCGCGCCGCCGGGGTCGCCGCCGACATCGCCCAGGGACGCCTGGATGCCCGGATCGTGGTGCCAAGCCGCGACGAAAGCGGGCGCCTGCTGGCCGACATGCAGCGCATGCAGCAGCAACTGCGCGAGGTATTGGCCGCACAGACCGAGATGGCGCGGCGCCACGATGCGGGCCAGACCAGCTACCGCATGGACGAAAGCCTGTTCCCCGGCGACTACGGGCGCATGGTCCGCGACAGCAACGCCCTGTCCGCCGCGCACATCGCGGTGACCGAGCGCCTGGCGCAGATCATGGGCCGCTACGCCATCGGCGACCTGTCCGAGGACATGGAGCGCCTGCCCGGCGAGAAGGCCGCGCTCACCGAGACCATGGACACGGTCAAGCGCAACCTGACCGCGATGAACCGCGAGATCAAGCACCTGGCCGGGGCGGCTGCCGCAGGCGATTTCAGCGTGCGTGGCGACACCGAGCGCTTCCAATACGACTTCCGGCTGATGGTCGACAGCCTCAACCAGCTGATGGCCACCGCCGACGGCAACCTGCAGGCGCTGTCGGCCCTGCTGCAGTCCATCGCCGCCGGCGACCTCACCGCACGCATGCACGGCCAGTTCCAGGGCGTATTCGCCACCATGCGCGACGACGCCAATGCCACCACCGAACAACTGGCGGCGATCGTGGCGCGCATCCAGGCCGCCGCGGTCAGCATCAACGGCGCCGCCAGCGAGATCGCCGCCGGCAACGACGACCTGTCGCGCCGCACCGAACAGCAGGCCGCCAGCCTGGAAGAAACCGCCGCGTCAATGGAGGAACTGACCTCCACCGTGAAGCAGAATGCCGAACACGCCCGCCAGGCCAACCAACTCGCCAGCGGTGCGGCCGCGGTGGCCTCGCAGGGCGGCGCCGTGGTCGGCCAGGTGGTCGAGACCATGAGCGGCATCGAGGCCTCCTCCAAGAAGATCGCCGACATCATCTCGGTGATCGACGGCATCGCCTTCCAGACCAATATTCTGGCCTTGAACGCCGCAGTGGAAGCCGCCCGCGCCGGCGAACAGGGCCGCGGCTTTGCCGTGGTCGCCAGCGAAGTACGCACCCTGGCCCAGCGCTCGGCCAACGCCGCCAAGGAAATCAAGATGCTGATCGACGACTCGGTGGACCGCGTCGCCGAAGGGTCGGCCCTGGTCGACCAGGCCGGCAAGACCATGCAGGAGATCGTCGCCTCGGTGCAGCGCGTGACCGACATCATGGGCGAGATCTCGGCCGCCTCGCAGGAGCAGTCGGCCGGCATCGAGCAGGTCAACCAGACCGTCACCCAGATGGACGAGACCACCCAGCAGAACGCCGCCCTGGTGGAGGAAGCCACCGCCGCCGCGCGCTCGATGGAGGAACAGGCCGGCCAACTGCGCCAAGCGGTGGCGGTATTCAAGGTGGAGGCGGCGCCCTCGGCCCGCGCGCCGACGCTGCCGTCCGCGCGCAGGCCGGCTCACGCAGCCGCCTGAGCCGGCCCGCGCGGCCGCCGGTCTCCACCCGCTCTGCCCCCGGCCAACGCAATGCTTGCGCCGGGCGGCAAGGCGCACGGCCCGATCGGCCGCGGCCGTTCCGCGGCCGATCGCGTTTCCAGGCGCGTAACTCAGCGCTTGCGAGCGAAAGCGCCGTCAGCGTCGTTACCACACCGCGAATTGTGATGAATGCAACCTTAAGGAACCAGGCGCACTGTCGATAACGTGAAAAGCCGGTGCGTGCCGGCGTCACGCTGGCCGATCTTCCATGCCGCAGGCACGTTCCGCCACGACGCCCCGTCCGCGACGTCTCGCCCGCCTGCCATGGGGACTGGTGCTGCTGGTGCTCTGGAGCATCTGGGCGGCGAGCCAGCTGGTCGCGCTCGCCACGCCGCCACCAACCGACAGTGCCGAGGCCATTCGCGCGCGCCTGCTGGCCTTCGCCCCCATCACCCGCACCGCCGGCCAGGCCGTGGCGTTCCGCCTGCGCATCGCCGGCTGCGCATGCGCCGCGCCTGCGGCGCTCGCGCTGCCAGGCGTCCACAGCGTCGACCTGCGCGACCGACCGGCGCCGCCGGCGTTGCCCTATCCGCTTATCGTCCTCGACGCGCAGTCGCGCTTGATCTATGCGGGTCCGGCGCAACTGGCCGGATGCGGCACGCCGATCGCCGCCGCGGCGCTGATCTCGCGACTGCTGGCCACCAGCGGCGCCTCGCCGCTGATCTCTCCCGCCCAGTGCGGATGTCCCCCCGACTCCAAGGAACCCTTCGCATGAGCGCCTCGCCTCCCCAAGGCAGTTTTCTCGTCGGCAACGAGCGCTACGTCTACCTGCAGGAACTCGCCGCACAGGCCGACCGGCTGTTCGTGGCGGTGGCCGCGCTGGCCACCCTCGCCAGCTTGGCCGCTGCCTGGCATCAGGGTGCGTGGACGCCGTGGCTGGCGGTCAGCCTGCCGACCCTGGCCGTGGTCGCCCTGCAGGTGAAGCTGCATCCGGGCAGCCTGCTGAGCCGCTGCACCGTGGCACTGGGTCTGATGGTGCTGGCGGCGACGCTGATCCAGCAGGCCGGCGGCATGATCGAGGTGCACTTCGGCGTCATCCTGCTGATCGCGCTGCTGCTGTACTACCGCGATTGGCGGCCGATCGTGGTCGCGTCCGCGGCGATCGCCGTGCATCACGTGCTGTTTTTCTGGCTACAGCACCGCGGCCTGCCGGTCCGCGTGTTCGCCGCCGAGGCCGGCATCGGCATCCTGGCGATCCACGCGCTGTACGTGGCGGTGGAGGCGGCGATCCTGGTGCCGATGGCGGTGCAGATGCGCCGGCAACTGCTGGACGTGGGCCACGATCCGCACGACCTGGCGCAGGCCGCGCGCGCCATCGCCCAGCAGCAGCCACTGCCGGCCGCGATCCGCACGCTGGCCCTGCCGGAAGGCTCCATCGCCCACACCCTGGTGGCGGCCAACGCGCAACTGCTGCGCAGCCGCGAGCAGGACAGCGAGGCCCAGCGCGAGACCCTGCGCATCCGCAGCGCACTGGACGACGTCACCACCAACGTGATGATCGCCGACGCCGAGCGCCGCATCGTCTACGTCAACCGCCCGCTGCTGCAGATGCTCAGCGAGGTGCAGGAGGACCTGCGCCGCGACCTGCCCCAGTTCGATGCCAGCACCCTGCTGGGCAAGACCATCGACGTGTTCCACCGCCATCCCGAACACCAGGCGCGCATGCTCGCCGAGCTCAAGGGCACCCACCGCGCACAGATCCGCGTCGGCGGCCACACCATGCGCCTGATCGTCAATCCGGTCACCGACGCCGCCGGCAACCGTCTGGGCTTCGTGGTGGAATGGGCCGACCGCACCGAAGAGGTCGCGGTGGAAGAGGAGATCGCCGGCATCGTGCGCGGCGCGGTCGCCGGCGACCTCGGCGGGCGTATCCGCCTGGACAACAAGCACGGCTTCCTGCTGCAGCTGGGCGAACAGATCAATGCCATGCTCGCCGCCGGCGCCGCCGGCCTGGGCCACATCCAGCAGCTGCTGCGCGCCCTCGCCGAAGGCGACCTGTCGCGGCGCATCGACGCCGACCTGCAGGGCGTCTACGCAACCATGAAGGACGATGCCAACGCCACCGCCGCGCAACTGTCGGCGATCGTGCGGCAGATCCAGGGCGCCTCCGACGCGATCAACACCGCCGCCGGCGAGATCGCCGCCGGCAACGACGACCTGTCGCGCCGCACCGAACAGCAGGCCGCCAGCCTGGAGGAAACCGCCGCATCGATGGAGGAGCTGACCTCCACCGTCAAGCAGAACGCCGAGCATGCGCACCAGGCCAACCAGTTGGCGGTTGGCGCGGCGACGGTCGCCTCGCAAGGCGGCAGCGTGGTCGGCCAGGTGGTCCAGACCATGAGCGGGATCGAGGCCTCCTCCAAGAAGATCGCCGACATCATCTCGGTGATCGACGGCATCGCCTTCCAGACCAATATCCTGGCCTTGAACGCGGCGGTGGAAGCCGCGCGTGCCGGCGAACAGGGCCGCGGCTTCGCCGTGGTCGCCAGCGAGGTGCGCACCCTGGCGCAGCGTTCGGCCGGCGCCGCCAAGGAGATCAAGGACCTGATCGGCGACTCGGTGACCCGCGTCACCGAAGGCTCGGCCCTGGTCGACCAGGCCGGCTCCACCATGCGGGAGATCGTGGCCTCGGTGCAGCGCGTCACCGACATCATGCGCGACATCGCCGCGGCCTCGCAGGAGCAGTCGGCCGGCATCGAGCAGGTCAACCAGACCGTCGCGCAGATGGACGAGGCGACCCAGCAGAATGCCGCCCTGGTCGAGGAAGCCAGCGCCAGCGCCCGCTCGATGGAACAGGAGGCCGGCGCCCTGGCGCGCGCCGTGGCATCCTTCACCCTGGAGCAGCGCCCGCCGCTGAGCGCGGCCGCCGGCGGCAAGGTGCAGCCGGCCTACAAAAACGTCCTGCTCAGCCGATAGCATGCGTGTGGCGGCTCGACGCAGCGCCGCCCCACCCACCTCCAGTCCCCGTCTCCACCATGGCCGAAGGCACTCCCAGCGACTCCCCTGCCCCGACTTCGCCGGAAGAAGAAGTGGAGGACGACCGTTTCCTGCTGACCAAGCCGCGGCAGATCCGCCAGTTGCTGCAGTCGCTGATCCAGCAGCGTTCGCAGGTCAGCGCGCACGTGGGCGGTCGCGATCAGGCCTTCTCGACCGCGCTGCTGGAGCTGGACGAGGACAGCGTGCTGCTGGACCTGAGCGTCAACGAAGCCTCCAACCGCGCCGCCGAACAGGCCGACTACCTGCTGTGCTTCGCCCAGTTGGACAGGGTGCGGTTGCGCTTTCGCATCGAAGGCCCGCAACGCACCGACCACAACGGCCAGTCCGGCTTCCGCGCACCGCTGCCCGAATCGCTGTACTACCTGCAGCGGCGCGAGCATTTCCGCCTGGAGACGCCGATCACCGAGTCGCCGCTGTGCGTGCTGCGGATCGAGGACGACGCCGGCCTGGTCGAACTGAAGCTGCGCGTGGTGGACATCAGCGGCGGCGGCCTGGCGGTGGCGCTGGTAGAGGGCCAGCCGATGCCGCAACTGCAGCAGAGCTACCCCAACTGCGTGCTGCAGCTGCCCGACGCCGATCCCATCCGGCTGACCCTGCAGGTCTGCAACATGTATGTCTCCAAGCTCGCCAACGGCCAGGACACGCTGCGGGTCGGCATGCGCTTCCTGGACCTGCCGCGCGGCGCCGATGCGGCGATCCAGCGCTACGTGTTCCGGATCGAGCGCCAGCGCAGCGCCCGCAAGAGCGGCGTGCTTTCCTGAACGCCGGACCCGGTCAGTCGATCGGGTCTAAAGTTCGGCGGCGCCGCGCCGATCTAGCATCAGAGTCGCGCTTTCCCCTCTCACGCCACCATCCGCAATCCCGTGCGCACCAGGAGCACACGATGAACGACAAGACCACCTCCACCTCCGGCGCCACCGGCGGCGAATTCCTCAGCTTCACCCTCGGCGAAGAACACTACGGCGTGGATATCCTCAAAGTGCAGGAAATCCGCGGCTACGACTCGGTCACCCGGGTCCCGGACGCCCCCGAGTACATCAAGGGCGTGATCAACCTGCGCGGCACCATCGTGCCGGTGATCGACCTGCGCCTGAAGCTGCGCCTGAAGGAAGCCCGTTACGACGCCTTCACGGTGATGATCGTGCTCAACGTCGAGAACCGCGTGGTCGGCATCGTCGTGGACAGCGTCTCCGACGTGATCCCGCTGAACGCAGAGCAGATCCGCCCCACCCCCGAGTTCGGCGCGGCGGTCGACACCCGCTTCATCTCCGGCATCGGCACCCAGGACGACAAGATGTTGATCCTGCTGGATATCGAGACCCTGCTCGACAGCGCCGAGTTCGGCCAGCAGCACGCCCACGTCGACGAGGCAGCCTGAGCCCGGCCGCCGCGGCGGCCGCCCGACGCAAGAAGAACCCGCCTCACGGCGGGTTTTTTATTTGAAATGCGAACTACTTATCACTTGCTCGAATCAAGTTCCCCGACTTCACGCCGATAGCTGAAGGGTGGCTAGCCATCACGCAGCCCTCACTTCATCCCCCGTTCTCAAGGAGTCGCCCCATGAAACCGAACTTTCCCATGCTGCTGGTCCTGCTGCTCGCCGCCAGCCCCAGCACCTTCGCCCAGTCCCAGCAGATGATCCCGCCGGAAATGGCCACCCGTTTCGTGGGCAAGGACGGCATGGTCTGCGGCAAGGTCGAGAAAGCCAAGTACGCGCAGAACTCCGAAGGCGAGCCGACCTTCCTGTACATGGGCGGCATGTTCCCGCGCCACACCTTCTCCGCCCGCATCGCCGGCGCCGACCGCAGCAAGTTCGGCTTCCCGCCGGAGACCCTGGAAGGCAAGGACGTGTGCGTGATCGGCAAGATCGAGCGCGACAGCTCGCGCGCCGAAATCCAGGTCAGCGCGCCGTCGAGCCTGAAGCTGGCCACCATCAAGTAAGCCCGGACGCCGCCGTGCTGGACCCGTGCAGGCGGTCCGGCGCGGCGGCGTTTGTCGTTCTCTCCCCTTGCCGCCCCCTCCGAATTACGGGAAACGCGCTCATGCAGTGGATAAAAGATCTCAAGGTGATGCCCAAGCTGATGCTGGCGTTCGGCGTCGTACTGGCGTTGATGCTCATCCAGGGTGTGGCCGCCTATCGCGGTCTGAACTCGCTCAATGGCGTGACCGGCAATCTCTCGTCGCAGGTCGTGCCGAGCGTGCGCACCGGCGGTGAAATGCGCGGCATCCTGGGCGAGTACCGCAACGCGGCCTACCAGAGCCTGATCCGCAGCAGCGATGCGCTGAAGAAGGAATCGGCCGCGCGCTCGGTCGAGCTGAAGAAACAGTTGGACAAGATCCTGGCCGACTATCCGCCCAAGATCGGCAGCCCGCAGGAAAAGAAGATCTACGAGCGGCTGGTGGCCGACTGGAAGAAGGCCAGCGCCTCCTACCAGTCGGTCAACGAAATGCTGCAGCTGGACCTGCATGACGACGCCATCGACACCTTCACCGGCGAGACCCGCACCCTGCACAACAAGGTCGTGGACGACGTCGTGGCCCTGATCGCGGAGAACGACCGCCAGGCCAAGGTCGCCGCCGACGCCGCCAGCGGTACCTACCGCAAGGCCTCCGCGACCCTGCTGATCTGTCTGCTGATCGGCCTGGGCGCGGCGATCGGCATGGCCTTCCTGTTCGGGCGGATGCTGGCCAACAGCGTGCGCGACGCGGTCAAGGTGGCCAGCGATGTCGCCGGCGGCAAGCTCGACGGGCACATCGATGCCAGTGGCAAGGACGAAATCGGCGAACTGATGCAGGCGCTCAAGCGCATGCAGCAGGACCTGCGCGGGCGCATCGAGCGCGACGCCGCGGTCGCTTCCGAGAACCTGCGCATCCGCACCGCGCTGGACAATTCCTCGATCGGCATGTTCATCGTCGACCTGGACTACAACATCGTCTACGCCAACCCGTCGATGCAGGGCCTCACCGACAAGTACGCCGAGCAGATCCACTCGGTGGCGCCGGCCTTCGATTCGAGCCTGCCGCTGGTCGGCTCGCAGGTGACGGTGCTGGAGTACGGCAACCAGCACGATCCCAAGGCCCTGGCGGAGCTGGAAAAGAAGGGCGTGATGGAGCGCGAGATGGCCTACGCCGACGCCCGCATCGCCCAGACCATCACCGCCATCCGCGACCAGCACGGCGCCCACATCGGCTTCGTCTGCGAATCGCGCGACCGCACCCTGGAAGCGCAGGTGGAGCAGGAAGTGGCCAAGATCGTGCGCGAGGCCGCCGCCGGCGACCTCAGCGGGCGTGTCGGCATCGAAGGCAAGCACGGCTTCTTCCTGCAGCTGGCGCAGCAGCTCAACGGCCTGCTGCAGGCCAACGGCGACAGCATCGGCGAAGTGTCCAAGCTGCTGACCGCGCTGTCGCAGGGCGACCTGACCGCGCGCATGCACGGCGACTTCCAGGGCGTGTTCGCGACCATGCGCGACGACGCCAACGCCACCGCCGCGCAGCTGGCGGCCATCGTCGGCCGCATCCAGCAGGCGGCGAACGCGATCAACGGCGCCGCCAGCGAGATCGCCGCCGGCAACGACGACCTGTCGCGCCGCACCGAGCAGCAGGCCGCCAACCTGGAAGAAACTGCCGCCTCGATGGAGGAACTGACCTCGACCGTGCGCCAGAACGCCGAGCACGCCCGCCAGGCCAACCAGCTCGCCGGCGGTGCCGCGACCGTGGCCTCGCAGGGCGGCAACGTGGTCGGCCAGGTGGTCCAGACCATGAGCGGCATCGAGGCCTCCTCGAAGAAGATCGCCGACATCATCTCGGTGATCGACGGCATCGCCTTCCAGACCAACATCCTGGCGCTCAACGCCGCGGTGGAAGCTGCGCGCGCCGGCGAGCAGGGCCGCGGCTTCGCCGTCGTCGCCAGCGAAGTGCGCACCCTGGCGCAGCGCTCGGCCAACGCCGCCAAGGAGATCAAGGGCCTGATCGACGCCTCGGTGAGCCAGGTGGCCAACGGCTCGACCCTGGTGCGCCAGGCCGGCCAGACCATGACCGAGATCGTCGCCTCGGTGCAGCGCGTCACCGACATCATGGGCGAGATCGCCGCCGCCTCGCAGGAGCAGTCGGCCGGCATCGAGCAGGTCAACCAGACCGTCACCCAGATGGACGAGACCACCCAGCAAAACGCCGCCCTGGTGGAAGAAGCCACCGCCGCGGCGCGGTCGATGGAGGAACAGGCCGGCCAGCTGATCGAGGCCGTGTCGATCTTCCGTGTCGAGCAGTCGGCCCAGACCGCGGCGGCGCAGGTACCGCACGCCGTGGCCGCGCCGAAGCCGGCAGTGGCGGCGAAGAAGCCTGCGGCCGTGGCCTCCGCCAAGCCGGCGCCGGTGCGCGCCCGCAAGGTCGAGCCGGCCCTTGCCGATTCGGACTGGCAGGAGTTCTGAGACCGGCCCGGCCTGTCGCTGCATCCCCTCTCCCCGGCCTTCGCGCCGGGGATTTTTTTTCGCGGCTGCGCCAGCGCCGGGGCTGTCTACGAATCGGTGGCGCCGCACGCTCAATTTCACCGTCCCCGGGGCCGTTAAACCTCAGGGAACCTCTCCAAGGATCAGGTCGATGTCGTCTCGCTCGTTGTTCACGCGTCTCTCGGATCTGCCGCTGCGACGCAAGTTCCTGTGGCAGACCGTGTTGCTGGGTACCGGCATCGTGCTGCTGGCGGTGCTCGCCGCGCGGATGCAGTACCTGGACATCCGCAACACGCGCGAGCAGGCGTTGAAGAGCCAGATCGAGCTGGCGCTGGGGGTGGTGCGCGCCTATGCGGCCGAGGTGGACAAGGGCAACATGCCCCTGGCCGAGGCGCAGCGCACCGCCCTGCGCACCCTGGAGTCGATGCGCGCCCGCGACGGCGTGGATTACTTCTATGTGCACGACCTGCATCCGACCATGCTGATGCATCCCACCCGCCACGATCTGGTCGGCAAGGACATCGGCCAGGTGCTCAGCGCCGACGGCAAACCGGTCTTCCGCGAATTCGTGAAGGTGGCCGAGGCCGGCGGCGGCTATGTCGACTACCTTTGGCCCAAGCCCGGCAACGCCAAGCCGGTGGAGAAGGTCTCCTACAATGCCGCGTTCGCGCCCTGGCACTGGGTGATCGGCACCGGCGTGTACATGGACGACGTGCAGGCGCAGGCGCTGCTCTTCACCGGCTTGATGACCCTGGCCGGCGGCATCCTGGTGCTGCTCACCTTCGGCATCAACTGGCTGATCGGCAGTTCGGTGCTGCGCCCGGTGTCGCGCAGCCTGGAGGCGATCCGCGCGGTGTCGCGCGGCGACCTCAGCGTGCGCATCGACAATCCCGGCCGCGACGAGACCGGCGAGATGTTGCGCGCCACCGGCGAGATGATCACGATGCTGGAACGCTTCTCCAGCGAGACCGCGCGGATGGCGGTGCTGCACGCCGACAAGGACATGTCCCACCGCATGCCGGAGGATTTCCCCGGCGTGTACGGCGACCTGGCCGCCAGCATCAACCGCATGATGTTCGAGCACCTGGACGCCCTCGTCGACGCCATCGGCGTGCTCAACGAGTACGCCAACGGCGACCTGCGCCGCGACGCCCGCCGCCTGCCCGGTAGCCGCGCGCTGCTGCACGAGTCGATGGACGCGGCCAAGGCCAGCCTGCTGGCGATCAACACCGAGATCAAGCGCCTGGCCGCGGCGGCGGCGGCCGGCGATTTCAGCGCCCGCGGCGATGCCGGCCGCTTCCAGCACGACTTCCGGCTGATGGTACAGGACCTCAACGCGATGATGGAGGTCAGCGACCGCAACCTGGACAAGCTGTCGACGCTGCTGCAGGCCATCGCCGCCGGCGACCTGAGCGTACGCATGCAGGGCGACTTCCACGGCGTGTTCGCGCGCATGCGCGCCGATGCCAATACCACCGCCGACCAGCTCGCCGACATCGTCGGCCGCATCCAGAGTGCGGCACGCAGCATCCACGGCGCCACCACCGAACTGGCCGCGGGCAACGAGGACCTGTCGCGCCGCACCGAACAGCAGGCCGCCAACCTGGAAGAGACCGCCGCCTCGATGGAAGAGCTGACCTCCACCGTCAAGCAGAATGCCGAGCACGCCCGCCAGGCCAACCAGCTCGCCACCGGCGCGGCCGCGGTGGCCTCGCAGGGCGGCCAGGTGGTCGGCCAGGTGGTCACCACCATGAACGGGATCGAGGCGTCCTCGAAGAAGATCGCCGACATCATCGGCGTCATCGACGGCATCGCCTTCCAGACCAACATCCTGGCGCTCAATGCGGCGGTGGAAGCCGCCCGCGCCGGCGAACAGGGCCGCGGCTTCGCCGTGGTCGCCAGCGAGGTCCGCACCCTCGCCCAGCGCTCGGCCGGCGCCGCCAAGGAGATCAAGACCCTGATCGACGACTCGGTGGGCCGCGTGACCGAAGGCTCGGCCCTGGTCGACCAGGCCGGCCGCACCATGCAGGAGATCGTCGCCTCGGTGCAGCGGGTGACCGACATCATCGGCGAGATCGCCGCGGCCTCGCAGGAGCAGTCGATGGGCATCGAGCAGGTCAGCCGCACCGTGGCGCAGATGGACCAGGCGATCCAGCAGAACGTGGCCGTGGTCGAGGAAGCCAGCGCCTCGGCACGGGCGCTCGAAGAGCAGGGCCGCCGGCTCGGCGAGGCGGCGGCGGTGTTCCGGCTGGACGCGGCGCCGATCGGCGCGAACGCTGGCGGCGCAGGCACGGCACGCGCGGCGACACGGCCGACCGCGCTGCGGCTGGTGCGCACCGCGGCCCCGACCAACGACGCCGATTGAGCGGCCTTACCGCTGCGATAGGAATCAGCAGGCAGCAGACGGCGATCCCCGCGTGGCGATTCAAGCAATCGCCGCGCTAGTCGATATCAGGATCACGCTGTGTGACCCGGGCATGACACCGCCTGGGCGCGACCGCGACCGTTCCGGGAGCACGTGATGCCTAGCCGCCGACATTCGCCATCGTCCAGCCTCCTGCGGCGGCGCCACGCCGCGGCCACCGGGCTGCCGCGGCCGTCATCCGCGTCGCGGCCCTGCCCGGCGCGGCGGACCCGCGCACGCACGGCCCGGGACGGCCTGGACCGGCACGGCGCCCTGGCGCAGGCCCGCCCTCGCCTCGCCTGCGTCGGCTGACCGCGCGGTCGCCCTCTTCTTTTCCAACCGCCGCTGCACCTGGAATGCCCATGAACGTACTCGCGCACCTGAAAATCCGCGACAAGCTGATCTTCGCCTTCGCCTTGACCACGCTGCTGACGGTCGTGCTGGGGGGCTTTACCTACTCCCGCACCAACCAGTCCATCGCCGAACTCAAGCACATCCAGCACGACTGGATGCCGGCGACCCAGGCCCTGGCCGAGATCCGCGCGCATCTGGGCGAGTTCCGGACCTACGAACTGGCGCAACTGGCGCGCGCCGGCGATCCGCAGGCCCAGGCCGACTACTTCAAGCGCATGCAGCAGGTGCGCGCCGAGGTGGCGAAGAACCAGCAGGTGATCGCGGCGATGATGCGCGACGCCAGGCAGGCACAGATGTACGCCGGCGTGCAGGAGACGCTCAAGGCCTATCTGCAGGCCAACGCCGAGATGGGCGCGGCGCTGCGCGCCGGCGACGTGGCGGGCGCGCAGACGATCTCCGACACCCGCTCGCGGGCGCTGCGCCGGACCCTGTTCGACCGCCTCGTGGCACTGACCCAGTACAACGTCGCCGCACTGAATCGGGAAATGGAGCGCGCCGACAGTCAGTTGGCCAACACCAAGATGCTGATCCTGGCGCTGCTCGGGCTGGCCGTGCTGTTCGCCGGCGTCACCGCCTGGCTGATCGCGCGCGGCATCGCCCGCCAGTTGCACGCGGCCAAGCGCCTGTCGCAGGCGGTGGCGCGCGGCGAACTGGAGGGGGCCACCTATCCGCACGGCAAGGACGAGATCGGCGAACTGATGGAGGACATGCTGATCATGCGCTCGCGCATCCACGCCGTGATCCGCGCGCAGGACGACATGGCCCAACAGCACGCGCGCGGCACCATCAGCTACCGCATGGACGAGAACGCCTTCCCCGGCGAGTACGGACAGATGGTCAAGGGCACCAACGAACTGGTGGCCTCGCACATCGCGGTGAAGATGCGGCTGCTGCAGATCATCCAGCGCTACGCGATCGGCGACCTGTCCGAAGACATGGACCGCCTGCCCGGCGAGAAGGCCGTGCTCACCGAAACCATGGACATGGCCAAGCAGAACCTGACCGCGATGAGCGAGCAGATCAAGCAACTGGCGGAAGCCGCCGCGGCCGGTGCGTTCGGCACGCGCGGCGACCCGGACCGCTTCCAGTACGGCTTCCGCGCGATGGTGCAGGACCTCAACGCGATGATGGCGGTCAGCGACCGCAATCTGGGCGAGTTGTCGACCTTGCTGCAGTCCATCGCCGCCGGCGACCTGACCGCGCGCATGCACGGCGAGTTCCATGGCGTGTTCGGGCGCATGCGCGACGACGCCAACGCCACCGCCGCGCAGCTGGCGGCCATCGTCGGGCGCATCCAGGCCGCCGCCGCCAACATCAACGTCGCCTCCAACGAGATCGCCAGCGGCAACGGCGACCTGTCGCGCCGCACCGAGCAGCAGGCGGCGAACCTGGAACGCACCGCCGCCTCGATGGAGGAACTGACCTCCACCGTGAAGCAGAACGCCGAGTACGCGCGCCAGGCCAACCAGCTCGCGGCCGGCGCCGCCGCAGTGGCCTCGCAGGGCGGCGACGTGGTCGGCCAGGTGGTCACCACCATGAACGGGATCGAGGCGTCCTCGAAGAAGATCGCCGACATCATCGGCGTCATCGACGGCATCGCCTTCCAGACCAACATCCTGGCGCTCAACGCCGCGGTGGAAGCCGCGCGTGCCGGCGAGCAGGGCCGCGGCTTCGCCGTGGTCGCCAGCGAGGTGCGCACCCTGGCCCAGCGCTCGGCCACCGCCGCCAAGGAAATCAAGACGCTGATCGACGAGTCGGTCGGCCGCGTCGCCGAAGGCTCGGCCCTGGTCGGCCAGGCCGGCCGCACCATGAGCGAGATCGTGACCTCGGTGCAGCGCGTCACCGACATCATGGGCGAGATCTCGGCGGCCTCGCAGGAGCAGTCCGCCGGCATCGAGCAGGTCAACCAGACCGTGGTGCAGATGGACGAGAGCACCCAGCAGAACGCCGCCCTGGTCAAGGAAGCCACCGCCGCGGCACGCTCGATGGAGGAACAGGCCGGCCAGTTGGGCGCGGCCATCGCCGCCTTCAAGCTGGACACCCACCACGGCGCGGCCGCCAACGCTCCGACCGCACGGCCCCCGGGCACGCGGACCGGCCCGGCCCCGGTCCGCGCCAGAACCCGCCCGGCGGCGCGGTCGCGCCCGGCCGTGGCGGCCGCCAGCGAGGCCCAGTGCCAGGAGTTCTGAGTACGCCACCGCCGGCGGCCGTCGCCGACCGCCGGCTGTCAATTTCGTCCGCTCCCGGCCGATAACCCGATTGACCGACCCTCGCTGCGTACCATGGCCATCCAGACTCCCGCTTCGCCCTCCCCCGGTTCCGACAATCGCGACTTCGACTTCAGCGACCGCGATTTCAAGCGGGTCTGCGACCTCATCTACCAGAAGGCCGGCATCGCCCTGGCCCCAGCCAAGCGCGACATGGTCTACGGCCGGCTGTCGCGGCGCCTGCGGGTGCTGGGCCTGCGCTCGTTCCGCGACTACCTGGACTGGCTGGAGCGCGACGGCGGCGACGAATGGGAGGCGTTCACCAACGCGCTGACCACCAACCTGACCTCGTTCTTCCGCGAGCCGCACCATTTCGAACGGCTGCGCGAGGAACTGCAGAAGCATTCCGGCGCGGCGCCGCTGAAGATCTGGTCCTGCGCCTCATCCACCGGCGAGGAGCCCTACTCGCTGGCGATCACCGCCTGCGAGGCCTTCGGTACGCTGACCCCGCCGGTGCGGATCCTGGCCACCGACGTCGACACCCAGGTGCTGGCGACCGCCTCGCGCGGCGTCTACGCGCTGGAACGCGTCGCCAGCCTGGACCCGGCGCTCAAGCGCAAGTATTTCCAGCGCGGCAGCGGCGCCAACGAAGGCCAGTGCCGGGTACTGCCGGCGCTGCGCGACCTGCTCGAGTTCCGCCAGCTCAACCTGCTGGAACCGCGCTACGACGTCGCCGGCCCGTACCTGGCGCTGTTCTGCCGCAACGTGATGATCTATTTCGACAAGCCCACCCAGCGCGGCATCCTGTCGCGGCTGATCCCGCACCTGGACGACGAGGGCATGCTCTACACCGGCCATTCGGAAAACTATCTGCACGCGGCCGACCTGATCCAGCCTTGCGGCCGCACGCTGTATCGCCGCGCGCAGAAGGATCGCTCATGACTGCCGCGGCGATGGCCCTGGACCAGGTGATGCGCTATCACGACACGCGCTTCCAGACGATGGCGGCCAAGCTGTTGCCGACCCAGTACCTGGTGGTGGACGACGACACCGCGCTGACCACCATCCTCGGTTCGTGCGTGGCCGCCTGCATCCGCGACCCGCTGCTGAAGATCGGCGGCATGAACCACTTCATGCTGCCCGACGGCCAGAGCGGCGACGGCGCGCCGGCGCGCTACGGCAGCTATGCGATGGAAGTGCTGATCAACGACCTGCTCAAGCGCGGCGCCGCCCGCAACCGCCTGGAAGCCAAGGTGTTCGGCGGCGGCAACGTGCTCAAGGGCTTCACCAACAATCCGGTGGGCACGCGCAACGCCGATTTCGTGCTGAATTACCTCAAGGCCGAGCATATCCCGGTGGTGGCCGAGGATCTGCGCGGCATCCATCCGCGCAAGATCTGGTTCTTCCCCGGCACCGGCCGCGTGGTCGTGCAGCGCCTGCCGCATGCGCACGAGGAAGCCGAAATCGCCGCGGCCGAGTCGGCAGTGCGCGCCCGTCTCGCCAAAGCCCCCGTCACCGGCGCCGTGGAGTTGTTCGAATGAGCCTGGAAGCCCCTTGCCGTGTCCTGATCGTCGACGACTCCGCGGTCGTGCGGCAGATCCTCACCGAGATCCTGTCCGGCGCCGCTGGCGTGGAGGTGGTCGGCTCGGCCGCCGATCCGCTGCTGGCGCGCGAGAAGATCAAGCGCCTGAACCCGGACGTCATCACCCTGGACGTGGAAATGCCGCGCATGGACGGGCTGGCGTTCCTGGAAAACCTGATGCGGCTGCGGCCCACGCCGGTGGTGATGATCTCCTCGCTGACCGAACGCGGCGCCGACACCACCCTGCAGGCGCTGTCGCTGGGCGCGGTCGACTTCGTCTCCAAGCCCAAGCTCGACGTGGCCCGCGGGCTGGAGGAGTACGCCGAAGAGATCATCGCCAAGGTCAAGAACGCCGCCAAGGCCAAGGTCCGCGCGCTGGACCGGGCGGCCACGCCGAAGCCGGCGGGCGCCGCCACCGCCACGCCCGCCGCGGTGTCCTCGCTGAAGTTCCGCACCACCGACCGGCTGATCGCCATCGGCGCCTCCGCCGGCGGCACCGAGGCGCTGCGCGTGGTGCTGGAGGGCATGCCGGCCGACGCCCCGGCGGTGGTGATGACCCAGCATCTGCCGGCCGGCTTCAGCAGCGCCTTCGCCGACCGCCTCAACCGGCACTCGGCGATGGCCGTGCGCGAAGCCAGCGAAGGCGAAGCGATCCTGCCCGGCCATGCCTACCTGCCGCCCGGCGGCAAGCACCTGCAGGTGATCCGCGACGGTGCGCGCTGGCGCTGCAAGATCGACGACGGCCCGCCGGTCAACCGGCACAAGCCGGCGGTCGACGTGCTGTTCCAGTCCGTGGCGCGTAATGCCGGCGCCAACGCCATCGGCGCGATCCTCACCGGCATGGGCGACGACGGCGCCCGCGGCCTGCTGGAAATGCTGCAGGCCGGCGCCAGCACCCTGGTCCAGGACGAGGCCAGCAGCGTGGTCTGGGGCATGCCCGGCACCGCCTTCCGCCTGGGCGCGGCGCAGGAAGTGCTGCCGCTGGACAGGATCGCCGAACGCTTGATCGCCTTGTCCGCACAGGCCCGCTGACCGCATGCCGGGCCGTCGCGCCACCACCCTGAGCGCGCCCAGCGACGCTGGCGTCGAGGCAGCGGGGGTGGCGAGCGCCCGTTCCGAGCTGGACCTGCTGCACTGCCTGCATTACGCGCCCGACGGCGTGCTGATCGTCGATCCGCAGGCGCGCGTGGTCGCCTTCAACCATACCGCCGAGGCGCTGTGGAACCGCCCGCGCGCGCAGGTGCTGGGGTACCCGCTCGGCGACCTGGTCGACGCCGAGGTGCGCGCGGATTTCCTCGCCAGTTGCCTGCACGAAGACGGCAGCGGCAACTACGAACTGGTGTTGCGCGACCACGACGGCGCGGCGCGCTGGCTGGCGGTGAGCGCGGCACGCGCACCGCAGAGCTACAGCCAGTTGCAGGTCCTGTTCGTGCGCGACATCAGCGCCGAGCGCGCCCGCGACGCCAGGATGCGGCTGCTGTCGCTGGCGCTGGACTCCAGCGACAACGCCATCCTCGTCTGCGATCCGCAGTTGAACATCCTTTACGCCAACGCCGGTTTCAGCCAGGTATTCGGTTATACCGAAACCGAGGTCCTGGGCCACCTGCCAAGCAGCGTGCTGACCGGCCCCGGCACCGACATGCAGACCGTGCAGCAGACCCGCGAGCGCGTAAGCGCCGGTTTCGGCCACCAGGCCGACATCCTGGCCTATCGCAAGGACGGCACCCCGCTGTGGGCCACCCTGGTGGCCACCCCCATCGCCGGCGAGGACGGCAGCCAACAGCGCTACATCCTCTCGTTCACCGACATCACCCAGAGCAAGATGCACGAGGTGCTGCACAAGAACGTGCTGGATGCGCTGGTCCGCGAACAGCCACTGATCGACGTGGTGACCCTGATCTGCAAGGAGGTCGAACGCATCGCGCCGCAGGCGCTGGCGGTGCTGGTCAGCGTCGACGGCAGCGGCTGCATGCAGCCGCTGGCGGCGCCGAACATGCCGGCGCTGTTCGCCGAGACCATGACCGACATGCATGCGGGGCCGCGTGCCGGCGCCCTCGGCACCTCGATCTGGCGCGGCAAGCAGGTGCTGGTGCGCGACCCGCGCACCGACCCGCTGTTCGCCAACTACGTCGGGCTGGTGGAGCACGTGCAGTTGGGCACCTGCGTGGCCACCCCGATCAAGTCCAGCAGCGGCCGCGTACTCGGCAGCTTCGCGCTGTGCTACCGGCAGGTGTGCGAGCCGCTGGCCTGGCACCTGCGCCTGATCGAACTGTGCGTGCACCTGTGCGCACTGGCGCTGGAACGCGAGCAGACCAAGGCGCGCGTGCACCAGCTCGCCTTCTACGACTCCCTCACCGGCCTGCCCAACCGGGTGATGTTCAGCGCCCGTGCCGAACAGGCGCTGGCCGACGCCGAACACCACGGCACGCCGGTGGCGATCCTGTTCGTGGACATCGACCGCTTCAAGCGCGTCAACGAGACCCAGGGCCATGCCGCCGGCGACGGCCTGCTGCGCGACATCGCCCAGCGCATCGGCGACACCCTGGGCGTGGCCGATCTGGTCGGCCGCCAGGCCGGCGACGAATTCGTGCTGATGCTGCCGCAGTGCAGCGCCGAACAGGCCGCCGGCGTCGCCGAACGCCTGCTGCTGGCGCTGGCCGAGCCGCTGGTGGTCGGCCAGGTGACCCTGCACCCCAGCGCCAGCATCGGCGTGGCGATGTTCCCCGACGACGGCCACGACATCGAGACCCTGCTGCGCCATGCCGACCTGGCCATGTTCCGGGCCAAGCGCGAGGGCGGCGACAGCGTGCGCTACTTCAGTTCCGACATGACCCGCATGGCGCAGGAACGCGTGGCGATGGAGACCGCCCTGCGCGATGCCCTGCACCACAACAAGCTGCAACTGCACTACCAGCCGCAGTTGCACAGCCAGGCGCCGAATGCGCTGTATGGGGTGGAAGCGCTGCTGCGCTGGGAACATCCCAATCTCGGCGCGATCTCGCCGGCGCGGTTCGTGCCGATGGCCGAAGAATGCGGGCTGATCGACGAACTGGGACAGTGGGTGTTGCGCGAAGCCTGCCGGCAGATGGCCGACTGGCGCCGGCGCGGCATCCCGGTGCCGCGCGTGGCGGTGAACCTGTCGGCGAACAATTTCGCCGACCCGGCGTTGCTGGCGCGGGTGCAAGGCCTGCTCGCCGCCTGCGGCCTGCAGCCGGCCGACCTGGCGCTGGAGATGACCGAGAGCGTCATGCTCTCCAACACCGGCGCGGCGCTGGCCAACCTGCGCCAGTTGCAGGCCTGCGGCGTGCTGCTGTCGCTGGACGACTTCGGCACCGGCTATTCCAGCCTCAGCCACCTGCACCAGCTGCCGGTCAACGAACTCAAGCTGGACATGAGCTTCGTCAGCGACCTGGAGCACTGCCAGACCTCGCGCGCGCTGACCACCTCGGTGCTGCGCATCGGCGAGACCCTGGGCCTGCACACCGTTGCCGAGGGCGTGGAGACCGAAGCGCAACGCGCGTTCCTGGCACGGCTGGGCTGCCGCGTGCTGCAGGGCTTCCTGTTCGCACCGGCGCTGCCGGCCGCGGCGCTGGAGCAGTGGTTGCACGCGCATGCGCCGGCGCCGCCGGCCTAGGCGCAGGCGGCTGGCGCGGCGCCGCGAAACCGCCGGCAGCGCACACGAAAAAAGCCCGGCATTGCCGGGCTTTTTCGTTGCGACGGTGCCGCGTGGGCGGCACGTCGCGTCAGCGCATCGCCGCAGCGATCAGGCGGCGACCGTGTCGGCCACGTCCTGGTAGTCCTGGATCTGATCGAAGTTCATGTAGCGATAGATCTGCTCGCCGCTGGTCTTGATCACGCCCACGTCGGCCATGTACTCGTCCTTGGTCGGAATCCGGCCCAGGCGCGAGCAGATCGCCGCCAACTCCGCCGAGCCCAGGTACACGTTGGTGTTGCGGCCCAGGCGGTTGGGGAAGTTGCGGGTGGAGGTGGAGAACACCGTGGCGCCCTCGCGCGCCTGCGCCTGGTTGCCCATGCACAGCGAGCAGCCCGGCATTTCCATGCGCGCGCCGGCGGCGCCGAAGGTGCCGTAGTGGCCTTCCTTGGTCAGCTCCGAGGCGTCCATCTTGGTCGGCGGCGCGACCCACAGGCGGGTCGGGATGTCGCGCTTGCCTTCCAGCAGCTTGGCCGCGGCGCGGAAGTGGCCGATGTTGGTCATGCACGAACCGATGAACACTTCGTCGATCGCCGCGCCGGCGACGTCGGAGAGCGTCTTCACGTCGTCCGGGTCGTTCGGGCAGGCCACGATCGGCTCGTGGATGTCTGCCAGGTCGATCTCGATCACCGCGGCGTATTCGGCGTCGGCATCGGGCTCGAGCAGCTGCGGGTCGGCCAGCCACTCCTCCATCTTCTTGATCCGCCGCGCCAGCGAACGCGCGTCGGCATAGCCTTCGGCAATCATCCACTTCAACAGGGTGATGTTGCTGGTCAGGTACTCGACGATCGGCTCCTTGTTCAGGCGCACCGTGCAACCGGCGGCCGAACGCTCGGCCGAGGCGTCGGACAGTTCGAACGCCTGCTCCACCTTCAGCTCCGGCAGGCCTTCGATCTCCAGGATGCGGCCGGAGAAGATGTTCTTCTTGCCCTGCTTGGCCACGGTCAGCAGGCCCTGCTTGATCGCGTACAGCGGGATCGCGTTGACCAGATCGCGCAGGGTCACGCCCGGCTGCATCTGCCCCTTGAAGCGCACCAGCACGCTTTCCGGCATGTCCAGCGGCATGACGCCGGTGGCGGCGGCGAAGGCGACCAGGCCGGAGCCGGCCGGGAACGAGATGCCGATCGGGAAGCGGGTGTGCGAGTCGCCGCCGGTGCCGACGGTGTCGGGCAGCAGCATGCGGTTGAGCCAGCTGTGGATCACGCCGTCGCCCGGGCGCAGCGACACGCCGCCGCGGGTGGAGATGAACTCCGGCAGGGTGTGGTGGGTCTTGACGTCCACCGGCTTCGGGTACGCCGCGGTGTGGCAGAACGACTGCATCACCAGGTCGGCGGAGAAGCCCAGGCAGGCCAGGTCCTTCAGCTCGTCGCGGGTCATCGGGCCGGTGGTGTCCTGCGAGCCCACCGAGGTCATCTTCGGTTCGCAGTAGGTGCCCGGACGCATGCCCTGGCCTTCCGGCAGGCCGCAGGCGCGGCCGACCATCTTCTGCGCCAGCGAGAAGCCCTTGCCGGTATCGGGCGGGTTCATCGGCAGGCGGAACAGGTCCGAGGCCGGCAGGCCCAGGAACTCGCGCGCCTTGGCGGTGAGGCCGCGGCCGACGATCAGCGGGATGCGGCCGCCGGCGCGCACTTCGTCGAACAGCACGTCCGACTTCAGCGCGAACTCGGCGATCACCTGCCCGTTCTTCAGCGCCTTGCCCTCGTACGGACGCAGCTCGACCACGTCGCCGTGCTCCATCTGCGACACGTCCAGCTCGATCGGCAGCGCGCCGGCGTCTTCCATGGTGTTGTAGAAGATCGGCGCGATCTTCGAGCCCAGGCACACGCCGCCGAAGCGCTTGTTGGGGATGTACGGGATGTCCTCGCCGGTCCACCACAGCACCGAGTTGGTCGCCGACTTGCGCGAGGAACCGGTACCGACCACGTCGCCGACGTAGGCGACCAGGTGGCCCTTGGCCTTGAGGTCGGCGATGGCCTGGATCGGGCCGCGCTTGCCGTCTTCTTCCGGCTCGAACGGCGCGCCGTCGCGTTTGTTCTTCAGCATCGCCAGCGCGTGCAGCGGGATGTCCGGGCGGGTGGTGGCGTCCGGCGCCGGCGACAGGTCGTCGGTGTTGGTCTCGCCCGGCACCTTGAACACGGTGATGGTCAGGCTCTGCGGCACTTCCGGCTTGCTGGTGAACCACTCGGCCTCGGCCCAGCTCTGCAGCACCGCCTTGGCGTGCGCGTTGCCGGCCTCGGCCTTCTCCTGCACGTCGTGGAAGGCGTCGAAGATCAGCAGCGTGTGCTTGAGGCCTTCGGCGGCGACCGCGCCCAGCTCCGGGTTGTCCAGCAGCTCGATCAGCGGATGGATGTTGTAGCCGCCGAGCATGGTGCCCAGCAGTTCGGTGGCGCGGGTCGGCGAGATCAGCGGGGTCTTCTCGCTGCCGAAGGCGACCGCGGCCAGGTACGAGGCCTTGACCTTGGCGGCGTCGTCGACGCCGGCGGGCACGCGGTGGCTCAGCAGTTCGACCAGGAACGGCTCCTCGCCGGCCGGCGGGTTCTTCAGCAGTTCGATGACCTGCGCGGTCTGCTGCGCGCTCAGCGGCAGCGGCGGGATACCCAGCGCGGCGCGCTCGGCTACGTGGTGGCGGTAGGCTTCCAACATACGGGTTCTCCGGGAAAAAACGGTGGGGATGGGGGGCGGCGGCTGCGCGGCGTCAGCCGGCGGGCTTGGGGACGATGATCTTCAGGCCCTTGAAGTACTCGCGGAAAAAACCGTCGTCGCGGGTGATCAGGCCATCGCATTGCAGCAGCGCATGCGCACCGATCAGGAAATCGGCCACCACCCGCTCGCGCTTGCCGCCGCGGGCGCGGAAGCGGCGCTGCATCTCGCCGGCGCGCAAGGCCGACTTGGCCTCCAGCGCGCTGAAACGGATGCTCATGTCTTCCAGCACCGACAACGCCTCGGCGCCGTCGCGCAGCGCGCTGCACACTTCGGCCAGGACGATGTCGCAGACCACGACCGGGCCGGTGCTCAGACACTGGCGCAGGCAGGCTTCGGCGGCGTCGGCCTGGGGGCCGTCGGCCAGCAGATCCACCAGCACGGACGAGTCGATGGCGATCATGCGCCGGCGTCGGGTTCGAACGGATCGCCCGGGGCGCGGCCGCGGATCGCGCGCATCGCCTCGTCGGTGCTGGCGAAGCCGTCGAGCTTGAAGCGGCCGCGGGCGCGCGAGATGGCATCGTCCACGCTCTTGCGCAGGATGATCCGGCCGCCATCGAGCTCCACCTTCAGGATGGTGCCCTTGCTCAGGCCCAGCGCATCGCGCACGGCCTTGGGAAGAGTGATCTGACCGCGTTCGGCGACAGTGGCTTCCATTGGTGTAGGCCCGGTTCGGTATGCACGGATTATACATACTCAAGCGGCCATACCGCCAGCGCCGGACGCGCCCCGGCACAGCGCGCGGTCAGGTACCGGGCGCGGTGCCGCCAGTGACGCACGGCCTTGCGGCATCCTCGGCAGCCACCGCACGCCCCCCCTTGCGGATGCCGGGGCCGGGCCCCCCGCCAACGCAGGGCCGCCCCGCCCTCTCTCAGCGGCTCAGAACGCCACCTGCAAACGACCATTGAAGGTGGTGCCCTGGTCCGGGCCCTGCACGCTGCCGCTGCGGTTGTCGGTCTGCCAGCGGATCACGTCGAGCATCAACCGGCTGACATCGTTGAGGTACCAGTTGGTGCCCAGCGTCCAGGCATGGCCACGGCCGCCGCCCGGCAGTTCGGCGTAGTCCACGTCCTCGTAGCGCAGCTTCAGCTCCCAGGCGCCGGCGCCACCGGCGCCGACCGGGGCGGCGACCTTGACCCGGCCCCAGGTGCCGGTCTTGCCGACATACGCCGGCAGCGCGCCGGACAGGAACCAGCCGGCCGACACCGCCCAGGCCTGGTGAGCGAGGTCGTAACCGCCGGCCGCGCCGCGCCCGTGCAGGTTACGCCTGCCCCATTCGCCGCTGGCCCAGGCCGGGCCGAACACGCCGGCCAGCTCCGTGCCGTAGCCGTCGCTGCGCTTCGCGCCCAGCAGCGTTCCCGGCGCGATCCGGACCTGGTCGTTGAAGTGCCCGGCGATCGCCGAACTGCGCAGCACCCCGCTGGCGCCGGCGGCGATCTCCTCGTGGAAGGCCCAGGCGCCCAGGTGCACGGTGGCGGCCTTGCCGACCAGCGGATTCCAGTGCGCGCGCGCCGCCCAGGCCAGGCTGTCGTTGTCGTCGCCGGCATTGTTGAGGTCGTTGCCCGACACCGACAGGCTGGCGTGCCAATCGCGCCCGTAGACGCGCTCGGTCAGGCCGACGCCGAACAGGCCGCGCTGCGGCAGGATCAGCGTACCGACCACGTTGCGCTCCTGGAACGGGGTGTTGGACGTGCTGCTGGCGCCGTCGATGCCGCGATCGTTGAGCCGATTGCCGATGCTCAGGTCGGCCGGCAGGCCGAACAGGCGGTGCTCCAGCGTGGCGTAGACCGACTTCCAGGCGACTTCGTTGTCGGCGAAGTCGCCCTCCACCACCCAGCCGAGCAGACCGTAGCGGCCTTCGGCGCCCAGCCGCACCGAGCGGATCTCGGTGCCGGACAGGTTGCGCTGGCTGGCGGCGGAACCGTCGGTGCTGGAGGCATCGACGAACAGGCGGCCGCGCGGCCGGAACGCCACGTTGCCGTCGGCGCTGGCGAACTCCGGCGCGCCCTTCGACCACGACACCTTCGGCGCCTTGGCCTGCGCCGACTCGAGCGCGGCGACGCGGCCTTCCAGTGCCGGCGCCGCGGTTGCCGGCGCGGCCGCGGCGGCCGGCGGTGCGGCGGGCGCCTGCAGCGCGTCGAGCCGCGCCTGCAATTGCTGGATCTGTTGCGCCTGCTGCCGCACCAGCGCGGTCAGTTCGGCCTGGCTCAGCGTGGCCGGCGCGGCCGGCACGGTCTGCGCGCCGGCGTCGGCGCTGCCCAACAGCAGGCCGAGCGCGAGCGTCAGCGCTGCGTGGGGCAGCACGGGATGTGGATGCATGGATGGGTCTCTCCGGCCAGCCGGGCGCCTGGCCCGGCGCTGGCCCGTTGCGATGGTGCGGGGGATGCGGTGCGCGCGACAGGCGCGCCCCCGGCCGAGCCGGGGCGCGCCTGCGCGGTCGTCAGATGGTCGCCTGGCCCTGCGCGTTGGGACGCCAGGTGATCAGGCGGTTCTCGATCACGTCCAGCAATGCGTCGATGATCAGCACGAAGGCGGCCAGGATGATGATGCCGGCGAACACACCCACCGCATTGAAGTTGCCCTCGGCCTGCGCGATCAGGTAGCCCAGGCCGGCGGAGGCGCCGAGGTATTCGCCGATGATCGCGCCGACCACGGCGAAGCCCACCGAGGTGCGCAGCGACGACAGGATCCAGCTCGCCGCGGCCGGGAAGTACACGTGGCGCAGCAGGTCGCGGCGGTTGGCGCCGAGGATGCGCGCGTTGGCCAGCACCACCGGATTGACCTCGCGCACGCCCTGCATGGCGTTGAAGAACGTGGTGAAGAACACCAGGGTCACCGCCAGCGCCACCTTCGACCACAGGCCCAGGCCCAGCCACAGCACGAAGATCGGCGCCAGCACCACGCGCGGGATGGCGTTGAAGCCCTTGATGAAGGGATCCAGGATCCGCGCCGAGCGCCGGCTCAGGCCCAGCCACACGCCGCCGGCCACGCCCAGCGCGGTACCGATGACGTAGCCGAGCGCGGTCTCGGTCAGGGTGATGTAGACATGCTGGTAGAACCCGGTATCGGACAGCCAGGTCCAGGCCTGCTGCACGATCGCGGTCGGCGCCGGGAAGAAGAACGGGTCGATCAGGCCCAGCGCGATGCCGCCCTCCCAGCCGCCGAACACGGCCACGACCAGGGCGAGCTGGATCAGTTTGTCAGTCTTGGCGTGCATAGCTCTTCTCCACTTCGCCGCGCAGGCAGGCCCAGATGTCGCGGTACAGGTCGGTGAAACGCGTGTCGAGCTTGATCTCGGCGACATTGCGCGGACGCGGCAGGTCCACGTCGAAACTGCGCACCACGCGGCTGGCGGGACCGGAGGACAGCACCACCACGCGGTCGCCCAGCGCGATCGCCTCCTCCAGGTCGTGGGTGATCAGGATCACCGAGCGGCGCTGCTCCTGCCACAGCCGCAGCAGCTCGTTCTGCATCAGGTGGCGGGTGTGGATGTCCAGCGCCGAGAACGGCTCGTCCATCAGGATCACCTTCGGCTCCACGATCAGCGCCTGCGCCATCTGCACGCGCTTGCGCTGGCCGCCGGAGAGCTGGTGCGGATAGCGGTGCTCGAACCCGGCCAGGCCGACCTTGGCCAGCCAGGCGTTGGCGCGCTGCCTGCGCTCGGCCTCGGCCACGCCGCGGAAGCGCAGGCCCAGCTCCACGTTCTGGAAGGCGGTCTTCCACGGCAGCAGCGCATCCTGCTGGAACAGGTAGCCGACCGCCTCCTGCACGCCGGCCACCGGTTGGCCGTCGATGACGACCTCGCCGGCCGAGGGCGACAGCAGCCCGGCCACCGCGTTGAGGATGGTGCTCTTGCCGCAGCCGGTGGGGCCGACGATGGCCAGGAACTCGCCATCGGCGACCTGGATGTCCACCTCGCGCACGGCGGTGAAGTCGCCGAAAGACATGGTGACGTGGTTGATCGCGACCATCGTCTGCGCCGGGTCGAGGTGCGGCGCGCCGTTGAGGCGTTGCACGGTAGCGTTGCGTGCCATGGTTCCTCCGCTCACGGTTGGGCCGCCTTCGCCGCACCGCTGGCGCGGTCCACGAAGGCGTTGGTGTAGGTCTTGGACAGGTCGATGTCCGCACGCGCCACGTCCTGGTTGAACTCGCGCAGCACGGTCAGCGGGGTTTCCAGGTCGGCGGCGACGAAGCGCCCATCGCGGGTGAAGATGGCGCGCGCGTTCTCCACCGCCCGCGCATAGGTGGCGCGGTCGCCGGACACATAGGCATCGGGCAAGGCGGCGACGATCTCCTCGGCGGAATGGTCGGCGATGAAGCGCAGGGCCATCTGCTCGGCGCGCACGATCTTCTCCGCATCCTGCGGGCGCTGCTCCAGGAAACTGCGGTTGGCGTACATCACCGAAGTCGGATACAGCCCGCCGTAGACCTGGCGCGCGCCGGCGTCGCTGCGCGCATCGATCAGGATCTTGCCGATCCTGCGCTCGCTGATCAGGGTCGCGGCGGGGTCGTAATTGACCAACAGGTCGATCTTGCCCTGCTCCAGCGCCGCCACCGCGGCCGCGCCCGAACCCACGCCGATCAGCGACACCGCACTCTCGGCGATGCCGTTGCGCGAGAGGTAATGGCGCACGAAGAAGTCGGACGAGGACCCGGGCGCGGTGATGCCGACCTTCAGGCCCTTGATGGTCTGCGGCCTGGCCGGATCGAAGGCGGTGTCGTTGCGCCCGGCCAGCACCAGCCCGGAGTTGCGCGAGAGCAGCACGAAGGCGACCACGTCCTTGCGCTTGGACTGCATCTGGATGGTGTGGTCGTAGAAGCCCACCGCCACGTCGGTGGAGTTGGCCACCAGCGCCTGCAGCACCTTGGAGCCGCCCTGGGCGAAGTTCTCGGTCTTGACCTTGAGCCCGACCTGGTCGAAGTAGCCGTTGGCGTCGGCGATGAAGAACGGCAGGTTGTTGAGGTTGTAGGACCCGACGCTGATGCGCACGGGCGCGGTGTCGGCGCTCGCCGCGTCACCGCCGCCCTTGCCGCAGGCGGTGAGGAGCAGCAGACCGGCCGCGGCGAGCGCCGCGGTGAAGAACGTTCTGGACAACATCGATCCCTCCCAGGATTGAAGCGTGTACGTTGTCGGTCGCGGACGCACGCGTGCATGCAGGCGCCCGGCCGGTGCAGGTCATGTCATGCCGCGGAGATCCATTGGCGGGCCTCGTTGGACATGGGCGAGGTCGCGAAGACCCGCCCTTCGAACAGCCGGCGGGCGGTGCGCACCACGCTGGCGACGATCGGCGCATCGGCCGCGCTGCGGCTCAATCCCACCTCCAGGGCGCCGCTCGGATGTTCCAGGACGATGCGGCGCGGCAGCGCCGCATCGTCGACGAAGGTATTGGCCAAGGTACCCGGCGTGGCCGCCGCGGTGGCGATGCCGACCGCGCCGGTGATGGCCAGCGCGGTGTGGCACTGCTGCGGCATGAAATAGCGCACCTGCAGGTCGCCGCCATGCTGCGGCGCCGACAGCAGCACCGGCTTGGGAATCACCTTGCTGCCGGCATCGGCGATGCCCATGCGTGCGCCGGCCTGGATCCGCAGCGCCTCCAGCCGCGCCAGCAGCGCGGCATCGGCATTCAGCTCGGCAGGCGAGGCATCGCCGCGCACGCCGAGATCGGCGGCGCGCAGCAACATCATCGGCATGGCGCAATCCACCAGACTCGTCGCGACGCCGTCGATGGTGTCCTGCGCCCGCCCGCTCGGCAACAGCTTGCCGGTGCGCGCGCCGGCCGCATCCAGGAACGACAGCCAGATCGGCGCCGCCGCGCCGGGCGCCCCGGCGATGCGCGTCTCGCCACGGTACACCACCCGGCCATGCGGCGTTTCCACCGTGGCCACGATCAGCTTGCCGGTATTGACGTTGTGGATGCGCACCTGGGTGCGCGGATGCTGCGCCTGCACCAGGCCGCGCTCGATCGCGTACGGCGCCACCGCCGCCAGCATGTTGCCGCAGTTGGGCGAGGTGTCCACCACCTGCTGCTCGACCCGCACCTGCGCGAACAGATAGTCCACGTCCGCGTCGGCGCGGCTGGAGCGGTCGACGATGGCGACCTTGCTGGTCAGCGCGTTGCCGCCACCGATGCCGTCGATCTGCAGCGGGTGGCCGGCGCCCATCACCTCCAGCAGCAGGCGATCGCGGCGGGCGGGATCGGCCGGCAGGTCCGGCGCGAAGAAGAACGGCCCCTTCGAGGTGCCGCCGCGCATGAGCACGCAGGGAATGCCGGTCAGATCGTTGGACATGGTGTAGATTGATGCGCCATGAAGATGAATGTCTTCGTCTGATTCGATACTGGCATGACCCCAATTAATCTGTGAATTGCTAATTTTTCGATGATTGATTACCAATGAGCATCAATTGCGAAATCCTCGATCTGCGCGCGTTCCTGCTGGTGGCTGAGACGCGCAGCTTCCACCGCGCGGCCGAGGCGCTGCACATGTCGCAGCCGGCGCTGAGCCGGCGCATCCAGAAGCTGGAGCAGGCGGTGGGGTCGCCGCTGCTGGAGCGCACCACCCGTAGCGTGGCCACCACCGCCATCGGCGAGAACCTGCTGCCGTTGGTGCGGCGCATGATCGAGGAGTTCGACGGCTCGCTGTTTTCGGTGCGCGGCCACGACGATGCGCGCGGCGCCACCGTCACCATCGCCTGCCTGCCCACGGCCGCGTTCTACTTCCTGCCCAGCGTGATGGCGCGCTTCCGCGAGGCGCATCCGCACGTGCGCTTCCGCATCCTCGACATCCCGGCCACCGAAGGCCTGCAGGCGGTGGAACGCGGCGAGGTCGAGTTCGGCATCAACTTCATGGGCGCCAACGATCCCAACCTGGATTTCGACGTGCTCGCCGAGGACCCGTTCGTGCTGGCCTGCCGCCGCGACCATCCGCTGGCGAAGAAACGCCGGATCGAATGGGCCGATCTGGCCCAGCACCAGTTGATCACCGTGCACCGCACCAGCGGCAACCGCACCCTGCTCGACGGCGCGCTGGCGCGCGAGAACCTGAAGCTGAGCTGGCACTACGAAGTGACCCACCTGTCCACCTCGCTGGGCATGGTCGAGGCCGGCATCGGCGTGTCGGTGTTGCCGAAGATGGCCACGCCCGACGGCGAGCATCCGATCCTGGTGACCCGGCCGATCGGCAATCCGGTGGTCTCGCGCACCATCGGCATCGTGCGCCGGCGCAGCGCGCTGCTCTCGCCCAGCGCCGAACGTTTCCTGCAGATGCTGATGAGCCAATGGCGCGGCAAGCCGTGACACGGGCGCTACATCTGAACGTGTAAGCTTTCGCCCGACGCCTTGGGCCGCCGCGCCTTCCGGCCGCGCCGCGCTGCGACGCAGCGCCGGCAACGCAACGACCCGGCACACGCAAGCAGGCTCGCGACAGCGGGCCACTGCAAGCCACCCGCAATCAGGAGTTCCCCCGCATGAACGACTCGTTCTCCACCCGCAGCCAACTGCACGTCGGCGGCAAGACCTACGGTTACTTCAGCCTGCCCAAGCTCGGCCAGCGCTTCGACATTTCGCGCCTGCCCTACTCGCTGAAGATCCTGCTGGAGAATCTGCTGCGCCACGAGGACGGCGGCGCGACCGTCGGCAAGGAGCACATCGAAGCGGTGGCGCAGTGGCAGCCGACCGCCGAGCCGGACACCGAGATCGCGTTCATGCCGGCGCGCGTGGTGCTGCAGGACTTCACCGGCGTGCCCTGCGTGGTCGACCTGGCGGCGATGCGCGATGCGGTGGTCAAGCTCGGCGGACGCCCGGAGCAGATCAACCCGCTGATCCCCTCGGAACTGGTGATCGACCACTCGGTGCAGGTGGACGTGTTCGGCAAGCCCGACGCGCTGGACCTCAACGGCAAGATCGAATTCCAGCGCAACAAGGAGCGCTACGGCTTCCTGCGTTGGGGCCAGAAGGCCTTCGACAATTTCAAGGTGGTGCCGCCGAACACCGGCATCGTGCACCAGGTCAACCTGGAGCACCTGGCGCGGGTGGTGATGACCGGCGAACGCGACGGCGAAGCGATCGCCTATCCGGACACCGTGTTCGGCACCGACAGCCACACCACCATGATCAACGGCATCGGCGTGCTCGGCTGGGGCGTGGGCGGCATCGAGGCGGAGGCGGCGATGCTCGGCCAGCCCTCGTCGATGCTGATCCCGCAGGTGGTGGGCTTCAAGCTCACCGGCAAGCTGCCCGAGGGCGCCACCGCCACCGACCTGGTGCTGACGGTGACGCAGATGCTGCGCAAGCACGGGGTGGTCGGCAAGTTCGTCGAGTTCTTCGGCGACGGCCTGCAGCACCTGCCGCTGGCCGACCGCGCCACCATCGGCAACATGGCGCCGGAGTACGGCGCCACCTGCGGCATCTTCCCGATCGACGCCGAATCGCTGACCTACCTGCGCCTGTCCGGTCGCAGCGAGGAGCAGATCGCGCTGGTCGAGGCCTATGCCAAGGCGCAGGGCCTGTGGCACGACGCCGACAGCGCGCACGCCAGCTACAGCGCCATCCTGGAACTGGACATGGGCGAGGTGAAGCCGTCGCTGGCCGGCCCCAAGCGCCCGCAGGACCGGGTGCTGCTGGAAGACATGCAGCGCAACTTCCGCGACAGCCTGGTGCCGTTCGCCGACGCGCGCGCCAAGCGCCGCAGCGACGCCGCGCAGGAAGACCGGCTCAAGAACGAAGGCGGCGGCGGCACCGCGGTCGGCGCCCAGGCGGCGCAGGCGCAGGACGCCGAGGCCAGCGGCGCCGGCTGGCGCCTGCGCGACGGCGCGGTGGTGATCGCGGCGATCACCTCCTGCACCAACACCTCCAACCCGGCGGTCATGCTCGGCGCCGGGTTGCTCGCGCGCAACGCCGTGGCCAAGGGCCTGAAGGCGCAGCCGTGGGTCAAGACCTCGCTCGGGCCGGGCTCGCTGGTGGTCACCGACTACCTGAAGAAGGCCGGGGTCATGGACGACCTGGAACAGCTCGGCTTCTACGTGGTCGGCTACGGCTGCACCACCTGCATCGGCAATTCCGGCCCGCTGCCAGAGGACGTTTCCGCGGCGATCGCCAAGGACGACCTGGTGGTGGCCTCGGTGCTGTCGGGCAACCGCAACTTCGAAGGCCGCGTGCATCCGGAAGTGAAGATGAACTACCTGGCCTCGCCGCCGTTGGTGGTCGCCTACGCCATCGCCGGCACCACCGACATCGACCTGACCCGCGAGCCGCTGGGCACCGGCCACGACGGCCAGCCCGTGTACCTGCGCGATATCTGGCCGAGCAACAAGGAGATCGGCGACACCATCGCCGCCACGGTCGGCCCGGAGATGTTCAAGCAGAACTATGCCGACGTGTTCAAGGGCGACAACCGCTGGAACACCATCGCCTCGCCCGACGGCGAGCTGTACGCCTGGGACAGCGCCTCCACCTACATCAAGAACCCGCCGTACTTCGAGGGCATGACCATGCAGGTCGGCCGCATCGAGGACGTGCACGGCGCGCGCGTGCTGGGCCTGTTCGGCGATTCGATCACCACCGACCACATCTCCCCGGCCGGCAACATCAAGAAGGACTCGCCGGCGGGCCGCTTCCTGCAGTCACGCGGCGTGCAGCCGGCCGACTTCAACAGTTACGGCAGCCGCCGCGGCAACGACGACGTCATGGTCCGCGGCACCTTCGCCAACATCCGCATCAAGAACCTGATGCTGGGCGGCGAGGAAGGCGGCAACACCCTGTACTACCCGTCCGGCGACGGCCAGCCGGAAAAGCTGGCGATCTACGACGCGGCGATGAAGTACAAGGCCGACGGCGTGCCGCTGGTGGTGATCGGCGGCAAGGAATACGGCACCGGCTCCTCGCGCGACTGGGCGGCCAAGGGCACCAACCTGCTCGGGGTCAAGGCGGTGATCGCCGAGAGCTTCGAGCGCATCCACCGCTCCAACCTGGTCGGCATGGGCGTGCTGCCGCTGCAGTTCCTCGACGGCCAGAACGCGCAGAGCCTGGGCCTGGACGGCTCGGAAGTGTTCGAGATCACCGGCCTGCAGGATGGCGCCAGCAAGCGCGCCAAGGTCACCGCGAGCAAGGCCGGCGGCAGTGCGCAGTCCTTCGAGGTGGCGGTGATGCTGCTGACCCCGAAGGAAGTCGAGTACTTCCGCCATGGCGGCCTGCTGCAGTACGTGCTGCGGCAGTTGGCTGCGCGGTGACCCACCTTCGGGTTCGACCCCAAGGTCCGCCCCCGCGCTTGCGCGGGGGCATTTTTTTGGGCAGCGCTGACCGCTGGTTCGCAAGCGCGCCCGCGCGGCCGGCACAGCGGCCTGATGCATGACATGCCCCGGCAGCTTGGCTGCACGCCAACCCGCCTTTGCGTTTTCCGACCGCGAAAGCGCGGCCCCAGCGCCAGCGCATTGCACAGCGCCACCGACAGCGAAGGAACCAGATCCATCACTGATCAGCCCCGCGACCGCCGTTGCTGTTGCTGTTGCGTTTGCTCCTGCTCTACCAGCTTCCCTTCCGAAGCGACGGCCATCGTGGGGAAAAACCCGAAGGGCGGCGCACAGGGATGTGCGCCGCCCGCGGCAGCGGCAGGATGCCCCTTCCGCGGATCCCCGGGATGGCCGCGGATCCGGAGCGCGCAGCGCGGAGGGCGCGAGGCAGGGCGCGCTTGACCAGCCTTCGGCTGTGGTAAAGCGCTTCTTTTGGTTACCTTCTCTTTGCGCGAGCAAAGAAGCGCTTCTCAGCAGCCGAAGGCTGATCGAAGTAACTCGCCCGCAAGGGCGAAAGCCGTTGCTTGACACTGCCCAGCAGGCGACTCCAAAGCGCCAGCACTCGCCGCAGCATTACAAGCGCTCAACGTGCACCACGGCCACCCCAAGGAAATCAACGACTCCCAGCCACCCCACCCCGTCCCTGTTCGCCTTTTCCCTACGGAGCGGTATGCTGCCGTTGCCGGTTCTGGCGGATACTGTCCGTCGTGAGCCCATCAACACGTTTCCTGGAGGGGGAATATGAGTCTGGATCGTCCGTGGTTGCAGAGTTATCCGGCCGGCGTTGGCGCCGACATCGACGTCGATGAATACCGCTCCGTCGCCGCCGTCTTCGAAAGCTCCGTGGCCAAGTTCGGCGACCGCCCCGCCTACTGCAACTTCGGCAAGACCCTGACCTACCGCGAGGCCGGCGAACTGGCCCGGCAATTCGCCGGCTACCTGCTGGGCGAACTGCAACTCAAGAAGGGCGACCGCGTCGCCCTGATGATGCCCAACTGCCTGCAGTACCCCATCGCCACCTTCGGCGTGCTGCTGGCCGGCATGACCGTGGTCAACGTCAACCCGCTGTACACCCCGCGCGAACTGCGCCACCAGCTGATCGATTCCGGCGCCAGCGCACTGGTGGTGATCGACAACTTCGGCACCACCGTACAGGAAGTGCTCGCCGACACCCCGGTCAAGCAGGTCATCACCACCGGCCTGGGCGACATGCTCGGCTTCCCCAAGGGCCCCCTGGTCAACTTCGTCCTGAAGTACGTCAAGAAGCTGGTCCCGGACTACGACATCCCCAATGCGATCCGCTTCCGCGACGCGCTGACCCTCGGCCGCCTGCACACGCTGCCGCCGATCGACATCGCGCCGGACGACATCGCCTTCCTGCAGTACACCGGCGGCACCACCGGCGTGGCCAAGGGCGCCATGCTGACCCACCGCAACCTGGTCGCCAACATGCTGCAGGCCGGCGCCTGGATCGCGGCGACCGGCAAGCTGGAGGAAGGCAAGGAAGTCATCATCACCGCGCTGCCGCTGTACCACATCTTCGCGCTGACCGCGAACGGCCTGGTGTTCATGAAGCTGGGCGGGCTCAACCACCTGATCAGCAATCCGCGCGACATGCCGGGCTTCGTCAAGGAACTGCAGAAGACCCGCTTCACCGCCTTCACCGGCGTCAACACCCTGTTCAACGGCCTGCTCAACACGCCCGGCTTCGACAAGGTGGATTTCTCCTCGCTGAAGTTCACCCTCGGCGGCGGCATGGCGGTGCAACGCGCGGTGGCCGAGCGCTGGAAGCAGGTCACCGGCGTCACTCTGGTCGAGGCCTACGGCCTTACCGAGACCTCGCCGGCGGCCTGCATCAACCCGCTGACCCTGACCGAATACAACGGCGCGATCGGCCTGCCGATCCCCTCCACCGACGCCTGCGTCAAGGACGACCAGAGCCGCATCCTGGCGCCCGGCGAGGTCGGCGAACTGTGCATCCGCGGACCGCAGGTGATGAAGGGCTACTGGCGCCGACCGGAGGAAACCGCCAGCGCCATCGATGCCGACGGCTGGCTGCACACCGGCGACATGGCGCGGATGGATCCGCAGGGTTTCTTCTACATCGTCGACCGCAAGAAGGACATGATCCTGGTGTCCGGCTTCAACGTGTATCCGAACGAGGTCGAGGACGTCATCGCGATGATGCCCGGCGTGCTGGAAGTGGCCGCGGTCGGCGTGCCCGACGAGAAGTCCGGCGAAGTGGTCAAGGTGGTCATCGTCAAGAAGGACCCCAACCTCACCGCCGAGGACGTCAAGGCGCACGCCCGCGCCAACCTGACCGGCTACAAGCACCCGCGCATCGTCGAGTTCCGCAAGGAGCTGCCCAAGACCAACGTGGGCAAGATCCTGCGGCGCGAGCTGCGCGACGCGCCGCCGCCGCAGTAAGCAGCTCCAGCGGGCGCCCATGCGGCGCCCGTGCAGGCGCTGGCGGGGCGAGTTCCGGCCGCGGCACCCAGGTGTAGCATCCGCCGGGTGGAAACGCACTCGCCCGCTGCGCCACGCCATCTCCGCGGGCGTCTTTCCGAGAGCCCGCCATGAGCATGATCGACACGCTGCCCCGTACCCGCGCCTATTCCAGCATCCGCATCGATGCGGATGGCGACGACGATAGCCACTGGCTGTACATGCATGCAGGCAACGCCGCCAAACAGCGGCCCTGTTTCCATCCCACGTTGATGCGCGAGATGCACAGCTACCTCGCCTCCATCAGCCAGCCCCGCAACCTGACGTCGGCGCGGCTGGGCAGCCTGGTGCTGGCGTCCGATGCCAACGCATTCAATCTGGGCGGCGATCTGGAACTGTTCGGCCATTGCATCCGCCGCCGCGATCGCGCCGGGCTGATGGCCTATGCGACAAGCTGCATCGATGGCGTACACCGTTTCCACGAAGGACTCGGCGGCAACTTCAGCACCATCGCCCTGCTGCAGGGCGATGCGCTCGGCGGTGGCCTGGAAATGGCGCTGTCGTGCCACCTGATCGTGGCCGAAGAGGATGTCGGCATGGGCCTGCCGGAAATCATGTTCGGCCTGTTCCCGGGCATGGGCGCGTATTCGTTCCTCAGCCGCCGCATCGCGCCGCATGCCGCGCAAAAGCTCATCCTGGGTGGCCATGTCTTCAGCAGCCAGGAGATGCATGCCATGGGCATCGTCGACGTCCTGGTGCCCAAGGGTCAGGGCAAGGAAGCCGTACGCGATCTGATCCAGCAACAACGACGCGCGCCGCTGGCGCATCTGGGGATGAACGCGATGCGCACCGTGGTGCAGCCGGTGCGCCGCGAGGAATTGCTTGCGGTGACGGAAATCTGGGTGGACGCCGCGCTGGCCCTGGGCGAAAAATCGCTGCGGACGATGGATCGGCTGGTACGCGCCCAGGTCCGGCGCGCGCAAGCGGGCGTCGCCGCCTGAGCGTGGTGTCGCTGCCGGCAAGGGGGGAATGACCCGGCCCAGCGCCGGGCTTTCCTCAGCGCAGCTCGCCGTCGTGCACGGCACTCTGCCGGGCGCGCAGTTCCAGCGCCTCGCGGCCTTCGGTGAGGCTGGCGTTGAGCGCCATCAGGCGCGGGCGCCACTCGCTGCGCACCTGCCATTCCGGCATCTGCATCAACTCGCCGCCGAGACTGGCGAGCCGGATCAAGCCGAGATTGCTGGCCACGCCCTTGATCGCATGCGCATGTTCGCGCAGGCGTTCCCAGTGCTCGGCTTCGCCGGCGATCTGCATGCCGCCGAGGCAGCCTTCGGCATCGTTCAGACATTGCGAGATGAATTCGCGTTCGAACCCGTCGCCCATGCCGAGCCCGGCAAGTTCGTCCAGGACCGACGAATCCAGCACCCCCTCGCTGGACACCGCGCCCTGCCGCGCCGCCATCTCGCTGCCGACCCGCAAGCGCCCTTCCATCGCGATGTCGGAGAGCGTATCCAGCAGGCGGTTGGCCACCACCGGCTTGGCCAGGAAGGTGCGCGCGCCGGCCTGCTCGCAACGCTGGATCGACTCGGGGGTGACGTCGGCGCTGAGCACCACCACCGGCGTGCGCGGCCCGCCGGCCTGCATCACCCGCAACTGCCGCAGCATGTCCAGGCCGCTCATGCCCGGCATGTGCAGATCGACGATCACCGCATCGAATTCGGTCTCGGCCAGCGCGTCCAGCACCGCCTCCGCGCCATCGACGCAGATGACGCGATGGCCGGCCTTCTGCAGCATGCGCTGCAGCACCATGCGGTTGGCGGCGTGGTCGTCGGCAACCAGGATGCGCATGCCGCGCACCCGCGCGCGGTGGCGCAGGAACGGATCGGAGAATGCGATGACGTTGCCGCTGGTATCGACCTCCTCGGCGGCCGTCGGCACGCTGGCCGCCGGCGCAACGAAGTCCGCCGACGTCGGGACCGCCGCGGCCACGAACGGCAGTTCGAACCAGAAATGGCTGCCGCGCGGCGCATTCTCCTGGTAGCCGATGCTGCCCCCCATCGCCTCGACTAGGCCCTTGGCGATCGTCGTGCCTAGACCGCTGCCTTCGTAGCGGCGCGCCAGGCCGACGTCGGCCTGTTCGAACGCCTCGAACAGGCGTGGCCGCATGTCCGGCGCGACCCCGATCCCGGTATCGACGATGTCGAAACTCAGGCGCTTCGGCTGCCCCTGCTCGTTCTTGTGCAGGCGCACCCGGATATCGACCCGGCCGGCCTCGGTGAACTTGATGGCGTTGCCGGCCAGGTTCAGCAGCACCTGGCGCAGGTGACCCGGATCGCCGGAAAGATAGTCCGGCACGTCCGGGGCGACATCCACCTGGTAGGCGAGGTGCTTGGCCCGTGCCTGCGGCTGCAGGATCAGGCTGATCCCCTCCAGGGTTTCGCGCAGCGAGAAATCGCGCTTGTCGAGCCGCAGCTTGCCGGCCTCGATCGCGGAAATGTCCAGCACTTCCTCGACCAGCGACAACAGGCTGCGCGCCGACGCCTGGATGGTGTTGACGCACTCGCGCTGCTCGGCGTCCAGGCGCGTGGTCGCCAGCACCTCGGTCATGCCCGACAGGCCGTTCAACGGGGTGCGGAACTCATGGCTCATGTTGGCCAGGAAGCGGCTCTTGGCCTCGCTGGCACGGCGCGCCTCGGCGGTGGTGCTGGTCAATTGCCGCAAGAGCCCGGACAGGTACAGCGGGATGGCGGCCAGGCCGACCAGCAGGCCGATGCCCAGGCCGCGATTGGCGATCCAGTACTCGCTGGTCATCAGCGTGATGCTGAAACTGGCCACGGCCATGGCCACGGCCAAGTAGAGATAGCGGTTGCCGTAGCGCAGGCCATTGCCGATAGTGACCCACATGATGACGACGTAGATGCAGGCCATCGGTTCGCCGATCGCGCTCATCGCCATCGACATCAGCCCGTAGTCGGCGACCATGCCGATGATCCGGCGCACGTCCGAGCGCTGCGGCCGGACCAGGATCCAGGTCATCAAGGCCAGGGCCACGGCCTGCGAGATCAGGGTCAGGCCGATGACGTAGGCGCGCTGCCGCGGGGCGATGTCCCAATCGTGCGAGAACGCCAGTTCGTACGCCAGGATCAGCGCGACCATGCAGATGCGGACGAACGCCTGGCCGTGCTCGGTATCCTTGCGCTCCGCGAAGCGTTGCCGCACCAACCTGATCGCCGAGATCATGTCAGACTCCTGGTCGCGCCGAGGCGGTGGAGAATTTCTCGCAGATCACCTGCAGCTGCTCGCGGCCGCGGAACAGCGCGTCCACGCAACGCGGGTCGAACAGGCGGCCGCGCTGGGCGTACAGATAGGCCAGGGTCGCATCCATGGTCCAGGCTTCCTTGTAGGGGCGCGGCGAGATCAGCGCGTCGAACACGTCGGCGACCGCCACGATCCGCGCTTCCAGCGGAATCGCCTCGCCGACCAGGCCGTCCGGGTAGCCGCTGCCGTCGTAGCGCTCATGGTGGCGCAGGGCGATCAGCGCGCCGACCTGGATGAAGCGGTTCTGGCTGCCGCTGAGCAGTTCGTAGCCGATGCGCGGGTGCATGCGCATCACCGCCATCTCGTCCTCGTTGAGCTTGCCCGGCTTGAGCAGCACCGCGTCGGGAATGGCGATCTTGCCCATGTCGTGCAGGCTCGCCGCCATCTCGATGACCCGCACCTCGTCCTCGGACAGGCCCAGCTGCTCGGCGATCAGCCCGGCCACGTGCGCCATCCGTTCCAGGTAGGCGCTGGTGCCGACGTCGCGGTACTCGATGGCCCGCGCCAGCCGCGACAGGGTCTCGCGCTCGCGTTCCTCGACCTCGCGCATGCTGGCCAGCAGGCGCTGCTCCAGCGACATCGCGCGCTGCTTGATGTTCTCGCTCTGCAGCCGCAGCTGCAGCAGGTTGTGGCAGCGCGCGCGCAACTCGCGCGGGCGGATCGGCTTGACCAGGAAGTCGATCACCCCCGCTTCCAGGGCCGCCTGGCGGATCGGCTCGTCGCCGACCACGGTGATCAGGATGATGGGAATGTCGCGGTGCTTGGGCAGCCGGCGCAGGCGCCGCGCGAACTCCAGCCCGTCCATGCCCGGCATGCGGTAGTCGAGCAACAGCAGATCGACCTTGCCCGCCTCGCACCAGGCCAGCGCGGCCTGCGAGTCGCCGAAGTCGCGCACGGTCAGTTCCGGGGCGATGTCCTCGATGACATGCCGCAGCATCGTGCGCGCGGAGGTCTGATCGTCGACGATGACGATGTTCAAACGATTGTCGCTTCCGTCCGCCCAGTGGAGACGGTCCCCGTTCGAGGACGCGCCGGAGAGGCTCATGCTGGCATCATGCATCTGCAATCCTCCGCCCGTCGCATCTGCGCGGGCTGCTGAGACGACAACGGGAACGCGCCTGCGCCCAATCACGCCGACCCGTCCACCTCACTTCCTTTTGCGTGCAACGCCTAGTGCAAGAACCGCGCCACCTCGTCCGCGGCTAGGTTAAGCCTCCGGACGCATGTACGGAAACAGCAGCACGTCACGGATCGAGCTGCTGCCGGTAAGCAACATTACCAGTCGGTCGATGCCGATGCCCAGGCCACCGGTCGGCGGCAGTCCCACTTCCAGTGCCCGGATGTAGTCGGCGTCGAAGTGCATGGCCTCGTCGTCCCCCCCTTCCTTGGCCGCCACCTGGGCCTGGAACCGCGCCGCCTGGTCTTCCGGGTCATTGAGCTCGGAGAAGCCGTTGGCGATCTCCTTGCCGTTGATGAACAGCTCGAAGCGATCGGTATAGCCCGGCTCGGTGTCGCTGGAACGGGCCAGCGGCGACACCTCGACCGGGTGGTCGGTGATGAAGGTGGGCTGGATCAGGGTGTGCTCGACGGTGGCCTCGAAGATCTCCAGCAGCAGCTTGCCCCAGCCGTAGGACGGCTTGGTGCGGATCTTCAGCCGCTCGCAGTGGCGCAGCAGCGCCTCGCGGTCGGTGCAGTCGGCGACGCTGATCTCCGGGTTGTGGTGGCGCACCGCCTCGTCCATGCGCCAGCGGCGGAACGCCGGCGCCAGGTCGATGTCGGCGCCGTCCCAGTGCACCTGGGTGGTGCCCAGCACCTCGCGGGCGACGTCGCGGATGACGTTCTCGGTCAGGTCCATCACCTCGTGGTACGTGGCGTAGGCCTCGTACAGCTCCATCATGGTGAATTCCGGATTGTGCCGGGTGCTGACGCCTTCGTTGCGGAAATTGCGGTTGATTTCGTAGACCCGTTCCAGGCCGCCGACCACCAGCCGCTTCAGGTACAGCTCCGGGGCCACCCGCAGGTACAGGTCCAGGTCCAGCGCGTTGTGGTGGGTGGTGAACGGCTTGGCCGTGGCGCCGCCGGGGATGTAGTGCATCATCGGCGTCTCCACTTCCAGGAAGCGGCGCGCGTCCAGCCAGGCGCGCATGGCGCGGATGATCTTGGAGCGCTTGACGAACACCTCGCGCGCCTCCGGCGACACGATCAGGTCCACGTAGCGCTGGCGGTAGCGCTGCTCCACGTCCGACAGGCCGTGCCACTTGTCCGGCAACGGGCGCAGCGCCTTGGTCAGCAGCCGCAGCCCGGTGGCCTTGATCGACAGCTCGCCGGTCTTGGTGCGGGTCAACCCGCCCTCCACGCCGATGATGTCGCCGATGTCCCAGCCCTTGAAGGCGTCGTAGGCCTCGCCCAGGGCGTTGGCCTGCAGAAACAGCTGGACGCGCCCGGACTCGTCCTGCAGCTGCACGAAGCTGGCCTTGCCCATCACCCGCTTGGCCAGCAGGCGCCCGGCCAGGCGCAGGCTGCGGCCCTGCCCCTCCAGCGCCTCGGCGGTCCAGCGCTCGGCGTCGGCGAACTCGGCCTGCAGATCGCCGGCGAAGTCGCTGCGGCGGAAATCGTTCGGATAGGCCACGCCCTGCGCGCGCAACGCGGCGAGTTTGGCGCGCCGTTCGGCGATGAGGCTGTTCTCGTCGACGGGAAGGGACGGCGCGGGGGTCTGCTCGGTCATGGGATGGGGGATGCGTGAGGAAGGGAAAGAATGCACCAGCCGGCGAGGCCGTGTGCCGCGGCACGGCCTCCGTCGCCAGGACGGAGGCCGCCGGTTCAGGCGTCGCTGCGTTTCGCGCCGGCTTCCAGGCCGGACTTGAGGCTGGCCTCGACGAACTCGTCCAGGTCGCCGTCGAGCACCTTCTGGGTGTCCGAGCGCTCCACGCCGGTGCGCAGGTCCTTGATCCGGCTCTGGTCGAGCACGTAGTTGCGGATCTGGCTGCCCCAGCCGATGTCGGACTTGGTCGCCTCCACCGCATCGCGCTCGGCGTTGCGCTTCTGGATCTCCAGCTCGTACAGCTTGGCGGCCAGCATCTTCATCGCGTTGTCGCGGTTCTGGTGCTGGCTGCGCCCGGTCTGGCAGGCCACCACGATGCCGGTGGGCACGTGGGTGATGCGCACCGCCGACTCGGTCTTGTTGACGTGCTGGCCGCCGGCGCCGGAGGACCGGTACACGTCGGTCTTCAGGTCGGCCGGGTTGATGTCGATGTCGATGTTGTCGTCCACCTCCGGCGACACGAACACCGAGGTGAAGCTGGTGTGGCGGCGGTTGTCCGAGTCGAACGGCGACTTGCGCACCAGCCGGTGCACGCCGGTCTCGGTCTTCAGCCAGCCGTAGGCGAAGTCGCCTTCCACGCGCAGCGTGGCGGACTTGATCCCGGCCACTTCGCCGCCGGAGACTTCCATCAGCTCGGTCTTCCAGCCGCGCGACTCGCACCAGCGCAGGTACATGCGCAGCAGGATCTCGGCCCAGTCCTGGGCCTCGGTGCCGCCGGCGCCGGCCTGGATGTCGACGAAGGCGTTGCTGGCGTCCATCTGCCCGGAGAACATGCGCTGGAATTCCAGCTTCTCCACCTGCGCCTGGAAGCGGTCGACGTCGGCCAGCACCGCCTGCGCGGTGGCCTCGTCGTTCTCGCTCTCGGCCAGTTCCAGGAATTCCAGCGATTCGTTCAGGCCATCGAGCACGCTGGCGATGCCGCCGACGGTCTTCTCCAGGCTGGCGCGTTCGCGGCCAAGGCCCTGGGCGCGCTCGGGGTCGTTCCAGACGTCGGGGCTCTCCAGCTCCCGGGTGACTTCCTCTAGACGCTCCTTCTTGGCGTCGTAGTCAAAGAAACCCCCGTAGCGACAGCACCCGATCGGACAGATCGGCGATGCGGTGGCGAATCGGATTGAGTTCGATCATTGCGGCGTTTTCCGGCAGACAAGAGCGCGATTCTAGCAATTCCGGCCGCCGCGCCACAGCGCTACTGGACCGCGGCGGCCTCGCCCTCCCCGGCCGCCACGCGCAGCGCGGCACGGTAGCGGCGACTGCACGGGACCTGGCTGCCGTCGCGCAGGTGCACCCGCGCCTCGCCCGCCTCCAGCGGCTCGATCGAGACCACGCTGGCCAGGTTGACGATGTAGCTGCGGTGGATGCGCACGAACCGTGCCGGATCCAGCCGCGCCTCGATCGCGGCCATGGTGCTGCGCAGCGGATAGTCGTGGCCGCGCACGCGCAGGTTGACGTAGTTGCCCGAGGCCTGCAGCCATTCGATGTCGGCCGCGGCGACCAGGAAATCGCGGCCCAGCTTGCGCACCAGGAAGCGCTCCGGCAGTTCCAGCGACCCCACCGGCGGGCCGGCGTCGGGCGCGCCGAGCAGCGCCGCCTCGCCCTGCCAGCGCCGCAGCAGGAACCGGTACATCTCCACGCACAGCGCGATCGAGGCCAGGCTGCGCACGTCCTTGAGGTATTCGTAGGCCAGGCCCTGCGGCCACGGGCCGAAGTCGTAGTGTTGACCCTGCAGGCGGTAGACCAGGCTGCGCAGGGCGACCATCCCCAGCACGTGCAGCACCGACAGCGCCACGCTGCCCAGCAGATAGCCCGGCAGCCGGCGTCGCCAGGTGTCCCAGTGCAGCGGGTAGCGCCGGGTCAGCACCACCACCAACGGCACGATCAGCAGGAACATCAGATTGCTCGACCACTCCCACACCACCGGCTCCCACGCGGCGAAGTGCAGCCCGGTCTTGCGAATATCGATCAGCACCGTGACGCTGTTGGCGGTGGCGTTGATCAGGGTCAACACGACCCAGAAGCCGATCTCGAAACTGCGGCGCCAGGGCTGGAAACGGGAATAGGCGCTGGCGCCGGATGGATCGGACATCGGCGAAGTGTAGCGCGCCGGCATGGCCACGCCGACGCGCCACGGCCGGCTCAGCGCACCTCGAACTCGCCGACCAGCACCGTCTCCTTGCGCTCGGTCAGGCGCAGCGTCACCTGCTGGTCGCGCTGCGAGGCCGTGCCCCAGCCCGTGCTCAGTTGCAGGTGCAAGGTGGTGGCGCCGGTGACCAGCGGCTGGCGGTCGCCGAAGAAGTTCGCTTCGACCCGATACTTGCCGGGCTTGGCCCTACGCAGCGAGAACTCCTCCGGCCCGTAGCCGCCGGTGAAATCCGGCGACAGTTGGCCCCCCTGGTAAGTCGCGCGGTTGCCGTAGTAGCAGCGCTCGCCATTGGGATCGGTCACCCACAGGTCCATGTCGCTGTTGTCGCTGTCCCAGTTCAGCACCACGCGCAGGTCCAGCGGCAGATTGCGCAGCAGCCGCGGATCGACGAAGCCGGTATCCAGCGGCTGCGGCGCACGCGCCACGATCGCGTTCAGCTCGTCGAGCGCGATCATGCTCACCCCGTCGAAGCGCGGGTCCCAGTCGCGCACCACCACCTGGTACAGCTGCGCGATCGCCGCCTGCGCGTCGCCGCGCGCGGCCTGGGCCAGGCCCAGGTCGCGGAAGCTCTGCGGCTCCTCCTCGCCCAGCCGCACTACCTGCTCGAACACCGGCACCGCCAGATCGGCGCGGCCGGCCTGCAGCAGCCGGTAGCCGAGCACACGCAGCACGTGACGGTTCTCCAACTGCAGCTCGGCCAGGTTGGACAGCACGCGCAGGGCCAACTCGCGCTGCCCGCGCGCGAACAGGACGTCGGCCACGTCCAGATAGAACGCCACGCTGTCGGCGTGCGCGGCGCGTTCGCTCAGGTACAGCGGATACACCGCCTCCGCCGCGGCCGCACGCAGGCGCCGCGCATACGCCGAATCCGGCTGCCAGGGCTGCAAGGCCAGGGAGATCGTGACGGGCCCTGCACTGCCGCCGGCCGCGGATGCGCCCGCGTCGCCGGCAACGGCGATCGCGTCCAGGCTCGCCGGCGCGGCCAGCATCCGTGCCGGTGCCGGTGCCGGCGCCTCCATGGCGGCAGGCGCCGGTGGCGAGGGCGGCGCCATCGCAAGCGATGCGGACACCGCTGCCATGTGGGCATCGTTCTGTCCCGCCGGCTCGGCGCGGCGCTGCCGTTCCTGCGCGAGCATCTGCGGCGGCGCGTCCTCGGGAAAGCGGCGCTGCCACCAGGCGACGCGCTGCGCGAACGCCTCGGCGACCCGGTCGATGCGTTGCCTGCGCGTGTCGTCATTGGTCTGCTGGCGTTGCGCCTGTGCGCGCGCCACCGCCGCACGCAGCGCCGGCGGCGCCGGGATGGCGTAGCGGACGTAGTCGTCGGCGCTCTCCAGCACCAGCAGCGAGGTGTCGGCGCTGACCAGGCCGAAGCGCGTGGCCAATGCCTGGCGGCGCGCGGCCGAGCCCAGCGGGTCGGCGGACAGACTGCGCAGCATGGCCCGCGCCCATGCGCCAGGGACCAGATCGCCGGGCACCTCAGAGGCCGCACGCAGCGGCAGGCGCAGGCGGCGGGTGCTGGCCGCCGTGGCGATCTCCAGCTGCAGCGCCGCGTCGGGCCCCAGCAGGCGCCCGGCGATGCGCAGGTAGCCCTCGTCGGCGTAGCGCGACTCGGCGACCAGATCGGCGACCTGGCTGCCCGCCATCGCGACCAGTTCGCCGCCGCGCTGCAACAGGCGCTCGCTGGCGACCTGCACCCCCTGCAGGCCCTGCAGCGCGATCGCGCGTCCGCCGCGCGCTTCGGCGATCGCCGCCAGGCGCGCGGCATCGGCGTGCGCGCCGGCCGAGTCGATCGCATACAGGCGCTGTCCCGGTGCCAGCGTCGGCATGGTCTGCGCACCGTAGTTGCCCAGGCCATCGCTGAACAGCAGGTACTCCTGCACCTGCGCCGCCGGTTGCCAGGCGCCCAGCGCACTGGCGCCATCCGGCTGCTCGGCCTGCAAGGCCGCCTTCAAGGCGCCCCAGTCGCCATTGCGCACCTGGAACTGGCGCGGCGCCTCGGCGCGGTCGCGCAGCACGATCAACTCGACCTGGGCCGTGCCGACCGCGGCGAAATAGCGCTGCAGCAAGGCCAGTTCGGCGGGGATATCGCGCTGCCGCGCCGAACCGGACGCATCCCACAGCAGGCCGATGCGTTGCGGCAGCGGCCGCGGGCCATGCAGGTCGGCGATCGGCACCAGCGCCTGGAAATAGCGCTGGCCCTCGTGGACGCCGGTCGCCACGCGCGGCGCCGCGCTCGCGCGCAGCGACAGCGTCAATTCCGGCGGCAACTGCGCCGGGGTCCCGGACCAGGCCGCCGCATAACCGCCGTCGGCTGTCGGCAGCAGGCGCATGCCAGGCGCCGCCAGCGCGTGCTCGATGGGCGCGGCCTGCGTGCTCAGCGCTACCTGCAGCGACCTCGCGCTGGCCGCATACGCCAGCGGCAACCGCCATTGCCAGCCGGTCGCGGTGCGCGGCAGCGATTCGCGATAGACCAGGCGCACATGGCGGCTGCCATGCGCCGGCAGCGGATAGACGCGCAGCCGGAACTGGTTGCCAGCGGTCTGCTCGAGCAGGCCCGGATCCACGCCGCGCCGCTCGACCGCCTCGAACACCTGGCGCCCGCGCTCTTTGGGCACCGGCACCGCGTCGCGCATCTGCCCGTCGATGTCCAGGGCGAAACCGCTGAGTTGCTGCCCCGCGCGCAGCGGGAACGCCAGTTGCCCTTCCAGCACCCGCGCATTGGGATTGAAGAACTCCAACTCCACCGTGGTCTCGGCCAGGCCGGCGGCGGCATGCGCACGCACCGTCGCCGCGCGCAGCTCGACCGGGCGCTCGCCGGCATCGGTGCGCAGCAATGGGGCGACCAACTGCTGCTGCGGTACGGCGGAGCGCGCGCCGGCGGCTGCCACGGCGAACGCCGACAACGAAAGCAACAACCCGCACAGGCCTCTGCGCACGATGAACGGCATGGATCGCTCCTTGATGGGACGGTATGGCTAGAACGTTCGCCATGGCGCAACGGGGTTGGGGGCGTGCTGTCGGACGTGAGGCGACCGAGGCCGCGCCCTCCCCTCATCCGCCCCTGCGGGACACCGTCTCCCGAGGGGAGAAGGGAGCCGCGTCGCCCCTTTCCCATCGGAAGAGGGGTTGGGATGAGGGTCCGGCACGCGCGGCGCACCCGATCATTGCCTGTACTACCTGCCCCTCATCGGGCCCTGCGGGCCACTTTCTCCAGGCAGGAGAAGGAAGCCGCGTCGCCCCTCTTCAACCGGGAGAGGGGTTGGGGTGAGGGTACGGCGCCGCCTGCGCCGGCAGACCGCCGGGGACTCAATCACCCAGCGGTTGGCAGTGCTCCACCACCAGTTGCACGGCGTCGCCGCCGCGGTAGTCGTCGGCGACCAGGCGGTAGGCGACGTGCACGCGCCGGCCCGGTTCGCGGCCGTGCCAGCCGTTGAAGTGGATCGCGTTCAAGGGCGCGGCGCGGCCCGGGCAGCGCAGGCTCAACTTGAGGTGGCGCTCCTTCAACACGCGCCACTGCAGCACCTCGAATTCGCCGTCGAACAGCGGTTCGGGAAAGCCCTGCCCCCACGGCCCGCCCTGGCGCAGCGCCTCGGCGTGGCGGTGGTCGAGTTCGTGCGGGTCCAGCATGCCGTCGCTGAGCAGTTCGGCCTGCAGCAGTTCCGCGTCCAGGCTGGCCAGCGCATGCGCGCGGAACACCTGTTCGAACTCGGCCAACGCGTCCTGGCGCAGGCTCAGGCCGGCGGCCATGGCGTGGCCGCCGAACTTCTCCATCAGCCCTGGCCGCTGCGCTTCCACCGCCGCCATCGCATCGCGGATGTGGAAGCCCGGGATCGAACGCGCCGAGCCGCGCAACTGGGTGCTGCCCGGCTCGGCCGGGGCGAAGGCGATCACCGGCCGGTGCAGGCGGTCCTTCATCTTCGAGGCGACCAAGCCGATCACGCCGGGATGCCACTGCGCATCGAACAGGCACACCGCCACCGGCGGTTGCTCAGGCGCGGCCAGCAGCGCCTGCGCCACCACCGCCTCGGCCTCGTCGGTCATCTGCTGCTGCACGGCGCGGCGCTCGGCGTTGATCTCTTCCAATGTCGCGGCGATCGCGCGCGCCTGCTGCGGGTCCTCGCACAACAGCAGTTCGATGCCCAGGGCCATGTCCTCGAGGCGGCCGGCGGCGTTGAGCCGCGGCGCCAGGGCGAAGCCGATGTCGCTGGCGCTGAGCCGCGCCGGGTCGCGGCCGCTGGCCTCGATCAGCGCCCGCAGCCCAACACACCCCTCGCCGCGCTGCAGCCGGCGCAGGCCGGCCGACACCAGCGCGCGATTGTTCGGATCCAGCGGCACCAGGTCGGCGACGGTACCGACCGCGACCAGGTCCAGCAGCACGCCCAGGTCCGGCGGCGCGGCGGCGAACGCACCTTGCGCGCGCAGGTGCCGGCGCAGCGCCAACAGCACGTAGAAGATCACGCCGACGCCGGCCAGCACCTTGCTCGGGAACGCGTCGCCGGCCAGGTTCGGATCGACGATGGCATCGGCCGGCGGCAAGGTCGGCCCCGGCAGGTGGTGGTCGGTGACCAGCACCTGCCAGCCCAGCGCCTTGGCCGCGGCGACGCCGGCATGGCAGGCGATGCCGTGATCCACCGTGACCAGCAGGTCCGGCCGCAATGGCGCCAGTTCCGCCACCAGCGCCGGCGACAGCCCGTAGCCGTGGACCATGCGATTGGGCACCGCGTGCAGCACCTGCGCGGCGCCGAGCAGGCGCAGCCCGCGCACCGCCACCGCGCAGGCGGTGGCGCCGTCGCAATCGAAATCGCCGACCACCAGGATGCGCTTGCCGGCGACGATCGCCTCGGCCAGCAACGCCACCGCCGCGTCGATGCCGCTCAGCGCATCCGGCGGCAACAGCTGCGCCAGCCTGGGCTGCGCCAGGTCGCTGTCGTGCGCGCCGCGCGCGGCGTAGATGCGCCGCAACAGCGGCAACGTGGCCGCGTGCCACGGGCCGGCCGCGGCCGCCACGGGCCGCCGCACGATGCGCGTGACCGAACTCATGCGTCCAGGCGCGACAGCGGCCGCCGCCACAGGCGCCAGCGTTGCGCGGGCGCGATGCGGAAACAGGTGCCGTCCTCGAAATCCAGCTGCAGCTGCTGCAACTCACCCTCGCGCAGCGCCTGCAGCAGCGGCTGCACCACCTCGCCGACGAACTGCTCGGGTGCGCGCAGCTGGCGCAGGTCGACCAGCGCATCGACCCGCGGCGCCTGCGCCTCGGCGACGCCGATGCCGGCGGCCTGGGCCAGTGCGCGCAACAGCGGGTCGCGGCTGCGCACCTGCGCGTGCGCGGTGCCGACCGTGGCCGGCAGGCGGCCGCCGCCCCAGAACCACAGCGAATTGATCGCCGGCTGGCCGCGGGCGACGCGCTCGCGGTTCCAGGGGTGCTGATGCAGCAGCACCTGCGCCTCGGTCAGCAGGGCGCGCCAGCGGCGCGCGTCCTCGCCCTGCGGCAGGTGATCGAACAAATCCGCACCGAGCACCTGCGCGGGCGCTGCGAACGCCGGCAGCACGCTGTCGGCCGGCAGCCGCAGGTACCAGCGGGTGGGATCGGGCGCGTCCAGGGTCAGCCCGCTCTCGGCGAACAGGCCCTGCACCGCCGGCAGCAGCGCGTCCAGGTCCACCGCGTCGAGCGGCAGCATGTCGCCATGCGCCATCAGCCGCGCGCCCTGCATGTCCGGCACCACGTAGGCCGGATCGGCGCGCAGCCACAGGCCGTCGCCGGCATCGCTGGCGTCCAGTTGCCGGGTCAGCGCCGCGGCCGGCAGGCTGTCGTCGGCCAGCACGAAGTGCCGCCGCAACTGCGCCTCGCCGCCCGGTGCGGCCTGCACGCGGTCGGCACGACCGAACGCGCGCGCCACCTCGCCGGCCAGCACGGCGCCGGCCAGGCGCACCCGCTCCGGCAACAGCAAGGTGGCGACGGCCATCGGATCAGCCGACGTAGGCGACGCTGACGATCTCGTACTCGCGGCGTCCGGCCGGGGCATCGATGCTGACGCTGTCGCCTTCCATCTTGCCGATCAGCGCGCGCGCCAACGGCGAGGAGATCGCGATCAGGCCCTGCTTGATGTCCGCTTCCAGGTCGCCGACCAACTGGTAGCGCTTTTCCTCGTCGGTCTCGACGTCGGCCAGGGTCACGGTGGCGCCGAACACCACCTTGCTGCCGACCGCCAGCTTGCTGACGTCGATGACCTCGGCGTGCGACAGCTCGCTCTCCAACTGCTTGATGCGGCCTTCGATGAAACCCTGCTGTTCGCGCGCGGCGTGATACTCGGCGTTCTCCTTGAGGTCGCCATGCGCGCGCGCCTCGGCGATCGCGGTGATGACTTCGGGACGCTTGACCGACTTCAGGTGATCCAGTTCCTCGCGCAGCCGCTGCGCGCCTTGCATGGTGATCGGGGCTCTCACGCTTCCAGCTCCTTGTGCAGTTCCTGCAGCGCCCAGACCGGACCGGTGCCGCGGAATTCCAGTGAATGCACCAGCGCACGCGCGCCGGCGACCGTGGTCGAATAGGTGACGCGATGCTGCAGGGCTTCGCGGCGGATCGAGAACGAGTCGGAGATCGCCGCCCGGCCCTCGGTGGTGTTGACGATATACACGATTTCGCCGTTCTTGATCAGGTCGACGATGTGCGGGCGGCCCTCGGCGACCTTGTTGACCTGCTCGCACTGCAGGCCGTGCTGCTGCAGCCAGGCGCAGGTGCCGCGGGTGGCGACCAGGGTGTAGCCGCGCTCGACCAGCGCCTGCGCCACCGGCAGCACGCGCTGCTTGTCCGGATCGCGCACCGACACGAAGGCCTTGCCCAGCGGCGGCGCCTTGATGCCGCCGGCTTCCTGCGCACGCGCAAACGCCGCGCCGAAGCTGCGGCCCACGCCCATCACCTCGCCGGTGGAACGCATCTCCGGGCCGAGGATCGGATCGACGCCCTGGAACTTGGCGAACGGGAAGATCGCCTCCTTCACCGAGTAGTAGTCGGGCACGATTTCCTTCAGCGCGCCCTGCTCGGCCAGGGACTTGCCGGCCATGCAGCGCGCGGCGATCTTGGCCAGCGGCACGCCGATCGCCTTGGACACGAATGGCACGGTGCGCGAGGCGCGCGGGTTCACTTCCAGCAGGTAGACGATGTCGTCGCCGGCATCGTTGACCTGCACCGCGAACTGGGTGTTCATCAGCCCGACCACGTTCAGCGCCTTGGCCAGTTCGACCACCTGGCGGCGCAGCTCGGTCTGGGTGGCCGCCGACAGCGAGTACGGCGGCAGCGAGCAGGACGAATCGCCCGAGTGCACGCCGGCTTCCTCGATGTGCTCCATGACGCCGCCGATCAACACCTGCCCGCTGTGGTCGGCGATGATGTCCACGTCCACTTCCACCGCATTGTCGAGGAAGCGGTCCAGCAGCACCGGCGAATCGTTGGAGACCTTGACCGCGTCGCGCACGTAGCGCGCCAGGTCGGATTCGCCGTAGACGATCTCCATGGCGCGGCCGCCGAGCACGTAGCTCGGGCGCACCACCAGCGGATAGCCGATCTCGCGCGCCAGCACCAGCGCTTCCTCGGCGTTGCGGGCGATGCGGTTCGGCGGCTGCTTCAGGCCAAGCTGGTCGACCAGCTGCTGGAAGCGCTCGCGGTCCTCGGCCAGGTCGATCGAGTCCGGCGAGGTGCCGATCACCGGCACGCCGTTGGCCTCCAGCGCGCGCGCCAGCTTCAGCGGGGTCTGCCCGCCGTACTGCACGATCACGCCCTTGGGCTGCTCCAGCTCGACGATCTCCAGCACGTCTTCCAGGGTCAGCGGCTCGAAGTACAGGCGATCGGAGGTGTCGTAGTCGGTGGACACGGTCTCCGGATTGCAGTTGACCATGATGGTCTCGTAGCCGTCCTCGCGCAGCGCCAGCGCCGCATGCACGCAGCAGTAGTCGAACTCGATGCCCTGGCCGATGCGGTTGGGGCCGCCGCCGAGGATCATGATCTTCTCGCGGTCGCTCGGCGCGGCCTCGCACTCGTCCTCGTAGGTCGAGTACAGGTAGGCGGTGCTGGTGGCGAATTCGGCCGCGCACGAGTCCACCCGCTTGTACACCGGGCGCACCTTGTGCGCGCGGCGCAGCGCGCGCACCGCGGCCTCGTTGGTGCCGGTCAGCTGCGCCAGGCGCGCATCGGAGAAGCCGGCGCGCTTGAGCGTGCGCAGGCGCGCCGCGTCCAGCGCGCCCAGGCCGTCGGCGGCCAGTTGCGCTTCCTGCGCCATCAGGTCCTCGATCTGGTCCAGGAACCAGGGGTCGATGAACGACAGCGCATGCACCTGCTCCACGCTCATGCCGGCGCGGAACGCGTCGGCGACGTAGAACAGCCGCTCCGGGCCGGGCGCCTTCAGTTCGCGCTTGAGCGCGGCCAGGTCGTCCTCGCTGGCCAGGTCCAGGCCGGTCGGGTCGAGGCCGATCTTGCCGGTCTCCAGGCCGCGCAGCGCCTTCTGCAGCGATTCGGAGAAGGTGCGGCCCATCGCCATCACCTCGCCCACCGACTTCATCTGCGTGGTCAGGCGCGCATCGGCCTGCGGGAACTTCTCGAAGGCGAAGCGCGGGATCTTGGTGACCACGTAGTCGATCGACGGCTCGAACGAGGCCGGGGTCAGCCCGCCGGTGATCTCGTTTTTCAGTTCGTCCAGGGTGTAGCCCACCGCCAGCTTGGCCGCGACCTTGGCGATCGGGAAGCCGGTGGCCTTGGAGGCCAGCGCCGAGGAGCGCGACACGCGCGGGTTCATCTCGATCACCACCACGCGGCCGGTCTGCGCGTTGATGCCGAACTGCACGTTGGAGCCGCCGGTGTCCACGCCGATCTTGCGCAGCACCGCGATCGAGGCGTCGCGCAGGCGCTGGTATTCCTTGTCGGTCAGGGTCTGCGCCGGGGCCACGGTGATCGAGTCGCCGGTGTGCACGCCCATCGGGTCCAAGTTCTCGATCGAGCAGACGATGATGCAGTTGTCCGCGGTGTCGCGGACCACTTCCATCTCGAACTCCTTCCAGCCCAGCACCGATTCCTCGACCAGCACTTCGCTGGTCGGCGACAGCTCCAGGCCGCGGCCGACGATCTCGATCAGCTCTTCGCGGTTGTAGGCGATGCCGCCGCCGCTGCCGCCAAGGGTGAAGCTGGGGCGGATGATGGTCGGGTAGCCGACCGTGGCCTGGATCTCCAGCGCCTCTTCCAGGGTGTGCGCCACCGCCGCCTTCGGGCACTCCAGGCCGATCTCGCCCATCGCCACGCGGAACAGTTCGCGGTCCTCGGCCATGCGGATGGCCTCGCGCTTGGCGCCGATCAGCTCCACGCCGTACTTCTCGAGCACGCCGTGGTCGGCCAGGTCCAGCGCGCAGTTCAGCGCGGTCTGCCCGCCCATGGTCGGCAGCAGCGCGTCGGGCTTTTCCTTGGCGATGATCTTCTCGACCGTCTGCCAGTTGATCGGCTCGATGTACACGGCGTCGGCCATGTTCGGGTCGGTCATGATCGTGGCCGGGTTGCTGTTGACCAGCACCACCCGGTAGCCCTCGTCGCGCAATGCCTTGCACGCCTGCGCGCCGGAGTAGTCGAACTCGCAGGCCTGGCCGATGACGATCGGGCCGGCGCCGATGATGAGAATGGTTTTGAGGTCGGTGCGCTTGGGCATTTCTTTCTCGAAGTCTGGGCTTTCGACGTTTTTGAGGCTGAGCGCCTAACGTTTAAAGTCGTTCAGGAAACATCATGTTCGGACAATCGACAACGATGGATGAGCTCATCCCCAAGCGCGGCCTGCTGCTCTTCCGTCATGGTGGGGACAGTCAGAGGCGGTGCCGCGCGGAACACCATTCCCGCAGGCGAAGAGATGAATTCACGCGCCTGCGCCGCTTGATCAGGGCTCATTCCAAGCAGCAGTTCGGCGCCATCAGGCTTGTGTTGATTCAGAAAAACGGCCTTTGCGTTCGCGGCCACATAGTGCATGTAGCGCTGGCCAGCAGGTGTTCCAGAAAACGCGATCCAGCGCCCCGCCGTATCGTCATCCTGGAAGATCGTCTTCAACTGCGCCATGGTATTCAGCGCGATCGCCTCTCCCACGAGCCCAGCGACGCAGCCTTTCTGATCTGAACCGAGCTTCTGGAACAACGGCGCCGCCGCCACCGAGTCCTTGGCGTAGATGGAAGCCGCCTCTTTCAATCCGATGATCTGAAAAAGTTGCGACGCCTGCGCCTCCGATACGTCGGCGGCATTTGCAGATCCAGTGCAGGCCAGAAGAATTGCCAACATCAGCTGGCGAACGTTCATGCGCCTGCCGCCGCCATCAGCGCGGTGAAGCGATCGAACAGCGGCGCCACGTCGCGCGGGCCCGGCGAGGCTTCCGGGTGGCCCTGGAAGCTGAAGGCCGGCGCGTCGGTGAGCGCGATGCCCTGGTTGCTGCCGTCGAACAGCGAGCGGTGGGTGACGCGCACGTTGGCCGGCAGCGTCGCCTCGTCCACCGCGAAGCCGTGGTTCTGCGAGGTGATCATCACCCGGCCGCTGTCCAGGTCCTGCACCGGGTGGTTGGCGCCGTGGTGGCCGTGGCCCATCTTCAGGGTCTGCGCGCCGGCGGCCAGCGCCAGCAACTGATGGCCCAGGCAGATGCCGAAGGTCGGGATCTTGCGCGCCAGCAGTTCCTTGATCGCGGCGATCGCGTAGTCGCACGGGGCCGGGTCGCCGGGGCCGTTGGACAGGAACACGCCGTGCGGGTTCATCGCCAGCACCTCGGCGACCGGCGTCTGCGCCGGCACCACGGTCACCTCGCAGCCGCGCTCGGCGAGCATGCGCAGGATGTTGTACTTGACCCCGTAGTCGTAGGCGACGACCTTGAACTTGGGCTCGGCCTGCACGAACGCGTTGCTGTCCAGGTCGAGCTGGCCGTCGCGCCAGGGATAGGCGGTGTCGGTGGACACCACCTTGGCCAGGTCCATGCCCTTGAGCCCCGGGAACTTGCGCGCCGCTTCCAGCGCGGTGTCCACGTTCACGTCGCCGGCCATCAGCGCGCCGTTCTGGGAGCCCTTCTCGCGCAGGATGCGGGTCAGCTTGCGGGTGTCGATGCCGGCGATGGCGACCACGCCGCGCTGGATCAGCCAGTCCGGCAGCGCCACCTGGTTGCGCCAGTTGCTCGGGCGGCGCGGCACGTCGCGCACGATCAGGCCGGCCGACCAGACCTGGGCGGCCTCGTCGTCCTGGTCGGTGCAGCCGGTGTTGCCGATATGCGGATAGGTCAGCGTGACCAGTTGGCGGGCGTAGGAGGGATCGGTGAGGATCTCCTGGTAGCCGGTCATGGCGGTGTTGAACACCACTTCGCCGACGGACAGGCCGGCAGCGCCTACGGATTCGCCCTCGAACACGGTGCCGTCTTCAAGGACAAGGATTGCGGGTTGAGTCACGGGGTTCGCCTTGGGGAGAGAGGAACCCTGCCCCACCAACTTGCAGGCTGCAAGAAACCGCGAACTCGGCGCTTCTCCGGGTCCGTGGCGATGGGTAACAGGCGAGCGAGAATTGTACCGACGCGGGGCGGTCCGCGCCAGCCGTTTGGGTGAAGTGCCTGTTCAGCCGAGCAGGTCGCGCAGCCGGTAGGCCCCGGGCGCACGCCCCGGCAGGCGCGCAGCGGCATGCAGCGCACCACGGGCGAAGATGTCGCGATTGCTGGCGCGATGCACCAGTTCGAGCCGCTCGCCGAGTCCGGCGAACTGCACCAGATGCTCGCCGACGATGTCGCCGGCGCGCAGGCTGGCGTAGCGCGCAGTGGCGCCGCCCTGTGCCGCGGCTGCGCCGAGGGTCAGCGCGGTGCCGGAAGGCGCGTCCTGCTTGTGCACATGGTGGGATTCGACGATGTCGCAATCCCAGCCCGGCAGCGCCGCGGCGGCGCGCTCGACCAGATCGTGCAGCACCGCCACACCCAGGCTGAAGTTCGATGCCCAGATCAGCGGAATGCGGTCGGCGGCGGCGGCCAGCGCCTGCCGCTGCGCGTCCTCCAGCCCGGTGGTGCCGGACACCAGTGCCGCGCCGCGCGCCGTGCACAAGGCCAGCACCGGGTCGAAGCCCTGCGGCAGGCTGAAATCGATCGCCACGTCGAAAGCGGGCACCCCGCCCAGCTCGGCCGCGGCGAAGTACGGCACCCCGTCGATCACCCGCTGCGCCGGCGCGCGCCGCACCACCGCGGCCACCACCTGCAGCGCCGGGTCCTGCGCGGCCAGCCGCAACAACGCCTGGCCCATCCGGCCGGACGCACCATGGATCAACACACGCAGCGGAGAAGTCGTCATCGGCACAAGGCTAGCGGTTTGCGCGCGGGTGCGACAGAGGGCGCGTGCACCGGAGACGCAAGCGCCCGACGCACCGCCTCGGACGTGGCGATGCTTCACTCGTCGGGGCTGAAGCCCCTCCCACAAGGGCGTGGCGGCACTGGAAGCGACCAAAAAGCCGCCGAGCGAGGCACTTGGCACTTGGCATCTGCCAAGAGACAGCGCAGCCGATCGGACACCCCCTGTGGGAGGGGCTTCAACCCCGACGCCGGACCGCCCGATCTCACGCGGAGCCCTCGGAGCCCTGCTGCCGTTACGCGATCGACGCTGCACCCGCATCGCCTTGCACGGAGCATGCTCGAGGCGGACGGCGCCGCGCTTCGGATACAGCGCGGCCTCGTTCGTCGCGGCGGAAGCCGCTCCTACAGACGGTCAACGACGCCGCTGGCAAGGCATTGTGGGAGGGGCTTCAGCCCCGACGCGTTGCACCCACCCAATCGGGCATGCACCTGTCGACGCCACCGCTCCCGCCGAGAGGGGAGCGCACTCGCCGGAGCGATCGACCGCCCTACTCGGCCGCCGCCTGCCCCAACAAGCGTTTGTCCCAATCCTCCACCGCGCGGTGCGCCAAGCGCCGCTCGAACAAGGTGCGCCAGTTCGGCACCAGCGGCAGCGCCAGCACCTCCTGCAGTTGCGCCGGGTCGATCTCGCGCCGGTACAGCAGGCCGACCAGGCGCGCCAGAGACCACTGTGGATGCGGACGCTCCAGCAGCACCAGACTGTCGCCGGCGGCCACCTCGCCGGGCTGCAGCACGCGGTAGTACCAACCGGTGCGGCCGCTGTCCTGCACGCGCCGCGCCAGCGCGGCCACGCCGAAGCGGTCGGACAGCTTCCAGCACGGCTGCCGCGACTGCGAGACCTCGACCAGGGCGGTGCCCAGGCGCAACCGATCGCCCAGGCACAGGTCGGCTTCGGTCACGCCGCAACTGCTGAGGTTCTCGCCGAACGCGCCCGGCGCGTCCAGCAAGGCATGCGCGCCCAGTTCCTCGCGCCAGGCCGGGTAATGGTCGCGCGGATAATGATGCAAGGCCTTGTCGGGGCCGCCATGCACACGGCGGTCGCCCTGCTCGTCCAGCTCCAGCCCCTCCAGGCCGATGCGCAGACGCCCGGCCTGCGGCCGCTTGTCGATCGCGCTGCGGCTGCCTGGACGGGTGAACGCCTGGACGCGACCGACCAGGACCGCATCGATGGTCCACGCCGCCACGGCGGAATCAGGAGCCGTCATCGCCTGACCCGATGCCGGGCTCAGGCCGTCGCGCGCCGGAGCGCGGCGACCTCGTCCTGCAACAGCGCGCCGAGGATGCGCACGCCGGTCTCGATGCGCTCGGCCGGCACGGTGACGAACGACAGCCGCAGCGTATTGCGCTGCGGCGCGACCGCGAAGAACGGCGCCCCCGGCACGAAGGCCACGTTGCGCTCGATCGCCTTGCTCAGCAGCGCGCCACCGTCCATGCCCTGCGGCAGTTCGACCCAGATGAACATGCCGCCGGCCGGGCGGTTCCAGCGCACCTGCGTGGGGAAATACTTGGCCAGGGCCGCGAGCATCTGCTCGCAGCGGCTGGCGTACAGGGCGCGGATGCCGGGGATGTGCGCATCCAGGAAGCCGTCCTGTACCGCCTCGTACACGATGCGCTGGCTGAACGACGGCGTGTGCAGGTCGGCGGCCTGCTTGGCCTGCACCAGCTTGGCGTGCACCGCCTCCGGCGCGACCAGGTAGCCCAGGCGCAGGCCCGGGGCGAACACCTTGGAGAACGAGCCCATGTAGATGACGCCGTCCGGGTTCATCGACAGCAGGCTTGGCAGGGTGTCGCCGCTGTAGCACAGCTCGCCGTAGGGATCGTCCTCGACGATGGACACACCGGCCTCGGTCGCGCGCGCGACCAGCGCCTGGCGCCGATGCAACGGCAGGCGCCGCCCGGTCGGATTCTGGAAGTTCGGCAGCACGTACATGAAGCGCGCGCCGTCCAGCTGCGGCGCGTCCAGCGCGTCCACCACCAGCCCGTCGTCGTCCGACTGCATCGCCGCGAACGCCGGCTGGAACAGCGAGAACGCCTGCAGCGCGCCGAGGTAGCTGGGCGTCTCCACCAGCACCTTGCTGCCCTCGTCGATGAACACCTTGCCGAGCAGGTCCAGGCCCTGCTGCGAACCGGTGGTGATCAGCACCTGGCTGGGCCGGATGCTGGCGCCGTCGCGGCTCAGCCGCGCCGCCACCCATTCGCGCAGCGGCAGATAGCCTTCGGTGGGGCCGTACTGCAGCGCCGCCTGCGGCGCGTCGCGCAGCACCTTGTCGCAGGCCTCGCGCATGCGCGCGACCGGGAAGGTCTCCGGCGACGGCAGGCCGCCGGCGAAGGAGATCACCTCCGGGCGTTCGGTGACCTTGAGGATTTCGCGGATCGCCGAACTGGTCAGCGCCTGCGCACGGCGGGAGAACGGGAATGGGCTGGTCATCGGCATAGGATAGTCGCCGCCATCGCGGCGCGCATGTGCGGCGCACAAGCGGTGCGCCAGCCGGCAAGGCCGGCAACGGGTGACGCGGCTCAGTGCCGCCGCGGCGGCGTCGGCCCGCAGCTATCGCAACCGCCGCAGGCGCCTGCGCCGGCGCTGACCGGCGGCGCGATGCGCCGGCCCAGCGCCTGCAGCCACGCCGCACGACCCGGCCTGAGCAGGCGCAGCGCGAGCGCGCCGCGCAGCTTGCGCGAGGTGCCCGGGAACTGCTTCTTCAGCACCACCCAGGCACTGACCAGCACCGCCAGTGCGATCACCAGATACTGCAGCAGCAGCGAGGCGCTCATCTCAGCCGGCTCCCAGCGCCACCGCGACCTGGTAGGTGACCAGCGAGGCCAGATACGCCAGCGCGAACAGGTAGAACGCGGCAAAGCTCATCTGCTTCCACGAATTGGTCTCGCGCTTGATCGTGGCCAGCGTGGAAATGCACATCGGCGCGTAGATGTACCAGACCAGCAGCGACAGCGCGGTGGCCAGCGACCAGCCGTCGTGGATCAGCGGCGACAGCGCCTGCGCGGCGGCATCGTCGTCGGCCGCCGACAGCGCGTACACCGTCGCCAGCGACGACACCGCCACCTCGCGCGCGGCCAGGCCGGGGATCAGCGCGATGCAGATCTGCCAGTTGAAGCCCAGCGGCGAAAACACCGTGGTCATGGCGTGGCCGATGCGGCCGGCGAAGCTGTAGTCGATCGCCGGCAGCGTGGCGTCGGCCGGCGGCGCCGGAAAGTTCAGCAGGAACCACAGCAGGATGGTCAACGCCAGGATGATGCCGCCGACGCGCTTGAGGAAGATCGCCGCGCGCTCCCACAGGCCCAGCGCCAGGTCGCGCAGGTGCGGCACGCGGTAGGATGGCAGCTCCAGCAGCAGCGGATGCTCGCCCTTGTCGCGGCGCCATTTCTTCATCGTCCACGATACCGCCAATCCACTGACGATCGCCGCCAAGTACAGGCCGAACAACACCAGGCCCTGCTGATTGAGCACGCCCCACACCTGCTTCTGCGGCACAAACGCGGCGATCAGCAATGTGTAAACCGGCAGGCGCGCCGAACAGGTCATCAGCGGCGCGACCAGGATGGTGGCCAGGCGGTCGCGCGGGTCCTGGATGCTGCGCGTGGACATGATCCCCGGCACGGCGCAGGCGAAGCTGGACAACAGCGGGATGAACGAGCGGCCGGACAGGCCGGCCGCGGCCATCATGCGATCGAGCAGGAACGCCGCGCGCGGCAGGTAGCCGGATTCCTCCAGCGCCAGGATGAAGGCGAACAGGATCAGGATCTGCGGCAGGAAGATCACCACGCCGCCGAGGCCGGCGATGATGCCGTCCACCAGCAGGCTGTTCAGCGGCCCCTCCGGCAGCGTTCCGCCGACCCAGACGCCTAGCGCCTTGGTCCCACCGTCGATCAGGTCCATCACAGGCTGCGCCCAGGCGAAAACCGCCTGGAAGATCAGGAACATCACCAGCACTAGGGTCAACAGGCCGGCCACCGGGTGCAGCAGCCAGCGGTCCAGCGCGTCGTCGATGCGCGAGGTGCGGGTCGGCATCGACACCGCCGCGGCGAGGATGGCGCGCACCTGCTGGTGGTAGTCGCCCTGCCCCTCGGCCGGTGCCACCGCCGGCGGCAGTGCCGGCGCCAGCGTATCCAGGCGCTCGACCAGGGCGCGGGCGCCGTTGCGGCGCACCGCCACGGTCTCGATCACCGGCACGCCCAGCGCCTGCTCCAGCGCCTGGCGATCGATCTGGATGCCGCGGCGCTGCGCCGCGTCGACCATGTTCAGGGCCACCAGCATCGGCTTGCCCAGCTCGCGCAGCTCCAGCGCGAAGCGCAGGTGCAGGCGCAGGTTGGTGGCATCGACCACGCACACCAGCACGTCCGGCGCCGGCTCGCCCGGGTAGAAGCCGCGGCACAGGTCGCGGGTGATCGCCTCGTCCAGGCTGGCCGGCTGCAGGCTGTAGGCGCCGGGCAGATCCAGCACCGCGAATTCGCGCCCGGACGGCGCGCGGAAACGGCCCTCCTTGCGCTCGACGGTGACGCCGGCGTAGTTGGCGACCTTCTGCTTGCTGCCGGTCAACTGGTTGAACAGCGCGGTCTTGCCGCAGTTCGGGTTGCCGACCAGGGCCAGGCGCAGCGGCGCGGCGGCCGCACTCACGGCCGCACCTCGTCCAGCGCGCTGACCTGCACCCGCGCCGCCTCGCTGCGCCGCAGCGCGAAGCGCGTATAGCCCACCTGCACCAGCAGCGGTTCGCCGCCGACCGGCCCGCTGGTCAGCACCTGCACCTGTTCGCCGGCGACGAAGCCCAGCTCGCGCAGACGCCGGGCGATGGCGTCGTTGGGCTGGCGGTCGTGCACGGATTCCACGAGGGCGCTGCTGCGCAACGGCATGTCGGACAACGTCACAGCACGATCCGTCGATAAGAATGGTTATCAATTGTAGCATCGCCGCGGCGCGTCATGGCGGCGCCGGCACGGCCGGCTATGATCGCCGTATGGCTGCCGTTTCCCCTTTGTACGAGCGTGTTCGATGAGCGATGTCCTGTTGTTGCAACGATCCGGCAAGGTCCTGACCCTGCAGCTGAACCGACCCGAGGTCCGCAACGCCTTCGACGCCGCGCTGATCGCGCAACTTAGCGACGCCCTGCTGCAGATCGGCGCCGATCCGCAGGTGCAGGTGCTGGTCCTGGCCGGTGCCGGCCCCGCCTTCTCGGCCGGCGCCGACCTGCAGTGGATGCGTTCGATGGCCGGCGCCGGCGAACAGGAGAACCTGGACGACGCGCTGGCCCTGGCGCGGCTGATGCGCCTGCTCGACGAACTGCCCAAGCCCACCGTCGCGCGGGTGCAAGGCGCCGCGTTCGGCGGCGCGGTCGGCCTGGTCGCCTGCTGCGACATCGCCGTGGCCGCCACCGATGCGCGGTTCGCGCTCAGCGAAAGCCGCCTGGGCCTGCTGCCGGCGGTGATCTCGCCGTATGTGGTCGCCGCGATCGGCGCGCGCCAGGCGCGGCGCTGGTTCGCCAGCGCGGAAACCTTCGACGCCGCCACCGCCGCGCAGATCGGCCTGGTGCACCAGGCGGTGGCGCCGGAGGCACTGGACGCGGCCGTGCAGCGCCAGGTCGCCCTGCTCGGCCAGGCCGGGCCGCTGGCCGCCGCCGGCGCCAAGGCCCTGGTGCGGCGGGTCGCCGCCGGCGGCGAGCGCGATGCGCTGGACCAGGCCAACGCGGCCCTGATCGCGCAGTTGCGGGTTTCGGCCGAGGGCCAGGAAGGACTGACTGCGTTCCTGGAGAAACGCGAACCGGCCTGGAGGGCCAGCCTATGAACCCGATCGACCATCTCGGCCTGCGCTGCAGCGATTTCGAACGCAGCCTGGCGTTCTACCGCGCCGCCCTGGCCGCGCTGGACCTGGACGTGGTGATGCAGGTAAGCGCCGAAGCGAGCGGCGGCCAACGCCACGTCGGCTTCGGCCGCGACGGCAAGCCCAGCTTCTGGATCGCCGACGGCGGCCGCGACGCCGGCAACAATGGCGTGCACGTGGCCTTCGTCGCCGCCAGCCGCGCGCAGGTGGATGCGTTCCATCGCGCCGGTCTGGCCACCGGCGGCCGCGACCACGGCGCACCCGGCCTGCGCCCGCACTATCACCCCGACTACTACGGCGCGTTCCTGCGGGATCCGGACGGCCACAACATCGAAGCGGTCTGTCACCGCCCGGCAACGACCTGATCCGTCGCCTCGGGCCGGCGCGCGCGGCGCTGACCGCGCCTGCCGCCGTGGCACCGCCCATCTTTATCAGGAGTCTCCCATGACCCTCGTTGCTTCCCGTCTCGTGCGCGGCGTCCGACCGACATCGCGCTGCACGCGCACACTCCCGGCGCGGGAGCGTGCGCGATGAGCGACAGCGTGCGCATCGTCGAAGTCGGCCCGCGCGACGGCCTGCAGAACGAGAAGGCCTGGGTTGCCACCGCCGACAAGATCGAGCTGATCGCGCGGCTGGGACGTACCGGCCTGCGCAGCATCGAGGCGACCAGCTTCGTCAGCCCGAAGTGGGTGCCGCAACTGGCCGATGCGGCCGAGGTCTACGCCGGCATCGCGCAGGTGCCGGGCGTGGACTATCCGGTGCTGATCCCGAACCTGCAGGGCTACGCGCGCGCCGCCGCGGTCGGCGTGCGCGAGGTGGCGGTGTTCACGGCCGCCTCGGAGACCTTCAACCGCACCAATACCAATGCCGGCATCGACGAATCGCTGGCGCGCTTCGCACCGGTGCTCGAGCGCGCGGCGGCGGACGGGGTCAAGGTGCGCGGCTACGTCTCCACCGTGCTCGGCTGCCCCTACCAGGGCGATGTCCCATTGGCCGACGTGGTGCGGGTGGCGCAGCGGCTGCATGCGATGGGCTGCTACGAGATCTCGCTGGGCGACACCATCGGCGTGGGCACGCCCGGCAAGGCGCGGACGATGCTGCGCGCAGTCGCCGCAGCGGTGCCGATGGCGGCGCTGGCGGTGCACTTCCACGACACCTACGGCCAGGCCCTGGCCAACATCGCCGCCTGCCTGGAGGAAGGCGTGCGCGTGGTCGATGCCGCGGTGTCCGGCGCCGGCGGCTGCCCGTACGCCAAGGGCGCCAGCGGCAACGTCGCCACCGAGGACGTGGTCTACCTGCTGCACGGCAATGGCGTGGAGACCGGGATCGACCTGCCGGCGCTGGCCGCGACCGGGCGCTGGCTGGCGCAGAAACTCGGCCGGCCGACCGGCAGCAAGGTCGGCCAGGCGCTGGCCGCCGAGGCCTGAGCGCCGCGGCGGTGCTCGGCACGGGCGGCACGGCCGCACCTGGCGGCCATGCATGACGTCCGCCGAGACGCCCCTGCGCGTGCTGAGGGCGCCTCGCACAGCGACGGGAAGCGTCCTTTAGCAGCGGCTTAATCCGCGACAGGCGCAGTCCCGGGGAAAGCCTGTCGCGGCTGAAGCCGCTCCTACAGGAGAGCAACCTGCACCCGGCTGGATCGTGGTGGACGCACGCGTTGGACATGCCCTTGAGACGAGGCGTGCGGCGCGCCGACGCGGCAATTCCGGCGAAGCGCACGACACCCTCTCGGCGTGGCACTGGCACCGCTGTCCACGTTGTCCTCCCCAGCACAGCGCCGATGCCGCGTCTCGGGGCGGCGTTGCCCACGCCCGCCCCACAGCGCCACTGCCACGACGTCTCGCCGCAAACGGCGCAACACCTTCTAAAATGGCGGTTTTCCTGGGAGGGAACATCCATGCAGCTTGCCGATCTCAACGCGGTGGTCACCGGCGGCGTGTCCGGCCTCGGCCTGGCGGTGGCGCAACGCATCGTCGCCGAGGGTGGCAAGGTGGCGCTGTTCGACCTGAACGACGACAAGGGCGCGGCCGCGGTCGCCGCCCTGGGCGCGGAGCGGGCCTGCTACCTGCGCACCGACGTCAGCGACGAGGCCCAGGTGGCCGCCCAGTTCGGCGCGGCACGCGCCTTCCTCGGCGGACTCAACGCGGCGGTGAACTGCGCCGGCATCCTCGGTGCCGGCCGCGTGCTCGGCAAGGAGGCGCCGATGCCGCTGGCCACCTTCCAGGGCACGGTGATGGTCAATCTGGTCGGCAGCTTCAACGTCGCCAAGGCCGCCGCCGACCTGATGCAGCACAACGCCCCGGGCGAGGACGGCGAGCGCGGCGTCATCGTCAACACCGCCAGCGTCGCCGCCTACGAAGGCCAGATCGGCCAGGCCGCCTACGCCGCCTCCAAGGGCGGCGTGGTGGCGATGACCCTGCCGATGGCGCGCGAACTGGCGCGCTTCGGCATCCGCGTCAACACCATCGCCCCCGGCATCTTCTGGACCCCGATGGTCGACGGCATGCCCGAGGCCGTGCAGCAGTCGCTGGCCGCGGCGATCCCGTATCCTTCGCGTCTCGGTCGCCCGGACGAATTCGCCGACACGGTGATGTTCCTGCTGCGCAACCGCTACCTCAACGGCGAGACCATCCGCCTGGACGGCGCGGTGCGGTTGGCGCCGAAGTAGCCGGGAATGGAGAATCGGGAATGGGGAATCGCAAGGGCGCTTCCCTCCCGCTGCTCCTCTCCGCCCGCTTGACGCTGTTCCGATTCCCTATTTCCCATTCCCGATTCCCAGCTCTCATGAAAGCCAACGAAATCAAGAAAGGCAACGTCGTCGAATACAACAACGGCGTGTACCAGATCCGCGACATCGAGCGCAGCTCGCCGCAGGGCCGCGGCGGCAACGTGCGCTTTCGCTTCGTGATGTACAGCGTGCCGGGCGGCAACAAGCTCGATGCCAGCTTCGACGGCGACGACGACCTGCGCGAGGTCGAGCTGATGCGTCGCCAGGCCACCTTCTCCTACAAGGACGGCGAGGCCTTCGTGTTCCTCGACGACGAGGACTACACCCCCTACACCCTGGACGCCGATGCGATCGGCACCGATGCCGGCTACATCACCGATGGCCTCAGCGGCATCTACGTGCAGGTGATCGACGACCAGCCGGTGGCGATCCAGCTGCCGCAGAGCGTGACCCTGGAAGTGATCGAGACCCCGCCGGAGCTCAAGGGCGGCACCGCCACCAAGCGGCCGAAGCCGGCCAAGCTCAATACCGGCATCGAGATCATGGTGCCGGAGTACATCGGCAACGGCGAGCGCGTGCTGGTCAACACCACCACCGGCGAATTCGCCGGCCGCGCCGACTGAGTCCCATGCGCGGGCGCCGTGCCGCCCGCGCCGGCAGCGCCGGGCATGCGCCGCAGTGCGCCTGCCTTGGCCTGCTGCTGGCCCTGCCGGCGCTGGCGCTCGCCGCGCCGGTGAGGCCGGCCGCCGCGGCCGCGGCCAAGCCCGCATGCACGATTCCGGACGCGGTCGATCCCGAGCACCACGCCGGCTTCTGCTCGATGCCCGAGCCGATCCGCGCCTTCGTCGCCCGCCAGGACACCTGCAGCCATTTCGCCGGGGAGGAACCCTACGACGCCGCGCGGCGTCGCGACCTTGAAAAGGCGATGGACACGTACTGCGACGGCAATGAACAGACCTGGGCGAAGCTGCGAGCGCAGTACCGCCAGGATCCGCGACGCGACGCCTGGTTGCGCCGCTACGGCAAGGATGTCGGTCTCGAGCTGCCGTGACGGCGGCCTGCGGGCCGGCAAGGTCGTGCCCTAGCGGGAGTGCATGTCAGCCCTGACGGCGGCCGACATCAGGCGGTTTCCCTGCTTCGCGCGTCGCGGCTGAAGCCACTCCTGCAAAATGGACGGAGGCTGCGCCGCGTTTGTTGTGGAAGCGACTTCAGTCGCGACGACTGCCCCAGCCGATTCGCCTTCGCGCTTCGCTCTCGCGGCCGAAGCCGCTCCCTCAAAGATGGGCGAAAAAATGGGCCGCTCCCTGTGGGAGGGACTTCAGTCCCGACGACTGGAACTATCGGCCTCCTTTGATGACGAAAAGGCTGCACCTGCAACCAGCCAATGCCGCGGACTCACCGCCGGCCGCGTCGCGGTCCCAGCTTCAGCCGCGACCGCGACGTCGTCGACCAAATGCGAGATGCCCCCTTCGGCCTCCCTGACCAACCGCGCATGCCGCACTACGGTTGCCCGCCCCCCTCCTGCAACACGGAAGGCGACCGCAGCTGCAGCCCGCCGCCCTCGCGATTGAGCGTGCGCAGGCGTTCGCCCAGCGTCGCCAGGTTGGCATCGATCTGCGCCAGGTCCGCCTGCAGCGGCGCTGGCAGCAGGCCGCGCAAGCGCGTCTGCAGCGCGGCGCCATCGTCGCGCAGCGCCACGATCCGCGCCTGTCCCTGGACCTGCAGCCAGGCGCGCTCCTGCGCCTGCGGCAGGCCATAGCCCGGCTGTCCCTGCAGCAGGCTCGCCGGTTGGCTCAGCAAACCTTGCTCGGCCAGCACCGCACGCACCGCGCTGGCGGCGTCGCGGGTGTCGCCACCCGCATCGCCCCCACCCTTACCGGCCACCGCGGACGGCAGCGACTGGCCCAGATAGCGCCGCTTCAGCGCATCGCGGCCGCGCTGCTCGGCACGACGGCGGGCCGCGTTCTCCAGCAGCAGCAAGGCGGCGCTGGCGCGCAGGTCGCCGCGCTGCAGCCACGGCGCGCGCTGCGTGGCCGGCAGGTCCAGCCACGCGTCGGCAGTGCGGGCCGGCAACGCCAACGAACCGCGCGCCACCGCGAACATCTGCGCGAAGTGCGCGCTCGCCGCCGGGAAGAAGTATCCCTCCCGCACCGCCGCGTCGGCATCGTCCAGCACCGATGCATCGGCGATGCCGGCGCGGACCAGGCGCCGGCGCAAGCCGGTCGGACTGATCCCGGACAGGTGCGCGGCCGCCAGCCGCGGCACGCCGTCGTGCAGCAAGGCGTAGGTCTCCACCGCGCAGTTGTTGCTGAGGAAGTAGTAGCGGCCGTCGTAGCTCCAGTGCAGTTGCGCGGCGCGTTCGAGCAGCGCGGCGATCTCCTCGCGCGACAACCGCAGCGGCAGCGACTGCAGGCCGCGCAGTTGCACCTGGGTGTAGTCGTCCACCACCTGGCGCAGCGGCAGCACGAACAGCCGCGACGGATAGGAGCCGGTCAGCCCGCGCAGGCTGGAGATCTGCACGTCGTCGACGAAGGCGCGGAACGACAGCACCCGGTGCTCGGCCAGGTCCAGCCGGCAGCGTGGTCCCAGCGGCCGCCCGGGCGCACAGATCACCAGGCGCAGCATGCTGTGCCCCCAGTGGCTCATCGGCTGCGCATTGCCGTCGGCCAGCAGGTAGTCCACCGCGTAGACCCGCGCCGGGTCGATCTGCAGCAGCGCGGCCTGCTCGGCCAGCGGATCCTGCACGAACACCAGGCCGGGTGCGCAATCGCCGCGCGGCGGTGTCCAGGCCAGGCGTGCGGCGAAGTACCCGGCCAGCGCCGGCCGGCGGCAGGCGTAGTCCGGATCGAGCAGGAAGTGCTCGAGATTTACCGCCACGAACTCGGCCGGCGACTGCAATTCGTAACGGTCCGGACTGCGCTCGGTGAAGCGGTTGTCGCCGCGGCGCAGGCCAAAGCGCATCGGGCTGACCTGCCAACCGGCCAGATCCAGCAGGCGCGGATCGGACGACAGCCGCCCCGCCGCGGCGCGGTCGTAGAAATGCGCCAGTTCGTGCAGCACGGCGGCCAGTGCCGGTCGCCGTGCGGGGTCGGCGGCCGGATCGGCGCCGCCTCCCTCCGCCGCCATCCAGTCGCGCAGCAGGCGCTTGTTCAACAGCAGGCGCCGCGCCTGCGCGCGCCCGTGCACCTGCGCGGGGAGGTCGTCGCGCCATTGCAGCGGCAGCCCTGCGGGCAGCGCCACAGCCCAGGCCGGCGGCAGCCGCGCCTGCGCCGCGGCCAGCACGGCCTGGCTGGCCGTGCGCTCGGCGGCGCTCAGCCCGGTGTCGTCGAGGGACAGCGGCGCGGCCGCTGCGTGCGGCGCAGCGGCCAGCGCCAGCACCGCCAGCCACCGCGCGCCGAGGCGCCGTGGCCGGCGCGCGGTCACAGCGCCAGGATCGCCTGCGCCAGTTCCAGGTCGCTGGCCTGCTGCGCCTGCGGGTTGCGCTCGCGCAGCACGCGCAGCGCCGCTTCCAGTTGCGCGCCGCGGATGCGGCCGGCGCTGGCGACGAAGCCGGCCGCGTCGTCGCGCGCCTGCAGCACCACCTTGTCGTTGTTGGAGCTGCTGTCCGACGACGCCGAGCTGCCGGCCGAGCCGGCCGAGGCCGAACCGGCGGAGGAGCCGGCGAAGCTGGACGCCTGCGCGAACGCGGGCAGGATCAGGGCCAACAGCAGGGCGCAGCGCGCGGTCACTCGGGTCATCGCAATCGTTCCAAGCAGGATCGTGAAAAAGGGGACGGCCGCCGCCGCGCCGCATAGCCTAGCGGTCCGCCGGGCGCAGCGCCTGAACGGGCCACGCGGCGGCGGCGCCGGACTCAGGGGTCGAACAGCTTGCCCGGATTGAGCAGCCCGGAAGGATCGAACACGCGCTTGACCGCGCGCATCAGCGCGATCTCGTCGGGGCTGCGGGTGCTGTCCAGGTATGGCTTCTTGACCAGGCCGATGCCGTGCTCGGCGGAGATGCTGCCACCGTGCTCGGCCAGCACCTGCGCCAGCAGCTTGGTGACCTGCTCGCAGGCGGCGATGAACTCGGCCGGCGGGGTGGCGTCGGGCTTGAGCACGTTGATGTGCAGGTTGCCGTCGCCGATGTGGCCGAACCACACCACCTCGAACTGCGGATAGGCCTCGCCGAGCAGCGCCTGGGTGCGCTCCAGAAACGCGGGCATGGCCGAGATCCGCACCGACACGTCGTTCTTGTACGGGGTGTAGCGCGCCACCGCTTCGGTGATGCCTTCGCGCAGGCGCCACAGCTGCGCGGCCTGCGCCTCGCTCTGGCTGATCACCCCGTCCAGCACCCAGCCCTGCTCCATGCAGGTCTCGAACGCGGCCAGCGCCGCCGCCTCCTGCGCCTCGTTGCCGCTGGCGTACTCGGTGACCACGTAGTACGGGTAGACCGTCTCGAACGGCGCCTGCGCGCCGTGCGCCAGCACATGCTGCAACGCGCGGTCGGTGAAGAACTCGAACGCTTCCAGCTGCAGGCGGCTGCGGAACGCGGCGAACACCTGCATCAGCACCTCGAACGAGGGCAGCGCCAGCAACATCACGTTGCTCGGCGGCGGCGGGTCGGTGAGCCGCAGGGTCGCTTCGACCACGATGCCGAGGGTGCCTTCGGAGCCGATCAGCAACTGGCGGAAATCGTAGCCGCTGGAATTCTTGATCAGCCCGCGGTTGAGCTCGAGCAGGTCACCGCTGCCGGTGACGACCTTGAGCCCGGCGATCCACTCGCGGGTGTTGCCGTAGCGGATCACGCGGATGCCGCCGGCGTTGGTGGCGATGTTGCCGCCGATCGAGCACGAGCCGCGCGCGGCGAAGTCCACCGGGTACAGCAGGCCGTGCTCGCGCGCGGCGTTGTGCACCGCTTCCAGCGGCATGCCGGCCTGCACGGTCAGGGTGCGGTCGACCGGGTCGAAGGCCAGCGCCTTGTTCATTCGCTCCAGGCTCAGCACCAGCTCGCCGTTGGCGGCCACCGCGCCGCCGGACAGGCCGGTGCGGCCGCCGGAGGGCACCACGGCCACGGCATGATCGTTGGCCCAGCGCAGCACCGCCTGCACCTCCTCCACTGTCGCCGGCAACGCGATCGCCAGCGGCGCTGGGGTCCAGCGCCGGGTCCAGTCGCGGCCGTAGTGCTCCAGGTCGGCCGGGTCGGTCTTCAGGCGCAGGGTGGGAACGGCAAGGGCCAGGGCATCCAGGCGCGGGTCGGTCATGGGCGGAGAGGTCGGGGCGTAGACAATCGTTCAAGCCTGCCAGCGTTGCGCAGCTGCGTCCAGTTGCGGGCAGCAACTCGCGGCGCTTACGCATTCCCAATCCCGACTCCCCAATCCCGTGCGGGCCCTGATCAATCGATGCACCTGAAACCTTTCGCCGGCGTTGCACCTGCGGTCTCCCGGCATCCTATTGCGGCGCACCAAAGCAGGGAGCCATCTGGCATAGTGACCGGCCCGTTGGCCATCGCTCCCTTTACTGCAATGTCGCCCAAGAAGACCTCGTTTCCGAAGCAGGATATCCGCGTGCTGCTGCTCGAAGGCATCAGCCAGACCGCCGTCGACGTGTTCCGCGCGGCCGGCTACTCGCAGATCGAGCTGCACGCCAAGTCGCTGCCGGAAGAGGAACTCAAGCAGCGCATCGCCGAGGCGCACATCGTCGGCATCCGCTCGCGCACCCAGCTCAGCGCCGAGGTGCTGGCCCAGGCCAAGCGCCTGATCGCGGTCGGCTGCTTCTGCATCGGCACCAACCAGGTCGACCTGGACGCGGCCGAACTGGCCGGCATCCCGGTGTTCAATGCGCCCTACTCCAACACCCGCAGCGTCGCCGAACTCGTCATCGCCGAGGCCATCCTGCTGTTGCGCGGCATTCCGCAGAAGAACGCCGAATGCCACCGCGGCGGCTGGTCCAAGTCGGCCGCCGGCAGCCACGAGACCCGCGGCAAGGTGCTGGGCATCGTCGGCTACGGCCACATCGGCACCCAGGTTGGCGTGCTGGCCGAGTCGCTGGGCATGCAGGTGATCTTCCACGACATCGAGACCAAGCTGTCGCTGGGCAACGCCCGCACCGCCACCGACCTGGACGACCTGCTGGCGCGCTCAGACGTGGTCACCCTGCACGTGCCGGAAACCGCGGCCACCCGCAACATGATCGGCGCGGCGCAGCTGGCGCAGATGAAGCCGGGCGCGCATCTGATCAACGCCTCGCGCGGCACCGTCATCGACATCGATGCGCTGGACGCGGCGCTGCGCAGCGGCCACATCGGCGGTGCCGCGGTGGACGTGTTCCCGATCGAGCCCAAGGGCAATGGCGACCTGTTCGAATCGCCGCTGGCCGCGCACGACAACGTGATCCTGACCCCGCACGTGGGCGGCAGCACGCTGGAGGCGCAGGACAACATCGGCGTGGAAGTGGCGGCCAAGCTGGTGCGCTACAGCGACAACGGCAGCACCCTGTCGGCGGTCAACTTCCCCGAGGTGACCCTGCCCGAGCACGAAGAGAGCCTGCGCCTGCTGCACATCCACCGCAACGTGCCGGGCGTGCTGTCGCAGATCAACGAACTGTTCTCGCGCCACAACGTCAACATCGACGGCCAGTTCCTGCGCACCGACCCCAAGGTCGGCTACGTGGTGATCGACGTCGGCGCCAGCGTCGAGCAGGCGGCGGTGTTGAAGGACGAACTGGCGCAGGTGGCCGGGACGTTGCGGACGCGCATTCTTTACTAGCGGGGATTGGGGATTGGGGATTGGGGATTGGCGAGTGCGCTTCGCGCCCGGACCCTCACCCCAACCCCTCTCCCGGGGGGAGAGGGGCTTAGGCATCCAACCGAAGCCGGCGCTTCCTTCTCCCGGCGGGAGAAGGTGCCCCGAAGGGGCGGATGAGGGTCCGGGCGCAGCCTGAACACCGCACGCGCTACGCGCCCGCACTCTCACCCCGACGTCTCTCCCGGAGGGAGAGCGACTGCTTGTCGTTGCAGCCATTTGCGCGCCATGCGCCGCAGCGACGGATCCAGGTCCGCCTCGTCCAGCAGGTCGGCGATCGGGCGCCAGGCCAGGGCCAGCGATTCGGCGCTGACCGCAAAGGCCTCGTCGGCGCCGGCGCGGACCACGTAGCGCGCGTCGTAGTGCCAGTGCCCCGGCACCTCGCCACGGGCGGGAATCCAATGCCGGTCCAGGTCGAAGAGCGCACCGTCCTCCAGCGCCAGGCCAGGCAAGCCGGACTCCTCCTCGGCTTCCTTCAACGCCACCCGCGCCAGATCGCGGTCGCCGTCGGCGTGCCCGCCCAGTTGCAGCCAGCGCTGCAGCTTGCGGTGATGGGTCAGCAGGGTGCGGGCGCCGTCGGCGCTGACCAGCCAGGCCGAGCCGGTGAAATGGCCATCCAGGCGTGCGCGCACGAACGGATCGGCGGCATCGTCCAGCACCGCCAGGAACTGCGCGGCGACCTCGGCCTGGTCCGGGCACTGCAGGGCGTGGGACTGCAACTGCTGGCGTAGGGACGGCTCCGGCATCGGCGTTCTCGCATTCAGGGGCGGCCATTATCGCCGCCCGGGGTGCAGCGCGGCTTGTGGCGGCCGGCCGGCTTTGGCATGGTACGACGCTTGCGTCGCCCGCTGCGGGCCCGGCGCTTCGCCATTGCCGGGGCCATTTGCCCCGTACCGCCACCTGGGGATGCACCGAATGCTCAAGTCTCTGTTGAGGGTCAAGCCGATCGAACCCGCCGGCCACGTCGATGCCGGCGAACCGTTCGAAGGCAGTCTGGAGGGCGAAGCCACCCTCAAACGCACCCTCACCGCCAGGCACCTGGTCATGCTCGGCATCGGCGCGGTGATCGGCGCCGGCATCTTCGTGCTCACCGGCCAGGCGGCGGCCAACCACGCCGGCCCGGCGGTGATGCTGTCGTTCGTGTTCGCCGGCCTGGCCTGCGCCTTCGCCGGGCTGTGCTACGCCGAATTCGCGGCGATGCTGCCGGTGTCCGGCAGCGCCTACTCCTATTCCTACGCCACCCTGGGCGAAGGCGTGGCCTGGTTCATCGGCTGGTGCCTGGTGCTGGAGTACCTGTTCGCCGGTTCCAGCGTCGCGGTCGGCTGGTCGGCCTATCTGATCAGCTTCATCACCACGACCCTGGGCCTGCCCTTCCCCGCGGAACTGGCCGGCGCGCCGCTGGCGTGGACCGGCCACGCCTTCGTCGCCTCGGGCAATATCGTCAACCTGCCGGCGGTGCTGATCGTGGCCGCGGTGAGCACGCTGTGCTACGTCGGCGTCACCCAGTCGGCCTTCGTCAACGCCATCGTGGTGGCGATCAAGATCGCGGTGATCTGCCTGTTCGTCGGCGTCGGCGTCTTCTACATCAACCCGGACAACTGGCACCCGTTCATCCCGGCGAACACCGGCCCGGGCGAGTTCGGCTGGAGCGGCGTGTTCCGCGCCGCGTCCATCGTGTTCTTCTCCTACATCGGCTTCGATGCGGTCTCCACCTCCGCCGGCGAGACCAAGGCCCCGCAGAAGAACATGCCGATCGGCATCCTGGTGTCGCTGGCGATCTGCACCATCATCTACATCATCGTCTGCGCGGTGCTGACCGGCCTGCTGCCCTACACCCAGCTCGGCACCGCCAAGCCGGTGGCCACCGCGCTGGAGCATTACCCGCACCTGGCCTGGCTGAAGACCTTCGTCGAGATCGGCGCCATCGCCGGCCTGTCCTCGGTGGTGCTGGTGATGCTGATGGCGCAGCCGCGCATCTTCTACACCATGGCCCGCGACGGCCTGCTGCCGAAGCTGTTCGGCAAGGTCCATCAGCGCTTCCATACGCCCTACGTCGGCACCGTGGTGGTCGGCGTGCTGGCCGCGCTGCTGGCCGGGCTGATCCCGTTGGACGTGCTCGGCGAACTGGTGTCGATGGGCACCCTGCTCGCCTTCGCCACCGTCTGCGTCGGCGTGATGGTGCTGCGCTTCACCCGCCCCGAGCTGCCGCGGCCGTTCCGGGTGCCGTGGTTCTGGGCGGTGTGCCCGCTGGGCGCGCTGTTCTGCGTCGGCCTGTTCTTCCAGGCGTTCCAGGAGCACTGGAAGGTGTTCGTCGGCTGGACCCTGATCGGCCTGTGCATCTATTTCTTCTACGGCATCCGCAACAGCCGCCTGGCCGCCAAGGCCTGACCCGTTGCCCCGAAGACCGGCGCCCGCGCCGGTCTTCGCGTTCATCCCCTCTCCTCGCGCGCCGCGCCCGGCTGGAACCGCTCGATGCTCAAACAACTCTTGGCCACCAAACACCCCCACGCCAGCCACGAGGACGCCGGCGGACTGGGCCTGCAACGCGCGCTCGGTCCCTGGGGCCTGACCGCGCTGGGCATCGGCGCGGTGATCGGCGGCGGCATCTTCGTCATCACCGGCCAGGCCGCGGCCAACCACGCCGGGCCGGCGATCATGCTCTCGTTCGTGCTGGCCGCGGTGTGCTGCGCGTTCTGCGCGCTGGCCTATGCCGAGTTCGCGGCGATGGTGCCGGTCTCCGGCAGCGCCTACACCTACACCTACGCCACCTTCGGCGAACTGGCGGCCTGGTTCATCGGCTGGATGCTGGTGCTCGAGTACGGCGTGTCGGCCTCGGCGGTGGCGGTGAGCTGGACCGGCTACTTCCTCAGCCTGCTCGATCACTTCGACATCCATCTGCCCGCGGCCCTGGTCAACGCGCCGCTGGACGGCAAGCTGCAGCCCACCGGCGCGATCGCCAACCTGCCCGCCGCCGCCATCGTGCTGCTGCTGACCTGGCTGTGCTACGTCGGCATCCGCAAGTCCTCGGCGATGAACATGGCCATGGTGGTACTGAAGAGCGGGCTGATCGTGCTGGTCATCGCCGCCGGCTGGAAATACGTGGATCCGGCCAACTGGCACCCGTTCATCCCGGCCAACGAAGGCCCGGGCAAGTACGGCCTGGACGGCGTGCTGCGCGGCGCGGCGATGGTGTTCTTCGCCTACATCGGCTTCGAGGCGGTTTCCGTGGCGGCGCAGGAGTCGCACCGGCCGCAGCGCGACCTGCCGATCGGCATGATCCTGTCGCTGCTGATCTGCACCGTGCTGTACGTGGCCATGGCCGCGGTGATGACCGGGCTGTTGCCGTTCGCGCAACTGGGCACCGACGAGCCGGTGGTGACCGCGGTCGCGGCGCATCCGCAACTGGCCTGGCTGCGCGTGGTGGTGGAGATCGGCGCGCTGATCGGCCTGTCCTCGGTGGTGCTGGTGATGATCATCGGCCAGCCGCGCATCTTCATGATCATCGCCCGCGACGGCCTGCTGCCGCCGGTGTTCACCAAGATCCACCCGACCTACCGCACCCCGCACATCAACACGGTGATCACCGGCATCGGCATCGCCCTGCTGGCGGCGCTGTTCCCGCTGGACGTGCTCGGCGAACTGACCTCGATGGGCACCCTGATCGCCTTCGCCGCGGTCTGCGCCGGAGTGCTGATCCTGCGCCGCACCCAGCCGGACCTGCCGCGCCCGTTCCGCATCCCGTTCGCCTGGCCGATCTGCATTGCCGGCGTGCTCAGTTGCCTGGCGCTGCTGTCGAAGATGACCGCGCACAACTGGATGCTGATGGTCGGCTGGACCATCGTCGGCCTGGCGATCTACTTCGGCTATGGCTACCGCCACAGCCGCCTGCGCCGCACCGACCAAGGTTGAGCCATGCGCCCCTCCCCCCCGGAGAGGGGTTGGGGCGAGGGTCCGACCGCTCGCGATCCCTCTGGAGAGGGATTGGAGTAAGGGTGCGACGTGAGCAGGCGCTACTGGGTGCCGCCAGCTGTCATCCCAATCCAGCCGTCAAGCCCTACACTACGCGCATGAACGCACTGCCCTACGATTCCGAGCGCCTGCGCACGCTGGCGCACCTGCTGATCGACAACATCCGCGAACTCTCGCAGGCCGGCTGGACCCCGGCCACCAGCAGCAACTTCTCGCACCGCCTGGACGATCGCCATGCCGCGATCACCGTCTCCGGCCGCGACAAGGGCCGGCTGGTGGAAGAGGACATCATGGTGGTGGACTTCGACGGCCAGGCCGTCGGCCGGCCGCTGCGTCCGTCCGCCGAGACCCTGCTGCACACCCAGCTGTACCGGCGCTTCCCCGAGATCGGCTGCGTGCTGCACACGCATTCGCCGGTGCAGACCATCGCCTCGCGCCTGTACGCGCCGCGGGGGCATATCCGCCTGGAAGGCTATGAGCTGCTGAAGGCGCTGCACGGCAACCAGACCCACGAGACCGCGGTGGACCTGCCGGTGTTCGCCAACACCCAGGACATGAGCGTGCTGGCCGCGCAGGTCGACGCCCTGCTCGACCGCACGCCGCTGTGGGGCTACCTGATCGACGGCCACGGCCTGTACGCCTGGGGCCGCGACATGGCCGAGGCGCGCCGCCACCTGGAGGCCTTCGAGTTCCTGCTGCACTGCGAGCTGGAACTGCGCAAGCTGCGCGCCGCCGGCTGATCGGCCGCGGCGCGACAGCGTTCCAGCGCCGCAACGGCCGCCGCCCGCGCACCTGCTACCCTTTTCGTCCCCCCTGCCGCTTTCGCCCGCCGCCATGAGCCGACTCCGCATCTTCGCCGACACCACTCCCGACGCGCCGCTGTTCGACAGCCGCGATGGCGACGCGATCGCCGCCGAACTGCGCAAGATCGGCGTCACCTTCGAGCGCTGGCAGGCCAACCAGCCGATCGAGGCCGGCGCCACGCCGGAGGCGGTGATGGCCGCCTACAAAACCGACATCGACCGCCTGGTCGCCGCCAACGGCTTCAAGACCGTGGACGTGGTCAGCATCGCGCCGGACAACCCGCAGCGGGAGGAGATGCGCAAGAAGTTCCTCGACGAGCACTTCCACAAGGAAGACGAGGTGCGCTTCTTCGTCGCCGGCTCCGGCCTGTTCACCCTGCACGTGGACGGCAAGGTCTACGAGATCGAGTGCGTGCAGAACGACCTGATCGCCGTGCCCGACGGCACCCACCACTGGTTCGACATGGGGCCGGAGCCGCGCTTCGTCGCGATCCGCTTCTTCACCGAGCCCGATGGCTGGGTCGGCCACTTCACCGGCACCGACATCGCCCAGCGCTTCCCGCGCTACGAGGCGAAGCTGCGCGGCGAGGCGCACTGAGCGATGACCGAGCCGCGCATCGTTCTCACCGACATCGAAGGCACCACCAGCAGCATCTCCTTCGTCAAGGACGTGCTGTTCCCGTACGCGCGCCGCGCCCTGCCCGGCTTCGTGCGCGAGTACGGCCAGCAGCCGCAGGTGCGGCACTGGCTGGACGCGGTGGCCGCCGAATGCGGCGGCATCTGCACCGATGCGGTGATCGTGGAGACGTTGCAGGGCTGGATCGACGAGGACCGCAAGCACACCGCGCTGAAGGCGCTGCAGGGCATGATCTGGGAAGCCGGCTACCGCGATGCCGACTTCACCGCGCATATCTATCCCGACGCCGCGCCGGCGCTGCGCCGCTGGCACGACCAGGGCCGTGCGCTGTACGTGTACTCGTCCGGCTCGGTGCCGGCGCAGAAGCTGTTCTTCGGCCACAGCGACGCCGGCGACCTGCGCGGGCTGTTCTCCGGCTGGTTCGATACCGAGATCGGCGGCAAGCGCGAGCAGCCCAGCTATGCGCGCATCGCCGAGGCGATCGGGGTGGCGCCGGCGCAGATCGTGTTCCTGTCCGACGTGGTCGCCGAACTGGATGCGGCCCGCGCCGCCGGCCTGGACACGGTGCTGATCGACCGCCGCGACGATTACCCGCAACCGCGCCAGGGCGAGGCCTGCAACGGCCACCGCCGCGCGGAGAGCTTCGCCGACCTGGGCTTCTGAGCCCGCGCATGCGCAGGCCCATCGCTGCCTTGATCGCCGCCCTGGCGGCGTTGCGGCGGCCGCGCGCCGTGCTGCGCGGCCGGCTGCTTTCTGCCGCGCTGTTGGCGCTGGCCCTGCCCGCCTGCCACTCCGATGCCGGTGCCATACCGGCCGGCGCGGCCGATACCGCCCAGGACGAAGCGGCGCAGGACCCGGTCGACCAGGCGCAGCTGAGTCGGGCGCTGGCGGCGCTGCAGCCGCAGCGCCCGGGCATCCCCGACCTGTACGTGGTCGGCTTCGCCGGCGACGCCAGCGAGGACGTGTTCCGCAACGAAGTGCTGTACCTGCGCCAGTTGTTCGCGCAGCGCTTCGGCGCCGCCGGCCGTATCGCCACCCTGATCAACCACGGCGACAATCTCGGCGCGCACGCCTACGCGCCGCAGGCCTCGTACGACAACCTGGCCGATACGCTGGACCGCGTCGGCAAGCTGATGAACCCGCGCGAGGACGCGCTGCTGCTGTTCCTGACCAGCCACGGCACCGACCAGCACGAGCTGTATCTGCAGTTCGGTCCCGGCGAGGATGCCGAGTACGACACCATCACCCCGCAGGAACTGCGCCGCCTGCTCGACGACGCCGGCATCCGCAACCGCATCATCGTGATCTCGGCCTGCTACTCCGGCGGCTTCGTGCCCGCGCTGAAGACCGCCGACACCCTGGTGATCACCGCCGCGCGCCGCGACCGGCCCTCGTTCGGCTGCGGCAACACCGCCAGCGCAACCTATTTCGGCCGTGCCTGGCTGATCGACGCGCTGGCGCGCACCACCGATTTCGTCGAAAGCTATCGCCTGGCCAGTGCCGAGATCAGCGCACGCGAACAGGGCGAAGGCGAGGCGCCGTCGTATCCGCAACTCTACGTGGGCGCGCGCATCGGCCCATGGCTGCAGCACTGGCGCGCGCAGTTGCCGAACGCCGCGGCGCCACCCTATCCGTATCCGGAACCCGATGCGGACGACGCGGCGCATGCGCCGGATGCGGCAGATGGCGAGCAGACTGGCGAGCGTGGTGCAGCGGCCACGCCCGCCGCGCCGATCCGCGCGCAGGACCCGGCACCGCCGACGAAGCGCACGCCCGCGCGGTGATGCAACCGCGCAGGACGCGGGATCGACTGCATGCGACGCTCGTGCGCGCACTCTCGCTTTTGCCGGCCGATCCTGCTCTCGCTCACGTAGGCCCGAATCCCTGCAGCAGGCCGGAAAGATGAGAGTGATTCGCGTTCGATCGCGCCGCGTGCGCGCTCGCTAGAATGCCTCCCGCAGCAAGCCCGCCGCGTTTCGCCAGCCAGCTGCGCCCCCGATCCAACCGCCCGCCAGCCTTCGCTCGCCAGCCAGGATCATTCGGTTCGTCGGCCTCCTTCGTGGAGGTTTTTTCGTTTCTGGGGTCTGCTTGGCGCGTGTGGAGCGCGAGCGTCTTGGTCTTGCGGAGGATGACGCGCGGCCACCTCACTGCGCTTGTCGCGGCTGGCGCCGCTCCTACATGGGTCCGAGGCTGCGAGGCGCTGATCGGCGCACTGTGGGAGGGACTTCAGTCCCGACGCCTGAAACGCATGGCCGCCTAGAACCCTGTCGCGGCAGTGACGGTAATCGCGCATGCAGCATCACTGCACGCGCTTCTGCCGACCACCGCCTACCGCCGCAATCCCATCACGGGCTCGCGTCCTGCAAGCGGTAGCTGCCGCTGGCACGCTGCTCGCCGCGCCAGCGGTCGAACGCACGGACCTCGATGCGGTGCGCGCCCACGCTCAGATCAGTCGGCAAGGCGCCGCGCCACAGATGCTGCGAGGGAATCGCTTCCGGCGAGCGGTCGTAACCGCGCAGCGCATCGGCGGCATCGTCGCGCGCATTCTCGGCGAGCAGCGCCGGGTCGGGCTGTTCGACACGCTGCATCGGCTTCCAGGCGCCCTCGTCCACGCGGTACTCGACGCGGCTGTCGGCCTCGCCCATGTACACGTTCGCGTACACGCCCCAGGCCGGATAGGCGCCGCGGCGCAACACCTTCGGCGCATGCAGGCCGATCTGGACGTCGTCGGCGGCACGGGCGGCGTGGTAGGCCAGCGCGTAACCGCCGTCGCGGCGCACGGTCAGCAGCGCGTAGCCGTTCGGGGTGCCGTCGGCCATCGTCGCGGCGGGAATGCCGTCGGCATCCTTGACCCCGGACCAGAACGCGCCGCAGGCCGCGCCGACGTTGTACTCGTGCAGCGGTTGCGCGCCGTGCCAGCCCTCGTCGGCACCATGATCGTAGTGGCGCTGGGTATGACTGTGGCCGCTGAGCACCAGCACGTGCGGAAACGCCTGCAGCAACGCGAACAGCCGCGCGCGGTCGGCGTGGCGGAAGGTCTCCTTGCCCGGCGCGGCGTCGAACAACGGGATGTGCAGGCCCAGCACCACCAGCCGGTCCTTGGGCACGCTGGCCAGGTAGGCCTGCAGGAACGCGAACTGGTCCGCGCGCAGGCCGCCGATGTACTTGGGCTGCTGCTGCGGCTGGTAGACCACGTCGTCCAGGAACACGAAGCTGGCGCCGCCCTCCTCCACCGCGTAGGTGTCGGGACCGTAGACCGCGCGCCAGCTCGACAGCGAATCGACGTCGTCGCTCGCGTCGAAGTTGAGGTCGTGGTTGCCCGGCACGTGGAACCACGGCACGCCGAGCTTGGCGGTTTCCGCATTCAGCGCCGGATACAGCGACAGGTCGTCGCTGACCACGTCGCCCAGGGTGGTGCCGATGCGCGCACGGGTCCTGCCGCGCAACGGCGCGACGATGTCGCGAGCGTAGTAGCCGACATCGGTCATCGATGCGGTCTGGGTATCGGCGAACACCAGCACCTCGGTGCTGTCGGCCTTGGACTGCGCACGCAACGCGAAATCCCAGTGGTCGGTGGCGCCGCTAGTCGGCGCGATGCCCGGGTACTTGAGCGTGGGCGAGCCGGCCGGCGCGTAGTGTCGCCAGTAGTCCGGCAGGCCGTTGCCGGCGCTGGCGAAGCTGTAACCGTCCGGCTTGATCACGAACACCGTGCGGCCGGGCTCCACCTGCAGGCGGTAGCGGCCCTGCGCATCGGTGCGGACGATGTGCACGCCGTCGGACACCTGCACGCCGGCGATGCCGGTATCGCCCGGGCCGCGGCCCGGCGCGTTGTCGCGTTCCTGGTAGACGCTGCCGCTGATTGTCGCGGTCTGCGCCACGGCGGGCGCGGCGGCAGCCAACAGGCAGGCGAGGACGACGGTGCGCAGCATGCGGAACATCCGGGGAAGCCGAGGGTCCCCCGATTGTAGCCAGCTACGCCGACGCGGCGGTGACCGCGCCGGACAGGCTCAGCGGTGCCGCGCTTCCAGCACCGCCACCGCATCGGCCAGGCCGAGGCCGCGCGCGCGCAGCAGCACCGTCAGGTGGTAGAGCAGATCGGCGGACTCGCCGAGCAGTTCGTCGTCGCCCTGGGCGACGCCGGCCAGCGCGGTCTCCACGCCCTCCTCGCCCACCTTCTGCGCGATGCGCCGCGTGCCCTTCTCGAACAGCTGCGTGGTGTAGCTGCCGGCGGGCCGCTCGCGCTCGCGCTGCGCGACCAGGCGATCGAGCGCGCCCAGGAACTGGCCCGGCGCCTGCGGGAAGCAGCTGTCGCGGCCGAGGTGGCAGGTCGGCCCGTGCGGATGCGCCAGCACCAGCAGGGTGTCGCGATCGCAGTCGGTGTCGATCGCCACCACCTGCAGGACATGGCCGGAGCTTTCGCCCTTGGTCCACAGGCGCTGCTTGCTGCGGCTGTAGAAGGTGACCTGGCCGCTGCGGCGCGTGGCCGCCAGCGCCTCCTGGTTCATGTAGCCCAGCATCAGCACGCGCAAGGTGGCGGCGTCCTGCACCACCACCGGCAGCAGGCCGTCGCCCTTGCCCCAGTCCAGCGCCGCGTCCGCGACGTCCGCGTCGTGGGAGTGTTCATGCGCCATCGCGCACCTCGATCTGTCGTTGGCGCAGGAAGCGCTTGAGTTCGGGAATGGGAATCGCGCCACTGTGGAAGACGCTGGCGGCCAGGGCCCCGTCGACATCGGCGCGCTCGAACACGTCGGCGAAGTGCTGCATCTCGCCGGCGCCGCCGGAGGCGACCAGCGGCACCTTGCATAGGGCGCGCACCTCGTGCAGCTGGGCGATGTCGTAGCCGCGGCGCACGCCGTCGCTGTCCATGCAGTTGAGCACGATCTCGCCGGCGCCCAGGCGCTGCGCCTCCACCACCCAGTCCAGGGTGCGCACGCGCAGCGCCTGGGTCTTGCTCGGGTCGCCGGTGAAGCGGCGCACGCGCCACTGGCCGTCGTCCTCGCGGATCGAATCGATGCCGACCACCACGCACTGCACGCCGAACGCCTCGGCCAGCTCGGCGATCAGTGCCGGCCGCTCCAGCGCCGGCGAATTGATCGAAATCTTGTCGGCGCCGGCATGCAGCACCGCGCGCGCGGTGGCGACGTCGCGGATGCCGCCGGCCACGCAGAACGGGATGTCCAGCAACCGCGCCACCTTCTCGACCCAGGCGTAGTCCACCGAGCGCCCTTCCGGGCTGGCGCCGATGTCGTAGAACACCAGTTCGTCGGCGCCCTGGTCGCGGTAGCGCAGCGCCAGCTCGGCGATGTCGCCCATGTCCACGTGGTCGCGGAACTTGACGCCCTTGACCACGCGCCCCTCGCGCACGTCCAGGCACGGGATGATGCGCCGGCTCAGCATGCCAGCGCCTCGTCCAGGCGCAGGCGCCCTTCCAGCAGCGCCTTGCCGAGCACCGCACCGGCGCAGCCGGCCTCGCGCGCGCCGCGCACGTCGGCGGCGTCGCGGATGCCGCCGGAGGCCTGCACCGCCAGCGCCGGCGCGAGTTGCCGCAGGTGCGCGTACAGCGTCAGGTTCGGCCCGGACAGCATGCCGTCGCGGGCGATGTCGGTGCACAGCAGATGGACCAGCCCGGCGGCGGCGTACTCGCCGGCCAGCGCATCCAGGCTCAGCGACGAGGTCTCGGTCCAGCCGTGCACCGGCAAGCGCCAAACCCCGTGCGCATCCTGGCGGCTGTCCAGCGCCACGGTGATGCGCTCGGGGCCGAATTCACCCAGCCACTCCAGCACCGACTCGCGGTCGCGCACCGCCAGCGAGCCGATCACCACGCGGCTGGCGCCGGCCTCGAGCAGGCGTTGCACGTCGGCGCGCGAGCGCACGCCGCCGCCGGTCTGCACCTGCAGTCCGGTCTCGCTGCGGATGCGCTGCAGCAGCGGCGCCAGGGTGTAGCCGCCGGCGCGGGCCGCGTCCAGGTCGACCAGGTGCATCCACTGCGCACCGGCCTCGGCGAAGGCCTGCGCGCGGCGCAGTGGGTCGTCGCCGTAGTGGGTCTCGCGGGCGTAGTCGCCCTGCGCCAGCCGCACCACGCGGCCGTCGCGGATGTCCAGGGCGGGATAGACGACGAAGCTCATGGGAAATCGGTCTCGAGGAAGTTGCGCAGGATGCGCGCGCCGGTGTCGGCCGAGCGCTCGGGATGGAATTGCGCGCCGCAGCGGCGGCCATGCTGCACCACCGCGGTGAACAGGCCGCCATGGTCGCAGGCGGCGACGGTGTCGGCGGTGACCGGCGCGGCGTAGCCATGCACGAAGTAGGCGCTGGCGCGGTCGGGCACGCCCGCCAGCAGCGGCGACGGCTGCAGCGGCAGCAGCCGGTTCCAGCCCATGTGCGGCACGCGGATGCCCAGCGCCGGCGGCATGCGCCGGACCACGCCGGTCAGCAGGCCCAGGCAGTCGACATCGCCTTCCTCGGAATGCTCGAACAGCAACTGCATGCCCAGGCAGATGCCGATCAGCGGTACCTGTAGCGCGCGCAGTGGCTCGATCAGACCTTGCTCGCGGAGCCGCGCCATCGCGTGCGGCGCGGCGCCGACACCGGGCAATATCACCCGGTCCGCGCCTTGCAGCCCGTCGGCGTCGCGCACCAGCCGGGCTTCCACGCCGAGCCGTTCGAGCGCGTAGCGCACCGAACCGAGGTTGGCGCCGCCTGCATCGATCAGGGCGACATCGCTCATCGCACGCTCCCTACGAAACCCGCGCGCATCACAGCACGCCCTTGGTCGAGGGCAGCGCTGCGCCCTCGCGGCGCAGCGCCTGGCGCAGGGCGCGCGCCAGCGCCTTGAAGCAGGCCTCGACCTTGTGGTGGTCGTTGTCGCCGCGCACGCTCAGGTGCAGGTTCAGCCCGGCCGCGTCGCACAGCGAGCGGAAGAAATGCGGCACCAGTTCGGTGGGCATGTCGCCGACCCGCTCGCGCTTAAACTCGCCTTCGAACACGAAGTACGGGCGCCCGCTGAAGTCCAGCGCGGCGCTGGCCAGGGTCTCGTCCATCGGCAGGGTGAAGCCGTAGCGGCCGATCCCGCGCTTGTCGCCCAGCGCCTGGCGCAGCGCCTGGCCCAGGGCCAGGCCGGTGTCCTCGATGGTGTGGTGCTCGTCGATGTGCAGGTCGCCCTCGGCGCGCACGTCCAGGGCGAAGCCGCCGTGCTTGCCGATCTGTTCCAGCATGTGGTCGAAGAACGGCAGGCCGGTGGCGCAATGCGGGTCGCGCGCCAGGTCCAGGTCGAGTTCCACTGCGATGCGGGTTTCCTTGGTGTCGCGCTGTACCCGCGCACGCCGCGGCGCATCGGCCAGCTCGTGGGCGATGCCGGCCCAGTCCCACTCGCCGCCGAACTGCGCGGTGCGCAACTGGAAGCCGCGGATGCGCAGGTTCTCGGCGAACTGGATGTCGGTCGCGCGGTCGCCGACCATCGCCGAGCGCGTCCAGTCGATGCTGCGGTCCTGCAGGTACGGCAGCATCAGGCCGATGCCGGGCTTGCGCGTGGGCGCATTGTCGGCCGGCCAGCTGCGGTCGACCAGCACCTCGCGGAACACGATGCCCTGGCTGGCGAAGATCTGCAGCATCAGGTCGTTGGGGCCGTCGAAGGCGGCCTGCGGGTAGGCCTCGCTGCCCAGGCCGTCCTGGTTGGTGACGATGACGAACTGGTAACCGGCGTCGCGCAGCCTGAGCATGGCCGGGATCACGCCCTGCACGAAGCGCAGCTTCTCGTAGGCGTCGATCTGGAAATCGGCCGGCTCCTCGATCAGGGTGCCGTCGCGGTCCACGAACAGGATCGGGGTCATGCCGCCGCCCTCCAGGCCTGCAGCGCGCCGAGCACGCGCTGGTTCTGCGCCGGCGTGCCCAGGGTGATGCGCAGCGCATCGCCAAGCCCCGGCGCGGCGCGCTGGTCGCGCACCACCACCCCGGCCGCCAGCAGCGCCTGGAACGCGCCCTCGGCGTCGTCGAAGCGCAACAGCAGGAAATTGCCCTGCGACGGATACACCTGGCGCACGCCCGGCAACGCCGCCAACGCCGCCTGCATGCGCGTACGCTCGGCGCGCACCTCCTGCACCCGTGCCGCGGTCTGCCGCAGCGGCTCGGGCTGCAGCGCGGCCAGCGCCAGTTGCGTGCACGGCGCCGGGATCGGATACGGCGCCTGGCAGCGCCGCAGCACCGCGATCAGCGCCCGGTCGGCGATCACGCAGCCGATCCGCGCCGCCGCCAGCGCATGCGCCTTGGACAGGGTGCGCAGCACCGCCAGATTGGCGTGACGCGCCAGCAAGGTGGTGGCAGAAGCTTCGTCGGAGAACTCGCCATAGGCTTCGTCCACCACCAGCACCGCGCGTCCGTGCAAGCGCTCGGCGGCGCGGGCGATGTCGGCCAGGGCGATCGCCGCACCGCCGGGGTTGCCCGGCGAACACAGGAACACCAGCTTGGCCATCTGGCTCAGCGCGGCATCCACCACGGCATCCACGTCGGTGAGCAGGCCGTCGGCCGTGTCGCGCAGCGGCACCTCGACCACGCGTGCGTTCTGCAGCCGCGCGCATACCGCGTACATGCCGAACACCGGCGGGGTGATGACGATGGCGTCGCGACCCGGCTCGCACAGGGCGCGCAACAACAGGTCGATGGCCTCGTCGCTGCCGCGACCGAGCAGCAGCTGCTCCGGGGCGCAGGCGTACAGCGCGGCCAGCGCCGCGCGCAGCGCCGGCGGTTGCGGATCGGGGTAGCGGCGATTGCCGGCGTCGCCGTCGGCGGCGTTGGCCCAGGCCGATTCGTTGGCGTTGAGCCAGACCTCCCCCTGCAGCGTGCTGCTGCGCGCAGACGAGTAGCCGGCGAACTCGCGCAGGTCCGGGCGTACCAGCGCCAGTACGGCGCGTGCGTCGGAAGCCGCGTTCATGCGGCCTTCCCCATGCGCAGCGCCACCGCGTTGGCATGCGCATCCAGGCCCTCGGCGCGCGCCATCAGCACCGCGCAGCCGCCGATCGTGGCGATGCCGGCGGCACTGGCGCTCTGCACGCTGACGAAATTCTGGAAGCTGGCCACGCTCACCCCGCTGTAGGCGCGCGCGGCGCCGCTGGTCGGCAGCACGTGGTTGGTGCCGCTGCAATAGTCGCCCAGCGCCTCGGGGGTGTAGTCGCCGAGGAACACCGAGCCGGCCGCCTCGACCCGGTCCAGCCAGTCGCGCGGCGCACGCAGCGCCAGGATCAGGTGTTCCGGGGCGTAACGGTTGCTGATGGCGAACGCCTCCTCCAGGGTGTCGACGCGGATCAGCCGCGACGCGGCCAGCGCCTGCCGGGCGATCGCCGCGCGCGGCAGCGTCGCCAGTTGCCGCTCCAGTTCGTTCTCGACCTCGCCGATCAGCGCGGCGCTGTCGGACAGCAGCAGCACCTGCGAGTCGGGGCCGTGTTCGGCCTGCGACAGCAGGTCGGCGGCGACGAAGGCGGCATCGGCACCGGCATCGGCGATCACCAGCACCTCGGACGGACCGGCCGGCATGTCGATCGCCGCCGCGCCGGCCTGCGCCACCTGTTGCTTGGCCTCGGTGACGTAGCTGTTGCCCGGGCCGAACAGCTTGTCGCAGGACGGCACGCTGTCGGTGCCGAAGCCCATCGCGGCGATCGCCTGGGCGCCGCCGAGCTTGAACACCCGGTCCACCCCGCACAGCGTCGCCGCGACCAGCACCGCCGGATCGGCCGAGCCGTCGGCGCGTGGCGGCGTGCACAGCACCACCTCGCGGCAGCCGGCCAGCGCCGCCGGCACGCACAGCATCAGCGCGGTCGAAGGCAGCGGTGCGCTGCCGGCCGGCACATACAGGCCGACCCGGCCGATCGGCCGCACCACGCGTTCGCAGACCACGCCCGGCGCGGTCTCGACCGCGTACGGCTGGGCCATGCCGGCACGGTGGAAGGTATCGATCCGCGCCGCCGCCTCGGCCATCGCCGCGCGCAACGGCGCCGGCACCGCCGCCTCGGCCGCGGCGAATTCCTCGGCGCTGACCTCGAAGGTTTCCAGCACCACGCCGTCGAAACGCGCGGTGAGTTCGCGCAGCGCGCTGTCGCCGCGGCTGCGCACGTCCTCCAGCACCTGCGCCACCGCGCTGCGGGTCTGGTCGGCGACGCGCTGCACCGGCCGGGTCAACGCCTGGGTGCGCTCCTGCGCGTCGAGCGCGCTCCACTCCAATCGATTCATGCCAGCGACCGCTCCACCGTCAATACCATCAGGCCTTGCGCGCCCGCGCGCTCCAGTTCCTCCATGCGCTGCCAGGTGATCGCCCCGTGGCACATGGTCTGCAGTTGCAGCGGGCCATCGGCGTCGCCGGGCAGTTGCACCAGCGGTTCGGCATCGGGCAGCAGCCGCGCCAGGTCGGCGACGCGCTCGCGCGCGGCGCGGAACATCAGCAGCTTGCTGTCGCGCAGCTTGAGTACGCCGTCGAGCCGGCGCAGCAGCATCGCCGCCAGGCCGGCGCGGGCGTCGGCCGGTTCGCGTACCGGACCGGCCAGCACCGCCTCGCTCTCCAGCAGCGTCTCCACCGGCTTGAGCTGGTTGGCGGCCAGCGTGGCGCCGCTGGAGACCAGATCGCAGATCAGGTCGGCAGTGCCCAGGCGCGGCGCGATTTCCACCGAGCCGGACAGTTCCACCACCTGCGCGGCGATGCCACGCGCGTCGAGCCAGTCGGCCAGCACGGCCGGATAGCTGGTGGCGATGCGCAGCCCCTGCACCTGCTGCGGCCCGCTCCACTCCCAGCTCTCCGGCACCGCCAGCATCAGCCGGCATTGCCCGAAGTTCAGCCCGCGCAGGGCGCGATAGGCCTCGGGCAGGCCATTGCGGCGACGCTCGCCGGCCTGCTCGTCCAGTTCGTTGCGGCCGACGATGCCGAAATCGCACACGCCGTCGGCGATCAGGCCGGGAATGTCGTCGTCGCGTACCAGCAACAGGTCCACCGGCAAGGACTCGCCGTAGCAGAACAGCTTGTCGCGGCTCTCGCGCCAGCTCAGCCCGCAGGCGGCCAGCACTGCACGGGCCGGCTCGGCCAGGCGGCCGCTCTTCTGGATCGCGATACGCAGCCGGTCGCGGGCCGGTGCTGCCAGGGAAGCACTCATCAGGACATCTCAGTGGGAATCGGAGGGGCGCGCCGTCTGCCGGCGCAGCGCCGCGGCATAGCCGCCGGCGCCGTATTCCAGGGTCCGCGCGACACGGCCGATGGTGGTGACGCTGACCTGGGTCAGGTCGTGGATCTCGCGGTACGGCACGCCCTTGAGCAGCAGCGGCACCACCCGCCAGCGGTCCGCCATCGCCTCCAGCTCGGCCGGCGTGCACAGGTCCTGCAGGAACGCCGCCACTTCCTGCGGCTTGCCGAGCTGGGCCAGGGTGCGCGCCAACGCCTTGAACGAGGCGTCGCTATCGCGGTCTGCTGCAGGGGCGGGACGTTGTTTCATTGCGCTAATGTAATAGCACGCTATTACAAGGTCAAGTTTGTGCGACCCACAGCGCACTGGCGTTCAGCCGACAGGCGATCGCCGGCACCCTGCCACCGGCGCGCCCTGGCCCGCCTGCTTTCGCGGAATCCGCCGGGCGCGGCGGCTGGAAGGACCGCCCGGCGACCGCTAGGATCGGCAACGACCACCACTGCTGGAGCGCCGGATGCGCCGCACGTGCTTTGCCGCCCTCGCCCTGTGCCTGGCGACGTCCGCACTTGCGCAACCGGCACCACCGCCAGTTCCCGTCCCGTCGGACGCGGCCAGCGACAGCGCGGTCGCGGCGGAATCCCTGCCGATCCGCTCCCCCACCCAGCTCCAGGCTTACCTGCGAACGCACGCCGGCCAGCCCACGCCGCTGGACGCACTCGCACCCGGCGCCCGCGAACGCTTTCTGGACGGTCTGGTGTTCGGCCGCAACGGCCTGGGCGGATTCGATACGCAGGATCTGCCGCAACTGACCCGCGCACAGGGCCGCGCACTGCTGGCGTTGTTCGGCGTGGAGCGCTACGCCGAGACCCTGTCGCACTGGGCGGCGCAACCGCGCGCCCACAATCCCGCAGCCATGATCGGCGACCTGGAGCGTCGCTACAACCAGTACAACCGGGAGTTCGACAACCAGCACCGCGCACAGCGCGATCCCTGGCCAACACTGCGCAGCGCCTTGCCCGAAGCGTTCGATCCAGCCGCCATTGCACAACTGGACGACGCCGCGCTGGACCTGCTGTACCGGGCCGTGGTCGCGACCTATGCGCTGCGACCCACCTCCGCGGGACTGGACGCGCAACTGCAGTTGCTGGCGCGGTTGCGCCAGCGCGGCCAGGCCACTGCCACGCAGTTGGAAGCCGCCGGCAATGCGCTGTTGCTGGCACACCGCGTGGAGGACGCCCGCCAGCTACTGGCCGCAGGCGGCAGTGCGCAGTGGCCGCACTGGCTACGCATCGACGATCCCTTGGGCACGCGCGCGCACGGACCGACGCTGTGGTCGCTGGACACCGATGGCCGCACCCTGCGCCGGCAACGGATTGATCTGCGCCTGACCCAGCTCCTGATCACCGCCGGCTGCCACTTCGCGACCGACGCCGCGCGCGCCATCGCCGCTGACCCCGAACTGGGCCCGGCGTTCCGCCGCCATGCGCTGTGGCTGACCCTGCCGCCCGGCAACGAGGACCTGGACGCACTGCACGCCTGGAACCGCACGCATCCACAGACCCCACTGCACCCGCTCTACGACGTGCAGGAATGGCCACTGCTGCCGCGCGAGTGGCGCATGCCGACCTTCCTTCTGGTGCGCGACGGCAAGGTCATCGCGCAATTGCAGGGATGGCCGGCGGACGATGGCGCGCAGCGCAGCGCGCTGAAGGCGATGCTGCGGGGTGCTGGGCTGTTGCAGGATCGGCCCTAGCCGCGAGCGGACCTCGGCGGAAATGCCCGTGCGCGACTGATGCGCCCCCACTCGGTCCCGCTTGCCGTGACCTGGCGAGCCACGCTGCAGCCCGTGCAGGAGCGGCTTCAGGGCACCTCCAGTAACTTCGGGACGCGGTCCGGTAGGGGTCCTGTAGGAGCGGCTTCAGCCGCGACAGGCGTTCCCGGTAATGCGTCGCGGCCGAAGCCGCTCCTACGCAGGTCATTTCATTCCAGGCGAGACGCCCAGCCCTTGCGGTGAAGCGCGCGGCCCATCGCGAAACTGGACGTTGCGGGAGGACCGTCAGTCCCAACGCATGTGCCGCTGGAGGATGACCCCAGCCACACCTGCAAGCGCCCCACAGCGCGGGCCACGGCGGGAGTGGCCGATCCGCTCCTGTTGCAGAGCCACCCTGGCGCGCCAACGGCGCTCTCCGGTGGCGACTAAAAATGGCATCACCAATCACAGCGCGTTCGCGCGTCCGATGCGCTCGTGATGCGGCGGCCAATGCAGGCCGCCGCCATCCGTTCAGGCCATGACCTTGGCCTGCTCCAGTTCCACCTGCAGCGTGCTGGCCAGTTCGTCGCGGGCGACCTCGAACTGCTGCTCGCGCAGCAGGTCCTTGACCGCCACCACCCCGCGCGCCAGTTCGTCGTCGCCGGCCAGCACCACGAAGCGGATGCCGGCGCGGGCAGCGTACTGGAACTGCTTGCCGATCTTCTTCGGCTCCATCTGCACTTCGGTGTTGATGCCGCCGGCGCGCAGGCGCCGCGCGATGTCCAGCGCGTCGTCCAGCTTGGCCTCGTCCATCAGCGCCACCATCGCCTGCACGCTGCTGGAGGCGATACCGTCGATCAGCCCGGCCTCGCGCAACTGCCAGAACAGCCGGGTCAGGCCGATGGAGATGCCCACGCCGGGCAGCTTGGACTTGCTGTAGTGGCTGGCCAGGTCCTCGTAGCGGCCGCCCGAGCAGATCGAGCCGATCTGCGGATAGTGCGTCAGCAGCGTCTCGTAGACGGTGCCGGTGTAGTAGTCCAGGCCGCGGGCGATGGAGAAATTCAGGCAGTACGCGGTCTCCGGCACGCCCAGCGCCTTGACCAGGGCCAGTACTTCGCGCAATTCGGCCACGCCTTCGCGCAGGATCGCGCTGGACGCGGCATCGGCCTCCAGCGCCTGCAGCCGCGCCAGCGCATCGTCATGGCCGCTGGAGCGCACCGCGACGAAGTCGAGGATGCGCTGCACCTGTTCGGCGGGAATGCCGAAACCCTCGCCGGTCAGCGTCTCGCGCACGTAGTCGGCGCCGCGCTTGTCCAGCTTGTCGACCTCGCGCAGCACCGCGAGCTGGCGCTCGCCCTCGGCCACGCCCAGGCTCTCGAAGAAGCCGCGCATCAGCTTGCGGTTGTTCAACTGCACGGCGAAATCGCCGATACCCAGTTCGGCGAACACCGCGTGGATCACCGCCAGCACTTCGGCGTCGTAGCGGATGCTCAGCGCGTCCTTGCCGATCACGTCGATGTCGCACTGGTAGAACTCGCGGAAGCGGCCGCGCTGGGCGCGTTCGCCGCGGTACACGCGCTGCATCTGGTAGCGGCGGAACGGGAAGCTCAGTTCGTGCTCGTGCTCGGCCACGTAGCGGGCCAGCGGCACGGTCAGGTCGAAGCGCAGCGCCAGCTCCGGCAATCCGCCCTCGCCGCCCTCGGCCGCAGCATTGGCCAGCGCGCCGGTGGACTGCACGAAGTACACCTGGCGCTCGGTCTCGCCGCCGGACTTGGTCAGCAGCACGTCGGACAACTCGAACACCGGCGTCTCCACCGGCAGAAACCCGAACCGCTCGTAATTGCGGCGGATGACGTCCAGCATGCGCTGGAACGCGATCTGCTCGCGCGGCAGCAATTCCATGATGCCGGGCGGCGTACGGGGCTTGATCACGAGCGGAACTCCTGCGATTCGGGGGCGAGCGGGACGCCAATTCTAGCCGCACCGGCCACGCCCGGCCGCATCGGCGTATCATTCGCCGGTGCCGACGCCGCTGCCACGCCCATGAACAGGCCACCTTCCGGGTTCGCCTTGCCCTATGCCGAAGCGGACGTCCCGCGCGCGCCGCGCGGCAGTGACTGCCTGCATTGCGCGGTCCGCCACCTGGCGATCTGCTCGGCGCTGGCCTGCGACGAGGTGCAGGCGCTGGAACGGGCCACGACCTCGCAGACCTACCCCGCGGGTGCCACCCTGGCGCGCACGGGCGAGGTGCGGCAGGCGGTCTATACCGTCACCGCCGGCGCGCTGCGCCTGGTCCGCACCCTCGCCGACGGGCGCCGCCAGGTGGCCGGCTTCGTGCTGCCCGGCGACTACGTGGGCCTGAGCGAATCGGCCAGGCACCGCCACGACATCGAAGCCATCGCCGACAGCCGGGTGTGCCGGGTGCCGGTGACGCAGATGCAGCAGTTGCGCAGCCAGTTCCCGCACCTGGAGCGCAAGCTGCTGCAGCGCGCCTGCCTGGAACTGGACGCGGCACAGGACGCGGCGCTGGCGCTGGCACGGCTGCAGCCGGCGGAGAAACTGGCCGACTTCCTGCTGAAGCTGGCCGCGCGCGCGGCGCGCCAGGGCGATGCCGGCAACAAGGTGGTGCTGCCGATGGGCCGCGGCGACATCGCCGACCATCTCGGCCTGACCATGGAGACGGTCAGCCGCACCTTCACCAAGCTGCGCCAGCAGGGCCTGATCGCGCTGCCGCAACTGCACGTGGTGGAGATCCGCGACTTCGCCGCGCTGCACCGGCTGGCGTCGGACGAAGACTGAGCGGACCGGCCCGGCGATTTTTTCGCCAATCCCCGTCGCATGCCGCCGCCACGGGGCGCGCAGGCACTTATCCACAGGATTCCAGGGCAATGCTCCACACCGCATGTGGACAACCTGGCCATGCCGGCTGCCGACAGCGGCTGGCGGCTGGCGGCTGGCGGCTTGCGTGCCGTCGAGGGCAGCGCTGCGGCGACGCCAGCGCTGAACGCTTCAGCCGGCCATCGCGGCGTCCGCACCCGCGCGGCATAGACTGCGTGCGCAACACACCTGCGGCGCCGCCGCGGTGCCGGTGGGGGGGACCACTCGGAGGGCCATCATGGCCGTCGCCATCGAGATGCAACACGCCTCGCGCGCCTGCGTGATGCTGGACCGCGAACGCGAACTGGAGTTCTGGAAGGCGCAGTTCGCGCACAGCAGCTTCCATCAGCCCGGTTACGTCTTCCACGACTACGAACCGGCACTGAAGCTGGCCTACGACGCCTACCTCAAGTACCACGGCCAGCGCGTGGAGGACGTGGTCGCGCAGCTGCGCGACGTGTTCCTTCGCGACCATCCGCGCTCGCGCCTGGACTGGCTGCAGGTCCGCGGCATCGTCCTGGCCGCCTGGCAACGGCTGCAGCCGACCGACTGAGCCGTGGGGCGCGCCCGCGCGCGCCTCAGTCGGCCAGCAGCCGTGCGCGCAGCGCCGTGTAGTCCGGCGCGATCGGCTCGGCCTGCGCCGGCCGCTGCAGCAGCGCCGCCAAGGCCGGCGGCACCGGCACCGGCTGCCCGATCAGCGGCTCCACCACCCCTTCGAACTTGGCCGGATGCGCGGTGGCCGCCACCGCCCAGTCGCCGGCGTCGGCCTCGGCGCCTTCGGCGCGCAGTTGCTGCAGCACATGCAGCGCGGTGGCGGTATGCGGACAGTGCACCTCCCCATAGCGACGGAAGCGCTCGCCGATCGTCTGGCGGATCTGCGCATCGTCCACCGAGTACGCCTGGAACTGCGTGCGCAGCGTGGCATCGTCGCCCTGGTACAGCCAGCGCAGGCGCTCGACGTTGCTCGGCGCGCCGACGTCCATCGCGTTGGCCAGGGTCGCCACGCTGGGCTGCGGCGCGTAGTCGGCGCCGGCGAAGAAGTCCGGCAGCACGCGGTTGGCGTTGGTCGCCAGCACGATCCGGCCCAGCGGCACGCCCAGCGCGCGCGCCAGGATCGCGGCCAACGCATTGCCCAGATTGCCGGTGGGCACCACCAGGTTCAGCGGCTGCGCATGCGCGGCATGGTGCTGCAGCGCTGCGTGCGCGTAGTAGCTCATCTGCGGCAGCAACCGGCCCAGGCTGATGCTGTTGGCCGAGCTCAGCGGCGCCTGCGCCTGCAGCTCGGCGTCGTTCAGCGCCTGCTTGACCAGCGCCTGGCAGTCGTCGAAGGAGCCGGCCACGCGCAGCGCCTGGATGTTGTCGCCGAAACAGCCGAGCTGGTGCGCCTGGCGCGGCGACACGCGCCCGTCCGGATACAGCACCACCACGCGCAGGCCAGGCTGGCGATGGAACGCGGCCGCGACCGCGGCGCCGGTGTCGCCGGAGGTGGCGACGAGGATGGTCAGCGGCGTCGCCGCGCCACGCCGTAGCCGGGTCAGGCAGGCGGCCAGGAAGCGCGCGCCGAAGTCCTTGAACGCGGCGGTGGGCCCGTGGAACAGCTCCAGCGCATGGTCGCCGGGGGTGGCCAGCGGCTGCAGCGGCGCGGCGAAGTCGAAGGCTTCGGCGCAGATGGCCGGCAGTTCCGCGGCCAGGGCGTCGCCGTCGAAGAACGGTGCCAGCAGCTGCGCGGCCGTCTCGGCAAGGCTGGCGCCGGCATGCAGGTCGCGGGCGGCGGGCATGCGTTCGGGCACGTAGAGGCCGCCGTCGGGCGCCAGTCCGGCGGCGATGGCCTGGCTGAGCGAGACGGCGGGTGCGGTGTTACGGGTGGAAATGAAGTTCATGGTGGTTCCGGTGGCAGGGAAATTCGGTCGCACTGGCATTCTTGGATTTGAATTTGGCTCTAGCTGTTGCTGTTGCTGTTGCTGTTGCTCTAGCTGTTGCTGTCGCTTTGGCTGTTGCGCTTCTGCTTCACCCGGGGCCCCTCGGCGCGGCAGCCGCGGCGGGCGAATACCCGAAGGGCGACGCGCAGGATGCGCGTCGTTTTTCGCCGGCACATGGATGTGCCGTCGAAAAATGCCCGTCGTGGCTGCGGACCCGGAGCGCGTTAGCGCGGAGGGCGCGCTGCGGGGTGTGCTTGACCAGCCTTCGGCTGTGGTAAGGCGCTTCTTTTGGTTACTTTTCTTTGCACAAGCAAAGAAAAGTGACCCGCGTTAGCGGAAGCTGTTGCTGTTGCTTTGATGCTCTGCGTAACAGCGGCTTCAGCCGCGACATAGACCGACAGGCGGAGCATCTGTCGCGGCTGAAGCCGCTCCTACAAGTTCCGCTCGTCCGACACGCAAAAATCAAGCAACAGCAACAGCTTTCCCCTTGCGGCGAGTTACTTTTCTTTGCTCGCGCAAAGAAAAGTAACCAAAAGAAGCGCTTTACCACAGCCGAAGGCTGGTCAAGCGCGCCCTGCCTCGCGCCCTCCGCGCTGCGCGCTCCGGGTCCGCGTCCATCGCGGGGATCCGCGGAAGGGGCATCCTGCCCCTGCCGCGGACGGCGCACATCCCTGTGCGCCGCCCTTCGGGTGTTTCCCCACGATGGCCGCCGCTTCGGAAGGGAACCCGGTACGGCAACAGCAACAACAAGAACAACAATCAGAGCAACAGCAACGACAAGAGCTACTGCGACAGCAAAAGCAAAAGCAAATTCGAAATCAGCACAGCAGCAGCAGCAGCGGTGGCAGTAGCGGAAGCAACAAAGGCATCGACGTGGCGCGCCAACAAGCCGCTACAACAACGTCGCTCCCGGACACTGCAGCGGCGAGACCCAGTGTTGGCTGCCGAAGCCGGCATCGGCAAAGGCCGCCTGCACCGCCGGTGCCGCCGCCTCGGCCTCGGCGCGGCTGGCGAACCAGGCGAACACGCTGGGGCCGGCGCCGGAAATGCCCGCGCCCATCGCCCCCGCCGCCAACGCCGCCGCCTTGGCCGCATCGAAGCCCACGATCAGCGGCGCGCGCCGCGGCTCGATCAGCACGTCGCGCAGGCCGGCGCGCACCAGGGCCGCGTCGCCGGCATGGCAGCCCGCCAGCACTAGCGCCAGATTCGCGCTCTGCGCCACGAACTCGCCCAGCCGGTAGTCGCCCGCCAGCACCGCACGCGCGTGGCGGGTCTCCAGCGTCGCGTCCGGATGCACCAGCAGGCTGTGCCAGTGGCCAGGCACCGGCACCGGCACCAGCCGCTCCAGGGTCGACAGCACCAGCCCGCCCAGCAGCATCGGGCCCAGGTTGTCGCCGTGGCGACTGCCGCTGGCCACCGCCTCGCCGTCCAGCGCGTAGCGATACAGCTGATCGCGCGACAGCGGCGCGGCGAGCAAGGCGTTGGCCGCCACCAGCGCGGCCACGCACGACGCCGCCGAGCCGCCCATGCCGGAGCTGAGCGGGATGCCCTTGTCGATCTCCAGTTCGAAGCCGAACGGCAGCGCCAACGCCTCGCGCAGGGCGATCAGCGCGGCGCCGGCGGTGTTGCGCGCCGCCTCCAGCGGCAACGCCACGGTCGTGCCGCGGATCGCGGCGATGCGCACCTCGGGCGCGTCGATGCGGCGCACCGTCACCGTGTCGCCCACGCCCTCCACCGCATAACCGAGCAGGTCGAAGCCCACCGCCACATTGGCCACCGAGGCCGGCGCGAACGCGCGTGCCTGCGTCGGCAGCACAGCGGCGCCGACGGCACCGGCCGGCAGCGTCTGCATCCGGCTCACAGGCGCGCGCCCTCGCCCGCCGCCACCCGCAGCAGGTCGGCGAACACGCCGGCGGCGGTCACTTCCGGACCGGCGCCCGGCCCCTGCACCACCAGCGGATTGTTGCAGTAGCGGCGGGTGGTGAACTGCACCACGTTGTCGGTCAGGCGCAGGTTGGCGAAGGCATGGTCGGCCGGCAATTCCACCAGGCCCACGCTGGGCGCATGGCCCGGCGCCAGCCGCGCCACGTAGCGCAGCACGCAGCCGCGCGCCTTGGCCACCTGCAGCCGCTGCGCGAAGGCGGCATCGACCTCGTGCAGGCGCGCCATGAAGTCGTCCACGCTGGCCTGGCGCAGCGCCTCCGGCACCAGGCTCTCCACCGCCACGTCCTCCAGGCTCAACTCGTGGCCGGCCTCGCGCGCCAGGATCACCAGCTTGCGCGCCACGTCGGTGCCGGACAGGTCATCGCGCGGATCCGGTTCGGTGTAGCCCATGCCACGCGCCTCGGCCACCAGTTGCGAGAACGGCACGCTGCCGTCGTACTTGTTGAACAGCCACGCCAGGGTGCCGGAGAAGATGCCTTCGATCGCGGTGACCGCGTCGCCGGTATCGACCAGGTCGCGCAGCGTGGTGATCACCGGCAACCCCGCGCCGACCGTGGCCTCGTAGCGGAAGCGCGCGCCGCTGGCGGCCGCCGCGGCGCGGATGGCGTGGAAGCGCGGCAGCGGCCCGGCGCCGGCCTGCTTGTTCGGGGTCACCACATGGATGCCGGCGGCCAGCCAGCCGGCATAGCGGTCGGCGACGTCGGCGCTGCCGCTGCAGTCGATGATCACCGCATGCGGCAGATGCGCCGACAGCAGGTGCGCGGTGAACGCGTCCAGGTCGGTCGGCTGCTGGCCGGCCGCCAGCGCCTGCCGCCAGTCGCCGGCGAAGGCGCGCGGCTCCAGGCGCATCGCGCTGCGCGAGGCGACCGCGCGCAGGCGCAGGTCGAGATTGGCCTTGGCCAGCAGTTGCGGCTGCGCCGCGCGCAACTGGTCCAGCAGCGCGGCACCGACGTTGCCCGGCCCGATCACGCCGACCGAGAAGGTCTGCGGCGACAGCCAGAAACCGGCATGCGCGGCGCGCAGCGCCTTGGTCGCATGCGCGCTGTCGATGGCCACCGAGATGTTGCGCTCGGACGAGCCCTGCGCGATCGCCAGGATGTTGACCTGGGCGCGACCCAGCGACTCGAACAGGCGCGCGGCCACGCCGGGCTGCCCGGCCATGCCGTCGCCGACCGCGGCCAGCACGCTGATGCCGGTGGTCAGCTGCACGCGCTGCACCTGGCCGACCACCAGTTCGTGGGCGAACGCCGACAGCACCGCATCGCGCGCGCGCTCGGCCTCGTTCTGCCGCACCACGCAGCAGATGGAATGTTCGGAGGAGCCCTGCGAGATCATCACCACCGACACGCGCGCGTTGCGCAGTGCCGCGAACACCCGCTCGGCGGTGCCGGGCACGCCGATCAGGCCGGTGCCTTCGAGGTTGAGCACGGCCAGGTCCGGGCTCAGGGTCAGGCCCTTGATCGGGCCGCTGGTGGCGCTGCTGGCGGTGATGCGGGTGCCCGGATGCTCGGGCTGGAAGGTGTTGCGGATGATGATCGGCAGGCCGCGCTCGATCGCCGGCGACATGGTCTGCGGGTGCACGACCTTGGCGCCGAAATAGGCCAGTTCGCAGGCTTCGTCGTAGCTGAGCGTTTCCAGTTGCACCGCTTCGGGCACCACCCGCGGGTCGGCCGAGAGCACGCCGTCGACGTCGGTCCAGATATGCAGTTCGGTGGCGTCGAACAGCGCGGCGAAGATCGCGCCGGAGTAGTCGCTGCCGTTGCGGCCGAGGGTGGTGATGCGGCCGGCGCGGTCGCGGGCGACGAAGCCGGTGACCACGATGCGCTGCTGCGGGTGCTGCGCACGCCACTGCGCCAGGCGCTGCGCGCTGGCCTCCCAGTCCACGTCCACGCCCAGTTCGCCGCGATCGACCACCAGCACCTCGCGCGCGTCCAGCACCGCGCAGTCCTCGCCCAGCGCACGCAGGTGGTCGCCCAGCAGCTGCGCCGAGTACACCTCGCCCAGGCCCTGCACGCGGTCCAGCACTTCCCGCGGCAGTTCGCCGATCACCGCCAGCGCGGCCAGGATCTCGGCCAGGTGCTCGAAGCGCGCGTCCAGCCATTCCACCGTGGCGCCAGCGTGTTCGCCCAGCAACGCCACCGCGGCGGCGCGATGGCGGGCGCGGGTCTCGTGCCAGCGCTCGCGCCAGTCGCCGTGGCCGCGCGCGGCGAGGTCGGCCAGGCCGATCAACGCATCGGTGACGCCCTTCATCGCCGAGACGACGGTGACCTGGAGACGTTCCGGGCGCGCCAGCAGCAATTGCGCGACATGACGATAGCGTTCGGCATCGGCGACCGACGTGCCACCGAATTTGTGCACGACGGTGGCGGCGGCGAGCGCAGGCTCTACAGCGGAATCAGGCGAAGCGGCGACAGCGGGGGACGACATGGGAGACCTCGGAGTGGAGGCCCCGCTCGCATCAGGCCGAGGGAGTCCCCCGCATCCTGATCCGGGTGCGGGGCCGTGGTGTTCGACGATCAGGCGAAGACGACGGGCCGCACCGGGCGAATGGTGAGGGTGGTAATACCGGTGGTAATGCCCGCAACGGCGGCTGCCGCGTGCCGAAGCGAACGCGGAAGCGAGGTGGCGATGGGGGCGAGGACCAGAGGCATGGACGCAAGAGGACATCATGCGCCGGGGCGCTGTCAAGCACCGCGTGTGCGACCGCAGCATCGGCGCCGCGGCCCGGGCAAACGGTTGCAAAAGTGACTATCGCGCCGAGCCGGAAAACACTGCGTCACGCCGCGGCGCAGGGCGCGTTGGGCGTAAGGACAAGGCCTCGAACCCAGGTCCGCGCGGTGGCGCGCCGCGGGCGCGCGACGCCGGCGGCGCCGCGCGCTTTGCGCAAACCCTTACTGCTGCTTCTGGTCGGTCGTCGGCGGCTGCGTCGGCGGCTGCGGATCCGGATTGGCGGGATCCTGCGGGGTGGTCGGCGACGTCGTGGTGGGCGGCATGCCCTGCGACGCATCCTGCCCCTGCATCGTGCCCTGCCCGGCATCGGTGCCGGTCGCAGTGCCGGTCGCGTCGCCGCCGGTGGTGCCGGCCGGGGCGGTGCTGCCGCCCGCGGGACTGCCGTCGGCCGCTGCCGGCGGGTTGGCCGCATTCGGATCGGTGGCCGGTTGGTCGCCATCGCGCTTGCATGCCGCCAGGGCAGCCAGCATCGAACCGACCAGGACCATCTTCATCGCTGTTTTCATCGGTGACTCCTGCTTCGCATAGGGGTGGGAGTCGCCGCGTGCAGGCCGGCAAGCCGGCCATCACGCCAAGGCGACCAGGACCGCCGATGCGCGGCGGCGATCGCCCCGCCGCACGCGCTGCGGGCGGGACGCTTGTCGCGGACGTGGCGGATGCGAGGCCGCCAGCGTCGTCCATCGCCTCGGCGGCAATGCAAAGTGGCAGCGCGAACCGCCGCCAAGCCGCAGTGGTCGACGTCCGCAGCCTACGCAGGGCGATGCTCAGGCCGCGTCGGCACAAGGTGTAGAGGGCGTTATTGCAGGCAGGATTGCAGGCAGGCGCGACCACGCGCGGTTCAGCGTCGCCGCGCGGCGGCGGCGCGTACTGCATCGGCAATGCGGGCAAGGGCCGCAGCGGCATGGCGGTCGCGGCCGCCGACCTGCACGACATGGTGACCCCGGCGCGATTCGAACGCACGACCTGTCCCTTAGGAGGGGACCGCTCTATCCAGCTGAGCTACGGGGCCATTGGGCTTGCCGGGGGATTCTACGGCATGCCTGCGGGTTTTTTGCGCTCGCCGGGCACCCAGGCCGGCGGCGGCGGCCGACTGCGTGGGGTCTGCTAAAATTGCCGGCTAATCGCGTCCCGCGTCCCCCGCCTGCGGTCGCCTTCCCTGTCGCAACGAACCCAGGAGATTCCATGTCCGCTGACCTGCTCAAGGCGCTCGGCCTCGCCGCCACCAACTCCGGTACCTATCTCGGCAACGGCGAGTGGTCCAGCGCCACCGGCGCCGGCGTGCTGCAGCCGCTCAATCCGTCCAGCAACGCCGTGATCGCCGAGGTGCAGGCCACCACCGAGCAGGACTACGAGACGGTGATCGCGCGCGCCCAGGCCGCGTTCAAGGTCTGGCGCACCACCCCGGCGCCGCGCCGCGGCGAGGCCGTGCGGCTGTGCGGCGAGGCGCTGCGCAAGCACAAGGACGCGCTGGGTTCGCTGGTCGCGCTGGAAATGGGCAAGAGCAAGCCGGAAGGCGACGGCGAAGTGCAGGAGATGATCGACATCGCCGATTTCGCGGTCGGCCAGAGCCGCATGCTGTACGGCTACACCCTGCATTCGGAACGCCCCGGCCACCGCATGTACGAGCAGTACCAGCCGCTGGGCCTGGTCGGCATCATCAGCGCGTTCAACTTCCCGGTCGCGGTGTGGAGCTGGAACGCGTTCCTGGCGGCGATCTGCGGCGACATCTGCATCTGGAAGCCGTCCAACAAGACCCCACTGACCGCGATCGCGTCGATGAAGATCTGCAACGAGGCGCTGCGCGACGCCGGCTTCCCGGACATCTTCTTCCTGATCAACGATGCCGGCGTGGCCCTGTCCGAACGCCTGGTCGAGGACACCCGCATCCCGCTGATCAGCTTCACCGGCTCCACCCAGGTCGGCCGCGTGGTCGCCGAGAAATGCGCGCGCCGGCTGGGCCGCTGCCTGCTGGAGCTGGGCGGCAACAACGCGATCATCCTCGACGAGAGCGCCGACCTGAAGCTGGCGGTGCCCGGCATCGTGTTCGGCGCGGTCGGCACCGCCGGCCAGCGCTGCACCACCACGCGCCGGCTGATCGTGCACGAATCGATCTACGACACCGTGCTGGCGACGCTGGTCAAGGCCTACAAGCAGGTCGAAGGCAAGATCGGCGATCCCACCGACCCCGCCAACCTGATGGGCCCGCTGAACAGCCGCGGCGCGGTCGAGCAGTTCCTGGACTCGATCGCCAAGGCCAAGGCCGCCGGCGGCACCGTCGAGACCGGCGGCACCGCGCTGGACCGTCCGGGCAACTTCGTGCTGCCGGCCATCGTCACCGGCCTGAAGAACAGCGACGAGGTCGTCCAGCACGAGACCTTCGCGCCGATCCTGTACGTGATGAAGTACAGCACCCTGGACGAGGCCATCGACATGCAGAACGGCGTGCCGCAGGGCCTGTCCTCGTCGATCTTCACCCAGAACCTGAAGGCGGCGGAGAAGTTCCTGTCCGCGGCCGGCAGCGATTGCGGCATCGCCAACGTCAACATCGGCACCTCCGGCGCCGAGATCGGCGGCGCCTTCGGCGGCGAGAAGGACACCGGCGGCGGCCGCGAATCCGGCTCGGACGCGTGGAAGGTGTACATGCGCCGGCAGACCAACACGATCAACTACTCCGACTCGCTGCCGCTGGCGCAGGGCATCAAGTTCGATCTGTAAGATGCGCCTGGCCGCGCTCTCCGATATCCACGGCAACCTGCCCGCGCTGGAGGCGGTGCTTGCGGATATCGGACGGCGCGGCGTGGACCGGATCGTCAACCTGGGCGACATCCTCTCCGGCCCACTGTGGCCGCGGGAAACCGCCGCGCGGCTGATGCCGCTGGCGCTGCCCACGGTGCGCGGCAACCACGAGCGCCAGTTGAGCGAACTGGAACCGGCGGCCATGGGGGCCAGCGACGCCTATGCCCATGCGCAGCTGACGCCGGCACAGCGGCACTGGCTGGCCGCACTGCCGCCGACCCTGTCGTTGCCACATGCGCTGCTGTGCCATGGCACGCCGCACGACGACCTGTGCTGGCTGCTCGACGAGCTGGAACCGCCGCGGCTGCGCGCCGCCGATGCGCAACGCGTGCGCGAGCGACTGGGCGACGCGCCGCCGGCGGCACTGGTACTGTGCGGACACAGCCACCTGCCGCGCACGCTGCGCCTGGACGACGGACGCCTGCTGTGCAATCCCGGCAGCGTCGGTCTGCCCGCCTATGCCGAGACCCATCCGCAACCGCACCGGGTCGAAACCGGTACGCCGCAGGCGCGCTACGCCGTGCTCGACTACCGCGACGGCCAGTGGCACGCGCAGCTGCACGCGATCGACTACGACCACGCCAGCGCCGCCGCGCAGGCCGAGCGCAACGGCCGGCCGCACTGGGCGCATGCGTTGCGACATGGGCGCATCCCCGCATGAGCGGCGCACGCCAGGCGCGCTTCTGGGATAATTCGCTAATCCCGCGCACGCGCGCGTCTGCCTGGCGCATGCCGCCTTGCTCGCACGAGGAATCCACATGAGCACCGTTCGCGAAACCAATTCCCTCGCCGTGGTCAGCCTGGTCGCCGGCATTCTCGGCTGGACCCTGATGCCGGTGCTGGGCAGCCTCGGCGCGATCATCACCGGGCACCTGGCCCGCGCGGAGATCCGCCGCCAGCCGCAGCGCTTCCAGGGCGATGGCCTGGCCGTGGCCGGGCTGATCCTGGGCTGGGCTGCCGTGGTACTGGCGGTGTTGGCGGTGCTGGCGTTCGTGCTGTTCTTCGGCGGGCTGGCCTGGTTCGCGAGCACCCAGTCGTGAGCCGGGACGCCGCCGCGCCGCGCGAGCGCTTCAGCGACCGGGTCGCCGACTACGTGCGCTACCGCCCCAGCTATCCGCCGGCGCTGCTTGATTGGGTACACGGCGAACTGGGCGTGGCGCGCGAGGCGCTGGTCGCCGACATCGGCGCCGGCACCGGCATCTCCACGCGCATGTTCCTGCAGGCCGGGCACCCGACCCTGGCGGTGGAACCGAACGCGGCGATGCGCGAAGCCGCGGTGGCGCTGCTGCAGGACCTGCCCGGTTTCCGCGCCATCGACGGCAGCGCCGAGGCCACCACCCTGGCCGACGCCAGCGTTGACCTGATCAGCGCCGCGCAGGCCTTCCACTGGTTCGACCTGGAGGCGGTGCGCCGCGAATGGGCACGGATACTGCGCCCCGGCGGCCTGGCGCTGGTGTACTGGAACTCGCGCCTGCTCGACGCCACGCCGTTCCTGCAGGGCTACGAGCAACTGCTGCTGGAGTACGGCACCGACTACAGCGCGGTGGCCGAGCGCTACCACGACGATGCGACCATGCAGCGCTGGTTCGGCGCCGGCCTGCGCGGCACCGCGCAGTTCCCCAACGAGCAGCGCATGGATTTCGAGGCGCTGCGCGGCCGCCTGCTGTCGTCCTCCTACGCGCCGCTGCCCGGCCACCCGCGCCATGCGCCGATGCTGGAGGCGCTGCGCGCGTTGTTCGACCGGCACCAGCGCGACGGCGTCGTCGCGTTCCATTACCGCACCCGCGCCTTCGCCGGGACGCTGAACTGAGCCACCCGCCATGTATTCCCTCGCCCGACCGTTCCTGTTCGCCTTCGACGCCGAGCGCGCGCACGCCCTGGGCCTGCGCGCGATCGAACTGGCCTACCGCACCGGCACCAATCCGCTGCTGGCGCGCACGATCGCGCCGATGCCCACGCGCGCCTTCGGCCTGGACTTCCCCAACCCGGTCGGCTTGGCCGCCGGCCTGGACAAGAACGGCGAGCACATCGACGCGCTGTTGGCGCTGGGCTTCGGCTTCGTCGAGATCGGCACCGTCACCCCGCGTCCGCAGGCCGGCAATCCGCAGCCGCGCATGTTCCGCCTGCCGCGGCAGCAGGCGGTGATCAACCGCATGGGCTTCAACAACCTGGGCGTGGATGCGCTGGTGCGCAACGTCGAGCGTGCGCGGCGCCGGCGCGGCCTGCTCGGCATCAACATCGGCAAGAACAAGGACACCCCGAACGAGGACGCCGCGTCCGACTACCTGCACTGCCTGGAAAAGGTCTACGCGCTGGCCGACTACGTCACCGTCAACATCTCCTCGCCCAACACCGCCGGCCTGCGCGAGCTGCAGGAAGAACAGGCGCTGCGGCAGCTGATCGCGCGCCTGCGCGAGGCGCAGGAAGCGCTGGCCGCGCGCCACGGCAAGCGCGTGCCGATGCTGGTGAAGGTGGCGCCGGACCTGAGCGACAGCGACATCGACGCGGCGGCACGGGTGCTGTCGGACCTGCAGGTGGACGGGGTGATCGCCACCAACACCACCGTCGCCCGCCCCGGCCTGGAGCATGAGCCGCTGGGCGCGGAAAGCGGCGGCCTGTCCGGCGCGCCGCTGCTGGGCCAGTCGACCCTGGTGCTGCGCCGGCTGCGCGCGCGCCTGCCCGAGAGCATCCCGCTGATCGGCGTCGGCGGCATCCTCTCCGGCGCCGACGCGGTGGCGAAGATGGCCGCCGGCGCGGCGCTGGTGCAGTGCTACAGCGGACTGGTGTTCCGCGGGCCGGACCTGATCGGCGAGTGCGTGGAGGCGATGCGCCGGCGCCGCGAAGCGCCCAGCCGCGGCGCCGTGGCCGCCCCATGAGTGCGTCGGCCTGGTCGCTGACCGCGCAGGCGCCGCTGCAGGCGCTCAACACCTTCCACGTTGCCGCGCAGGCGCCGTGGCTGCTGCAGATCTTCGCCCCCGAGGCGCTGACCGAGGCGTTGCTGGCGCCGGAGCTGGCCGGCGCCGCGCTGCTGCCGCTGGGCAGCGGCAGCAACATGCTGTTCGCCGGCGATGCGCCCGGCGTGGTGCTGCGCTTCGCCAACGGCCGCATCGACACCCTGGAGCACCGCGCCGACTACGCCATCGTCCGCGCCGGCGCCGGCGTGGGCTGGCACGACCTGGTGATGTGGTCGCTGGCGCAGGGCCTGTCCGGCCTGGAGAACCTGGCGCTGATCCCGGGCACGGTGGGCGCCGCGCCGATCCAGAACATCGGCGCCTACGGCGCGCAGATGGGCGAGTTCGTGCATGTGGTCGAGGCCTACGACCGCGCCGATGCGCGCTTCGTGCGGCTGGACGCGGCGGCCTGCGAGTTCGGCTACCGGGACAGCCTGTTCAAGCGCCAGCCCGACCGCTACCTGATCGCGGCGGTGGAATTCAACCTGCCGCGGCTGCACGCGCTGCGTCTGGACTACGCCGGCATCGGCGAGGAGCTGCAGGCGATGGGCATCGCCACGCCCGGCGCGCCCGACGTGGCCCAGGCGGTGATCAACATCCGCCGGCGCAAGCTGCCCGACCCGGACCTGCTCGGCAACGCCGGCAGCTTCTTCAAGAACCCGCTGCTGCCGCTGGAACAGGCGCTGGCGCTGCAGCACGCCCATCCGGCCCTGCCGGTGTTCCCCGGCGACGACGACGGCCAGCGCAAGCTGTCGGCGGCGTGGCTGATCGAGGCCTGCGGCTGGAAGGGCCACCGCGACGGCGACGCCGGCGTGTCCGCCGCGCACGCGCTGGTGCTGGTCAACCACGGCCAGGCCAGCGGCGCCGAGCTGCTGGCGCTGGCGCGGCGCATCACCGCCTCGGTGCGCGAGCGCTTCGATGTGGTCCTGGAACCGGAACCGCGCATCGTCGGCGCGCAGTGGTAGCCGCACCCACGCCGCTGCGCGCGGCGCTGCTGATGCTGGCCAGCACCATGGCCTTCGGGTTGATGGTGGTGGCGATCCGGCTGGCCTCGGCGCAGCTGTCCACGCTGCAGATCGCCTTCTTCCGCAACCTGTTCGGCCTGTTGTTCCTGCTGCCGATGCTGCTGCGGCCGGGCCGGCCGTTGCCGCGCACCGCGCAGCTGCCGCGTTACCTGCTGCGCACCGCGATCGGCCTGGTGTCGATGCTGGCCGGGTTCTGGGCGATCGGCCACCTGCCGCTGTCGCAGGCGATCGCCCTGTCCTACTCCACGCCGCTGTTCGCGACCCTGGCCACCGCCCTGTGGCTGGGCGAGACGGTGCGCCTGCGGCGCTGGCTGGCGGTGCTGTGCGGCTTCGCCGGGGTGCTGCTGATCGTGCGCCCCGGCGCCGCCGCGTTCAGTCCCGCCACCCTGGTGGCGGTGCTGGCGGCGGTGATGAGCGCCCTGGTGGCGATCCAGATCAAGCAACTGGCGCGGGTGGACGACGCCAACACCGTGGTGTTCTACACCTACGCGTTCTGGGTGCCGATGTCGCTGCTGCCGGCGCTGTGCGTGTGGCGCTGGCCGCAGGGCAGCGAGTGGCTGTGGCTGCTGGCCACCGGCCTGTTCGGCACCCTCGGGCAGGTGCTGTGGACGCACGCGCTGCGCCTCGGCGAGGTCTCCGCGCTGACCCCGATCAGCTTCACCCAACTGCCGCTGGTGGCACTGTTCGGCTGGTGGCTGTTCGACGAGACCCCGGACGGCGGCACCGTGCTGGGCGCGCTGGTGATCCTTGGCGCCAACGCCTACATCGCCCACCGCGAGACCGTGCTGGCACGGCGTGCAGCGCGCGCCGGCGCCGGCACGCCGCCGACGCTGGACGCCTAGTGGCAGACCTGCCGCGCCAGCGCGCTCCGACGTGCCGGCGATCGCCGGCGCGGGCGCCGTGCGCAGTCGCTGCGCGCGGCCGATGCCGCTACCATCCTTGCGTACTCACACCCATGGCAAGCCACGCACGATGAAGACCATCGGCATGATCGGCGGCATGAGCTGGGAATCCACCCTGCCCTACTACCGGCACATCAACGAGACGGTGCGCGCGCAGCTGGGCGGACTGCACTCGGCCAGGATCCTGCTGCACAGCGTGGACTTCCACGAGATCGCGCAGTACCAGCGCGACGGCGACTGGGAGGCGGCCGGTGCCGCACTGGCGGCTTCGGCGCGCGCGCTTCAAGCCGGCGGCGCCGATTTCCTGGTGCTGTGCACCAACACCATGCACTGCGTCGCCGACGCGATCGCCGCGGCGGTCCCGCTGCCGCTGCTGCATATCGCCGATGCCACCGCCGATGCGCTGCAGGCCGCCGGCATCGTCCGCGTCGGCCTGCTCGGCACGCGCTTCACCATGGAGCAGGCGTTCTACCGCGAACGGCTGCAGCGGCGCGGCTTCGACGTGCTGATCCCGGATGCGCCGGCACGCGAGGACGTGCATCGCATCATCTACGAAGAGCTGTGCCAGGGTCTGGTCCTGGCGCCGTCGCGGCAGCGCTATCGCGAGGTGATCGCGGGGCTGCAGGCGCAGGGCGCGGAGGCGGTGATCCTGGGCTGCACCGAGATTTCGCTGCTGATCGGCCCCGCCGACGCGGCGATGCCGCTGTTCGACACGACCGCGCTGCATGCGCGCGCCGCCGCCCTGCACAGCCTGGCCTAGCGATGCGCAGGCAGGCCCGGCACGCCGCCGCCACCGCCACCGTCCATTACCACAACGCCGGCGCCCAGCGCGCCCGGATCCCGATCCGGCGCGCTCCCCTGCTGCTCCTGGCCCTGCTGCTCCTGGCCCTGCTGCTCCTGGCCCTGCTGCTCCTGGCCCTGCTGCTCCTGGCCCTGCTGCTCCTGGCCCTGCTGCTCCTGGCCCTGCTGCTGTGGCCGGCGCTGGGCAGTTGCGCCGTCGCCATTCCGTCCTACACGCCGAACGTGGTCGACCCCGCCGGCACGCTCAGCGCGGAAGACACGCAACGGATCAACGCGGCGCTGCAGCGCCTGCGCGACCGCCAGCATATCTGGGGCGCGGTCTACCTCGTGCCGTCGCTGCAGGGCGAACCGATCGAACGCCTGGCCGAACGCGCCTTTCGCACCTGGCGGCTGGGCCGGCAAGGCCGCGACAACGGCCTGTTGCTGGTGCTGGCGATGCAGGAGCGGCGTTCGCGCTTCGAAGTCGGCTACGGCCTGGAAGGCGTGCTGCCCGACGTGGTCGCGCGGCACGCGCTGGACGACGATCTGGCACCGCGCCTGCGCCAGGGCGACACCGCCGACGCCATCGTGGCCGCGTTCGCCTTCATGGGTCGCGCCGCCGCGCAGGATCCCGCAACCCTCGCCGAACTGGCGCAACCGGCCGACGACGGCACGGACTGGCGACGCGGGGCCATCGCCTGGACCGGCCTGCTGGTGCTGGTGTGGCTGCTGCTGCCGCTGCGTCGGGCCTGGACCGGCCATCTGCGCAGGCGCCTGCTGCGGCGGCATCCGCGCCTGGCGGCCAAGCCCGAGGAACTGGTCCAGGACAATGCACGCGCCGGTTTCTGGGAGTGGTTCATCCGCCTGTTCCTGAGCGCCAACCCCGGCATCTTCGTGTTCTTGCTGTCGGCCAGGTCGATGACGATGTCAGCGATCTTCCTGGCGATGGAACTGCTGATCCTGGTGCTGACCCTGACGATCGCCGCGCAGCGCTACCGCTCGCCGCCGCGCTACAGCCGCTTCCTGAGAGCGCAGGCGCGGCGGCGCACTGCGCTGATCCGCAAGGGCCACATCGCCGAAACCGCCCCCGGCGTGTTCGCCTATACCGCCAGCTACCACGCCGCCCAGGCCGCCAAGGAACGCGCTGCGGCCGAGTCGACGGCCTCGTCCTCATCCTCCGCGTCGTCTTCCAGCGCCAGCAGCGACTCCTCCTCCGGCGGCGGCAGTTCCGGAGGCGGCGGGGCCAGTTCGAGCTGGTAGGTGGCGGCCGGCGTCAGCGGGAGTCGGCGGCGGCGAGCGCGCGCCGCGCCCGCCAGCGCGGCCGGCGCTCACCGCGGAACAGCAGCAGGTACAACCCCACCACCCACACCAGCGCCGCGCTCCAGCCGCCGAGGATGTCGGAGGGGTAATGCACGCCCAGGTACACCCGCGACACCCCGACCAGCAGGGTGAAGCTGCCGGCCAGCCACAGCACCGGCCAGCGCCAGCGGGTTCGCCAGCTCAGCGCGATCAGCACCGCGGCCAGGGTCATCGAGCCCATCGCGTGGCCGCTGGGGAAGCTGAAGGTGTGGTGCTCGGGCGCGATCGATTCCCACAGGCTGGGCCGGTCGCGCTGGAAGAACTGCTTGGCGCCCATGTTCAGCAGTGCCGAGCCGACGAAGGACAGCGCCGCGAACAACGCCTCGCGCCATCGGCGCAGGCCCAGCAGCGCCAGCACGATCAGCGTGTCCAGCGGGATCACCCCGTACTGGTAGCCGGCCTCGGTCACCACGGTGAAGAAGCGGTCCCAGCCGGGGCTGGTCAGGCCGCGCATGCTCCACAGCAGCGGCTCGTCGAAATACAGATCTTCGAGTGCGTGCACGTCCTCGGCCAGGGCCACGAACACGCCCAATGGCAGCAGCACCCCGGCGAACAGCAGGACCACGCGCCAGGCATTTAGCCGCAGCCAGCGGCGCAGTCCGGCCGCCTCGGCGGCGGACTCACCCGGTGCGGCGGACATAGGTGCGTTCGACGTAGTCGTCGATCAGCGCGACGAACTCGTGGGCGATGTTCTCGCCGCGCAGGGTCACCTTCTTCTCGCCGTCGATGAACACCGGCGCGGCCGGCGCCTCGCCGGTGCCGGGCAGCGAGATGCCGATGTTGGCATGGCGCGACTCGCCCGGCCCGTTGACCACGCAGCCCATCACCGCCAGGGTCATGCTCTCGGCGCCGGGGTGGGTCACCTTCCACTCCGGCATCTTCGCGCGGACGTGGTTCTGCACCACCTTGGCCAGCTCCTGGAAGAACTCGGAGGTGGTGCGGCCGCAGCCTGGGCAGGCGGTGACCAGCGGGGTGAAGGCGCGCTGGCCGGTGGTCTGCAGCAACTCCTGGGCGACGATCACTTCCTGGGTGCGCGGCTGCCCCGGCTCCGGGGTCAGCGAGATGCGGATGGTGTCGCCGATGCCTTCCTGCAACAGCACCGCCAGCGCCGCGCTGGAGGCGACGATGCCCTTGCTGCCGATGCCGGCCTCGGTCAGGCCCAGGTGCAGGGCGAAGTCCGAGCGCTGCGCCAGGTCGCGGTACACCGCGATCAGCTCCTGCACGCCGCTGACCTTGCAGCTGAGCACGATGCGGTCGCGGCCCAGGCCCAGTTCCACCGCGCGCTCGGCCGAGTCCAGCGCCGAGCGGATCAGCGCCTCGCGCAGCACCCGGCCCGCATCCCACGGCACGTCCCGCCGCGAGTTCTCGTCCATCAGCTGCGCGGCCAGCGCCTGGTCCAGCGAACCCCAGTTGGCGCCGATGCGCACCGGCTTGTCGTACTTCAGCGCGAACTCGATCAGCTGCGCGAACTGGGTGTCCTTCTTCTTGCCGAAGCCGACGTTGCCGGGGTTGATCCGGTACTTGGCCAGCGCCTGCGCGCAGGCCGGCTCGGCGGCCAGCAGCTGGTGGCCGTTGTAGTGGAAGTCGCCGATCAGCGGCACCTCGATGCCCATCATCCGCAGCTTGTCGACGATGCGCGGGATCGCCGCGGCCGACTCGGCATTGTTGACGGTCAGGCGCACCAGTTCCGAGCCGGCGCGCCACAGTTCGGCCACCTGCTTGACCGAGGAGGCGACGTCGGCGGTGTCTGTGTTGGTCATCGACTGCACCACCACCGGCTTGCCGCCGCCCATGGTGACGCCGCCGATGCGGACCGGCTGGGTGAGACGGCGCGCCCAGGGCGCGGCGTCGGCGGGAGGCGTGGGGCGGCTGACGGCGTCGTACATGCGCCCATTTTAGCCTGCGCCGCGCATCCTGCCGCATGCGCCGGCGCCGGCGATTCAGCGAGGCCGGCGCCGCTGCGACGGTTTGTCGCAGGCAGGCCCCCGGCCCAGCGCATACGATGCGCAGCATGGACTCCACCGACGCCTCCTTCCTGCGCACCCTGTGCAGCCTGCGCTGGCTGGCCACCGCCGGCCAGGCCGCGACGATCCTGGTGGCGACCTGGCCGCTGCAGCTGCCGCTGCCGCAGGCGCCGCTGTGGGCCGGCGTGGCGGTGCTGGCGCTGTTCAACCTGTACGCGCAACTGCGCCTGCGCCATGCCGACTCGGCCGCGCCGGCCACCGCCTTCGGCCACATCCTGGTCGACGTGACCGTGCTGACCTGGATGGTCGGCTGGAGCGGCGGCATCGGCAACGCCTTCGGCTCGCTGTTCCTGGTGCTGATCGCGCTGGCGGTACTGGCGCTGCCGCTGCGCTGGGCGCTGGCGGTGGCGGTGGCCTGCGTGGCCGGCTATGCGGTCAGCGCCCTGTTCGGCCTGCCGCTGCCGCATGGCCCCTACCAGGCGCTGGATCTGCAGCGCTGGGGCATGGCCGCCAACTTCCTGCTGTCCACGGTGGTGGTGCTGGTGTTCTCCACGCGCCTGGCGATGGCCATGCGCGAACGCGAGCGCGAGCTGGCGCTGCTGCGCGAGCGCTTCACCCGCAACGAGGGCATCGTCGCCCTGGCCACCCACGCCGCCTCGGTGGCGCACGAACTGAACACGCCGCTGGCGACGATGACCCTGCTCACCGACGACATCGCCGAACAGAGTACCCAGCCGGAGCTGCGCGAGGATCTGGACACCCTGCGCGCACTGCTGGTGCAGTGCCGCGAACGGGTGCTGGCGCTGGCGGCCCCGGCGCAGCGCGCCGGCGGGCAGACCGTGTCGCTGGCGCAGGTGCTGCACCAGTGGCAGCTGGTGCGGCCCACCGTGCGCCTGCGCCGCAACGACGACGCGCCGCTGCAGCTGCGCATGGAAAGCGCCATCGGCCACCTGCTGCAGGTGCTGCTGAACAACGCCGCCGACGCCGGCGAACGCGCCGGCCATCCGCAGGTGGACCTCAACGTGCGCGTCACCGGCAGCGAACTGGTCGGCGAGGTGCGCGATTACGGCGGCGGCTTCGACGCCAACCAGGTCGGCCTGCCGGCCACCCTGTTCCGCAGCGGCAAGCCCGAGAGCATGGGCGTGGGCCTGGCGCTGTCGCATGCGACCATCGAACGCCTGGGCGGCGAGCTGTGGACCGAGCCGGCGCCGGACCACGGCGCCCGGGTCGGCTTCCGCCTGCCGCTGCTCGCCCTGGAGACCTCCGCATGAACACCGAAGCCCCGCTGGGCCTGCTGGTCGACGACGATCCGCTGTACCTGCGCACCCTGCAGCGCACCCTCGCCCGCCGCGGCCTGGACACGCGCACCGCCGACAGCGCCGCCGCCGCGCTGGCGCTGGCCGCCGAGGCCCCGCCGGACTACGCGCTGATCGATCTCAAGCTCGGCGACGAATCCGGCCTGGCGCTGATCCAGCCGCTGCGCGCGATCCGCGCCGACATGCGCATCCTGCTGGTCACCGGCTACGCCAGCATCGCCACCGCGGTGGAGGCGATCAAGCTCGGCGCCGACGACTACCTGCCCAAGCCGGCCACCGTGCCGATGATCCTGCGTGCGATCGGCCTGGAGGCCGAGGAGGACGAGGAGGAGGACGGCAGCGAGGTGCCGGACGCGATGACCCCGCTCAGCCGCCTGCAGTGGGAGCACATCCAGCAGGCCATGCACGAGACCGGCGGCAACGTCTCCGCCGCCGCGCGCCTGCTCGGCATGCACCGCCGGTCGCTGCAGCGCAAGCTGGCCAAGCGGCCCAGCCCGCAGCGCGACCCACCGCGCTGAGCGGCGCGGCGCCGGCCTGAACCGCGCGCCTGGCCGGCGCTCAAGTCCCCGCTCGCGGGGCCGCTATCTCGGCATGTTGAAATCTCCCCCGCCCGCCTTGCTGGACGAACCGCAGCGGCTCGACGCGCTGCGCCGACTGTGTCTGCTGGACACGCCGGCGGACCAGATGTTCGACCTGATCACGCAGTTGGCCTCGCGCTACCTGCGGGTGCCGATCGCGCTGGTGTCGCTGATCGACGAACAACGCCAGTGGTTCAAGTCGCGGGTCGGGTTGGACGTGGCGCAGACGCCGCGCAGCCAAGCCTTCTGCGCCTACGCGATCCACAGCCCGGAGCTGATGGTGGTCCACGATGCGCGCGAGGATCCGCGCTTCTGCGACAACCCGCTGGTCACCGGACCGCCGTTCATCCGCTTCTACGCCGGCGCGCCGCTGCTGACCGCCGAAGGCGCCAGCCTCGGCACCCTGTGCGTGATCGATACCGAGCCGCACCGCGAGTTCGACGACGTCGCGCGCCGCACCCTGCAGGACCTGCGCGACCTGCTGATGGCGCGCATCGACACCCTGCGCAACACCGGCTTCGTCGATCCGCTGACCGGCCTGCCCAACCGCAGCCGCTTCAACGACGACCTGACCATGTGGCTGTCGCTGCAGGGCCCGGACCAGCACGACACCGCGGTGGCGATCGACGTCTGCGGTGTCGCGTACTTCCGCGACATGGTCAAGGCACTGGGCTGGGAGTACGCCGAAGGCTACCTGCTGGCCACGCGCGACCGCCTGCGCCAGGCCCTGGGCGGCCTGCCGCTGTACCGCATCGACACCACCACCTTCGTGTTCATCATGGAAGGCAGCGAGGAGGCGCGGCTGCGCCACTGGTGCGAGCATGTCTGCGCCGCCTTCGCCACCGCGATCGATCACCAGGGCATTCCGCACGCGGCCAGCCCGTCGCTGGGCGCGGTGCGGCTGGACGGGGCGCTCAGCGCCAACCATACGGTGCGCTCGCTGACCACCGCGGTGGACATGGCGCGCCAGCGCGGCCTGGGCTGGAGCCTGTACGAACCCGGCCACGACGCCAACCAGCGCAATGCCTTCCGGATCCTGGCCGCCTTGCCCGAGGCGCTGGAGGCGCAGGGCCAGCTGAGCCTGCACTACCAGCCGCGGGTGAGCCTGCGCAGCGGCGCCTGCGTCGGCGTGGAGGCGCTGTTGCGCTGGCAGCATCCGTTGCTGGGCACGGTGGCGCCGAACGACTTCATCCCGCTGGCGGAAAAGACCGCGCTGATGAGCCGCATCACCGCCTGGGTGCTGCGCACCGGCATCGCCCAGGCGGCGCTGTGGCAGCAGCGCGGCTATGGCTTCAGCGTGTCGCTGAACGTGTCGGCGGTGGACCTGGAACAGGCCGACTTCATCGCCCGGCTGCAGGCGCTGCTGCAGCGCCACGCGCTGGCGCCCGGTGCGCTGGAGATCGAATTCACCGAGAGCGCGATGATCCGCGATCCGCAGCGGGTGGCCGAGCAGCTGCGGCAGATCAGCGCGCTCGGGGTGAAGATCGCCATCGACGACTTCGGCACCGGCTACAGCAACCTCGGCTACCTGAAGAACATCCCGGCCAGCGCGCTGAAGATCGACCAGTCGTTCATCCGCGCCCTGCCCGGCAGCCGCAGCGACAGCATGCTGGTGCCGTCGATGATCCATCTCGGCCACGACTTCGGCCAGCAGGTGGTGGCCGAGGGCATCGAGAGCGAAACCGTGTACCGGATGCTGCGCGACTGGGGCTGCGACGAAGGCCAGGGCTACTGGATCGCGCGGCCGATGCCGGCCGACGCGCTCGACGCTTGGCTGGCCGAGCCGTGGCAGGGCGGCGACGCCTGAGCGTGCCGCGCCACGGCCTGCCCGCGGCTCACCAGAACACCGCGTACAGCGCCACCAGGATCGCGATCACCGCGGCGGCGCCGAGCTTGAAGCCCAGCGTGGTGCCGTAGCCCACGTCGTCGGTGCGGATCAGGTCGCGCGCCGGCGCCTGCGGGGTCAGCAGCGACACCAGCACCGCCGCCACCAGCGACAGCACGAACACCAGGCCGATGCGGTCCATGAACGGCAGTTCCGGCCACAGCTTCTTCAGCGCGAACGACAGCAGCACCGAGCCGATCGCCGCGGTCAGCGCACCGGCCTCGTTGGCGCGCTTCCAGAACAGGCCGAGCATGAAGATCACCACCACGCCCGGGGTGAAGAAGCCGGTGAATTCCTGGATGAACTGGAAGCCCTGGTCGAAGTTGCCCAGCAGCGGCCGCGCGGTGAGGATGCCGATCAGCACCGCCGTCACCGCGGCCACGCGGCCGACCCGCACCAGCTGCGGCTGATCGGCCTGCGGGCGGAACTTGGCGTAGAAGTCCAGGGTGAAGATGGTCGCCACCGAATTGATCTTGGACGCCAGCGAGGCCACGATCGCCGCCACCAGCGCGGCGAACACCAGGCCGAGGATGCCGCTGGGCAGCAGCTGCATCATGGTCGGATAGGCCTGGTCGGGCTTGGCCAGGTCCGGCGCCAGCACCACCGCGGCGATGCCCGGCACCACCACCACCACCGGCATCAGCAGCTTCAGGAACGCGGCGAACACCATGCCCTTCTGCGCCTCGCCGATGTTCTTGGCCGCCAGCGCGCGCTGGATGATGTACTGGTTGAAGCCCCAGTAGCTGATGTTCATCACCCACAGGCCGCCGAGCAGCACGCTCAGGCCCGGCAGATCCTTGTAGAACGGATTGTCTTTGGACAGGATCATGTGGAAGTGCTCGGGGTGCGTGTTCCACAGGTGGCGGAAGCCGGCGAGCACGCCGGCGCCGTCGCCGATCCGCGACAGGGTCAGGCCGGCGACCAGCAGGCCGCCCAGCACCAGCAGGGTGACCTGCACGATGTCGGTCAACGCCACCGCCTTCAGCCCGCCGTACAGCTGGTAGACCAGCGCGAACACGCCGATCAGCGCCAGCGCCAGGGTCTGGTCCATGCCGGTGACCTGGCTCACCGCGATCGAGCCCAGCCACAGGATCGAGGTCAGGTTGACGAACACGTACAGCAGCAGCCAGAACACCGCCATCAGCGTGCGGATCCACTTGCCGTAGCGCTGCTCCAGGAACTGCGGCATGGTGTAGATGCCGTTGCGCAGGAAGATCGGCAGGAAGAACTTGCCGACGATCAGCAGGGTCAGCGCCGCCATCCATTCGTAGGAGGCGATCGCCAGGCCGATCGCGTAGCCGGAGCCGGCCATGCCGATGATCTGCTCGGCGGAAATGTTCGCCGCGATCAGCGAGGCGCCGATCGCCCACCACGGCAGCGTCTTGCTGGCCAGGAAGTAGTCCTCGGCGCTCTTGCGGTGCCCGGCTTTCTCCCGCGATACCCATTGCGCGAGCATGAAGATGCCCGCCAGGTACACCACCACGATCGCCACATCCAACGTCGCCAACCCCACTGCCTTCTCCTACGGGCCGCAGCCCTGTCGCACCGCTGTCCAAGACGCCGCCCGCACGGGCGGCGCCGCTCGTTCAAGAAACCCGTTCGCGGCCGTCGCGCCGCCGCTCAGTGCCGCGGGCAATCGACCACGTGCTGCGCGTCGTTGCTGCTGCCCAGCGCGATCCGCGACAGCGCCAGGTCCAGCGCGCCGTCGCTCTCGATCACCGGCAGCCGCTCGAGCCGGGTCAGGTCGGCACCGGCCGCGGCGAAGCACTTCAGCGGCACGCCGAGGGTGCGCCATTCGCCCTTGGGCAGCGCGGCCAGGGTCTTGCCCAGGTCCAGTTGCGCGGCGCAGCCGGTGCCGCAGGCCACGCCGATGCGCACCGCGCCGGCCGGCGCCGCCTCCACCTTCGCGGTGAGCAGCAGTTGCACGTCGCCGTTGCTCTCGCGGGAGACGTCCAGCGGCTTGGGCAGCACCAGCGCCAGCCCGGCCTTGCCGCTGCCGGACCAGACGAAGCGGCGCGCGTCTTCCTGCGCCTTGTGGTCGACGGCGCTGACCTTCAGCGCGCCGTCGGCCAGCGTCGCCGGCAGGCTCGCCACCGGCTGGTTGGCCTGGCCGCCGCCGAACAGGATCAGGTTGATGCCCGGGGCCAGCTTGCCGCGGTCGAAGTACACCCCGCCCAGCGCCTGCGCGCCGGACACGCCGGACACCTCCGACAGCCGCCCCAGATCGCCCTTGTCGTCGTAGCGCAGGCCGTAGCCGAAGGCGAACTGCGGGTTGTAGTTTTTCTGCCCGACGTTGTTGGCGAACTGCACCGCGGTGCGCGGCCAGGAGAAGCTCAGCTTGCCGTGGAAGTCGTACTGCACGCTGCCGTCGGGCTTGCGCAGCAGCACGTCGGCGATGCCGGCGCCTTCCGAGCCCGGCAGCCAGGCGGCGACGAAGGCGTCGGCGGCGTTGATCTCGCGGTTCACCCACAGCGGCCGTCCGCTCAGGAACACCGCCACCACCGGGATGCCCTGCGCCTTGAGCGACTTGATCAACTCCAGGTCGCTGTCGTCGCCGGGCTTGTACAGCAGCGTCGGGATGTCGCCCTGGAACTCGGCGTAGGGATGCTCGCCGAACACCACCACCGCCACGTCCGGCTTGCTCGTGAACTTGCCGTCCACCGCCAGTTCGGCGCTGCCGCCGGCGGCGCCGACCTGCTGCTGCAGGCCTTCCCAGATGGTAGTGCCGTTGGGATAGTCGGCGCGCTTGGTGCCGGTGCCCTGCCAGTTCAGGGTCCAGCCGCCGGCCTGCTTGCCCATGTCGTTGGCGCCTTCGCCGGCCACCAGCAGTTTGATCTGCGGCTTCAGCGGCAACACCTGCCGCTGGTTCTTCAGCAGCACCAGCGATTCGCGCACCGCCTGCCGCGCCACCGCGCGATGCTCGGGCGCGCCGAGCAGCGCGAACTTGCCGCCGAGCGGACGCTGCGACGGCTTGCCGGCCTCGAACAGGCCCAGGCGCAGCTTCACCCGCAGGATCCGCCGCACCGCATCGTCCAGCCGCGCCATCGGGATCTCGCCCGACTTGACCGCCTTCAGCGCGCTTTCGTAATAGCCCTTCCAGCTGTCCGGCGCCATCAGCATGTCGACGCCGGCGTTGAACGCGGCCGGGCAATCGTCCTTGCGGCAGCCGGGGACCTGGGCGTGGCCGTTCCAGTCGCCGACCACGAAGCCGCCGAAATGCATCTGTCCCTTCAGCACGTCGGTCAGCATGACCTTGTTGCCGTGCATCTTGACCCCGTTGAAGCTGTTGAACGAGGCCATCACCGTCTGCGCGCCGGCGGCGATCGCCGGCGGATAGCCGGCGCCGTGGATGTCGCGCAACTGCTGCTCGCTGATCCGGGTATCGCCCTGGTCCTTGCCGTCGGTGGTGCCGCCGTCGCCGAGGAAATGCTTGACCGAGGCGATCACGTGCGTGCCGTCGAGGAAGCCGGGCGTGCCGGGCACGCCCTGCAGGCCCTCGACCATCTGGCCGGCGAAGCTGGCCACCACTTCGGGCGACTCGGAGTAGCCCTCGTAGGTGCGGCCCCAGCGGTCGTCCTGCGGCACCGCCACGGTCGGGGCGAAGGTCCACTCCATGCCGGTGGTGCGGGTCTCGACGGCGGTGATCTCGCCGATCTTGCGCATCAGTTCCGGATCGCGGGTCGCGCCCAGGCCGATGTTGTGCGGGAACAGCGTGGCACCGACGATGTTGCTCTGCCCGTGCACCGCGTCGATGCCGAAGAGGATCGGAATCGCCGGGCCGGCGCCGTCCTTCTGCATCGACGCCGCGTAGTAGGCGTCTGCCAGCGCCAGCCATTGCGCCGGACTGGCGTCGTACTTGCCGCCGGGATCGGAATTGCCGCCGGCCAGCACCGAGCCGATGTGGTACGTGCGCACGTCTTCCGGAGTCATGCTGCCGATGTCGCCCTGCACGATCTGCCCGACCTTCTGCTCCACCGACATCTGCGCCATCAACGTGGTGATGCGCGCCTCCAGCGCCGGATCCTCCTTCAGCGGCCAGACCGGCGAGGGCCACAGCTCGGGATGGACCGGCGCCGGTGCGGGCGGCGGCGGAGCGACCGCGGCCGAGCGGCCGGGAGCGGCCGCGGCCAGGGCCAGCAGACCCAGCGCGGCGGCCGCGGCCAGGGCAGTGCGAAGCGGCGCGCGTGCGCCAGCGGGCTGTGTAGGCAAGAGACTCCCTCCCAGGAACGGCGACCGCATGCCATGTCGCGGCCGGACCGCAACACGGGTGTGCGGCCGGCGCCTACGCTTCCCGAATCGCCCCGCCCCTGTCAACCGCACCGACAGGTATGCCGCGATGCCACCGGGATATCGGCTGACGCTATAGCGATGGAATACTGGCTTCGCTTGTGGCGGGCCGCCTCCAGGTCGTCGACCGCGCGCCGCCGCACCATCCGCTGCCGCCGTGTTTGCTGCGGCGCAATATCAACCGGACCGCGCACTGCGCAAGGCCGCGGCGCGGCGGCCGTGTGACGCGTCGGCCGCGCCCGGTGGCGAATTTCAAACGCGTGTCACCAAGCGCGCCTAGGTTGGGCCGGGCCGGCACAGAGGGGGAGTGGCCGGTATCCCGCCCGTAATGGAGAGCCCCCCGATGTCGCATCTTCCCGATTCCGGTCGCCGCCGTGCCCTGCGCCTGCTGGCCAGTACCTCCCTGCTACCGCTGGGCAGCCTGTCCGCCGCCGCGCTCGCGAGCGGCAGCACGCCCACCAGTCTGCCGGCCAACGCTGCGCCGCGACCTGGCCGCCCGCCGCGACGGCGCGTGCGCGCGGTCAGCTTCGACGGCATGCCGGCGCCGTCGCTGGCCGACCCGGCGGCGATGGCCAGCACCAGCGTGCGCTCGCATGTCGAGGTGGTCCTGCACGACGGCAGCCGCCAGCGCTACGCCCTGGCCTATCGCCCGTTCTTCATGACCGGCGACCAGGTTCCCGACGGCGCCGGCGGCACCGTACTGGCCGGCGGCTACTACGACATCCACAACCGGCCGATCCTGGACCGCTCGGTCCCCGGCAGCGAACGCGCGTTCTTCTCGGACTGTCCCGACGGCTCCTCGCTGCTGACCCTGCCGCATGCGCACGTGCCCGGCGTGCGCGGCAACACGGTGTTCGCGGTGGTGCAGTTCGAGTACACCACGCGCGATCTTGCCGGCAACGGCACCTACCGCCAGCTGCCGGCGCCGATCGCGGTGCTGACCCTGGACCAGGATCCGCGCACCGGCCACCTGCGCCTGGTCAAGTACCACAACGTCGACACCTCGGCGGTCCATGGCCTGTGGACCACCTGCGGCGCCAGCCTCTCGCCCTGGAACACGCACCTGTCCAGCGAGGAATACGAACCGGACGCCGCCAGCATCGCCGGCAACACCCAGTTCCAGCGCTTCAGCGAACACCTCTACGGCGATCCCAAGCGCGCCAATCCGTATCACTACGGGCATCTGCCGGAAGTGACCGTGCACCCCGACGGCAGCGGCAGCATCCGCAAGCACTACTGCCTGGGCCGCATCTCGCACGAACTGGTGCAGGTGATGCCGGACCGGCGCACCGTGCTGATGGGCGACGACGCCAGCAACGGCGGCCTGTTCCTGTTCGTCGCCGACCGCGACTGCGACCTGTCCAGCGGCACCCTGTACGTGGCGAAGTGGCGGCAGCGCTCGGCCAGCGGCCCCGGCGCGGCCACGCTGGACTGGATCCGCCTGGGCAGCGCCAGCAGCGACGAGATCGAGGCGATGGCCGACGTGTTGCGCATCGACGACATCATGGACGTGGCCACGCGCGATCCGGGCGACCCCGGCTATACCCGCATTCCCTACAGCGGCGGCTTCAACTGGGTGCGGCTGCGCCCAGGCATGGAACGGGCCGCCGCCTTCCTCGAAACCCACCGCTACGCCGCGCTGGTCGGCGGCAGCCTGGGCTTCACCAAGATGGAAGGCACCACGGTCGACACCCGCGACCGCATCGCCTACTCGGCGATGTCCTACATCCAGGGCAGCATGCTCGACGGCTCCGGCGACATCCGCGTGGAAGGCCCGACCGCCGGCGCGATCTATGCGCTGCCGTTGCGCGGCGGCCAGCGCGACCATCTGGGCCAGCCGATCCGCAGCGACTGGGTGCCGGTGTCCATGAGCGCGCCGCCCGCACTGACCGGCCGCGACCTGCCGGCCGCCGATCCGCTGGGCAATCTGGCCGACCCGGAGCGCATCGCCAATCCGGACAACATCAAGTTCTCCGAACGCCTGCGCACGCTGTTCATCGGCGAGGACAGCGCCATGCACGTGAACAATTTCCTGTGGGCCTACAACGTCGACACCGGCACGCTGTCGCGGCTGCTGTCGGTGCCGGCCGGCGCCGAATCCACCGGCCTGCATGCGGTCGACGAGATCCATGGCTGGACCTACGTGATGAGCAACTTCCAGCACCCGGGCGACTGGGAAAGCCCGCTGCACGACAAGGTCAAGGCGCAGCTGGATCCGCTGATCCGCGCCAACTACAAGGACCGCTACGGCGCGGCGGTGGGCTATCTCACCGGCGACCCGGTGGGGCTGCGCCTGCACGACGCATAGGGCAGCGCGCGGCACCCCGACGGATCGCGCGAGCCGCTTGGGCTCGCGCGACCGGAGGCACACTCAGCCCTGCAACCGCGCCAGCACCGCCCGCGTCACCGGGTCGGCGATCTCGGTGGACTGGCCCTGCAGCGCCGGCAACAGCTGGCTGGCCAGGTGCTTGCCCAGCTCCACGCCGAACTGGTCGAAGGCATTGATGCCCCAGACCACCGACTGCACGTACACGCTGTGCTCGTACATCGCGATCAGCGCGCCCAGCGCCTGCGGGGTCAGCGCGTCGAGCAGGATCAGCGTGCTCGGGCGGCCGCCCGGGTAGTCGCGGGCCGGATCGTCGCTGCCCTGCCCGTTCGCCAGCGCCTCGGTCTGCGCCAGCAGGTTGGCCAGCAGCGCCTGGTGGTTGACGGTGTACGGGTCGTCGTTGCGGATGCAGCCGATGAAGTCGGCCGGCACGATGCTGGTGCCCTGGTGCAGCGCCTGGAAGAAGCTGTGCTGCACGTCGGTGCCGGCGCCGCCCCACCACACCGGCACGGTGTCGGCCTCGACCGGGCTGCCGTCCAGGCGCACGCGCTTGCCCAGGCTCTCCATCACCAGCTGCTGCAGGTAGGCCGGCAGCAGCGCCAGGCGCTGGTCGTAGGTCATCACCGCCTGCGTCGCGTAGCCGAGCAGGTTGCGGTTCCACAGCGTGGTCAGCCCGTGCAGGACGGCCACGTTGCGCTCCAGCGGCGCGCTCAGGACGTGCGCGTCGAACTGCGCGGCGCCCTCGAGCAGCTGTTCGAAGGCGTCGGCGCCGATCGCCAGGGCGATCGGGAAGCCCACCGCCGACCACAGCGAGTAGCGGCCGCCGACCCAGTCCCACATCGGCAGCACGCGGCCGGCGGCGATGTCGAAAGCCTTGGCGGCGCGTTCGGGGTTGGCGCTGACCGCGTACAGGCGCTCGCTGCCGCCCAGCCAGTCGCGCAGGATCTGGCCGTTGAGCAGGGTCTCCTGGGTGCCGAAGGTCTTGGAGATCAGCACGCCGGCGGTGCGCGCCGGGTCCAGCGTGGCCAGGGTGCGCTGCATCGCCGCGCCGTCCACGTTGGAGACGAAATGCACGCGGAAGCGGGCGCCGTCGACCGGCCGCAGGGCATCGGCGACCAGGCGCGGGCCGAGATCGGAACCGCCGATGCCGACGCTGACGATGTCGGTGACCTCGGTCTGCGCCAGCGCGTCGATCAGCGCACGCATGCGCTGCTGCACCTCGCGCGCGCTGGCGTGGGCCTGGCTGGCCACCGGCGCGCCGGTAAGGTCGCCACGCAGCGCGGTGTGCAGCGCGGCGCGGTCCTCGGTGACATTGACCTTCTCGCCGCGGAACAGGCGCTGGAAGGCGCCGGCCAGGTCGTGGTCGGCGGCCAGCGCGAGCAGCGCGTCGAGCGCGGCGCGGTCGTACTTCTGCCGCGCGAAATTGAAGTACAGCGGTCCGACCTGCAGCGCCAACGTCTCGGCACGGCCGGGTTCGGCCGCCAGCAGGTCGGGAAGGCGCGCCCCGCGCAAGCGCTGGGCGTGGGAATGCAGTGCGTCGAAACCGGTGGACTGTGTCATGCGGCCTGCTTTGGGATGCTGTGGTTGGTGTGGGTGATCTTGTTGTTGCCGTCCACGTAGACCAGGGTCGGCTGGAAGCGCGCGGCTTCCTCTTCGCTCATGCCGGCGAAGGCGGCGATGATGATCAGGTCGCCGACCTGCACGTGGCGCGCGGCGCCGCCGTTGAGCGAGATGATGCCGCTGCCCTCGTCGGCGCGGATCGCGTAGGTGCTGAAACGCGCGCCGTTGGTCACGTCCCAGATATGCACCTGCTCGAACTCGCGGATGCCGGTCGCCTCCAGCAGCAGCCCGTCGATGGCGATCGAGCCTTCGTAGTTCAGCTCGGAATGGGTGACGGTGGCGCGGTGGATCTTGGTCTTCAACAGGCTCAGTTGCATGGGACGGGACTGCGGTCAGGAAAGACGCGCAGTTTAGCAGCCGAGGGTTAGGTGGCGGTGGTGGCCGGGCCGCCTCGCCCCCCGCACCGTCGGAGCGCTTCGGCCGCGACGGGCCTACGGCAAGCCCAGGTCGCGGCCGAAGCGGCTCCCACGACGGCAACCGTGGCCTGCCCCGCTCAGAATTCCAGGTTGTCGATCAGCCGGGTACGGCCCAGGCGCGCGGCGATCAGCGCCACGCGCGGGCCGGTGTCGTCCTGCGGCTCGCTCAGGTCGGGCCGACGCAGCACGCTGTAGTCGACCTCGAAGCCGGCCGCCTGCAATTGCGCGGTCGCCGCCGCCTCCACCTCCGCGCGCGGGCGCCCGGCCAGGTGGGCCTCGCGCATCGCCCGCAGGGTGCGGTGGATCTGCGCCGCGCGCGGCCGCTCCTCGGCCGACAGGTACTGGTTGCGCGAACTCATCGCCAGGCCGTCGGCCTCGCGCACGATGCTGCCGCCCAGGATCTCGATCGGGAACGCCAGGTCGGCGACCATCTGCCGGATCACCGCCAGCTGCTGGTAATCCTTCTTGCCGAACGCGGCCAGGTCCGGCTGCACCTGGTTGAACAGGCGCGCGACCACGGTGCACACGCCGTCGAAATGGCCGGGCCGGCAGGCGCCTTCCAGCACTTCGCTGACGCCGGGCGTGTGCATGCGCAGCGCCAGCTCCACGCCCAGCGGATACATGCTTTCCACCGTCGGCAGCCACAGCACGTCGCAGCCGGCGCCTTCCAGGCCGCTGGTGTCGGCCTCGGGCGTGCGCGGATAACGGGTGAAGTCCTCGTTCGGGCCGAACTGGGTCGGATTGACGAAGACGCTGGAGACCACCCGGTCGGCGTATTGCCGGGCCAGCATCACCAGCGAGAAATGCCCGGCATGCAGGTTGCCCATGGTCGGCACGAAGGCCACGCGCAGGCCCTGGCGCTTCCAGCCGGTGACGACGGCGCGCAGCCGCGCCAGGTCGGTGATGGTCTCGATCATTTGGCGTAGGCGTGTTCGGCGTCGGGGAAGGTGCCGGCGCGCACCGCGTCGGCATAGGCGCGGGTGGCGCCGGCGATGGAGCCGCCCTCGGCCAGGAAGTCCTTGACGAAGCGCGGGCGGCGGTGGCCGCTGTCCAGGCCGAGGAAGTCGTGCATCACCAGCACCTGCCCGTCGCAGCCGGGGCCGGCGCCGATGCCGATGGTGGGGATGGCGATCTCGGCGGTGATCCGCGCGGCCAGCGGCGACGGCACGCATTCCAGCACCAGCAGCGCGGCGCCGGCGGCGGCGACCGCCTTGGCGTCGGCGAGCAACTTGGCCGCGGCGGCGTCTTCGCGGCCCTGGATCTTGTAGCCGCCGAAGGTCAGCACCGACTGCGGGGTCAGGCCCAGGTGCGAGCACACCGGGATGTCGCGCTCGCTGAGGAAGCGGATCACCTCCAGCTTGTGCCCGGCGCCCTCCAGCTTGACCATCTCCGCCCCGGCCTGCAGCAGCCGGGTCGACGCGTCCAGGGCCCGCTCCGGGGTGGCGTCGGACTGGAACGGCAGGTCGGCCACCAGCAGCGCCCGCTGCAGCACCCTCGCCACCGCGGCGGTGTGGTAGACGATGTCGTCCACGCTCACCGGCAGGGTCGAGTCGTGGCCCTGCACCACCATGCCCAGCGAATCGCCGATCAGGATCAGGTCCACGCCGTTGGCGTCGAAGGTCCGCGCGAAGCCGGCGTCGTAGGCGGTCAGCATCACCAGCTTCTGCTGGCGGCGCTTGGCCTCGGCCAGGGCGGGAACGGTCCAGGGCTTGCTGTCGGCGTGGCTGCTCATAAGCTCATGTGCTGCGGTAATGAGCCGAGCATTATCTACCGATTGGCACGATCCCGCCGGTTTCGATGCGGTCGCGTGCGTCACGCACCGTTCCATGCCCCGGGATCGCCGCCTCGGCGGCGATCTCGGCCAGCGGCAGCAGCACGAAGCCGCGCTGGTGCAGGAACGGGTGCGGCACCTGCAACCCGGGCAGGTCGATCACGTCCTGCGCGTACAGCAGCAGGTCCAGGTCCAGGGTGCGCGGGCCCCAGCGCTCGCCGGGCAGGCGCTGGCGGCCGTGGCGGCTTTCCAGGTCCAGCAGCGCCTGCAGCAGGTCCGGCGCCGGCAGCGTGGTGGCCACCAGCGCCGCGGCGTTGATGAAGTCCGGCTGGTCCTCGCGGCCCCAGGCCGGGCTGCGGTACAGCTGCGAGGCGCGCAGCAGGCGGGTTTGCGGCAAGGTGTCGAGCGCGGCCAGGGCCGCGCGCAGGGTCGCCTGGGCGTCGCCGAGGTTGCCGCCCAGGCCGATGCAGGCCTGGACCGGCGCCTGGGTCGCGGCGCTCACTCGACGGGGCTGGCGGCGTCCGGACGGCGGCGCCGGCGCCGGCGGCGCTTGGGGGTCTCTTCGCTGTCGGCCGGCGGCGCGAACGCCAGCTCGTCGCCGGCGTAGTCCACCTCCGGATCGAAGCCGCGCGGCGGCGGCGCGTAGCCGGGCTGCTGCTGCAACTCGCGCCAGTAGGCGATGTCGGCCGCATGCTCGTCCGAGGCGGACTGGCGCACGATCAGGAAATCGAACGCGGCGCGGAAGCGCGGATGCGACAGCGTGCGCATCACCCGCTTGCGCTGGCGCGAGCTGAAGCGCGACTGCAGCAGCCAGATCTCCTGCATCGGCAGCGAGAAGCGCCGCGGCAGCGCCACGGTGCTCAACTGGTGCAGGGTCACCCGGTCGGCGGCGCGGCGTTGCGCCTCCTCCATCTGCATGCCCTGCTTCTGCAGGGTCATCAGCGCGCGGCAGTAGGCCGGCCACAGCAGCAGCGCGAACAGGAACGCCGGCGACACCGGCTCGTCGTTGGCGACGCGGGTATCGGTGTTGCGCAGGCCCTCGATCAGCATCCGCCGCAGCGCGCCGCTGCGGTTGGAGCGCAGCGCCGCCGCGCTCTCCGGGAACAGCGCGGCGAGCAGCCCGTGCCGTTCCAGGCCCTCGAAGCTGGCCACGCCGTGGCCGGACAGGAACAGCTTGAGCACTTCCTCGAACAGCCGCGCCGGCGCGGCCTCGGCCAGCAGCCCGGCCAGGCGCGGGATCGGCTCGGCGGTGCCGGCCTCGATCTCGAAATCGAGCTTGGCCGCCAGGCGCACCGCGCGCAGCATGCGCACCGGGTCCTCGCGGTAGCGCTGCTCGGGGTCGCCGATCAACTTCATCAGCCGCGCCTGCACGTCCTCGAAGCCGCCGGTGTAGTCGCGCACCGAGAAGTCGTCGATGGCGTAGTACAAGGCGTTGCAGGTGAAGTCGCGGCGCACCGCGTCGTCCTCGATGCTGCCGTAGACGTTGTCGCGGACCAGGCGGCCGTTGTCCAGCTCGCGGTCGCCGCTGCCGTCGTCGACGTTGGCGCGGAAGGTGGCGACCTCGATGATCTCGCGACCGTAGACCACGTGCGCCAGGCGGAAGCGGCGGCCGATCAGGCGGCAGTTGCGGAACAACTGCTTGACCTGCTCGGGGGTGGCGTCGGTGGCGACGTCGAAGTCCTTGGGCTGGACCTGGACCAGCAGGTCGCGGACCGCGCCGCCGACCAGGTACGCGCCGAAGCCGGCCTCGCGCAGCCGGTACAGCACGCGCAGGGCGTTGGGGCTGATGTCCTTGCGCGAGATGGGGTGCTGATCGCGCGGGATCGCGCGCAGGGTGAATGGCGATGGAACTGGCGGATTGATGATGGCGCTTCCGTATCGGGTTGCGGGATTGCCGAAGGGCGGCGAGACCCATATACTAGCGCGCTGCAATCGACGCGACCAAACGCTCCCTTCGTCTAGTGGTTAGGACGTGGCCCTCTCAAGGCTAAAACAGGGGTTCGAGTCCCCTAGGGAGCGCCATCCTCGCCTCGCCTGCAGCGCAACACCGCAAAAACCCCGCCATGGCGGGGTTTTCTGCGTTCTGGGGACCCGCAAGGCAAGCGGCGGTGGGTCGAAACAGGAGCGCAGGCACCGGCCGCCCCGGATGTGATGCGCCGCGGGCTTGCCCCCTCACCCCCACAAAAGTCCGTGGCCGCCAGGCTGCCCGGATGGTCGCGGCCCGTCAGGCCGTCGCCGCGGGCCGAGTCGTTCGGCCGACGGCAGGCAGCCGCCTGGCGTCGGATCTCAGTGGGCGGCCTCGGCCAATGCACCGGCCGCCGACGCGGTCTCCGCCACCGCATCGTGCGCGTGCAGGCTCTCCAGATGCCGCACCTGCACGCGCACCTCGGCGTAGCGCGCGCCCAGCGCCTGCTGCAGGCGCCGTGCGGCGTCCTCCACGTACATCAGGTTCTCGCCGTTGCGGCGCGCGAACGCCTGTTCGTCGGCGCGCCGCACCGCCGCCTGCACCGGCGTGGCCAGGGCCTGCTCGGCCAGCGCGATCACGCCCTCCGGGTCGAAACGCACTGCGCGTGCCGACACGCCGATCCGGATCGAGGCGACGCTGCGCTGGCTATGCGGGGTGGCGTGGCTGCCGTGCTGGAGCAACCAGTCCGCGACCGCCTCGCGCGGCAGCCACGCCTCGTCCGGGTGCTGCTGCACGAAGGCCTCGCTGAGCAGTTGCCGTGCCAACGCCGCCGAGCAGGGACAGGTCGAGGAGTACAGCAGATCCACGCCAAGCCCCAGGCGGACCACGTCGCCGCGCAGCTCGGCGTCGATCCGCAGCGGATACGCCCGCCATCCGGCCAGGCCCGGACTGCGCAGCGCCGGACTGCGGCGCAGCAGTTCCAGGCGCAGCGACACCCGTGCCGCGGTCGAGGCGCAGTCGGCGTGGCTGTGCACCATCGCCCGCAGCAACTGCGACAGCCGCGACGGCGACAGCGGCTGCTGCGCGCAGTCGTCGAGGAGGCGGTACAGCCGCGACATGTGGATGCCCTTGACCTGCGCCGACGGCAGGTCCACGGCGAGCGCGGCCTGCGCCGGCACCGCTGCCGGCATCCCACCCTCCCCCGTCTCCAGGCACAGCGGCAACGCGATGCCGTCCATGCCGACCCAGTTCAGCGGGGCGGCGATCTGCGAGGGTTCATCGGTGGCGACATCGGGCAACGGCGGGGGCATCGGCAGGTTCATCGGATGGGCAAGGCGGCAAAGGAGCGAGGAGAAGGCGGTGGGAAAAGCCTCAATTGTTATAAAGTAACATATCGAGCCATCGCCACTCCACGGCACGCGTGCGGTGCCCGATGTCAGCCTCAACGGCCCCGACGACAGCAGCGTCCGCGTCCTGCAGAGCGCACGACGGTGGGGGCCGAGATCAGCGGCGACGTCTACGCGGCGGCAGTGCGGCGACGCCGACCTAGGCTGGCGCGCTCGCCCGCGTGCCGCAGGCCGGCGACAGCCCGGTGGCCTTCTTCAGCCCGGCCGTGTCTGCCGTGCCAGAACTGAGTGCGGCAGCTACGATGTGCTGCTCGGCGACGACAACCTGCATCGCGACGGCCCCGTGCCGGCCCTGGCGGGGACGCCGTGTCCAGTTGGGGCAGCCTGGACATGCTCGCCTCCAGCCGCGACCTGCAATGGCAGTGCGCCGGGCACGGCGCGCGCGCGCCGCGCCGCGCCGCGCCGCATCCGACGATGCCGGTGCGCCCTGCGCGCGCCGGCCTCCGCCTCAGCCCTGCATCTGCTCCAGTTCCTTGCCCTTGGTCTCGTAGACGTAGCGCAGCACGAAGAACACCGACAGGAACGCGGCCACGGTGTAGATGCCGTAGGCGCCGGCCAGGCCGATGCTGCCGAGCAGGATCGGGAAGGTCACGGTGATGGCGAAGTTGGACATCCACTGCGCCGCGCCGGCCACCGCCAGCCCGGAGCCGCGGATCTGGTTGGGGAACATCTCGCCCAGCATCACCCACATCACCGGGCCCCAGGACATGTTGAAGAAGATCACGTAGACGTTGGCCGCGATCAGCGCCAGCCGCCCCATGCCCGGCGACAGCGCCAGCTTGCCGGCCGCATCCAGCGAGGCGCTGGCGAACGCGAAGGTCACCAGCGCCAGCGACACCGCCATGCCGGCCGAGCCGATCCACAACAGCGGCTTGCGCCCGACCCGGTCGATCAGCACCACGGTGATCAGGCAGGCGCCGATGCTCAGCGCGCCGGACAGCACGTTGGTCAGCAACGCGTCGCTTTCGGAGAACCCCACCGCCTGCCACAGCACCGCGCCGTAGTAGAACACCACGTTGATGCCGACCAGTTGCTGGAAGGTGGCCAGGCCGATGCCGATCCACACGATCGGGCGGATCTTGCCGGTGACCTGGCTGACCAGGTCGGACAGGCGCGGCTTGTGCTGGTCGGCCGACAGCGAGGCGGAAATCTCGGTCAGCTTGGTCTGCGCCGCGCGCGCGCCGTACAGCCGGGTCAGCACCGCCAGCGCCTGCTCGCGGCGGCCCTTCACCACCAGGAAGCGCGGGCTCTCGGGAATCGCCAGCAACAGCAGCAGGAACGCCGCCGACGGCAGCGCCTGCATCCAGAACATCCAGCGCCAGGCCGGCTGCCCGAGCCACAGCGCCTCGGTGGAGGTGCCGGCGGCCTTGGCCAGCAGGTAGTTGCTGAGGAAGGCGCAGAACAGGCCGCCGATGATGGCGATCTGCTGCACCGTGGCCAGGCGCCCGCGGTAGCGCGCCGAGGCGACCTCGGCGATGTAGGCCGGCGACATCACGCTGGCCGCGCCCACCGCGAAACCGCCCATCATCCGCGCCAGCACGAACACCCCCGAGGTGTGCGCCGCGCCGGCGCCCAGTGCCGACACCAGGAACAGCGCCGCCGACACGATCAGCACCGTGCGCCGGCCCCAGCGATCGGCCAGCGAGCCGGCCAGGAACGCGCCGACCGCACAGCCCAGCAGCATCGAGGCGACCTCGAAGCCGGTGCCGGCGGAACTGGACTGGAAGGTCTCCTTGAGGCCGTCCACGGTGCCGTTGATGACGCCGCTGTCGAAGCCGAACAGGAAGCCGCCGATGGTGGCGACGCAGCTGATCAGGATGATGAGGCGGGTGTTCTCGCCGGCGTCGGCGTGGCGATCGATCGGAACACTGGACATGGGTTCACCTGGTGGCGTGCAAGGGGAGACGGCCGGCGGGCAGAAAGCGCGTGCGCGACGACGGCAAGCGCGCCGCCGCGCATCGATTTCAGCGCAGCAGGTACTGGTTGATCAGGTTCTCGTAGGCTTCCTGGCGGCCGCTGCGCTGGGTCGGCTCGCCGGCCTGCGCGGCGTGCGCGACCAAATCCGCCAGCGTGCTCTTGCCGGTGGCGAAGGCCGCACCGGCGCCGCTGTCGAAGCTGGCGTAGCGCTCGCGGCGCCATTGCTCCAGCGGCGAGGCGGTGAGCAGCGCATGCGCCACTTCCAGGCCGCGCGCGAACGCGTCCATGCCGCCGATGTGGGCGATGAACAGGTCCTGCGGATCGGACGACTCGCGGCGCACCTTGGCGTCGAAGTTGAGCCCGCCCGGGGCCAGCCCGCCCTGCCGCAGCACCACCAGCATCGCGCCCACGGTGTCGTACAGGTCGACCGGGAACTGGTCGGTGTCCCAGCCGTTCTGCGGATTGCCGCGGTTGGCGTCGATGCTGCCGAGCAGGCCGGCGTCGCTGGCCACCTGCAGGTCGTGCTCGAAGCTGTGCCCGGACAACGTGGCGTGGTTGGCCTCGATGTTGAGCTTGAAGTCCTGGTCCAGACCGTGCTGGCGCAGGAAGCCGACCACGGTGGCGCTGTCGAAGTCGTACTGGTGCTTCATCGGCTCCATCGGCTTGGGCTCGATCAGGAAGTTGCCCTTGAAGCCGATGCTGCGCCCGTAGTCGCGGGCCAGGGTCAGGAACCGCGCCAGGTGCTCCTGCTCGCGCCGCATCTGCGTGTTGTGCAGGCAGGCGTAGCCCTCGCGGCCGCCCCAGAACACGTAGTTCTCGCCGCCCAGTTCCACGGTCGCCTCCAGCGCGGCCTTGACCTGCACCGCCGCGCGCGCGACCACGTCGAAGTCCGGGTTGGTCGCCGCGCCGTTCATGTAGCGCGGGTGCGAGAACAGGTTGGCGGTGCCCCACAGCAGCTTGACCCCGGTGTCGGCCTGGCGCTGCCTGGCGATGCCGACCATGTGCTTGAGGTTCTTTTCGTACTGGCCGATGTCCTCGGCGTCCGGCGCCAGGTCCACGTCGTGGAAGCAGTAGTACGGCACGCCGAGCTTGGTGAAGAACTCGAACGCGGCATCGGCCTTGGCCTCGGCGCGGCCCAGCGCATCGCTGCCGGCGTCCCAGGGATAGGCGCGCGTGCCCGGGCCGAACGGATCGGCGCCGTTGCCGCAGAAGCTGTGCCAATAGGCCACGGCGAAGCGCAGGTGCTCGCCCATGGTCTTGTCGCCGATGCGCTTGCCGGCGTCGTAGACCTTGAACGCCAGCGGATTGTCCGAGGCCTTGCCTTCGAACGGAATGCGGCCGATGCCCGGGAAGTATTCCTTGGCGCCGGTGTAGACGGAAGTGCTCATCACGAAGTCCTGGTGCGTTGCGGGGGAAAGGGAATCACGCGGCGTACAGCGGGCCGATGGCCTGCAGATGCCGGCGGAAGCTCTGGTAGTGCGCCTGGTATTGCGCGCCGCGCTGCGCATCAGGCTGCGCGGACCGCGCCGGGTCGTCCTGCTGGTGCCGCAGCACCACCTCGGCCAGGCTGGCGCGCTCGCCCTGCGCCCAGCCATCGGCCCACAGCGCCTGCAGCGCGGCGCCGAACGCCGCGCCCTCGGCCTGCGCCGGCACGTGCACCGGCAGCCCGAACAGGTCGGCGATGAGCTGGCGCCAGCCGGCGCTGTTGCCGCCGCCGCCGGTGAGGGAGATGGCATCGAACTGCAGGCCGGCGTCGACGAAGGCGTCGAAGCCGTTGCGCAGGCTGTAGCTGGCCCCTTCCATCGCCGCACGATAGAAGTGCGCCGGCGTGGTGTTGTGCAGGTCCATGCCGGTCAGGCAGCCGCGCGCGGCCGGCAGGTCCGGTGTGCGCTCGCCGTTGAAGAACGGCAGCAGCACCAGCCCGCCGGCGCCGGGTTCGGTGGCGGCGAGCAACTCTTCGCCTTGCCCGGTCCGGATGCCGAACAGGCGCGCGATGGTCTCGGTGGCGACGGTGCAGTTCATCGTGCAGATCAGCGGCAACCAGCCGCCGCTGGAAGAGCAGAACGCGGCCCAGCGCGCCTGTGCGTCCACCACCGGGCGCTCGGCATAGGCGAACAGCGTGCCCGAGGTGCCCAGGCTCATGCTCAGCCGCCCGGGCACCACGTTGCCGGTACCGATCGCGGCCATCATGTTGTCGCCGCCGCCGGTGGCCACGCGCACCTCGCGCGGCAGGCCCAGCGTCTGCGCCGCCGCGGCGGACAGGGCGAAGCTGGTCTCGGTCGGCACCAGCGGCGGCAACGCCGCGGCCAGGTCGCGCTGCGGGTCGATCGCCTGCAGCAGCGGCGCCGACCACTGCCGGGTGCGCACGTCCAGCCAACCGCTGCCGGAGGCATCGCCGACCTCGGTGTAGCGCTCGCCGGTGAGCCAGAAATTGACGTAGTCGTGCGGCAGCAGCACCGAGGTCATTGCGGCATAGGCCTCGGGGCGATGCTTGCGCGTCCACGGCAGCTTGGAAGCGGTGTAGCCGGCCAGGATCGGGTTGCCGGCCAGTTCCACGCAGCGCTGCGCGCCGCCGACCGCATCCATGATCTCCTCGCACTCGCGTTGGGTGCTGGTGTCGCACCACAGCTTGACCGGCGCGGTGACCTGGCCCTGCGCGTCCAGCGGCACGAAGCCGTGCTGCTGCCCGGACACCGCGATCGCCCGCACCTGCGCCCGCTGCGCGGCGCTCAATGCGGCGAAGCAGGCGACGATGCCGTCGATCCACCACTGCGCCTGCTGCTCGCGGGTGCCGTCGTCGCGGCTGATCAGCTCCAGCGCATGGCCGTGGGTGGCCACCACCTGCCGGCTGTCGGCATCGTAGGCGAGCAACTTGACGCTCTGCGTGCCCACGTCCAGGCCGATGTACAAACTCATTGCCCTACCCGCCATATCGTGCGTACCGCCAAGTCCATCGTCGCTCCAGAAAAAGATCGGCGCACCGGGCAGCGCGCCAGGGACGCAGTGTAGTGCGCTTGTGCGCGCTGCTCCGCCGCGCATGATGCTGGCCGTTCTCGCAGCCGGCCAGCGCCGCGCGCGCGGCGCTGCAGTTGTACGGCGGAGGCCGTTTGCCGGCAGTCAAACATAGCGCGCGATGAAGGTAGCAATACGCCATCCTGGCGGGGTTGGCCGTCGTGGATGTACAGATTGCACGCGCTGTGCGCAGCGCGGAGCTGGCCGCACATGCATGCCGCGCGGATCCACACACGCCACCGTTTTGATGCACTGCGCAAAGCACATGCGCAAAGCGTGCGCATAGTGCGCCGGAGCACGGTCGAACATGCATCCCTTCTCCCACCGGGAGAAGGTGCCCCGATGGGGCGGATGAGGGTGCGGGCAGAGTCGGCGCGCAGTGAGGACCTGTGCCGGTTGATGGCGTCAGCGCTTCGCGCCGCACCCTCACCCCAACCCCTCTCCCGGTGGGAGAGAGGCTGAATGCGCCACGGCTGCCTGCTTCTCTGCGCTCGCAGCGATGACGCGGTTGCGGTCGCGCATGCGCTTCGTTGCATCGCCAACCCACGCAGCACGCCACGATCGCCAGCATGCGGCGACCGGGGGTGACGACGCCTCGCGCCAGGCTCATCCCGCCCCTACCACGGCGGCATGGCCGCTGCCCTTGCGTGGCACCCGCAAGGGCTGTCCGCGGTACTCCACGCTGGCGTCCGCCTCGGGTTCCAGTGCACCGGCGTCCTTGCGCGGGCCGTCGACGAAGCGCACGTGGATGGTGCGCCGTTCCTGCATGCCCGGCCAGCGGCCTTCGCGGGCACCGATGCGCAGCACGCCCCGCGCCTGGTCCCACTGCAGCGGAATGCGGCTGAATTCGCCCTTCTCGTAGCCGTAGCCGGTGCCGTCGTCCTCGTACAGCGAGAAACGACCGTCGGCGCCGGTGTAGACCACCACGGTCAGCGGCGCCTCCGGCGTTTCGTCGACGTACTGCTGCACGCGGGTCATCGGCACGATGGCGCCGGCGCGCACGAACAGCGGCATGCGCTGCAGCGGCGCGGGCGCCTCGATGGTCTGGCCGCCGGCGTGGCGCACGCCGCTGTTGAAGTCGATCCACTCGGTCCCCGCCGGCAGGTACACCGGGCGTGAGGTCGCGCCGAAGCGGGTCACCGGTGCGACCAGGAACGCCGGCCCGAACAGGTACTCGTCGTCGATGTCGGCGACCTTGGGATCGTGCGGGAAGTCCATCGGTAGGCCGCGCAGGATCACCCCGTCGCGGTGATAGGTGTCGCCGGCGAGCGTGTAGATGTACGGCAGCAGCGCGTAGCGCAGGCGGCTGTAGTACGCCATGCTGGCGTAGTACGGCGTGCCCTCCGGCGCGATGTTCCAGATCTCGCGGTACGGGAACTGGCCGTGCGAGCGGAACAGCGGCACGAACGCGCCGAACTGGAACCAGCGTGTGTTGAGTTCGCGCCATTCCGGCAGGTGCGCCGGGTCCTGGGTCTCGTAGCGCTTCTCCACGGCAAAGCCGCCGATGTCGAAGGTCCAGTTCGGCAGGCCCGACATCGACAGGTTGACGCCGGCGGAGATCTGCTCGCGCATGTCCTCCCAGCGCGAGGCGATGTCGCCGCTCCACACCGCCACGGCGTTGCGCTGGATGCCGGCATAGCCCTTACGCGAGAGGATGAACACGCGCTTGCCGTCGGCGGCACGATCGCCGGCATAGACGCCGTGGGTATGCGGCAACGGATAGGCGTTGAAGAATTCGGTGGACGGCCCCAGCGCGGTCGGCGTGGTGCGTGCCTTGCGCTCGGCGATGTCCAGGTTGGAATGCACGTCGGGCTCGTCGGCATCCAGCCACCAGGCATCGATGCCCTTGCGGTTGAGTTTTTCGTCGATCTGCCGCCAGTAGATCGCCTGCGCGTCGGCCGCATACGGGTCGTAGAACGCGTTGGTGTAGCCCTTGCCGATCCAGTCCAGTTCGCCCACGGCGACGTTGCGCCGGTAGATGTGTCCGGCCGCGTCCAGTTCCTTGTAGTGGGCGGTGCTCGGATAGAACTTCGGCCAGACCGAGATCATCAGTTGCGCATGGCTGGCGTGCACCGCCTTGACCATGCCGTCCGGATCGGGGAAACGGCTGCGATCGAAATCATGCGAGCCCCAGGCGTTCTCCGGCCAGTACGACCAGTCGAGCACGATGTTGTCGATCGGCAACTGGCGCCGGCGGTACTCGGCCAGCGCGCCGAGCAGTTCGTCCTGGGTCTTGTAGCGCTCGCGGCTCTGCCAGAAACCGTAGGCCCACTTCGGCAGCAGCACCGCCTTTCCGGTCAGTTGCCGGTAGCCGGCGATGACCTGGTCGGCGTTGTCGCCGGCAACCACGTAGTAGTCGATCATCTGCCCCGCTTCGGACCACAACGACAGGTCGCCGGCCTCGGCCGCCGGCAGCGGATCGCGATGCAGCAGCGCGATGTAGCTGGGGTCGATCAGGTCCCACTCGACCTTGAGGGTATGCCGCTGGCCGGGCTGGAGCTGCAGCGCGAACTCGTGATGCCAGGGATTCCAGTTCTGCCGCCAGCGGTCGATCAGCAGCTTGCCGTCGACCCACAGCCTGGCGTACTCGCTGGCATACAGCGAAAAGGTGTGCGTGCCGCCGCGCGCGGCCTCGATCTGGCCTTCCCAGCGCACCTGCATGCGGCGCTTGTCGCCGGGCTTGGCCTGGGCCGGATACGTGGCCAGGTCCTTGATGTATTGGTAGTCGATCTCGGATTCGCGGCGTTCCAGCACCGGCTTGCCGTCGATCGCGTAGTGCGCGGTGAGCGCGCCCGGCGTGCCGTACGCGTCGTACAGGCGCAGCGTTGCCGGCAGCGGCTGCAGCCCGCGCGGATCGCCGAAGCGGGTGATCGCGTTGTTGTCCCAGAGGATGCCGTAGTTGCGGCTGGACACCAGGTACGGCACCGCCATGTCGAGATTGCTCTGCAGCAGTTCGATGTTGTGGCCCTTCTGGTTCATCCAGCCCTGCTGGTGCTGCCCGAACCCATAGAACGCTTCGTCGGGCGGCGAGACGAAGCGCTGGCGCACGCTCAGGTAGGAGCGTCCTTCGACCTGCAGCGGCGTGAAGCTGCGCCCGCCCGCCACTTCCGCCAGCAATGGCGTGCCCTGCGCATCGGCGAAGCCGACATGACCATCGACGGTGGAGACCTGCGCGGTCAGCCTGGCGGTCTTGAGCTGCACCGTCTCGCCGTGTCGTTCCAGCGCGAAGGCGGTGTCGCCCTGCACCGGCACCCGCATCAGGCTCGGCGTGCGCTGGAACGCGCCAGCCGGATCGGCGCTGACCCGGACGATGCCGCGGTCGATCACCTGCAGGCGCACCGGCGCCGCCCCCTTGGCGCTGGGACGCACGGTGACGCCGTCGGCATCGCGGGTCACCTGCTGCGCGGCGGCGGACCACGCGACAAGCGCCAGCGCCAGCGCCAGCAGCAACAGGCGACGCAACGAGGGCGGCAGGTGACGGTTCGCGTTGTGCATGTTCACTCCTTGGATGGTCGCGCAGCGCGGCGCCGTGAGCGCCGCCGCGTCGTCAGTAGGTCGCCAGCGTGACGCGCAGCAACTGCGGCACGTCGGAAAAATTCAGGCCGTAATCGGTCTGGTCGCCGTTCCAGTTGCGGCGGAACCGCCAGTGTTCGCCCTCGTAGACGCCCTCCTCGACCCGGTCGTAGAGCATGTTGGCGGTCGCCGCGCTAGCCGGATGCAGGGTCACCCGCGCGTGCTGGGCGGTGACCAGGAAGGTGTCCGGACCGAGCTCGGCGATCAGTGCCGCGCCGATCGGCGTGGGATTGCCGGGCGGCTCGCCCTGGAACCAGAACTGCGGCACGCCATAGGTGACGGTGGCGCGCCAGCGCGCGTTGAGCGGCAGCTCCTGCACCGCCTGCCCCGGCGCCTCGGCGGTACCGTGCAACTTGCCCGCGGCCGCGGCCTTGGCGAACACGCGCATGCCCATGCCCACCGCGCGGTAGCCCAGCGCGAACGGCGCCAGCGCCTGCGCGTCCACGCGCTTGGCGCCGAGCGGATAGTTGGAGTAGCCGCTGTAGTCGATGCCGAAGGTCGACCAGCCGATGCCGTCGTGGCCCAGCGCCGGATACAGGTAGCGCGCGTACTCGGGGCGGTTGCCGGTCTCGGCGACGAACAGCGCGTTGTCCGCTCGCGCGTAGCGCTGCAGCACCGTGGTGTACAGCAGGTACTCGGGCATGTAGATGTCCGGCGCCAGCAGGTCGATGTGCGGCGCCGCCGCCTTCCAGACATCCAGCATGTTGTCGGTGGGGCCACCGCTGGCGTACTGCCCCGGCTGGCCGGGATTGAACGGGCCGCGCAGCGCCGCGTTGACGTAGATCGGCAAGGGATACGCGGCCTTGCCGGCCTCGGCGAGGCGGTCGATGAAGCGCGCGATGTGCCAGGCGTGGAAGATCTCGTCGGCATCGGCGCCGAACACCTGCGCCCAGCTGCCCGGCGGCTTGCCGAGCCGCTGCAGCAGGGCTGGCGGCACCGGGCCGTCGAACACGCGCTGCGCCATCGGCGAGAAGTCGCGCACGCTGCCGTAGGTGCCCGGTTCGTTCTCCGCCTGCACCAGGATCACGGTGCGCTGCGGGTCGGCCTGGCGCAGATGCCGCATCAGCGCGACGAAGGCGGTGCGGTCGGCCTCCAGCGTGGCCGGCGCCAGCGGCGACAGTGAACCCAGGCGCCGCCCGTCGCGGGCGACCACGCGCGGAAAACGCGCATCGTCGGTCTTGACCCAGTGCGGCGCGTAGTTGGGACCGTTGTTCTTCCAGGTGCCGAACCACAGCAGCACCAGCCGCACCCGCTGCGTGCGCGCCTGCGCCAACAGAGTGTCGACGAAGGAGAAATCGAAACGGCCTTCTTCCGGCTCCACCTGCTCCCAGGCGATCGGCACCTGCACCGTGTTCGGCCCCAGTGCGCGGATCGCCGGCCACACCTGCGCCAGCGCCGCCGGATAGTTGCTGGAGTTGTTGACCTGCGCGCCCAGGATCAGGAACGGCGCGCCGTCGACCAGCAGCGCGTGGCGGCCGTCGCTGCTGACCAGGCGCGGGATCGGCGCCCCTACCGGCGCCGAGGGCGCGGCGTTAGCGGCGCCCGCGCGCGCCGGAGCCGGCGGCGCATCCGGCGCAGCCTGGCAGGCGGCCAGCAGCAGCGACAGCAGGCACGGCAGCCGCCAGCGGCGGCGCGACGCGCGTGGCGGAGACCCGATTCCTCGCATGCGGCGCGTGCCCTGCCTCACCAGCTGTCGGTGCGGAACGGGCCCACCGGCAACTGTTCGCGGTTGACCAGGTTGGCGTCCTCGGGGTTCTCGCTCCAGGCGTAGCGCAGCGCCTGCGGCTGCGGCACCTCGTCGCTGCGGACCACCACCTGGTCGCCCTCGATGCGCGCCTGCGCCGGGTGGAAACGACGATCGGCACCGGCCAGGGCGAAACCGCGCAGCGTATTGCCGCCGCCGCGGACCGCCAGATTGCTGCCCATCATGTCGAACACCACCCGCGCCTGGCCGTCGGCGAACGTGGCGCGCGCGAACACCGGCGCGCTGTAGACTAGGGTTTCGCCATAGGCCACGTGCCGCGCGACCAGCGCCAGGCGATGCCCCACGTCCTGCTTGTTGGTCGGATGGATGTTGTCCGGCATGCCGATGTCGATGGTCACCGCCTGCCCGGTCGCCGGCAGCGCCAGCGTCCTGGTCTGCGATTCGCGCAGCTGCGCCCACGGGCTGAGGTCGCCCTGGTCGTTGCCGGCCTTCCAGTTGGCCAGTTGCACCCACAGGAATGGCAGTTGCGGCTGTCCACGCTCCTGCCGCCAGCGCCCGATCAACGAGGCGAACTGCTCGCGGTAGCGCAGCGCGCCGTACGGGTAGGCGTTGCTCTCGCCCTGGTACCAGATCACGCCCTTGACCGGGAACGGCTGCAAGGGATGGATCATCGCGTTGTACAGCAGCGTCGGGACCTGGTTCTTGTCGTCGTTGGCGGCCAGCGTGACCTTGCCCGGGCGGAACCGCCAGTCGCCGGCCAGCGCGCGCGGCTGGGCGCCGTCGGGCTGCACGAAGAACGCTGCCGCATCGCCGGAAATGCCGCCGAAGCCGCCGGTATCCACGATCCGGATCGCGATGTGGTTGGCCCCGGCACGCAATGCCGACGGCGGCACACGGTAGCGGCGCGGCTCGGTGTAGCGCCCTTCGGTATGGCCGACTTCCACGCCGTTGACATAGGTGGTGTCGGCATCGTCGGCCGGCCCGATGCCCAGGACCGCGCCGGCCTTGGCTTCGGCCGCGCTCAGGGTGAAGCTGCTGCGGTACCAGGCGACGCCGTCCATGCCGACATAGCCGTGCTGCTCCCACAGCCCCGGCAGCGGCTGGCGGTCCCAGTCGCGGTCGTCCAGATCGGCGGCGGCCCAGCCTGCATCCGCCTCCGCCGCGGCCGGCTGCGGCCAGCGCGCCAGGCGCCGCCGGGTCTCGCCCAGGTCCTGCGCGTCCTTGGCCTGCATCTGCGCGATGCGCGTGCGCAGCTGCGCCGCGTCCACGCCGGGCGAGGCCGCGTCCATCCACGCCTCGATCGCGCTGCCACCCCAGCTGCTGTCGATGATGCCGATCGGCACGCCGGTGTGCTGGCGCAGGTCGCGCGCGAAGAAATACGCCACCGCCGAGAACGCGCCGGCGGTGGCCGGCGTCGCCGCGACCCAATTGCCCCCGGGCAGACGCGGCTGCGGCTGCGCCGCCCACGCCTTGGGCACCTTGAAATTGCGCAGCTGCGGATCGATCGCCGCCGCCACCTCGCGCGCGCCGTCGCGCGCCTGCGCCAGCGGCCACTCCATGTTGGACTGGCCGCTGGCCAGCCACACGTCGCCGATCAGCACGTCGCCGATGCGGCGCCGGCTGCCGTCGCCCTGCACCTCCAGCACGTACGGGCCACCGGCCGCATGCGCCGGCAACTGCAACCGCCAGCGGCCGTCGGCACCGGCGACCGCGCTGGCGCTGGCCCCGTCCAGGCGCGCCTGGATGCGCGCGCCGGGCGTGGCCCAGCCCCACAGCGGAATCGGCGCATCGCGCTGCAGCACCGCGCCGTCGTCGAACAGCAAGGGCAATTCCAGCGCGGCCGCGGCCGGCCAGGACGCACTCGCCAGGGCCAGCAGGGCCAGGCGGCGAACGGTGGGGAACAAGGGGACGGCCATGAGCGGATCCTGCGTCGGGGGAAGGGCCGGTACGCGGTCCGCCTGCCTCGCCGCAAGCGGACCGGGTGCCGGACGCGGCGCGGCGCCTACCAGTTGGCGCGCAACACCAGCGAGTAGCGGCGGTCGTTGACGAACCAGCTGCGCGTGTACAGGCGCCGGTCGACCTCGCCGTCGCTGTAGGAGGTCGGCCCCATCAGCACCTTGGTCACCGAATTGGTGAGGTTGTTGGCCTGGATGCCCAACTGCAGGTGCGGCGTGAACCGGTAGAACACCGAGCCGTCGAGCTGGCCGTAGTCGTCCGACCAGGTCGGCAGCTTGGTCGCCACGTCGCTGGCGGTGAGCAGGTAGCGCGAGCGCCAGTTGTAGGCCAGGCGCACCGACAACGGCCCCTTCTCGTAGATGCCGGCGAGGTTGTAGCTGCGCCGCGACAGGCCTTCCAGCGGCAACGCCACGCCGGTCACGGTGGTCTTGGTGTACGGATCGGTGGCCGTGTTCACGCCGCCGCTGCTGTCGACGAAGGTGAAGTTGGCATTGACGCCGAAGCCGCTCATCCAGCCCGGCAGCGAATCGAAGAACTGGGTGTAGCCGTACTCGAAGCCGCGGATGCGGCCCTTGTCCATGTTGTACGGGCGCGTGACCAGGAAATCCTGGCCGCCGTAGTTCTCGGTGACGGTCTGGTTGGAGAAGTAGTCCTTGACGCTCTTGTAGAACAGCGTCAGGTACATCATGTCGCTGCTGTCGAAGTACCACTCCAGCGCGGCATCGTACTGGTCGGCCTTCATCGGCTTGAGGTTGGGGTTGCCGGCGGTGCCGGTCCATTCCTTCGGCGTGCCGTCGTCGTTGAGGGTCGTGGCCAGCAGCAGGTAGGGCTGCAACTGGGTGTAGTCGGGCCGCGCCATCGCCTTGGAGGCGGCCAGGCGCAGTTGCAGCGCATCGGAGAACTTGAAGCGCACATTGAGGCTCGGCAGCACGTCGGTGTAGCGGCCACGCGCGTTGTTCGGGAAGTACTGCCCGTTGTACTGGGCCTTGAGCGCGTCCGGGGCCGAGGTGGCGGACAGATCGGGATACTGGCCGTAGCCGGCCGCCTCGGTCCTGGTCTGCACCACGCGCACGCCGATGTTGCCGTCCACCGGCACGCCCAGCGCCTCGTTGTTGCCGAAGTACATCACCATGTACGCGGCCTGGGTGCGCTCGAACTGGCGGTTGGTGTCCTGCAACTGGTACTGGTCCGGTGCCCAGCCATAACCGCGCAGCGCGACGATCTGCTCGATCAGCGCCGAGGTGCCGGCGTAGTCCTTGACCGCGCTGTTGCGCGGGAAGACCAGTTGCGTCGGCACGTTCACCTTGCCGCGGAACAGGTTCGAGTAGCTGTACAGCGACGACGAAGCGGTCATGAAGCTGGCCAGGTCGGCCAGGCCAGTGCTGGTCCCGGGGATGGTGGCCCAGTTGTCGCTGATCACGCCCCAGTTGTAGCCGGAGTTCTTGTTGGTCTGGGTGCGGTCGGTGGCGCGGATGCCGGCGCGGAAGGTGCGCAGCCACGGGTTGTCGTCGTAGCTGTACTCCAGGTCGAAGCGCGTGGCCAGTTCGCGGCCGCGGTTCTTCGCCAGGTGGTCCATCGCCGCGCTCCAGAAGTAGTTGGCGGGGTCGGTGGTGTAGCCGGGGTCGGCCAGGGTCACGGCCGGGTAGCGGCCGCCGAGATCCACGTTCAGGCCCGGCAGGTAGATCGAACTGAACAGGGTGAAATCCAGCACGTCGCTCTGCGAGCGCACCAACTGCATGTCGCCGCGCACGGTCAGCCGGTCGGTCAGGCGATGGGTGAAGCCTCCGGACAGCTCGGACGTGGTGGCGCTCTGCTGGGCGTAGCGGTTGTCGGTGTAGAAGCGCACGCCGTCGTTGCCGGTGACGTTGCCGCGCCAGGAGGTGGACACCGGCGAGCCGCTGACGAAGCGGCCTTCGCGGTCGTAGGTGAAGGTGGTGCCCGGCGCCGGCACGATGGCGTTGGTGTCGTCGTTGAAGAACGCGGCGCGGTCGCGCCAGTTCATGTCGTAGGACGAACGCAGGTACTGCACATAGAGGTCGGTGGCATCGCTGGGGCGCCACTGGAACGCCGCCGCCACGCCCTTGCGCTTGCGCTCGAAGTCCATCTGCCGCCAGTTCACCCCGCCCGGTACGTAGACCTTGTCGAACGTGGTGCCGGCCAGCAGCGCAGGATCGGTGCGGCGCACGAACGGCTCGACCTGGATGCCGTCGCTGCGCGTGGCCAGCTCGGAGTTCGCGACATCGAGCATGAGCCCCATCTCGCCCAGCCCGGTGTTCCAGCGATCGCTGAACAGGAACGAGCCCGAGGGCTTGTAGGTCTTGCTCAGATCGCCGTAGTTGGCGTCGGCGGTGAGACCGATCACCCGGCCGGGCTGGTCGAACGGCATGCGCGTGCGCAGGTTGACCGTGCCGCCAAGGCCGCCTTCGATGATCTCGGCCGACGGGTTCTTGTACACGTCCACGCCGGCCATCAGTTCGGCCGGCACGTCCTCGAAACTGAGCCCGCGCCCGCTGGCGGCGCTGAAGCTGTCGCGGCCGTTGAGTTCGCCGCGCACCTGGGTCATGCCGCGGATCATCACCCCGCTGCCTTCGGCCGAGAAGTGGTCCGGATCGTTGCGCGCCATGAAGTGGTCGATGGTCACGCCGCTGACCCGCTGCAGGGTCTCGGTGACGCTGCGGTCCGGCAGCGCGCCGATGTCCTCGGCGCTGACCGAATCGACGATCTGCTCGGCATCGTGCTTGATCGACTGCGACTTGATCAGGCTGCCGCGCACGCCCTGGACCTGGACCGCGTCGAGCTGGGTCACGGGGTCGTCTTTCTGCCGGGCGGCAGGCGATGCGGCCGCGGGCGCCGCCTCCTGTGCCGACGCCTGCGCGCCGAGCAGCAGGCCGATGCTCAACGCGATGAGGGAACGCGGCAAAACGCGGGGACGGCGTGACGCTGCGGTCGGCCAGGCCGGACCACGGGGGTGCTGCGATGCCATGCTGTTTTCCCTCCCAGGAACATGCACACGGACACGGGCGACGGTCGCCAACGGCGCCGTCCTGCGAGTTGTGACGACCTCGGTCTCAGCCGCTGCCGTATCGGATGGCGCCGCTGCGCAGATCGGCAGGCCGGTCGCTATCGCGATCGGCCGAGACTAGAAATGCGGTTTGCGTGAAGCAAATGAAAGTTTCACGCCGAGCTATGCGATTCCAGACTAGCGGGATGCGCACCACAGCATGGTGGCGGCAGCGGATTCGGCATGAGCGCGTGCGTCTGCAGCGTCTGCGGCAACCTCGCTCAGAGACTCCCCGCGCGCTCGGGGTACAGCCGCTTGGCCGCGTTGCGCAAGGCCAGCAACACGCGTTCGGCCCCCGGCGGCAACAGATAGTCGCGGCGGCGCACGATGCCGAACGATTCCATGCGCACGCCCAGCGCGATCGGCAGCACCGTCAGCAGCTTGGCCTGCACGTACGGCGCCACCGCCTCGGCCGGCAGCGCGGCCAGCAGGTCGCTGCCGCGCAGCAGGCTGGTCATCACCGGCAGCGACGAGGTCTCGATGACGTTCTGCGGCGCCGGCACCGCGTGCTCCAGGAACATCGCGTGCAGGCGCGCGCGCAGCACACTGTCGGCCGGCGGCAGCACCCAGCCGTAGCGGGCCAGGTCGGCATGGCGCAGATCGGCGCGGGTGGACAGCGGATGACCGGCGCGGGCGATCACCGAGTGCGGCTCGTCGGCCAGCGGCTCGAACTCCAGTGCCTCGGCGCCGTAGGGACCGAGGATGCGCCCGATCACGATGTCGAGCTGGCCGTCGAGCAGCTTGCCCACCAGCGGCCGGCTGTAGTCCATCTCCACCCGCACCAGGATGCCGGGAAACTCGCGCTTGACCTCGGCGATCGCCTGCGGCACCAGGTTGGTGCCCGGATTGACCACGGTGCCGATCGAGACCTGGCCCATGCGCCCTTCGCACAGCGCGGCGATCTCCTCCTGGGCGCGGCCGATTTCCGACATCGCCGCGCGTGCGCGGCGGATCAGCACCTGCCCGTACCAGGTCGGCTCGACCCCGCGCGCGTGGCGCTCGAACAGCTTCACCCCCAGCAGGTCCTCCATTTCCGCCAGCAGCTTGGACGCCGCCGGCTGGGTCATGCTGGCCGCCTCGGCCGCGCGCAGCACCGAGCGGTGCTCGTGCAACTGCAGCAGCAGCAACAGGTGCCGGGTCTTCAGGCGCGCGGCGTTGAACCAGGGGTTGGCGGAAGCATTCATCGTGAGCAGGCATCCTGTGGGCGAAGCCGCCTATTCGGCGGCGGAATAGAATATGCCTAAAATTTCATTTGCAGAGCATAGCTCACGCGCGCAGGCTAACCGCCCATCGCGCCCCCCGCTGGCGTCGCCGCCGTCGGGCACCGCCCGTCGGCAGCGAAGGCCGCCGGGTTGGCGCCAGCGCGCCGACGCACGGGCGCGGACCGCGGCCGCCCCCGTCCGGTCCCGCCGCTGCGCCGCGCTGGCCGGGCGCCTCCGTCACTGCCGCTTCCCCAGGTACTCTCCGATGTCCGCCGACGCCCCGTTTCGACTCCCGCTGATCGCGATCCTGCGCGGTCTCACCCCCGAGGACGCGCTGGCGCACGTCGGGGCGCTGGCCGATGCCGGCTACGACGCGATCGAGATCCCGCTCAACTCGCCGCGCTGGGCCGACAGCATCGGCCCGGCCGCGCAGGCGTTCGGGCAGCGCTGCTGGATCGGCGGCGGCACCGTGCTGCAGATTGGCGACGTCGACGCCCTGGCCGACCTCGGCGCGCGCTTCATCGTCACTCCCAACACGCGCCCGCCGGTGATCCGCCACGCGGTGGCGCGCGGCCTGCAGGTGGTGGCCGGCTTCGCCACCGCCACCGAGGCGTTCGACGCGCTGGATGCCGGCGCGCAGATGCTCAAGCTGTTCCCCGCGGCGACCTACGGCCCGGGCCACGTGCGCGCCCTGCGTGCGGTGCTGCCGGCGCAGGTGCCGCTGTTCGTGGTCGGCGGGGTCAACACCGAGACCCTGCACGACTACCTGGGCGCCGGCGCGATCGGCGCCGGCATCGGCGGCGAGCTGTACCGCCCCGGCCAGTCGCTCGCACAGACCCAGGCGCACGCCGCCGCCTTCCGCCACGCCTATCTGGACCGCGCATGAAGATCGTCCGTCTCACCACCTACCACGCCGCGCCGCGCTGGCTGTTCCTGAAGATCGAGACCGACGAAGGCATCACCGGCTGGGGCGAGCCGGTCATCGAAGGCCGCGCGCGCAGCGTCGAGGCCGCGGTGCGCGAACTCGGCGACAGCCTGATCGGCAAGGATCCGGCGCGGATCAACGACATCTGGCAGATGCTCTACCGCGGCGGCTTCTACCGCGGTGGCCCGATCCTGATGAGCGCCATCGCCGGTATCGACCAGGCGCTGTGGGACATCAAGGGCAAGGCGCTGGGCGTGCCGGTGTACGAACTGCTCGGCGGGCGCGTGCGCGACCGCATGAAGACCTACCGCTGGGTCGGCGGCGATCGCCCGGCGGCGACCATCGCGCAGATCCAGGGCTACCGCGACCTCGGTTTCGACACCTTCAAGTTCAACGGCACCGAGGAAATGAAGCTGATCGACGGCCCGCGCGCGGTCGATGCGGCGGCGGCCAAGGTGGCGCAGATCCGCGAGGCGTTCGGCACCGCCATCGACTTCGGCATCGACTTCCATGGCCGCGTCGCCGCGCCGATGGCGCGCGTGCTGCTGCGCGAACTGGAGCCGTTCAAGCCGCTGTTCGTCGAGGAGCCGGTGCTGCCCGAGCAGGCCGAGTACTACCCGCGGCTGGCCGCGTCCACGCCGATCCCGCTGGCCGCCGGCGAACGCATGTTCTCGCGCTTCGACTTCAAGCCGGTGCTGCAGGCCGGCGGCCTGTCGCTGCTGCAGCCGGATCTCTCGCACGCCGGCGGCATCACCGAATGCCTGAAGATCGCCAGCATGGCCGAGGCCTACGAGGTCGGCCTGGCGCCGCACTGCCCGCTCGGCCCGGTGGCGCTGGCCGCCTGCCTGCAGGTGGACTTCGTCTCGCACAACGCGGTGCTGCAGGAACAGAGCATCGGCATCCACTACAACGAAGGCGCCGACCTGCTCGACTACGTGCTCAACAAGGACGACTTCGCCTGCGACAATGGCGGCAGCATCGCCGCATTGCCCAAACCGGGCCTCGGCGTGGAAATCGACGAGGAGCGCCTGCGCCATGCCAACGCCAACCCACCCGACTGGCACAACCCCATCTGGCGTCACGCCGACGGCAGCATCGCCGAGTGGTGAGCCGATGACCGCCGCTTCCTCCGCCCGCCACACCGCCACCCTGGCGGTGGACAGCCGCTGCGCGCATGGCGAGGGCATGCTGTGGTGCGAACGCCGCGGCGTGCTGTTCTGGGTCGACATCAGCGGCCGCCGCCTGTGGCGCCACGATCCGGCCGGCGACAGCACCCGCCACTGGGACCTGCCCGACCGCCCCGGCTGCCTGGGCCTGTTCGACGACGGCCGCCTGCTGCTGGCGCTGGCCAAGGGCGTGTACGCCGCCGATCCGGACGCCGCCGCCGAAACCGACAGCACGCTGCCGCTGCAGCATCTGGCGGACGTGGAGCCGGAACGCGACGACACCCGCAGCAACGACGGCCGCGCCGACCGCCACGGCAACTTCGTGTTCGGCACCATGAGCGAGCGCGCCGACCAGGCGCCGGTCGGCAGCTTCTACCAGTGGTCGGCGCGCCACGGCCTGCGCCGCCTGCCGCTGCCGGGCGTGGCCATCCCCAACGCGATCTGCTTCAGCGCCGATGGCCGCACCCTGTACTACTGCGATTCGGTGCAGCCGCGCATCCTGTGCTGCGACTACGACCCGGATACCGCGCACACCGCCAACAGCCGCGTGTTCGCCGAACTGGACCATGCCGGCGCCGAGCCGGACGGCGCCATCGTCGACGCCGAAGGCCACCTGTGGAATGCGCAATGGCGCGCCTGGCAGGTGGTGCGCTACCGCCCCGACGGCAGCGTCGAGCGCCGCGTCGCTCTGCCGGTCAAGCACCCCACCTGCCCCACGCTCGGCGGCGCCGACGGCGGCACCCTGTACCTGAGCACCTCGCGGCAGGATCACAGCGAGGACGAATTGGCACGCACGCCGCAGGCCGGCGGCGTGTACGTGGCCGCGGTCGGCATCGCCGGCCTACCCGAAGGACGCATCGCCAGCGCATGATCGTCGTCGATTGGGGCACCAGCAGCCTGCGCGGCTATCGGCTCGACGCCGATGGCGGCATCCTCGAACAACGTCGCAGCGACCAGGGCATCGCCGCCTGCCAGGGCCGTTTCGCCGCGACCCTGGCCGCGCTGATCGACGGCTGGGACGGCGACGTCGTCCTGTGCGGGATGATCGGCAGCCGCAACGGCTGGATCGAACTGCCGTACGCGCCCTGCCCGGCCGACGCCGCCGCGTTGGCCGCGGCGATGCAGCCGCTGCAGGATCCGGCCCTGCCCGGCCGCACGCTGTGGTTCGTGCCCGGCGTGGCCAGCGCCGCCGATGCCGTGCCGGACGTGATGCGCGGCGAGGAGACCCAACTGATCGGCCTGCTCGCAGAGCTGGCAGCGCAATCGCCGGGCGCCGACGTCCACCACGTCTGCCTGCCCGGCACCCACAGCAAGTGGGTGACGCTGCAGGACGGGCGCATCGCCTCGCTGGCGACGATGATGACCGGCGAACTGTACGCGCTGCTGCGCACGCACAGCCTGCTGGCGCGGCTGATGGACGCCGACGACGGCGCCTTCGATGCGGCCGCGTTCGATGCCGGCGTACAACGCAGCGGCGACCCCGGCGGACTGCTGCACCATCTGTTCGGCGTGCGCAGCCTGGGCCTGTTCGAACGCCTGAGCGCCGCCGCGGCACCGTCCTACCTGTCCGGCCTGCTGATCGGCCACGAACTGCGCGCGCACGCCGCCTTGCCGCCGGTGGTGCACCTGGTTGGCGGCAGCGGCCTGCTGGCGCGCTACGCGCATGCGCTGGCCGCGCTTGGCAGCAGCGTACGCACCCACCCGGAGGACCTGGCCGCGCGCGGCCTGTACCGGCTGGCGCAGCAGCACAGCGGCCTCGCCGGCTGAGCCGCGCGCGCCGGCCAAGGCCCGCGCGGCCGCCGCTTTGCATTAGAATCTCCGGGTTAATCGCCGGATCGAGCCATGCCTTTCGTCGTCACCGAAAACTGCATCAAGTGCAAATACACCGACTGCGTGGAAGTATGCCCCGTGGATTGCTTCCACGCCGGCCCGAACTTCCTGGTGATCGATCCGGACGAGTGCATCGACTGCACCCTGTGCGAACCGGAATGCCCGGCCAACGCCATCTATCCCGAAGACGACGTGCCGGCCGGCCAGGAAGGCTTCGTCGCGCTCAATGCGGAACTGGCCAAGGCCTGGCCGGTGCTGACCACGCGCCAGGAACCGCTGCCCGACGCCGCCGAGTGGGACGGCAAGCCGAACAAGCTGCCGCTGCTGCAGAAGTAACCGCGCGACGGCCGCAGGCGCGGCTTCGGCCGCGACGGATGTGCCGGGGACACGCGGTCGCGGCTGGAGCCGCTCCTACAAAAGACGAAACGGGCGCCCCCAGGGCGCCCGTTTCGCGTTTTGAGCGCGGAAAGCCGGGCTCCGATCCATAAACCACTATGGGATTCGGCCTTGGCCGCCAACGCCACCGACGCTTCACCGCTAGCAGGCCGCGCAAATCAACCGCCACGACGTACACCGGCATCCACCGCCATGACGCGGTCGCAGGAGCGGCTTCAGCCGCGACCGAGATGCCCAAGCGAAACGTTGGCGGCCGAAGCCGCATCTTGGCCAAACGAAACGGGCGCCCAAGGCGCCCGTTTCGCATTCGGAACCGCATCGCGTCCGGCGCACGCGCCGGACCGCAACCGGATCAGTGGCCCAGCTTGGCCTTCAGCGCCGCGATCAGCTTGACCGGCGCCTCGCCGTTGGCCGGCAGGCCGCGCGGGTCCACCGCCGAGACGTACACGCCGGCATCCACCGCGACCACGCGCACCAGGAAGTTGCTGCCCTCGTAAGCCACGTCGTAGGAGCCCAGCAGCTGCGCGCGGCTGGCGATGGTCACGCCGGGAATGGCCCCCAGCGCGTCGCCGACCTGGCCGAACACCTGGTCGCGCGCACCCGGCACCACGAAGCCGCTGTTCGACGCCGCCGGCGCCTGGCCGGCCGGAGCCGCGGGACGCTGCGTGGAGGCCAGCGCCGGCACCTTCATCGCCGCCGAGGTGTCGGGCGTGGTCAGATCCGGCGGCACTTCCAGCGGGCGCATCTCGGGCGCCAGCGCGTAGTCGCCGCGCGGCTTGCCCTTGTGGAACCAGCTGCAACCGCTGGTGGCCGCGACCATGGTGGTCGCCAGCACGGCGGCCGACAGCACGCGGACGTAGGGAACGGAAGCACGCATCAATCAATCTCCTGGGGTCAGGCCGCGAGCGTTTCGCGGCTGGATAGGTCTTCCAACGCGACAGCGTCGGCGGCAAGTCGGTCGGCCGTGGCGTGGTGCGCCGCGGACAGCGGCAGCAGCGGCAGCCGCAGGCCCTGGCCGATCCCGGCACGCTGCAGCAGCGCCTTGACCGGGATCGGGTTGGATTCGATGCCGCAGAACGCATGGAACGGCTGCAACCGCGCGTCCCAGGCCTGCGCCGGCTCGGCCTGGCGCGCGCGCGCCAGGTCGCACAGGCGCCGGTAGGCGCGCGGCAAGGCATTGGAGGCCACCGAGATCAGCCCGTCGAAGCCGGCCAGCATCGCCTGCGCGGCGCTGCCGTCGTCGCCGCTGAGCACGGCGAAGCGGTCGCTGCGCAGGGCCGCCAGCGCGGCGATGCGCTGCGGGTCGCTGCTGGCGTCCTTGATGCCGACGATGTTCGGGTGCTGCGCCAGCTGCGCCACGGTCTCCGGCAGCAGGTCGCAGCCGGTGCGGCCGGGCACGTTGTACAGCACCACCGGCAGGCCGCCCTGCTCGGCCACCTGCGTGTAATGCGCGATCAAGCCGGCCTGGGTCGGGCGCACGTACGGCGGGGTCACCACCAGCGCGTACTGTGCGCCGTTGGCGGCGGCGCGGCGGGTCAGCGCCACGGTCTTGGCGGTGCCGGACAGGCCGGTGCCGGCCAGCACCGGCACGCGCCCGCCGATCGCCTGCACCGCCTCGCGCAGGATGCGGTCGTATTCGGCGTCCAGCAGCGTGACCGCCTCGCCGGTCGAGCCGGCTACCACCAGCCCCTGCACGCCGCCGTCGAGCTGGCGTTTGAGCAGCCGCTGCCAGGCGTCGAGGTCGAGGTCGCCATTGCCCTGGAAGGGCGTGGCCAAGGCGGTGATGATGCCGGAGAGGGACAAGATGCCGGGTGCTCGCTGGGAGATGAGGGCCACGCAGGGCGCGCGGACGGTTCGACCCCGCACGCGAGGCAGGGTCGCCCCGCATGTTACTTGCGGCCCGAAAGCGCGGGCAAGTATGCTGCACACCATGCCGGGCAACCGCCCGGATGCCGTTCAGCCTTACGCAATGCCGGAAGCCCCTTTGACCGACACCACGCCCCGGCCCGCGCCGACCGAAAACCACCTCCTGATCAACGCCTACACGACGCATCCGGAGTCGCCGCTGTTGCCGGTGACGCGTCGCATCGCCGACAGCGGCTGCAATCTGGTCGATGCGCGCCTGGCCACCGTCGGCCGCGACGTGTCGGTGACCGCGCTGGCGACCGGCTCGTGGGATTCGGTGGCCAAGCTGGAAGCCATGCTGACCCGCCTCGACCGCGAGGAAGGCATGAAGCTGGTGTGGTACCGCACCGGCGCCAAGCAGGCGCAGTCCAACCTGCTGCCGTATATCGTCGAAGTTATCGCCGCCGACAAACCGGGCATCCTGTTCCAGTTGGCCGACTTCTTCGACCGCCAGGGCATCACCATCGAGAACCTGCAGAGCACGCGCTACCGCGCCATGCAGACCGGCGCGGAGATGTTCTCGGCGCAGGTGACGATCGGCGTGCCGGCGAACATGCACATCGCCGCATTGCGCGACGACTTCCTCGAGTTCTGCGACCACCTCAACCTGGACGCGATCATGGACCCCATGAAGTTCTGAGCCGCGCTGGACACCGACGCAATCGAACGCAGATGATGGCGATGCACGCGGAGGACACCCGATGAAGGACGGCGACACCCTGGAGCGCAGCACGCTGGCCTTGCCGCTGGCGCTGTCCGGCGGCGCCAGCGCCACGCTCGGCGATTACGCCGGCCGCTGGCTGGTGCTGTATTTCTACCCGAAGGACAGCACGCCCGGCTGCACCACCGAAGGCATCGAATTCAATGCGCTGCTGCCGCAGTTCGAGCAGGCCGGCGCGACCGTGCTCGGCGTGTCGCGCGACTCGGTGAAGTCGCACGACAACTTCTGCGCCAAGCAGGGTTTCCGCTTCGCCCTGGTCAGCGACGCCGACGAAGCGCTGTGCCGCGCCTTCGACGTGATCAAGGAAAAGAACATGTACGGCCGCCAGGTGCTGGGCATCGAGCGCAGCACCTTCCTGATCTCGCCGACCGGGCAACTGGTCCGCAGCTGGCGCAAGGTCAAGGTCCCCGGCCACGCCCAGGCCGTGCTCGACGCGCTGCAGGCCGCCGCTCAGCAGTGACCACTGCCGTTTCCCGCACCCCGCATCGCCCTGCCCCGCAGGCAGCGATGGTTCGTCCCTGCTCCTCTTCCAGGAATCCACGATGACCCGAGGCAAGCGCATCTACGTGCTGGATACCAACGTGCTGATGCACGATCCGACCGCGCTGTTCAAGTTCGAGGAGCACGACGTGTTCCTGCCGATGCAGGTGATCGAGGAGCTGGACAATGCCAAGAAGGGCATGTCCGAAGTCAGCCGCAACGCACGCCAGGTCAGCCGTTTCCTCAACGAGCTGATCGAAGGCGCCGGCGCCGAGCAGATCGAATCCGGCATTCCGCTCAGCCACCCGCAGGGCATCCAGCTCAAGAGCACCGGCAGCATCGGCCGGCTGTACTTCCAGGTGCGTCCGGTCGAGCCGGGGCGCAGCTTCGGCAGCGTCGCCCCGGACAACAAGATCCTGGCCGCGGTGCTGGCGCTGCGCGAGGAGCACCCGGAGGTTCCGGTGATCCTGGTGTCCAAGGACATCAACCTGCGGATCAAGGCCGCGATCAGCGGGCTGGTCGCCGAGGACTACGAGAACGACCGCGCGCTCGACGATTTCAGCCTGCTGTACACCGGCGCGATCGAACTGCCGGAGGATTTCTGGCAGAAGCACAACCAGGACCTGCGCAGTTGGAGCGACAAGGGCCGTACCTGCTACGAGATCGCCCTGGCCGCGGACGAGGACTGGTATCCGAACCAGTACCTGTACCTGCCCGGCGAGGACGAAGTGGAACTGCGCGTGGTCAAGGTCAACGCCGAGCGCAAGGCGACCCTGGCGCTGGTCGACGACTTCCGCAGCGGCCAGCACGCGGTGTGGGGCATCGCCGCGCGCAACCGCGAACAGAACTTCGCGCTCAACGCGCTGATGGACCCGGAAATCGACTTCGTCACCCTGCTCGGCACCGCCGGCACCGGCAAGACCCTGCTGGCGCTGGCCGCCGGCCTGGCGCAGACCATGGACCAGCAGCGCTACCGCGAGATCATCATGACCCGCGCCACGGTCAGCGTCGGCGAGGACATCGGCTTCCTGCCCGGCACCGAGGAAGAGAAGATGACGCCATGGATGGGCGCGCTCACCGACAACCTGGAAGTGCTCACCCACACCCAGGAAGGCGGCACCTGGGGCCGCCAGGCCACCAACGACCTGCTCGCCAGCCGCATCAAGATCCGCTCGATGAACTTCATGCGCGGGCGCACTTTCCTGTCGCGCTACCTGATCCTGGACGAAGCGCAGAACCTGACCCCGAAGCAGATGAAGACGCTGATCACCCGTGCCGGCCCCGGCACCAAGATCGTGTGCCTGGGCAACGTCGAACAGATCGACACGCCGTACCTGACCGAGACCACCTCCGGCCTGACCTACGCGGTGGACCGCTTCAAGGCCTGGCCGCACAGCGCGCACATCACCCTGCGCCGCGGCGAGCGCTCGCGCCTGGCCGACTACGCCTCGGAGGTCCTGTGACCGCGGCCGGCGCGCGCCTGGCCGGGGCGGCGCTGGCGATGGCGTTGCTCGGCGCCTGCGCCACCGCGCGCGGGCCGGCCACCGTGCCGACCGCGGTCAAGGCCGGGCAGTCGTGGATCGTCACCCGCAACAGCACCGCCGCGCAGGTGCTCGACACCTGCGCGCGCGACAGCCCGGCGCACCACGACGGCGACGTCAGCGGCTACTGGATCCCGACCCCGGAACAGATCGCCGCGCTGGAGGCGCACCTGGCGCAACTGCAGCCGCAGATCGCCGACCCCAGCGCGTCCGATCGCCAGTACGTCGGCATCCTGTACCGCGGCAAGCAGGCGATCTACGTCAACGCCTTCGCGCCGGACGACAGCAGCGCGCGCGACCCCGCGGTCGACGCGGTCCGCGCCTGCGGCGGCGGCAGCCGCTTCTGGGGCGCGGTCTACGACCCGGCCAGCGCCCGCTTCTCCGAGATCGCGGTCAACGGCGCACGCTGAGATGGCCGCAGGCAGGCGCCCACGACGGCACGCCGATGCCGCCGCACACCGCGGCGGCCGCGCCGCGGCCGCACTGCGCACGGCATGAACCTGGAACTGCCACGCTGGGCCTGGGCCTTCGCCGGCGCGCTGGCCGCGGTCGCCGGCATGGTCAACGTGGTCGGCTATCTCGGCTTCGAGCACCAGGCGGTCACCCATCTCACCGGCACCACTACCCTGCTCGGCGCGGCGCTGGCCGACGGCGACGCGCGCGCCATCGCGCAACTGGCCGGCGTGGTCCTGGCCTTCCTCGGCGGGTCGATGCTCGGCGGCTTCATCGTGCAGGACAGCCGCCTGCGCCTAAGCCGCCGCTACGGCGTGGCGCTGGCGCTGGAAGCCTTGCTGCTGCTGGCGGCGATGCAGGCGTTCAAGCAGCAGCAACTGGCCGGCGCCGTGCTCGCCGCGATCGCCTGCGGCCTGCAGAACGCCACCACCACCGTCTACAGCGGCGCGGTGGTGCGCACCACCCACCTGACCGGCATGTTCACCGACCTGGGCATCGGCCTGGGCCAGGCGCTGCACGGCCTGCCGCTGCCGCGCCGGCGCATCCGCCTGAGTCTGCTGATCATCGGCGGTTTTCTGTGCGGCGGCGTGCTCGGCGCGTGGGCCTACCGACAGGTCGGCTTCGACGCCCTGCTGGGACCGGCCCTGCTGACCGGCACGGTCGGCACCCTGTACGCGCTGCAGGCGCACTACCGCAACCGCGAACGCTGAAGGGGCGGGCCCGCGCAAGGCGGCGCCCGGCGCGGTGCGGATTGCCGATGCGCAACCGGGCAGGCCTGCGCCGCACGCGTTCCGGGCGCATGACGCGCCATCGGCGCCGGCGCATGCGGCGCTCGGGCCGACGACGTGGCCGCCCGCCACGCGCGCCCGCTCCCTAAGCGCGCGACGCCTGCCGGCGGTAACCGGCGCTGCGCGCCGGCGAGTGCATAACCCGCGCCAGCCCTGCACAATCGGCGCATGAGCGAACCCACCGTCGTCTCCGCGCTGAGCATCGCCGGCACCGATTCCGGCGGCGGTGCCGGCATCCAGGCCGATCTGAAGACCTTCGCCGCGCACCGCGTCCATGGGCTGTCGGCGGTGGCCGCGCTGACCGCGCAGCACACCCGCGGCGTCACCGCGGTGCACGTGCCGCCGCTGCCGTTCCTGCGCGCGCAGATCGACGCCTGCTTCGCCGACTTCGACATCGGCGCGGTCAAGCTCGGCATGCTCGCCAACGCCGAGGTGATCCACCTGGTCGCCGACGCACTGGAAGAGTACCGCCCGCCATGGGTGGTGCTGGACCCGGTGATGGTGGCCACCAGCGGCGCCACGCTGCTGCAGGACGACGCCCTGGACGCGCTGCGCAGCCGCCTGTTGCCGCTGGCGACGCTGGTGACGCCGAACGTGCCGGAAGCGCAACTGCTGCTCGGCCGCCCGATCGACACCGCCGACGACGCCGAGCACGCCACTGCGGCGCTGCTCGAGGCCGGCGCGCAGGCGGTGCTGCTGAAGGGCGGCCATTTGCGGGAAGGCCAGCGGGTGATCGACCGCTACGACGATGGCGTCAGCCGCAGCGAGTTCAGCCATGCGCGACTGGCGTTGGACGCGCACGGCACCGGCTGCACCCTGGCCGCGGCGATCGCCGCACAGCTGTGCCAGGGCCTGGCCTTGCCGGCCGCCTGCGAAGCGGCGATCGACTACGTGGCGCGCGCCTTGCGCGGCAGCTGCCGGCCCGGCCGCGGCGACGTGGCGGTGCTGGACCATTTCGGCGCGGCGCGCGGCCCATGAGCGCGGCCCCCATCAGCGCGACGGCGATCGCCGAGCACGCCCTGCCCGTCGCCGCGACCGACGGCCATCGCTGGACCTTGCTGGCGCGCATTCCCGCCGCGCCGCGGCAGGCGCTGCTGTGGCTGCCGGCGCTGGGCGTGGCCGCGCGCCACTACCTGCCGTTTGCCGAAGCGCTGGCCGCGCACGGCGTCGCCGTGTTCCTGCACGAATGGCGCGGCAACGGCAGCAGTGCGCTGCGGCCGTCGCGGCAGTGCGACTGGGGCTATCGCGCCCTGCTGCAGCTGGATCTGCCCGCCAGCCAGGCGGCGATCGCCGCGGCCGGCATCGCGCCGCCGCTGCTCGTCGGCGGCCACAGCCTCGGCGGACAGCTCGCCTGCTGCTACGCCAGCCTGCAGCCGCAGGCCTTCGCCGCGCTATGGCTGGTCGCCAGCGGCACGCCGTACTGGCGGCGTTTTCCCGCACCGCGCGGCTATCTGCTGCCGTTGGCGTACCGCCTGCTGCCGTGGCTGGCGCAGCGCCAGGGCGTACTGCACGGCCGCCGCCTGGGCTTCGGCGGCACCGAGGCGCGTGGTCTGATCGCCGACTGGGCGCGCGTGGGCCGGAGCGGCCGCTACGCCGCGACCGGCCTGACCACCGACCTGGAAGCGCGTCTGGCGCAGCTGGCGTTGCCGGTGCGCGGCGTGGTGCTGCAGGACGATTGGCTGGCGCCGGAAAGCTCGCTGCGCGGGTTGCTGGACAAACTCGCCGCACCGGCACCGCAGATGCAGATCCGCCGCCTGGATGCCGCGCAGTTGGGCGTGGCCGCCGACCACTTCGCCTGGATGAAGCGGCCCACGGCGGTGGCCGCAGCGCTCTTAGCCGAGGGTCGGTGAAATTTTTCGGAAAGAGCATTGACGGGCCAGATCGACTCCCGCATAATTCCGCTCCTGACGACGCGCCCGTAGCTCAGTTGGATAGAGTACCTGGCTACGAACCAGGCGGTCGGGAGTTCGAATCTCTCCGGGCGCACCAGTCAGATGAAAAACGACAAGCCAGCGCTTGTCGTTTTTTTTTGCCCTGGCGCCGCGATGCGATCGCTGCCGGCAGCACGCGATGGCGCACTCGCCCTCCAATGTCATGCGGACGACACGCAGGTGTAGACGAATCGCCGCAACTCGTGAATAATCCCGCGCCTGACAACGCGCCCGTAGCTCAGTTGGATAGAGTACCTGGCTACGAACCAGGCGGTCGGGAGTTCGAATCTCTCCGGGCGCACCAGTCAGATCAAAAACGACAAGCCAGCGCTTGTCGTTTTTTTTGCCTGCGTGACAGCGCCGGCGCAACACACACACGCCACGCTGCGCGGCGACCTCGTGCGCCACGCCATGGCGCTGCGGCGCAACGCGGCACGCTTCGGCGACGTGCGCACCACCTCCCCCACTCCACCGACGGCGATGCTCAACGCTGGCCGGTCGCCTCGCGAAACAGGTCGACCAGGGTGCGGCGCACCGCCTGTCGCACGTCCGCGCCGCGGGCGACGGCGGGATCGGCCAGCAAGGGACAGGTGCCGGCGGGCGCACGCCCACCCAACACGTCCTCGCAGCGCGCCAACCAGGTGGCCTCGCCGGCGACGGCGCGCGCGTACAGCGCCTGGGCCTTGCCGCATTGCGCCGGCATGCCGTCGGTACAGCCCATGGCATAGGCAAGGTAGGCGACGTAGTCGCGCGGCCAGGGCGTGCCGGATTGCGAGGGATCGTCTGCGGCCAGCACACGTTCGGCGAGCAGCGCGCAGCCCTCGCCATCGATGAACGGCGCGGCATTGTGCAGGAAGCAGGCGCGCGCGAACCGCGACACCGCCAACGCCGGCTGCGGCGCCACACCGATCCCGTCGCGATACAGCAGGCCCAGATACTTGCAGGCATACGGCCCCAGGCCGACATCGTCGGAATCGCACACGGCGCGCAGGCGGGGTTCCGCGGCAGCGCCGTCGCGCACCGCAGGATCGAGCAGATAGCGCTTGCCGGCCTCGTAGCAACCACCCTGCTGGAGACCGGCATCGCAGGAGCGCACGTAGGCGGCCAAGGCGGCAGCGCCGTCCTTGCGCCGCTCCGCCGCGACGCCATCTTCCCAGCAGCTGTCGACATTGTTGACCGAGACGCATGCCGCAGGCCCGGCGGCGGCCGCACCCCCGGCCTGCGCCGTGCCGTGCGCCGGCGCCAGCAACAGCCCGACGGCAATCAGTCCCCACAGCCTCGCTCGCATCGCTGCGCTCCTTGCCTGCAAGCCCTGCTTCGATGACGCAGCGTATGCCGATCCGGGACAGGCGAACAAGCCGCAGCGGGCGACGGCATGCCGCAACCAAGCGCCGCCGCGCGGCAGGCTCAGGCCGCGATCCGACGTCCCGATGGCGGCGGGGTCGCGGAGCTGCCAGCGTCCAGCGCGACCAGCGGATGGCCCGCCGCCCGCCACGCATCCAGGCCACCGCGCAGCGGCAGCACGTCCTGGAACTGGTGCTGGCGCAGGCGCTTGGCCAGCACCGCGGCCGAGACCTCGTTCGGACAGGCGCAATAGATGACGATCCTGCGGTCGCGCGGCAAGCGCTCGACGAGCGCATCGACCTGGCGATCGTCCACTTCCAGCGCGCCGGGGATCGCATACGGCTCCAGCCCGCGATAGCCCGGGGCGCGAATGTCCAGCAGCAGCGGCGGCGTCTCGCCCTGCAGCAGCGCATGCAGTTCGTCGACGTCGATGCGCAGGGTCTCCATCGCCTGGCGCAGCGTATGCCGGCGCCAGGCGCGGTAGCCCACGTACAGCGCCAGCAGGCCGACCAGCAGCAGCGCCGCACGCCGGCCGAGCAGGCTCAGCCAGTCCAGCAGGGACTGCACCTGGTCGGCGAAGCACAGGCCCAGCAACAATCCGCCGCCGGCCCACAACGCCGCCCCCAGCGCGTCGTAGCGCAGGAAGGCCGCCGGCCGCGTGCGCATCGCGCCGGCCATCGGCACCGACACCATCGACAGCCCGGGCACGAACTTGGCCACCGCCAGCACGCGCACGCCCCAGCGCGCATAGAAGCGCTCGGTGCGCTTCATGCAGGTATCGCGCGACAACGACAGCCGGCACAGCGACTGCAGCGTGCGCGTGCCATAGCGGCGACCGGCGCCGAACCACAGCAGGTCGCCGACCAGGCTGGCCGCGATCGACACCGACCACGCGCCGAGCAGCGCACCCCACATCGCCGACCCGTCGAGCAGCGCATAGGTCGCACCGACCAGGATCAGCGTGGGCAGCGCCGGCACCGGCAAGCCCAGCGACAAGGCCAGCACGTTGACGAAGACCAGCCCGAGTCCGTAGCGCGCAATCAGGTCCTGCATGGCATGCCGGGCGCAGAGAAGAGGAAGGGGATGCCGCGCATTATCCTCCCGGCACCCGCGGCGCGCGTGGGTGCCACGGCATCACTGGCGGAACAGACCCATCCATCGCCGCGCGCAGCGCATGCAGCGCGACGCGGCGAAGGCACCGGCGGTGCGCAACCAAGGGACCGGCACCCCTGCAAACCGCGTGGCGCGGGTACGACGCAACGCACGGCCCACCTGCGGACAAGCGGCCCGCCATGCACCGCGACGACGCTGTACGCAACCGGCCAAGGCCGCGGCGCCCGCCGTGCCGCAACGCCCTGCCGACGACCAGGCTGCCGTCGTGCCGACCGGCATCACACGCCCTCGTCCAGCCGTAGCGCCATCTGCGCCAGCCACGCCGCGAACACCCCCGGCTGGCGCATCCGCGCGCGCCACCAGGCCAGCGCCGCGCCCTCCTCGCCGCTGCGCCAGGCCAGTTGGAACACCTCGTCCGGCTTCGGCTCCTCCACCGTCTTGCGCACCAGCGCACCGCGCGCCAGCGCCGCCCGCGCATAGGGCTCGGGCAGGAAGCCGAAACCGAGCCCGGCCAGCTGCAGCCGATACTTGCTGCGCATGTCCGGCACGGTCAGCGCATCCTGGCCGAACAGCAGCCCGACGGTGCGCGGCAGCAGCCGCCGCGCCGAATCGGCCACGGCGATCGCGCGGTGCGCGCTCAACTGGCTGCGGCTCAGCGGTTCCGGCGCCTGCGCCAGCGGGTGCCCGGGCGCGACCGCGAACACGAACGGCAGCGAGCCGAGCGGCTCGGCCACGTAGCCGCCGCCGCTGGGCCCCTCGCCGGCCGCACCGACCAGCAGATCCACCCGCCGGTCCAGCAGCGCCTCCCACGTGCCGGACAACGATTCCTGCACCACCCGCAACCGGGTGCAATCGGCGACCGCATAGAACGCCGCCATGTCCTGCGCCAGGCATTCCGGCGCGAACACCGCATCCAGGCCCAGCGCGAACTCGGTCTCCCAGCCGGAGGCGACGCGGCGCACGCGCAGCTCCAGATCGCCGGCCGCGCGCAGCAGGTGCCGGCCTTCGCGCAGCAGTTCGGCGCCCGCGGCGGTCGGTACCGCCTTCGGCCCCAGGCGCTCGAACAACTGTACGCCCAGGTCCTCCTCGAGCTTGGCGACCGTGTAGGAAATGGTCGAGGGCACCTTGTGCAGGGCCTTGCCGGCGGCCGAGAACGAGCCGCGACGGTCGATGGCGTCGAGGATCTGCAGGGCATCGAGACTGAGCTTGAGCATTCGAATTTTTCGATGATGGATGCCGAATCTATCCGTTTTTCAAACCCGGCGACAGCGCCGATACTTGTCTCCAATCCGAAGCGCGTGCCAAATCGCGCCGATTCAGCCCTTTTCGATTCACTTGCATATCCAAGCCACCAAGGAGCCTCCCATGTTGCAGATCCGCCCCGCCAATACCCGTGGCCGCGCCGAACACGGCTGGCTGTCCTCGCGCCACACCTTCTCCTTCGGCCACTACCACGACCCGCGCCACATGGGCTTCGGGCCGCTGCGGGTGATCAACGAAGACCGCGTGCAGCCCGGCGAGGGCTTCGGCACCCACGCCCATCGCGATATGGAGATCCTGTCCTACGTGGTCGATGGCGCGCTCGAGCACAAGGACAGCATGGGCAACGGCTCGGTGCTGCGCTACGGCGACGTACAGCGCATGAGCGCCGGCTCCGGGGTCACCCACAGCGAGTTCAACCACTCCGCCAGCGCGCCCGTGCACTTCCTGCAGATCTGGGTGCTGCCCGAGCGCGCCGGGATCGCGCCGGGCTACGAGGAAAAGCACTTCACCCCGGACAGCAAGCGCGGCCAGTTGCGCCTGATCGCCGCCCCGCAGGGCGAGGACGGTGCGGTGCGCATCCACCAGGACGCGCGCATCTACGCCTCGATCCTCGACGGCGATGCGCGCCTGGACTATCCGCTGGCGGCCGGGCGCGGCGCCTATGTGCAGGTGGTGCGCGGCACGCTGAGCGTCAACGGCCAGACCCTGCAGGCCGGCGACGCCCTCCAGGCGGTCGACGAGGCCAGCCTGCAGTTCGCCGACGCCCAGGACAGCGAGTTCCTGCTGTTCGACCTGCCGCGCTGACCGCGTCGGGCAACGTCGCGCCCGGGGCCATCCCGGACCGGGCGGATGGGGCGCGCGCCACCTGCCCACGCCACGGCGCCATGGCGTCGCCGCGCGGGTCGCTGCATCGGCTGCAGGTCGCGCTCGCGTCCTCACGCCACCCTCGGCACCCCGTAACGCGTCCTGCACGGCCTCCGCGTCAATGCTTCCGCTCTCCCTCCCCTACTGCCGGCATGCCGGCCGAGAGCCTGCCGATGCGCCACCCCACCAGCGCCGCCTATGCCACCCCCTCGCGCATCCGCGAAGGGCGTCCCTTTCCGCGCGGCGCCGTGTTCGATGGACAGGGCACCAACTTCGCCCTGTTCTCGGCGCATGCCACCCGCGTGGAGCTGTGCCTGTTCGACGAGGCCGGCACCGAGACGCGGCTGGACCTGCCCGAGTACACCAACGAAATCTGGCACGGCTACCTGCCCGACGTGAAGCCGGGCCAGCGCTACGGCTACCGCGTGCACGGCCCGTACGCGCCCAGCGAAGGCCATCGCTTCAATCCCAACAAGCTGCTGCTCGACCCCTATGCGCGCGAACTCGAGGGCGACCTGATCTGGGCCGACGAGCTGTACGGCTACACCGTCGGCCATCCGGACGGCGACCTCAGCTTCGACGAACGCGACAGCGCGCCGTTCATGCCCAAGTGCGTGGTGGTCGAGGACACCTATGACTGGGAGGACGACGAGCGCCTGCTCACGCCGTGGAACCAGACCCTGGTCTACGAGACCCACGTGCGCGGCTACACCATGCGCCACCCGCAGGTGCCGGAGGAGCTGCGCGGCACCTGTGCCGGACTGGCCCAGGAAGCGGTGCTGCGCTACATCAAGGAACTGGGCGTCAGCGCGGTGGAACTGCTGCCGGTCCACGCCTATCTCGACGACCAGCACCTGCTCGACAAGGACCTGCGCAACTACTGGGGCTACAACACGCTCGGCTTCTTCGCGATCAAGTCGCGCTACCTGGCCAGCGGCCACCGCGACGAGTTCCGCGACATGGTCAAGGCCATGCACCGCCAGGGCCTGGAAGTGATCCTCGACGTGGTCTACAACCACACCGCCGAAGGCAGCGAACTGGGCCCCACCCTGTCCTTCCGCGGCATCGACAACGCCAGCTACTACCGCCTGGCCGAGGACAAGCGCTACTACATCAACGACACCGGCACCGGCAACACGCTCAACCTGAGCAATTCGCGGGTGATCCAGTTCGTCAACGACTCGCTGCGCTATTGGGCAGGCGAGATGCACGTGGACGGCTTCCGCTTCGATCTGGCCACCATCCTCGGCCGCGAGCCGACCGGCTTCGACCAGCGCGGCGGCTTCCTCGACGCCTGCAATCAGGATCCGCTGCTGTCGCAGGTCAAGCTGATCGCCGAGCCCTGGGACTGCGGTCCCGGCGGCTACCAGGTCGGACACTTCCCGCCGGGCTGGTCGGAGTGGAACGACAAGTTCCGCGACAACGCCCGCGCGTTCTGGAAGGGCGACGAGGGCAAGCTCGCCGAGTTCGCCACCCGCTTCACCGGCTCGGCCGACCTGTTCGACCGGCGCGGGCGGCGGCCGTGGGCCTCGGTGAACTTCATCACCGCGCACGACGGCTTCACCCTGCACGACCTGGTCAGCTACAACGGCAAGCACAACGACGCCAACGGCGAGGACAACCGCGACGGCTCCGACCACGACAGCTCGTGCAACTACGGCGCCGAGGGCGAAACCGAGGACGCCGGCATCCTGCAACTGCGCGAGCGGCAGATGAAGAACCTGCTGGCGACGCTGCTGCTGTCGCAGGGCACGCCGATGCTGCTGGCCGGCGACGAGCGCGCGCAGACCCAGGGCGGCAACAACAACACCTATTGCCAGGACAACGAGATCACCTGGATCGACTGGGAGCGCGACCCGACCGAGGGCCGCCTCACCGCCTTCGTCAAGGCGCTGAGCGCGCTGCGCCGACGCTATCCCATCCTCACCCGCGGCCGCTTCCTCAACGGCCAGTACAACGAGGAAGCCGGCGTGCGCGACCTCACCTGGCTCAATCCCGGCGGCACCGAGATGGACGAGGCGCACTGGACCGATGCCGGCGCACGCTCGGTCGGCCTGTTGCTGGAAGGCAAGGCGCAGACCTCAGGCGTCAAGGAACTGGCCAACGACGCCACCTTGCTGATCGTCATCAATGCCTACCACGAAGGCGTGAGCTTCGTGCTGCCCTCCTCCGAGGAGCAACTGCACTGGAAGCTGGTGCTGTCCACCGACGACGCGCTGCAGGTCGACAGCATGCCGACTGACGCCAGCGAGTTCCTGGCGCCGCCGCGCAGCGTCAGCGTGTTCGAGTGCCAGGCGCCGGGCGCTTAACGGGCGCACGCCCCAGCGCTCGCCTCGACGATGGACGATATCGCGCGTCGCCAGCAACCAGGTGTTGGCGACGCACGCCGGCGTGCTCTCGTACGCTGACAGCACACGCGCGCGGGGGGATAGGCATATGGCGTCGCTGGCACTCTTGCTGCCAGCAAGGTAATGCGTGCGACGCGATGCGCAGTGGTGTCGGTAGGTCCACAAGCCTGCCCTGCCCGCGCAAACGCACCGACTGACGACATCGACCGCCGCTTTTGCATGCGTTCAATCGTGACATCCGGCTTCTACGGAAGGTCGCGCGCAGACATGAGCAAGCGAACAGGAGTGATGGAGCGATGTCTTCACCGCGCGAGCGTGTCGCACTCGACCTGACGCTCCCTCGCAGCAATCGCCAGACAACCTCCGATACGAGACCACGAATGCGAATGCAGCGATGTTCCGACAGGACCTGGCGGCGAGACTAGGCACCAGCAAAGACGCGCGTACCGATCGCAGTGCGCACGGTCACGCACAGATCGGTCGCAACCCCGCTTGGCGAATCAGCGCGTCATCTTCGCAGCCTGCAGACCTGCAACCGCGTCCCGCAGTGCACATGGCCTGCATGGCCTTTGGCACGGTGCCCGAGCGTGGCGGCTCGCTACGCTGAGCGTCCACTCATTGCACCGCCCGGCATGCACCACTCGACCCAAGGCACCATCCACGCGACTCCCGGCATCTCCGTGATGCGCCATCCACTGCTGCGCATCGCGCTGAGCGCGGTGATCCTCGTGCTGGCGTCCTATCCCTGGCTGCCGTTCCCCTGGCGCATGCCCGTCGTCGGCCTGCTCGGGCTGGCGCTGGTGTGGCTGGAGACGCGCACGCTCGCAGCCTGCGGCGTGCAGCGACCGCGCGTCGGCGCACTGCTGGGCTGGACGGCGCTGCTGGTGCTGTTGACGATCGGCTGCATCACGCCGGTGCTGCAGCCGCTGATCGACACCCTCACCGGGCACAAGACCGACTACAGCGCCTACGGCGCGCTCAAGGGCAACGTCCAGGCCACGACCCATTTGATCGGCGCGGCATGGCTGAGCGCGGCGCTCGGCGAAGAGCTGGTGTTCCGTGCCTTCCTGATGCACCAACTCGATGCGCTGCTCGGGCGCCTGCGCGGCGGCCGCTGGATCGCCGCGCTGGCCGGCGGCGTGGTGTTCGGCCTGATGCACGCCGCGCAAGGCGCCTCCGGCATCCTGCTGACCGGCGTGGTCGGCATGCTGTTCGGCTATGCCTATCTGCGTTCCAGGCGCAACCTGTGGGCGATGATCCTCGCGCACGGCCTGATCGACACCTGGGGCGTGACCACCCTGTATCTCGGCTGGTACTAAACGCGCAGCGCAAGCGTCGGCGCGCAACCCGTCCGCCGCCTAAATGGCGCATGCGAGTCCGCCCAATTTTCACTCGCGCGCCACCGGCCGGCGCGCAGCTTGGCGATGCCCACTTGAGGGCATCCCTACTGCGGAGTCAACGATGGACAAGAATCGCACCGAAGGCGCCAAGAACCAGATCAAGGGCACCATCAAGGAAGTCGCCGGCAAGGTCACCGGCAACAAGATGAAGGAAGTCGAAGGCAAGTTGCAGAAGAACGCCGGCAAGGTACAGAGCGAAGTGGGCAAGGCGCGCGACCACGCGCGCGGCTGAGTTTCAGACCTTCGTGCTCCCCTGCCTTCCATGGCCGGGGAGCTTTTGGGAACGACTGGCACGTCGCCGACGCGCTGATCTGCCGATTCGCCCGGCACCATAGATTCTCAGGAGTCGCACACGTCTTGGAATTGGTTGTGAGTCGAACGCGGCATCGCAATCACTGCCGCGTTCAATCCGCTGTGTCGCAACGTCCAGTCGACGACGTGCATGGCGATCACACATCAGAACGTCCTGAAGTCGCTTGCCGCTCCTACGCTCATGCGCCGTGTCGGCAGCGCTATGAGGCACCGCGCATTGCGGGCTCGACTGCGCTCGGAAGCAGCTGTGTATCGCCCTAGCAGGTCGGTGCGGATGTGATCTAGCCGATAGTGCTGTGTTGGAACTGCATGCTGCATGCCAGCCCACGCGAGGTGGCGCCATTCCATGCACACACCGCCATGCTGGCGCTCGCGACGCACCCGCATTGGTGGATGTTTCGCCAAGGCGCGATGGACTGCGGACGGCCCCCGCCGCGATCCAAACACTGGACGCCGCGCTGGCGCTGAGCGATGCGCTTCGCCTACGTCTCTCCGATATCGCTGCACGGCTGCACGCTGTGGTCAGTTGCCGAAACAGCGACAGATCCTTGGCCTCGTCTCTCCAATGACCCGCACAAGGCTGCACCTGAGCGCTTCACGCGCTTGAGGCCAGAACTCATCAAGCGATGACCTGCCTTCCGGCTCCTCACCAGTTCCTCCAGCGCCGACCTGTGCGGCCGTTCCTGATGCCTTGCGCTACGAAGGCTTGAGGCACCGCAAGCAGCAGCGCCTCGCCACGCTCGGCGCGATCACACGTCGTGCCTGCACTGCCTTTGATGACCTTGCGTCCAAAGCGCGCTTGCAGGTCAGCAGGAACGCGCAAACGAACGTAGTAGCGGCCGGTCTCGCCGCGCGTGAGGGAGTGCGCTACTCGCATGGAAGTGTCCAAGCGAGTGTCCAAGGTGGCGAAAAAGAAAAACGCCCACAAATCGTTGATTTGCGGGCGTTTCCTTGACACTGGCGGAGTGAGAGGGATTCGAACCCTCGATAGAGCTTTTGACCCTATACTCCCTTAGCAGGGGAGCCCCTTCAGCCACTCGGGCATCACTCCGGATTTATGCGCTGCGGATATTCCGCGACCGGGCGCGAAGAATACCGGGTTATGGGGCCTCAGGTAAACCCTTTCCGCGCATCAATCGGCAGATTGATCGCCGTGACCGCCGCCGTGCGAGCTGGGCTCGTCACCGCGCTGGATGCGCTGGTAGATCTCTTCGCGATGCACCGCGACGTCCTTCGGCGCAGTGATGCCGATACGCACTTGATTGCCCTTGACCCCAAGCACCGTCACGGTGACCGAATCGCCGATCATCAAGGTTTCGCCTACCCGGCGAGTCAGGATCAACATTTTTAAAATTCTCCAGGGAACCGGTGGGTCTCACCGGCACGGCGCCCGCACTGCGGCACGCCTCATAATGAAAGTGAAAAGAAGGGTGATGTTACGGGAAGCCGCGCCTCGCCAGCAAGGCGCGCGGCTTTGATGTTCAGGGGAGATGTTGCTTGACCCAGGCGGGGACGCCCGCGAGCGCAGGAGCAAGGGCGGGCCCGTCCTCGCCACCACCCTGAGCGAGATCCGGGCGGCCGCCGCCCTTGCCCGAGATCTGACCGGCGATGTGGCTCAACAGTTCCCCGGCCTTGACCCGTCCCATTGGGCTGCCGTTCACGCCGGCGACCAGGGCGACCTTGCCCTCGCTGGCGCCGGCCAACACGATCACGCTGTCGCCCAGTTGCTGCTTCAGGCGGTCCATCGCATCGCGCAGGGCCTTGGCGTCGAAGCCTTCCAGCCGCACCGCGAGGACCTTCACGCCGGCAACGTCGACCGCCGATCCGGCCAGGTCGGCAGTGGCGCCGGATGCCAGCTTGGCCTTCAGCGCCTCCAGTTCCCGCTCCATGCGCTTGTAGCGGTCGCCGAGCTGGCGAATCTTGTCGACCACGTCATGGCTGTTGCCGCCGACCAGATCGGCCGCCTCGCGCAGCCGGGCCTCTTCGGCCGCCACGTAGTCCAGCGCGCCCTGCCCGGTCACCGCCTCGATGCGGCGCACGCCGGCCGACACGCCGCCCTCGCTGGTGATCTTGAACAGGCCAATGTCGCCGGTTCGGCCGACATGCGTGCCGCCGCACAGTTCGGTGGAATAGTCGCCCATCTTGAGCACGCGCACGCGCTCGCCGTACTTCTCGCCGAACAGCGCCATCGCCCCGAAATCCAGCGCTTCCTGCATGCCCATCTGATGCACTTCGGCGGCATTGTTGGCGCGGACCTGTTGATTGACCTTGCGCTCGATCAGCGCCAGTTCCTCGGCCCCGATCGGCTGGAAGTGCGAGAAGTCGAAGCGCAGGCGGTCCGGCGCCACCAGCGAGCCCTTCTGCTGCACGTGGGTGCCCAACACCTCGCGCAGGGCCGCATGCAGCAGGTGCGTCGCCGAATGGTTGAGGATGGTGGCGCCGCGACGCTCGGCATCGACCTGGCCGGCGAGCACGTCGCCGATCTTCAGGCTGCCTTCTTCCAGCGTGCCGACATGGCCATGGAACTGGCCGGCGAATTTCTGCGTGTCGGTGACCGCCAGGCGGGTGCCGGCGGCGGTCAATGTGCCGAGATCGCCGACCTGGCCGCCGGATTCGGCATAGAACGGGGTCTTGTCGGTCAACACGATCACCGCGTCGCCGGCCTGGGCCGACTGCACCGGGCGACCGTCCTTGAGCAGGGCGACCACGCGCAGGCCATCGGCCTGCAGGCTGTCGTAGCCCAGGAACACGGTCGGGGCCAGGGTTGCCACCAGATCCGCCGGCAGCTGCACGCCGCCGCCGAACTTGCCGGCTTCGCGCGCACGCCGGCGCTGCTCGTCCATCGCCGTCTCGAAGCCCTGCTCGTCCACGCGCAAGGCGCGCTCGCGGGCGATGTCCTGGGTCAGGTCCAGCGGGAAGCCGTAGGTGTCGTAGAGGCGGAAGGCGTCTTCGCCGGCGATCACCCCATCCCGCGCCTTGGCGGCGACGTCCTCGAAGATCTTCATGCCGGCATCGAGGGTTTCGGCGAAACGCTCCTCCTCGGCCTGCAGGGCACGCAGGACAGTGTCCTGGGCCGCGGCCAGTTCCGGATAGGCCTCGCCCATCAGCTCCACCAGGGTCGGCACCAGCTTGCTGAAGAACGGCTGGCGCACGCCGAGCATCCAGCCGTGGCGCAGGGCGCGGCGGATGATCCGGCGCAGCACGTAGCCGCGGCCTTCGTTGGACGGCAGCACGCCGTCGACGATCAGGAACGCGCAGGCACGGATATGGTCGGCGATCACGCGCAGCGACTTGTTTTCCAGGTCGGCGGTGCCGGTCAGCTCGGACGCCTTGCGGATCAGCGTCTGGAACAGGTCGATCTCGTAATTGGTGTGCACGTGCTGCAGGATCGCCGCCAGGCGCTCCAGGCCCATGCCGGTGTCCACGCAGGGCGCCGGCAGCGGCACCAGGGTGCCGTCGGGCTGGCGATCGAACTGCATGAACACCAGATTCCAGATCTCGATGAAGCGGTCGCCGTCCTCGTCGGGCGATCCCGGCGGACCGCCTGCGATGTGCGCGCCGTGGTCGTAGAAGATCTCGGTGCACGGGCCGCAGGGACCGGTGTCGGCCATCTGCCAGAAGTTGTCCGAGGCGTAGGGCGCGCCCTTGTTGTCGCCGATGCGCACGATGCGCTCGGCGGGAACGCCGATCATGTCGCGCCACAAGGCATAGGCCTCGTCGTCGGTGTGGTAGACGGTGACCAGCAGGCGCTCGGCCGGCAGCTTCCAGACCTGGGTCAGCAGCTCCCAGGCCCAGGCAATGGCGTCCTTCTTGAAGTAGTCGCCGAACGACCAGTTGCCGAGCATTTCGAAGAAGGTGTGATGGCGTGCGGTGTAGCCGACCGAATCGAGGTCGTTGTGCTTGCCGCCGGCGCGCAGGCAGCGCTGCACGTCCGCCGCACGCACGTAGCTGCGCTTCTCGGCGCCCAGGAACACGTCCTTGAACTGCACCATGCCGGAGTTGGTGAACAGCAGCGTCGGATCGTTGCCGGGCACCAACGGCGCGGACGGCACGATGGTATGGCCCTTCCCCTTGAAGAAATCGAGGAAGTCGCTACGGATCTGGGAGGTGGAGAATTTGGCGGGTGCGTTCATGGGCTGGCTATAGACGAGCGGACGGGCTTCCTGGAGCTCCCTCATAGGTGAGGGCGCCAAGGAAACCGGACAAGACAACCCGCCAAGGGTAGCAGGCCCGGCCCGCTCAGTCCTCCGCAGCGTCGCGCACCGCGGCGCGGATGCTGTCCCCGTCGAAGCCGCGCCGCGCCAGCAGATCGGCGGCCTTGCGCCGCTGCGGCAGGTCCATCGCCCCGGCAGCGCCGAAGCGACGCCGGACCAGATCGCGGGCGTTTTCGGTCCAATCGCCCTCGAAGGCCCCCATCGCGGTGCCGATGGCCTCGCTGTCCAGGCCGTGGGTGCCGAGTTCGGCGCGGATATGCAAAGGGCCGTAACCTGCTCCGGCGCGGCTGCGCACCAGCAGTTCGGCGAAACGGCCATCGTCCTGCCAGCCCTCGCCGCTCAGGCGCTCCACCGCCGCTGCGGCGGCCTCGGCCTCCACCCCACGCGCACGCAGCTTGCGGGTCAGTTCCTTGCGCGAATGCTCGCGCCGCACCAGCAGGCCCAGCGCTTTCTGCAGCGGCGTCTGCTCCGCTTGCCGGCGACGCCGGCGTGGTTCCTGCGCGTGTTCGTCGCTCATGCGCCAGCCACCCTACTCTCGAAATGCGCCGTCCCTGGCGCGCGCCCTCCTGGCTTGCTCAAGACTGCCGAGGGAGACGAGCGGCACTGACTCCACCGCTCCCCCGGCAGAAAACCATTACGCGTCGTCGTCTTCCGCCTCGGCCTCGCTGGGGGCGATTTCCGTGGGCTGGAACTTCTCGCGCAGCTCGCCTTCCAGCTTGGCCGCGACCTGCGGGTTGTCGCGCAGGTAACCGCGGGCGTTGTCCTTGCCCTGGCCGATGCGCTCGCTGCCGTAGCTGTACCAGGCACCGGCCTTCTCGACCAGCTTGGCTTCCACGCCCATGTCGATCAGTTCGCCCTCGCGGCTGATGCCTTCGCCGTAGAGGATTTCGGTGATGACCTGCTTGAACGGAGGCGCCAGCTTGTTCTTGACGACCTTGATCTTGGTCTGGTTGCCAATGATCTCGTCGCCCTTCTTGATCGCGCCGATGCGGCGGATGTCCAGGCGCACCGAGGCATAGAACTTCAGCGCATTGCCGCCGGTGGTGGTTTCCGGGCTCTGGCCCGGCATCATCACGCCGATCTTCATGCGCAACTGGTTGATGAACACCACCAGGGTGTTGGAGCGCTTGATGTTGCCGGTGAGCTTGCGCAGCGCCTGGCTCATCAGGCGCGCCTGCAGGCCCGGCAGCTGGTCGCCCATCTCGCCCTCGATTTCGGCCTTCGGGGTCAGCGCGGCGACCGAGTCGACCACCACGATGTCCACCGAACCGGAACGCACCAGCATGTCGGCGATTTCCAGCGCCTGCTCGCCGGTGTCCGGCTGCGACAGCAACAACTCGTCGACGTTGACGCCCAGCTTGGCGGCGTAGATCGGGTCCAGCGCATGCTCGGCGTCGATGAACGCGGCGGTGCCGCCGTTCTTCTGGCACTGGGCGATGGCCTGCAGGGTCAGGGTGGTCTTGCCCGAGGATTCCGGACCGTAGATCTCGACCACGCGGCCCTTCGGCAGGCCGCCGATGCCCAGCGCGATGTCCAGCATCAGCGAGCCGGTCGGAATCACTTCCACCGCTTCGATGACGCGATCGCCCATCCGCATCACCGAGCCCTTGCCGAACTGCTTCTCGATCTGGCTCAGGGCGGCAGCAAGCGCGCGCTTCTTGTTCTCGTCCATTGTGGTGTCCTTGGAAGGTGAGGAGGATTTGCGGAGTGAGGTCAATGTAAGAGCCTGGTATCGCACGGACTGAGACAGTGCGTGGCGAGATGAAAATAATTCGTCCGGACCGGGCAACGGCAGCGGCGAATAGCGATGTCTGGGGTCGGAAAAATCCGGCCGGCGCTGTAGTGCATGCCTTGCTGCGGACGCGGCATCAGCGGTTGGGCCGCAGCAGGCCGCAGTACAGGCCTTCGATAGCGAACTCCTGGTCCGGCAGGACTTCGATCGGCGCGTAGTCCGGGTTGCGCGGCAGCAGGCGGATGCGGTCCTTGCCGATCTTCAGCAGCTTGACGGTGATCTCCTCGTCGATGCGCGCCACCACGATCTGCCCGGAACGCGCATCGCGGGTGCGGTGCACGCCGATCAGGTCGCCGTCGAAGATGCCTTCGTCGCGCATCGAGTCGCCCTGCACCTTCAGCAGGTAGTCCGGGGCCGGCGAGAAGAACACCCGATCCAGCACCACGAAGTCGTCGGAGCCGATGTCCGCGCCGATCGGCAGACCGGCGGCGACGCGTCCGAGCACCGGCAGACGCAGCACGTCGGCGCTGTCCACCTGCGCCGCTGGCGCCGGCGCCGCCGCCCCGCCGAGCAGGCGGATGCCGCGTGCCTGCCCGGGCACGCGGCGGATCGCCCCGGCCTGTTCCAGCGCTTCCAGGTGGTACTGGGCCGCGCGCACGCCCTTGAAGCCGAAGGCGCGGGCAATCTCGGTCTGCGACGGCGGCACGCCGTCGTGTTCGATGCGCTCGGCGATCAGGTCGAGGATCGCCTGCTGGGTTTCGGTCAGGTCCATGGTTAGTAGTAATACTACTAAATCGACTGACGAGCAACTGATGTGTGGATCGAGGGTGCCGGCGGACAGCATCGCCGGCCTATTCGGCTGGGCCGCACGACAGCCTGCGATGGCCGCCTATCATCGATAGGTGCGTCGCGGCCTCTCGCGTCCTCCCAGGGCGTTACAGAGCGTCAGAGCGATGTGTGCCGCACGGTTTGGGTACGTCGCGTCGGGGCTGAAGCCCCTCCCACAGGGGAGAACGTGTGCGCCGGCGCTCCTGTGGAAGCGGGGCGATGCCTGGGCCAACAGACCCCTCGACGCCTGCGGCGGACTATGCCCGAAGGCGCCCGCCACGCTCAGCGGCCGCTGCGCCAGATCGAGAACAGGATCCACACGCCCGACAGCGCCGCGCCGATGAAGCCGCAGACGCCGATCGCCAGCAGCCAGCGGCTGGAAATGCCACCGACGCTGTTCATCACGATCGACGAGCCGATGATCAGCGCGGCGGTGACGATGCCCATGGTCAGGCGGTTGGCGGCGCGGTTGACCTGGTCGCCGAAGCCCTTCAGCGAGCCCGTCTCCACGTTCAACTGCAACCGCCCGCGCCGCGCCGCCTGCAGCAGGCGGCGGGCATCGCGCGGCAGGTCGCCGAGTAGTTCCAGCGCGCCCAGCACGGTGCGGCGGCCGCGCCGGGCCATCGCCCGCGGCGCGAACCGCTGCAGCATCACCCGCTCCAGGTACGGAGCGGCGGCGCCGGCCATGTCGAAGTCCGGATCGAGCTGGCGCCCGACCCCTTCCAGGGTCAGGAAGGTCTTGATCATCAGCGCCAGGTCGGCCGGCAGGGCCAGCGCGTGCTGGCGCAGCAGCGCGGTGACCTCGCCGAGCATCGCGCCCACGCGCAGGTCCTTCAGCGGCACGCCGCGGTACTGATCGACGAAGGCGGCGATCTCCAGTTGCAGGTGCGCCTCGTCGACCTCGACCTCGCCGTCGGTCCACTCCAGCAGGATGTCGGCGACCGCCTCGGCGTCCTGGGTGACCAGCCCGTGCAGCAGTTGCACCACCTGGTAGCGGCGCTGCTCGGAAATGCGCCCGACCATGCCGAAGTCGATCACCGCGATGCGTTCGCCGGGCAGGTAGAAGATGTTGCCCGGATGCGGATCGGCGTGGAAACAGCCGTCCTCCAGCACCATCTTCAGCACGATGTCGGCACCGGTGCGCGCCAGCCGGCGCCGGTCCAGGCCGGCGGCCTCGACACCGGCCAGGTCGCGGCCGCCGATGCCGGCGACGAAGTCCTGCACGTTCAGCGTCTCGCAGGTCCACTGCCAGTGCACCCGCGGGATCACGATCTCGTCGTGGCCCTGGAAGTTGGCGGCGATGCGCTCGGCGTTGCGGCCCTCGCCGGCGAAGTCCAGCTCGCGGCGCAGCGACAGGGTGAACTGGTGCACCACCGCGGCCGGGTGGTAGCGCTTCAGGTCCGCCGCGCGCGCTTCGACGATCTCGGCCAGCCGCGCCAGCAGCCGCAGGTCGGCCTCGATCACCTCGCGGATGCCCGGGCGGCGCACCTTGATCACCACCGCGGTGCCGTCGTGCAGCCAGGCGCGGTGGGTCTGCGCCAGCGAGGCGGCGGCCAGCGGGGCCTCCTCGACCTCGGCGAAGATCGCCGTCGGCGCCTCGCCAAGCGCCTCGATCAGTTGCGGCAGGATCTGCGCATAGTCCAACGCCGGTGCGGCGTTCTGCAGTTCGCCCAGTTCGTCGGTCCACTCCGGCGGCAACAGGTCCACGCGGGTGGCCAGCACCTGGCCGAGCTTGACGAAGGTCGGGCCGAGATCCTGCAGCGCGCGCCGCACCCGCTGCGGCGCCGACATGCGCAGCATCTCCTCGGCGTTGTGCCAGTGCAGCAGGCGACCGGCGCGCTCCAGCACGTCGGCCATGCCGATGCGCCGGACCACGTCGCCGAACCCGTAGCGGATCAGCACCGAGGCGATTTCCTGCAGGCGTCCCAGGTCGCGGACGGTGCTCAGCGCCTCCCACATCGCGCTCATCCTCGGGGAAGGCGCACGACCACGATCACAGCAGCGCGGCCAGGCCGCGCAGGGCGGCGGCCACGGTCTGCCGGCGCACCGCGTCGCGATCGCCCGGGAAGTGGAACAACTGCGCGCTGGCATAACCGCCGCGGCGCTTCCAGCCCAGCCAGACGCTGCCGACCGGCTTGTCCGGGGAGCCGCCGCCAGGGCCGGCGATGCCGGTCACCGCGACCGCGACGCTGGCGCCGGAGTTGACCAGCGCGCCGGAGACCATCTCGATCACCGTCTCGCGGCTGACCGCGCCGTGATGCTCCAGCGTCTGCGGGCGCACGCCCAGCAGCGCCTGCTTGGCCTCGTAGCTGTAGGCGACGATGCCGCAGTCGAACCAGGCCGAGGACCCGGCGACGTCGGTCATCACCTTGGCGATCCAGCCGCCGCTGCAGCTTTCGGCGGTAACCAGGCGCTCGCGCGCGGTGCGCAAGCGCTCGCTGAGCGCGGTGGCCTGTTGCAACAGATCCGAATCGGTGGGAAGCGTCATGGCACAGCTCGGGAAACCAATGCGCTTTGTAGCCCAATTCGCCGTGGCTGTCGCGCCTGCGCGCGCCGGCCGATGGCCTGCCGTCAGCCACGGCACCGCGGGCGCGCGCAGGCGCCGCATCGGCGACGCGATGCGGCTAGCGCTGCTGCCACTCCTCACGCTCGCGCGGCGGCAGCAGCGCGCGGATCGGCGCGCCGTCGGCCGCCGCGGCCAGGCGCTCGGCCTCGGTGATCGGGATGTCCACCTGCAGCAGCCAGCCGTCCTCGTCGGCCTGCTCGCTGCGGATCACCTGCAACTGATGCAACTGCGAGCGCAGGCGTCCGGCGTCCGGCGGCAGGCGCAGGCTGCCCTGCACGTGGCGCAGCCCCAGGCGCTGGCCGAGCACGTGCTGCAACAGGTCCAGGCCGCGACCGTCGCGGGCGGAGATCCACACCCGTTCGCGCCGCGCCGCGTCCGGCACCCCGTCCTGCGCGTCGTGGCGCACTTCGGCGCCGTCGATGCGGTCGATCTTGTTGAATACCAGCAACTGCGGCAGTTCGCCGGCGCCGACCGCGTGCAGCACCTCGTCGACCTGGGCGATGCGCTCCTCGCGCAGCGGATCGGCGGCGTCGACCACGTGCAGCAGCAGGTCGGCCTCGCGCGCCTCGGACAGGGTCGAACGGAACGCCGCCACCAGCTCGTGCGGCAGGTTGCGCACGAAGCCGACGGTATCGGCCAGCATGGCGTTGCCGCCAGGCAGGGCGATGCGCCGCACGGTCGGATCCAGGGTCGCGAACAGCTGGTCGGCGGCGTAGGCCTCGGCGCCGGTCAGCGCATTGAACAGGGTCGACTTGCCGGCGTTGGTGTAGCCCACCACCGCGATCCGCGGCAGTTCGCTGCGCACCCGCGCGCGGCGCATCTGGGTGTGCTGGACCTCGACCTTCTCCAGCCGCTTCTGCAACTGCTCCACCCGCTTCTGCAGCAGGCGGCGGTCGGTTTCCAGCTGGGTTTCGCCAGGACCGCGCAGGCCGATCGAACCGCCGCGCTGGCGCTCCAGGTGGGTCCAGCCGCGCACCAGCCGCGTGGCCATGTGCCGCAACTGGGCCAGTTCGACCTGCAGCTTGCCTTCGTGGCTGCGCGCGCGCTGGGCGAAGATGTCCAGGATCAGCCCGGTGCGGTCGATCACGCGCCGCTCCAGGTATTTCTCCAGGTTGCGTTCCTGGCCGGGGCTGAGCGCGTGGTTGACCAGGACCAGATCGGCGCCGCTGGCATCGGCGGCGGCCTTGACCTCCTCCAGCTTGCCGCTGCCGATCAGCGTCGCCGGACTCGGCTTGTCGATGCGCGCGGTCACGGTGGCGGCGATGCTGGCGCCGGCCGAGCGCGCCAGGTCGGCGAACTCCTCCAGCACATCGTCTTCCAACGGACCACCCGCGTAGGGCTGGATCAGCAGTGCGTGCTCGCCGCGGCGCGACCGATCAAACACCCGCGGCTCCGCGCTTTACCACCGAACTACTCGACTTCGTCATCACCCGCACTGCCACCTTCGTTCTGCTGCACATAACCGCCGCCCGGCCCCACGCGCACGTTGCGCGCCGGCACCACGGTGGAAATGGCGTGTTTGTAGACCATCTGGCTCACGGTATTGCGCAGCAGCACCACGAACTGATCGAACGACTCGATCGTGCCCTGCAACTTGATGCCGTTGACCAGATACACCGAGACAGGCACCCGTTCGCGCCGCAGCGCGTTGAGGAAAGGATCCTGCAAGGATTGCCCCTTGGACATGCTTGACTCCCAAATTATTGTTTTTATTGTCCGGGTCGGCACTCCAGCTCCCCTGCCGCGGTCCGGAACGTCGATGTTACACGCCCGCGGGCCCCAACACAGCGCAGCCGGCGTCCGGATCAGCCCAAGAAGGCATCCACAGCCGCCTGCAGGCGCCCGGCGTCGCGCGCCGGGTCGAACCAGCGCGCGTCCTGCTCGCCGCGCAGCCAGGTGAGCTGGCGCTTGGCCAACTGGCGGGTGGCGGCGATGGCGCGGGCACGGAAGTCCGCCGCGTCGCCGGCGCCCTCCAGGTACTCCCAGGCCTGGCGATAGCCGACCGCGCGCACCGCCGGCAGCGCCAGCGGCTGCGCCACCGCCCGCATCTCCGGCAGCGCGCGCAGGGCGCGCACCTCGTCGAGGAAGCCCTGCCCCAGCATCGCATCGAAGCGGGCTTCGATGCGCTCGTGCAGCACGGCGCGCTCGGCCGGCGCCAGCACCAGCTTCAGTACCCGCAGCGGCAACCGCGGCGGACCGGGCTGCGCCTGCCAGGCGCTGATCGGCCGCCCGCTGAGCCGGTACACCTCCAGCGCCCGCTGGATGCGCTGGGCATCGCCCGGACGGATGCGCTGGGCAGCCAGCGGATCGACCCGCTGCAGTTCCGCGTGCAGCGCCGCCCAGCCTTCGGCCTGCGCTTGCGCGGCCAGCGCCGCGCGCAGCTGCGGGTCGGCCGCCGGCATCGGCGCCAGCCCCTCCAGCAACGCCTGGAAGTACAGCCCGGTGCCGCCGGCCAGGATCGGCAAGCGCCCGCGGGCGACGATCGCGGCCAGCGCGGCGCGCGCGTCGGCGGCGAACTCGGCCGCCGAATAGGACTTCCAGGGATCGCGCAGGTCCAGCAGGTGGTGCGGCACGCGCGTGCGCTCGGCCGCATCCGGTTTGGCCGCGCCGATGTCCAGGCCGCGGTAGACCAGCGCCGAATCGACGCTGACGATCTCGCCGCCGCAGCGTTCGGCCAGGGCGATCGCCGCGGCGGTCTTGCCCGAGGCGGTCGGGCCCATCAGCGCGATCGCGCGCGGGCGCCGGTCGGCCGCCATCAGTCCTCGTCCGGCCAGCGGATCGTCGCCGCAGCGGACGCGTTGGCGGCGCGCGGCACCGGCACCGCCTGCAACGCCTGCCAGACCTTCAGCGCGTCGACGGTGGCGGCCACGTCGTGCACGCGCAGCAACGCCGCGCCGCGCTGCGCGGCCAGCAAGTGCGCGGCCACCGAGCCGGCCACACGCTGCTCCGGCGCCTGGCGCCCGGTCAGCTCGCCGATGCTGCGCTTGCGCGACAGCCCGGCCAGCACCGGCACGCCCAACCCGACCAGCCGTCCCAACTGCGCCAACAGCTGCAGATTGTCGGCCGTGCTCTTGCCGAAGCCGAAACCCGGATCGACCAGAATGCGCCGCTTGTCGATGCCGGCCATCTCCGCGGCGAAGATCCGCTCGGCCAGGAACCGGTGCACCTCGCCGACCACGTCGTCGTAGCCGGGCGCGCTGCCGGCGGCATAGGGGTCGCCGGGCATGTGCATCAGCACCACCGGCACGCCCAGTTCGGCGGCCGCGTCCAGCGCGCCGGGCTGCCGCAGCGCCTGCACGTCGTTGATCATGCCGGCACCGGCGGCGACTGCGGCACGCATCACCTCCGGCTTGAAGGTGTCCACACTCAGCGGCAACGCGGTCTGCGCGGCCAGCCGCTCGATCACCGGGATCACCCGCCGCAGTTCCTCTTCCACCGACACCGGGGTCGCGCCCGGACGGGTCGATTCGCCGCCGATGTCGAGCAGGTCGGCGCCCTCCTCGGCCAGACGCAGGCCATGCGCCACCGCCGCCTCCACGCTGGCGTGGGCGCCGCCATCGGAGAACGAATCCGGAGTGACGTTGACGATGCCCATCACCTGCGGACGATCGAGCGAAAGCCGGCGAGCGCCGCACTGCAGGCTGGGCGAGGTGTCGAACATCGGCGGGTCTCCTGGTGGTGGCCGCGGCAGGCGGCGAAGCGGCTCGGCGAGCGCGGCGATGGCGCCGCCCTGGACGACGGCGCCGGGACCGACGCTGCAGCGATCCGCAGGACGCGCGCATCGACCGGCCTCGTGCCGACAGCGAAGCGGGCATTGTCGCCCACCCGTGGCGCGGCGACGAGCCTGGCACCGCCAGGGGCAGGCCGGCGCCGATAAAAAAAGCCAGGGATCGCTCCCTGGCTCTCTGTATCCGCGTGACCGCGCCGGGATTACACCTGCTCGGCAGGCCCGGCGATCGGCGGCAGCGGCCGCGAATTGCCCTTGTCGTTGCCGCCATCCTTGCCGGACCTGTTCCAGCCCATCGGCGGCGGCGGATCGCGGCCTTCCATGATCGCGTCGATCTGCGGCGCGTCGATGGTCTCGTACTGCAGCAGCAACTGCGACATGGTGTGCAGCTTGTCCAGGTTCTCGGTGAGGATCTGCGTGGTCTTCGCATACGCCTTGTCGAGGATCGAGCGCACCACCTCGTCGATGCGCCGCGCGGTGTCGTCGGAGACGCTCTTGTGCTGGGTCACCGAGCGGCCCAGGAACACCTCATCGTCCTCCTCGCCGTAGGCGATCGGCCCCAGCTCGTCGGACAGGCCCCACTTGGTGACCATGTTGCGCGCCATCTTGGTCGCGCGTTCGATGTCGTTGGAGGCGCCGGTGGTGACCTTGTCGGTGCCGAAGATCAGTTCCTCGGCGACGCGGCCGCCGTACAGCGAGCACAGCTGCGACTCGATCGCCACGCGGTTCATCGAATACTTGTCGCCCTCGGGCAGGTACATGGTCACGCCCAGCGCGCGGCCGCGCGGGATGATCGTAACCTTGTAGACCGGGTCGTGCTCGGGCACCAGGCGGCCGACGATGGCGTGGCCGGCCTCGTGGTAGGCGGTCAGCGTCTTCTCGTCCTCGCTCATCGCCATCGAGCGGCGCTCGGCGCCCATCAGGATCTTGTCGCGGGCGCGGTCGAAGTGGTCCATGCGCACTTCCTTGACCGACTCGCGCGCGGCGAACAGCGCCGCCTCGTTGCACAGGTTGGCCAGGTCGGCGCCGGAGAAGCCCGGGGTACCGCGCGCGATCACCATCGGCTCGATGTCGTCGGCCAGCGGCAGCTTGCGCATGTGCACCTTGAGGATCTGCTCGCGGCCGCGCACGTCCGGCAGGCCCACCACGACCTGGCGGTCGAAGCGGCCCGGACGCAACAGCGCCGGATCCAGCACGTCGGGGCGGTTGGTCGCAGCGATCACGATCACGCCCTCGCCGCCTTCGAAGCCGTCCATCTCCACCAGCAACTGGTTGAGGGTCTGCTCGCGCTCGTCGTGGCCGCCGCCCAGGCCGGCGCCGCGGTGGCGGCCGACCGCATCGATTTCGTCGATGAAGATGATGCACGGCGCGTGCTTCTTGGCCTGCTCGAACATGTCGCGCACGCGGCTGGCGCCGACGCCGACGAACATTTCCACGAAGTCCGAACCGGAGATGCTGAAGAACGGCACCTTGGCCTCGCCTGCGATGGCCTTGGCCAGCAGCGTCTTGCCGGTGCCGGGCGGGCCGACCATCAGCACGCCGCGCGGGATCTTGCCGCCGAGCTTGGTGAACTTGGTCGGGTCGCGCAGGAAGTCGACCAGTTCGCCGACCTCCTCCTTGGCCTCGTCGCAACCGGCGACGTCGGCGAAGGTGATCTTGACCTGGTCCTCGCCCTGCAGCTTGGCGCGCGACTTGCCGAAGGACATCGCGCCCTTGGCGCCGCCGCCACCGCCCTGCATCTGGCGCATGATGAACAGCCAGAAGCCGATGATCAGGATGACCGGCAGGAAGTTCAGCACCAACGACCAGAAGCTCGGCCCGTTGTCGGGCTTCTGCCGGGTGATGTCCACGTTCTTGCTGTACAGCACGTCGATCAGCTTGTCGTCGCTCGGGCCATAGACCGTGCCCTCGCTGCCGTCGGCGCGCTTGAAGCGGATCGCGTTGACCGACAGGTTGGTGGCGTCGGTGAAATCGACCGACTTCACCCGCCCGGCGTCCACGTCCTTCAGGAACTGGGAGTAGGTCACGGTGTCGCTGCCCTGGCCGCCGGCGAGCCGCGGCGAGAAGCTCTGGAACACCACCATCAGCACGACGGCGACGACTACCCACAACAGCAGATTCTTGGTCAAGTCGTTCATCCTCATTGGCTCCGGTGTCCCTTCAACTCTGTCTCGATGCGTGGCATTGCGGGTTCAGCCTTGCGTTCAGCTTACTTGATCTGGGTGCGCTTGCCCTGTCCGAGGGCGTAGACCTCCGGCGAGCGCTTGCGCGACGCGGCCGGCTTGCGAATGGTCACCTTCTCATAGCGGCGGCGCATGTCGCGGATGTAGTCGTCGAACCCCACGCCCTGGAACAGCTTGATCAGGAACGCGCCATTCGGCTTCAGGTGGCTGTCGGCGAACGCCATCGCCAGTTCCGCCAGATGCATCATCCGCGGCTGGTCGACCGCATCCATTCCGCTCTTATTGGGGGCCATATCCGACAGCACAAGGTCCACCGGGGTGTCGCCCAGCATGGCCTCGAACTGCGATAGCACCGCGTCCTCCCTGAAGTCACCGTGAAGGAACTCGACGCCGGCCAGCGGCGGCATCTCCAGGATGTCCAGGGCCAGCACCCGGCCGCGGTCGCCCATCGACTTGCGCACCTGCTGCGACCAGCCGCCCGGCGCGGCGCCGAGGTCGACCACGACCATGTCCGGCTTGAGCAGCCGGTCGCGCTGCAGCAGCTCCTCCAGCTTGTAGGCCGCGCGCGAGCGCATGCCTTCGGCCTGGGCCTTCTTCACGAAGGGATCGGCGAAATGTTCACGGAGCCAGCGTTGGCTGCTTTTGCTGCGGGTGGCCATGGACGCACGGTCGGGAGGGGCGGCCATGATACCCTGATCGCCCTTGCCAACCCTGCTCCCGCCTGCATGTCGATCAGCCTGACCTCGGCCCAGAACCGCTTCCTGCGCGGCCTGGCCCACGACCTCAAACCCCTGTTGCAGATCGGCAGCAAGGGCGTCACCCCGGCCTTCCTGGCCGAACTGGACGAGGTGCTGGAGCGCCACGAGCTGGTCAAGGTGAAGGTCGGCGGCGACGACCGCGAGGCCCGCGACGCCGCCATCGGCAGCCTAGTGGAACAGTCGCACAGCGTGCTGGTGCAGCGGATCGGCCATACCGCGATCCTGTATCGCCCGGCCAAGGAAGACCGGCAGATCGTGCTGCCGCGCGCCTGAGCGCGCCTCCGGTGACCCCATGCAACTGACCCAGGACCTGCCCGACTACGCCTACGCCCTGCGCATGGCCGACGGCCGCCAGGCCAAGGTGAACGACCGCGTGCTGACCCGCAGCTTCATCCTCGCGCCGGACACCCTGGTCGAGGACTGGCAGGCGCCGCTGGTCGGCGAACTGCAGCCGCTGCATCTGCAGCCGCTGCTGGAACTCAACCCGGCGCTGGTGATCCTCGGCACCGGCGAACGCCAGGTGTTTCCCGCGGCGGCGGTGATGGCGCTGTTCCTGACCCGCGGCATCGGCATCGAGGTGATGAACAATGCCGCCGCCGCGCGCACCTACAACGTGCTGGCCGCCGAAGGCCGGCGTGTGGCGGTCGGGTTCCTGCTCGAAGACTGAGTCCGGCGTCGCCGCCGGGCGCCGCGACCGCCCTGGCTGTTGGCCACAGCGGCCTCAACCGCCGCCTATTCATGCGGCGGGCACAATGCGATCACGGCGCAGAAGCGGCCTGAATTTTTTGGCCTTCCGCAGATTGCTGCGCGAGGTCTGCCGCGCGAGTCGAGCGCCGCGCGTCGGGGCTGAAGCCTCTCCCACAGAGGAGTGCGTGCCCGGTGGCGCCCCGTGTGAGATCGACTCTCTCTAGCCTGCCGGCCGTCAGCGGCGAGGCAGTTCAACGGACCGTCGAACGCGCGCGTGCGATCACGCTCGCATGACCGTCCTCCTCCTCTTGCGAAGGCAAAGGCGGACGGCCGATACGCTGCTGCGGCCGTTACTTCGGCGGCAGGTACAGCAATGGGTCGACTGGCTTGCCGTTGTAGCGGATCTCGAAGTGCAGCATGTCGCGGGCCGCGCCGCTGTGGCCCATCTCGGCGATCTGCTGGCCAGCCTTGACGTTCTGGCCCTCGTTGACCAGACGCTTGCGGTTGTGGCCGTAGGCCGACAGCCACTGTTCGTTGTGCTTGACGATGATCAGTTCGCCGTAACCGACCAGGCCGGCGCCGGAATAGACCACCACGCCATCGGCGGCGGCGCGCACCGCTTCGCCGTTGTTGCCGGCGATGTCCACGCCCTGCTTGGTGGTTTCGCCGCTGACGAAGCGGCTGACCACCACGCCATCGGCCGGCCAACGCCAGGAGAAGCCGCTGCTGACCGGTGCCGGCGCGGCGGCCGCCGGCGGCCGTGCCGCCGCGCCGCTGCCGGCGGCCGGCGGTACCACCGCGGTGGCGGTGCCGGGACGTGCGGCGCCCCTGCCGCCGCCGGGCGGGTACAGCCGCAGCGACTGCCCGGGATAGATCGTGTACGGCGGCTGCAGGCCGTTCCAGCCCGCCAGGTCCTGCGGGGTGATGTTGTTGGCGCGGGCGATCGCGTACAGCGTGTCGCCGCGGCGCACGGTGGCGCTGACCCCGGGCTTGGGCACGGAGACCCGCGGTGCCGAGGCCGCCGCGCTGCCGCGCACGGGCGCGCCGCCAGGCGTGCGAACCACCGTGGCGCTGCTGCAGGCGCCGAGCGCCACCGCCACCAGCACACCCAGGCCGCCACGCAGGCCGTTCCGCACCACCCGATCGACGCTCATCCGACCTTCGCTCTCCATATGACCCACACCACCAGCAGCGCCAGGATCGCCGAGGCGACCCAGCCGAGCGGCTCGATCCAGCGGCGCAACGCCGCTTCGGCGCGCGGCCCGCCGAGGCGGATCGCTCCGGCCACCAGGTACACGCGCTTGCCGCGCCCGACCAGCATGCTCGCCAGGAACGGTAGCAGCGGCACTCCAACGATGCCTGAGGCCCAGGTGAATATCTTCAGCGGGATCGGCGTGAAGCCGGCCAGCACCAGCAACCAGAACGCACGCCACGGCGACTCGGCGATGACCTCGCGCAGATAGTTGACCTGCGCGTCGATCTTCTGCGTCCAGCCCAGCCATTCGATCAGCGGCTGCACCGCGGCGAAGGCGAAATGGCCGAGCAGGTAACCGATCACGGCGCCGCTGATCGAGCCGAGCAGGCTCAGCGTGGCGAACCACAGCGCGCGCCGCGGCTGCGCCAGCGACATCGGCGCCAGCATCACTTCCGGCGGCACCGGGAACACGATGGCCTCGGCGAAACTGAGGCCGGTCAGCAAGGCGGGCGCGCGGCGATGCCGCGACCAGGCGATGGCACGTTCGTACAACGGCCCAAAAATCTTCATCCAGTGCGGCTCCGGGAGGTCAATCCAGCATGCCCGACAGCAACGGGACGAAGGTCACCGGCGCCAGGACGTCTTGTTCGATCTGGCCGTCGGCAGCACGGCGCAGGCGGATCAGCGATTGCGCGGACGGGCCGCCGACCGGGGCCACCAGGCAGCCGCCGGGGGCCAGCTGCTCGACCAGGGCATCGACCAGCGCCGGCGCCGCGGCGGTGACCACGATGGCATCGAAGGGGCCGTGCTCGGGCCAGCCGATGCGGCCGTCGTCGTGCTTGCTGCGCACGTTCATGCCGAGCTGGCGGAAGCGCTTGCGCGCCTGCCGCAGCAGGTCGCCGATGCGCTCGACGGTGTGCACTTCCAGACCCAGCGCGGCCAGGATCGCCGCCTGGTAGCCGGAGCCGGTGCCGACTTCCAGCACCTTCTTCGGCGCCGCCTCCAGCACCGTCTCGGTCATGCGCGCCACCACCCAGGGCTGGGAGATGGTCTGGCCGTGGCCGATCGGCAGCGCCGTGTCCTCGTAGGCGCGCGAGGCCAGCGCCTCGTCGATGAACAGATGCCGCGGCACGGTACGCACCGCGTTGAGCACGCTCTCGTCGCGGATGCCGGCCTCGCGCAGGCGCTCGACCAGGCGGTCGCGCACGCGCTGGGAGGTCATGCCGATGCCGATCGCTTCCGGCTGCAGACGCAACCGCGGGGTCATGCCGGGCGGCCCAGCGCTTCGGTCAGGCCGCCGACCCAGCTGGCGACCTTTTCCAACGCCTGGTAGCGGGTCAGATCGACCTGGATCGGGGTGATCGAGATGAAGCCGGTGCGCACCGCATGGAAGTCGGTGCCGGGACCGGCGTCCTGCTCGCGCCCGGCCGGGCCGATCCAGTACACGGTGGCGCCGCGCGGGTCGGTCTGCGGCAGGCACGGTTCGGAACGGTGGCGGTTGCCGAGCCGGGTGACCTCGAAGCCCTTGATCTCCTGCCACGGCAGGTCGGGCACGTTGACGTTGAGGATGGTGTCGGCGGGCAGCGGATCGGCCTTGAGCCGTGCCACGATCTCCACCGCCGCGCGCGCGGCGGTCTGGAAATGCCTGGGGTCGTGGTTGTGCGAGACCAGCGACACGGCCACTGCGGGCAGGCCGAGGAAGCGGCCTTCCATCGCCGCCGAGACGGTGCCGGAATAGATCACGTCGTCGCCGAGATTGGCGGAATTGTTGATGCCGGAGACCACGATGTCCGGATCGAACTCCAGCATGCCGGTGAGCGCCAGGTGCACGCAGTCGGTCGGGGTGCCGGCGACGCTGCAGGTGTGCTGATCGATGCGCTTGAGCCGGATCGGCAGATCCAGGGTCAGCGAATTGCTGGCGCCGGACCGGTCGCGGTCGGGTGCGACCACCGTCACTTCGTGGCCGGCGCCGCGCAACTGCTCGGCCAGCATGCGGATGCCGGGGGCGTCGACGCCGTCGTCGTTGCTCACTAATACGCGCATGGTGCTCCTCGAAAACCGGTGCATGATACCGGATGCGCCCTACCAGGTCGCTGACAGCGCGCCGGCGATCGCGGCGACCACCGTCGCACCGCGCGCCAGATGCGCTGCGCGCCCGAGGAATACAGCGCGACCGTTCCGCGCCGGCGACGCCGTGCCCCGGCACTGCCGGCGACGCCACGGTCACCTCAAACCGCGCAGCACGCTCTAAGCTGTGCGCATGGCGCATTCCGACGACGAAGACCCCGCCGCGCTGTTCCGCGCGGCGATCGGCAAGGTGGCCCCGCTCAACGCGACGCCGCCGGCCAACCCCAAACCGCGCCCCAAGCCGCGTGCGCGCATGGCCGAGCGCGACGAGGCCGAGGCGCAGGGCGAGTTCCAGCAATTGCTGCGCGAGCGCGCGCCGCTGGAAGCCGGCGATGTGGCCAGCTACCGCCGCGAGCATCTGCCGGCGCGGCTGTTCCAGCGCCTGCGCAAGGGCCAGTTCTCGGCCCAGGACGAACTGGACCTGCACGGCGCCACCGCCGCCCAGGCCGAGGCGCTGCTGCGCCAGTTCCTGGCCGAGGCGCATGCGCACGAGTTCGGCTGCGTGCGCATCGTGCACGGCAAGGGCCTGCAATCGGGCGGCGTGCCGCTGCTGAAGAACCTGGTGGACCGCGTACTGCGCCAGCGCAACGATGTGCTGGCGTTCCATTCGGCGCCGTCCGCGCAGGGCGGCACCGGCGCGATGCTGGTGCTGCTGGCGCGACGCTGAGCGGCACTGCGCGCGACGCCGGTCACGCTCGGGCCGGGCGTGGCGCCTGTGCTCCGGTCCGGGTGCGCCATCGCTGGCTGCGCATGCCGTCAGTGCTGTGCTCATCGGCTCGCGCGGGACGGATGTAGGAGCGGCTTCAGCCGCGACGGGGCGTTACCGGGTAGGCCGGTCGCGGCTGAAGCCGCTCCTACAGGACATTTCGTCTCCTCGTGAGTTGGAGGTGCCCTGAAGCCGTCCCTGTCGGTCGCCGCAAAAGCGGCAGCCGAGACGCCTTCGTCCCCGGCGCGGCAGCCTCCAGCTCGACCACATCCCACCCGACCGGACCACCGTCGCGCGCCCCGTGCTGGAAATGCACGATCGCATTTCAATTTTCGCCCGCTGAAACGTCTTGTCAGAGAGTACCGCCCCTCTGCGAGCCGAAAGTGACCGACGCAACCACCGAATTCCTTCTGCAACCCACTGATATCGTGGATGTTTCCGCGAGCGCCGCGAACTTCGAGGCAGCGCCGGCGCACACCGCCCGGCCACGGCGGCCGCTACCGGCGCCGTCGCGGGTCGCCGGCTCCACGACGCCCACGCAGTGGCCGGCACTGTTCCTGGCTTCGTTCAAGGGGCGCACGGACTGGCACGGCAATCGCTGGCAGCGCGTGATCAAGGCGGGCAAGTACCTGGTGCGCGCGCTGTCCGTGCCGGCCGCGCACCGCCGCTTTCTGGAAGAACTGCAGCGCGAGCCGCGCATGCACGGTTATGCGGCGCGCGATCCGCGCCTGCTCGAGCGCCACCTGCACCGCTTCGTCAACACCCGCTGGAACCGTTCGGCGCGCCTGCGCCATCTGCGGCAGCACTACCGGCTCCTGCTCGATCGCCTGCCGCACGCCCTGTTCGACGCGATCTACCGGCAAGGCCAGGCGGACCTGGGGACGCTGCCGCTGCACGACGGCAGCGCACTGACGCTGTCGCTGCTGCCGCCGGCGCCGATGAGCTGCGAGGGCGAGCTCTGGTTGCAACTCAGCGACGCGGCGGGACGCCAGCTGTATCGCCTGGTGCTGACCGTGACCGGCGACGCCGCCCATCCGACGGTGCTGATCGGTTGCCTGCAGGGGCCCAACGGCGCCGACGCCCGGGACGTGGTGCGCGCGCTGACCAAGCAGATGCACGGGCTGCGGCCCAAGCAACTGATGCTGTCCCTGGCCTGCACCTTCGCCGAGCGCATCGGCGCGCAGGCGATCCGCGCCGTCTGCAATTCTGCGCATCCGCTGCAGCGCAAGCGAGACGTGTTCCTGGCCGACTACGACGCGTTCTGGATCGAGCAAGGCGGTACGCCCATCGCCGACGGCTGGTTCGCGTTGCCGCTGACCCCGGCGCGCAAGACCGTGGCCGATGTGCCCAGCCAGCATCGCGCGGCGTTTCGCCGCCGCGAGGCATTGCGGGCGCACGCCGAGGGCTTGCTGGCCGCCGCGCTGCCGGCGGCCTGCGTCGCCGCGCCGCGTGGCGACCAGTGAGCCTGGCTATACTGCCGCGGCCGCTTCCCTCCAGGAGCATCAGCATTCGTGAGCCGGGCCGAGCACACCGAGGGCGCGCCGTCGCCGGAACAGGCGCATGCGCAGCACGTCGCCGCGTTGTTCAAGGAACATCACCATGCCCTGCTCGCCTTCCTGCACTGCAAGCTCGGCTCGATGGCGGACGCGCAGGACGTGGCACAGGAGGCATACATGCGCATCGTGACCCTTGAGCGTCAAGACGCGCTGGCGTCGCCGCGGGCCTACCTGTTCCATGTGGCCTCGAACCTGGCGGTGGACCGGCTGCGCATGCGCAAGGTCCGCGAAAGCGCGGCGGTGGACCTGCCGGAGCAGGACCTGCCGCTGTCGCCGATTCCGGAGCGGCACGCCACGGCCAGCGAACAACTGCGCCAGCTGACCCGGGCACTGAAGGAACTTCCCGCCAAGACCAGCCGCGCCTTCGTGCTGCACGTGATCGAAGGCAAGGACTTCGGCATGATCGCCAAGGCGATGAACGTGAGCGAACGGATGGTCCGCTACCATGTGGCCAACGCGCTCGCGCATTGCCGCAAACGCTTCGACGAAGCGGAGATCCCGTAGTGGACAGCGGCATCGACAAGCACATCCTCGACGACGCCGCGCGCTGGTGGACCCTGCTGCGCGAACCCGACAGCAGCGAGGACACCGTCGCGCGCTGGCTGGACTGGACCGCGGCCGACCCGCGGCATCTGCAGGCGTTCGAACGGATCAACGCGCTCGGCGGCGACCTGCGTGCGCTCGATGCCACCGCCCGCGACGAACTCGTGCGCACCTTCGCGCCGCCGCGCTCACGCTCGCGCTGGCGGCCGTTGCAGGTGGCGGCCTGCATCGGCGTGCTGGCGCTCGGCGGCGCCCTGGCGTGGCGGCAGTTGCATGCGCCACCGGTCACCCAGGTCTACGGCAGCGCGATCCGCCACCACCAGGACATCGTGCTGGCGGACGGCTCGAAGATCGCGCTCGGCGGCGCCTCGCGGCTGAGCACGCGGTTCAGCGCCGCGCAGCGCCACGTGGACCTGATCGCCGGCGAGGCCTTCTTCGAAGTGGCGCATCACCCCGGGCGTCCGTTCGTGGTCGATGCCGGCGGCGTGTCGATCCTGGACGTGGGCACCGCCTTCGATGTCAGCCGCGACGGCGAACGCGTGGAGGTCGCGGTCACCGAAGGCCGGGTCCGCATCTACGGCGCCGGCCAGGTGCCGGCCGACGGCAGCGGCGGGCTGGAAGCGGTGGCCGGCCAGCGCGTGACCTACGATCCGGCCCGGCCGACGCTGCAGGTCAGCAAGATCAGCGTGGAGCAGGCCACGGCCTGGCGCGATCATCGGCTGGAGTTCGTCGACACGCCGCTGGACACGGTGATCGCCAGGATCAACCGCTACAGCGACCGTCCGCTGCGCCTGGCCGACCCGGACCTGGCGCGACTGAGGTTCACCGGCAGCGTGGACACCGAAGCGACGGCGCAGTGGACCGCGGCCTTGCCGCAGGTGTTCCCGCTGCAGGTGCGCCAGGGCAAGGACGAGATCGTGCTGAGCCGCCGCTAGGCGATGCCGTCCCCGCCCCGGCCGCCCTGGGCGGCCGGCGGCGATCGCCTGGCCCAGAGGCACGCCGTCGGCGCTGTCGCGCATGGCATAATTTGCGCTTCCGCTGGGGGGCGAAGTGCAGTGCGTGGGCTGAGGCGACTGATCATCTGTAGCAGCCTGGCGCTGCAAGTCGTACCCTGGAACCCTGCCCTCGCCGCCGCCCTCGCGTCCGACGCACGGCAAGTCGCCTTCTCGATCCCGCCGCAGCCGCTGTCCACGGCGCTGATCGCGTATGCCAAGCAGGCCAACGTGCAGGTCGTTACCGCCAGCCCGACGCTGGCCGGGCTGCACAGCGACGGGGTGCAAGGCGTGCTCGCGCCGGAGACGGCGCTGCAGCGCCTGCTGCAGTCCAGTGGCCTGGCCTATCGCCTGCTCGACGCGAACACGGTGACGGTCACGCCGGCCGCCACCGAGGCGGTACCGGCCGATGCCCCGGATGGCCACAGCGCCGGCACCCCGCCCAAGCTGCTGGAACAGATCGACGTCGCGGCGCTGACCGAGCGCACCATGGGCGACGTGCCCGCCTATGCCAGCGACGCGCTGCGCTATGCCGCCGACGCCATCGCCGTGCCGCAGTCGGTCAACGTCGTCGCCCCGCACCTGATGGCGTCGCAACAGGTCCGCACCGTCGCCGACGCCCTGCGCAACGTGGCCAGCGTGCAGCACATCGAAAACCCGTTGCGCGCGCCGTTGTTCAAGATCCGCGGCATCTACACCGGCAACGGCATGACCGACGGGATGCCAAACAGCTTCGTCGGGCTCGGCGGCTATCCGCCGATGATCGGCGTGGAACGGGTCGAGGTGCTCAAGGGCCCGGAGTCGATCCTCGGCGACAGCAACGGCGGCGACATGAGTGGACTGATCAACGTCGTCACCAAGCAGCCGCAGCGCACGCCACAGCGCGCGCTGCGCTATGCCTTCGGCGAACGCGGCGACGTGCAGGCCGGGCTCGACGCCACCGGGCCGATCGGCGCCACGCCGCTGCGTTATCGCCTCATCGTCTCCGGCCAACATGCCGATGCCACGGCGCAGGGCTACGGCCCGCGCAACGCCGCCTACCTGGCGCCGTCCATCGCCTGGCAGGGCGACGACAACCGCCTGGTGCTCGGCGTGCAGCGCGTGACCGATCGCCAGCCGGCCGCCGACCACGCGCTGCTGCTGCGCAACCGCGTGTCGGCGATGACGCCCAGGGGCTTGCGCCTCGGCAATCGGCAGGACCACACCGCCTACCGCACCCAGCGCGCCTACTACCTGTTCGATCAGCGGCTCAGCGACCGCTGGCAACTGCGCAGCCGCGGCCAGTACGTGACCCAGGCGATCGAGGCGCGCAACTGGGGCATGTTGTCGCCTTCGCCGAAGGGCGTCGTGCGGGCCTATGCCGAGGCCTATCGCAACACGACGGCGTACTACACCGTCCAGAACGACCTGGTCGGCACGTTCGGCGACGGAGCGCTGACGCAGACCGTGACCCTGGGCCTGGATTACACGCGCGCCCGCCTGGGCAGCAGCGACTACTTCATCCGGATGCACCGCCGCCACTACGACGTCTTCGGCGACGAGCGACTGGGACCGGTGAACTGGCCGCATTCGCGGCGCGGGATCCTGCATTACCCCGGCAGCCCCTGGTCGAGCCGCAGCGGCATCCTGCTGCAGGACCAGATCAGCATCGGCGAGCACTGGGACGTGTTGTTGGCGCTGCGCCGCTCGGCCTACGAAATTTCCAACTACGACGCCAAGGGCAAGCTGCGCCAGCTGCGCAGGCGCCGCTGGGTGCCCAATGTCGGCGTGGTCTACAAGCTGAGTCCGGAGGCGTCGCTGTACGCCAGCAGCATGAACGGCTTCGCGCCGAGCACCGTGCTCGGCAGGAACGGCCGGCCGCTGCCGCCCGCGCTGTCGCGACAGGTGGAGGCCGGTGCGAAGCTCGATCTGTTCGAACACCGTGCCCGGCTCACCGTCGCGTACTACGTGATCACCGTCGACCGCAGTTTCGATCTGGTGCTGGCGCATCCGTCGTACTTCGCCAGGCCGATCGACAGCCAGAGCAACCATGGGCTGGACCTCGATTTCGTCGGCGCGCCCGCCCCGGGCCTGGAGCTGAGCAGCAGCCTGGCGCTGGCGCGCATCGGCCGCCGCGACGGCACGCCGACCACCGGCGTGCCGCGCACGCGCTTCACCCTGTGGGGCAGCTACCAGTTCCAGGACAGCCGCTGGAGCGGCTGGGGCGTGGCGGGCGGCATCCTGGCGCGCGACCACACCCTCGGCCGGCGCCTGGGCGGGGGATACATCAGGATCCCGGGGCAAGCGAGCGTCGATGCGAACGTGTCCTACCGCACCGATGCCTGGGACGTGACCGTGGGCATGCGCAATGTCTTCAACCGCCGGCTGTATGCCGACGAGTTCGATGAGACCTTCGTGCCGCTGCCCGATGGCCGCAACCTGCTGCTGACCGGCACCTACCGGTTCTAGCGCGCGTCGCGGCCGACGCGCCAGGCGTTGCCTCTCCCACTCGGCGAATCGCTCGCATGCCATGGCCTGGCGCCAGCCTCGCCAGCGGCCGCGTGCAGACCCGCCCGCCGCGCGACGCTCAGGCCTCGGTGGACGCCTGCGGCGCCTCTTCGACCTGGCCGAGTTCGTGCAACAGCGCCGTGGCGTAGCTGCCCGGCGGCAGCGCGAACCGCAGTTCCAGCGCATCGCCCTGCCCGTCCAGCCAGCGCCACTGCAGGTCCGCCACGCGCAGGCGGGTCGCGCGCCGCTCCTGTTTCAAGCCCTCGCGCTCCAGGCCTTCGCGCAGGCGCAGCGCGACCGCCTCGTCCAGCGCCGCCAGTTCCAGCGCACGCGCCGCCTCGGTGCTGCGCAGCTCGCCGGCGCCCCACAGCGGCGCGGACGGATGGATGTCGAAGCGCTGCAGGCGCTCGGCCAGCGCCTCCGACCAGGGTTCCGGACCGAACACGCTGCGGCTGCCGTCGAGCATCCATACCTCGCCGTCCAGCGCGCCGTCCCAGTTGCCGGCGGCCACGCGTGCGGCCAACACCCGGTTGAACAGTTCCGACCGGGCCGCCGACAGCAGCAGCGAGCGCTGCTCGCGCCGCACCCGGCGGCCGCCGAACATCGCCAGCGCGGCGCCGACGTTGCCGCCGTCGCGGCCGAAGCGCTGCTCGCCGAACCAGTTGGGAATCCCGCGCGCGGCGATCTGCGCCAGCCGCGCCTCGATCGCCGTGCGCTCGCCACGCACCTCGCGCAACACCAGCACGAAGCCGTTGCCGGCCAGCGCGCCGCGCGGCAGCTTGCGGTTGTGCCAGTGCGCCTCCAGCACCTGCAGGTCCGCGTCCTGCAGGCTCTCCAGCGCCGGCGCCACGCGCTTGGGCAGATGCACCGAGAAGCGCTGGGTGGTGACCGCGTGGCGGTCCTTCATGCCGGCATAGCCGATCGCCAGTTCCGCGACCCCGGCCCACTGCGCCAGGCGACGCGCGACGAAGGCGGTATTCATGCCGCGCTTGCGCACGCTCAGCAGCAGGTGCTCGCCCTCGCCGCTGGGCGCGAACGCGGGCAGTTCGTCCACCTGGAAATCCTCGGCGGTGCTGCGCATGCGCGCCTGCAGCGGCGCGGCGCCGAACGCGCGCGGCAGCTCGCTCACAGCGCCACCAGCAGGGCCACCGCCTGCGCCGCGATGCCCTCACCGCGGCCGGTGAAGCCGAGCTTTTCGCTGGTGGTGGCCTTGACGCTGACGCAGTCCAGCTCGACCTGCAGCAGCGCCGCCAGGCGTTCGCGCATCGCCTGCGCCTGCGGGCCGACCTTGGGCCGCTCGCAGATCACGGTGACGTCGGCATTGCCCAGGCGCCAGCCGCGCGCGTGCAGCAGGCCCACGCAGTGATCGAGGAACTGCGCGCTGTCGGCCCCCTTCCAGCGCGGATCGGACGGCGGGAAGTGCTGGCCGATGTCGCCCAGCGCCAAGGCGCCGAGCAAGGCGTCGCACAGCGCGTGGATCACCACGTCGCCGTCGCTGTGGGCGAGCACGCCGCGCTCGTGCGCCACGCGCACGCCGCCGAGCATGATGTGGTCGCCCTCGCCGAAGGCGTGGACGTCGTAACCCTGGCCGATGCGGAAGGAGGGAGGAGCAGAAGCACTGTGTGACATGGGAATCCTGTTCGTGAAAAGCGTCGAGGCCGCCTGACGGTCAGACGCCGGGGTGCAGCGTGCGCATGTAGACCGGCAAGGCCTCGGAAGCCGGCATCGCGTCTTCTTCCACGTCCGCTGCGCCCCACCGCGGGTTGCGCCAGTCGGCCTGGACGATGCGCTCGACCAGCGCCGGCAACGGCGTCTGCCGGATGGGCACGCAGAACGGCAGGCGGCCATGCGCCGAGGACACCAGGCTGAAGCGCAATTGCCGCGCCTGCCCGTCGTGCCAGCAGTAGAACGTCATCGCCGGCGCCCCTTGCGCACGCAGCGTGGCCTGCCGATCGTCGGCGACCGCCTCCACGAACCGTGCCACGCTCGCGACGTCGATGCCTGCGGATTGCTCCGCGGACGGCGAGAACGCCCACAGGTTGGCGTGGGCCTCGTGGCCGATGTCCTCGCCATCGACCACGATCGCCTCGCCGCTGGCCTGCTGCAGCCAGGCGAACGCCACGGCATCCTCGAACCGCATCAGCCGCTCCGTCGCTGGGACAGTTCGAACTCGAAACGCGCCAGGTCGGCCGGCGTGGTCACCTTGAAATTGTCTTCGGCGCCTTCCACCAGCAGCGGCCGCAGCCCCAGCAACTCCATCGCCATGGCGTCGTCGGTGACTTCCACGCCGGCCGCGGCGGCCTGCTCCAGCGCGCGGCTCAGTTGCATGCGCCGGAACAGCTGCGGGGTCAGCGCGCGCCACAGGCGCGCGCGCGGTTCGGTGCCGTCGATGCCGCCGTCGTCGCCGGCGCGCTTGAGCGTGTCGCGCACCGGCGCGGCCAGGATCGCGCCGACCGGATCGCCGCGCCCCGCTTCCAGCAGCCGGTCCAGGTCGGCCAGCGCCAGGTTCGGGCGCGCCGCATCGTGCACCAGCACGAAATCGTCCGCCTTCACCGACTCGGGCAAGGCGTGCAGTGCGGCCAGCACCGAGCCGGCGCGGCTGCCGGCGCCCAGGCAGGTCAGCACCGGCTTGCCGGCCAGTTCGGTCCAGCCCGGCCACTGCGCATCGTCGGCGCCCAGCGCGACCATCGCCCCGGCCACGGCCGGATGCGCCAGCAGCGCTTCCAGCGCATGCGCCAGCAAGGGGCGCCCGCCCGCCTGCAGATACTGCTTGGGGGTAGCGCCGCCGAAACGGGTGCCGCGGCCAGCCGCCGGGACCACGGCCCAGACCGTGGCCATCAGGGCTGTTCGCCCGGCGCCGGCGCAACAGGCGCCGGCTGCGCGCCCGCCGCCGTGCCGGCCGGCGTCGACACCGGCGCGTTCTCGACCACGCGGTAGAACTTCTCGCCCGGTTTGATCATGCCCAGCTCGCTGCGTGCGCGTTCCTCGATCGCCGCCTCGCCGTCCTTGAGGTCCTTGACCTCGGCGGCGAGCGCGGCGTTGCGTTGCTGCAGTCCTTCGTTGTCGCGCTTCTGGTGCTCGACCTGGCTTTCGAGCACCAGCACTTCGCCGGAATTCCCCGGACCGAGCCAGAAACGGTACTGCAGCCACGCCAGCAGTCCCGCCAGCACCAGCAGCAGCCAGCGCCAGTTGCGCACGGCTTATCGCTTGAGCGAAACGAAGGCGCTGCGCCCGGCGTAGCGGGCGGCGCTGCCCAGCGCCTCCTCGATGCGCAGCAGCTGGTTGTACTTGGCCACGCGATCGCTGCGGCACAGCGAGCCGGTCTTGATCTGGGTGGCGGTGGTGGCCACGGCGATGTCGGCGATGGTGGTGTCCTCGGTCTCGCCGGAACGGTGCGAGACGATGGCCGCGTAGCCGGCCTTGTCGGCCATGGCGATGGCTTCCAGGGTCTCGGTCAGGGTGCCGATCTGGTTGACCTTGATCAGGATCGCGTTGGCGGTGCCGGACTCGATGCCCTGCTTGAAGATCTTCGGGTTGGTCACGAACAGGTCGTCGCCGACCAGCTGCACCTTGCTGCCGATGCGGTCGGTGAGCAGCTTCCAGCCGGCCCAGTCGTCCTCGGCCAGGCCGTCCTCGATGCTGACGATCGGGTACTGCGCGGCCCAGTCGGCGAGGAAGTCGACGAACTGCTCGCTGGTCAGGCGCTTGCCCTCGCCCACCAGATGGTACTTGCCGTTGTCGTAGAACTCGCTGGAAGCCACGTCCAGGCCCAGCAGCACGTCTTCGCCGGCGGTGTAGCCGGCCTTGCCGATCGCTTCCAGGATGGTGTCCAGCGCTTCCACGTTGCTGCGGAAGTCCGGGGCGAAGCCGCCCTCGTCGCCGACCGCGGTGGACAGGCCGTGGCCCTTGAGCACGGACTTCAGCGCGTGGAAGATCTCGGTGCCGGCGCGCAGCGCCTCGGAGAACGAGGCGGCGCCGACCGGCAGCACCATGAACTCCTGGAAATCGACGTTGTTGTCGGCGTGCGCGCCGCCGTTGATGATGTTCATCATCGGCACCGGCAGCGCCAGGTTGGCGGTATTGCCCGCGGCCAGCGACTGCCACAGCGGCTGCTTGCGCGAGGCGGCGAGCGCATGGGCGTTGGCGAGCGAGACGCCGAGCAGCGCGTTGGCGCCGAGGCGGCCCTTGTTCTCGGTGCCGTCCAGGTCGATCAGGCGGCGGTCCAGGCCCTGCTGGTCGGCGGCGTCGAAGCCCTGCAGCGCGCCGGCGATGGTGGTGTTGACGTTCTCCACCGCCTTGCGCACGCCCTTGCCCAGGTAGCGGGTCTTGTCGCCGTCGCGCAGCTCGACCGCTTCCTTGGTGCCGGTGGACGCGCCCGAGGGCACCGCGGCACGACCGAACGAACCGTCCTCCAGGATGACATCGGCTTCCAGCGTGGGATTGCCGCGGCTGTCGAGGATTTCACGGGCGTGGATGCTGCGGATCGTACTCATGGGCGGGCCGGTTACCTGTAGGAAGAGGGGGCGGAAACGAATGCCGGCTGATTATCCCCGGCCGCCCGTTCCTTGCCAAATGCCGCCTCAGCCGAGGCCCACCGCGCCCGGCGGGATCCCGCCGAGGAACAGCAGGATCAAGGCCAGCATCGCCAGCAGCAGGCCGGCGGCGATGCCGGCCAGGACCCGGCCGCGCCGCAGCGCCCAGCCCAGCGCGGCGGCGATCAATGCCCCCAGCCCGGCAACCGCCAGCACCAGCAGGCCGCCGACGATCCAGGGCTGCATGGCCAGAATGCCGTGGTCGCCGTCGCCGGGCGCGCCGATCGCGCGGGTGAAGGCGAACAGCACCACGCCCAACGCCGCCCAGGCCAGCAGCGACAGCAGCAGCGCGCACAGACCCCAGGAGCACCGGCCACGCGCGGTCATCGCGGTCATCCCGACGCGGACGCGGGCACCCGGCAGGATGGCGCATCCAGCCAGGCGCAGCGCGCAATCCGCAACGGCAGCGCAGGCCTCACGCGAAGCGCGAGAAGCCGTGCTTCTTGGTCACCGCGTCCAGCTCCATCAGCGTTTCCAGCAGCGCTTCCATCTGGTCCAGCGGCCACGCGTTGGGGCCGTCGGACAGCGCCTTGGACGGATCCGGATGGGTCTCGGTGAACACGCCGGCCACGCCCACGGCCACCGCCGCGCGCGCCAGCACCGGCACGAACTCGCGCTGGCCGCCGGAACTGCTGCCCTGCCCGCCCGGCAACTGCACCGAATGGGTGGCGTCGAACACCACCGGGCATCCGGTCTCGCGCATCACGCTCAGCGAGCGCATGTCGCTGACCAGGTTGTTGTAGCCGAAGCTGGCGCCGCGCTCGCAGACCATGATCTGCTCGTTGCCGGTGGACTTGGCCTTCTCCACCACCGGCTTCATGTCCCACGGCGACAGGAACTGGCCCTTCTTGATGTTGACCGGCTTGCCGGCCGCGCACACGTTCTTGATGAAATCGGTCTGCCGCACCAGGAACGCCGGGGTCTGCAGCACGTCCACCACTGCCGCCACCTCGTGCATCGGCGTGTACTCGTGCACGTCGGTCAGCACCGGCACGCCGATCTGCGTCTTCACCGCTTCCAGCACCTTCAGCCCCTCTTCCAGGCCGGGGCCGCGGAAACTGGTGCCGGAGGTGCGGTTTGCCTTGTCGAAGCTGGACTTGAAGATGAAGTTGATGCCCAGCCGGCCGGTGATCTCCTTGAGCCTGCCGGCGACGTCGAGCTGCAGTTGCATCGACTCGATCACGCACGGGCCGGCGATCAGGAACAGCGGCTGGTCCAGGCCGACGTCGAAGCCACACAGTTTCATTGGATCACCTATCGGTTGAGCCCCGCCCAGCGGGGCGCGAGATTGGGGCGAAAGTACTCCCCTCTCCCACCGGGAGAAGGGTTAGGGGTGAGGGTCCGAACAACACCTCACGGAATCAAGCCCCTCTCCCCCCGGGAGAGGGGTTGGGGTGAGGGTCCGGGCGCAGCCTCGGGAACTCGACCACACGAGGCTGCGCCCGTCCCCTCATCCGGCGCTTCGCGCCACCTTCCCTCAAAAAGGAGGCAGTGGTCCCGAAGGGAGAAGGAATTAAGCGCGCGCTTCCTTCAACAGCTTGCCGCCCGCCTTGCGCTCGCGCGCAGCGCGCACGAAGCCGATGAACAACGGATGGCCGTCACGCGGCGTGGACAGGAATTCCGGGTGCGCCTGGCAGGCCAGGAACCACGGATGCGTCTCGCGCGGCAGCTCCACCATCTCCACCAGGGTGTCGTCCATCGACTTGGCGGCAATCACCAGGCCGGCGTCCTCGAGCTGGGTGCGGTAGCGGTTGTTGAATTCGTAGCGGTGGCGATGGCGCTCGGCCACCACGTCCTTGCCATACAGCTCGCGCGCCAGCGTGCCCGGCTTGAGCCGCTGCTCCTGCAGGCCCAGGCGCATGGTGCCGCCGAGATCGGACTTCTCGTCGCGCTTCTCGACATCGCCGCTGGCGGTGCGCCACTCGGTGATCAGGCCGATCACCGGGTACGGCGACTGCCGGTCGTTCTCGGTGCTGTTGGCCGCGTCCAGCCCGGCGACGTGCCGCGCGTAGTCGACCACCGCCGCCTGCATGCCGTAGCAGATGCCGAAGTACGGCACGCCGTGCTGGCGCGCGTAGCGCGAGGTCAGCACCTTGCCTTCGAAGCCGCGGTCGCCGAAGCCGCCCGGGACCAGGATGCCGTCCACGTCGGCCAGCGCCGCCATGTCGCTGCCTTCCAGGTCCTGCGCTTCCAGCCACTTCAGGTTGACCTTGGTGCGCTGGCGCAGGCCGCCGTGCTTGAGCGCCTCGCCGACCGACTTGTACGCGTCCTGATGGTCCACGTACTTGCCGACCACGGCGATGGTGACCTCGTCGAGCGGATGCTTGATCGCGTCGACCACCGCCTCCCACTCCGACAGGTTGGCCGCGCCGACCTTGTCGCGCAGCTTGAACTGGTCGATGACGATCTCGTCCAGGCCCTGCCGGTGCAGCTCCAGCGGCATGCCGTAGAGCACGTCGATGTCGGCGGCGCTGATCACCGCGCGCTCGGAGACGTTGGTGAACAGCGCGATCTTGCGCCGCTCCGAATCCGGGATCGCCTGTTCCGAACGGCACAGCAGCACGTCCGGCTGGATGCCGATCGAACGCAGTTCCTTGACCGAATGCTGGGTCGGCTTGGTCTTCAGCTCGCCGGCCGCGGCGATGTACGGCACCAGGGTCAGGTGCATGAACATGGCCTTTTCGGCGCCGCGCTCGGTGCGCACCTGGCGGATCGCCTCCAGGAACGGCAGCGATTCGATGTCGCCGACGGTGCCACCGATCTCCACCAGGGCCACGTCGAAGCCGGCGGTGGCCTCGTCCACGCAGCGGCGGATCTCGTCGGTGATGTGCGGAATCACCTGCACGGTGGCGCCGAGGTAGTCGCCGCGGCGCTCCTTGCGGATCACGTTCTCGTAGATGCGCCCGGTGGTGACCGAATTCTTGCGCGACAGCCGCGTGCGCACGAAGCGCTCGTAGTGGCCCAGGTCCAGGTCGGTCTCGGCGCCGTCGTCGGTGACGTACACCTCGCCGTGCTGGAACGGGCTCATCGTGCCCGGGTCGACGTTGATGTAGGGGTCCAGCTTCATCATCGTGACCGACAGGCCACGTGCTTCGAGAATGGACGCAAGCGAAGCGGCCGCGATGCCCTTGCCAAGCGAGGACACTACGCCGCCGGTAACGAAGATCAGGGGGGTCATGGCTCAAAGGCCTCCCGGAAAGCCATAGTTTAACGGGTGAAGCGGATTTGCCCAAGCGCTTTCGCGCAACAGCCGCCCCACAAAAAAGCGACGCCCCGGGCGACCGGGGCGTCGTGTGCCGGAAAGCGGGCGCAGGCTCAGGGCTTGCGCGCTTCCTCTTCCTCTTCCTTCTTCGGCGCGGCCGCATCCCTGCCGGCCTTGTGCTCGGCGGCCGCGGCGGCGCGGCGCTTGGCCTTGGCGTCGGCCTCGGCCTTTTCCTTGGCAACCTGCGCCTCGTAGGCAGCGGCACCGGAGGCGGCCGGATCGGCGCTCTGCGCCTGGGCCATCGCGACCGGCACGGCCACCGCGGCGGCGACCAGGGCGGCCAGGGTCAACAGCTTGCGAACGTTCATGGCGGACTCCTTTGGGACGTGCGACGAAGATGTGGGCGACGTCGCGGTTTTTCCAGGGCCAGACTAGCGCAGTGGCGCCGCACCCGCCCTGAACACCGGCGACGTGCAAAAAAGCGCCGCAGACCGCACACTTCCTGATCTGCTTCGCGCCACCTGCTGAGACGCATGAATACCCGCTACAACGCCGCCGACATCGAAGTTCTCTCTGGCCTGGACCCGGTCAAGCGCCGGCCCGGCATGTACACCGACACCGCTCGGCCAAACCACCTGGCGCAGGAAGTCATCGACAACGCCGTGGACGAGGCGCTGGCCGGCCATGCCCGGCACATCGAGGTGACGCTGTACAAGGACGGCAGCTGCGAGGTGTCGGACGACGGCCGCGGCATGCCGGTGGACATCCACCCGGAAGAGAAGATCTCCGGCGTCGAACTGATCCTGACCCGGCTGCACGCCGGCGGCAAGTTCAGCGACCGCAACTACACCTTCAGCGGCGGCCTGCACGGCGTCGGCGTCAGCGTGGTCAATGCGCTGTCCAAGCACGTGGAGCTGTTCATCAAGCGCGAGGGCAACGAGTACCGCATGGCCTTCGCCGATGGCCACGCTGCCTCCAAGCTGGAGATCGTCGGCAGCGTCGGCAAGAAGAACACCGGCACGCGCCTGCGCTTCTGGCCGGACCCGAAGTATTTCGACACGCCGAAGTTCGCGGTGCGCGCGCTGCGCCACCTGCTGCGCGCCAAGGCGGTGCTGTGCCCCGGCCTGACCGTCAAGCTGCACGACGAGGCCACCGGCGAGCAGGACACCTGGTACTTCGAGGACGGCCTGCGCGACTACCTGCGCGGCGAACTGGCCGAACGCGAGCTGCTGCCGGCCGAGCTGTTCGTCGGCAGCCTGAAGAAGGACCGCGAGATCGTCGACTGGGCGGTGGCCTGGGTGGTGGACGGCGAGCTGGTGCAGGAGAGCTACGTCAACCTGATCCCGACCGCGCAGCACGGCACCCACGTCAACGGCCTGCGCAGCGGCCTCACCGATGCGCTGCGCGAGTTCTGCGACTTCCGCAACCTGCTGCCGCGCGGCGTCAAGCTGGCGCCGGAAGACGTGTGGGACCGGGTGGCGTTCGTGCTGTCGCTGAAGATGACCGACCCGCAGTTCAGCGGCCAGACCAAGGAACGCCTGTCCTCGCGCCAGGCCGCCGGCTTCATCGAGGGCGCCGCACACGACGCCTTCAGCCTGTGGCTGAACCAGAACGTGGAAACCGGCACGCGCATCGCGCAGATCGCCATCGACCGCGCCAGCGCGCGGCTGAAGACCGAGAAGCAGATCGTACGCAAGAAGGTCACCCAGGGCCCGGCGCTGCCGGGCAAGCTGGCCGACTGCATCAGCCAGGACCTCTCGCGCACCGAACTGTTCCTGGTCGAAGGCGACTCGGCCGGCGGCAGCGCCAAGCAGGCCCGCGACAAGGATTTCCAGGCGATCCTGCCGTTGCGCGGCAAGATCCTCAACACCTGGGAAGTGGCCTCCGGCAGCGTGCTGGCCTCGGAGGAAGTGCACAACCTGGCGATCGCGATCGGCTGCGACCCGGGCAAGGAGGAGATCGACGGCCTGCGCTACGGCAAGGTGGTGATCCTGGCCGACGCCGACTCCGACGGCCTGCACATCGCCACCCTGCTGACCGCGCTGTTCCTGCGCCATTTCCCCTCGCTGGTGCGCGCCGGCCACGTGTTCGTGGCGATGCCGCCGCTGTTCCGCGTGGACGTGGGCAAGCAGGTGTTCTACGCGCTGGACGAGGAAGAGAAGCGCTCGCTGCTGGACAAGATCGAGCGCGAGAAGATCAAGGGCCAGGTCAGCGTCACCCGCTTCAAGGGCCTGGGCGAGATGAATCCGCAGCAGCTGCGCGAATCCACCATCCATCCGGACACCCGGCGCCTGGTGCAGCTGACCGTGGACGACGGCGACCAGACCCGCTCGCTGATGGACATGCTGCTGGCCAAGAAGCGTGCCGGCGACCGCAAGCAGTGGCTGGAGACCAAGGGCGACCTGGCGTCGCTGGAGGTCTGAGGCGGCACGCGCGCGTTGACGCTTCCTGTCAGCGCGTGCGTGGCGATGCCGATGTCGCTTCCCCGGCCGGCTCGGCAAGAACCGTATGGCGTTTACGCTAGCGGGTTGCGCCTGCTCCCGAGAGCATTGTGTGGGAGCGACTTCAGGGCACCTCTAACACCGCCGGGACACGTCCTGCAGGAGCGGCTTCCGCCGCGACGGGCGCTCCCGGGTAAGCCCGTCGCGGCGGGAGCCGCCATACGAAACAGCCTGATCCGCGGCAAAAGCGGATTATTCGAGGCGCCCTTCCGTCGCGACGCGCAAAGCAGGCAGATGCCCGGGCATCGTGCAGTCGGGACATCGTGCAGTCGGGACTGAAGTCCCTCCCACACCATACCCGCTTGCGCTCGGCACGGCCGGTGGTGCCGTAGCGCCCTCTTGACTGCATGCACAGCACTGACGGACGCCCAGGCCGTCAGCCGTGCGCGGGCGCCGTCGGCACCACCCCCGTGCACGCATGATCCTGCAGCTCCTCCGCACCGACACCATCGCCGGGGAGCGCGGTGGCGGCCAGCAGCACGAAGCCGGGACGGCCGTCGGCGAAGTCGGCGCCGACCACCGCCAGGGTCTGGTGTGCCATGCGCTGCTGCGGCGGCAAGGCGCGCGCCAGCAGCGCCAGCGGATTCGCATCGAGCGCCTCGCCCTCCACGCGCATGGCCCGATAGGCGTGGCCGTGCAGCGGCTGCGGCAACGGCGCCCAGGCCGGGCCGATCGACGCCTGCATCGCCTGCAGCTGGTCACGCACCTGCGGCGCCAGGCAGTCGATGTGGATGTGCAACTGGTCCTGGGAGCGTGCCGAGGGCGGATTGATCGTGAGGCTGGTCAGATCGCGCGGCAGCGGCCGGCCCAGCGCTTGCGCGACCCGGGTCCGCGCCTGCCAGGCCAGGCCCAGCCAGTTCGGCGCGCTGGCGGCACGCGCGCGCGGATCCTCGATCCCGCTGACCGGCACGGTCGGGATCAGCAGGTACTGGTAGTCGCCGCGCAGGTCCTTCATCAGGGCATAGCGCTGGCCGGGTTCGGCATGCACCTCGCTGCACGGCGCCGGATCGGCGCCGGCCCGCGCTTGCGGCAGGCAGCGGGTGCTCAGCAACCGCCACAGGCGCTGGCGATCGTGGGCATGCGGATCGTGCGCGGACGGCGCGTCGGCCACCGGCGGCGGCGCGCTGGCGCAGCCGGCCAGCAATGCCGCGAGCGACAGGCACGGCAGCAGGCGGGAACGGAAGATGGGCATGCGGAACGGACTGGACATGGACGAGCCGGCGATTGTAGCCAGCGCCGATGCCTCGCCATCCCGCGGCCGCGCCGCCGGCGACCATGGCTTTGTGCACATCCGCCGCGCCGGCGCCGCGGCCTAGCATGCCGGTCCCCTCCCTGCGAGCGACTGCCCCCGTGCCGACCTTCCCCTCCGCCCTGCTGGCCGTGCTGCTGGCTGCGATGCCGATGAGCGCGGCGCTGGCCGCCGATGCCGATGCCGATGCGGCGAATGCCGACAAGGGCGACAAGCCCGCCGCCGCCGAACTGGCGCCGCTGCCGGCCGACGCCCAGACCAGCCAATCCACCCAGCTCGATGGCAGGACGCTGCGCTACACGGTCAAGGTCGGCACGTTGCCGGTGAAGGACAAGCAGGGCAAGGTCGTCGCCGACGTCGTCTATACCGCCTACACCATGGACGGCAAGGACCGCCCGGTCACCTTCGCGCTCAATGGCGGCCCCGGCGCGGCGTCGGTGTATCTCAACCTGGGCGCGATCGGGCCGAAGGTGGTGGCGTTCGGCAGCGAGGGCGACAGCGCCTCGGCACCGGCGCAACTGCACGACAACCCCGGCACCTGGCTGGACTTCACCGACCTGGTGTTCATCGACCCGGTCGGCACCGGCTTCAGCCGCTCGCGCGTGGCCGACGAGCAGGCCAAGAAGCTGTTCTACAACCCGCAGGCCGACATCGAATACCTCTCGCGCACCATCTACGACTGGCTGCTGAAGAACCAGCGCCTGCAATCGCGCAAGTACCTGGTCGGCGAAAGCTACGGCGGCTTCCGCGGCCCGCGCATCACCCATTACCTGCAGACCAAGCTCGGCGTGGCGATGAACGGCGTGGTCCTGGTCTCGCCGTATCTGAACCCGACCCTGGACGACAACGGCGACGTCTCGCCGCTGCCGTGGATGCTGACCCTGCCGTCGATCGCCGCCGCGCGCCTGGAGCGCGAGGGCAAGCTGACCCCGGAGGCGATGCGCCAGGTGATCGACTACACCCGCGGCGACTACGTCACCGCGCTGCTGCGCGGGCGCTCGGACCCGGCCGGCACCACCCGCATGATCCAGCAGGTGACCGCGATGACCGGTCTGGACCCGGCCTTCGTGCGCCGCGCCGGCGGCCGCCTGGAGACCCAGGCCTACCTGCGCGAGGTGTTCCGCGACAAGGGCGAACTGGGCAGCCGCTACGACTCCAACGTCACCGCCTTCGACCCGTTCCCCAACGCCCCCGAGCAGCGCGCCAACGACCCGCTGCTGGACAGCATCATCGCCCCCACCACCACCGCGATGGTCGATTTCGTGACCCGCGTGGTCGGCTGGAAGATCGACGCCCGCTATCAGGCGCTGAACTACGACGTGAACCGGCTGTGGGACTGGGACGACGAACTGCGCAAGGGCTCGGTGACGCAACTGCGCCAGGCGGTGGCGATCGACCCGAAGCTGCGCGTGCTGATCGTGCACGGCTGGAACGACCTGTCGTGCCCGTTCATGGGCTCGGTGCTGACCGTGGACCAGATGCCGGTGATGGGCAACGACCCGACCCGCGTGCAGGTCAAGAACTACCCCGGCGGCCACATGTTCTACAACCGCGCCGACAGCCAGCGTGCGTTGCGGCAGGATGTTTTGGCGATGTATCGGGCCAATTGATGGGAATGGGGAATCGGGAGTGGGGAATCGCAGGAGCGACTCCCCGGCATGCGACGCAGTAAGGCGACCTGGTTTGTTCGGAGCGTTGTCGCGATAAGCACGCGGCATCGCCGTGCCTGGGACGCCGGCGCCTTTACGATTCCGATCTCCCCATTCCCAGTTCCCGGCATCCCTCTGCCGACATCGGTCCTCTGAACGAGAGCCGCGGAAGCGGCCCTCGTCGCTCTACCAGAAAGGTGAGCCGAGCCAGGCATGCGGCATCGCCATGTCTGGGACGCCAGCGCCTTCACGATTCCCGTTTCCCCATTCCCGATTCCCCGCCCCTCTGAAAGAGGGCCGCGGAAGCGGCGCTCATCGCACCATCAGAAAGCGAGCCGAGCCAGGCACACGGCATCGCCGTGCCTGGGACGCCAGCGCCTTTACGATTCCCGTTTCCCCATTCCCGATTCCCCGCCCCTCTGAAAGAGGGCCACGGAAGCGGCGCTCATCGCAGCATCAGAAAGCGAGCCGAGCCAGGCACACGGCATCGCCATGCCTGGGACGCCAGCGCCTTTACGACTCCCGTTTCCCCATTCCCGACTCCCCGCCCCTCACACCCACCCAAACACCGCGAACGCCCGGAAAATCAGATACGCCACGCCGGCAGCGGCGGGGATGGTCAGGATCCAGGCCCAGACGATGCGCTCGATGACGCCGAAGCGCAGCGAGCGCGGGTTCTTGGCGAAGCCCACGCCCATGATCGCGGTGGAGATGCTGTGGGTGGTGGACACCGGCATGCCGAAGTGCGCGGCCAGGGTCAGGATCGTCGCCGAGCTGGTCTCGGCGGCGAAGCCGTGGATCGGATGCAGCTTGACCATCTTGTGGCCCAGGGTCTTGATGATCTTCCAGCCGCCGGAGGCGGTGCCGGCGGCCATCACCACCGCGCAGGTCAGCACGATCCAGGTGGCGATGCCCGGCCCCTGATGGGCGTCGGGGTGCAGGAACGCCAGCCACGACGGCAGCTCGTCCAGGGCGCCGGTGCTCTGCGCGCCGATCAGGGTCATGGCGATGATGCCCATGGTCTTCTGCGCGTCGTTGTGGCCGTGCGCGTAGCCCATGTACGCGGCCGAGGCGATCTGCGCCTTGCCGAAGAAGGCGTTGACCCAGCGCGGCCGTGCCAGCCGCCCGAGCGGGCCGCCCAGCTTGGCCAGGCCGGCGATCGCCGCCCACAGCAGCAGCATCACCGCGATGCCGAGCAGGAAGCCGGCGATCGGCGAGGTGACCATCGGCACGAACACCTTCCACAGCAGGCCCTTGTTCTTGGCCCAGTCGCCGACGTTCTGCGACCAGATCAGCGCGCCCCAGTTGTTGTGCGCGGCGGCCAGGCCGGCGCCGCACAAGCCGCCGATCAGCGCGTGCGAGGACGAGGACGGCAGGCCCTTCCACCAGGTGATCAGGTTCCAGACGATGCCGCCGAGCAGCGCGCACAGCACCACCTGCGGGGTCACCGCGACCACCTCGGTATTGAGCAGGCCGGAGGCGATGGTCATCGCCACGGCGGTGCCGGTCAGCGCGCCGACCAGGTTCATCGCCGCCGCCAGCATCACTGCCCAGCCAGGGCTGAGCACCTTGGTGGCGACCACCGTGGCGATCGAGTTGGCGGTGTCGTGGAAGCCGTTGATGAACTCGAACACCAGCGCCGCCAGGATCACGATCAGGACCAGGGTCAGCATCGGCGCGCCTCCACGCACGCGGCGGCGGCGGCGGCGGCGCGCGCGCGCAGGGCGCCACGGCCGCGCAGGCAGCAACTCCGCAGCGCGTCCATCAGGAGTTCTTCAGCACGATCTGGTAGACCACCACGCCGGCCTCGCGGCAGCGGTCGATGGCCTTCTCCAGGATTTCGAAGAACTCCTTGAGCAGGAACATCTGCAGGTTGTCCAGGCGCCCGGAGTAGATGTCGCGGTACAGCTCCAGCATCAGCCGGTCGGCCTCGTTCTCCAGCGAGCGCAGCTTGTCGTTGAGCGCGCTCATCCGGTCCAGGTTCATGTTGCGCAGGTCGTGGACCATCTCCACCACCACCGCCGCGGCCTGCTCCAGCATCGCCGCGCGCGGGGCGAAGTCGATGTGCTCCAGGTGCTGGATCGCCAGCGAGTAGCGGTCGGCGAACTTCTCCACCTGCTTGGGAATCTTGTACAGCGCCGAGCCCAGCGCCTCGATGTCCTCGCGCTCGATGGGCGTCATGAAGCTGTCCACCAGCGCCTGGCCGATCTTGTCGGAGGCCGCGCGCTCGCGCAGGCGCGCCAGCTTGAAGCCGTCCAGCGCCGGCTGCCGGTCGGACTCGCGCATCATCGCGTGCAGGGCCTTGGTGCTGTCGTAGGCGGCCTGCGCCGCCTCGTCGAGCAGGGTGTAGAACTGCTTGCCGGAACCGAAGATGGTCTGCAACGAAAACATGCAACGCGCTTCCCGCCGTCGCGGGAAGGACGGCACTGGGGCGGAATTATGACTGTTTGCTGACACCTGCGGGTAGTCGCGGTGCCGCGGCAGGCCCGGGCGCCGTCGGCGCGGCGTGGACGCGGCCCCGGTCCGGGTTTGCTACCATCGCTGCCGCGCCCTCCGCGGGCGCACCCTATGGACGATCACCCTAGCCCCCCTCCCCCGCGCCGCGACGGCGCCCATGTCCCCGCTTTCCTTGGCGCCAAGGAGCGCGCGCATGCTTGAACTGTTGATCGTGGCAGCCCTGGTGCTGCTGAACGGTTTCTTCGCGATGTCCGAGATGTCGCTGATGACCTCGCGCAAGAGCCGCCTGAAGCAGATGGCGCAGACCAGCACGCGCGCGGCCAAGGCGCTGGCGCTGGCCGAGAACCCCGAGCACTTCCTGTCCACCGTGCAGATCGGCATCACCGCGATCGGCATCCTGACCGGCGTGTTCGGCGGCGAGGCCATCGGCGTGGCGATCGCCGCCAAGCTGCAGGCGCTGTTCCCGGCGCTGGCGGCCAATTTCACCCTGTTCGGCGATCCGCAGCCGTGGTCGGCGCTGATCGGCAAGACCCTGGCGATCGTGCTGATCACTTTCCTGACGCTGATCTTCGGCGAACTGGTGCCCAAACGCCTGGCGCTGACCCGCTCGGAGGTCATCGCCGGCTTCGTCGCCATCCCCATGGGCTGGCTGGCCAGGATCGCCGCGCCGTTCGTGTGGGTGCTGTCGCGCTCGACCCGGCTGGTGCTGCGCCTGCTCGGCCTGGGCAAGCAGGAATCGGCCTCGGTGACCGAAGAGGAGATCCGCATGCTGGTGGCCGAGAGCCACGAGGCCGGCGTGATCGACGTGCACGAGCGCGACATGATGAACCGGGTCATGCGCCTGGGCGACCGCACCGCCGACAGCCTGATGACCCCGCGCAACCGCATCGCCTGGCTCGACGCCAACGCCGAGCCGCAGCGCAACCTGCAGGTGATGCGCGAACACGAATTCTCGCGCTACCCGGTGTACCGCGGCAGCGACCAGGACATCGCCGGCGTGCTGGAGGTGAAATCGCTGGTCACGCGCATGGACGGCGATGCCACCCAGCTCTTCCAGAACCTGCGCGACACCCTGTTCGTGTCCGAGTCCACCCACGCGATGAAGCTGCTGGAGATCTTCCGCGAGGAGCAGCAGTCGATGGCACTGGTGGTGGACGAGTACGGCGAGATCCAGGGCCTGGTGACGATCAGCGACCTGATGGGCGCGGTGGTCGGGCGCCTGCAGTCGGCCGACACCGCCGACGAGGACGCGCTGGTGGTGACCCGCGCCGACGGCTCGCTGCTGATCGACGGTTCGCTGGCCATCGAGGACCTGCGCGAACTGCTGGGCGGCGCCGAGCTGCCCAGCGCCGAGGAAGGCGACTACAACACCCTGGCCGGCCTGTGCATCTACTACTTCGGGCGCATCCCGCACGCCGGCGAGTTCTTCGACTGGGCCGGCTGGCGCATCGAGATCGTCGACCTGGACGGCGCGCGCGTGGACAAGCTGCTGTTGCGCAAGCTGCAGGACGAGAACAGCGATGACATCACCGGGTAAGGCGCCCGGCGACGAGGACCAGGACCGGGGCCACGGCTACAGCGCCGAGGGCATCCGCACCCTGCTCGACACCTTCGTCCTCGGCGACCCCGAGGAACACCTGCGGCTGCGGCTGATCCTCGCCGACCTGCAACAGAGCGCGTTCGGCGTGTTCCTGTTCGTGGCGATCCTGCCCGCGTTCCTGCCGGTGCCGGGCCTGGCCGGCGGCATCAGCGGGCCGCTGGTGACGCTGATCGGCGTGCAGATGCTGATCGGCCTGCGCAAGCCGTGGCTGCCGCGCTTCATCGGCGAACGCGGGCCGCGCCGCCGCACCATGCAGCGCTTCGTCGGCCGCATCGCGCCGTGGCTGCGGCGCCTGGACCGGCTGCTCAAGCCGCGCCTGCCGATGCTGGTCGACAGACTGCCGGCGCGTGCGTTCAGCGGCCTGCTGCTGATCGTGCTGGGGATCCTGCTGTCGCTGCCGATCCCGTTCACCAACTACGCCTTCGGCGCGATGCTGCTGCTGTTCGCGCTGGCCTTGCTGGAGCGCGACGGCGGGCTGATGCTGCTGTCGTGGCTGGGCAGCGTCGCCGTGGCGCTGAGCCTGGGATTGGCCTCGGACCAGGTGGTGGACCTGGGCCGGGAATGGATGCAGAAGCTGCGCTGATCGCCGCGCGGCAGCGCAGCGTTCCGCTGCCGGCTCACTTCACCAGGGACAGCTCCGCCTCGCTGGCGAACACGTTGCGCATGTGCGACGGGCGCGGCGACGCGCCCTGGCTTGCCCGTTCCGTCGCCTGGCCGCGCACGCGCTCCAGACATTTGCTCAGCTGTTGCAAGGCCGCTTCCAGTCCACATTCGTGCACCGGTGCCGTCGTCGAAGGCTGTGCGTTCATTGCCGATCCCCTGTTTGCGTCGTTGATACGCCCATGTGCTGGGCCGAACGCCATGCTCAATGCGCGTCGCGAGACGATCACATACCCGCCAAAATCAAAACATCGTGAAAGCACGGCACAGCGTGATGCGCATCAACGTAAATGTGGCGATTGCCACCTGCGCGCGTCTGCGCTCGTAGACACACGCGCACGCCTGCGCATCACGCCGCGGCGGCGACCTGCGTCCAGGCCGCGGCCGCGAGTTCGAACGAGCGCAAGCGCGCCGCGTGATCGTGGATGTTCGCGGTCAGCAGCAGCTCGTCCGGACGGTGCCGCGCGACGAAGTCGGACAGCCCGCGTGCGACCGTCTCGGCATCGCCGAGCACCGTGCAGGCCAGCGCCCGCTCCACGCCCAGCTTCTCGTGCGGCGCCCAGAACGCCTCGATGTCGTCGATCGGCGGCGGGATCAGCCCGGGGCGGCCACGACGCAGGTTGACGAAGCTCTGCTGCTGGGTGGTGAACAGGCGTCGCGCCTCGGCGGTGGACGCGGCGGCGACCACGTTCAAGGCCAGCACCGCGTACGGCGCCTGCAGCCGCGCCGAGGCGCGGAACTCGCGGCGATACACCGCCAGCGCCTCGTCCATCGCATCCGGGGCGAAATGCGAGGCGAAGGCGAACGGCAGGCCCATCGCCGCGGCCAGGCGCGCGCTGAACAGGCTGGAGCCGAGCAGCCACACCGGCACCTCGATGCCGGCGCCGGGCACGGCGCGCACCAGTTGCCCGTCCACCGCCGGCTCGAAATAGCGCAGCAGTTCGGCGACGTCCTGCGGGAACTGGTCGGCGCTGTCGAAGTAGCGCCGCAACGCGCGCGCGGTAGCCTGGTCGGTGCCGGGCGCGCGGCCCAGGCCCAGGTCGATGCGCCCGGGATACAACGAGGCCAGGGTGCCGAACTGCTCGGCGACCTGCAGCGGCGCATGGTTGGGCAGCATGATGCCGCCGGCGCCGACGCGGATGCGCTTGGTGCCGCCGGCCACATGCCCGATCAGCACCGCGGTGGCGGCGCTGGCGATGCCCGGCATGTTGTGATGCTCGGCCAGCCAGTAGCGGTGGTAGCCCCAGCGTTCGGCGTGCTGGGCCAGGTCCAGCATGTTGGCGAAGGCGGCGGTGGCGTCGCTGCCTTCGCAGACCGGCGCGAGGTCGAGGATGGAGATCGGCATCATGGCGAAACAGGTTCCTGCAGGCGATGCCGTCGATGTGGGGGCGCGCGGCGTCGATTGCAGGGCGCGCGGCCGGAACGCTGATTTGCGCTGGGCGTGGTGCGCGGTGGGAGGGCTGGGGAGGACGGTTGGCTGGCTGTCGGACCCTCACCCCACCCCCTCTCCCGGGGGGAGAGGGGCTTTGGCCTTTCCCTTCTCCCCTCGGGAGAAGGTGCCCCGAAGGGGCGGATGAGGGTGCGGGCGAAGCCTCGTATCGCCAGATCGGCGCGAGCGCTGCGCGCTCCGTACCCTCACCCCAACCCCTCTCCCGGGGGAGAGGGGCTTTGGCGTCTCCCTTCTCCCCTCGGGAGAAGGTGCCCCGCAGGGGCGGATGAGGGTACGGGCGAAGCCTCGTATCGTCAGATCGGCGCGAGCGCTGCGCGCTCCGTACCCTCACCCCAACCCCTCTCCCGGGGGGAGAGGGGCTTTGGCGTCTCCCTTCTCCCCTCGGGAGAAGGTGCCCCGAAGGGGCGGATGAGGGTGCGGGCGAAGCCTCGTATCGTCAGATCGGCGCGAGCGCTGCGCGCCCTTACCCTCCCCCCTCTCCCGAGGGGAGAGGGGCTTTGGCCTGCTGCTACCACGCCAGTTGCACGGAACCCTGGCTACGCTGACGCCCCCTGCCCTTGCCTGGTCACCCCCATGTCGCTGATTCCGCCGCCCGCCCCCGTTCCCGCCCTGCCGTTGCGCGACCGCGTGGTACTGGTCACCGGCGGTGCCCAGGGCATCGGCCGCGGCGTGGTGCAAGCGGTGCTGGGCGCTGGTGGGCGGGTCGCCTTCTGCGATCTCGACGCCGACGCCGGACGCGCCTGCGTGGCCGAACTCGACGCCGGCGAGCGCCTGCTGTTCCGCCGCGTCGACGTGGCCGCCGAGGCCAACGTGCGCCGCTTCGTCGATGCCGCACTGGCCCGGTTCGGCCGCATCGACGGGCTGGTCAACAACGCCGGCATCGCCGATCCGCATACAGGACCGCTGGAACGGCTGTCGCTGCGCGAATGGAACCGGCGGCTGGGAGCGAGCCTGGGCGGCGCCTTCCTGTGCAGCAAGCACGCGCTGCCGGCACTGCGCGACAGCCCCGGCGGCGGCGCCATCGTCAACATCGCCTCCAGCCGCGCGCAGCAGTCCGAAGCGGATACCGAGGCCTACGCCGCGTCCAAGGGCGGGCTGGTGGCGTTCACCCATGCACTGGCGATCAGCGCCGGTCCGGACGTGCGGGTCAACTGCATCAGCCCGGGCTGGATCGCCACCGACGCCTGGCGCAAGCCGACCGCGCGGCGCGCCCCCAAACTGTCGCGGCAGGACCATGCGCAGCACCCGGCCGGGCGGGTCGGCACGCCGCCGGACATCGGCGCGCTGGCGGTCTATCTGCTGTCGGCGCAGGCCGGCTTCATTACCGGCCAGGACTTCGTGGTCGACGGCGGGATGACGCGCAAGATGCAGTACGCCTGACGGCGTGGGGATTGGGGAATCGGGAATGGGGAGTCGTTGGAGCGGCTGGTGCCTCACCTGACGGGCCGAGTGCACCATCTGGCAGCAAACCGCCTTTGCCAATCCCCAATCCCGACTCCCGAATCCCCGCCGCGGCAATCAATCGCTGGCCGACGCCACGACGTCCACCAGCGGCCGCAACTGCGGATCCAGCGCCACGCGTTCGTCGAAAACGAAGCAGCGGCCGTCGTAGCCCTCGCCGCCCACTTCCTCGAAGTAGCCGAGGATGCCGCCGTCCAGCTGCAGCACGTTGTCCATGCCGTCGGCGCGCATCCACAGCGCCGCCTTTTCGCAGCGGATGCCGCCGGTGCAGAAGCTGACCACGGTGGCGTCGGCCAGCGCCGCGCGATGCGGGGCCAGCGCCTCCGGCAGCTCGGTGAACTTGACGATCGGCAGGGTCAGCGCGCCGGCGAAGGTGCCATGGACCACTTCCTGCGCATTGCGCGTGTCCAGCAGCACCACGCGCTTGCCCGCGTCGTCGTGGCCCTGGCGCAGCCAGCGCCGCAGCGTGGCCGGCGCCACCGCCGGCGCGCGCGCCGCCGCCAAGGGCGAGGCGGCGTCGCGGCGGAAGCTGATGATCTCCGGCTTGACCTTGACCTTCAGCCGCGCGAACGGCTGCTGTGCGCTGGGGCTGGTCTTGACGCGCAGATCGGCGAAACGCGGATCGGCGCGCAGTTGCGCGTAGAAACCGTCGATCGCCGCCGGCGCGCCGGCCAGGAACAGGTTGATGCCCTCGCCCGCCACCAGGATGGTGCCGCGCAGCTCGCCGTCCTGCGCCCAGGCGTGCAATTGCGCGGCGAGCGCGTCGGGATCGGCGATGGCGACGAAGTGGTAGGCGGCGGTGTTGGCGATCATCGGCCCATTTTAGAGCCTGCGACCTATGACCGCTGCAGGGATACCGATCGCCCCTTGCGCGCACGGGTGCGTCGGGGCGGCGTGTTGATGCCTCGCCCCAAGCATCAACGCCGCTGCTAACCGCGCAGCAGCAGGAACGGCAGCAGCACCAGCGAGGCCACCAGCAGCATGCCCAGCAGCGTCGCCAGCACGAACAGCGGGCGCTGCCGCAGCAGGCTGGCGAAGGTCTCGGCGCTGCCGTCACGCAGCGCCGCGGCGCGCTCGGCGCGGGCGCGTTCGCCGCGCCTGGCCTGGTACTCGGCCAGCAACGCCTTGGCCCGCGGCTGCTCAGCGTCCTCGCGCAACCAGATGCCGCCGGCGGAGATGCCGAAGGTGCCGGCGCGGGTTTCGTAGTAGCCGATGCCGGCGGCGTCGAGCAGCGCGCAGACCTCGGCGCGTTCGTCGTCGGGCACGTGGCGCAGATTGAGCAGCAGTTTGGCCATGCGCCGATGATAGCCGCTGCGGCGATGCGCTACCCTTGCACGCCCTGCCCGCCGTGGACCTCCCGCATGCGCCGAATCCTGCTGCTGTTGAGCCTGTCGTTGCCGGCCTGGCTCCTCGGCGGCTGCACGCCGCCGGGGCCGCCGCCCGGCGGCAGCATCGCCGCGTTCCAGGCCACCGACGAGCGCGTCGGCGACGGCGCGGAAGCCCGTCCCGGCAGCCGCGTCACCGTGCACTACACCGGCTGGCTGTACGACGAGCACGCCAAGGACAAGCGCGGCGAGAAGTTCGATACCTCCGCCGACCACGGCCAGCCCTTCAGCTTCGTGCTCGGCGCCGGCCAGGTGATCCGCGGCTGGGACGAGGGCGTGGCCGGCATGCGCGTGGGCGGCAAGCGCCTGCTGATGCTGCCGTCGGACTACGGCTACGGCGCCAGCGGCGCCGGCGGGGTGATCCCACCGGGCGCCTCGCTGGTGTTCGAGGTCGAACTGCTCGATGTCCAGCCGCGTTGAGCCGCACCCGCCGATGTCCGCCAGCAAGCACGCCGCGCCGCTGCGCGGCCGCCTCGCCATCGTCGGCGGCGGCCCGGCCGGGCTGATCGCCGCCGAGACCGCACGCGCCGCCGGCGCCGAGGTCGATGTGTACGAGGCCAAGGGCTCGGTCGGACGCAAGTTCCTGATCGCCGGCAAGGGCGGCCTCAACCTCACCCACTCCGATCCGTTCGAGCGCTTCGTCGCGCGCTACCGCGAGCGCGCGACGGCGGTCGGCGACTGGCTGGCCGACTTCGATGCCGACGCGCTGCGCGGCTGGGCGCAGGCGCAGGGCGTGGAGACCTACGTCGGCAGTTCCGGGCGGGTGTTCCCGCTGGACCGCAAGGCGGCGCCGCTGCTGCGCGGCTGGGTGCGGCGGCTGAAGGACGCCGGCGTGCGCTTCCACGTGCAGCAGCGCTGGCTGGGCTGGGACGCGGACGGCGCGCTGCGCTTCGCCGGCGCCGACGGTGAGCAGCGCGTGCAGGCCGATGCCTGCGTGCTGGCGCTGGGCGGCGGCAGTTGGCCGCAGCTCGGCTCCGACGGCGCCTGGCAGGACACGCTGCGCGCGCGCGGCGTGGACCTGGCGCCGCTGCAGCCGGCCAACTGCGGCTTCGACGTGGACTGGAGCGTGCATTTCCGCGAACGCCACGCCGGCGCGCCGCTGAAGCCGGTGGTCGCGCACTGGCACGATGCGCAGGGCCGCGCGCAGTCGCTGCAGGGCGAATGCGTGGTCGGCGAGCACGGTATCGAGGGCAGCCTGATCTATGCGCTGGCCGCGGACCTGCGCGAGGCCATCGCCGCACACGGACCGACCACGCTGTGGCTGGACCTGGCTCCCGGCCGGGACCTGCCGCGGCTGCAGGCCGAGCTGGGCAAGCCGCGCGGCGGCCGCAGCTTCGGCGAGCACCTGCGCCGCCAGGCCGGCATCGACGGGGTCAAGGCGGCGCTGCTGTTCGAGATCCTCGGCAAGCAGGCCGGCCAGGACCCGGCGCAGGCCGCGGCCACGCTCAAGCGCCTGCCGCTGACGCTGTTGCGCCCGCGCCCGCTGGCAGAGTCGATCAGCAGCGCCGGCGGCGTGCGCCTGGAGGCGCTGGATGCGCAACTGATGCTGCGGGCGCTGCCCGGCACCTTCTGCGCCGGCGAAATGCTCGACTGGGAAGCGCCGACCGGCGGCTACCTGCTCACCGCGTGCTTCGCCAGCGGCGTGCGCGCCGGGCGCGGCGCGGTGGCCTGGCTGCAGCGCGCCACCGCCTGAGCGACGCCGGCGCGGCGGTTGGCCGGAACGGCCAGTGACCTTCGGGCCTGTCGACGCTGTGGCCGCAGGTCGTATCCCTGCAGGGCCGTGGCGACCGCGGCTGGCTCGCGGTGCGCAGCGCATCTCCCGCCTGGAGCGACGCATGCGTCCATCGATCCGCTTCCTCGCGCTCGGCATCGCCGCCAGCGCCCTCGCCGCCACTGCCGCGCCAGGTTCCGGCCAGACGAGGCGGCAGGTGGAGCACGGCCTGTTGCCGGCCGTCGTCGCCCAGGACCAGGCCGGCGCACGGCTGACGCTGCGCGAACAGATGCGCGCGCTGCACGTGCCGGGCGGCGCTTCGTCGGCAACTTCGCCATCGCCGAGCTGGGCACGTTCCAGATCCGCGAAGCGCATGGGCGCCTGCTGGTGGAGTTGCGCAAGGACCAGGCGTACCCGCTGATTCCCGCGTCGGAACATGCGTTCTTCCTGAGCGCGCAGGACATCGTCATCCGCTTCGATACGCCCGGCGATGCCGACCAGGGCACGCTCGACGCCGGCGACGCGCACTTCGCGTTCCGCCGCGTCGCCGCGGACGCCACGCGGTAGCCGCGGCGCGGCACGTCGGCGTCGGGCGCCGTCGCCGCAGGCACCGACATCGGGATGGCGTCAGCGGACCGCGCTCAAAGCGTGGCGATCTGCACCCGCGCCTGCGGATCGCGCTTGGCCACGTACATCGCCTCGTCGGCGCGCTGGGTGAGCAGGACCGGATCGAAGCCGGGCCCGGCCTGCACGGCGATGCCGATGCTCGGCTGCAGCGGCAGCGGCCGGCCGCTGACCACGCAGCCCTCCGCGCACGCGTCCATGATCCGCGCCGCGGCGGCCAGCACTTCGCGCCTGGCGTCGGCCAGCCCTTCCAGCAGGACCACGAACTCGTCGCCGCCCAGCCGGGCAATGCTGTCCTGCCCGCGCAGGCAGCCCTGCAGCAAGCGCGCGAAATGCACCAGCAGCGCATCGCCGACGTGATGGCCGAAGCGGTCGTTGACGCTCTTGAAGTCGTTCAGATCCAGGAACATCACCGCCACCTGGCCCTGGCCGCGGCGCTCGTTCATGCGCCGCCGCAGCGTCTGGTTCCAGGCCATCCGGTTCGGCAGCCCGGTCAGTTCGTCGCGCAGTGCGCGCTCCTCCAGCAACCGCGCCAGCCGGGTCTGCCCGGTGATGTCGCTGATCATCAGGTGCAGGCCGACCCGCTGCGGCGCCAGCGCCACGTCCGGGATCAGGCTGAAGTGCATGATCCGCAAGGTGTCGGCGGCATCGCACAGCTCGGCGTCGAACTGCGCCGGCATGCCCTGCAGCGCCGACGACAGGTGCGGTTGCAGCAGGGCCAACTGCTGCGGATCCAGCACCTCGTGCAGACGACGGCCGACGATGCGCTCCGGCGCCAGCGCGAACCATTCCGCGTACGGCCGGTTGACGAACTGGTAGCGCAGGTCGCGGTCGAGGTAGGCGATCAGCGCCGGCGCGTTGTCGGCGATGGTGCGCAGTTGCGCCTCGCTGTCGCGCAGGCGATGTTCGGCCAGGTGCTGCTCGGTGATGTCCTGGATGTGGGTGACGAAATGCAACGGGCGGCGCTGTTCGTCGCGCACCAGCGAGACCGACAGGCGCGCACGCACGCTGCTGCCGTCGCGGTGGCGGTAGCGCTTTTCGATGCGGTACTCGTTGGCGCGATCGGCGATCAACGCCGCCACCAGTTCCATATCCTCGGCCGGATCGTCCGGGTGGGTGATGTCCTGGAAACGCAGCGCCAGCAGCTCCGCACGGCTGTAGCCCAGCATCGCGCACAAGGCGTCGTTGACGTCCAGCCAGCGCCCCTCCAGCGACACCAGCGCCATGCCGTGCGCGGCCGCCGAGAAGGCGCCGGAGAAGCGCTGCCCGGCCAGCAGCGCCGCGTGCGACGCCGCCCGTTCGGCGCTGACGTCGCGCATCACGCAGACCGCGCCCAGGCCACGCGCATCGCCGCCGTACAACCGCTCCGCGTTGCACAGCACGCTGCGCGACGGTTGTCCCTTGGCGGCGATCACGATTTCCGCATCGCGCACCGATTCCCCGCGCCAGGCGCGCACCAGCGGCACCTCGTCGCTGGTCAGCAGGCGCTGGCCGCTGGCATCGAACAGGTCGAAGTACTGCGGCCATTGCGCCGGCGGCAAGGCGCGCGGATCGGCGCCGTGCCACTGTCGCGCGACCTGGTTGAATTCGCCCAGCGTGCCGTCGGCCAGGCACGACACCACGCCGTCGGGCATGGTTTCCAGCAACAGGCTCAGGGTCTTGGCCTGGTCGTGGGCGATGCGCGCGTCGCGGCGCGCCTCCAGATGCGCGGTGACCTGCCTGGCCAGCCGCTGCAGGCCCTCGCGCTGGCGCGCGTCCAGTTGCCGCGGGTGCAGGTCGATCACGCACAGGGTGCCGTAGATGTGGCCCCGGTCGCCGAGCAACGGCATGCCGGCATAGAAGCGGATGTGCGGCGCGCCGAGCACCAGCGGGTTGCGGGCGAAGCGCGGGTCCATGGTCGCGTCGGTCACTTCCAGCAGCTGCGGCGACAGCAGCGCGTGGGCGCAGAACGCCAGCTCGCGTGGATAGGTGGTGTTGTCGGCCGGCAGGCCGCAACTGGCCTTGAGCCATTGCCGGCGTTCGTCGATCAGCGAGACCGCTGCGATCGGCGCCTCGCACAGTTGGCTGGTCAGCCAGATCAGGTCGTCGAAGACCGCCTCCGGCGCGGTGTCCAGCATCCCCAGTTGCGCCAGCGCGCGAAGCCGTTCGGCCTCGTCGTCGGGCAACGGCGCGGGAAGGACGTCGGGGACCGAGGGCTGGTTCATGCGCAGGACGCTGAGGAGGAACCGGCACGATAGCGGGCGGCGGCAGCGATGGCGAGCATGCGCCGCGGATGCGGCAGCGCAAAAAAGCCGCGGCCGCCGCATCGGCGCGATGTTGTGGGATACCGACCTCAGCGTGGCGCCGTCGCGCCGGGCTTCTCCATGAACACGCAGTCCAGGGCGATCCCGCTGGGATGCGGATAGCGCCCCTCGCGCACCACCGCATAGCCCTGCGCTCGGTAGAACGGCACCGCATTGAGCGCCGCCGCCACATGGATGCGCGGGCAGGCGTCCAGGCGCTGCTCCAGCGCCTGCAGCAGGCGCCGGCCGAGGCCGCCACCGCGCAGCGCCGGGTCGACGAACAGGGCGTCGATCTCGGCACCGGCCAGGTCGGCGATGCCGAACCCGAGCACGCGACCGGCGGCATCCTCGGCGACGAGGTCGCCGCCGGCAGCGACCAGGGCACGGTACCCGGCCGGCGCCGGCGCCGCCGACCAGCGCGCGATCACCTCCGGCGGGTAATGGCTGCTGCAGACCTCGCGCACGCAGCGGGTGCGCAACGCCCACAGCGTCGGAATGTCCTCGTGCAGCCCAGGCCGCAACCGCACCGGCAGCGCCGTGTCGCTCATTCCGATTTGCTGTCGCGCAGGCGCCGGATCCGCTCCGGCGGCTGGAACGAATCGCTGCGCGCATCGCCCCAGTAGTCGTGGAAGACCGCGTGGTCGGGCACCGTGCGTAGCAGCTCGCCCGGCTCCAGGTAGCGGTACAGCGAGGCCAGCGAGCGGATCTCCACCTGCGAGATGCGGCGCAGGATGTGTTCCGGCCCCAGTTGCGAAGGATGCGTCAGCCCGGCGGCGCTGAGCAGTTCGCGCAGCGCCTTGAGCGTGTTGGCGTGGTAGTGCGCGACCCGGGTGGCCTTGTCGGTGGGGTCCAGATGCTGCCAGCGGCGACGGTCCTGGGTGGCGATGCCGGTGGGGCAGCGGTCGCTGTGGCAGCTCAGCGACTGGATGCAGCCCAGCGCGAACATGAAGCCGCGCGCGGCGTTGCACCAGTCCGCGCCCAGCGCCAGGGTGCGGGCGATGTCGAAGGCGCTGGTGATCTTGCCGGCGGCGCCGAGCTTGATGCGCTCGCGGATGTCCAGCCCGACCAGGGTGTTGTGCACCAACAACAAGGCCTCGTGCATCGGCACGCCAACGTGGTCGATGAATTCCGCCGGCGCCGCGCCGGTGCCGCCCTCGGCGCCGTCGACGACGATGAAATCCGGGTACAGGCCGCTTTCCTGCATCGCCTTGGCGATGGCGAACCACTCCCAGGGGTGGCCGATCGCCAGCTTGAAGCCGGTGGGCTTGCCGCCGGACAGTTCGCGCAGCCGGGCCACGAACTGCAGCAGTTCCAGCGGCGTGGAGAACGCCGAATGCCGCGACGGCGACACGCAGTCGCGGCCCATGGCCACGCCACGGGTGGCGGCGATCTCGGCGCTGACCTTGGCCGCCGGCAGCACCCCACCGTGGCCCGGCTTGGCGCCTTGCGAGAGCTTGATCTCGATCATCTTGACCTGCTCCAGCGTGGCGTTGGCGACGAAGCGCTGCGGGTCGAAGCGCCCGTCCTCGTCGCGGCAGCCGAAGTAGCCCGAGCCGATCTCCCACACCAGGTCGCCGCCGCACTCGCGGTGGTAGGGCGAGATCGAGCCCTCGCCGGTGTCGTGGTAGAAGCCGCCCTGGCGCGCGCCGGCGTTGAGCGCGCGGATGGCGTTGGCCGACAGCGCGCCGAAGCTCATCGCCGAGATGTTGAACACGCTGGCCGCGTACGGCTGCGCGCAGTCCGCGCCGATGGTGACCCGGAAATCGTGGTCGGCGATCTCGCTGGTGGCCAGCGAATGGTTGATCCATTCGTAATCCGGCGCGTAGGTGCTGCGCTGGGTGCCGAACGGCACCACGTCCATCACGTTCTTGGCGCGCTGGTAGACCAGGGCGCGCTGCTGCCGCGAGAACGGCGCCTCTTCGATGTCGCTCTGCAGGAAGTACTGGCGCATCTCCGGGCCGACCGATTCCAGGCCGTAGCGGAAATGCGCCAGGATCGGATAGTTGCGGCGCAGGGTGCTGTGGGTCTGCAGCAGGTCCACGGTGCCCAGTCCCGCCAGGATCGCGAAGGCCGCCACGGCCCAGCCCCACAGCGGCCAGATCGCGCACAGGGCGATGGACAGCGCCAGCAGCACGCAACTGGCGATATAGGCTAGGTAACGGTGCATCGCGTTCCTCGCAGGAGTCGGAATCCGGCGAGTGTAGAGGGTGTCGCGGGTCGGGCGCGGCAGTGGCGGCGAGGTCCGCTCCGCCCGGGTACAGCTTGCCGATGCTCGCCTCCCGCGCCACACCGCCGCGCGAACGGCCAGCCGCTCCCGGCGGCGTGCCTAGAGGCGGTCGTCCACCGCCGCGCGCGGCCACACCGACTTGACGTCGTAGACCACCAGGCCGGGCTTGCCGAGCGCGCGGATCTGCGCCGCGTCCAGGTCGCGGTAGGCCGCGTGCGCCACCGCCAGCACCACCGCGTCGTAGCGGCCGGGCACCGGTTCCGGCGACAGGTCGACGCCGTGCGCCTGCGCCGCCTGCGGATCGGCCCACGGATCGCAGGCATCGACGCGGGCGCCGGCGGCGGCCAGTGCCTGCACCAGTTCCAGCGCGCGGCTGTTGCGCAGGTCCGGGCAGTTCTCCTTGAAGGTGACGCCGAGCACCAGCACCGCGGCCTCGGCCATCGCCACACCCTTGCCGGCCAGCAGCGCCTGCACCCGCGCGGCGACGTGGGCGCCGACCCGGTTGTTGACCTGGCGCGCGGTGTGGATCAGGTCCGGGTGGTAGCCCACGCTCTCGGACTTGTGCAGCAGGTAGTACGGATCCACGCCGATGCAGTGGCCGCCGACCAGGCCCGGCCGGAACGGCAGGAAGTTCCACTTGGTGCCGGCGGCGTCCAGCACGTCCTGGGTGTCGATGCCGAGCCGGTCGAAGATCAATGCCAGCTCGTTGACCAGGGCGATGTTGACGTCGCGCTGGATGTTCTCCACCACCTTGGCCGCCTCGGCCACGCGGATCGACGGTGCGCGCCAGGTGCCGGCGGCGATGATGCCGGCGTACAGCGCATCCACCGCGTCGGCGGCGGCCGGGTTCGAGCCGGAGGTGATCTTGCGGATGTCGGCCAGGCGCCGCTGGCGGTCGCCGGGGTTGACCCGCTCCGGGCTGTAGCCGCAATGGAAATCGACGTCGCAGCGCAATCCCGAGCCCTGCTCCAGCAGCGGCACGCACACCTCTTCGGTGGTGCCCGGATAGACGGTGGACTCGTAGATCACCAGGTCGCCGCGCTTGAGCACGCCGGCCAGCAGTTCGCTGGCCTGGCGCAGCGGCTGCAGGTCCGGCTGTTCGTGCGCATCGATCGGGGTCGGCACGGTGACGATGTACACGTTGCGGTCGCGCAGCGCCGCAGCGTCGTCGCTGTAGCGCAGGTGCACGCCGGCGCGCAGCTCCTCGGCCTCCAGTTCCAGGGTCTGGTCGTGCCCGGCGCGCAGTTGCGCCACGCGCTGCGCGTCGATGTCGTAGCCGAGCGTGTCGTGGCGGGCGCCGAACGCCACCGCCAGCGGCAAGCCGACGTAGCCCAGGCCGATCACGGCGATGCGCGGCGGCGCGGAATCGAGCACAGGGGCAACGGGCATGCCAGTCCTTTACGGGCGCCGGCAGCGGCGGCCGTCGGCGCGTGATGGTGGAAGTCGGGGCGCCCGCGCACGCGGACGCCGCCCATGGTAAGGCGTGCGAGCGGCGCAGACCAAGCCGATCCGCGGAACAGCGCGCTCGCGCGCGTGGTGCGTCTTCACGCGCGGCGATGGCCGCCTTCACGACGCCATGCGTGAAAGTCGGCGGTGGGCATCACGCTTTGTGGCGACACCCGCAAGGGTTTTGTCATGCACACCACATGAGCACCACCTCGCCTTTACGCGCCACCGCCTAGGGTGGTGCAGCGGTCGTTGCCAGGGGGGCACCACCCGCCTCCCTCTATCCCTCTCACTCAAGGAGAACTCGCGTGAGTCACGCTCCGAGCCTGCTCGTGGATGTCGAAGCCGAATTGGCGCATTGGAAAGCGCTGCACGCGGCGGGCCAATTGGGGTCGCAGTCGTTCAGCGAGCATGCGCGCCTGATCAAGATGGCCTGCGACGTGTTCCTGCAATTGCCGCGCGAATCCAACGACGTGCGACTGCAGCGCCTGCGTCAGCGCTACGACGCCGAGCATCCCTGGCCGCGCATCGCCTGGAGCGATGCCGAAACCCTGGTCGTGGCCTGCTGGGCACGCTTCGACGGGTCCGAGCAGCGCGACCACAATCCCGATCCGGCGCATACCCCCGCCTGATCCACGAGGTCCCGCCATGGCAACGCCCAACCGCGACAACGCCCACGATTCGCAGCAGCGCAGCCACACGCCCGACAAGCTGCGCAACGACGACGCGCAGTGGAAAGAGCGCGACCAACCGGACAGCGATCCCAAGCACGACCACGCCGATCCCGAGCACGACTATCCGCGTCCGGACGGCAGCGAATGAGCGAGCAGGCGATCCGCGAGGCCCCCGCTGCGGCAGATCAGGGTCGCCGCAGCGCCCCGCGCGCTCCCCCTCACCTGCGCGCGGGCAGCGGACAAAGCCCCGCGGCGGTCAACGCAGGCTCGATCCGCGCACGATGCAGCGGCCGCTGAGCACCACCTTGCGGGTCGGCAGCGCAGGCGCGTTCATCCGCTCCAGCAGCAGCGACATCGCGGTGCGGCCCATCTCTTCCACCGGCTGTTCGATCACGGTGATGCCGGGTTCGACCAGGTCGGTCCAGCTTTCGTTGTCGAAGCCGGCCAGCGCCAGGTCCTGCGGAATGCGCAGGCCGGCACCGCGCGCCGCCTTCAGCGCGCCCATCAGCAGCAGGCTGTTGCTGGCCACCAGCGCGTCCGGCCGCGGCGCCTGCGCCAGCCAGGCCTGGACCTCGGCGATCGCCGCTTCGGCGCTCGGCGTCACCTCGCGGTAGTCCGGCGCCAGGCCGTGCCCGCGCACCGCCTCCAGATAGCCGTCGCGGCGCTCGGCGGCGGTGCTGCTGGTCTTGCCGAACAGACCGCCGATGCGGCGCGCGCCACGGGCGACCAGATGATCGACCAGCGCGGCCATCGCCGCGGCATTGTCCAGCACCACGCTGTCGTGCGCGCCGCCCTTGCCGGCGCGGTCCAGCAGCACCACCGGATGGTCGAAGGCCAACTTGCCCAGTTGGCTCTGGGTGGTGCGGGTGGGGGCGAAGATCAGCCCGCTGACCCGTTCCTCCTGCATCAGTTGCAGATACAACGCCTCGCGCTGCGGGTCTTCGTCGGTATTGCAGAGGATCACGCGCATGCCGGCGCGGTAGGCCACGTCCTCGACCGCGCGGATCGCGGCGGTGAAGAACGGATTGCGGATGTCGGCGACGATCAGGCCGATCACGCCGGAATGCTGTGAGCGCAGCCGCCGCGCCATCAGGTTGGGGCGGTAGCCGGTTTCGCGCACCGCCGCCTCCACCCGCGCCCGCACTTCCTCGCTGACCGGGCCCTGGCCCAGGGCCCGCGATACCGTCGAGGTCGAGACGCCAGCGACCCGGGCCACGTCATGGATGCTGACGCTCACTGGCAACGTTCCCGCATCATTTTCATTTCGACCCCCTGTCGGCTGGCGTTTGCCGATGGTAACACCGGGCATTTCCGAAGGATTTGTGCACTGCACATTGACGATTGACTGGGAACGTTCCCACACTGCGCGCCACTCGCCGCCCACCCTCAAGGATTCCGCGTGTCCCAGACGCCCTCCTCCCCCCTGGTTTCCAGCGATCTGGTCCGGGTCGATGTCCAGGCCCGCGACAAGGCCGACGCGATCGCCCAGGCGGCGCAGTTGCTGGTCGCCGCCGGCTGCGTGCCGCCGGCCTACGAGGCCAGCATGCTGCGCCGCGAAGCGCTGGCCAACACCTTCCTGGGCCACGGCGTGGCGATCCCGCACTGCACCGGCGAAGACCGCCACCTGGTGCGCCGCGACGGCATCGCGGTGCTGCAGCTGCGCGACGGCGTGGAGTGGAACCCGGGCCAGACCACGCACCTGGTGGTCGCCATCGCCGCCCAGTCCGACACCCATATCGCCCTGCTGCGGCGGCTGACCCGGTTGATCCAGGACCAGCCGCGGCTGGAGGCGCTGTTCGCCAGCGACGACCCGCAGGCGATCGTCGCCGCGCTGAGCGAGGATGCGGCCCCGGCCGCGCCCACCGCGCCGGCCAGCGACCTGGCCGAGCGCTTCGACTGGACCGTGCGCTATCCCACCGGCCTGCACGCGCGTCCGGCCACGCGCTGGGTGGAAACCGCGCGCGGCTTCGCCGCCCGCATCCAGGTGCGCGCCGGCGACCAGGTCGGCGACGCCAAGAACCTGGTGTCGCTGCTGCAACTGGGCCTGCACGCCGGCGACAGCGTGACCATTTCGGCCGAAGGCCAGGATGCCGCCGCGGCGCTGGCGCGGCTGCGCAGCGTGATCGACGCCCTGACCGCGCAGGAGCAGGCCGACGCCGAGGCCGCCGCGCAACGCCGCGCCGCACCGCTCGCCGGCTGGACCCCGCCGCAGGCGCAACCGGCCATCGTCGGCATCGGTGCCAGCCCGGGCCTGGCGATCGGCGTGGTGCACAAGCTGGCCGGCCACGAGGTCGCGGTGGCGGACACGCCGGTGCCGCTGAGTGACGGCGGCGCCCTGCTGCACGACGCCTTGCAGCGCACCCGCGCGCAACTGCAAGCCATCGAGGACGACACCCGGCGCCGCCTCGGCGCCGGCGACGCGGCGATCTTCCGCGCCCAGGCCGAACTGCTCAACGACACCGACCTGATCACCCTGGCCTGCCAGCTGATGGTCGAGGGCCACGGCGTCGCCTGGTCCTGGCAGCAGTCGGTCGAGCGCCTGGCCAACAGGCTCTCGGCGCTGGGCAACGCCGTGCTCGCCGGCCGCGCCAGCGACCTGCGCGATGTCGGCCGCCGGGTGCTGGCGCAGCTGGATCCGAGCCTGGCCGGCGGCAGCCTGGAGCAGTTGCCGACCGCGCCGTGCATCCTGCTCGCGCACGACCTGTCGCCGTCGGACACCGCCCACCTCGACACCAGCCGCGTGCTCGGCCTGGCCACCGCGGTGGGCGGCCCGACCTCGCATACCGCGATCCTCTCGCGCACCCTCGGCCTGCCGGCGCTGGTCGCCGGCGGCGCCGACCTGCTGGATCTGGAGGATGGCGCCACGGTCATCGTCGACGGCACGAGCGGCCGCCTGTACCTGGCGCCGTCGGAGGCCGACCTGGCCTCGGCCCGCGCCTACATCGAGGAACAGCAGCAGTTGCGCGCGCGCGAGGCCGAGCAGCGCAACCAGCCGGCGCAGACCGAGGACGGCCATCGCCTGGAGATCGGCGCCAACGTCAACCTGCCCGAGCAGGTCGCCGCGGCGCTGGCGCAAGGCGCCGAGAGCGTGGGCCTGATGCGCACCGAATTCCTGTTCCTGGAGCGCGGCAGCACCCCCAGCGAGGACGAGCAGTACGCCACCTACGCGGCGATGGCGCAGGCGCTGGACGGCCGCGCGCTGATCGTGCGCGCGCTGGACATCGGCGGCGACAAGCAGGTCGCGCACCTGAACCTGCCGCGCGAGGAAAACCCGTTCCTGGGCGTGCGCGGCGCGCGCCTGCTGCTGCGCCGCGCCGACCTGCTGCAACCGCAACTGCGCGCGCTGTACCGCGCGGCCAAGGACGGCGCGCGCCTGGCGATCATGTTCCCGATGATCACCTCGGTCGCGGAACTGCTGACGCTGCGCGCCGAATGCGAGCGCCTGCGTGCGGAACTGCAGGCGCCGGAGGTGCCGCTGGGCATCATGATCGAAGTGCCGGCGGCGGCGATCCAGGCCGACGCGCTGGCCAGGCATGCGGATTTCTTCTCGATCGGCACCAACGACCTGACCCAGTACACCCTGGCCATCGACCGGCAGAACCCCGACCTGGCCGCCGAGGCCGACAGCCTGCATCCGGCGGTGCTGCGGCTGATCCGCACCACCGTCGAGGGCGCGGCGCGCCACGGCCGCTGGGTCGGCGTGTGCGGCGGGCTGGCCGGCGATGCGTTCGGCGCGGCGCTGCTGGCCGGGCTGGGCGTGCACGAGCTGTCGATGACCCCGAACGACATCCCGGCGGTGAAGGCGCGCCTGCGCGGCAGCCGCCTGGACGCGCTGCAGGCGCTGGCGCAGCGCGCGCTGGACTGCGAGAGCGCGGCGGACGTGCGCGCGCTCGACGGCGGAGCCGGCGCATGAGCGTCGATGCCGTCACCGTCACCCTGAATCCGGCGATCGACCTGACCGTGGCGATCGACCGGCTGCAACCGGGCCAGGTACACCGTGCGCGCAGCGCCCACGCCATCGCCGGCGGCAAGGGCATCAACGTCGCCGCCTGCCTGGCCGACGCCGGCCTGCGCTGCGCCGCGCTCGGCGCGCTCGGCGCGGACAACGCGCAGGCGTTCGAGGCGCTGTTCGCCGCCCGCGGCATCGACGACCGCTGCCTGCGCGTGCCCGGCGACACCCGCACCAACCTCAAGCTGGTCGCCGCCGACAGCGGCGCCACCACCGACATCAACCTGCCCGGCCTGGCGCTGGACCAGGCGCAGCTCGACACCATCGGCGCGCGCCTGGCCGACCTGCTGCGCCCCGGCCTGCCGGTGGTGCTCTGCGGCAGCCTGCCGGGCGGCCTGGCCACGGATACCTGGCGGCACCTGCAGGCGCAGGCCGCGGCCGCCGGCGCGCGGGTGCTGCTGGACACCAGCGGTGCGCCGCTGCACGCCGCACTGGACGCCCCGCGCGCGCAACTGCCGTTCGCGATCAAGCCCAACCGCCACGAACTGGAGGAGTGGGCCGGCGCGCCGCTGGCCAGCACCGCCGAATTGCTCGGCGCCGCGCGCGCCCTGCTGGCGCGCGGCATCGGCCTGGTCGCGGTGTCGCTGGGCAGCGACGGCGCGCTGTTCGTGCGCGGCGAGCAGGCGCTGCTGGCGCAGCCGCCGCAGGTGACCGGCGGCAGCAGCGTCGGCGCCGGCGACGCGATGGTCGCCGGCCTGGTGGCGGCATTGCGCGCCGACGCCGACCTGGCTACCTGCGCGCGCCAGGCTACCGCCTTCGCCGTGGCCACGCTGGGCAGCGGCGTCGCCCGCCGCCTGCCGCGCGAGCGCCTGGCCGAGCTGGCCGCCGCGGTCGGCCTCGAGACCCTGTCATGACTTCCGCCGCGTCGCCGCTGTGCGCCGCGCCCTCTTGCGCTCATCGGGAGCCCGCATGAATCCGATTCTCGTGGTGATCGCCGCCGGCGATCGCAGTACCGAAGCCGTCCTCGCCGCCGAGGCGCTGCGCCATGCCGCCACGCTGCGGGGCGCGGTGTTGCAGGCCGAGGTGCGCACGCCGCAGGGCGTGATCGCCCCGCTGGACCTGGCCGCGGCGCCCGCCGCCGCGCCGCTGCTGCTGGTCGGCGACGGCGACGCCGATGCCGCCCGCTTCGGCGGCCGCAGCGTGCAGCGCAGCGCGCTGGACGCGGTGCTGGCCGACGCCGGCGCGGTGCTGGCGCCGCTGCTGGCCGCGGCGGCGTCCGACGCCGCCGTGGGCGCCACGGCCGCCAGCGATGGCAGCGGCGGCGGCAGCAGCAAGCGCATCGTCGCCATCACCTCCTGCCCCACCGGCATCGCCCATACCTTCATGGCCGCCGAGGGCCTGCAGCAGGCGGCCAAGGCATTGGGCCACCAGATCCGGGTGGAAACCCAGGGCTCGGTCGGCGCGCAGGACGCGCTCAGCGCCGAGGAGATCGCCGCCGCCGACCTGGTGCTGATCGCCGCCGACCGCGAGGTCGACCTGGGCCGCTTCGGCGGCAAGCGCCTGTTCAAGAGCGGCACCAAGCCGGCGATCAACGACGGCCCGGCACTGATCCGCAAGGCCCTGGCCGAGGCCAGCGTGCACGCCGCCGGCAACGGCGGCGGCGCCCCGGCCAAGGCCCAGGGCGGGCGCTCCGCGGGGCCGTACAAGCACCTGATGACCGGCGTGTCGTTCATGCTGCCGTTCGTCACCGCCGGCGGCCTGCTGATCGCACTGGCGTTCGCGCTCGGCGGCATCTACGCCTTCGACGACGCGCACAAGGGCACCCTGGCCTGGTCGCTGTTCCAGATCGGCGCCAAGGCCGGCTTCACCCTGATGGTGCCTGCGCTAGCCGGCTACATCGCCTACTCCATCGCCGACCGCCCCGGCATCGCCCCGGGCATGATCGGCGGCATGGTCGCGGCCAACCTCGGCGCCGGCTTCATCGGCGGCATCCTGGCCGGCTTCATCGCCGGCTACGGCGTGGCCGCGCTGAACCGGGCGATCAAGCTGCCGCGCACGTTGGAAGGCCTGAAGCCGGTGCTGATCCTGCCGGTGCTGGGCACGTTGCTGGTCGGCCTGTCCATGCTCTACGTGGTCGGCCAGCCGGTGGCCGAGCTGCTGGCCTGGCTGACCGAATGGCTGCGCGGCATGCAGGGCAGCAGCGCGGTGCTGCTGGGCCTGCTGCTGGGCGCGATGATGGCCTTCGACATGGGCGGGCCGGTCAACAAGGCCGCCTACGCCTTCTCCACCGGCCTGATCGCCAGCCAGGTGTACACGCCGATGGCCGCGGCGATGGTCGCCGGCATGACCCCGCCGCTGGGCATCGCCCTGGCCACCTGGGTGTTCCGCAACCGCTTCACCCAGGACGAGCGCGGCAGCAGCGCCGCCACCGGCGTGCTCGGCCTGGCCTTCGTCACCGAAGGCGCGATCCCGTACGCCGCACGCGACCCGCTGCGCACCATCCCCGCGCTGATGCTCGGCTCGGCGCTGGCCGGCGCGATCTCGATGGCCGCCGGCGCCGAGCTGAAGGTGCCGCACGGCGGCGTGTTCGTGCTGCCGATCCCCAATGCGGTCACCCACCTGGGCATGTACCTGGTGGCGCTGCTCGCCGGCACCGTGGTCACCGCGGTCGCGCTGCGGGTGCTCAAGAAGCCGGTCGTCGCCTAGTCCCGTCCATGCGCCGGCGCGTCGCCCTGGCGATGCCCCTCCCCGCCGCCGTGGGCGGCGCGCCGGCCTTCCCTTGCTGAGGAGTCCCACCCATGTCCCATTCCCTCGTCTCGCGCCTGCCCTTCGCCCTCGCCCCACTGGCGCTCGCCCTCGCCGCGCCGCTGGCCCACGCCCAGGACGCCAGCGACGCGTTCACGCCCAAGCTCGCCTACACCGGCGAGGCCGCGGTCTCGCTGGACGGCGGCAAGCACCAGGGCAGCGCCTATGCCGGACAGCTGATGTTCGGCACCGACGTGGACCTGCAACGGCTGATGGGCTGGAACGGCGCCACGCTGAAGGTCTACGGCATCAACCGCCACGGCACCAACCTGGCCAACGGCAACATCGGCAACAGCACCTCGGTGCAGGAAATCTACGGCGGCCAGGGCACGCGCCTGGCCAACTTCACCATCGACCAGAAGCTGTTCAACGACCGCCTGGAACTGGAAGCCGGCCGCAGCGTGGCCAACATCCACTTCCTGGGATCGGAGCTGTGCGGCTACTTCCAGGGCAACTCGGCCTGCGGCAACCCGACCTTCGTGTTCCGCACCAGCAACTTCACCTATTGGCCGGTGTCCAGTTGGGCCGCGCACGCCAAGGCCTGGGTGACGCCGAACGTCTACGTCCACGTCGGCGCCTACGAGGTCAACCCGATCCAGGCCGAGCGCGGCCAGCACGGCCTGAACTGGAGCACCAACGACCGCACCGGGGTGATCGTGCCCTACGCGATCGGCTACAGCACCCAGGCCAGCGGCGCGCGCCTGCCGGCGCTGTACGAGCTGGGCGGCTGGCAGGACAACTCCGATTACCGCGATCCGCTCAACGACCGCAACGGCAACCCGTCGCGGCTGAGCGGGCTGGACTACGCCACCCGCAACGGCCGCTCCGGCGCGTTCTTCCGCTTCGAACAGCAGGTCACCCGCCCCGACCCGGACAGCAACCGCGGCCTGGTGCTGTTCGGCTCGGTGCTCAAGGGCACCTCCGGGCAGTTGATCGAAGACCACTTCCTGGAACTGGGCCTGGTCCAGCGCGGCACCTTCGCCAGCCGCCCGAACGACAACATCGCCTTCGTCGTCACCCAGCAGCACTACAGCGACGACGCCCTGGAGGACCTGCGCCTGGCCCGCGCCGCGGCCGGCGGCAGCGGCACCCCGCACCGCGCGCAGACCATGATGGAACTGAGCTACGGCATCGAGGTGACCCCGAAACTGCGCATCGCCCCGAACCTGCACTACATCGTGCATCCGGACCAGTTCAACGAGCCCTCGCGCACCCGCGACCTGCCCAATGCCCTGGTGGCCGGCTTGCGGCTGGATTGGGCGCTTTGAGGCTGGGAATCGGGAATCGGGAGGGGGGAATCGTAAAAGCGGGGCACCGCGGCTGAGGTGATTCGGCCGCCTTGAGGTGCATGTCTCGGCGAACGTTGTGATTTGCCGAGGCGCCCGCTGGATGTCCCGGCGGCGACCCCCGTGTTGCCGCAGGTTCGCCGTCGGCTGCGGGCAGGCGCCATCGCGAGAGGGCCTGGCGCCCGGCCGCATCCGCTTGCCAGGTACGACTCGGGCCGCTTCCGCGGGGAAACCGGGCACAGCGCCGGCGCCAGCCGGGGCGAACGCGCGTGGAGCGCAGGTGCGGCACGCTCGACCGCATTGCCGGCGGCGCAACCGTCCCCACGCGCCGCTGACCGCGGGCCAGGACCAGCCGCCGTGCGCAGGCCACTGGCTGGCCGCCCACACGCACGCAAGCACGCACGCAGTCCAGCGGAACCCAGAACGCACGAGGCCCCGGCATGCCGGGGCCTCGTGCGTTTCCTTCCCTGTGATTCCGATCGCAGTGAACCTGCGCCGGTCCGTTGGCGCCTGCGGGAACGAAAAGTGGCCGGCGAATCGAGATCCGTTCGATTCCGTGCGAACCCGTCTCCCTGGCGCGGGAGCGGTGACGTTGCCGACAGGTGCATGGTGCCTGGGCACGCGGGCCGTGACGATCGGCCGACACCGCGTCCGCGTGTAGGACTTTTCCGACATGGGCGCAGCGACGCCTCCACCCGGCGCCTGCGGGGCCGTGGATGACAAGGCCTCGTCGCCTGCCGCACAATCGTCATCGACGCTACATTAACGAATCCCATCGTAGCGCCTTCGCGACCGCCGATTACGACGGTTTTCCCACATCCCCGTTGCAAGCATTCCGCGCCATGCGCATTCTGGTCGCCGAAGACGATACGTCCATTGCCGTTGCGTTGCGCGACTCGCTCGCCGAGTGCGGCCACGTGGTGGATCATGTCAGCGATGGCGCCGCCGCCGAACGCGCGCTCGGTAGCGAAAGCTATCAATTGCTGGTCCTCGATCTGGGCCTGCCGCGTCGCGACGGGTTGCAGGTGCTGCAACGCCTGCGCGCGCGCCGCGACGAGATCCCGGTCCTGGTGGTGACCGCGCGCGACGCGGTGGAAGACCGCATCCACGCGCTCGACCAGGGCGCCGACGACTACCTGATCAAGCCCTTCGAACTGTCCGAGTTCCTCGCCCGCACCCGCGCGCTCCTGCGCCGCAGCAGCAGCGGCGGCGTGCCGGAACTGGTGCTGGGCCAGTTGCGCATCAACCTGGCCGGGCGCCGGGTGTGGCTGCAGGACCAGCCGCTGGACCTGACCGCGCGCGAGTTCGCCCTGCTGGAAACCCTCCTGCTGCGCAGCGGGCGCGTGGTCAGCCGCAGCCAGCTGACCGAGGCGCTGTGCGACTGGCAACACGAAATCACCGACAACGGCCTGGACATCTCCATGCACCGCCTGCGGCGCAAGCTGCATGGCGCCGGCGTCGGCATCCGCACCATCCGCGGCCTGGGCTATCTGCTGGAGGAGTCGCGCGCCGCCTCACCGGCCGCCGACCACGCACAGATCCCGCAGTGAGCGCGACCGCGGCCGCGCAGTCGCCGGCATACCGCCATCCCAGCCTGCGCCGGCGATTGCTGGCGTTCCTGCTGATCCCGACCATGCTGCTGATGCTGGTGGTCTCGGCGCTGTTCTACCTGCTGATGCTCAAGTACACCAATCACGTCCACGACATGGACCTGAAGGAGGACACGCAGGGCCTGGCCAACGCGGTCAACGACCCCGGCGAGCGCATGCCGCTGACCCTGCAGGCGCGGCAACTGCTGGAGTACAGCAGCGACGGCCGGGTGTTCTTCAAGCTGGACAGCCGCCGCCACGGGGTGATCAGCGGCAGCACCCAGCCGATTCCCGCGCACCCGGATCCGGCCGAGGTCGGCCGGGTGATGCTCTACGACGACCACATGGACAACGGCGTGCCGGTGCGCGTGGCCAGCCTGTTGCTGCCCTCGGCGCTGGAGCCGGGCGACTGGCTGACCGTGTCGGTGGCCGAGACCCTGGACGATCGCCACCGCCGCGCCCGCGAGATCCTGATGCTGATGCTGCCGACCGAACTGCTGCTCACCTGCTCCCTGCTGGTGCTGGTCTGGCACGGCGTGCGGGTCGGCCTGCGCATGCTGGAGCCGGCGGTGCGCCGGCTCGACGACAGCCAGCGCGACCTCAGCCCGGTGTCCGGCCCGGACATCCCGGTGGAGATCCTGCCGCTGACCCAGGCCATCGACGGCCTGCTCGGCCGCCTCAAGCACATGATGGCGCTGCAGGAGCGCTTCCTCGCCGACGCCGCGCACCAGTTGCGCACGCCGCTGGCCGGGCTGAGCATGCACGTGCAACGCGCCCAGGCCAGCCATCGCCCGGAGGACACCGCGCAGGCGATGCAGCACATCCGCCAGCTGACCGACCGCGCCACCCGCACCTCCACCCAGTTGCTGGCGCTGACCCGCACCCAGGCGCCGCGCGAGAGCATCCGTCCGCTGCTGCCGCTGGACCTGGCGCAATGGCTGCCGCAGGCGCTGGCCGAGCGCATCCCCGACGCGCTGCACGCCGGCGTGGACCTGGGCTACGACGCCGGCGACGACGACGCGGCGGCCTGGGTGGCCGCCGACAGCTATACGCTGCGCGAGCTGCTCGACAACCTGCTGGACAATGCCTTCCGCCATGCCGCCGGCCGCGTGGTCACGGTCAGCCTGCGGCGCGATGCGCTGTCCGTGCGCCTGGCCGTGGACGACGCCGGCAACGGCATCGACGATGCCCTGCTGCCGCGTCTGGGCGAGCGCTTCTTCCGCGCCCCGGACGCGCCCGAAGGCGGCACCGGCCTGGGCCTGGCGATCGTCGCCAACATCGCCGCCCGCCACCACGCCACGCTGCGCTATCGGCGCTCGGCGCTGGGCGGCTTGCGCGCGGAACTGGACCTGCCGGCCGGCGCGGAGCCGCAGGCATGAGCCGCCTACGCCCCCGCCCGGCCGCGCTGCTGGCGCTGGCCGCCGCGCTCGCGCTGGGCGGCTGCGCCAGCCAGCGCATCCCCGACCTGCGCCAGCCGTCGCTGCCCGCACAGTGGAGCAGCGCGACGCCGCAGGCGGCCGTGCCGCGCCCGCCGGGCAGCGCCTGGTGGCAGGATTTCCACGATCCGCAGCTCGACGCGCTGGTCGCGCAGGCGCTGCGGGACGATCTCGAGGTCGGCCAGGCGCTGGCGCGGCTGCGCGCGGCGCGGCGGCTGGACGCGGTCGCCGACGCGACACTTCGGCCGCAGCTACGCGCGCGCACCGAGGACCCGATCGACCCGGACGCCAGCGCCTCGTTCCTGGTCGTGGGCGTCGATTCGGAATGGGAACTGCCGCTGTTCGGCCGCGGCGAAGCCACCAACCGCATGGCCCGCGGCGACCTGCAGAGCGCCCAGGCCAACCTGGCGCAGGTGCGCGCGGCGACGATCTCCGACGTGGCGCACAACTGGATCGACCTGCGCCACGCGCAGCAGGCCGAACGCCTGCTGCAGGACATCGCCAGCGCGCGCCAGCGCCAGGCCAGCCTGCAGCAGACCCTGGTCGACCTGCATCTGGCCACGCCGGCCAGCGCCGCGCAGGCGCAGGCCGCGGCGCTGCAGGCGCAGAGCGCGGTGAACGAACCGCGCGACGCCGCCGCCGCGGCCGCGCGGCGCCTGGCGGTGCTGCTGGGCCGCGACACGCCCGACCCGGCATGGAGTACGGCCGCGGCCACCACCGCGCCGGGGCAACTGCAGATCGCCGCGGTCGACAGCGTGCCGGCCGACCTGCTGCGGCGGCGCCCGGACATCGCCGCGCACGAGGCCGAGGTGATCAGCGCCGCCGGCGCCCTGGGCATCGCCCGCGCCGACCGCTACGGCAGCATCGGCCTGGGCGGCGCGATCCGCTGGTCGACCAGCCTGCTGACCCATCGCCGCACCGCCACCCACGGCATCGCCTCGTTCGGCCCGGTGATCGACATCCCGCTGTTCGACTGGGGCATCCGCCAGGCCAAGGCCAAGGCACGCGGCGACCTGCTGGAAGCGGCGACCCTGGCCTACCGGCAGACCGTGCTGGCGGCGGTCAACGAGGTCGAGGACGCCTTGACCGCGCTCGAACAGCAGCGGCGCAACGTCGAGACGCAGCAGCAGGTGCTGCAGGCACAGCAGCAGGCCAGCGACGTCGCGCAACAGCGCCGGCAGTTGGGCCTGGGCAGCGACCTGGAGGTTGCCACGCAGCAGGCCGCGCGCGACCAGGCCGACCTGGAACTGCTGGACGCGCAGCGCCAGCGCGACCTGGCCTACGTCGCCCTGCACACCGCACTGGGCAGCGCCACCGCGCCGATCCCGGGTAGCGAGCGCGAAGGCGCGCAGCCCTGATGGTCGCGCTGGCCCGCCAGACCCTGCGCTACGAGTGGCGCCGCTTCCTGCCGGTGGTGGTGTCGGTGGGCTTCGCCAGCCTGTTGCTGCTGCTGCAGACCGCGCTGGTGCTGGGCATCTTCGGCAGCGCCAGCGTCTACGTCTCCGGCTCCGATGCCGACCTGTGGCTGGGCTATCCCGGCACGCAGAGCGTGGACCAGGGCCGCGCCATCGACCCGGACGCGGCCGCGCCGCTGTACCTGGACCCGCGGGTGGCGCAGATCGAACCGTTCATCTGGTTCGACGGCGACTGGCGCGGCCCCGGCGACACCGGTGCCGTCTCGGTCTACATCTCCGGCATCGACACCCGCGACGGCGGGCTGATGTTCTCGCGCCTGCTCAGCCCGGCCCTGCGCGCGGCGCTGCGCGAGCCGGACACCGTGGTGGTGGACCGCGCGGAACTGGACAAGCTGGGCGTCGCCGTCGGCAGCAGCGCGCGCATCAACGGCCACCGCGTGCGGGTGATCGGGGTCGGCCGCGGCCTGCGCGCGCTGGGCGGGGTCAACGTGCTGGCCTCGCTGGACACCGCGCGCGCGCTCAACAGCGACACCGCGCATCCGGACTGGCCGACCTACATGGTGGCCAAGCTGCGCCCCGGCGCCGACCCGCAGGCGGTGGCGCAGGCGATCGACAGCGCGGTCACGCGGCCGCGCGTGGAAGCCTGGAGCGCCGACGATTTCGCCCGGCGCAGCATCCTGTTCTGGATGTTCGACACCGGCGCCGGCTCCGGCGTGCTGTTCCTGGGCGGCATCGTGCTGCTGGTCGGCGTGGCCATCACCAGCCAGACCCTGCTGGGCACCGTGCTCGGCGCCGCGCGCGAGTACGCCACGCTCAACGCGCTGGGCGTGAGCATGCGCAACCTGCGCTGGGTGGTGCTGGAACAGGCGGCCTGGGTCGGCGCGCTGGGCCTGATCGGCGCCAGCGCGCTGGGCGCGGCGCTGGTCGCGCTGGCCCGCGCGCACGACGTGCCGGTGGCGTTCAACGCCGGCGGCTGGGGGCTGTGCGTGTGCGCGGTGATGCTGCTGACCGTGGTCTCGGCCCTGGCCGCGCTGCGCGGGCTGCGCCGCGCCGATCCGGCGTTGCTGCTGCGATGAGCCGCATCGTCGCCTCCGCCGCGCTGCACCCGGCCGCCGCCACCCTCAGCGGCAGCGGGCTGTGCAAGAGCTTCGTCTCCGGCAGCCTGCGCACGCCGGTGCTGCGCGACGTGGAACTGCAGGTGTGGCCGGGCGAACTGACCCTGATCTCCGGCCCGTCCGGCTGCGGCAAGAGCACCCTGCTGTCGATCCTCAGCGGCCTGCAGCGCGCCGATGCCGGCCAGGTGCTGGCGCTGGGCGAGGAACTGGGCGCGCTCGGCGCCAGCGCGCTGGAACAGTTCCGCCTGCGCCACACCGGCTTCATCTTCCAGGGCTTCAATCTCTTTCCGGCGCTGTGCGCGCTGGACCAGGTGCGGCTGCCGCTGCAGTACATGGGCCTGGCGCCCGCCGAGGTGCGCAGCCGCGCCGAGGAAGCGCTGGCCGAGGTCGGCATCGCCCACCGCCAGCACCTGCGCCCGGCCGAACTGTCCGGCGGCGAGAAGCAGCGCGTGGCGATCGCCCGCGCGCTGGCCAAGCACCCGGCGCTGCTGTTCGCCGACGAACCGACCAGCGCGCTGGACGCCGGCAACGGCCAGATCGTGATCGACCTGCTGCACCGCATCGCACGCCGCCACAACACCATGGTGCTGTGCGTGAGCCACGACCCGCGCCTGATCCGCCACGCCGACCGCGTGCTGTCGATGGAGGACGGCCGCATCCTCGACGACCGCCGCGTGAACGCGCCGCCCTCGCCCCTGCCCTCACGGAATCCCGACCCATGAAAGCGTTCGCCGCCGCGCCCCTGCTGAGCCTGCTGCTGGCCGCATGCGCGCCCTCGGACCGCACGCCGGCCGCCGCGCCGGCTGCCGCCCCCGCCGCCTATTTGGCAGTGGCGCGCGGCCGCATCGACGTGGAAGGCGGCGTGCTCAAGCTCGGCCTGCCGGTCGCCGCGACCCTGCGCGAGGTGCCGGTGCACGAAGGCGACGCAGTGCAAAAAGGCGCCCTGCTGGTCGCCGGCGACGACCGCGCCGCCGCGGTCGAGCTGGACATCGCCCGCACCCGCGCGCAGGCCGCGGCCACCCACCTGAAGCAACTGCAGCAGCGCCTGCAAAGCGCCCAGCAGAAGCAACGGCGGCTGGCCGAGGCCGCACGCCTGGGCGCCGGCGACGGCCAGAGCGCCGACGACGCCAGCGACGCGGTGCAGAGCGTGGTCGACGCCCTGGACACCGCGCGCAGCGACGCGGCCCTGGCAGACGCACAGGTGCGCGCGGCCGAGCTGCAGCGCGCGCAGTACCGGCTGCAGGCGCCGGTGGCCGGCCGCGTGCTGCAGCTGTCGGCCGCGGTCGGCGCGCGCAGCGACGCCAACGCGCCGCTGCTGACCCTGCTGCCGGATGCGCCGCGCCTGGTCCGCGCCGAATTGAACGAAAGCTATGCCGGCAGCGTCACCCCGGGCATGGCCGCGGAGGTGATCAGCGACGACGGCCGCCAGACCGTGCTCGGCGAGGCGGTGGTGCGCTGGCTGGCGCCGGCCTACGGTCCCACCCAGTTGCACGACGACGCCACGCCCGCCGGCAACGACCGCAGCGTGGCCTGCGTGCTGGCCTTCACCCAGCCCTCGACCCTGCGCCTGGGCCAGCGCGTGCTGGTACGCTTCCGCAACCCGGCCGCGGCCAAGCGCTGAACATCGCACGCCGCGGCCGCGGCGAAAGGCTGCTGAAACGCGCAGCGGCCACCCTGCACGGATTAACGAGACTGCGCAGCCGCGTCCATTCCGATGATCCAATCTGCCGAGTTCCACTTCGAGGGCGGCCGCAACGGCGTGCTGCTGATCCATGGCCTGACCGGCACGCCCAGCGAGATGCGCCTGCTCGGCAAGAGCCTGAACCGCGAAGGCTTCAGCGTCTACGGCGTGCAACTGGCCGGCCACTGCGGCGACGAGGACGACCTGCTGGCCACCGGCTGGCGCGACTGGTACGCCAGCGTCGAGGCCGCCGCGGCCCGGATCCGGCCCCAGGTCGACCGGCTGTTCGTGGCCGGGCTGTCGATGGGCGCACTGCTGGCGCTGCGCCTGGCGCAGGAGCGTCCGCAGTGGGTGGACGGGGTCGGCGTGCTCGGCGCCACCTTCCGCTACGACGGCTGGAACATCCCCAAGCGCGCGCGGCTGGCGTTCCTGCTGCCCTGGTTCAAGCGCCTGGGCATCGGCAAGCGCCGCATGTTCCTGGAAGAGCCGCCGTACGGCCTGCGCGACGAGCGCATCCGCGCCCAGGTCAGCAGCGCCATGCTCGGCGGCGACAGCAGCGCCGCCGGCCTGCCCGGCAACCCCTGGCATGCTCTGGCCGAGATGTACCTGCTCTCGCGCGACGTGCGCCGCAACCTGCCCAAGGTGGTCGCGCCGTGCCTGGTCGCGCACGCGACCGAGGACGACATCGCCGACCTGCGCAACGCGCGGCTGGTGATCGCCAACGTCTCCGGGCCGACCGAACTGCTGCTGCTGCACGACAGCTACCACATGATCACCCTGGACCGCGAACGGCGCGTGCTCGGCGCGCGCCTGGCGCGGTTCTTCGCCGCCCTGTCCGCGCCGCAGCAGGCCGCCGCCTGATGGCGATGACCGGCCCGGTGGTGGCGATCTGGCTGGCGACGGTGGCGCTGGACACCGCCGGCCAACTCGCCTTCAAGTACGTCGCCAGCCACCCGCAGGGCAGCGGCATGGCACGCTGGCGGAACATGGCCGCGCAGCCGCAGCTGTGGCTGGGCGTGGGCTGCTACGTGTTCGAGTTCCTGGCCTGGACCGCGTTCCTGTCGCTGGTGCCGCTGGGCCGCGGCGTGCTGCTGGGCTCGATCAACATCGTGGCGATCATGCTGGCCGGGCGCTGGCTGTTCGGCGAACGCCTCGGGCGCATGCAGGTGGCCGGCATCTGCCTGGTCAGCGCCGGCGTGGCGGTGGTGGGGTTGGGCTCGTGAGCCGGCCGCCGCTGCATCGCTACGCGGTGGGTTTCGCCCTACTGCTGAGCTTCGACACCCTGGCCCAGATCGGCTTCAAGCTGGCCGGCACCCATGCGTTCCCGCCGCAGGCCGAACTGGCCTGGGTGCTGCGCCTGTTGGGCAGCCCATGGCTGTACGCCGCGCTGCTGGGCTACGTCGGCGCGTTCTTCACCTGGATGAAGCTGCTCGAGCACGCGCCGATCGGCCCGGCCTTCGCCGCCTCGCACCTGGAAGTGGTCAGCGTGATGCTGCTGTCGGCCTGGTGGTTCAACGAACACATCGGCCTGCTGCAGGCGCTGGGCGCGGCGTTGATCGTCGGCGGCATCGTCTGCCTGGCGATCGGCGAACGCGCGGACCCTGCCGATGCGCATTGAGATCCCGCCGACCGCCGGCCTGCCGCTGCAGTGGCGCGACCTGTGGCCAGGCCGCCCGCGCACGCGCCTGGCCAGCGCGCTCGGCCTGCCGCAGGCGCTGCTGACCTGCTCGGGCACCGCCGCGCTGATCGTGGCCCTGCGCACCCTGGCCGCGGCCAGCCGACGCCGGCAGGTGCTGGTCTCGGCCTACACCTGCCCGCTGGTGGCGCTGGCGGTGGCGCACTGCGGCCTGCAACTGGTGCTGTGCGATCTGCTGCCCGGCTCGCTGGACCTGGACCCGGCGCAGCTGGCGCAACGCTGCGGCAGCGACACCCTGGCGATCATCGCCACCCATCTGGGCGGACGCCTGACCGACCTGGCGCCGCTGCGCCGCGCCGCCGAGGGCTGCGGCGCGCTGCTGATCGAGGACGCGGCGCAGGCGCTGGGCGGCGTGCACGCCGACGGCCGCCCGGCCGGCCTGGGCGGAGATATCGGCTTCTGCAGCCTGGCCGCCGGCAAGGGCCTGACCCTCTACGAAGGCGGGCTGTTGATGTCGCGGCATGCGCCGCTGCAGCGCGACCTCGCCGACACCGCCGCGCGCCTGGGCCAGCGCGACTGGCGCTGGGAGTTGCGGCGCAGCCTCGAACTGCTCGGCTACGCCGCGCTGTACCGGCCGCAGCCGTTGCGCTGGGCCTACGGCCTGCCGGTGCGCCGCGCGCTGCGCCGCGGCGACCGCGTGGGCGCGGCCGGCGACCGCTTCGGCACCGCCATCGCCCAGCATGCCGTCGGCGCCTGGCGCGAAGGCGTAGGCGTGCGCGCCAGCGCGCGCTGGCCGGCGTTCCTGGCGCAGATCCGCGAACAGGGCCGGCGCCGCAGCGCGCGCCTGGCCGGCATCCCCGGCCTGAGCGTGATCGCCGACTCCCCCGGCGCCCAGGGCAGCTGGCCGATCCTGATGGTGCTGCTGCCCAATGCGGCCGCACGCGAAGCGGTGTTGGCCGCACTATGGCCGCGCGGGCTGGGCGTGGCGGTGCCGTTCGTGCATGCCCTGCCCGACTACGACTACCTGGACGGCATCGTCGCGCGCACGCCGATGCCCAACGCCAGCGACTTCGCCGCGCGCTGCCTGAGCATCAGCAACAGCCCCTGGCTGGACGAGGCACGCTTCGAGAGCATCGTGGCCACCCTGCAGGCGGCCTGCGCCGGGACGGTCGGGCCGGCGCCGCTGGACCTAGACCTGGTGCACGCCGCTGCGCCGAGCGCCTGACCCGCGACGGGGCGGCATTCGCCAGCACGCGCAACCGGTAACGACGGGAAGCGTCCTCTGTTGTAGGAGCGGCTTCAGCCGCGACAGACATGACCGGTAACGCCCGTCGCGGCTGAAGCCGCTCCCACGGCACGACCTGCGCTCTCGCTTGGTTGTCACAAAAGCAGCCCACCGGAGGTGTCCGGCAGTCCGCCTCCGCGATCCATGCGCCCCATCGAACGACCGTAGCGGCCATCGGCCGCAAGCGAACCGCGCGAGGCTTGCATCCCGGCGCCTGTCGCTGCCACGACGCCCAGGAGGCACCGCCTTGGCACCGGTCGGGTTAGCCGACGCTGGCCGCGTCCAATGCCGCCAGCAACCGCAGGTTCAAGGCGTGCTGCTGCGCCTGCCACGCCGCCAGATCCGCCGGCGACGGCTCCGGCTGCGCGTCCAGCGCCGCCAGCTTGCGCTTCCACCACTGCGGGTAATGGGCAAGCGAGACCTCGCCGGTGATGTCGCTGCCGCACACCTGTCCGCGCAGCGCGTCGATCGCCTGCAGCAGCTGCGGCACGCGCAGTTGGCCCTGGTCCCAGTTGGTGCGCACGTCCTGCGGATCCAGCACGTCCTTGTCCAGCGACAGGTAGGTCGGCATCGGCGTGCGTCGCAGGTGGTCGACGAAGGCGTCGCTCAGTTCGCTGACGCTGGCGAAGCCGCGTACCGCCCGGCCCAGGCCCAGCCGCCGCGCCCAGCCCACATCGACGCCGCTGCACCAGTAGCGCAGCTTGCCGCGGTACAGCGGCAACAGATGGTTCTCCCAGGCATGGCCGGAGCCGACGTCGCCGGAGGTGATGCCGGCCACCTCGACCTGCGCCACCTGCGGCAGCGCGGCGATGCGCCGCACCCACGAACCGCAGTGCACCCCGAACGGGAAGCGCATGTTGTCCGGATGGTTGTCGAACACCACCACCCGCAGCGGCGCCTGCGCGCGCTGCGCCAGGCGCACGATCAGCGGCAGGCTCAAGTGGTGGAAATCGCCGCTGCCCAACAGCACCGTGCCGTACTGCGCCGGCAGCGCCTGGTCGAGCGCGGCGCCGAAGCGGCGCAGCCGCGCCATCGAACAGGCGAAGCGCAGGCCGTCGCACCAGTCGCGCAGCGGCAGGCGCACGGCGTCGGGCACCGCACCCAGCGACGCGTCGAGATCGAGCAGGACCGGCGTGCGCATCTCAGTCCTCCTCGGCGGCATCGGCGGCCGGCCCGACGTCGTCGGATTCGAACAGCGGCCGCAGCCGCCGCAGCACGGCGCGCAGCAGCGGATTGCGCAGGTACACCGCATGCCAGGTGTAGGTGAAGCTGGCGCCGAGTTGCGCCTTCACTTCCGGATCGGTCCAGCCGGCGACATAGGCCGTCAGGCCATGGCGGCAGGCGTAGTCGAGGTTCTCGATCCAGCTCAGCGCGTACAGGTTGTGCTCGCGCGCATCCGGGTAGTGCAGGCCGATGTACTTGTCCAGCAGCCGGCCCTCATGCACGTAGCACAGGTTCCAGCCGATGATGCGGCCCTGGTGCCGGTACACGAACACCTGCCCGCCCGAGTCGGCGTCGGTCAGCAGCGCATCGAAGAAGGGCGCGGTAAGCAGGTCGAAATGGATCTCGCTCTGCGCATACACCTCCTGGTACAGCGCATAGCAGTGCGCGCGCAGCGCCGGATCGGCGAAGGCCGGGCCGGTCGGCAGCACCTCGATCTCCAGCTCGGCGCGCGAGCGCAGCTTGCGGCGGATGTTGCGCCGGCGCCCGCGCGAGAGCCGCGCCAGGTACTCGTCGGTGGAGGCGAAGTCGATCGGCACCCAGGCCAGCGCCTGCCCGCGCAGCAGCACGTAGCCAGTGCGCTCGCAGGCGTCCAGGAACGCCTGCGCCCAGGCGTTGTCGGTGGCATCGAGCAGCGGCGAGCGCTGCGGCACGTCCTTGACGATCATCAGCGCCCGGCGCCGGCCCAGTTGCGCGCGCCACTGCCGCGGCAACTGCGCCGGATCGGCCGCGCGCGGCAGCCAGGCGTATTCGCTGACGGTGCTGCCGACGAAGCTGGTGCGCGGCCGCAGCAGGCGCTGCCACAGGCGCTGCAGCGGCAGCCGCGCCACCCGCGCGCGCAGCGCCGGCTCGGCGGTGGTGAGCAGGTCGAAATCGGCCTCGAAGGCCGGCACCCCGTGCTCCAGGGGCTGGATCAGGAAGCCGGACGGTGGGTGCTGCAGGAACTGCCGCTGCAAGGCCTGCGGCTCGAGTTGGTTGACGAAAGGCATCTGCAAGATTGATCGTCTAGCGTGGAGAATGGATGCTGCGGCCCAGGCCGCAGCGTGCGATCCACCGGCGGCGGGTGCCGCACGGTGGCCCTTCATTTCGCGGAGCACTGCCATGACCCCGTCCATCGAGTCGCAAATCCACAGCATCGTCGCCAAGCATGGCGAGATCGACCCGGCGCGCCTGACCCCCGATGCCAAGCTGCAGGACCTGGGCGTGGATTCGCTCGAGGCCATCGAAATCCTGTTCGACATCGAAGAGCACTTCGACATCACCTTCCCGCAGCGCGACCCGAACCTGGACGACGGTTCGCTCGGCAAGCTGGTGCAGGCGGTCGAGGACGCCCTGGCGGCCAAGGCGGCGACCGGCGCGGCGCAACCGGCGCACTGACGCATCATGGGCGCCTCTCCGCACGCGCGGCGCGTCGTCATCACCGGCATGGGCGCGGTCAGCGCGCTCGGCCTCGGCGCCGAGGCGCTGTGGAGCGCGATGCGCGCCGGCCGCAGCGGCATCGCCGCCCTGCCCTCGCCCGATCCGCTCAGCACCCTGAAGATGCGCGTGGCCGCGACCCTGCCCGGGTTCGCGCCCGACGCCACGCAGACCGGCGGCATCGCCCCCGGCCAGCTCGACCGCATGACCCAGATGGCCCTGGTCGCCGCCGGCGAGGCGGTCGCCCAGTCCGGCCTGCGCGTGGATGCCGCACTCGGCGCGCGCTGCGCGGTGGTGGTCGGCACCGGCGTCGGCGCCGAACTCAGCCGCGACGAGCAATCGCGCCGGCTGTACCGCGACCAGGCCGAACGCCTGCATCCGCTGACCATCGTGCGCAGCATGGCCAACGCCCCGGCCAGCCAGATCAGCATCGCCTTCGGCCTGCGCGGCCCGGCCTTCGCCGTGTCCAGCGCCTGCGCCTCGGCCAACCACGCCCTCGCCCAGGCCGCGCTGATGGTCCGCCACGGCCTGGCCGACGTGGCCATCGCCGGCGGCAGCGAAGCCTGCCTGAGCCTGCCGCTGATCCGCGCCTGGGAAGCGATGCGGGTGGTCAGCGACGACACCTGCCGGCCGTTCTGCGCGCAGCGCAGCGGCCTGGTGCTGGGCGAAGGCGCCGGGATGTTCGTCCTGGAAACCGCCGAGCACGCGGCCGCCCGCGGCGCGCGGCCGCTGGCGGAACTGGCGGGGTTCGGCATGAGTTCCGATGCCGGCGACATCGTCGCGCCCAGCGTCGACGGCGCTGCCACGGCGATGCGTTTGGCCCTGCAGGATGCCGGCCTGGCCCCGGAACAGATCGACTACATCAACGCCCACGGCACCGGCACGCAGGCCAACGACCGCTGCGAGACCCAGGCGCTGCGCCAGGTGTTCGGCGCGCACGCCCAGGCGCTGGCGGTCAGCTCGACCAAGGCGGTGCACGGCCACGCGCTCGGCGCGGCCGGCGCGCTGGAACTGGTGGCGGCGCTCGGCGCGCTGCGCGAGCAGTTGGTCCCGCCCACGGCCAACTTCCTCGATGCCGATCCGGAATGCGATCTGGACTACGTGCCCAATCAGGCGCGCGCCCGCAAGGTGCAGGCGGTGCTGAGCAATTCCTTCGCCTTCGGCGGACTCAATGCGGTGATCGCGCTGCGCGCGGCGGGCTGACGCGCCCGCCGCCGCGGCGAACGGCGGGAGGCAACGCGAACCGCGCGCGTCGTCTCCCGCCCGGCTCATGCGACCTGCTTGGCGCGGGTCAGCAACTGGTCCAGCAAGGACAGGCCCAGGTCGATCTCTTCATGGCTGATGTGCAGCGACGGCGCCAGGGTGATCACGTTCTTGTAGTAACCGCCCACGTCCAGGATCAGGCCGATGCGCTTGCCGTTGTGGCGCAACTCGCCTTCCAGGCCCATGTCGACCATGGTGTCGAGCAGCTTGCGGTTCGGCGTGAAGCCGTCCGCCTGGCAGATTTCCGCGCGCAGGGCCAGGCCCAGGCCGTCGACGTCGCCGATTTCCGGATGGCGCTTCTGCAGATCGCGCAGGCCGTCCAGGAAGTGCGCGCCCTTGGCCATCACCATGGACTCGTAGTCGGTCTCGGCCAGCATGCGCATGGTCTCCAGGCCGACCGCGGTGCCCAGCGGATTGGAGGCGAAGGTGGAGTGGGTCGAACCCGGCGGGAACACGGTCGGGTTGATCAGTTCCTCGCGCGCCCAGATGCCGGCCAGCGGATTGAGGCCGTTGGTCAGCGCCTTGCCGAACACCAGCACGTCCGGGGTCACGCCGAAATGCTCGATCGCCCACAGCTTGCCGGTGCGGAAGAAGCCCATCTGGATTTCGTCGACCACCAGCAGGATGCCGTACTTGTCCAGCACCCGCTTCAGACCGGTGAAGAAGTTCGGCGGCGGGATCACGTAGCCGCCGGTGCCCTGGATCGGCTCGACGTAGAACGCCGCGTACTCGCACTGCCCGGCCTTGGGATCCCACACGCCGTTGTACTCGGTCTCGAACAGGCGCTCGAACTTGGCCACGCACTGCTCGCCGTACTCTTCCTTGGACATGCCCTTGGGGCCGCGGAAGTGGTACGGGAATTCGATGAACTGGGCGCGGTCGAAATGGCCGAAGCGTCGGCGGTAGCGGTACGACGAGGTGATCGCCGAGGCGCCGAGGGTGCGGCCGTGGTAGCCGCCTTCGAAGGCGAACACCAGGCTCTTGCCGGCGCTGGCGTTGCGCACCAGCTTCAGCGAGTCTTCCACCGACTGCGCGCCGCCGACGTTGAAGTGCACGCGGCCCTTGCGGCCCCACTTGCGCTCGGCGTCGACCGCGATGGTCTTGGCCAGCTCGATCTTGGTCGGGTGCAGGTACTGGCTGGCGACCTGCGGCAGGGTCTCGATCTGGCGGGTCAGCGCCTGGTTCAGGCGCGGATTGGCGTAGCCGAAGTTGACCGCCGAGTACCACATCTGCAGGTCCAGGTACGGCACCTCTTCGGTGTCGTACAGGTAGCTGCCGTCGCAACGGCCGAAGATGCGCGGCGGCTCGCTGTAGTGCACGGTGTCGCCGTAGGAGCAGTACTGGGACTCGTCGGCCAGCATCTGCGCATCGCTCAGCGCGCGCTGGTGGTCGGCACCGGTGCGCAGCAGCGCCTCCGGATCGGGCGCGGCATCGCCATGCAGCGGTGCGAGCGAGGAAAGCGAAACATTCCGGTTCATCGGGATCAGGCTCGTTGGGTGACGGGAAGCGGGAAGGACACGGCGGCCGTGGCCGGCACGGCCAGGTCGGGCAGCAGGGCGATGGCGTCGTCGAAACCGGTGATCGCGCAATGGGCGATCCCGTTGGCGCGGCAATGGCGCAGCAGACCGTCCTTGGCGAACACCAGGTCGGCCTTGCCGGCCAGGCAGAAATCGGAGCGGCCGTCGCCGATCAGCAAGGTCGCGCGCTCGGGCGGCTGCTGCGCCATGACCGCGCACTTGCAGGTGCCGCTGGGGCAGTCCGGCCGCGCATGCGGCGAGGCCATGCGCCACTGCCCGGCGTCGGTGCGCAGCAGGCGGTTGGCGATGATCGGCAGATGGTGCAGGCCGTGGCGGGCCAGGATCCGGGCGATGCCGTAGTCCAGGCCGTCGCTGACGATGCTCAGCGGGATGCCCAGGCGCTCGGCCTGCGCCACGAAGCGCACGAAGGCCGGATCGATCCGCACCGCATCCAGCACCCGGTGCAGCGCATCGACGTCGCCGTCGAGCAGCGCGACCTGCTTGCTCATGCACTCGCGGGCGCCGATCCGACCGGCGACCCAGTCGTCCTCCAGCGCCTGCCAACCGGGGCGCCCGAGGTGCTCGAGCAGGCTGTCGGTCACGTCCTGCAGGGACACGGTACCGTCAAAATCGCAAAGAATGTTCCATTGGGCGCGCAAGGTGGCTCTCCGGCTGATGGGGGCAGAGCCTAGGCACGCTGTCTTTCGCACTCCTTTCGGCCAGGTGAAAGAAAGCGGAGCGTTCACGTTGGGCGTGGTAGGCCGGCGCATACCCGGCACTGGCGCGTGGCAGCGGTAGCCCGGGATCAGGACGCGAAGACGCTCGCGTCCGCCCCCTGGGAGCGGCCTTCATTTCAGAGCATGCCGCGGCGCAGTTGCGCGTGTTTACGGCAAGGAAGCTCGCAAACGTGGACATCCGTCCAGGACGGAGCGACGCCGTGCCCGCCCGGGCACGCCATTCCCCATCGGGACATAAACGACCTCCCTTCCACCGCCGAAGGCGCCTCACCGCGTGCGGCAGGGCGGCCCATGTCTGTCAGGGAAGCAAGCAGCAACGCCGGGCCCGGCTCCATTGCGCCTTGGCGCCAGCACCGCATCCGCATGCGGCGACGGATGCGCCCCCGGGCACAGCTTCAAGAAGCGCCACACCGCCGGCGTCGACCGGCCGGTATGGCGGGCCGACCGGTGGCTTGCACACGGCGCAGCGGTCGAGATCCGCCGCTGGGGCGATCGCCCTCCCCTCAGCGATTGACGTCCACCACCAAGCGTCCGCGCACCTTGCCGTCGAGCAGATCGCGTGCCGCGCCGATGGCCTCACCCAGGCCGATGTCGCGGGTGATGGCGTCGAGCTGTGACAGGTCCAGATCCTTCGCCAGCCGCGACCATGCCTCGATGCGCTCGTGCCTGGGACGGGTGACGCTGTTGATCCCGAGCAGGCTGACCCCGCGCAGGATAAAGGGCGCGACGGTGGCGGGAAATTCCATGCCCTGCGCCAGACCGCATGCCGCCACTGCGCCATCGGCGCGCGTACCGGCGCATACGTTGGCCAGGGTGTGGCTTCCGACCGAATCGATCGCTGCGGCCCAGCGCTCGGCCTGCAACGGCTTGCCTGGGTGCGACAGCGTCGCGCGGTCGACGATCTCCTGCGCGCCAAGCGCCTTCAGATACTCCGCTTCCTGCGGACGGCCGGTGGAGGCGATCACACGGTAACCGCGGCGCGCCAGCAGGGAAATGGCGAAGCTGCCGACGCCGCCGTTGGCGCCGGTGACCAGCACCTCGCCATGCTCGGGACGCAGGCCGTGGCGCTCCAATGCGAGCAGGCACAGCATGGCCGTGTAGCCGGCCGTCCCGATCGCCATCGCCTGGCGGGCACTCAGTGCCTGCGGCAAGGGAATCAACCAATCGCCGTCCACGCGTGCGCGCTGGGCCAGGCCGCCCCAGTGCTTCTCGCCCACGCCCCAGCCGTTGAGCAGCACCGCATCGCCGGCGCGGTAGGCCGGATCGTCGCTGTGCAGCACGGTGCCGGCCAGGTCGATGCCCGGCACCATCGGGAAGCGGCGCACGACGCCGCCCCCTTGGCCGGTGATGGCCAATGCATCCTTGAAGTTGAGCGTGCTGTACGCGACCTCGACGGTGACCGCACCCGGCGGCAGGGCCGCTTCATCCAGCGGCTGCAGTGCGGCGCGATAGCCGGCATCGTCCTTGTCGATGAGGATGGCGTTGAACATGAGCACTCCTTGATGAAAGAGGAAGAAGGCCGATCTAACGCGGCAGGCAGGCGAAGTAGCCCTGTGCGAATACCTGCATCGGCGCGACGCTGCACGCCAGCCGTGCACGCAGCACCGCGCCCTCCCAGCCGATCCAGAAATACGCGGCAAGGGCATCGGCGTCGGCATGCGCGGCCAGCACGCCCTCCGCCTGCGCCGAACGCAGACAGTCGGCCACCCGCTGCTGCCAGCCCAGCAGCACGGCATCCAGACGCGCGCGGAAGTCGCCGGGCAGCGTCGTCACTTCCTGAGCGAGGTTGCCGACCAGGCAGCCACGCTGGAACTCGAAGCGTTCCATGCCCTCCTGGGCGTCCTCGACGAAGCTTTGCAGACGCTGCAAGGCAGGCACCTCGTCGGCTTGCAGATGACGATCGAGCTTGCGCAGGAAATAGGCGTCGTACGCCTCGAGCACCGCTAGGCCGAACGCGTTCTTGCTGCTGAAGTAGTGATAGAACGATCCCTTCGGCACCTTGACGCGGGACAGCACGGCGTCGATCCCGGTGGCTGCATAACCCTGGCTGGTCAGCACTTCCATACCGGCGCGCAACAGCAGGTCGCGCGTGTCCTGCAGCGCGCGTTCCGACCGTGGCGGCCGCCCGCGGCGAGGCTGCACTGACGCGACTGGAAGCTCCATGCCCGGATATTAGACCGACCGTCTCAATAAATACAGGGCCAAGGGTACGCTGACGTACCGGTCGGGGATGCCAGTGCGCAGCACATAACGATTCCGCCGAGTGCGCTTTGCTCGTCTACGCACGGCCTGCCGCGCTTGGGCGAAGGCGGCACTGCGGGATCAAGGGTTGGATGCGCTTGCATGGCGCTGTGCCGATGTCTTCACGGCGAGCCATCGCCGCACAGGGGCGGCTCAACAGACGTGTTCAAACAGCTTTTTTAGCCGCTCTTAGTGGGCTGCACAAAGACCGCACAGTAGCGAAGGCGATCGGAGCCGCCTGAGCACTCAAACTCTTACGCACCGATGGTGCCCGGAGCCGGAATCGAACCGGCATGGGGTCGCCCCCGGCGGATTTTAAGTCCGATGCGTCTACCAGTTTCGCCATCCGGGCTTGCTGGGGCGTAGCGTGCCTGATCGCGCGGCGCTTGTGAACTGCGGGGCGATACCGATCCGCCACGCTGCGCGACTAGGGACATGGCCTGTCGACATCGCCCCCTCACAACTCCACCGGAAAGTCCCCAGCGCCGCCACGGCGGCACCGGGGATGCCACCGGCAAGGGAACCCGCGGCGCTCAGATCGCGCGCGAATAGCGCGCCGGCTGGTCGGGCTGGCGCAGGTAGCGGTCGAAGCACATGGCGATCAACCGCAGCAGCGGGCGACCACGGGCGGTGGCCTGGACCACGCCGTCGCGGTAGTCGGCCAGGCCGTCCGCGCACAGCGGCGCCAGCGCGCGCAGTTCCTCGCGGAAGTAGCTGGCGAAGTCGATGCCGTGGCGCCGCGCCAGCGCTGCCACGTCCACCCGCACCTGGCACATCAGTTGCTGGATCAGCTCGGCGCGCACGGCGTCGTCGGCGCTGAGGTGCAGGCCGCGCAGTACCGGGCTGTCGCCGGCATCCACCGCCGCTTCCCAGGCAGGCAGGTCGCGCTGGTTCTGGCTGTAGCTGGCGCCGATACGGCTGATCGCGCTGACGCCCAGGCCGAGCAGGTCGGTGTCGGCGTGGGTGGTGTAGCCCATGAAGTTGCGGTGCAGGCCGCCCTGCCGCTGCGCGCGCGCCAGGTCGTCCTGCGGCAGCGCGAAGTGGTCCATGCCGATGTACCGGTAACCGGCCGCCGACAGCCTGCGCACCGCCAGGCCGAGCAGCGCCAGCTTCTGTTCGGCGTCGGGCAGGTCGGCCTCGGCGATGCGCCGCTGCGCCTTGAACAGCTGCGGCATGTGCGCGTAGCCGTAGACCGCCAGGCGGTCCGGGCGCGCCGCGATCACCGTCTCCAGGGTCTGCGCGAACCCGGTCGGGGTCTGCCGCGGCAGGCCGTAGATCAGGTCCACGTTGACCGAGCGCAGGCCGTGCACGCGGCAGGCGCGCAGGATGTCCAGGGTCTCGTGCACGCCCTGGCGGCGGTTGATCGCCTGCTGCACCAGCGGGTCGAAGTCCTGGATGCCGAGGCTGGCGCGGTTGAAGCCCAGGGCGGCCAGCGCGGCGATGTCCTGCGGCGTCACCGTGCGCGGGTCCAGTTCGATGGACATCTCGCGGTCCGGCGCCTGGCTGAAGCGGAACAGGCCGCGCAGGCCCTGCACCAGTTCGCCCAACAGCTCCGGCGCGAGGAAGTTGGGCGTACCGCCGCCCAGGTGCAGTTGCACGACCTCGCGCTCGCCTTCGAAACAGGCGGCCATCATCGCCGCCTCGCGCAGCAGCCGCTGCACGTAGGCGTGGCCGCGCTGCGGGTCGCGGGTAATGACCCGGTGACAGCCACAGTAGAAGCACGGATTTCGGCAGAACGGCACGTGCACGTACAGCGACAGCGGCCGCCGCGGATCGCTGGCCTGCACCGCGGCGAACAATTGCGCCGGGCCGAAGCCGGTCTGGAAATGCGGCGCGGTCGGGTACGAGGTGTAGCGCGGGCCGGGACGGTCGTAGCGGCGCAGCAGGTCGGCGTCGAAGGTCCAGGCGGCGGAGGGATCGGGCGCGGAGAGGAGGTCCATGCGCCGAGCATGCGCGGCACCCGGCGCGGCCGCCTTGACCTGGATCAATCCGCGCACCCGGCCGACGGCAGCGGCGACACCGGCTCGAACGGCCGCCAGCGCATCTGGTGGCGGCGCCAGAAGGTCTCGGCGATGCGCTGGGCGATAGCGTCGGCCAACAGCCGCATCGGCGCGTTCGGCAGCTCGGCGGTGGTGGCGCGGAACAGGCCCAGCCAGCGCTGGAACAGCAGTACGCTGAGTTCGCGCATGGCCATGTGCCGTGGCATCGGCGCACCGCGGAAACGTCGCGTCCCGCGCAGCATCGCCGACCAGAAATCGCACAGTTGCTGCTGGTGCGCATCCCAGTCCTCGATGTGCGCGGCGAACACCGCCGACAGATCCGCATCGGCGCGCACGCGGCGGTAGAACGCCTCCACCAAGGCCCGCACCTCGGCCTCGCTGCACAGGTCCGGCCCCGGCAAGGGCATCCCCACGATCTCGTCCTGCATGCTGCGCTCCGCGTCGCTCGACCCCACCAGTCTCCATGCCGGCGCGGCGGCGGCCTTGATCAGGATCAATGTCGGCGCGGCCCGCGCTGCCTAGTCTGCGGCTGCGGCATGCGCCGACGCCGGTGTCGACGGGGGATCGGCGGCCAGGCGGCTGGCAGGCGCGGCGACGTGTGTGGCGCTTGTGGCGCTGCTGCCCCCTTGGCGCATGCCGCATCCCTCTTTCGCGATGGAACCCACCGTCATGGCCTCTCCCGACGATCCGCTGCTGGACCCGCTCGATCCCGGCACGCCGCGCCCCCTGGTGCAGCGGCTGGGGGTGATCCTGTGGCCGAGCTTCCTCGTCGCCGGAGCGATGAGCGTGCTGTTCTTCGCCCTGGTCGATCCGCTGGCGCTGCGCGACATCACCTTCCCCGGCCGCCAGCTGAGCCGCGAGCTGGGCTACACGGTGGGCTTCTTCATGTTCTGGCTGACGACCCTGGCTTCTAGCCTGCTGACCGGCTTCCTGCTGCGCCCGGCGCCGCACGACGGCGACGCCACACCACTGTCCTGAGCACCATGCGCCTGCCCCGCCCGATCCCCCTGCGCCTGATCACCGGTCCTGCCGCGGAGGCGAGCCCGGCACCGCCGCAGCGCTACACGCAAGTGCGGCGTGTCGTGCTGTGGCTGCTGTTCGCCGCCTTCTACCTGCTGCCGTGGCTGCGCTGGCAGGGCCGGCAGGCCCTGCTGCTGGATCTGCCGGCGCGGCGCTTCGACCTGTTCGGCCGGACCCTGTGGCCGCACGACGTCGGCTGGCTGCTGCTGGCGCTGGCCGCCGCCGCCGCGATCCTGGCGCTGCTGACCACCCTGACCGGGCGCCTGTGGTGCGGCCTGGCCTGCCCACAGACGGTGTGGAGCCATGCCTTCGCCTGGATCGAGCGTCGCTTCGCCGACTGGCCCGCCGCGGCGCGGCATCTGTTGTGGGCAACGGTGGCGCTGTGGACCGGAGTCAGCTTCGTCGGCTACTTCGTGCCGATCGCCGACCTGGTCGCGCGCCTGCATCCGTTCGCCTGGAGCGGCTGGGAGACGTTCTGGGTGCTGTTCTACGCACTGGCCACCTGGGGCAATGCCGGCTTCCTGCGCAACCAGGCCTGCCGCTACTTCTGCCCCTACGCGCGCCTGCAACCGCTGCTGTGCGACCGCGACACGCCGCTGGTCGGCTACGACGCGATGCGCGGCGAACCGCGCGGCGCCCGCGCATGCGGCCTGGGCAGCGTCGCCCAGCGCCGGCGGCGCCTGCTCGACCCCGTCACCGCCCGCGACTATGCCCTGCGCGCCAGCATCGCCCAGCTCGCCGGCCAGGGCGGCAGCCGCGGTGAGGCCCTGGCCGCGTATGCGGGCACCCTGCCCAAGTTCAGTGCCGAGCAACTCGGCGACTGCGTGGCCTGCGACGCCTGCCTGCAGGCCTGCCCGGCCGGCATCGATCCGCGCAACGGCGCGCACTACGCCTGCACCGCCTGCGGCGCCTGCATCGACGCCTGCGACCGCAGCATGGATCGCCATGGGTTCGCACGCGGTCTGCTGCGCCGGGCCGGCGCCAATGCCATCGACCGCCAGCCACGGCGCGGTTGGCGGCGGCCGCGGCTGCTGGGCGGCGCGGCGATGCTGCTGGCGGCGCTGCTGGCGTGGTGGTGGCTGGCGGCGTGAGCCGGCGCCGCTGCGGCTTTGCACACGCCGAGAGGCGGCCCCCACCTGCCAGGACCGGCAGCGGACATGTTTTTGCAAAGAAGGGCTAGCGCGCCCCTGGGCAGGCGTGTAGAATGCCGCCTCCCAAGCGGGAATAGCTCAGTTGGTAGAGCGCAACCTTGCCAAGGTTGAGGTCGCGAGTTCGAGTCTCGTTTCCCGCTCCAAATCGCTTCATTCGCATCGTGCGTTGCGAATGGAAATCCAAAAAAGGAGCTTTGGCTCCTTTTTTCGTTTCCGCGACCGACGCATCGACCAGCGACAGCCCGACAGCGACAACGACCGAGCGCGCACCGTGGCGACACTCTACTTTGGCGGATTCTCCAGTTCCTTGCTTTTTAGCCAGTAAGGTCGCCAGCGACAGGAAATGCGCGGCGAGGATGCGGGCCATCTCCTGAGTGTCGGCCCGCGCGCGCAGCGTCAGACACGCACAGCCGTAGCCGGCGCTGCCGCTGCCGGTCGCCACCCGGCGCACGGCGGGAAAGGCATCAGGATCGAATGGCGAAGCCACTGCCTGGGCGAAGCAGATCGTGCCGGCAACGGCACCGAACGCAAGGCGAGCAAGCGCGCCGGCCTGACCTACGTGGCCGCGAACGACTGGGCGCCACCCCTGAGCTACAGCAAATCCCTCGAGCCAACCGCGACGACCCGGACGCCGCGCGCACCGAGGTCCACGCGTTTACCCTGTTCGACGCGCTGCTCCGCGACCGTTGGAGCCCGGCCTCGAACCCGCGCAATCTCGCCGACAAGATCTACCTCAGCAACTGCGACGCCGACGACAACTGCCACTACGGCAAGCAGCGACGCGTGACCGCGACAGCCACGCAACACTGGCGAAGGCGTACTGGCGCGCATGTCGCTACCAATCGCACCGAGCCAATCGCGAATTCACCACGACCAGCAAGAGGACGACCGACATAACAGTCTGGAGCACAGGCTTGCCAAGCCAGGGTGCTTAGTACACAATGCAGTCCGTTGTGCGCTGGACTGATTCAAAACATCTTTTGAATCAACACGTTGGATTATTGCTACAGGGCAGTATCCAGTTCCCGCCACAAGGGCCCCGCCAGCGGGGCTTTGTTTTGTCAGGCGCCACAGGCGTTGCGGCAAGACATCCGTCCACCGGCCTGGTGGCAGAGTGGTTATGCAGCGGACTGCAAATCCGCGTACGCCGGTTCAATTCCGACCCAGGCCTCCAGTTTGATGATGCAGCGAATCGGGCCGCCTTTGCGGCCCTTTTTGCGTTCGTGATTTCCGCATTGCGCCAAGCCGTGCAGGTGACGCCGTGGCGTCATGGCGCCACTGGAATGATCAACACAACGCCACGCCAGTCGCGGTAGACAAGCGCGCCCTCGCACTGCGCCACACGCGGGCGGCGCGTTCCCGCGCTCTAGCATGACGCCACACCCAACCGAGGCATTGCCATGAACCGATGGACACGCTGGAGCGGGACCGCGCTGTGCCTGGCCGCGAGCGCCGCCGCCGCGCAGCCCTGCGCGCTGCAGTCGCAGACCGTGGAGCTGCCGCTGGTCTCCAAGGCCACGCCGAGATTCGCCTACCAGGTGCGCGTGCAGCTCGGCAGCGATGCCGATGGCCGCAGCAGCGGCAGCCAGGTGCTGGAGGTCGATACCGGCTCCACCGGCGTGGTGGTGCCGCTGAGCGCTGCGCTGCGCAGCGCCTGGGACGCCTCCAGCACGCCCGGCCACATCTTCTACTCCAGCAACAGCAAGTACCACCCCGGCAAGTACGTGGACGTGCCGATGCGGCTCGGCGTCTCCGCCGACGGCAAGACCGCCGCCGCGCGCGTGGACCGCATCACTGTGCTGGCCGCGCAGTGCACCTGCGATGTCGCCAGCGTGGCCCGGCAACCCGAGCCGCTGGCGCAGGTGCCTGCCACCTGCGCCGGCTACGACGGCAGCCCTGCACTGAGCAGCAACACGCAGGTGCTGCGCAACTGCAGCACCATTTCCCCGCACTTCGGCATGATGGGCGTGGGCTACGACCGCGGCGTCGACGCCGCGCGCAACCCGTTCCTCAACCTGGCGCAGATGCGCGCGCAGCGCATGAGTCCCGGCTATATCGTCGGCGCCAAGGGCATCACCCTGGGCGTCAGCAAGCAAGCGCTGACCGGTTTCGCGCTGGTACCGCTGCGGCGTGGCCCGGCCAGCGCCGGCGCACCCAGCGACTGGCAGGCGCCCACCGCCTGCGCCAGCTTCCCCGGCAGCGGCAGCGACTACCGCGTCTGCGGCAAGCTGCTGCCCGATACCGGCGTGTCCTACATGATGCTCAACCCGGTGGTGCCGCCCGCCACGCCCGATGGTCTGCAACAGACCGTGCAGATCGCCGGCCATGCCACGCGCGTGGTGCCGGACGCCACCCAACTGCGCCTGGACGTCGTCAACGCGACGGGACAGCCGGTATTCGGTTACGGCTTTGCGGTCGGCGACGGCAAGGCGGCGACGCCGGACAGCGTGCAGTGGCGCGGTCCGCTGAAGACGCCACCGGCGCACATCAACAGCGGCCGCCACCTGCTCGCCGCAGGCGACTACGCCTACGACGCCGCTTGCGGGCATGCCGGCTTCCGCGCGACCACGCCTGCGCCCTGAGCCGGCACGGGAACTCGCGTTACCTGCCGAATCGCGCGCCCGCACGACGCGGTCGCTGCTGGCGCGCCACCACCGGCAGCGCCTGGCAGCACCGCAGCGCATGCGCATCGCCGAACGCGCCGAGGGCTGCGATGCGCGCGGTTGCAACCGCGGGCCGATACGTGGGTACGGCCGCTTCATGGCAGCGGCGGGCCGCAATGCGACTGCGGCAGATCGAGACGCGCGGGGCGCTGACGGAGGGACCCGTTGCGCACGGCGCTGCTGCCGTGTTGGCGAGCGCATGAAGTGGCGCCGCGATGCACGGTGGCCGCGACGGATGCACACGCGCCATCCGCCATCGCAGCGCGTTCGCACGATGCGCGGCCAATGCGTTCGCCCAAAACGAAAACAGGACCCGAAGGTCCTGTTTTCATGATCTGGAGCGGGAAACGAGACTCGAACTCGCGACCTCAACCTTGGCAAGGTTGCGCTCTACCAACTGAGCTATTCCCGCTTGAGGCCGCGAATTCTACCGGGTACGCGCAGGCTGTCAACCATTGCCTTCGATTTTTTTCGCGTTCTTTTCCGCCATCGCCGCACGCTCGTCGTCGCGCAGGCTCGGCCAGGCCGCATGCAGGTACTGGATGCCCGACAACAGGGTCAGGATCGCCGCGATCGCCAGCGTCCAGTCGCCGACGTGGAAGATGAACAAGCCCATCCACACGCTCTCCGGCGGCGAGCCGTCGGGCATCACCGAGTACAGCAGGCACAGCAGCGCCACCATCTGCGCGGTGGTCTTGATCTTGCCGATCATCGCCACGCGCACCTTGGCGCGCTGGCCGATCTCGGCCATCCATTCGCGCAGCGCCGACACCGCGATCTCGCGGCCGACGATCACCGCCGCCCAGAACGCCATCCACGGCGTCGGATGGCCCTGCACGATCAAAAACAGCGCCACCGCCACCATCAGCTTGTCGGCCACCGGATCCAGGAACGCGCCGAACGCGGAGTACTGGTGGTAGCGCCGCGCCACCCAGCCGTCCAGCCAGTCGGTGAACGCGGCCAGGCCGAAGATCGCCGCCGAGGCGAAGTTGGTCCAGGTGTACGGCAGATAGAACACCAGCACCAGCACGGGGATCATCACGATCCGCAGCAGCGTGAGCCAGGTGGGGATGGTCAACTTCATTGCGCTGCTCTACTCGCCTGCCGGATCGGGCACCGGCAGTCCGTGCAGGTTAGCGTAGATTCGTGCGGCCAGTGCGTCGTTGATGCCCTCCACCCGCGCGATCTCGGCCTCGCCGGCGGCCTTGAGACCGGCCAGTCCGCCGAAATGCTTGAGCAGGCTGGCGCGGCGCCGCGGGCCGATGCCGGGGATGTCCTCCAGCTTGCTGGTCATGCGCGCCTTCTGTCGGCGCCCGCGGTGGCCGGTGATGGCGAAGCGGTGCGCCTCGTCGCGCACCTGCTGGATGAACTGCAGCGCCGGGGACGCCGCCCCCGGCCGCAGTTCGCGCCCGTCCGGCATCACCAGGGTCTCGTGGCCGGCGCGGCGCTCGGCGCCCTTGGCCACGCCGATCAGCAGCACCCCGTCCACGCCCAGGTCGGCCAGCGCGCCGTTGGCCTGCGCCAGCTGGCCGGCGCCGCCGTCGATCAGCAGCACGTCCGGCAGGATCGCATCGCCCTTGCCCTCGCCTTCGGCGGCACGACGGAAGCGGCGCTCGATCGCCTGGCGCATCGCCGCGTAGTCGTCGCCCGGCTCGATGCCGCTGATGTTGTAGCGCCGGTACTGGCTGCGCACTGGGCCGCTGGCATCGAACACCACGCACGAAGCCACCGTGGCCTCGCCCATGGTGTGGCTGATGTCGAAGCACTCCACCCGCTTGACCGGCTCGGCCAGGCCGAGCATCTCGCGCAACGCCTCGCTGCGCGCGTGCTGGGCGTTGCGGCTGGTCAGTTCGGTGACCAGGGTGGCCTGCGCGTTGCGGCTGGCCAGTTCCAGGTAGCCGGCGCGCTCGCCGCGCACGTTCCACTTCAGTTGCACCTTGCGCTCGGCGGCCGAACTCAGCGCCGCCTCGATCAGCTCGGCGTCGGGAATCTCGCGGTCCAGCAGCACCTCGCGCGGCGGCGCGTGCTCGACGTAGTACTGCGACACGAACGCGCCCAGCACCTCGGCGGCGCTGTCCTCGCCGTTGGTCTTGGGGAAGAACGCGCGGGTACCGAGATTGCGCCCGTCGCGGAACGCCAGCAGCAGCACGCAGGCGTTGGCGCCCTGGGTCGCGCAGGCCAGCACGTCCAGGTCGGCGGCGCGGCCGTCCACGTACTGCCGGCTCTGCATGCTGCGCAGCGAGCCGAGCAGGTCGCGCAGGCGCGCGGCGCGTTCGAACTCCAGGCGCTCGCTGGCCGCCTGCATCGCCTGCACCAGTTCCTCGCCGAGCTGGTCGCTGCGCCCTTCCAGGAACAGCGTGGCGCGGCGCACCGCCTCGGCGTACTCGTCGGCCGCCACCAGCGCCACGCACGGCGCGCTGCAGCGGCCGATCTGGTACTGCAGGCACGGCCGCGAGCGGTTGCGGAACACGCTGTCCTCGCAGCTGCGCAGCTTGAACAGCTTGTGCATCAGGTTCAGCGTCTCGCGCACCGCGGTGACGCCGGGGTACGGGCCGAAGTAGCGCCCGGGCACCGCGCGCGGGCCGCGGTGCAGGGTGATCCGCGGCCACTCCTCGCGGGTCAGCAGCACGTACGGGTAACTCTTGTCGTCGCGCAACGACACGTTGTAGCGCGGCGACAGCGACTTGATCAGCTGGTTTTCCAGCAGCAGCGCCTCGCCCTCGCTGCGGGTGACGGTGACGTCCATGCGCGCCACCTGCGCCAGCATCGCCATGGTCCGCGCGTTCTTCGGCGAACCGCTGAAATAGCTGGACACGCGCTTGCGCAGCGCGCCGGCCTTGCCGACGTAGAGCAAGGTGTCGTCGGCGGCGTACATGCGGTAGACGCCGGGCGCGGTACTGAGGTTGGCGGCAAAGGCCTTGCCGTCGAACGGCGGCGCTGCAGGAGTACTCATTCGCCGATCGCGACGTCGTGCAGTTCGCCGCTGGCGATGTCGTAGCGCAGCACCGCATGCGCGTCGGTCTCGGCGATCCACACCGTGCCGGCGCCGACCGCCAGCCCGCCCGGGCCATGCAGGCGCCGCGGCAAGGCCGCGGTGGACAGTTCGCCGCCGCCCAGGCGCAGGCTGCGCAGGCTGCCGTTGCCGCTGTCGGCGATCCACAGCAGCGGCGCGTCCGGGCTCAGCGCGATCGCCTGCGGGAACTGCAGGCGGGCGCGGCTGCGCGGCCCGTCCTCGTCGCCGAAATCCCACGGCCCCTGGCCGCCGAGCAAGGTCTGCACCAGGTCGCCGCGCAACTGCATCGAGCGCACCGCCGAGCCCAGCGCATCGCACACGTACAGCACCTGCTGCACCGCGGCCACGCTGCACGGCTGGGCGAACGCGGCCAGGTGGCCGCTGCCGTCGCGCAGCTCCAGCGCGCCCGCGCCGGCACGCCAGCGCAGGCTGCGGCTGCCCAGGTCGTAGCTCCAGATGCGGTTGTCGCCGGCCATCGCCAGGTGCACCTGGTTGTCGGCGATGACCACGTCCTGCGGATGGTTCAGCGGCGCCAGCAGCGGTTGCTCCACCGGCCCTTCCACCGGCTCGCCGGCGCGGCCGTTGCCGCACAGCGTGTCGACATGGCCAGTGAGCAGATTGATCCGGCGCAGCGCATGGTTGCCGGCGTCGGCCACGTACAGCGCGCCGCGCTCCACGGCCAGCCCGCGCGGGCGGTGGAACGCCGCCTCGCCGATCGCGCCGTCGATGAAGTCGGCGGTGCCGATGCCGAACTGGCGCAGCACGCGGCCGTTGGTGCTGCACTCGAGAATGCGGTGATGGCCGCTGTCGGCGACGTACAGGCGCTCCTCGGCCAGCGCCAGGCCGGTCGGGAAGCACAGCGGCAGGCGCGGCTCCGGCTGGGTCTCGCGGGCGTCGCGCAGGTCCTCGTCCAGCGGCAGCGGCTGCCCGGCGCATAGCGCGTGCAGGGCCTTGTCCAGTTCGGCGCCGCCGATCCCGACCAGGCGCTCGCGCTCCACGCCGCCGGCGTCGATCAGGACCAGGGTCGGCCAGGCCTGCACGCCGAAGCGCTGCCAGGCGGCCCAGTCGGCATCGAGCAGGATCGGCGCGGACACGCCCTGGCTGCGCAGCAGCTTCAGCGCCCGCTGCGGTTCGCGCTCGCTGTCGAAGCGCGGCACCTGCACCACGATCACCTGCAGCCGTCCGGGATTGCGCGCCTGCCACTGGCCGAGTTCGGCCAGGCGCTGCGCGCACCACACCGAGGCGGCGTTGACGAAGGCCAGCACCAGCGCCCGGCCCCGCAGGTCGCGCAGGCGGATCGGCGCCGCGTTGAGCCAGGCGCCGGACGCGGGAAGTTCCAGGGCGGCGGTGGAAGTCATCGGCCGATTATGCCGGAGCCCAGGTCGGCGGAGAGTCGTGCCACGCTGCCGGCGGCGGCTTCGTCTACCAGTTGCCAGACCTGCTCGAACTGCGCGCTGCCGCCGGTGTACGGATCCGGGATCTCGCTGCGGCCGCGCACGCCGGCCCACGGCAGCCACAGCGCCACGCGCTCGTGCGCCGACGCTGGTGCGCGCTGGCGCACCTCGCGCAGGTTGGCCGCATCGGCGCACAGGATCCAGTCGAACTCGGCGAAGTCGCGGTCGCGCAGCTGCCGCGCGCGCAGCCCGGCGATGTCCACGCCATGGGCGGCGGCACAGGCGATTGCGCGCCGGTCCGGCGGCTCGCCGCGGTGCCAGTCGCCGGTGCCCGCCGAGTCGACCTGCACCTGGGCCGCGAGCGGCGAGCGCTGCAGGTGCTCGCGCAGCGCGCCCTCGGCCATCGGCGAACGGCAGATGTTGCCCAGGCACACCAGCAGCAGCTTCATGCCTGCCCCTGCAGGTAGGCCTCGGCGCGCGCCAGGTCCTCGGGCGTGTCCACGCCCGGCGGGAACGGCGCCGGCGACAGCGCCACCGCGATGCGGAAGCCGGCGTCCAGCACCCGCAACTGTTCCAGCGACTCGATCCGCTCCAGCGCGCCCGCCGGCATCGCCGCGAACCGGCGCAGGAAGCCGGCGCGGTAGGCGTAGATGCCGATATGCCGCAGCCACGGCCCGGGCAGCGGCAGTTGCGCCTGCGAGGCGGCGAAGGCGTCGCGGTGCCAGGGGATCGGCGCGCGGCTGAAGTACAGCGCATCGCCATCGGCGCGGCGGACCAGCTTGACCACGTTGGGATCGAACAGGTGCTCGGCCGCGTCCACCGGCGTCCCCAGGGTCGCCATCTCCGCGCCGCTGTCGGCCAGGGTCTGGGCCACCGCGACGATGCCGGCGACCGGCGCGAACGGCTCGTCGCCCTGCAGGTTGACCACCAGGGTCGCATCGTCCCAGCCGGCGATGTCGGCGCATTCGGCCAGGCGATCGGTGCCGGAGGCGTGGTCGCTGGAGGTCGTGGCCACGTGCACGCCGTCCAGGTCGGCCACCGCGGCGGCGATGCGCGCGTCGTCGGCGGCCACCCACACCTGCGCCGCGCCGGCGGCGAGCGCGCGCCGCGCCACGTGGCGGATCAGCGGCTCGCCGCCGAGCGCGCGCAAGGGCTTGCCCGGCAGCCGCGACGCGGCATAGCGGGCCGGAATGGCGACCACGAAGGGCGGGACGGCGGCGCTCATGCCGCCACCGCGCCGGCGGCGGGAGCGTCGATGGCCGCGGCGGCAGGCGCGTACTGGAACGAAGCGAATCCGAACATGAATTGATCTTTCCCCACCAATTATTGAGAATAGTTCGCATTCGTCATTTGACGTGACCGGACTGCCCAGCTGCGACAGCCTCTGGCGCGACGACGGCGCTGCCTCCTGCCCATTCTATAGACCCCACCGATGAACCTTCCCGCTCGTTCCCTCCGATCCGCTGCGCAGGCCTCTTCCACCCCCACGCGCCGCGCACTGTGCCTGGCCATCGCCGCGCTGCTGCTGCCGGCCGCGGCCGGCGCCGCCGAGGCCAGCGCGGCCGACGCGGTGGCGGCCGGCGACCGGGAACCGACCCAATTGGAGAAGCTGGACGTGGTCGCGCAGCGCAAGGACGGCTATACCCCGCCGCCCAGCGCCACCGGCACCGGACTGGTGTTGAGCCCGCTGGAGACGCCGCAGTCGGTAAGCAGCATCGGCCGCGAGCAGATGGACGACTTCGGCCTGCGCAACGCCAACGATGTGCTGACGCTGGCCACCGGCATCAACGTCGAGAAGATCGAGACCGATCGCACCTACTACAGCGCGCGCGGTTTCGACGTCGTCAACTTCCAGGTCGACGGCCTCGGTCTGCCGTTCACCAATGGCGGCGCCGAGGGCGATCTCGACACCGCGATGTACGAGCGGGTCGACGTGTTGCGCGGCGCCAATGGACTGCTGTCCTCGACCGGCAATCCGTCGGCCACGATCAACTTCGTGCGCAAGCGGCCCACCGAGGACCTGCAAGGCAGCGCCGCAGTGACGGTGGGCAGTTGGGACACGCGGCGGCTCGATGCCGACCTGTCCGGCCCGCTCAACGCCAGCGGCAGCGTGCGCGGCCGCGTGGTCGCCGCCGGCCAGGACGGCGACAGCTACCTGGACCGCTATGCGCTGAAGAAGCACAGCGTCTATGGCATCGTCGAAGCCGATCTGAGCGATCGCACCCGCCTGAGCATGGGCGCCAGCGATCAAAAGAACGACGCCACCGGCGGCATGTGGGGTGCACTGCCGCTGTACTACAGCGATGGCAGTGCCACGGATTTCGCGCGGTCCACCAGCACTTCGGCCGACTGGTCGTACTGGACCACCGAAGACAAGCGCGGGTTCCTGGAACTGCGGCAGGACCTGGGCGCGGACTGGCAGCTCACGCTGGCGCTGAATTACCGCAGGCTCGACAACGATGCCCAGCTGTTCTATGTCTACGGCACCCCCGACCGCGCGACCGGCCTGGGCCTGTTCTCCTATCCTTCCCAATACGGCAGCACCGAAACACAGAAGTACGCCAACGTGTCCGCAAGCGGACCGTTCGCGCTCGGCGGGCGCGAGCACGAGCTGGTGGTGGGCGTACAGTGGGGCCGCGTGGAGGCCGACCAGGTGTCCTGGTACGGCAACGACATCGGCACGCCGCTGCCGCCATTGCAGGACTGGACCGGCGCCTATCCCAAGCCGCGTTTCGATGCCTTCTCCGACGGCGCCCAGTTCGACATCACCCGCCGCACCGCCTACGCCACCGCGCGTTGGAACCTGGGCGAGACGCTGAAGCTGATCACCGGCGTCAACCACACCAGGATCGAGAGCCGCGGCCAGAACTACGGGGTGCAGCACGCCTACGACGACAGCAAGACCACGCCGTTCGTCGGCGCGGTCTACACCTTCGCCCCGAACTACGCGCTGTACGCCAGCTATGCGGAGATCTTCAACCCGCAGACCGAGCTGGACCGCACCCTGAAGGTGCTCGATCCCATCACCGGCAGCAACGCCGAGCTCGGCATCAAGGGCCAGTGGTTGCAGCAGCGGGTCAATGCCTCCTTCGCCCTGTTCCGCGCCAAGCAGGACAACACCGCCGAAGCCGATGTCTTCGTCGGCACCGTGCAGACCTACCGGCCGATCGACGCCACCTCCACCGGCTACGAGTTCGACGTCGCCGGCCGGATCGGCGCGCACTGGCAGCTCAACGCCGGCTATACCCAACTGAGCCTCAAGGGCGACGACGGGCGCAACGTGCGCACCTACGTGCCGCGCCGCACCTTCAAGCTGGCCACCACCTACACCCTGCCGCAATGGGAAGCGTTGCAGCTGGGCGCGACCCTGACCTGGCAGGATGCCATCGTCCGCGACCAGGAGGCCGTGGACACGGCCGGCACGCCCATCTATACCCGCCAGGGCAGCTATGCGCTGCTGGGGCTGATGGCGCAGTACGCCATCACGCCGCGGCTCAGCGCGACGCTCAACGTCTACAACGTCACCGACCGCAAGTACATCAACAGCCTGTACTGGGCGCAGGGCTACTATGGCGCGCCCCGCAACACCGCGCTGTCACTGACCTACCGGTTCTAGCGCAGGCCGCTGGCGATTGCGAAAGGTGCGACGGCCGGCGCATGCGCCATCGGAACGGCGGTGCATCGCGCGACGCGACAGGCCCGAGCGCCGTGGCGACTGCGTGTCGCCAGGGCGCCGCATCATTGCGTCGGAAAGTGTCCTGTGGGAGCGGCTTCAGCCGCGACAGGCATGACCGGGAACGCCCCGTCGCGGCTGAAGCCGCTCCTACGGGACACGCTGGATCCGGCTCGATCGTGGCGGAAACAGGGGATGGCAGGCGCCGCTAGTCGCCGGACTCGCCCGCGCGGCCACGCAGCTTGTCCAGCCGGTCCAGCAGGCCGATCCAGAACGCCGCCGGCAGCTCGGCCACCAGCGGCACGCTGAAGCACCAATCGTTGACGAAGGCGGCGCATTTGACCGCGTCCTTCTCGGTCATCAGCACCGGCAACTCGCTGCCGAAGGCCAGGTCCGCGGCGCGGTACTGGTGGTGGTCGGGAAAGGCATGCGGCACCACGCCGATGCCCTGCGCGCGCAGCATGTCGAAGAAGCGCTGCGGGTGGGCGATGCCGGCGATGGCATGCACGCGCTGGCCGGCGAAGCTGCGCAGCGGCCGCGCACGGCCGCCGCGCAACGGCTGCGCGCTGTCGATGCGCAGGCGCATCGCCCATTCGCCGAAACCGGCCTGCAGCTCGCCACTGTCGCTGGCCTGGCCCAGGTTGATGACCCGGAAATCGCATTCGCTGCCGCGCGCCACCGGCTCGCGCAGCGGCCCGGCCGGCAGCAGGCGGCCGTTGCCGTAGCGGCGCTGGCCGTCCACCACCTCGATCTCGATGTCGCGCTGCAGGCGGTAGTGCTGCAGGCCGTCGTCGCAGACCACGATGTCGCAGCCGGCCTGCAGCAGCGCGCGCGCCGCGGCGACACGGTCGCGGTCCACCCGCACCGGCACGCCGGTCTTGCGCGCGATCAGCACCGGCTCGTCGCCGCCCTGCTCGGCCGAGGTGCCCGGCTCGATCCAGCGCGGCTCCTGCGGTTGGCTGCGGCCGTAGCCGCGGCTGGCCACGCCCGGGTTCCAGCCGGCCTCGCGCAGGCGCTGCACCAGGGCGATGGTCAGCGGCGTCTTGCCGGTGCCGCCTGCGGTGAGATTGCCCACCACCACCACCGGCACGGCGATGCTGTGGCGCTTGCGCCAGCCGCGCCGGTACAGCGCGCGGCGCAGCGCGATCGCCGCCGCGTACAGCGGGGTCAGCAGCCGCGCGTGCAGCGGCGGCGCGCCCGTGCCGTACCAGTAGGCGGGGGTGTGCGGCCCGCGCTCGCTCATCCGAACTGCCTTTCGCGGAACTGCATGCTGTGCAGGTGCGCATACACTCCGCCCAGCGCCAGCAGCTCGTGGTGGGTGCCGCGCTCGACGATGCGGCCGTGGTCCATCACCAGCACCTGGTCGGCGTGTTCGATGGTCGACAGCCGGTGCGCGATGACCAGCGTGGTGCGGTCGGGCATCAACCGGTGCAAGGCGTCCTGCACCAGCCGCTCGGATTCGTTGTCCAGCGCCGCGGTCGCCTCGTCGAGGATCAGGATCGGCGCGTCCTTGAGCATTGCCCGCGCGATCGCCAGGCGCTGGCGCTGGCCGCCGGACAGGCGTCCGCCCTTGGCACCGACCTGCGCCTGCAGGCCGTCCGGCAGGTGGTCGACGAACTCCATGGCGTTGGCGTCGGCGACCGCCTGGCGCAACTGCGCCGGACCCGCCTCGCGCATTTCGCCGTAGGCGACGTTCTCGGCGATGCTGCCGTCGAACAGCATCACCTGCTGACCGACCAGGGCGATCTGCCGGCGCAGATCCTCCAGGCGATACTCCTGCAGCGGATGGCCGTCGAGCAGGATCTGCCCGGACTGCGGATCGTAGAAACGCGGGATCAGCTTGACCAGGCTGGACTTGCCACTGCCGGAGCGACCGACGATGGCGGTGACGGTGCCGGGTTCGGCGACGAAGCTGACCTCGGCCAGCGCCGGCCGCGCCTGCCCCGGATAGGCGGCGGTGACGTCGCGGAACTCGATCCGGCCCTGCGCGCGCTCGATGTGGCGGGTGCCGCTGTCCTGTTCCTCCGGCGCATCCAGCACCACGAACAGCCGCTGCGCCGAGGCGACGCCCCGCTGCAGCATGTTCTGCACATTGGTCAGGTTCTTCAGCGCCGGAATGATCGCCATCATCGCGGTCATCAGCGACACGAACTCGCCGGCGGTCAGGCGCCCGGCCAGGGCCTCGTGGCCGGCGATCAGCAGCAGCGCGGCCAGGCCGATCGCGCCGAGCAACTGCACCGCGGCCGAGGAGATGCCGCGGGTGGATTCGACCTTCATCGCCAGGTGCAGGTTGGTGTCGGCCAGGTGCTGGTAGCGCTCCATCTCGCTGGCGCGCGCGCCGTAGACCTTGACCTCCTGGTTGCCGGACAGGGCCTGCTCGGCGGCCTGCATCAGTTCGGCGTTGCTCTCCTGGATGCGGTGGCTGACCCGCCGGTAACGCTTGGCCACGCGGTCCATCACCCAGGCCAGCGGCGGCGCCACCAGCAGGATGGTCACGGTCACGGTCCAGCTGTACCACAGCATCACCGCCAGCGCGCCGACGATCTGCAGGGTCTGCTGCACCATCACCTTCATCGCGTCGACCGCGGCCTGCGCGACCTGCTCGCTGTCCGAGCCCAGCCGCACCAGCATCGAGGCCACCGGCTCGGCGTCGAAGCGGCTGCCCGGCAGGCGCAGGTACTTGTCCAGCACGTTGACCCGGAAATCGCGGGAGATGCTGCGCGCCGCGCGTCCCATCGACATGTCGGTGACGTAGCCGGCGATGCCGCGCAGCACGAACAGGCCGACGATCTGCAGCGGCAGCCACATCGCCAGCTCGCGATTGCGCGCGATGAAGGTCTCGTCGGTGATCGGCTTCATCAGCGCCAGGAAGCCGGAGCCGGCCAGCGCTTCCAGCAGCGCGCCGACCCCGGCGATCAGCAGCAGGCCGCGGTAGCCGCCGGCATAGGACAACAGGCGGCGATAGGTCCGCCAGGGGGAATCCTGGACGGGCACGTCGGTTGGTAGATTCACTTGGAGCTTCCGTCCCTGTTGACTTCGGGAGCAGTGGCGATGGCGATGCGGCGGAACCCGAGCTGGCCCAGCGCGTCCTGGGCGGTGACCACCGCCTGGTACGGCGTGCGCGCGTCGGCGCGCAACAGCACCGGCTGCTCGCGGTCGTCGCCGGCGACCTGGGCGATGCTGCGCTTGACCGACTCCACGTCGGTGCGCAGCACTTCCTGGTCGTTGATGAAGTAACGCCCGTCGGCGTTGATCAGCACGCTCAGCGCGCGCGCCGGCGGCGGCGCATTGCGGTCGCTGGCGTTGGGCAACTGCAGTTGCAGCGTGGACCGGGCATCGAAGGTCGTGGTCACGACGAAGAAGATGATCAGCACCAGGATGACGTCGATCAACGGCACCAGGTCGATCTGCGGCTCGTCATGGCCACGGTCGTCGCGGATCCGCACCGGCTCAGCCCTTGGCCGTCGCGGCGTTCGGCGCGGCGCTGCGTGCCGGCACAGCCGGCGCCGCGGCACGGCCATGGCCGTCCAGCGCGTCGGTCAGCGCAGTGGCTTCCTGCTCCATCTCGATCACGTAGCCGGCGATGCGGCTCTTGAAATGCCGATGGAAGATCAGCGCCGGCACCGCGATGATCATGCCGGTGGCGGTGCACACCAGCGCCTTGCCGATGCCGCCGGCGAGCTGGTTCACGTCGCCCAGGCCATGGTCGAGGATGCCGAGGAACATCTGGATCATGCCGACCACGGTGCCGAGCAGGCCCAGCAGCGGCCCGGCCGAGGCGACCGTGCCCAACGCGTTCAGGTAACGCTCCATGCGGTGCACGACATGCCGGCCGGTGTCCTCGATGCGCTCGCGCACGATCTCGCGCGGGCGATTGCGCACGTCCAGGCCGGCGGCGAGCAGCGCGCCCAGCGGCGAATTGCGCCGCAGCGATTCGATATGGGTGGGGTCGAGCTTGCCGCGCGTGGCCCAGTTGCGCACTTCCTGGCCCAGTCCCGGCGGCAATACCTCGCTACGGCGCAGGCTCCAGAACCGCTCCAGGACGATCGCCAGCGCGACCACGCCCAACAGCAGCAATGGCACCATCGGCCAGCCACCGGCCTTGACCAGTTCCCACACGTCGCAACCCTCCGGCACGCTCGGCCGTTCGTTCACTGGCCGATAGGATAGCAGCCGCCCGCGCCCGCTCCGCCGCGTCCCACAGCCGCGCCCGCCACGGCCGCCGCTCGCGCAGTTGCAGGCCGGCGCGGCCCAGCCAGACGCGCAGCGCACCGCCCTGCGGCGTGCCGACAACCTCGGCGCCAGCCGCCTGCCAACGCGCCACCACGCCCGGATGGGGATGGCCGAAGCGGTTGCCGTAGGCGGCCGACACCAGCACCAGCCGCGCGCCGGTGGCGGCGACGAAGGCCGGCTGCGAGGAATGCGCGCTGCCATGGTGCGGCGCCACCACCACGTCGGCGCGCAGCGCCTGCGGCGCCTCGCGGAGCAGCTTGCGCTCGATCACGTCGCCGATGTCGCCGGCCAGCAACAGCGCACCGTGCGCGGTCTCCACGCGCAGCACGCAACTGGACTCGTTGCGCAGATAGGGAAAGTGCGGCGCCGGATGCAGGAAGCGGAAACGCACGCCATCCCAGTCCCAAGCGTTGCCGGCCACGCAGGGCCGGTCGACCGGCAACGGTGCGCCGGCCGGCGCCTGGACCAGACCGATCGGCAGCGCTGCACGCACCGCGCCGAGCCCGCCGGCGTGATCGTTGTCGGCATGGCTGATCACCGCGCGGTCCAGCCGCGCCACGCCGAGCGCATGCAGCGCCGGCACCACCACGCGCTCGCCGGCATCGTAGCCGTCCTCCACCGCCGGCCCGGTGTCGTACAGCACCTGGTGGTGGGCGGTGCGCACCAGCAACGACAGCCCCTGCCCCACGTCCAGCATCAGCAACTCCACCTCGCCGGGCCGCGGCCGCTCCAGCGGCGGCCACAGCAACGGCAGCCACAGCAGCGCCGCCAGCGGCTTGCCCGGCACCGCACGTGGCAGCAGCAGCCAGAATGCGCCCAGCAGGGCCAGCGGCAACGCCCAGTCGCGCGCCTCCGGCAACCAGCGCAGCGCGAAGCGGCTCTCGCCCAGGGCCACGAACAATGGCCAGGTCAGGTCGAAGCAGGCGGCGGCCAGGCGCCACAGCCAGGCACCCGCGCCGGCATGCAGCGCCTCCAGCGCGGTACCGAGCAGGGCCAGCGGCACCACCACCAGGCTCCACCAGGGAATCGCCAGCAGGTTGGCCAGCGGCCCGACCAACGAGGCCTGCCCGAACAGCATCGTGCTCACCGGCAGCAGGCCGACCGTGGCCACGCCCTGCGCGGTCAGAAAACTGCGCAGCGTCTCGCGCCAGCCGCGGCCGGCGTCGGGCATGCACCAGGCCAGCCAGGCGACGCCGAGAAAGCTCAGCCAGAAGCCGGCCGAGAGCACCGCCAGCGGGTCGCAAAGCAGCATGGCGATCGCCGCCAGCGCCAGTGCGTCGGCGACCCGCACCGGCCGCCGCCACAGCCGTGCCGCCACCACCACCGCGATCATCAGCGCGGTGCGCACGGTCGGCAGGGCCATGCCCGACACCAGGGTATAGCCGCCGGCGCCGAGCAGGGCCAGCGCGGCCGCGGCCTGTCGCCGTGGCCACCAGCGCCCCAACCCAGGCCACAACCGCCACAGGCCGCCACCGAGCAGCGCGAAGGCCCCGGCCACCAGGCCGACGTGGAAGCCGGAAATGGCGATGAGATGGGTCAGCCCGGCAGCGCGCAGGATGCGCCAGTCGCGATCGTCCAGCCTCCGCGTGTCGCCCAGCGCCAGCGCCTGCACATAGCGCGCCGAGGCCTGCGGCACGGCCGCGGCGATGCGTGCGGACATGTCCGCGCGCCAGGCGTCGATGCCCTGCCCCGGCGCCAGTTGCAGTGCCCCATGCGGCGCCACCACATAGCCGCTGGCGCTGATCCGCTGCGCCAGCGCATAGGCCTCGGCGTCGAAGCCGCCAGGATTGCTCAGGCCGCGCGGCGCGCGCAGGCGCACCTGCAGTTGCCAACGCGCGCCGGCACGCAGGGCAGCACGCGGCCCCACCTGCCTGGCGCCGAAGTCGTCGTACCACGCCAGTTGCAGCAGGCGCCCACGCAACGGCGCCGGCTGCGCCGTATCCGCGTCCACGCGAAACAGGAAGCGGGTGCGGCGGGCTTCGGCCTGCGGCAGTTCGGCCACCTGGCCACGGACGGCAACTACACGTTTTTCCCAGTCCGCCGGCAACTGCCGCGCCAGCACCATGCCGGCGACCAGCGCCAGCCAGCCGGCGCCGATCGCGATCGCCCCCAGCCAGCGCCAGCGTGGCGCCGCCACATACAGCAAGGCCCCGGCGAGCAGGATCGCCACGGCCAGCGGCCAAGGCGGCAGGCGCGGCAGCCACAAAGCGGCCAAAACGCCGGCGGCGAGACTGGCGGCGACCGCAGGACCGAACGGCGCCAATGCAGGCCAGCGCGAGGCGAAAGCGGCGGCGACGTCTCGGCGCGGCACGGCCTCTGCAGACGGTTGCATGTGCTTGCCCTCCTTGGCATCCACGGATCGAAAACAGCGACATGCCGCCGCACGCCATGCGCATCGCGCAACACCGTCGCGATCGCAATGCCAGCGTCGCATCACCTCGCGACGCGGACCATCGGTCTACGCCGCGACACCGCGTCAGAATTTGCCTGACGCCCGAGCGCGCGCCGCGTCACAGTCCTGGCGCAGTTCGCCACAGCTTCATCGCCTTGCGTCTATGGTGCGATGCCCAACGTCGTTTAAGGAGTGCGCGCATGCGCAAGGGCATCGCTCTGATCGTCGGAGTCACTGGCATCTCCGGCTACAACCTCGCCAACGTGCTGGTCGCCGACGGCTGGACCGTCTATGGGCTGGCACGCCGCCCGGTTCAGCAGGACGGCGTGATTCCCGTGGCGGCCGATCTGCTCGACCGCGACGCCACCGTGGCCGCGCTGCGCGGGCTGCCGATCACCCACGTGTTCTTCTGCACCTGGACGCGGCGCGACACCGAGAAGGAGAACGTCGCCGCCAACGGCGCGATGCTGCGGCACCTGTGCGAGGGCCTCGACGGCGCGGCGCTGCAGCACATGGCGCTGGTCACCGGCACCAAGCACTACCTGGGCGCGTTCGAGCACTACGGCAGCGGCAAGGCGGAGACGCCGTTCCGCGAGAGCGAACCGCGGCAGCCTGGCGAGAATTTCTACTACACGCTGGAAGACCTGCTGTTCGACGCCGCCGCGCGCCACGGCTTCGGCTGGAGCGTGCATCGCTCGCACACCATGATCGGCCAGGCCAACGGCAGCAATGCGATGAACATGGGCGTGACCCTGGCGGTGTATGCGACGCTGTGCAAGCACACCGGACAGCCGTTCGTGTTCCCCGGTTCGCGCGCGCAGTGGGACAGCCTCACCGACCTCACCGATGCGGGCCTGCTCGGCCGCCAGCTGGCCTGGGCCGCGACCAGCCCTGCGGCGCGTAACCAGGCGTTCAACACGGTCAACGGCGACGTGTTCCGCTGGCGCTGGATGTGGGGCGAGATCGCCGCGTTCTTCGGCCTGGACGCTGCCCCCTACCCCGATGCACCGATGCCGCTGCAACCGCGCCTGCAGGACACCGCGCCGGCCCTGTGGCGCGAAATCGCCGAACGCCATGGACTGGTGCAGGCGGACGTGAACCAGCTTGCCTCGTGGTGGCACACCGACGCCGACCTCGGCCGCGAGATCGAATGCGTCAACGACATGACCAAGAGCCGCGACCTGGGCTTCCTCGGCTACTACGACAGCCGCGCCTCGTTCCTGGAACTGTTCACGCGGCTGCGCGCGCAGCGAGTGATTCCCTGACGGACGAGGCCCGGTCGGGCGCCATCGTTGTGTTGGAAAGGGGCGATCGCGAAGGGGCGCGTCCTGCATGGACGCGCGATGCCACACCGTGGCGCCAGCGCCAGGCACGTTGAAGGCAGACGCTCGAGAAGGAGGAGTCTCGAAGCCGACAGTCAACCAGGCCGGCGATGTGTCCGGCGTCGTTCGTCGCGTCTGAAGCCGCTCCCACAGCGACTATTGCGTGGCCGTCGGGTGCCGTGTGGGAGGGACTTCAGTCCCGACGACGTAGTGCACCGGCTAGCAGGACAGCATCGTGCGGCGTGTTTGCAGTGGCTGCGGCAGGAAGCGTAGTGACCACGCGCTGACGCATCGCAAGCGCCTTCAGACCCTGGCGCTCGCCGGACATGTGCCATCGCCCGACGACGCGCGATGCGGCGGCGCAGTGCAGCCGCCGCCGCGCTCCTTCAGACGTCGGCAGGCGCCAGTTCGCGCAGCTTGCCCTGGTGCAGTTCCAGCACGCGGTCCAGCTTGCGCGCCAGGCTGCGGTCGTGGGTGACCAGGGCCAGGCTGGTGCCCTGCGCCCGGTTGAGTTCGAGCATCAGCGCGAACACGTTGGCCGCGGTCTTGTCGTCCAGGTTGCCGGTCGGCTCGTCGCCGAGCACGCAGGCCGGACGATTGACCAGCGCACGCGCCACCGCGGCGCGCTGGCGCTCGCCACCGGACAGCTCGCCCGGCTTGTGCTCCAGGCGATGGCCCAGGCCCACCGATTCCAGCAGCGCGCGCGCGCGCGCATCGGCGTCCTGGATCGGTGCACCGCCCAGCAGCACCGGCATCATCACGTTCTCCAGCGCGGTGAACTCGGGCAGCAGGTGATGGAACTGGTAGACGAAGCCCAGCGAGCGGTTGCGCAGCTGCCCGCGCGCCGCGTCGGTCAGCGCCGACATGCGCTGCCCGGCCACGTAGACCTCGCCGGAGGTCGGCACGTCGAGGCCGCCGAGCAGGTGCAGCAAGGTGCTCTTGCCGGCGCCGGAGGCGCCGACGATGGCCACGGTCTCGCCCGCCGCCACGCTCAGCTCCAGGCCGTCGAACACCGGCGTGCGCATCTTGCCTTCGGCGTAGGTCTTGGCCAGGCCTTCGGCGCGGATCGCCGCCTCCGCTTGTGGCTTCTGCATTCCCGATTCCCGATTCCCCATTCCCGATTCCCGGCCCTCATTCATAGCGCAGCGCCTCCGCCGGCTGCGTGCGCGCCGCGCGCCAGGCCGGATACAGCGTGGCCAGGAAGCTCATCAGCAGCGCCACGATGGTGATCACCATGACGTCGTGCGGCTGCATGTCGGTGGGCAGGCCGGTGATGTAGTAGACGTCCTCCGGCAGCAGCTTGATGTTGAACACCGCCTCGATGCCGGCCAGGATCCGCTCCAGGTTGAGCGTCAGCACGATGCCGCCGATCACCCCGGCGATGGTGCCGATCACGCCGATCAGCGTGCCCTGCACCATGAACACCTGCATCACTCCGCCCGGGCTCAGCCCCAGCGTGCGCAGAATGGCGATGTCGGCCTGCTTGTCGGTCACCAGCATCACCTGCGAGGACACCAGGTTGAACGCGCCCATCGCGATGATCAGCGACAGCAGGATGCCCATCACCGTCTTTTCCATCTTCAGCGACTGGTAGAGGTTGGCGTTCTCGCGGGTCCAGTCGCTGACCATGTACGGGCCGTGCAGGTTCAGCGCCAGGTCGCGCGCCACGTTCCAGGCCTGGTCCATGTCGTACAGCTTCAGGCGCACGCCGGTGACGCCGTCGCCCATGCGCAGCACCCGCTGCAGGTCGGGCATGCTGGTCACCGCCAGGCCGCGGTCGATCTCGTTGTAGCCGGCCTCGAAGATGCCGCTGACGGTGAAGCGCTTGTAGCGCGGCACCATGCCCATCGGGCTGGCCTGCGGCTCGCCGAGCATCACCACCACCTTGTCGCCCACGCCCACGCCCAGCCACAGCGCCAGTTCCTGGCCGAGCAGGATGTTGTAGGAACCGGGAGTCAGGCTGTCGACCGAGCCCTGCTTCATCTTCTGCGCCAGCACCGAGACCTTGGCCTCCTCCTTAGGCAGGATGCCGCGGACGATCGCCGGCTGGTTGCGCTGGCCGGTGAGCAGCGCCTCTTCCTCGACATAGGGCGCGGCGCCGGCCACGCGCTTGTCGCGCATGGCCACGTCCACCGCGTGCTGCCAATCCTGCATCGGCGCGCCCTGCGCGCTGACCGTGGCGTGCGCGGCCATCTGCAGCAGGCGGTCGCGGATCTCCTTTTGGAAGCCGCTCATCACCGCCAGGGTGGTGATCAGCACGGTCACGCCCAGGGCGATGCCGAGGATCGAGGCCATGGAGATGAAGGAGATGAAGTTGTTGCGGCGCTTGGCGCGCAGATAGCGCAGGCCGATCGCCACGGGTAAGGGTTTGAACATGCGCAGCCACCGTCCAGGGAGCGCTATGGTGCCATTTGCGGCGGCGCAGACGAAGCGGCACGGGCAGCAGCGGCCAGACGCAGTTCACGTCGCGCCGCCGCCGGCAGCGTGTCCGGCCACCACGCCAGGCGCTGCGTGCACCCCTGCGCGTCGCGCCAGCGCACGAACGCCAGCGGCCCGCGCCAGGCGACCTGCAGGTCACTCACCGCCGCGCCGTCGACGCTGGCCGCGCCGGCACCGGCGGGAAGCAGCAGCGTGCGCGGCGCCCGCCGGGCCTCGCGGCGCAGCAGCCACGCCGCGTACAGCAGCGCCAGCGCGGCCGCCGGCCAGGCCAGGCGCGGCGGCAGGTCGGAGCCGAGCAGCGACAGCGGCGCCAGCGCGCCGAGCAGGGTCAACGCGGCCAGCAGCCAGCGCGAGGGGCGCCAGTCAAGCCGGCATGGCGCGGATGGAAGCGATGAGATCGGCGGCGCGTGCATCGGGACAGGCCTCGTAGCCCATGAACCAGCGCCACAACTTATCGTCCTCGCAATCGAGCAGGTATAGGAAAACCCCGCGCTCTTCCTCGGACGCCTGCGCCCAGCGCCGGTCCAGGTAGCGGCCGAACAGCTGGTCCAGTTCGCGCATGCCGCGCCGGCAGCGCCAGCGCAGCTTCTTCAGTTCGGTGGTCTCGTCCATCGCATGCGCCCTTGCCTGGGGGCGGCGCCGCACGGCAGCCGCCGAAAACGAACGCGGCACCGAACCCGAAAGCCGGTGCCGCGCGGTCGGCGGGCAGGCCCGCCGCTTGGAACGTACGCCGCTGCGATCAGGCGCGGCGCGCCATCATCAGCTTCTTGATCTCGGCGATCGCCAGCGCCGGGTTCAGCCCCTTCGGGCAGGTCCGCGCGCAGTTCATGATGGTGTGGCAGCGGTACAGCTTGAACGGATCTTCCAGATCGTCCAGGCGCGCACCGGTGTCCTCGTCGCGCGAGTCGATGATCCAGCGGTAGGCCTGCAGCAGGATCGCCGGGCCCAGGTAACGCTCGCCGTTCCACCAGTAGCTCGGGCAACTGGTCGAGCAGCACGCGCACAGGATGCACTCGTACAGGCCGTCGAGCTTCTTGCGGTCCTCCGGCGACTGCAGCCGCTCGCGGTCCGGCGGCGGCGGCGTCTGGGTGCGGATCCACGGCTTGATCGAGGCGTACTGCGCGTAGAAGTGGGTCAGGTCCGGCACCAGATCCTTGACCACGCTCATGTGCGGCAGCGGGTAGATCGGCACCTCCTTCTTGCCGCAGTCGCTGATCGCCTTGGTGCAGGCCAGCGTGTTGGTGCCGTCGATGTTCATCGCGCACGACCCGCAGATGCCTTCGCGGCACGAGCGGCGGAAGGTCAGGGTCGGGTCGATCTCGTTCTTGATCTTGATCAGCGCGTCCAGAACCATCGGGCCGCACGCGTCCAGGTCCACCTCGTAGGTGTCGGTCCGCGGGTTGCTGTCGTCGTCCGGATTCCACCGGTAGACCTTGAAGGTCCGCACGTTCTTCGCGCCCTTGGCGGGAAAGTGCTTGCCCTTGCCGATCTTGGAATTCTTGGGGAGGGTGAACTCTGCCATGGCTTTAAAATCCGGGAATGGGGATTGGGGAATGGGGAATGGGAAGCGGGAGCGAAGAGCGCATGCGCTGTTCTCGATTCCCGATTCCCTACTCCCGTTTCCCGGCTGTGGTCAGTAAACGCGCGGCTTCGGCGGCACCACGTCCACGTCCTTGCTGAGCGTGTACATGTGCACCGGGCGATAGTCGAAACTGCACTGGCCCTTGTCGTCGACGGTGACCAGCGTGTGCTTCTGCCAGTTCTCGTCGTCGCGGTCGGGGAAATCCTCGTGGGCGTGGGCGCCGCGGCTTTCCTTGCGCTGCTCGGCCGAGTTGATCGTCGCCACCGCGTTGAGCAGCAGGTTGTTCAGCTCGTAGGTCTCGATCAGGTCGGAATTCCACACCAGCGAGCGGTCGGACACCTTCACGTCCTCGAAGCTGGCGAAGATCTCCGCCATCTTGTCCACACCTTCCTTCAGCGTCTTGCTGGTGCGGAACACCGCCGCGTCGGACTGCATGGTGCGCTGCATCTTGTCGCGGATCACCGAGGTCGGGGTGCTGCCGTTGGCGTTGCGCAGCTTGTCCAGCAAGCCCAGCGCCTTGTCGCAGGCGTCGCCCGGCAGGCCCTTGTGCGGGGCGCCGGTCTTGATCGTCTCGGCGCAGCGGTTGGCCACCGCGCGGCCGAACACCACCAGGTCGAGCAGCGAGTTGGAGCCCAGGCGGTTGGCGCCGTGCACCGACACGCAGGCGGCCTCGCCGATGGCGTACAGGCCCGGCACCACCGCATCGGGGTTGTCGCCGTCCTTGCGCACCACTTCGCCGTGGTAGTTGGTGGGGATGCCGCCCATGTTGTAGTGCACGGTCGGGATCACCGGGATCGGCTGCTTGTGCACGTCGACGCCGGCGAAGATGCGCGCACTCTCGGCGATGCCGGGCAGCTTCTCGTCGATCACGCCCGGGCCGAGGTGGGTCAGGTCGAGCAGGATGTGGTCCTTGTGCTCGCCGACGCCGCGGCCTTCGCGGATCTCGATGGTCATCGAACGCGACACCACGTCGCGCGAGGCCAGATCCTTGTAGTGCGGCGCATAGCGCTCCATGAAGCGCTCGCCGCTGCTGTTGCGCAGGATGCCGCCTTCGCCGCGCACGCCCTCGGTGATCAGGCAGCCGGCGCCGTAGATGCCGGTCGGGTGGAACTGCACGAACTCCATGTCCTGCATCGGCAAGCCGGCGCGCATCACCAGGCCGCCGCCGTCGCCGGTGCAGGTGTGCGCCGAGGTGGCGCTGAAGTAGGCGCGGCCGTAGCCGCCGGTGGCCAGCACCACGCCGTGGGCGCGGAACAGGTGCAGCGAGCCTTCGGCCATGTCCAGGGCGAGCACGCCGCGGCACACGCCTTCCTCGTCGAAGATCAGGTCGAGCGCGAAATACTCGATCATGAAGCGCGCGTTGTGCGCCAGCGACTGCTGGTACAGCGTGTGCAGCATGGCGTGGCCGGTACGGTCGGCGGCGGCGCAGGTGCGCTGCGCGGACGGGCCTTCGCCATACTTGGTGGTCATGCCGCCGAACGGACGCTGGTAGATCTTGCCGTCCTCGGTACGGCTGAACGGCACGCCGTAGTGCTCCAGCTCGATGATCGCCGGGATCGCCTCGCGGCACATGTACTCGATGGCGTCCTGGTCGCCCAGCCAGTCCGAGCCCTTGATGGTGTCGTAGAAGTGGTAGCGCCAGTCGTCCTCGCCCATGTTGCCGAGCGCGGCGGAAATGCCGCCCTGCGCGGCCACGGTGTGCGAACGGGTCGGGAAGACCTTGGTCAGGCAGACCGTCTGCAGGCCCTTCTGGGCCAGGCCGAAGGTCGCCCGCAGGCCGGCGCCGCCAGCGCCGATGACGACCATGTCGTACTTGTGTTCAGTGATCTTGTAAGCGGACATCGAATCTGAATTCCTGTTCCGGGCGCCGATCAGGCGCTGCCCAGCGCGATGCGGGCGACCGCGAATACACCGACGATCGCGCCGAGCACGGCGACGAACTTCACCGTGGTCTGCAGCGCCAGGGCCAGCAGCGAGTTGTGCACGTAATCTTCGAGAATGACCTGCAGGCCGATCTGCGCATGCCAGAACATCGCGATCAGGAAGCCGACCAGCAACACCGCGTTCCACGGTTTGGCCACGGCCTCGGTGGCGGTGACATAGTCGGCGCCGAGCAGGCTCAGCACGAACACCAGGAACCACACGGTCAGGCCGACCAGCGCAGTGGCGGTGAGCCGCTGCAGCACGAAATGCTCGGTACCGGTCTTGGCCGCGCCCAGGCCGCGGACGTTCTTCAGGGGGGTGCGGTAGCGGCTCATGCGGAAGCTCCGTTGAGGACGTAGGCCCAGATCAGCGCCACGATCACCAGGCTGCCGATCACCGACATCCAGCTGCTGCGCACGAACGCGGGAATGCTGAAGCCATGACCGAAGTCCTGCACGATGTGGCGCAGGCCATTGCACAGGTGGTAGGCGAAGGCCCAGCTCCAGGCGAACAGGAACACCTGTCCGTACCAGGCGCCGGCCATGCCGCGGAAGCAGTTCCAGGAGGCCGGGCCGAGCATCAGCACCAACAGCGCGGCGGCGATGATCAGCGCGCCGACCGACAGCACGATGCCGGTGGCACGGTGCAGGATGGACGTGGCCATCTGGATCTGCCAGCGATAGACCTGCAGATGAGGGGAAAGAGGACGTTCACGGGTCGCCATGCGCTTGGCTCGTTGTCTCGGCTGGGCGGCGTGCTTAAGGCCGCGTTGGCTCAAAGCTGCTCAAAAATCGATGCAGCGTCCGTTTTTCTCCCAGTCGCCGTAGCGCGTCGGCTCGAGGCCGCCGCGTCCGCCGATCTCCCGCGGCGCAGGCTCGGCCTGCGGAGGAGTGTCCTCGGCGGGCCGCTGCGTTTCGGGATCGGACTCGGGTGTGGGGGTTGGTTGGCCTATCATGCGGGTCTCACAACGCATCGATTTTAGTCCTCCCCTCTCGTGCCTGACAACCTGAATCTCGATCGCGGCGGTTTTTCCGCCTTGCCTCACCTGCAATACGTGGCCCTGCGCGGTCCGGATGCGGTGGCCTTCGCCCATGCGCAGTTCGCCAACGACGTCCAGGCGCTGGCGGTCGGCCGCTGGCAATGGAACGCCTGGCTCACCGCCAAGGGCCGGGTGATCGCGGTGTTCGCGCTGCTGCGCCAGGCCGACGACGCCCTGCTGATGCTGCTGTCCGATGGCGGCGCCGAGGACCTGGCGGCGGCGCTGGGCCGCTTCTTGTTCCGGCGCAAGCTGCGCATCACCGTCGAGGACACGCTGCATGCGTTCGGCGGCCTGAGCCTACCGGAGCAGGCCCGGGGCGCGGCGTGGGCGCGCGATGAGGCCGGCGTGATCGAACTGGACATGGGCGGCGCCGGCCTGCCGCGCACGCTGCGCCTGGTGCCGGCGGCGGATGCGCCGGCGGCCGAGCCGGCGCTGGCGGCGGCCTGGCGCGCGGCCGACCTGCGCCTGGGCCTGGCCCGGCTCGCGCCGAGCCAGCGCGAACAGTGGACGCCGCAGCAACTGGGCCTGGACCGGCTGCACGCCTTCAGCGTCAAGAAAGGCTGCTACCCCGGCCAGGAAATCGTCGCCCGCACCCATTTCCTGGGCAAGGCCAAGCGCGCGGTGCAGTTGCTGGAGGTGGAAGCCGAGGTCTCTGCCGACGCAGCGGTGCTGCGCGACGGCCAGCCGTTCGGCAGCGTGGTCAGCGTCGCCGGCGCCCTGGCGCTGGCGGTGCTGCCGCTGGAGGACGCGCCACCGGCCGGGCTGGAAGTCGACGGCCACCCCGCACGTTGGCAACCCCTGACCGAAGGCCTGGCGCGCTGAGCGCGCCGGCGCTTCGCGCTGTTGCCTTTGCTATTCCCGATTCCCGATTCCCGAATCCCGCGCCTCCAGGCGCACCCCACTCTCGGCATCGAAGAAGTGCAGCGCGTCGCCGCGCACCGCCACCCGCAGGCGCTCGCCCAGGCCCGGCAGCGCGCGCGGCGCCACCCGCATCACCAGCGGCTGCGCGCCATGGCTCAGATTGACGAAGATCTCGTTGCCGACCGGCTCGATCACCTCGATGGTGGCGTCGAAGCCGCCCTGCGCCGCGTCGCTGGGCTGCAGATGCTCCGGGCGCACGCCGATCGCCAGCTCCCGGCCCAGCCACTGCGGCGCGACCTGCGCGCCCGGCAGCGGCACCCGGCCGCCGTCGTCCAGTTGCAGCTGCAGGCCACCGTCCTCAACCAGCCGCCCGCGCAGCACGTTCATCGCCGGGCTGCCGAGGAAGCCGGCCACGAACAGGTTGGCCGGGCGGTCGTACAGCGCCATCGGCGTGTCGATCTGCTGGATCAGCCCGTCCTTGAGCACGACGATGCGCTGGCCCAGGGTCATCGCCTCGACCTGGTCGTGGGTGACGTAGATCATGGTGGTGCCGAGCTTGCGGTGCAGTTGCGCGATCTCGGTACGCACCGAATGGCGCAGCTTGGCGTCCAGGTTGGACAGCGGCTCGTCGAGCAGGAACACCGCCGGCTCGCGTACCAGCGCGCGGCCCAGCGCCACGCGCTGGCGCTGGCCGCCGGACATGGCGCGCGGCAGCTTGTCCAGCATCGGGGTCAGGCCCAGGGTGTCGGCGGCGGCGGCCACGCGCTGGGCGATGACCTGCTTGCTCTCGCCGCGCAGCTTGAGCCCGAACGCCAGGTTCTCGGCCACGGTCATGTGCGGGTACAGCGCATAGCTCTGGAACACCATGGCGATGTCGCGGTCCTTCGGCGCCACCTCGTTGACCACGCGCTCGCCGATGCGCAGCTCGCCGCCGCTGATCTCCTCCAGGCCGGCGATCATCCGCAGCAGCGTGGACTTGCCGCAGCCCGACGGCCCGACCAGCACCATCAGTTCGCCGTCGGCCACTTCGAAGCTGGCCCCGTGCACGGCGACCTGGCCGTTGTCGTAGACCTTGCGGATGTTGTCCAGTTGTACTTTCGCCATGTATCCGGTTTCCGGCAGGAGGAACGGGCTGCCGCCGGTCCCTCCCGAAGGCAGTGCATACGAATTCGCGTCGCATCGTGGCTGCGCACAGGCAACAATGCAGCGCGATGCGGTATTCTGCCATGTAACCGTTTTCACGGGGCAACATCGAGCCTGGGAGGGCACGCAATGCGATCCGCCAGCCGCCGATCCGGCGCGCCGTCGTCATCCGGCCTGCAGTACGAGGCATCGGAGAGGTATGCTCAGAGGTCTGGCAGTCGTATTCATCTCCTGGATCGTGCGTTCCCGCCTGGCGGCCATCCCGCCTCATGCCCTCGCCCGAACCGGCCGGATACAGGCCGTTCCCGCCGTACGCTTTCCCACGCCACGTCCCTACTAGCCCCCAGGTGATCGACGACATGTCACCCGAAACCGAAACCCGGTCGATGCACGATACTTTCCTGCTGTTCGGCGCCACCGGCGATCTGGCCCAGCGCTATCTGTTCCCCTCGCTGCTGCGCATGCTCGACGACGGCTTCCTGCCGGAAGACTTCCGCATCCGCGCGCTGGCGCTGTCGCCGCACGACACCGCCAAGTTCCACGAGATCCTCAAGCCGCGCCTGCAGGCGGCGATGCCGCAGATCGGCGAATCGATCGTGCAGGCGCTGCTGGCGCGCATCGACTACCGCTCGGTGGACCTGCGCGATCCCGAATCGGTGGCCGCGGCCGTGCGCGACCTGACCACGCGCCGCTGCGTAAGCTACCTGGCGATCCCGCCGGGGCTGTACATCAGCACCTGCCAGGGCCTAGCCCTGGGCGGGGCGCTGGCCGCGCCGCACCGGCTGATGCTGGAGAAGCCGATCGGCCACGATTCGGAGAGCGCCCGCGAGATCGTGCAGGCGATCGGCGCGCTGATCGACGAGGACCGCGTGTTCCGCCTGGACCACTACCTGGGCAAGGCCGCGGTGCAGAACCTGATCGCGCTGCGCTTCGGCAACACGCTGCTGGAAGCGGTGTGGAACCGCACCTACATCGAGTCGGTGGACATCCTGGTCGCCGAGAGCGAGGGCGTGGACGGCCGCGATGCCTACTACGCGCGCTCCGGCGCGCTGCGCGACATGGTGCAGAGCCATATCCTGCAGTTGCTGTGCCTGGTGGCGATGGAGCCGCCGGCGTCGCTGGAAGCCGACCGCATCCGCGACGAGAAGGTCAAGGTGCTGCGCGCGCTGCGTCCGCTGAGCGCAGAGCATGCCGCCCGCGACAGCGTGCGCGGGCGCTACACCGCCGGCACCGTCAACGGCCAGCCGGCGCAGGCCTACCAGCCGCCGGAAGGCAGCGACGTGGAGACCTTCGCCGCGGTCACCGCCTACATCGACAACTGGCGCTGGGCCGGCGTGCCGTTCCGGCTGTGTACCGGCAAGCGCCTGGCCGAGCGCTCCACCCGCGTGGTGGTCACGCTCAAGCCGGTCACCCACTGGCTGTTCGAGCGCCCGACCGCTCAGCAGGCCGCGCCGAACCGGCTGACCTTCCAGCTGCAGCCGCAGGAGAACATCGAACTGGGGCTGATGAGCAGCCTGGCCGGCCCGGAATGGGGCGCGCTGGAACTGCAGCCGCTGGAACTGGAACTGTCGGTGCCCACCGGCCTGCACCGGCGCATCGCCTACGAGCGGCTGATGCTCGACGCGCTCAACGGCAACCACGCGCTGTTCGTGCGCGACGACGAGGTGCGCGCGGCCTGGGCCTGGATCGACAGCGTCAGCGCCGCCTGGGCGCAGGCGCAGTTGCCGTTGCTGCCCTACCCGGCCGGCAGTTGGGGGCCGCAGGAAGCGCAGGCCTACGTGTCCTGCGATCACGCCGGCGCCGCGCCGCGGGTCGCCCCGTGAGCGCGCCGCAACGCCCGGTGCTGGTCGCCGACATCGGCGGCACCAATGCCCGCTTCGCCCTGGCCGACCTCGACGCCTCGGTGCCGCTGCTCGACGACAGCACCCAGACCTACGCGGTGGTGGAGTTCCCCTCGCTGGGCGACGCCGCCCGCCATTATCTGGAGCAGACCGGGGTGGACGCGCGCAGCGGCACCTTCGCGGTCGCCGGCCGCGTCGACGGCGACGAGGCGCGCATCACCAACCATCCCTGGGTGATCTCGCGGGCGCGCACCCGCGCCATGCTCGGCTTCGACGAACTGCACCTGATCAACGACTTCGCCGCGCAGGCGATGGCGATCAGCCTGCTGCGGCCGCAGGACGTGGTCCAGGTCGGCGGCGCCAGCTGGACGCCGTCGGCGATCGAGGTGCCGCGCAACTACGGCGTGATCGGTCCCGGCACCGGCCTGGGCGTGGGCGGCCTGCTGGTGCGCGGCGGGCGCTGCTTTCCGCTGGAGACCGAGGGCGGCCATGTCAGCTTCCCGCCGGGCACGCCGGAGGAGATCCGCATCCTGGAACTGCTGTCGCAGCAATTCGGCCGCGTCTCCAACGAGCGCCTGATCTGCGGCCCCGGCCTGGTCAACATCCACCGCGCGCTCAGCGAGATGGCCGGCGACGATCCGGGCCCGCTGCAGCCGGAGGACATCACCGCGCGCGCCGCGCACGGCGACTACCGGGCGATGCGCACGGTGGACGTGTTCTGCGCCGTGTTCGGCGCCATCGCCGGCGACCTGGTGCTGATGCAGGGCGCCTGGGACGGCGTGTTCCTGACCGGCGGGCTGGTGCCGAAGATGCTCGACGCGATTCAGCATTCCGGGTTCCGCCAGCGCTTCGAGCACAAGGGCCGGTTTTCGTCGATCATGGCGCGGGTGCCGTCGCTGGCGGTGACCCACCCCCGTCCCGGCCTGCTCGGCGCCGCCGCCTACGCGGTGGACGCCGCGCGGCAATCCCCAGGAGCCATTGCATGAGCCCCACGCTGTCCGACCGCATCACGCTGATCCGCTACGACGATCCGGACGAATGGATCGACGCGGCGGCGGCCGAGATCGGCACCGCGCTGCGCGAGGAGATCCAGCGGCGCGGCGGCGCGCGCCTGCTGCTGTCCGGCGGCACCACCCCGGCGCCGGTGTACCAGGCGCTGGCCGAGCTGCCGCTGGACTGGTCGAAGCTGGAAGTCGGCCTGGTCGACGAGCGCTGGCTGTCGCCGCAGGACAGCGACAGCAACGCCTACCTGGTCCGGCACAGCCTGCTGGACCGCGCCGAGGAAGCGCGCTTCGAACCGCTGGTGCGGGTCGGCAAGCCGCTGCAGGATTGCGTGCACGCCGCCAACCTGCACGCGCAGCACGCCCCCGCCGCCTGCATGGCGGTGCTGGGCATGGGCGGCGACGGCCACACCGCCTCGCTGTTCCCGGGCGCCACCGACCTGAACAAGGCCCTGGCCAACCCGCTGCCCTACGCCGCGCTCGACGCCACCGGCTGCCCCGGCGCCAACACCTGGCCGCTGCGCATCACCCTGACTCCGGCCGGCCTGGCGCCGATCGGCCAGCGCATGCTGCTGCTGCGCGGCAAGCAGAAGCTGGAGGTGCTGGAACGCGCCCTGGCCGGCACCGATCCGCACGAATACCCGATCCGCGTGGCCTTCGATACGCCTGGCGCGCGCCTGCGCGTGCATTGGTGCGAGTGAGGCCGGGAGTGGGGAGTCGGGAGTGGGGAATCGCAACGGCCGCGCGCTGACGCGTTCCCGCTCTTCCTATTCCCGCGCTTCCCATTCCCGATTCCCGATTTCCGATTCCCCCTTCATAGCCACTTCCGCCAATGAGCCTGCATCCAACCCTCCACGCGATCACCGAACGCATCCGTGAACGCAGTGCGCCGTCGCGGCGCGCCTACCTGGCCGGCATCGATGCCGCGCTGCGCGACGGCCCGTTCCGCAGCCGCCTGAGCTGCGGCAACCTCGCCCACGGCTTCGCCGCCTGCGGCCCCACCGACAAGAGCCGGCTGGAAGGCGGGATCACCCCCAACCTCGGCATCATCACCGCCTACAACGACATGCTCTCGGCGCACCAGCCGTTCGAGCACTACCCGGAGATCATCCGCAGCACCGCGCGCGCGCTCGGCGCCACCGCGCAGGTCGCCGGCGGCGTGCCGGCGATGTGCGACGGCGTGACCCAGGGTCGGCCGGGCATGGAGCTGTCGCTGTTCTCGCGCGACGTGATCGCCCAGGCCACCGCGATCGGCCTGAGCCACGACATGTTCGACACCAGCCTGTACCTGGGCGTGTGCGACAAGATCGTGCCCGGCCTGCTGATCGGGGCGCTGGCCTTCGGCCACCTGCCGGCGGTGTTCGTGCCGGCCGGGCCGATGACCCCGGGCATCCCCAACAAGCAGAAGGCCGAGGTGCGCGAGCGCTACGCCGCCGGCCAGGCCACCCGCGAGGAACTGCTGGCCGCCGAATCGGCGTCCTACCACGCCCCCGGCACCTGCACCTTCTACGGCACCGCCAACTCCAACCAGGTGCTGCTGGAAGCGATGGGCGTGCAGTTGCCCGGCGCCTCCTTCGTCAACCCCGGCACCCCGCTGCGCGAGGCGCTGACCCAGCAGGCGACCGAGCGCGCGCTGCGCATCACCGCGCTGGGCACCGACTTCCGCCCGCTGGGCCGGTTGATCGACGAGCGCGCCATCGTCAACGCCGTGGTCGCGCTGATGGCCACCGGCGGTTCCACCAACCACACCATCCACTGGCTGGCGGTGGCGCGCGCGGCCGGCATCGTGCTGACCTGGGACGACCTGGACGCGCTGTCGCAGCTGGTGCCGCTGCTGGCGCGGGTGTATCCGAACGGCGAGGCCGACGTGAACCACTTCGCCGCCGCCGGCGGCATCGGCTTCGTGTTCCGCGAGCTGATGGACGCCGGGCTGATGCACGACGACCTGGCCACCATCGTGCCCGGCGGCATGCGCGCCTACGGCGACGAGCCGTGCCTGCAGGACGGCAAGCTGGCCTACGTGCCGAGCCCGGCCAAGAGCGCCGACGAGGCGGTGGTGCGCCCGGCGTCCAACCCGTTCGAGGCGCAGGGCGGCCTGCGCCTGCTGCGCGGCAACCTCGGCCGCTCGCTGATCAAGCTGTCGGCGGTGAAGCCGCAGTTCCGCACCATCGAAGCCCCGGCCGTGGTGATCGACGCGCCGCAGGCGCTGAACAAGCTGCATGCCGCCGGCGCGCTGCCGCACGACTTCGTGGTGGTGCTGCGCTACCAGGGACCGCGGGCCAACGGCATGCCGGAACTGCATTCGCTGGCGCCGCTGCTGGGCCTGCTGCAGAACCAGGGCCGGCGCGTGGCGCTGGTCACCGACGGGCGCCTGTCCGGCGCCTCCGGCAAGTTCCCCGCGGCCATCCACGTGACCCCGGAAGCGGCGCGCGGCGGCCCGCTGGCGCGGGTGCGCGAAGGCGACATCGTGCGCCTGGACGGCGAGGCCGGCACCCTGGAAGTGCTGGTCGACGCCGCCGAGTGGGCGGCACGCCCGCTGGCGCCGAACACCGCGCCGGCCGCGCACGACCTGGGCCGCAACCTGTTCGGGCTCAACCGCCGCATGGTCGGCCCCGCCGACCAGGGCGCGCTGTCGATCTCCTGCGGCCCGCCGGCCGCCGACGGCGACCTGTGGAACTACGACGCCGAGTACGACCTGGGCCGCGATGCCGAAGCCGCCGCCGCGCCGCACGAGGCCAAGGACGCCTGACCGGCGCCGCCGCTCGCCCTCCCCTGCCCCGGCCGTGCGCGGCCGGGGCCTCGCCCCCTCGCAACCGAGACACTCATGACCATCGCCGAACACCAGACCAAGGCCGAACAACTGCTGCGCGCGGCCGGCATCCTGCCCGTCGTCACCGTCCACAGCCTGGAGGAGGCCCGCCGCGTGTCGGCCGCGCTGCTCGAAGGCGGACTGCCGGCGATCGAACTGACCCTGCGCACGCCGGTGGCGATGGAAGCGCTGGCGATGCTCAAGCGCGAACTGCCGGACATCGTGATCGGCGCCGGCACCGTGCTCACCGCCACCCAGCTGCAGCAGTCGATCGACGCCGGCGCCGACTTCATCGTCACCCCGGGCACCACCCCGACCCTGGCCGACGCGCTGGCGCAGGCGCCGCTGCCGGTGGTGCCGGGCGCGGCCACCCCGAGCGAACTGCTGGCGCTGATGGAACGCGGTTTCCGCGTGTGCAAGCTGTTCCCCGCCTCCGCCGTCGGCGGCCTGGCGATGCTCAAGGGCCTGGCCGGCCCCCTGGCCGAGCTCAAGCTCTGCCCCACCGGCGGCATCGGCGAAAGCACCGCCGCCGAGTACCTGGCGCAACCCAACGTGGTCTGCATCGGCGGCTCGTGGATGGTGCCCAAGGACTGGCTGGCCGACGGCGCCTGGGACAAGGTGCGCGAGAGCTCGGCGAAGGCGGCGGCGATTGTGGCGGCGGCGCGGTAGCGCTTAGCCGGGAATGGGGATTGGGGAATGGGGAATCGTTAAAAGCCAGAGCCTCGGCTCTCACAACTCAACTCCAGAAACAAAAAGCGCCGGCATGCCGGCGATTTTTGTTTGCTGTTGGGATTCCTGCCCTCCCAATTTCCTGCCTTACTGTCGGACGTGTCTACATCGTGGCTAGCGGATGGTGCATGAGAGCGCTGCGGAAGCGGAAGCAATCGCAACAACGTCGACCTAGATTTGGAAACGGGATTCGAAAAAGTAAAGTGCGCTCCCAGCGCCTTCTACAAAAATGGCAATATCAAGCCGCAACGTCATAGTGGAGCTTGAACCCTTTTTTCATAAAGCAGGTTAACCACCGACACCGCACCATCAGCTCATCCTAGCGCTTTTTTGCCGCGAACTGTTGAGCATACGCGGCCGGCGTCACGCCACCCAGGATATTCTTCGGTCGTTCCTCGATGTATTCCCGCCGTCAGGTTTCAATCTCGGTGCGGGCGTGCAGCAATGTCGAGAACCAATGCTCATTGAGACATTCGTAGTAAAAACGGCCGTTGAAGCTTTCGATTTAGGCGTTCTGATTGAGCTTGCCTGGCTGGATCAGGCGTATCTAAACACCTCGCTTGTGGGCAAGCGATTTAAGGGACTGAGGCTTAGGGTCACAGGGACCGTTACTGAGTAGCCCGCCCTGTACCGGCGCTCACCTATCCTGGCCCGTGAAGGCACGGGGATACACGACCGGCCCGTGACTTTGCTGAACCCCATCCCGCAAGGACGAACTGGTCGGTTTGCGCACTGGACAGCCGGTCACGCTCGATTGCTTGAGCAACGGAATGTCTCAAGCACGCCATTGCTGAAAAATTGTACACTGGTTCGGCAAGCCCACGACCACAGCCGCTAGGGTTGCGAGCGGTGGCCCATACGAATATTTGGTGCTCGGTCTTCTGATTGCACACGACGCAACAGCGCTGCAACCCCTGGCGGTTCAGCTTACGGCTTGTCTTTGCGGCGCGCTGCGCTTATACCTTGTCTCGCCCTCTGGGCAGGAGAACAAGATGGTCAAGAAAGTTCACGATATTGATAGCAGGACCGCACTGTCCGTTGCGCGCATCGTTGAAGAGATGGAGAACGGTGCAAGTGGGGAACTGATTGCGGCGAATTGCGGAAATGGTCAACTCAATGGCGATTTCTTCCGTAAATTACGCATTTTCCACTCGGCCAGCAAGACAAAACCGGCCTTTACGAAAACGGCTCAAAGAACGGTCCGCCTTATTACCGACGAAATCGCTTCGGAAGTAGATACCAAACTTCCAAGGCATTCCAAACACAAGGAAGTTGAATTTAAAGACTCCTAATCACTCATACAACATAGCAGACGCCCGCGTACAGCGGGCTTTTTTTGCGGTCACAACCGGGTTTGTGCGCACAACTGCGCAGCCATCTCAGGATGTCAGCGGCTCGCGCAAGAAAACGAATCAAAAATAGTGAAACTCGGGTCTCCATATCGGCGGGATGCGGCATATCGCCACCCCCTCAAAATTGAACCACCAACCAAACCATAAACATCCCCCATCGACACTATCACTCAGGCAGGCGAGCACTATGCGGTGCAAGCTTGACGAAACCGTCTTTCTCCAATCCAACAATTTTAGATGTGAGCGCGTACTGATTGAGATAGATCTTAACCGGACGATTCTCAACCGTTGCCCATGGGCGAGCAACACCGTAGGCGACCGCGTCCTTTTCGCCATCGGTACGAAACTCAAGTCGATCGTGCCGGTAGTGCAAGCCAATCACTTCGGCGTCATCGCTTCCGCCGCAAGCCATGATCAACTCACGCTCGGAATCACAGTTCAGGGACTTGAAGCCATCCAGGTCGAAAGGCGGCAGTTCATCAAACCATTTGACGCGCCGTTGCTCGCGACTGAGAAGCACGCGATCCGCAACTGCGTCCAATACCTGTCTCAACGCGGCAATTTCTCTGCTTTGCTGACCGGAATGCTCGCGCAGTTCACGGATCACTCGCCCCCTAAATGTCACAACGTTGAACAACACCGCGACCACAAGCACGAGAACCAAAATCTCCAAGAAATCAGCCATAGTGCCCCTCCGAAAGACCGCAGTCTAACGGCTTCATGAGCGAATATCACAGCTCTATCCGGCTATCATCGCGGTCTGTGCAGGTGGCACAGGTGCTGGATCGACTGGCAGTGAGTCGAAGCTTGCCAAAGGTGATACGGACCGACAACGACAAGGAATTTTGCGGAAAGGTGGTGGTGGCATCGGTCCACGAGCGAGCCGTGCAGCTGCGCCTGATCCAGCCAGGCAAGCCCAATCAGAACGCCTACATCGAAAGCTTCAACGGTCGTTTTCGCGGGGAATGTCTCAATGAGCATTGGTTCCCGACATTGCTGCACGCTCGCACGAAATTGAAACCGGGCGGAGGGACTACAACGAGGAACAACCGAAGAAGATCCTAGGTGGCCTGACGCCGGCGTCCTATGCTCAACAGCTCGTGGCAAAAACCGCTACGATGAAACCTGGACTCTAAAGAGACCCGCTACTCAAGGCTGGGGGATATCGCTGAGGTGCGTACAGCGAAGTGCCAAGCTACGGCCAGCATAAAAAGCGCCGGCATGCCGGCGCTTTTTTGCTTTTGCTGTTACGAATCCCCAATCCCGAATCCCCAATCCCGGCCTCACCGCACCTCAATCTGCACATCCGCCGGCAACGCATGGATGCGCAGTTCGCCGTGTTCCCACTGCGCCGCTTCGCCGTTGACCAGGGTGCGGCCCGGTTCGCCCGGGTACGGCCACGGCAGCACCAGGCCGCCGCTGGGCACGCGCAGGCCCTCGGGGATGTTCAGCAGCAGCCGGTTCTTCTGCCGCCGCAGCTGGTAGCTCAACGGGCCCTGCGGGGTGCGCAACTGTTCGATCGCCACGCCCTTGCCGTCGAACCAGTCGGCCGGAATGCCTGCGGCCAGCACCAGGCTGTCGTCGACGTCGCGGGCGTAGGCGAACATGTCCAGCACCGAGCGCACGAAGTCCGAGGCGACCCAGGCATGCGGCAGGTCGCCGAGGAAGAACGGCTTGCGCGGCGTGCGCGAGACCACTTCGGCCCACTGGTTCCAGGGCTGCGGCGTGCGGTCCTTGAAGAAGAACTGCGTCGCCTCCCAGGCGCGCTCGCGCCAGCCCAGGCGCACGAACGCGGACACGTTGCGCCACTCGTAGGGGGTGTAGTCCTTCCATTCGCGGGTACCGTCGCGGCGGCCGACGAACTCGCTCCAGTAGCGCGCGAAGGTGTTGTCGAGCAGCGTCGGCGGCAGCCGGCCCTGCTCGCCGCCCGGTGCCAGCGCGATGGTGCTGGAGGTCGGGTCGAAATCGCCCAGCTCCGCCGACCCCGGCAGGAAGTCGATGTGGTGCTGCTGGGTCGCACTCTCCAGCGAGGCGTACAGGTCCTGGCGGAACTGGTCGCGCGAGGCGGCGAAGCGTGCGGCGTCGTCGATGCGGCCCAGTTCGGCGGCGATGCTCACCGCGTCCTTGTAGCCGCGCAGCGCCCAGAAATTGTCCCAGTACGAGTGCATCGGCTTGGCCGAGTAGCCCTCGTGGCTGATCGACGCCGGCATCATGCCGTAGAAGGCGGCATTGCGCGCGCGGTTCTCGTCGGTGCGTTCGCTGAGCCGCAGTTGCTCCATGTAGGTGTAGGCGCCGAGCACGTGCGGCCACATCTGCTCCAGGAACGCGCGGTCGCCGCTGTAGCGGTAGTAGTCGGCGACGCTGTAGATCAGTTCGCCATGGCTGTCGTTCTCCGGCACCGGGTCGCTGCCGCGGTCGTCCACGCAGCACGGCACCATGCCGTTGGCGAACTGGTACGGCGCGTACCACGCCACGTACTCGCGGACCACGTCGGCGCGGCCCAGCCGCAGCAGGCCTTCGGAAATCATCGCGCCGTCGCGGATCCAGCTGCGCGAGTACGAGCGCGTGCCCGGCTGCAGACGCGGCCCGATCCGCGAGATCAGCATGTGCGCCAGCGCGGTGCGCAGCGTGTCGGTGACCGCCTTGCCCTGCGCCGGCACGTGCAGCTGCACGCGGTCCAGCTTCTCGTGCCACTGCGCCGCCACCTGCTGCTGCGCGCGCGCCGCGTCGAAGCCCGGCGGCAGGCCGGCGTTGCCGGTCTGCGGGATCACCAGCGCTACCTCGCGCACCTCGCCCGGGGCCAGGCGCCCGCGGTACAGCAAGGCGCCGGAGGCCAGGCCGTCCGGGTCCTGCGCCTGCTGCGGCAGGCCGCTGGCGTCGGTGCCGAGCCGTTCGATGTCGATGCCGGCGTCGAACGCGCTGGCGTAGGCGGCGTCGGGCTTCTGCACCGCGAACACCCGCGGCTGGCCGTTGACCTGCACCTGCGTGCCGGCGAAGGCCAGCGAGCGGATCGGGCTGACCCCGCCGACCGTGTTGAGGAACTGGCTGGGCGGATTGACCTGGAACGGGCGCACCGCCAGCGCCAGGGTGTAGTCGTGCGGCTGCTTGCTCGGGTTGCTGAGCCGGTAGCGCGCCACCAGTTGCGCCCGCTCCGGCTCGCCCTGCACGAAGGCGGTCACGCGCAGCGCGGCGTTGTCGTGGCTCCAGTCCACGCTGGGAATCGGCAGGTAGTCGTCCTGCAGGCTCTGCGCGGTCTTGACGTCGGCCCAGCTCAGGCGCTTGCCGTCCAGCAGCAGGAACGGTTCGATGCTGAAGCCGCCCTTGCCCACCTCGATCGCGCCGTCCTCGCCGACCAACCCTTGTTCGCGGCCGCCGTCCAGGCCGACGATGGTCCAGTACGGCTGCTCGCCGCTGAAGCCGCGCGGGAACCAGCCGCGGGTGGACTGCGCCGCCACCGACTTGATGAAATCGTTCTGGGTCGCGGCGAAGGCCAGTGGCTGCAGCGCGATGTCGGCGATGCCGTAGCGGAAACTGGGGCCGTCCTGCAGGTCGAAGCGCACATAACGCGCCTCGGTCTCCGGCAGCGCCAGCCAGTCGGTGCCGCCATTGCCGGCGGTCACGGTGCGCAACTCGCGCCAGCTGCGCCCGTCGGCCGAGCCCTGCACGGTGTAGCGCGAGGCGTACACGCCCGGCGCCCACTGCACCTTGGCGCCGCCGAACTCGCGGACCTTGCCCAGGTCCAGCATCACCGTCTGGGTCTTGGCGTTGCCGCTGTACCAGACCGTGTCCGGCTTGCCGTCGGCGATGCGTTGCTCCAGCGCCGGGGCGGTATCGGTGCTGACCTTGACCGTCAGCGGCGAGGTGTCCTGCGGCGGCAACGGGGTCAGGGTCAGCTGGTCGAAGCACACCGTGCCGGCGCCGCCGACCTGGTTGTAGATGGTGAACTCGATCTGCGCGCTGCGGGTCAGCTCCTTCTCCGGGCTCGGCCCCCAGGCCTTGTCGATCTGCCGCTTCTTGAAGGTGACCGTGCTCCATTGCGTGGGGAACGCGTAGCGCGGCCGGTTGACCCACCACACGTTGTCGCCGCTGGCGTCGACCAGCTTGAACTGCAGGTCGTTGCTCGGCGAATCGCCGCGCAACTGGAACGAGAATTGATAGTTGTCCGGGTAGTCGATCGGCACGCTGCGGCGGATGCCGGCATAGCCGGACACGCCGTTGAAGTCGTAGTCCAGGCACAGCGCCTTGGCGCGGCCGCCGCTGGGCGCCTGCACCAGCCGGGTCGAGGCGGTGACCTGGTTGGAGACGACGATCTGCCACTTGTCCAGATCGTTGAAGCTGTCCAGCGTCACCGTGGAGGTCGGCGGCGCGGCGACGGCATGGGCGGCCGCCAGTCCCAGCATCGCCAGCATCGCGCGCGCGCACCTCGTCGCTATCCCGTCCCTCATCGCGTTCCCCGTTGTTCGTTTCGTAGCGTGTCTGCGTCTGTTGGAGGGCGTCGGCCCTGGCGGCCCGGCTGGTGGTGCGGCCTGCTGTCGCGGCTGAAGCCGCTCCTACAGGCCCGGCCCGGCCGTCCATGATCGGGCGTTCGGCGCAACGCGCGCCAGTAGCGCTCGAGGTTCCGCTTCGCTGCTGCCATCCGTGGCGAACCTATCCCACACCAGAACGTCCGGCCCGGCCATCCATGGCCAGGCGTTCGGCAACGCGCGAGCCGGTGGCGCGCAAGCGCGTTCCCTCACCCCTTCACGCTGCCGAGCAGCAGGCCCTGGATGTAGTAGCGCTGCAGGGCCAGGAACAGGGCCAGCACCGGAACCACCGTGACCACCGCGCCGGCCATCATCATCTCCACGTCCATGATGTGCTCGCGTGACAGCGCCGCCAGGGCCACCGGCAAGGTGTAGTGCTCCTGGTCGGTCAGCACGATCAGCGGCCACATGAAGTCGTTCCACGCGGCCATGAAGGTGAAGATGGTCAGCGTGACCAGCACCGGCTTGAGCATCGGCAGCACGATCTGGAAGAAGATCCGCAACTCGCCGGCGCCGTCGATACGGGCGGCCTCCAGCAGCTCGTCCGGGATCGAACGCGCGTACTGGCGCACCAGGAAGATGCCGAACACCGTCGCTAGCGCCGGCACGATCACGCCGCCGAAGTTGTTGACCAGGTGCAGCTGCTTCATCAGCAGGAACAGCGGCAGCATCGCCACCTGCGCCGGGATCACCAGCGCCGCCAGCAGGATCTGGAAGATCCGTTCCTTGCCGACGAAGCGCAGCTTGGCGAAGGCATAGCCGGCCATGGTGTTGATCAGCAGCGAGCCGAAGGTGATCGCGCAGGACACCAGCAGGCTGTTGGCGAAGTTGCGCGCCATGCCGGTGCGCGAGAACAGCTCGCCATAGTTGGCCAGGGTGGCGCCGGTGGGCAGCATCGGCGGCGGGAAGCGGCTGGCCTGCCCCGCCGGCATGAACGACACCGACACCATCCACAACAGCGGCGCCAGGCTGATCACGGCGAGCAGCAGCAGCCCGCCGTTGACCAGCAGCGTGTTCCAGCGCGAGGCGCCGATCTCCCGGCTCATACCAGGTCCCTCTTGCGGCCGAAGCGCAGCATCACCGTCGTCACTCCCAGGATGATCAGGAACAGCAGGAACGCCACCGCCGAGGCGCGGCCGAGGTTCCACCACTTGAAGCCTTCCTCGAACATGTAGTACAGCACGCTGACCGTGCTCTGCAGCGGATCGCCGCGGGTCATCACGTAGGGTTCGGCGAACAGCTGGAAGTAGCCGGACACGGTGATCACCCCGACCACCAGCAGCACCGGCCCGAGCATCGGCAGGGTGATGTGCAGGAACTGCCGCCACTTCGAGGCGCCGTCGATACGCGCGGCCTCGTACAGGTCCTGCGGGATCGCCTGCAGCCCGGCGAGGAAGATCACCATGTTGTAGCCGAAGTTCTTCCACACCGCGAACAGCATGATCGTCGGCATCGCCCAGTGCGGATCGCCGAGCCAGTCGATCGGGCCGATGCCCAGGTGCGCCAGGCCGTAGTTGACCAGGCCGTAGCTGGTGTGGAACAGGTAGCGCCAGATCACCGCCACCGCCACCAGCGTGGTCACCACCGGCGCGAACAGCGCGGTGCGGAACAGCGCCTTGAAGCGCGCCACCGGCGCGTTCAGCAGCAGCGCCGCGCCCAGCGAGGCGCCGATGGACAGCGGCACGCCGACGATCACGAAGTACGTGGTGTTCCACAGCGACTTCCAGAACATCGGCGTCTGCAGCAACTCGATGTAGTTGCCGAAGCCGACGAAGCGCAGGTTGTGGCGGTCGGCCAGCGAGTACAGGTCGAAGTCGGTGACGCTCAGCGCCAGCGCCGACAGCACCGGCAGGCCGAAGAACACGCCGATCACGATCAGCGCCGGGCCGGCGAACAGCCAGCCGATCAGGGAACCGCGCTTCATGGGGCCGCTCCCGCGGCCGGCGCCGCCGTGCCTTCGCGGTGCTGCTGGTGGATCCAGCGGCGTTTCTCCAGGATCTCGTCGACCCGCTTGTCCAGTTCCCGCATCGCCTTCTCCTGGGGTTCGCCGCCGCGCACCACCCGCTCGGTGGCCAGCCGCATCTCCTGCACGATGCGCTCCCACTCCAGGACCTTCGGTGCCGGCTTGACCCGCTCCAACTGGTCGCGGAACGCATGCGCCAGCGGATCGTCGGCCAGCGACGGATACGCCCAGGTACTGCGCCGCGGCGGCATGTCGCCGATCAGCGCGTGGAAGCGCGCCTGGATCTGCGGCCGCGACAGGAACTCGATCAGCTTCCACGCCGCGTCCTTGTGCTCGGACTTGCGGAAGATCACCAGGCTGGTGCCGCCGGCGATACCCGCGCCGGGGCCGTCCGGGCCCGGCAACGGCATGGTGCCCCACTGGTCCTTGAGCGCCGGCGGCTGCACCTTGCGGAACTCGCGGATGTTCCACGGGCCGGAGATGTAGAACGCATAGAAGCCGTTGAAGAACTCGTCCCAGACGTTGGAGATCTGCGTCTCGGACATCTTCGGCGCCCAGCCCTGCTCGAACATGTTGGCGTAGAACGCCAGCGCCTTGCGGAAGCCGGGGCTTTCGAAGTTGCCGTAGTTGTTGTGGTCGCGCAGCAGCGGATCGGGCAATTGCAGGCCCAGCGACAGCTGCTGCTCGAACTCGTTGAGCGGCATCAGGATCGCGTAGCGCTTCGGCCCCACGTGCTTCTTCACCGCCGCCATCGCCTGTTCCCATTCGGCCCAGGTCTGCGGCAGCTTGGTCACCCCGGCCTCGCGCAGCATGTCCTTGCGGTAGAACAGCAGGCGCGTGTCCACGTACCAGGGGATGCCGTAGAGCTGGCCGTCGATGACGCTGGTGTCCCAGATCCCGGGGAAGTAGTCCTTCGGATCCACCACCTTGGAACGGTCGACGTACGACTGCAGCGGCTGCAGCGTGCCCAGTTCGGCGAACTCGGGAATCCAGGTGTTGCCCAGCTGGCACACGTCCGGCAACCCGTCGGCGGCGAAGGCGGTGAGCAGCTTCTCGTGCGCGGCGGTCCAGGGGATGTTCTGGATGTCCACGTGGATGCCGGGGTTCTCCTTCTCGAACTGCGGAATCAGCTCGGCCACCACCTCGGCCTCGCGGCCCATCGCCCAGAACCGCACCACCTCGCCCTGCGGCGCGCGCGCGCATCCGCACACGGCCACGACCAACAGGCCCAACGACAACCAACGACCGATCATGCGTGTGCTCATTCGGGCTTCTGCGGCTGGCGCTGGTCGGGATTCTGTTGCGCCTGCGCAGCGGCGGCACGCGATTCGGCGATGCCGATCGCCCGCGCCGCAGCGGCCTGCTCGTCCTTCTTCGGCACCGGCTGCGCCTCGCCTTCCGGGGTGAGCCAGCCGCCGGTGAAGCCGGCGCGCTCCAGTCCGGTGCGAATGTACTTGTTCTTCTTCATCACGTTCCAGACGAACTCGTTGCGGTAGTTGGCGATCATGGCCAGGATCGGCCCCTGGTCGATGCCGATGTAATCGCTGGACACCCAGCCGCGGCCGGGCACCACGCGTCCGGTCTTCAGCGGAATATCGTAGTTGAAGCTGGGGTTGAACGAATCCAGGAAACCGTAGCTGGAGTAGATGAAGTCGCCGTAGCGCTTGTGCATCTCCTCGGTGGCCGGAATCACCACCTCCGGCGCGAACACTAGCGAGGCCACCGCTGCGGTCGGCGCGATGGTGCCATCGTCGAAGTTCTCGCGCAGGCCGGCGCCGCGCGAGGAATAGTGACGGAACTGGCGCTGTTCGCCACGGTATTCCTGCTCGGTGTTCTGCGGACCGTCACTGGCGGTCAGGCCCCACACATTCTCGCCGTAGTCCTTCCACTTCATCGGATTGGCGATGGCGTACTCACGCTGCGCCAGCGCCGCGCGCCGGCTGTTGAGGAAGTAGTCGATGCCGCGCTCGCGCATGTACTGGTCCTGGATATCGCGGAAGTCGATCCAGACATGGCTGTACTGGTGCGCGAACATCGGCCCGAACGACAAGTATTCCTGGCCGTAGTACACGCCCCAGTCGTTGTTGTAGGTGCGGGTCCATACCGTCCACGCGTCCGGGCTCACCGCATGGGTCGGCGAGCCCAACGCCAGCACGTACAGCATCATCGCTTCGTTGTAGCCCATCCAGTCGTGGCTGATGAACCCGCTCTCGGGGAACCAGCCCATCGAGATCAACGGATCGCGCACCTGCAGCCAGGTCCAGTCCACGCGCTTGTACAGCGTGTCGGCGATCTCGCGAATCTCCTTCTCGCGCGGGTCGTCTCCGTCGTAGTACGACTGCGCGAACAGCACGCCCATCATCAGCAGCGCGGTATCCACGCTCGACAGCTCCACCCAGCTATCGTAACGGCGGCCGTTTTGCATATCGAGAAAGTGGTAATAGAAGCCCTTGTAGCCGGCCTTGCCGGTGCGCTGCGGGCCAACCGGCACATCGCGGAAGAACTTCAGCGTGGTCAAGGTGCGATCCACCGCCTGGGTGCGGCTGATCCAGCCGTTCTCAATGCCGATGGGATACGCCGTCAGCGAGAACCCCACCGAGGCGATGCTGGCGAACGGACGCGACGGGAAACGGTCGGGGGTCAGGCCATTGGTTTCGTTGGTGGTGTCCCAGAAGAACTGGAAGGTGCGCCGCTCGATGTCGCCGAACAGCTGCGGCAGCTCGGGCTTCAACGGTTTCGGCGGCAGTTCGGCCTCGACCAGGATCACCTTGACCGGCTTCTTCTCCACCGCCTTCGGCTCCTCGGTCTTCTTGCAGGCCGTCAGCAGCACCCCTGCTGCCATCAACATCAACGAAAACCTGATGAAACTGCGCTGCTTCTTCATCGTGCCCCCCGTGAAATCGTTTACACGCACGCAAAAAATAACCCGCTTTTCCATCGCCGCGGCCCCCGTGGCACGGGAGCCGCGGCGACCCAACTTACCAGTTCAAACCGAATGACAGCTTGAACGTCCGCATCGGCGAAGCGAGCACGCCGTTCGGCGTGCCGAACGCCGTGTTCAGATCGGCGTAGGTGCCGGTATCGGTGTTGTAGTCCGCGTAATTGGTCCAGTTGAACAGGTTGATGACATCGGCGCGCACGTTGAACTTGATGCCCGACCCGGTATCCCATTCCTTGTTCGCCGCCAGGCTGAATTCCTTGTAGCCCAGCGTGGCGTCCGGCTTGTACTGGATGATATAGCACTGGTCGTTGCCCGCCAGGCAGTTGGTGCCGTAGCGCGGGGTCTGGCTGGCCAGCGACAGCTTGGCCGACAGGGTGATGGCGTACGGCAGATCGTAGATGCCGGTGACCACCAGGCGGTTCTTCGGAATGCCGCCGGCCTCGCGCCAGCCGTAGCCGGCCATCGACGGCTGGTCCAGCGCGTAGTGCTCGCCGTACTGGCGGTTTTCCTTCGCGTCGGAGAAGGTGTAGGCCACGGTCAGGCCCCAGCCGGACTCCTTGTCGTAGGGTTTGTCCAGCTTCAGCGCCAACTGGTTGTTGCGCGTCTTCAGCCCATTGGTGCCGAGCACGATCGCGCTGTAGCCGTTGGGCGAGTCGGTGGGCACGCCGGAGGTGGTGCCGGGCAGGAAGAACGAGCCGTCGGCACGGCGGTTGCCGCGCAGGAACACGAAGCCGTCCTCGCTGACGATGCGGCTCAGGGTCACGTCCGTGTACCAGTCATTGCCCCAGAAATGCACCATGTTGCGCATGCCCAGGCTGAACTGGTCGGAGTACGGCACCTTGATGTTGTTGTCGATCAGGTAGACCTCGCGGCCGCCGCCGGCGCCGCCGGTGTTGGAGGCCGCCAGCCCGTCCAGGCCGGCCTGGGTCGCATAGCTCGGATTCCATGCCACGCACGGCTGGCCCAGGCACGGCGTGTTGGCGCTGCTGAAGTAGTAGCTGTAGGAGCGGAAGTTGTTGTTGAGCTGCTCCAGCGCCAGGTAGTCGAACAGGTTGCGGTCGTAGGCGCGGCCGGCGCCGCCGTAGATCACGTGGGCCTGGTCGCCGAACAGGTCGTAGGAGAAGCCCAGCCGCGGCTGCCAGGCGTCCTTGAACGCCTTGCGGTTGTTGCCGGTGCTGATGTAGTTGGCGATGTCGTAGTTGGCGTTGTCCAGGTTGCGCCAGTTCAGCAGCGCGCTGGCGACGTCGGCGGGGGTGACGAAGTCCAGGAACGACGGGGTCTTCTCGTAGTCGTAGCGCACGCCCAGGTTCAGGGTCAGGTGCTCGTTGACCTCCCAGTCGTCCTGCAGGTAGATGCCGTACTGCTTGTTCTGCGACTGCACCGAACCGCCGTCGCCGGTGTCGCCGAAGCGCACCCGGTACGGCGTGCCGACATCGCTGAGGATGTTGTAGTAGTACTGCGGATTGGCCGGATTGATCTGGGTCGAGTCGAGCTGGATGTCCTTGTACTTCAGGCCCATCTTGATCGTGTGGCTGCCGTGCCAGTCGAGGCTGTTGAGGGTCAGGTCGTCCTGCAGCGTCCAGCCCTTCTGGCCCTTGTTCTGGAAGCTGCTGCCGGCGCCGGCGCTGAGGATGGTGGTCTCGTTGCCGGCCTGCGGCACGTAGGACAGCACATAGCCGCTGCCGTCGGTGAGCGGGGTCTGGGTCCAGAACGCGCTCTCGTAGCTCAGGTTCAGGTCGTTGAGGAAGGCCTCGCCGCTGTACTGCCAGCGCAGGTTGGCGCGCTTTTCCTTCTGCCCGTTGCTGCTGCCGTGCTGGTAGGTGGTGGTATCGCCGATGTCCGACAGCTCGTCTTCCTTGCGGTACTTGCCGGTCAGCTCGAACAGGTTGTTGTCGCCCAGCGTCCAGTCGATCTTGCCGAAGTACAGGTCTTCCTTGAACGGCGTGCTGTAGGTGGCGACCAGCGGCTGCAGCTGCGCCGGCAACTGGTCGACGCGGTCGGCGTAGATGCCGCCGGGGATCACCGTGTTGGGCGTGGTGTATTCCTTGGCCTCGTAGGCCACGAAGAAATGCGCGCGGTCCTTGAGGATCGGGCCGCTGAAAGTGGCGCCGTACTGGGTCTCGGAGAAATCGTCGCGCTGGCCGGCCTTGCGCTCCAGCGGACTCTCGGCGCGCCAGTCGTCGTTGGTCGTATCCCAGAAGAAGCTGCCGTGGAAATCGTTGGTGCCGGACTTGGTCGAGGCGACGATCGCCGCGCTGCTGACCTGGTCGAACTCGGCCTTGTAGTTGGAGGTGATGACCTTGTACTCGCCGATCGCCGACTGCGGGAACGGGTTGCCGCGGCTGGAATCCTGGCCGCTGACGCCGCCGGTCAGCACGTAGTTCTTCTGGCTGATGCCGTCGATGTAGACGTTGGTGCCGTTGGCCGAGGTCGCGCCGGAGCGCACCGTGGTGTTGCCCTTGGCGTCGCGCTGGAACTGCACGCTCGGCACGCTGTCGGCCAGCTCCAGGAAGTTGCGCGTGGCCTGCGGCAGCTTCTCGATCTGCGCGTTGGAAATGTAGGTGGCGTTCTCCGAGGTGCGGGTTTCCACCAGCACCGGCGGCGCCTGCACCTGCACCGCATCGAGCGTGGTCGCGCCCTGTCCGTTGGCGGCGGCCGCCTCGCCGCCCACGCCCAGGTCCAGGGTGGCGGTCTGGCCGACCTGCACGGTGACGTTCTGCGAGGTGGTCTTGCCGTCGGCGGTGACGTCGATGCGATAGGACCCCGGCGGCAGACCGCCGACCGAATAGATGCCGTTGCTGGCCTGCACGCTGCGGCTCAGACCGGTGGCCAGATTGGTGGCGGTGACCTGCGCGGACGCGGCCGGCGCCGAATCGACCTTGACCTGTCCGCGAATGGTGGCGCCGGTGCTTTGCGCGAATGCCGGCGCGGCGCCCAGCAACAGGCAGCTGGCGAGGGCGCAGCTCAACAGCTTGCGCGTGGGCCGGGCGGAGTGCGGGGTGTGGTGCATGTGGGGTTTTCCCTCCAGGAAGACGTGATGCTCGTTATGGGTGGTGCGTGGTGCTTCGATGAAACGAAGTGGAACAAGCGATGCGGCGCGAAACACGCGTCGCATCAGGAACGGGCCGTGCTGGAATCGCGCACGACCAACGTAGGAACCAGGGTCTGCCGCCGCCCGTCGTCCGCGTCGGGCCGATCGATCAGTTGCAGTAGACGATGCATCGCCTGCTCACCAAGCCCGGCGATGCTGACGCGCATGGTGGTGAGAGACGGGTGAACGAAACGCGCCAGCGGAATGTCGTCGAAACCGGCCAACGCGATGTCGTTGGGCACGCGCACACCGTGCTGGGTGAAGGCGTAGAGACAGCCGAGCGCGGTCATGTCGTTGGCGGCGAACACCGCATCGGGCAGCGTGCCCGCCTGCAGCATCGCCTGTCCGGCGCGATACCCGGAGGCTTCGTCGAAGTCGCCCGGGAACTCCTGGCCGTGCGCTTCGCCGGGATGGCGCGCAATGGCGTCGCGGAAACCACGCAGGCGTTCGCGCGCGTCGAAATTCAGTTCCGGGCCACCGATGAAGGCGATGCGGCGATGCCCCATCGCCAGCAGGTGTTCGGTCATCGCCACCGCGCCGGCATGGTCGTCGATGCTCAGCACCGGGTACTCGGTGCCCGGCAGGTGGGTGTTGATCAACACCGTCGGCAGCGCCTGCGGCAGGTTGTCGGTGAGGAAGCCCGGGCGCTCGGCATACGGCGACAGCACCAGCAGGCCGTCGACGCGCCCGCGCATCGCCCGCAGCGCCCGCCCCTGCTCTTCCGGGTCGCCGTGGTAGCTGGACACCAGCAGGTGCTGGCGGCGCGCGCGGGCGGCGCCGTCGATGCCGCGGATCAGTTCGGAGAAGAACTCGCCGTACAGGTCGGGCAGCACCACCCCCAGGGTCTGGGTGCGGCGGCTGCTGAGGCTGCGCGCCGCCGCATGCGGGCTGTAGCGCAGGCGCTCGGCCACTTCCAGCACCAGGGTCCGCACCGGCGCGGCCACGTTCTCATGGCCATTGAGCGCACGCGACACGGTGGCCACCGAGACCCGGGCTTCGCGTGCAACGTCTTTGATGGTAACCGCGCTCTTCGCCATCGTGCCGCCCTCCACGGCAGAGACCTTGAGAAACTGGCGCGGACTGTAATCGTTTTCAGCGCGAGGCAGAAGCCCTTTGTTGCCTACCTAATAAAAGTCTTGTTTTTCAGTTGCTTGAATAATGCGAAATCGGTCGGAATCGTGCCGCAACGCAACATAATCCAGGTGCCGATTCCGATTTTCCGCGGGGTGTGCCCCTCTTTTCGAAGCAGGCGCCCCCATCCGCCGCCGGGCGTCAGCCGGCCGCGCCCGGCACATCGGCGCGAATCGACAGCGCATGGATGTCGGTCTGCATCATCTCGCCCAGCGCCGCGTAGACGGCGCGGTGCCGGGCCAGCGGCGCCATCCCGGCGAAGGCCGTACTGACGACCCGGACATTGAAATGCCCGCGGCCATCGCGCGCGCCGGCGTGGCCGGCATGGCGGTGGCTGTCGTCCTCCACCTCCAGCGCCTGCGGCGCGAACGCCGCCTCCAGCGCGGCGCGGATCCGCGCCACCCGCTCGGCGCCGATCTGGCTCATGGCAGCACCTTGCGGAACGGCCGCACCTCGACCCGGGCGTAGACACCGGCGTCCACATAGGGATCGGCCTCGGCCCAGGCCCGCGCCTCGGCCAGCGAGTCGAACGCGGCCACCACCAGGCTGCCGCTGAAGCCGGCCGGGCCCGGATCCTCGGCGTCGATCGCCGGGCACGGCCCGGCCAGCAACAACCGTCCGGCCTCCTGCAGCTGGGTCAGCCGCTGCAGATGCGCCGGCCGCGCCGCCGCCCGCCGCGGCAGCGCATCGTCCACGTCGTACCCCTCGATCACGTACCACATCATCGGCCTGCCTTCGTTCCTGTAACTGTCCGTGCGCATTGTAGGACCTGCCCCGGCGCGGCGGCGCTGGACATCGACCCCGCCGGCGCATTACCCTTGGTCCCATTGCACGCGGCCGGATGCAGCGGCCCGTCGGTGATCGGCGACCCCAAGCCCCTTCCGACGACCGATTCGCTGCCTGACACCGCCCGCGCAGACGTCCTCCTCTGCAGTTCCCGCCGCCACGACACGCGTGGCGTGCGTCGTGTGTCTTGTTGAAGTACCGAGCGCGTTGCGGGGACGACGCGCCATTGAACCGCAGCACTGCCGGCAAGGAGCCGCGCCGGGTCGCGCCTGCCCGGCCCTTCGCTACCGCAACACCGATGTCCAACCGATGACCTCCGAACTCGCGCTCGACGCGAACCCGCCAACCCAGACGACCCCGCCACAGCAGCAGGAAATGCCGCTGGCGGTGGTGCATGGGCAGCCGGTCCTGCAGATCCCGCAGGATCTGTACATCCCGCCGGATGCGCTGGAAGTCATCCTGGACGCGTTCGAAGGCCCGCTGGACCTGCTGCTGTACCTGATCCGCCGGCAGAACCTGGACATCCTGGACATCCCCGTCGCCGAGATCACCCGGCAGTACGTGGACTACATCAACGTGATGCAGGAGCTGCGCTTCGAACTGGCGGCCGAATACCTGGTGATGGCCGCGATCCTGGCCGAGATCAAGTCGCGGATGCTGCTGCCGCGGCCACCGGCCGAAGACGGCGAGGAAGTGGACCCGCGCGCCGAACTGGTCCGCCGCTTGCAGGAGTACGAACGCTTCAAGCAGGCGGCCGAGGACATCGACGCGCTGCCGCGGCAGGACCGCGACACCACCCCGGCGCACGCCCACGTGCCGGACCGCGCCGCGGTCAAGCTGCCGCCGCCGGTGGAGTTGAAGGAAATGCTGCTGGCGCTGTACGACGTGCTCAAGCGCGCCGAACTGTTCAGCGGCCACGCGATCAAGCGCGAGGCGCTGAGCGTGCGCCAGCGCATGGGCGATGTGCTGGGCCGTCTGGACGACGGCAAGTTCCACCGTTTCGAATCGCTGTTCAGTGCCGAGGAAGGCAAGCTCGGCGTGCTGGTGACCTTCCTGGCCCTGCTGGAACTGGCCAAGGAGCAGTTGCTGGACATCGTCCAGGAGCCGCTGGCGCACGTCCCCGCCGAGGCCGCCGAACGGCCGCCGCTGCCGCCGATCTACGTCAAGTCGCTGGCGCTGGGCAACACCAACGCGCCGCTGCAGTTCAACAGCGAGTTCGACGACAGCGACGCCGCCGACGCCACCACCTGAGCCCACCGAGACCCCTCCCCCGCATGGATCAAGCGCTGATCAACCGCATCGTCGAGGCCGCCCTGCTCGCCGCCAACCAGCCGTTGCCGCTGGCGCAGTTGCACGGCCTGTTCCCCGAGGAGGAACCCGCGCCGCCGGGCAGCATCGAGCGCGCGCTGGAACTGTTGCGCGAGGCCTGCGAGGGCCGCGGCGTGGAACTGGTCGAAGTGGCCTCCGGGTTCCGCTACCAGGTGCGCAGCGACGTGCACGCCTGGGTCGCGCGGCTGTGGACCGAGCGCAAGACCCGCTACACCCGCGCCACCCTGGAGACCCTGGCGCTGATCGCCTACCGGCAGCCGATCACCCGCGGCGAGATCGAGCAGGTGCGCGGCGTGGCGGTCAGCAGCAACATCATCCAGGCGCTGGAAGAGCGCGAATGGATCCGCGTGGTCGGGCACCGCGACGTGCCGGGCAAGCCGGCGCTGTTCGGCACCACCAAGACCTTCCTGGACTACTTCGGGCTCAAGCGCCTGGACGAACTGCCGCCGCTGTCCGAACTCAAGGACATCGGCGAACTGGAACCGCAGCTGCCACTGGACCGCGACGCGCTGCCGGTCGGCGACATGGCCCAGGCCGACGCCGCGCCGGGCGGCGACGCCGGCCAGGACGGCCAGAGCGACACCCCGGCGCAGGCCGCGACCGCCAGCGACTCCGCCGCGCCTGCCGCGACGGCGCAGGCAGACGCAGCCGAGACCGAGGCCGAGGCCGCAGACGCTACAGACACAGACACCAGCAACACCGCAGTACCGCACCCCCCCGCGACCAACGACGCCGACGCGCCGACGGCCACGGATTCCACGAGCGCCCCGACGGGCGAACCCGAAGCCGCGCCGGGAGAGCGCGCGGCGGATGCGAACGAAGCCGAAGACAACGCCGTCGCGACGACGACCGTGGCTGTTGACGATGCCGATTCCGAACCACAGGCCGACGCGCAACGCGCCGGCCGGAGCCAAGTAAATGAGTGACACCTCCCGCAAGCTGTCGTTGAACAAGCTCTCGCTCAAGCGCGACGCCGCTGCCGCCGAGCAGCCGAAACTGGAAGAACGCCTGCACAAGGTCCTGGCCCAGGCCGGGCTGGGCTCGCGCCGGGCGCTGGAACAGCGCATCGCCGACGGCCTGGTCAAGGTCAACGGCGAGGTCGCGCAGACCGGCATGTCGATCCGCAGCGGCGACAAGATCGAGCTGGACGGCCGCAGCTTCGTCGCCAGCGCGCTGACCGAACCCTCGCGCGTGCTGATCTACAACAAGCCCGAAGGCGAAGTGACCACGCGCGAAGATCCCGAAGGCCGCCCGACCATCTTCGAGGCGCTGCCGGCGCTGAAGGGCGCGCGCTGGATCGCGATCGGCCGCCTGGACATCAACACCACCGGCCTGCTGCTGCTCACCACCGACGGCGAGCTGGCCAACGCGATGATGCACCCCTCCTACGAGATCGAGCGCGAGTACGTGGTGCGCGTGCGCGCCCCGGAAGGCGAAGAGACCGTGCCGGACAGCATGATCGAGCGGCTCTCGCGCGGCGTGCTGCTGGAGGACGGCGGCGCCAAGTTCGACGAGATCGAGCGCATCGGCGGCACCGACTCGCACGACTGGTTCCGGGTGGTGGTCAAGGAAGGCCGCAACCGCGAAGTGCGGCGCCTGTGGGAATCGCAGGGCTGCCAGGTCAGCCGGCTCAAGCGCACCCGCTACGGCAAGATCGCGCTGCCGCGCGAACTGCTGCGCGGGCACTCGATGGAGCTGGCGCAGGACAAGGTCGAGGCGCTGCGCGCCGAGCTGAAGCTGGAGGAAGGCACCCCGTCGGCGCTGACCCTGCAGCCGGTGATCGGCCAGCGCAAGGCGGCCAAGGCCACCGTGCAGGTCGGCCGCGGCGGCAACGCCTACGTCAACGGCCACAACACCGCCGACGAAGGCCGCGAGCTGCGCCGCTTCGACACCTTCCGCGAGGACCGCGGCCGCGGCCGCGGCGGCAAGAAGCCGCACGGCGGGCTGACGGTGAGCGGCGAGATGGCCGCCAAGCAGGCGCAGAAGCCGTTCAAGCAGCGCACGCCGAAGGGCCCCAAGCCGCTGCCGGACGGCAACCCGGCCGCGTTCCGCACCTGGTACGTGCCGGAGGGCGTCAGCACCGGCCCGACCGGCCACCGCAACGCCGGCCCCGGCGGTCGCGGCCAGGGTCAAGGTCAGGGCCAGGGGCGTCCCTACGCCAAGCCGCGCCCGGCCGGTGCCGGCGCCGGTGCGGGCGCTGGTGGCCAGGCACGCGGCCAGGGCCAGCAGCGCAAGGCGCATCCCTACGGGCACCCGGCCAACGCGCCGAGCTTCCCCTCCGACCACGCCAACCCCGGCTTCAACCCCTACGGCGCCGCGCCGCGCGCGGCGCGCCCGGCCGGCGGCCAGAAGCGCGGCCCGGGTCCGGGCGGACGTCCCGGCGGCGGCAACCGCCCGGCCGGCGGGCGTCCGGGCGGCGGTGGCCGTCCCGGTGGCGGCGGCAACCGCGGTCCGCGCGGCGGCTGAGTCGCGGCGCCGGCGCAGCGCGCGCCGGCCCTCGCCCCGACCGGTTCCAAGGGCGCCTGCGCAAGCGGCGCCCTTTTTGCTGCGCCGGCGGCAGCAGCGTGCGGCGCCCCGCTCCTCGCCGCCGTCGGCATCCGCGCCATCGCGCGTTGGCCGATGGGTCAACGGGTGGCCGCGGGGCGTCCCCACATGCGCGCCTTGACCACACGACGCACACACCGGATATGCTTGCGGCGCTTTGCCGCCGGCACCTCGGCGGCATCCCGACCCAGGAACCCCGATGACACGGAAGATGAAGATCGCCCTGCCGCTGCTGATCGCCGGCGTGCTCAGCCTTGGCGCCTGCCGGAAGGCCCAGGAAGAAATCGCCGCAGCGCAGAACCCCTACCCCGCCAGTTCGCCGCTGCACGCACCGTTCGATCGCATGCTGCGCAAGCTGGCCAGCGATCCGCGCTACGTGGCGCTGCTCAAGCAGAGCGGCCCGCAGGCGCAGCAGGTCGGTTTCAAGTTGGCGCAGAGCGGCATCGCGCGGCTGGATCGCGACACGCTGGAACAGCGCCTGGAGATCCTGTCCCAGGTCAGCGAAAAGGTCGACGTGCCGCAGTGCGCACTGCTGGCCCGCGGCGGCAATCCGAACGATGCGCAGGCGCTGGGCGCGGCGATGTTCGGCGGCCTGGAAAAACTGCCGCAGGCGCAGATCGACCGCTGGTTCGATATCTCGCTGAAGGCCACCGAGGCCGCGTTGGGCAACACCCAGCCGCAGGTGGTGTCGCAGCAAAGGATCCAGGAGGCGATGGGCAGCCTGGTCAGGTCCCTGCCTGCCGATCAGCAACAACGCCTGTTGCACGTCCTGCCGCAGATCACCAAGGCCAGCGACGCCGATGCCTGCTGGGTGGCGCGCACCCTGTATCGCCAGACGCTGGCGGCGCCGGAACCGCTGCGCGGCGAGCTGGCCTGGGTGTTCGCGCAGCAGTAAGCGCGGAGCACGCGAAGCGCGTCCTCGCGCAGGACGCGCTTCGCCGGGTCGCATTGCGCTCCAGCGTGCGGCCGGCGCGCGGTCGATCGCCTCGAGAAACCGGTGACCCAAAACAGAATCCAGGCGCACTGCGCCTGGATTCGATCCGTTCGCTTTGTATCCGCCCTGGCTGCGACACCACCGCAGCCAGGGCGCGGCGCCTTACCTGCGGCGCTCGATCACGAAGTTGCCGACGTTGACGCCAAGATCGACGCCTTCGCCGGTCCCGGCCAGGGCCAGCGAAATGTCGCCCTTGGTGACGACCTGCGCGGTACTGGACTTCACCAGGCCGGCATGCGCTTCGGCGGCGGCGTAGGTGCCGAACAGGTCGTTGAGGCTGTAGGCGCCGCTGAAGGTGCCGCGGCCGCCGACGATCTTCGACTTGCCGACCGTCAGGCCGCCGCCCTTGCTGCTGATCTTGACCGGGATCACCGCGCCGTCGTTGCAGGTAATGGTGCCGGTGCCCTTGGCGGTCTTGTAGAACACCGACCAGCCCGACAGGTTGAAGGAGAGCTTGCAATCGATATTGCCGGCGGCCTGGGCCTGCGGCGCGAGCGCGGCCGCGCCCAGCAGCGCGAGCAGAGAAAGCGACTTGATCATGTGGGCATTACCGATGGGTGGACGAGGCGCGAGGGTAGCAATGGGTCCGTCGCGGCCGCGACAAGGTTGACGAGGCGTCGCGCGCACGTTCAGCGGGCATTTCCACTTGCGGCGGACTGGTGCCGGCGTGGCCGGGGCACATGCAGTACGCGACGCCGGCGCGAAGTATCGCTAAAACGCGTTTGCGGCGGCTCGGCCTGACCGCTCGTTGCTTTTGCAGGAGTCAACTGGCATGCAGCGGCGACGCGCGAAGCAGCGTGCTTTCCGATGGCGCAATGCGTCGGGACTGAAGTCCCTCCCACAGTGCACCCGCCAAGCTCGCCGCACGATCCTGCAGGAGGGGCTCTTACAAGGGGAGCCCTCCGGACTCAGCACAGCGTGAGGCTTCCAGAGTAATGAGACGTGTCGGCTAGTCGTCCAGACTGAAAGCATCGGCATCGAGCATGGCCGGAAAGCGCGCGCGGTGCGCGGCGAGCGCGGCGGCGGAGATCGTGGTGGTGGCCACTTGTTCGCGCTCGCGGATCTCCAGCTGCGGCTGGCCGAGGAAATCGATCACCGCGCTGTCGCCGGCGTAGTGCAGGTCGTTGCCGTCCACACCGACGCGGTTGACCGCCGCCACGAAGCACAGGTTCTCGATCGCACGCGCGCGCAGCAGCGTGCGCCAGGCGTAGGCGCGCGCCGACGGCCAGTTGGCCACGAACAGTTGCAGGTCGAAATCCAGTTGGCCGGGGCGTTCGACGTCGTAGCGGTTGCGGCAGAACACCGGAAAGCGCAGGTCGTAGCAGACCTGCGGATTGATCCGCCAGCCCTTCCACTCCACGCACAGGCGCGCACGCCCGGCGGCGTAGCGCAGGTGCTCGTTGCCGTAGCGGAACAGATGGCGCTTGTCGTAATGCTGCAATGCGCCGTCCGGCGTGGCCCACAGCAGGCGGTTGAACACCTTGGCCTCGCCATCGGCGCCGGGCACCCGCAACTGCACACTGCCGGTCACCGCCGCACCCAGCCGCGCCGCCTGCTCGCGGATCCACGCCACGGTCGGCCCGTCCATGTCCTCGGCCTGCGCCAGCGCATCGTTGGAGAAACCGCTGGTGAAGGTCTCCGGCAGGACCACCAGGTCGGTGACACCGGCCAGCGGTGCCAGCAGCTCGGCATAATGCGCGCGGTTGCCGGCCGGGTCGTGCCAGCGCGTGTCGCCCTGGACCAGCGAGATCCTCAGATCCTGTGCCACCTGTGTCATCCCCAACGTCCTCCGATGCAAATCGTGCCGACCAGGCACAGCAAGCCCAGTGTAGGCGTTACCCATGGCAGATGGCGGACCAGGCGGTTGGCGAGCGTGCCCCGCTCCTGCGGCGTCAGCAGCGCAAGGTAGCGATCCACATAGGCCTGCCGCCGGAACGGCACCACCCCGAAATCCATCCCCACCCGCTGGCCGCGATCAGCCAATCCGGTCAGCACATGCCCATAGAACAGCGCCCCGTCGACCACCGCGCTGACCGCCGCCAGCCCGAACGTGACCCCGAAATAGATGCCCGCGATCGACATGCCCACCCCGCACCAGGAACCCGCTTCTGCGATTCCCGAATCCCCATTCCCGAATCCCGGCGGTGACGCGCGCTACAGCGCGCGTAACCGCTCGATCGCCGCATCCAGCGTCGCCTCGTTCTTGGCGAAGCACAGCCGGGCCAGGCGCTGACCTTGCGGCGGATCCTGGTAGAACGGCGACAGCGGGATCGCCGCCACGCCCTTCTCGATGGTCAGCCACTTCACGAACTCGGTGTCGGGCAAGTCGCTGACCGCCGAATAGTCCACCAGCTGGAAATAGCCGCCCGGCACCGGCAGCGGCGTGAGCCGGGTGCCCAGCAACTGTTCGCGGAAGCGGTCGCGCTTGGCCTGGTAGAAGGCGCCGAGCTGTTCGTCGTGCTCGGGCTGCTCGCGGATCATCGCGGCGAAGGCGTGCTGGGCCGGGCCGAAGCTGGTGAAGGTGTTGTACTGGTGGACCTTGCGGAACTCGGCGCTGAGCGCCGGCGGGGCGATCGCGTAGCCGATCTTCCAGCCGGTGCAGTGATAGGTCTTGCCGAAGCTGGAGACGACGAAGGCGCGCTCGCGCAGCTCCGGCCAGCGCAGCACCGACTCGTGGCGGCGGCCGTCGAACACGATGTGCTCGTAGACCTCGTCGGAGATCAGGAAGATGTCGCTGCCGCGCAGCAGTTCGGCCACCGCCTGCAGGTCGTCGGCGCCGAACATCGCCCCGGACGGGTTGTGCGGGCTGTTGAGCATCAGCAGGCGGGTGCGCGGGGTGATCGCCGCGCGCACCCGCTCCCAGTCCACCGCGAACGTGTGCGGGTCCAGCGGCACGTGCACCGCATGCGCCCCGGCCAGGTCGATCGCCGGCTCGTAGCTGTCGTAGGCCGGATCCAGCACGATCACCTCCTCGCCCGGGCGCACCACCGCGTGGATGGCGTTGAACAGCGCCTCGGTGGCGCCGCTGGTGACGGTGACCTCGGTGTCGGCGTCGACCTGCGCGCCGTAGCAGCGCAGCGCCTTCTCGGCGATCGCCTGGCGCAGCGCCGGCACCCCGGTCATCGGCGGGTACTGGTTGTGGCCGTCGCGCATGGCGCGGTCCAGCGCCTCGATCAGCCGCGGCGGTACCGGAAAGTCGGGAAAGCCCTGGCCCAGGTTGACGGCGCCGTGCTCGGCGGCCAGTTGCGACATTACGGTGAAGATGGTGGTGCCCACCTTGGGCAGCTTGGTCTGCGGAAGCATGCGGGGGATCTGCGGGCAGCGGGAAAACGCCGAGTGTACGCAAAGCCGCTTGCCGGCGATGCGCCAGCGGCCCGCCGCTCCCCCCGAAACAGCACACGCGCATCGCCGCGTATGGCCGCCGCCGGCATCCGCCGGACGCCCGCATGCCGATACAATGCGCGCCTTCCCTTGCCGCCCGCCGCCGCGCCCTCCGCCGCGGCCTTCGCCGATGACCGATCCGCTGTACACCCCGCCACCGCTGCTGGCCGCGCACGGGCTCACGTTCGCCCGCGACGACGCCGCGGTATTCGGGCCGCTGGACTTCCACCTGGATGCCGGCGAGGCGCTGCTGGTGCAGGGCGACAACGGCGCCGGCAAGACCACCCTGCTGCGGGTGCTGGTCGGCCTGCTGCGCGCCGAGGCCGGGCGCATCGAGATCGACGGCCATCCGGTGCGGCGCGGCGACCGCGCCCGCTTCATGGCCTACCTGGGCCACCTGGGCGCGCTGAAGGCGGATCTCAGCACCCTGGAGAACCTGCATTACCTGTGCGGGCTGCAGGGGCGCCGGGCCAAGCAGATGCCCGGCAGCGCGCTGGCCATCGTCGGCCTGGCCGGCTACGAGGACACGCTGGTGCGGCAGTTGTCGGCCGGGCAGAAGAAGCGCCTGGCGCTGGCGCGGATGTGGCTGTCGCCGGCACCGCTGTGGCTGCTCGACGAGCCCTACGCCAACCTCGACCTGGACGGCATCACCCTGGTCAACCGCATGATCGCCGCGCACCTGCGCAGCGGCGGCGCGGCCCTGGTCACCACCCACGGCGCCTACGCCGCGCCGCCGGTGCGCACGCGCATGCTGAGCCTGAGCGGAGTCGCCGCATGAGCCTGGCCGCGCCCGTTCCCTCCCTGTGGCAGGCCACCCGCGCGCTGCTGCTGCGCGACCTGCGCCTGCTGTGGCGGCGCCGCGGCGACGCGCTGCAGCCGGCGCTGTTCGCCCTGCTGATCGTGGCCCTGTTCGCGCTGGCGCTGGGCAACCAGCCGCGCCTGCTCGGCGAAGTGGCCGGTGCCGCGCTGTGGCTGGCGGTGCTGCTGGCCGGCCTGCTGGCGCTGGACAGCCTGTTCCGCAGCGACGCCGAGGACGGCTCGCTGGAGCAATGGCTGCTGGCGCCGGTGCCGCTGGCCTGGCTGGTGCTGGTGCGGGTGCTGCTGCACTGGGCCACCACCGCATTGCCGCTGATCGTGGCCGCGCCGCTGCTGGGCGAATTGCTGCACCTGCCGCATGACCGCATGCCGGTGCTGCTGGCATCGTTGACCCTGGGAACGCCCTTGCTGAGCCTGCTCGGCGCGGTGGTCGCGGCGCTGACGGTGGGCATGAAGCGCGCCGGCATCCTGGTCGCGCTGCTGGCCTTGCCGCTGTACGTGCCGGTGCTGGTGTTCGGTGCCGGCAGCGTGGCGGCGGCGGCGCAGGGCCTGGACCCGGCCGGCGGCCTGCTGCTGCTGGCCGCGGGCCTGGTCGCCGGCCTGGTGCTGGCGCCGCTGGCGGCGGCCGCGGCGATCCGCATCTCGCTGAGCTGAGCCTTTGGCGCAGCGGCGGACGTACCATGCAAGCGCAGTGCTCCATCGCCGTTCCGTCGTTGTCGCAACGAAGCCCGCCTTCCGCCAGCTAGAATCGTCCGCATGGCCTCTCTCGTCCGCTGGTTCCACCAACTCGGTTCGCCGCCGACCTTCGACCGCTTCGCGGCGCGCTGGACCCCGTGGTGCTACCTGGCGGCGCTGCTGCTGGCCGGCGTGGGCATCTGGCAGGCACTGTTCGTGGTGCCGGCCGACCGCCTGCAGAGCGACGCCTTCCGCATCCTCTACATCCACGTGCCCAGCGCCTGGATGAGCCTGTTCGTGTTCGGCCTGATGGCCGTGTACGCGGCCATCGCCCAGGTCTGGCGGATCAAGCTGTGCGAGATCCTGGCCATGGCCTGCGCGCCGATCGGCGCCGCCTTCACCCTGATCACCCTGCTGACCGGCAGCATCTGGGGCAAGCCGATGTGGGGCGCCTGGTGGGACTGGGACCCGCGCCTGACCACCGAACTGATCCTGCTGTTCCTGTACATCGGCGTGATGGGCCTGTACCTGGCGATCGAGGACCGGCGCAACGCCGCGCGCGCGGCCGGGCTGCTGGCCATCGTCGGCGTGGTGCTGCTGCCGGTGATCCGCTATTCGGTGGTGTGGTGGAACTCGCTGCACCAGGGCCAGACCATCCGCCTGTTCGGCCAGTCCAGCATGGACCCGAGCATGCTGCCGCCGCTGTGGCTGATGGTGGCCGCGACCAAGTTCTGGTTCGCCGGCTCGCTGCTGGCGCGCGCGCGCGCCGACAACCTGCGCCGCGAGGCCGGCAAGGACTGGGTGACGCAGCTGGCGGAGGCGCGCGGATGAACTACCTGCCCTACGTGGTCGGTGCCTACGCGGTGTTCGCCGGGGTGCTGCTGGCCGATTTCGTGTTGGCGCGCCTGCAGGTGCGCGCGGCGCTGCGGGCCGCGCGGCTGCGCGCGCAACGCAAGCGCCAGGCCAAGGCCGAACCGGCGCCGCCGCTGGAGCTGAGCCGATGAACCCGCAGCGCCGGCGCCGCCTGCTGTGGCTGATGCTGCTGGTGCTGGCCGCCGGCCTGACCACCGCGCTGGTGGCGATGGCCCTGCAGCGCAATACCGCCTACCTGTACACCCCGGCCGAGGTGCTGGCCGGCAAGACCGGCGCGCATGCGCGCTTCCGCCTCGGCGGCATGGTCGAGAAAGGCTCGTTCCAGCGCGCCCCCGGCGCGCTGCAGTCGCACTTCCGGGTCACCGACGGCGATGCGCAACTGACCGTGCGCTACGACCGGATCCTGCCGGACCTGTTCCGCGAGGGCCAGGCGGTGGTGGCTACCGGCAGCATGCATGATGGTGTGTTCGTCGCCGAGGACGTGTTGGCCAAACACGACGAGACCTACATGCCGAAGGAACTGGCGGACAAGATGGGCAGCGCGCACCGCAAGCACGATGTGGGGGCGGTGCAGTGAATTGCCTGAGGGGCGGGAATCGGGAATCGGGAGTGGGGAATGGTCGCAGCAGAAGCATGCCCCCGATCATGGGCAGCGCCGAGCTGCGTCCATGCAATGCAATGGTCCACTTCGTTCGGCACTGCTTGCCGACCTCCGGTTTTCCGTGTGGACACCTAGCAGCGCATCCTGGCGTCCTCGATGACGCGTTCCGGCTTGAGCGCCGTGCTGCCTGAGGTTGGCCAGCTCCTGCTGATCCTGGCCCTGCTCACCGCCGTGCTGCAGGCCGTGTTGCCGCTGGCCGGCGCGCAGCGCGGCGATGCGCGCTGGATGGCGGTGGCGCGGCCGGCGGCGTTCGCGCAGCTGGCGCTGGTCGCCGGCGCCTTCGCCATCCTCACCCATGCGTTCGTGACCCAGGATTTCTCGGTCGCCTACGTCGCCGAGAACTCCAACTCGCTGCTGCCGCTGGTATACCGCTACTCCGCGGTGTGGGGCGCGCACGAGGGCTCGCTGCTGCTGTGGACGCTGATCCTGGCGCTGTGGACCGGCGCGGTGGCGCTGTATTCGCGGCGGCTGCCGGCCCAGGTCGTCGCGCGGGTGATCGGTACCCTGGCGCTGGTCAGCATCGGCTTCCTGGCGTTCCTGCTGTTCACCTCCAACCCGTTCGCACGGCTGCTGCCGGCACCGCTGGAAGGGCGCGATCTCAATCCGCTGCTGCAGGATCCCGGCCTGGTGATCCATCCGCCGCTGCTGTACGCCGGCTACGTCGGCTTCGCGGTGCCGTTCGCGTTCGCGGTGGCGGCGCTGCTGGACGGCCAGGTCGACGCGCGCTGGCTGCGCTGGACGCGGCCGTGGACCAACGTGGCCTGGGGCTTTCTGACCATCGGCATCGCGCTCGGCAGCTGGTGGGCGTACTACGAACTGGGCTGGGGCGGCTGGTGGTTCTGGGACCCGGTGGAGAACGCCAGCTTCATGCCTTGGCTGGCCGGCGCGGCGCTGCTGCATTCGCAGGCCGTTACCGAAAAGCGCGGCAGCTTCGGCGCCTGGACTTTGTTGCTGGCGATCGCCGCGTTCTCGCTGTCGCTGCTGGGCACCTTCCTGGTCCGCTCGGGCGTGCTGACCAGCGTGCACTCCTTCGCCGCCGATCCTGCCCGCGGCCTGTTCATCCTGGTGTTCCTGAGCCTGCTGTGCGGCGGCGCGCTGCTGCTGTACGCGCTGCGCGGCGGCCGCGTGGCGGCCGCCGCCGACGACACGCGGCAGCGCTTCGCCCCGGCCTCGCGCGAGACCCTGCTGCTGGCCAACAACCTGCTGCTGACCTGCGCCTGCGCGATGGTGCTGCTGGGCACGCTGTATCCGCTGCTGGCCGATGCGCTGGACCTGGGCAAACTGTCGGTAGGGCCGCCCTACTTCGGCACCTTGTTCATCGTGCTGATGGCGCCGCTGGTCGCGTTGCTGCCGTTCGGCCCGCTGACCCGCTGGCAGCGCGAACAGGCGTCGCGGCCGCTGGCGCTGCTGGCGCCCTGGGCCGGCCTGGCCCTGCTGGCCGGCGCGATCGGCTTCTTCCTGGCGCCGCAGGGCGCGTGGAAGACCGCCGCCGGCGTCGCCGCCGCGACCTGGGTGCTGCTGGGCACCGCGCGCTTCGTGTGGAGCCGGCGGCAGCTCAAGGGCAGCCGCTTCACCGCCGAGATGCTGGGCATGACCCTGGCCCACACCGGCATCGCGGTGTTCCTGGCCGGCGCGCTGCTGGTCGAGGCGCTGGAGCAGCAGCGCGAGGTGGCGCTGGCGCCCGGACAGCACCTGGACCTGGGCCGCTACCGCTTCGAACTGCAGGGCCTGGACCAGCGCAAGGGCCCCAACTACGTGGCCGAACGCGCGCACGTGCAGGTGCTGCACGACGATCGCCCGCTGACGCTGCTGCACCCGGAAAAGCGCCTGTACGCCAGCGGCGGCCAGAACATGACCGAGGCCGGCATCCATCCCGGCCTGTTCGGCGACGTCTACGTCGCCCTGGGCGAGCCGCTGGGCGGCAATGCCTGGGCGATGCGCGTGCACGTCAAACCTTTCGTGCGCTGGATCTGGCTTGGCGCGGCGCTGATGGCGCTGGGCGGTTTCGTCACCGCCGCCGACCGGCGCTTCCGTCGTTCTCCGGAGACCCCCTGATGTCCGCTCCCGCTCCACGTCGCCTGCCGCTGCCCGCCATCCTGCTGGGCGCCCTGTTCTTGCTCGGCCTGCTGGCGTTGCTGGTGTATGCGGTGCAGCGCTCCGGCAGCGCCGACCGCGACACGCTGCCGTCGGCGCTGATCGGCAAGCCGGCGCCGGCGTTCGCGCTGCCGCTGCTGCACGACGCCTCGATCCGCGTGCGCAGCAGCGACCTGCTCGGCGCGCCGTACGTGCTCAACGTCTGGGGCAGCTGGTGCCCGGCCTGCCGCGAGGAACACCCGGTGCTGACCCGCTTTGCGCTGAGCAAGCGCGTGCGGGTGATCGGCTACGACTGGAAGGACACCCGCGAGGACGCGCTGCACTGGCTGGAACAGCTCGGCAATCCGTTCCTGGCGGTGCTGTTCGATCCGGAGGGGCGCACCGCCATCGACTGGGGCGTGGCTGCGGCGCCGGAGACCTTCCTGGTCGATGCGCGCGGGGTGGTGCGCTGGAAGCACGCCGGCCCGCTGACCGACCAGATCATCCGCGACGAGCTGCTGCCGGCCTTGCAACAGGCCGAGCGCGACGCCCCGCCGACGCGCACGCAGGGCGCGGCCACGCCATGAGGCGCGGCCGGCCTGCGCTGCGGCTGGGCCTGCTGGCGCTGCTGGCGTGGTCGGCGCTGGCCGGCGCCGACCCGGTGTCCGACCCGACGCCGCTGGCCTACCGCTCCGCCGCCGAGGAAGCGCGCTTCCATGCGCTGACCGCGGAATTGCGCTGCGTGCAATGCCAGAACCAGTCGCTGGCCGACTCGCACGCGCAGATCGCCATGGACCTGCGCCGCGAAGTGCTGGAGCTGATGCACGAGGGCAAGTCGGACGCACAGATCAAGCAGTTCCTGGTCGATCGCTACGGCGAGTTCGTGCTGTACCGGCCGCAGCTGGAAGCGCGGACCTGGCTGCTGTGGTTCGGCCCCTTGCTGCTGCTGGCCGGCGGCGCGGCGGTGCTGCTCCGGATACTGCGACGGCGCGCGCCGGCAGCGACCGCGCTGCCGCTGCAGGACGAACAGGAATGGTGAGGCGATGCTGAGTTGGGGCATCTCGGCCGCGGCGGTGGCGCTGGCGGCGCTGGTCTTCGCGGTGGTGTTGTGGCCGCTGCGCGGCGGCCGCCGCAACGGCGCGCTGCTGGCGGTCGCGGTGCTGGCGCTGGGCGTGGCGACGGCGGCGTTGTACGCACTGGTCGGCACGCCGCGCGCCCTGCAGGCACAGAACCGCGAGACGCCGCGCACGCTGGAGGACGGCGTCAAACAACTGCAGGCGGCGCTGGCCAGGGATCCCAACCGGGCCGACGGCTGGGCCTTGCTTGGCCGCAGCCAGTTGTCGCTGGGGCACGCCGCCGAGGCCGCCAACGCCTTCGCACGCGCCGTGCAATTGGCACCGGAGCAGGCGCCATTGCTGATCGAAGCGGCCGAGGCGCGTGCGCTGGCCGACCCGCAACGGCAGTTCGACGACCAGGCGCTGGCCTGGCTGCAGCACGCCCTGCAACTGGCGCCGGGCAGCGAACGCGGCGCCTGGTTCCTGGGCATCGCCCAGCGCCAGCGCGGCCAGCACGCCGCCGCGGCCGCTACCTGGGAAGCGCTGCTGCCGCGCGTGGACGCGGCCACTGCCGCGGCGCTGCGGCCGCAGATCGACGCCGCCCGCGCCGCCGCCGGACTGCCGGCCCTGCCCGCCACCGGCAGCGCGACCGCAGCAACGCAGGAGGCCAAGGCGCCGGCGAACACCGGCCTGACCGTAGCGGTGTCGCTGGACCCGGCGTTCGCCGCGCGCGTGCGCCTGCGCGGCGACGCCAGCGTGTTCGTGATCGCGCGCGTGCCGGGCGGCCCGCCGATGCCGGTGGCGGTGCAGAAGCACCCGCTGCAGGCGCTGCCGCTGCGGGTGACGCTGCGCGATGCGGACAGCCCGATGCCGACGCAGAAGCTCTCTGACCTCAAGCAGGTGCAGGTGCTGGCGCGGCTGTCGGCCAGTGGTAACGCGATGCGTCAGGACGGCGATTTGGAATCGGCAGCGGTCACCGTCGACCTGCCGGCCGCCACGCCAGTGCAACTGGTGATCGGCAAGCCGTAAACCGTGCGCGGTGCGGCGCATCGACGATGGAGTACCGCCCTGTGCTGCGCTATCGTGGCCTGGTCGACCGGAAGATGTGCGCATGGAACCATCGTTGCAGACCGCTCCCGCCCTGCTCGGCGTCCTCGAAGAACTGCGCCGGCGCGAACCGATCTTCCATCGACCGGAATTCGGCACCGCGCGCGAGGATTTCGAGCGCATGACCACGGAAGATTTCTGGGAGGTCGGCGCCTCGGGACAGCGCTACAGCCGCGCGCACGTCCTCGACGTGCTGGCGACGCGTCGCCACGACGGCAGCGAGGAAGCGGACTGGCAAACCCAGGATTTCCGCTGCCAGCAGATCGCCGCGGACACCTATCTGCTGACCTATACCCTGCTGCAACCGGAACGCCGCACGCGGCGGGCCACGCTATGGCGGCGGACCGCGGACGGTTGGAAGATCGTCTACCACCAGGGCACGGTAGTGTCCGAGAGCTGATGCCTGCAAGCCGGCAACCCGCGGACAGCGCCGCCGCACCCGCGCATCGCGCCCGCGCGGCTAGAATCGGCGCATGACCGAATTCATCCCGCCCGGCAGCCGTTTCCTCGCCCTGCCCTCGCCGTTCCCGATGAAGCGCGGCGGCCAGCTGCACGCTGCGCGGGTCGCCTACGAAACCTGGGGCACGCTGTCGGCCGCGCGCGACAACGCGATTCTGATCGTCACCGGGCTGTCGCCCGACGCGCATGCCGCGGCCAATGCCGACGATGCCACGCCCGGTTGGTGGGAGCCCATGCTCGGCCCCGGCAAGCCGATCGACACGCAGCGCTGGTTCGTGATCTGCGTGAACTCGCTGGGCAGTTGCAAGGGCTCGACCGGCCCCGCCTCGCCGCATCCGGACGATGGCCAGCCGTACCGCCTGCGCTTTCCGGAGCTGTCGATCGAGGACGGCGCCGATGCCGCCGCGCAGGTGGTGCGGGCGCTGGGCATCGCGCAGCTGGCCTGCGTGATCGGCAACTCGATGGGCGGCATGACCGCCCTGGCCTTCCTGCACCGGCATCCCGGCCTGGCGCGCAGCCACATCAACATTTCCGGCAGCGCGCAGGCGCTGCCGTTCTCGATCGCGATCCGCTCGCTGCAGCGCGAGGCGATCCGCCTGGACCCGAACTGGAACGGCGGCGACTACGACGAGACCAGCTATCCCGAGTCGGGCATGCGCATGGCGCGCAAGCTCGGCGTGATCACCTACCGCTCGGCGCTGGAATGGGACGGCCGCTTCGGCCGCGTGCGGCTGGATTCGGACCAGGCCGACGACGATCCGTTCGGCCTGGAGTTCCAGGTCGAAAGCTATCTCGAAGGCCACGCACGGCGCTTCGTGCGCCGCTTCGACCCGAACTGCTACCTGTACCTGAGCCGCTCGATGGACTGGTTCGACCTGGCCGAACATGCCGGCGGCGACGTGCTCGCCGGCATCGCCACGATCCGCATCGAACGCGCCCTGGCGATCGGTGCCAACACCGACATCCTGTTCCCGGTGCAGCAGCAGCAACAGATCGCCGACGGCCTGCGCGCCGGCGGCGCGCAGGCGCAGTTCCTGGGGCTGGATTCGCCGCAGGGGCACGATGCGTTCCTGGTCGATTTCGCGCGGTTCGGGCCGGCGGTGCGGGCGTTTCTGGACGCGCTTTAGCGATTGAGTGCCTTGTTGGCTGTGGGGAGCGGAGGAGTCCGCGCTCCTTCGGGCGTGGTTGGTCTAACGGCTCGCTTCCAGGAGGTTTTGTACTCCACTCGTCGCGACTGAAGTCGCTCCCACAAAGGGCTTCCTGCAACACGGAGAAGCGCACCTGCCTCTTGTGGGAGGGACTTCAGTCCCGACGCAGGGTGCCTCGGCACACGCGTCGCGGCGACGTCGCTCGGGACTGCGCTATGGCTCGACCTGCAACCGCCCCCCCTGCAACCGATAGCGCACATGCACTACGCCTTCCGGCAGCGCATCGTGGCTGATCAGCAGCAGGCTGCGCTGGCCCAGCGCCTGTGTCAGGTCGCGCAGCAGCGCCTGCGCGGTGTCCACGTCCAGGCCTTCGGTGGGTTCGTCCAGCACCAGCAGCGGCGCCTCGCGCAGCAGTGCGCGGGCCAGGGCCAGGCGCCGCGCCTGGCCGGCGGACAGGGTGGCGCCGTTCTCGCCGAGCCAAGCGTCGAGGCCGCCGACCTCCCGTAGCCAGGCGTCCAGCCGCACGTCGGCCAGCACCCGCTGCAGGCGGGCGTCATCGGCATCAGGATCGCCCAGGCGCAGGTTGTCGCGCACGCTGCCGGCGAACACCGGTGCGCCCTGCGGCAACCAGGCGATGCGGCGGTGCCACTGCGCCTCGGCGACCTCGCGCAGGTCCACGCCGGCATAGCGGACGCTGCCCTGCTGCGGGTCCCACAGCCGCAGCAACAACGCCGACAGGGTGGTCTTGCCGCTGCCGCTGTCGCCGCCGATGGCGATGCGCTCGCCCGGGGCGATGCGCAGGGTGACGCCGTCGAGCACGCGCCGGGTCTCGCCCGGCCAGGCGAACACCACCTCGTCGAACTGCACCTCGCCCGTGGCCGCCAGCGCGTGCGGTTGCGCCGGGTCGACGACCGGCGGCGCCTGCCCGGCGATCGCCTGCAGCCGCCGCGCGGCGACGCGGCCGGACTGCAGCGCCTGCCAGGCCAGGCCGGCCCCGGCCCAGACCTCGAGCAGGGCCACGGTCAGGAACAGCAGGCCGGCGGCCTGTTCGGCGCTGATCGCATCGGCGCGGGCCGCGCCCAGCGCCACCCACAGCATCGCCAGCAGACCCGCCGCAGCGCACAGCGCGTGCAGGGCGTTGCCGCCGATCAGCCGCTGCCGCTGGCGCCGGTCTTCGCCCCGCACTGCCTTCGCGCTGGCGTCCACACGCGCGATCCAGGCGGCCTGCGCCTCCAGCGCGGCCAGGTCGGCGGCGCCCTCCAGGCCTTCGTAGGCCAACGTGCGCAAGGCTTCGCGCTGCTGCGCGCGGGCGCGCTCGCGGGCCTCACCACCGCGCGCCACCACCCACGGCACGCCAAGCCCGATCGCCAGCGCCAGCGCGGCCAGCACCAGCGCCGCCGGCCAATGGATCGCCGCCGCCGCGGCGATGCCGATCGCACCGACGCCGAGCAATGCCGCCAGCGGCGCCAACGCGCGCACCACCAGGCCGTCGACCTCGCCGATGTCCGACATCAGCCGCGCCAGCAGTTCGCCGGTGCGGCTGGCGCCGAGCCGTGCCGGCGCCAGCGGCAGCGCGCGGCGGAAGAACCACACCCGCAGGTCGCGGGCGATGCGCAGGGTAGCGTCGTGCCCCACCAGCTTTTCGCCGTAGCGCGAGGCGATGCGGGCGAAGGTCAGCGCGCGGATGCCGGCCGACGGCGAGAAGAAGTTGAAGCCGCTGCCCATGCCGACCGCGCCGGCCAGCGCCGCGGCGGTCAGGAAGCCGCCGGACAGGCCGAGCAGCCCGACCCCGGCCAGCATCGTGCACAGCACCAGCAGCGCGGTCAGCAGCAGGCGGCCGCGATGGCGGGCGAACACGCTGCGCAAGGTGTCGCGCGCCGCGCCGCTCATGGCGTGGCTCCCGCGGTCGCGATTGCGGCGTCGCGTGCCGGCAGCCGCAGCACGGCGTCGGCCCAGCGCATCGCCGCCTCGCTGTGGGTGGCGACGATCACGCTGCGGCCGCGGGCGAAGGCCGCCAGCGTGCGCAGCAGTTCCGCTTCGGTCTCCGCATCCAGGAACGCGGTCGGTTCGTCCAGCAACAGCAGCTCGGGATCGCGCAGCAGCAAGCGCGCCAGGCCGATCCGTCGCGCCTCGCCGCCGGACAGGCCGAAGCCGCGCTCGCCGATCGGCGTGTCCAGCCCCTGCGGCAGCCGCGCGGCGAAACGCAGCACCTGCGCCGCCTCGGCCGCGGCCCGCAGCTGCGCCGCGCTGGCGTGCGGATCGGCCAGGCGCAGGTTGTCGGCGATGCTGCCGTGGAACAGATACGGCCGCTGCCCGGCGTAGCCGATGCGCAGTCCCGCGCGCATCTGCACGGCACCGGCGCGCTGCGGCAGCCATCCGGCCAGCGCTTCCAGCAAGGTGCTCTTGCCGCTGCCGCTGGGGCCGACCAGGGCCAGGCGCTGGCCGGCATGCAGGTCGAACTCCAGGCCGCGCACGGCATCGCAGCGCGCGCCCAGCGGCCGCAGGTGCAGTGCACGCACCCGCAGCAACGGCGCCGCGCTCGGCGCGACTGCGGCAGGTCCGGCGACGGTCGCTGCAGTGGCCTCGGCATCGTCGGACGCGGCTGCGCCCTCGGCGCGCATCGCCTGCGCCTCAGTGCCCTGCGGCAGGCGTTGCAGCAGGCGCTCCACCTCCGCCGCCGCGGCCAGCGCATTGGCGCGGTCGTGGTAATGCGCGGCCAGGCGCCGCAGCGGCGCGTAGAACTCCGGCGCCAGCAACAGGCAGAACACGCCCGTGCCCAGGGTCGGCACGCTGCTGTGCAGGGCGATCATGCCCAGGTAGCTCAGGCCCAGGTACAGCGCGACGATGGCCACGCTGACCGAGGCGAAGAACTCCAGCACGGTGGACGACAGGAACGCGATGCGCAGCACTTTCAGCGTGCGTTCGCGCACGCCCTCGGCGGCATCAGCGATCCCGCGCAGTTCGTCGTCGCCGCGGCCGTACAGGCGTAGCAGGCCCAGGCCCTTGAGCCGATCGGCGAAGTGCCCGCCCATCCGCGCCAGTTCGCGCAACTGGCGGCGGCCGGCAGCCTCTGCGCCCCAGCCCACCAGCATCATGAAGATCGGCACCAGCGGCGCGGTGAACAGCAGGATCAGGCCCACCACCCAGTCGCTCCACGCCACCGCCAACACGATCAGCAGCGGCACCACGCTCACTTCCCAGCGCGCGGGCCGGTAGCCGGCGTAGTAGCCGTCCAGCGCATCGCCATGCGCCAGCAGCAGCTCGCCCAGTTCGCCGTTGCGCTGCCCGCGCAGCCACAGCGGCCCGCGCTGCAACAGTTGTCGGTACACGCGCCGGCGCAATTCCAGTTTCGCCGCGTCGGCGACGTCGCCGGCGGCGCGCTGCGCGGCGGCCCCGAGCGCGGCGCGCAGCGCAAGTACCACTGCCAGCAGGCCGAAGGCCGGCAGCGCCTGCGCCAGGTCGCGGCGTTCCACCAGCAGCGCCTGCACCAGCGAGGCGATGGCGCCGGCCTGCACGATCAGCAGCGCGCCGGACGCGCTGATCGCCGCCGCGGCCAGGCGTTGGCGGCCGCGCGCCGCCGCGGCCAGGGCATCCAGCCAACGCATGCGCTGCTGCCGCTGGTGCGGCGTGTCGGCGGGCGGTGCGGTGGACGGCTCGGCGGAATCGGTCAAAACAGGCTCGGCGCGGCGAACGGAACCGCCAGTTTAGCGGGAAGGCACTTGCGGGGCTGGAATCGCCGTGGCCGCCACGATGCCGGGCGCGGCGGTTCGGCACATTGATCTGAATCAAGGTCGAACGCGCGCCCCAGGCGGAAGATCGCCTCCAATCTCCCGCCACTCGGCCACCCAGATGCACATTTTCCACGAGGTAGCACAGCCATGATCGACACCACTGTCGTAGAGCTGTCGCGGCTGCAGTTCGCCATGACCGCGATGTACCACTTCCTGTTCGTCCCGCTGACGCTGGGCCTGTCCTTCATGCTCGCGATCATGGAGAGCGTGTATGTCATGACCCGCAAGGACGTGTGGCGGCGCATGACCCTGTTCTGGGGCGTACTGTTCGGCATCAACTTCGCGATGGGCGTGGCCACCGGCATCGTCATGGAGTTCCAGTTCGGCATGAACTGGTCCTACTACAGCCACTACGTCGGCGACATCTTCGGCGCGCCGCTGGCGATCGAAGGGCTGATGGCGTTCTTCCTGGAAGCGACCTTCATCGGCCTGTTCTTCTTCGGCTGGAGCAAGCTCACGCCGGTCAAGCACCTGATGGTGACCTGGCTGATGGCGCTGGGCACCAACCTGTCGGCGGTGTGGATCCTGATCGCCAACGGCTGGATGCAGAACCCGACCGGCGCGGTGTTCAACCCGGACACGATGCGCATGGAAGTGGTGGACTTCATGGCGGTAGTGTTCAACCCGGTGGCACAGGCCAAGTTCGTGCACACGGTCAGCGCCGGCTACGTGACCGGCGCGGTGTTCGTGATGTCGATCAGCGCGCTGTACCTGCTGCGCGGCAAGCACCGCGACATCGCCCGGCGCTCGTTCGCGGTGGCCGCCGCGTTCGGCCTGGCGTCGTCGCTGTCGGTGGTGGTGCTGGGCGACGAGAGCGGCTATGCCGCCAACGAACACCAGAAGATGAAGCTGGCCGCGATCGAGGCGATGTGGGAAACCGAGCAGGCGCCGGCCGACTTCACCGCCTTCGGCATCCCCAACCAGGCCACCGGCAGGAACGACTACGCGATCAAGGTGCCGTACCTGATGGGCCTGATCGCCACGCGCTCGCTGCACACGCCGGTGCCGGGCATCCTGGAACTGGTCAAGCGCGCCGAGCATCGCGTGCGCGGCGGGCAGATCGCCTACGGCGCGCTGCAGCGGCTCAAGGCCAACCGCAACGACGCCGAGGCGCGCGCGGTGTTCGATCGCCACTGGCAGGACCTGGGCCACGGCCTGCTGCTCAAGCGCTACCGCGAGGACATCCTCAACGCCACCCCGGAAGAGATCGCCAAGGCCGCGCTGGACACGGTGCCGCGCGTGCTGCCGCTGTTCTGGACGTTCCGGGTGATGGCCGGGCTGGGCTTCTACCTGATCGCCTTCTTCGCCGCCGCGCTGTGGTTCTCGTGCAAGCACAACTTCGAGGACAAGCGCTGGTTCCTGAAGCTGGCGCTGTGGACGCTGCCGGTACCGTGGATCGCGATCGAGTGCGGCTGGTTCGTCGCCGAGTACGGCCGCCAGCCGTGGGCGGTGGAAGGCGTGCTGCCCACCTTCTACGCCGCCTCCGGGCTGGCCCTGCACGACATCCTGATCACCCTCGCCGGCTTCGTGGCGATCTACACCACGCTGCTGATCATCGAGATCAAGCTGATGCTCAAGGCGATCGGCAAGGGGCCGGACGCGCTGCCGGCCCTGCTGCAGCCCGCCCCGCGTCCCGTCACCCCGATCGCCGCGCCCGCGGCCGCCGGCCACCTCTGACCCCGGCAGGAGACACACCATGGACTTCATTGCATTGGACTACACCACGCTGCGCGTGATCTGGTGGCTGCTGTTGGGCATCCTGCTGATCGGCTTCGCGGTGATGGACGGATTCGACCTGGGCGTCGGCGCGCTGCTGCCGTTCGTGGCCAGGACCGACGCCGAACGCCGGCTGGTGGTCAACACCATCGGCCCGGTCTGGGAAGGCAACCAGGTCTGGTTGATCCTGGGCGGCGGCGCGATCTTCGCCGCCTTCCCGCCGCTGTACGCGGTCAGCTTCTCCGGCTTCTACCTGGCCATGTTCGTGATCCTGTTCGCGCTGATCCTGCGCCCGGTCGGGTTCAAGTTCCGCGGCAAGCTGCCCGGCCAGCGCTGGCGCAACGGCTGGGACTGGGCGCTGTTCGTCGGCGGCCTCATCCCCGCGCTGATCATGGGCGTGGCGGTGGGCAACGTGTTGCTGGGCGTGCCGTTCCACTTCGACGACACCCTGCGGGTGTTCTACACCGGCAGCTTCTTCGGCCTGCTGAAGCCGTTCGCCCTGCTCGCCGGCCTGCTCAGCGTGAGCATGCTGGTGGCGCACGGCGCGGCGATGCTGGTGCTGAAGACCGACGGCCCGGTGGCCGAGCGCGCGGCGCGCTACGGCAGCGTGGCCGCACTGGTCGCCTGTGCGCTGTTCGCCGGCGCCGGGGTGTGGGTGGCCGGCGGCCTGCCCGGCTACGCGGTCACCTCGCAAGTGGTCACCGACGGCGCCACCAACCCGCTGCTGAAGACCGCCGTGCTCGGCGAGGTCGGCGGCTGGATGCACAACTACCAGACCATGCCGCTGACCGCCCTGGCCCCGGCCGCCGGCCTGCTCGGCCTGCTGCTCAGCGCGGTGCTGCTGCGCAAGCGCCGCGGCGGCCTGGCCTTCCTCGCCTCCGCTGCGGCCATCGCCGGCATCATCCTGACCGTGGGCTTTGCGATCTTCCCGTTCCTGCTGCCGTCCTCCAGCCAGCCCGGTTCCAGCCTGACCGTGTGGGACGCCTCCAGCAGCCACCTGACCCTGTGGATCATGCTGCTGGCCACCGTGGTGTTCCTGCCGATCATCCTCGCCTACACCACCTGGGTGTACCGCGTGCTGAAGGGCAAGGTCACCGCCGCCTCCCTGGACGACAACCCCAACGCGTACTGACGCACCCGCAAGGAGAACGATCATGTGGTACTTCGCCTGGATTCTCGGTGTCGGCCTGGCCTCCACCGCCGCCATCCTCAACGGCATGTGGTTCGAGGCCCGCGAGCGCAACGCCGCCGACGCCGCCAACGCGACCGACTGAAATTTTTTTGCAAAGGCGCTTGCCGAATGCGGAAGACCTCCGTATCATGTGCGGCTCCTTCGGGGTGTAGCTCAGTCTGGTAGAGCGCTACGTTCGGGACGTAGAGGTCGCAGGTTCGAATCCTGTCTCCCCGACCAGTTTCAAGGTCACAAGAAGCCTGGAAAACCACAGTTTTCCGGGCTTTTTTGTGTCTGCAATCCGGGACCGGCCGCGCCGCACGGCCCCCGCCGCTCCGCGCCCGCCTCCATCCTCGAGGCAGCCGGGCCTTGCCCCCCGGGCCTGGCTTTTCGCCACAATGGCGACGGGGAACCGGCGCATCCATCACTCCCTCCTTCTTCGGCGACGACGCGTGCCGGAGGCGAGGCGGCGGGCATGTCCGTTTCGACGTTCACGACTCCGACAAACGGACACGCCACCATGAAACTGCCAGCGGCCCTCTGCCTCTCGTTGATCGCCTTCTACTGCGCACCCGCCGCCGCGGTGACCGAAACCGACAAGCTGGTGGACCGACTCGGCGTGCAGGGCGGCGGCACCGCCTACTTCAGCGTCAAGGACGCGTTTTCCGCCACCTGCAAGTTCGACATCATCTACTTCACCCTCAACGACGAGTTCGGCAAGGCCGCGTATGCGAGCCTGTTGGCCGCGCAGACCGCCGGCAAGAAGCGTTCGCGCTTCGACTACACGCAATCCGCCCCAGGCGAGACCTGCACCCTCTCGCTGGTCGAATCGCGCAGCTGAGCGGCGCCGACCGCGGTTGCGCTCAGCGCAACCGCGCCTTCAGCAGCGGCCGCAGCAGGTAGTTGAGCACGCTGCGCTTGCCGGTGAGGATGTCGACCTCGGCGACCATGCCGGGAATGATCGGCAGCGTGTCGCCGCCGCGGCGCAACTGGCTGCCGTCGGTGCGGATCAGCACCTGGTAGAACGACTCCTTGCCCTGCGCGGTCTGCTCCTCGATGGTGTCGGCGCTGATCTGCTCGACGGTGCCGTTCAACTCGCCGTAGATGGTGTAGTCGTAGGCGGTGATCTTGACCCGGGCCTGCATGCCCGGCACCAGGAACGCCACGTCGCGCGGCTTGATCCGCGCCTCCACCAGCAGCCGCTCCTCCACCGGGATGATCTCCATGATCGGCTCGCCCGGCGGGATCACCCCGCCGCGGGTATTGATCAGCACGGTGTTCACCCGCCCCCGCACCGGCGACAGGATCTCGGTGCGGCGCAACTGGTCGTGGCGCTGTTGCACGATCGGCTCCAGCGCGCTGAGATCGGCCTTGCGCTTGGCCAGTTCGGTGTAGGCCTCCTGGAAATAGCTGTTGCGCAGCTCGCCGAGGCGGCCGCGCAGGGTGGCGATGTCCTGGCTGAGCTTGAGCGCCTCGACCTGGCTGACCGCACCCTTGGCCACCAGCGGGCGCACGATGTTCAACTGATCCTGGGCCAGGGCGATCTGATGCTGGATCGCCTGGGTGCCTTCGGCCAGCTTGCCGCGCCGCGCGTCGAACAGGTCGCGCTCGGACTGCAGCAAGGCGCGCTCGCCGGCGATCTGCGGCGGGAAGGCGATGCTGTTCTTGCCCAGCACTTCCGCCTCCAGCCGCGCGATCGCCGCATGCAGCACCTGCGCCTGGTTGACCGACTCCTGGTAGTTGGTGAGGAAGTGGGTGCGCTCCAGCCGCACCAGCGGCTGCCCTGGCTTGACCAGTTCGCCCTCCTGCACCAGCAGCCGATCGAGGATGCCGCCCTCCAGGCTCTGGATCTTCTGGATGCGGCTGTACGGCACCACCCGGCCGTCGCCGCGGGTGACTTCGTCCAGCTCGGCCCAGGCCGCCCAGCCCAGAAACAACGCCACCGTCGCCAGCACCGTCCACAGCAGCGGCCGGTACCAGGGATGCGTGGACGCCAGCAGCGGATCGCCCAGCCGCCGCCGCACCGCCACCGCCGCGCGCTCAGCCATGGCCGCCCGCCACTGCCGTCGCCGGCACCTGCACCCGGTTGCCCTGCAGCACCTGCTCCACGGGCCCGTCGACCACGACCCGCCCCTGCCGCAGCACCACGGCGCGCTGCGCCACCTCCAGCATGCTGCGCTTGTGCGTGCTGACGATCAGCGTGCGCGCGCCCAGCCAGCGCTGCAGGTAGGCAATGAACACCTGTTCGCTGTGCTGATCGAAGGCCGCGGTGGGTTCGTCGAGCAGCACCACGCTGGGATCCTGCAGCAGCAGCCGCGCCAGTCCCAGCGCCTGGCGCTGTCCACCGGACAGGCTGGCGTTGCCCTGGATCGGCAGGTCCAGCCCGAACGGATGCGCGCGCACGAACATGCCCAGCCCGACTCCGTCCAGCGCTGCATACAGCTCGTCGTCACCGAGCGCGGCGCCGTGCAGGTTGAGGTTGTCGCGCAGGCTGCCATGGAACAGCGCCACGTCCTGCGGCAGGTAGCCGATGTTGCGCATGCGGTCGGCCGGGTCGATCTGCGCGATCGCCACATCGTCCAGCAACAGCCGCCCGGCGTGCGGATCCAGCAGGCCGGCCAGCACCCGCAGCAGCGTGGACTTGCCGGCGCCGTTGCCGCCCAGCAGCGCCACGCGCTCGCCGGCACCGATGCGCAGCGCCTGCACGTCCAGCACCGGCGGCTGCTCGCCGTAGCGCAGGCGCACCGCCTCCAGGCGGTAGTCGCCGCGCACGCGCAGCTTGTGCACGAAGCGCTTGCCCGGCGGCCGCTCCTGTTCGGCCCCCAGCAGCTGATCCAGGCCCTCCATGGCCACGCAGGTGTGCTGCCAGCGCCCCAGCACCGCCGCGGCCTGTCCCAGCGGCGCGATCGCGCGCGAGGCCAGCAGCGAGCAGGCCACCAACGCACCCACGCTCATCGCGCCCTGCTGGATGCGGTACACGCCGAACACCACCACCCCGACGTAAGCCAGTTGCTGCACCACCGATGCGGCGTAGCTGAGCGCGGTGGTCAGCGCGTAGGTCCTCATCGCCGAGGCGGACAACTGCGCGGTCAGCGCCTCCCACAGCCCCTGGCAGCGGCCTTCGCCGCGCGCGGCCTTGATCGACTCCAGATGCTCGAAGGCCTCCAGCAGCAGGCCGTTCTTCATCGCGCCTTCGCGCAGGTTCTGCCGCGACAGCTCGCCCAGCTGGCGCTGCGCCAGCAGCCCCGGCAGCACCATCAGCACGCAGGCGGCCAGCGGCACCCAGACCACATGGCCGCCGATCAGGGCGATGATGCCCAGGAAGATCGCCACGAACGGCAGGTCGCTGATCAGCGCCGCGCTGGAACTGGTGAAGAACTCGCGCACCGACTCGAACTCGCGGACCTGGGTGCTGAACGCGCCCATCGACGCCGGCTTGGCGGCCATGCGCATGGCCAGCACGCGCGAGAACAGCAGCGTGGACAGTTGCAGGTCCAGGCGCTTGCCCAATACCGCCAGCAACTGTCCGCGCAGGGTGCGCAGCACGCCTTCCATCACGATCGCCAGGACCACGCCGCTGGCCAGGATCCACAGCGTGTCGAAGGCGGCGTTGGGCACCACGCGGTCGTAGACCTGCATGGCGAACAGCGCGGTGGCGATGGCCAGCAGGTTGGCGACCATCGCCGCCAGCGCCACCTCCGCATAGGAGCGCCACAGCTTCTTCAGCGGCCCGTAGAACCAATGTTCCGACGCGCTGCCGGCGTAACCACCGATGCGCCCGTCGTCGCGGAAGCGCGGCTTGGCGAACACCGCCGAACCGCTGTACAGCGTCTCCAGCTCCGCCACCGGCAGCGCCTGCTCGCCACCGCCGGCATGCGGCAGCAGCAGCCGTGCCTGTCCCGCCTCGATCGCCTCCAGCAGCACCGTGCGCCCATCGTGCAACAACAGCAGCGCCGGCAGCAGGTAGCGGTCCATGCCGTCCAGCGGATAGGCCAGCACCTCGGCCGTGAGCTCGGCACGGCGCAGCGCGCGCGGCACCAGGTGCAGCGGCAGGCGTCCCTGCACCAGGGCGATGCCATCCACCAGTTCGGCATCGCTCAACGGCCGCCCCAGGCGCTGGCACAGCAACAGCAAGCCTTCGCGCAGCCCATCCGCGCCCGCGGCGCGCGGCGTCACCGCGGATGCCCCGATCCCCCCGTCACCCTGCATGCGTCGTCTCCCGAAACAGCGCGTGCAAGGCGCCGATCTGCGCCGCCGCGCGATAGCGCAGGCGCTTGCGTTCGATCCGCAGGCTGATCAATTGCCGCTCGGCCTCCAGGCGTTCGCGCTGCACGTTCAGCAGCTCGATCACCTCGCGCCGGCCCACGCCCATCTGCTCGCGGTACAGCTCGGCCACTTCCACCGCCTGCTGCGCCTGCCGCAGCAGCGCCTGTTCGCGCCCGCGCAAGGCCTCGCCGCTGTCGGCCAGGGTCTGCACCGTGCGCAGCACCTCGCGGCGCATCGCCTGCATGTTCCACTGCGCCGCTTCCAGGCGCTGGCGCGCGGCCTGCGGGCGCAGGAACGTGGACATGCCCTGGAACACGTCCATGCTCAGCCGCAACGAAATGGTCGAATCGTTCTGCAGACGCCCGCCGACGTCGCGGCGCAACGCGGCGGCCTCCAGATTGAGTTGCGGCTTCAATGCCGCGCGCGCCTCGCGCAGCTCCGCCTCGGCCGCGCGCACCTGTTCGCCGGCCTTGCGCAGCAACGGCGAGGCGTCCACCGCCTGCGCCAGCAACGGCGGCGCCAGTTGCGGCAATTCCAGCGTCTCCGGTTCGACCAGATCCTCGGCCTCGGCGCCGACCAGCAGCAGGAACTGGTTGCGCACCTCCTGCAGCGCGCCCTGCTCGGTCGCCAACTGGTCCTGGCCGCGGGCCAGTTCCAGCCGCGTGCGCTCCAGTTCGCTGCGGTCGGCGTAGCCGCCGCTGCGCGCCTCGCTGAGGTCGGCGATCACCTGCAGGCGCTGCAGGTGCGCCTGCACCGCCTGCAGCCGCTGCTGCGCCGCCAACACGTCCAGATACACCTCCACGATCTGCAACGCGGCGTCGTCGGCGGCCACCTCCACCGCCGCGTCCTGCCCGCGCTGCTGTGCACGCGCATTCGCCACCCGGCTCGACACGCGGCCCCAGTCGTACAGCATCTGCGAGAGGTTGACGTCATAGACCACCTCGCCCGGGTCCAGCGCCTTGGGTCCGGCGGCGACCGACAGCGCCGGGTAGTAGCCGCTGCGAGCGATGCGCACGTCGGTGGCCGCGCGCGCCGCGTCGGCCATCGCCGCGCGCAGCTGCGGCTCGATCGCCAATCCGCGCTGCACGGCCTGCGTCAGCGACATCGCGCAGGCGCACGCCGGCAGCGCCAGCCACAGCCCGACGGCCAGCGCCAGAGCGGACCGGCGCGTGCGCCGGTCCCCTGCCCCCTTCTTCGCCATCAGGCCGTCACCACCGCCAGGGTGTTGTCCTCCACCAGCAAGGTCGCGGTGCCGAAGCTGTAGACGTGATAGGTGATGCCGTCGATCGCCTGGGTGGTGCCGCTGTCCACCGCGCCGATCACGTTGAGCACATCCGCCCCGTCGCCGGTGAACTGCAGGGTGTCGTTGCTGTCGGTGATTGCCAGCACTTCCGCCGCGGTCAGGGTCAGCGTGCTGCCGGAATCGCCCTTGCCGAGGTCGACGCGCTCGATGTTGCTCAGGGTGCCGATGCCCGCCGCGTTGTAGTCCAGATCGATACCGTTGGCGAACAACAGCGTGTCGAAGCCGGCGCCACCGTCGATGCTGGCGAAGGTGTTGCCGGTGATCTGGATGGTGTCGTCGCCGTTGCCGGCAACGACCCGGTCGCCACTGCCGACGTTGAAGATCAGGTCGCTGCCGTCGCCGGCGAGGATGCGTTCGCTGCTGCCGTCGGCGCCGGACAGGATGTCGTTGACGGCGGTGCCGAACACGCTGATCTCGCCGATGCCCAGGCTGACGCCGCTGCTGGACAGGCTGATGCCGTAGCGGGCGCTGTCGTTGCCCTGCGTATCGGTGCCCACCACCTCGAACGACACCTGGGTTCCCAGGTTGAGCAGGCCCGAGGCGGTCAGCCCGAGCTGGTTCAGCACGCTGGAGCTGAGCAGGTTCAGGGCGAAGTCGCCATTGGCGTCGGCCTGGATCGGCGTGAGTTCGACATTGAGCGCCGGCGTGATGACCCGGATCGTCAGGCTCGCGTTCGGCTCGGCCTGCCCGCTGAAGCCGAACGTCGCCGGCAGCAGCGAGAAGTCCACGCCGAAGTCGCCGAGCGTCAGCGGCTGGGCGATGTTGGTCCCCACGCCCAGCGAGACGACCGGGCTGGGATTGCCGGCCGGGTCGGCACCGACCACCGAGACCTGCGCGTTCAGCAACTGCGCCCAGCTCAGGTCGATGTCCAGGCCGGTGAGCAGGTCCAGCGAGGCCAGGCCGCTGTTGTCGGCGGCGAGCGTGGCGGTGGCCTGCACGCCGCCGACGTTGACGTTGACCGTCAGCGCGACACCCGGCTCGCTGGAAATCGTCAGCAGGCTGCCGACCAGCGACAGCACCGGCGTCGCCGGCGCCACCGTGTCGATGGTGAAGCCGACCGAGGACGACAGCGGGCCGCCGTTGAGGTCGGCCGTGACCGTCGCCGCCCCTTGCGGCAAGGCCGCGCCGCCGCTGGGCGGCAGCACCGACAGCAGCACGTTGCCGGCGCTCAGGTCGGCGCTGGTCAGGGTGTGGCTGACGTCGACCTCGTAGCCGTTCTGGCCGGCGAAGTGCACGGTCACCACCTGCCCGACCAGCATGGCCGGCCGCAACTGCACCAGCACCTGGATGCCATCGCCGATCTCGGCGGCGTTGACCCAGGTATCGCCCGCCTCCGGCACGCTGAGCAGCGGCGGCGACAGGTCCGGCGCGGTGAGCAGCGCCGGCGGGCTGACATTGCCGGCGGCGTCCACCGCCACCACCGACAGCGCCTGACCGATCACCAGCGGCGGCGACAGCGGCAGGCTGAAGCTGCCGTTGCCGTCCACCTGGATCAGCAGCGGATTGGCGGTATCGCCGTTCACCACCACGCGCAGTTGCGCATTGGCCTCGGCGGTGCCGCTGAGCAGGCTGCCGTCCAGGCTGATCGACACCAACGGCGCCGCCGGCGCCAGCGCATCCACGGTCAACGTCGCCGGCGGGCTGGCATTGCCGGCCGCGTCGGTGGCGATGGCGCTGATCACGGTGCCGTCGGGGAGCGCCGCCCCCGGGGTGACGCTCCAGTTGCCCGACGCATCGGCCGTGGTCTGGCCGATCAGCGCGCCGTTACCGTCGGTGACGGTGATGGTTGCGCCGGCTTCGGCCGTGCCGACGATCGCCACGCCGTTGCTCGGCTGCAGGATCGGGGCGGCCGGTGCCAACGCGTCCACGGTCAACGTCGCCGGTGCGCTGGCATTGCCGGCGGCGTCGGTGGCGATGGCCGTCACCACGGTGCCATCGGGCAATGCGGCCCCCGGGGTGACGCTCCAGTTGCCGGATGCATCCGCGGTGGCCTGGCCGATCAGCGTGCCGTTGCCGTCGCTGACGGTGACGGTCGCCCCGGCCTCGGCGGTGCCGACGATCGCCACGCCATTGCTCGGCTGCAGGATCGGCGCCGCCGGCGCAAGCGCATCCACCGTCAGCGTCGCCGGTGCACTGGCATTGCCGGCCGCATCGGTGGCGATGGCGGTGATCACGGTGCCGTCGGGGAGCGCCGCCCCCGGGGTGACGCTCCAGTTGCCGGACGCATCCACGGTGGCCTGGCCGATCAGCGTGCCGGTGCCGTCGGTGACGGTGACAGTCGCCCCGGCTTCGGCCGTGCCGACAATCGCCACACCATTGCTCGGCTGCAGGATCGGAGCAGCCGGCGCAAGCGCATCCACGGTCAACGTCGCCGGTGCGCTGGCATTGCCGGCCGCATCGGTGGCGATGGCGCTGATCACGGTGCCGTCGGGCAAGGCGGCCCCCGGCGTGACGCTCCAGTTGCCGGACGCATCCGCGGTGACCTGGCCGATCAGCGTGCCGTTGCCGTCGGTGACGGTGACGGTCGCCCCGGCTTCCGCGGTACCGGCGATCGTGGCGCCGTTGCTCGGCTGCAGGATCGGAGTGGCTGGTGCCAATGCATCCACGGTCACCGTCGCCGGCGCACTGGCGTTGCCGGCGGCGTCGATGGCGATGGCGCTGACCACGGTGCCGTCGGGCAAGGCGGCCCCCGGCGTGACGCTCCAGTTGCCCGACGCATCGGCCGTGGCCTGGCCGATCAACGTGCCGTTGCCATCGGTGACGGTGATGGTCGCACCGGCCTCGGCCGTGCCGACGATCGTCACACCGTTGCTCGGCTGCAGGATCGGAGCGGACGGCGCCAACGCATCGACCGTGAGCGTCGCTGGCGCACTGGCATTGCCGGCCGCGTCGGTGGCGACGGCGTTGATCACCGTGCCATCCGGCAAGGCGGCCCCCGGCGTGACGCTCCAGTTGCCGGACGCATCGGCCGTGGTCTGGCCGATCAGCGCGCCCGCGCCATCGGTGACGGTGACGGTCGCCCCGGCCTCCGCCGTACCGACGATCGCGACGCCGTTGCTCGGCTGCAGGATCGGCGCGGACGGCGCCAACGCATCGACCGTGAGCGTCGCTGGCGCACTGGCATTGCCGGCCGCATCGGTGGCGATGGCCGTCACCACGGTGCCGTCGGGCAACGCGGCCCCCGGGGTAATGCTCCAGGTGCCGGACGCATCGACGGTGGTCTGGCCGATCAGGATGCCGTTGCCATCGGTGATGGTGACGGTCGCGCCGGCTTCGGCGGTACCGACGATCGCAGTACCGTTGCTCGGCTGCAGCACCGGCGCGGACGGCGCCAGCGCGTCGATGGTGAGTGTCGCTGGCGCACTGGCGTTGCCGGCGGCATCGCTGGCGATGGCCGTCACCACGGTGCCGTCAGGCAACGCGGCACCCGGGGTGATGTTCCAGTTGCCGGACGCATCGGCGGTGGCCTGGCCGATCAGCGTACCGTTGCCGTCGGTGACAGTGACGGTCGCACCAGCTTCGGCGCTACCGGCGATCGCGCTGCCATTGCTCGGCTGCAGGATCGGAGCGGCTGGTGCCGATGCATCCACGGTCAGCGTCGCCGGCGCGCTGACGTTGCCGGTCGCATCGGTGGCCACGGCGGTGATCACCGTGCCGTCGGGCAGTGCGCCCGCCGGGGTGACGCTCCAGTTGCCGGACGCATCCGCGGTGGTCTGGCCGATCAGCGCGCCGTTGGCGTCGGTGACGGTGACCGTCGCGCCAGCTTCGGCGCTGCCGACGATCGCCACGCCATTGCTCGGCTGCAGGATCGGCGCCGACGGCGCCAACGCATCGACCGTGAGCGTCGCCGGCGCACTGGCGTTGCCGGCGGCATCGCTGGCGATGGCCGTCACCACGGTGCCGTCGGGCAACGCGGCCCCCGGGGTGATGCTCCAGTTGCCGGCCGCATCCGCCGTGGTCTGGCCGATCAGGGCGCCCGCACCATCGGTGACGGTGACCGTCGCACCAGCCTCCGCCGTACCGACGATCGCGCTGCCATTGCTCGGCTGCAGCACCGGCGCCGACGGCGCCAGCGCATCGACGGTCGTCGTCGCCGGCGCGCTGGCGTTGCCTGCCGCATCGGTGGCGATGGCGCTGATCACGGTGCCATCGGGCAATGCCGCCCCCGGGCTGATGCTCCAGTTGCCCGACGCATCGGCGGTGGCCTGGCCGATCAGCGTGCCGTTGCCGTCGGTGACGGTGACGCTCGCCCCGGCTTCCGCGGTACCGGCGATCGTCACGCCATTGCTCGGCTGCAGGATCGGCGCCGCCGGCGCCACGGCATCGACCGTCGTCGTCGCCGGCGCGCTGACGTTGCCGGTCGCATCGGTGGCCACGGCGGTGATCACCGTGCCGTCGGGCAGTACCGCCCCCGGGGTGACGCTCCAGTTGCCGGACGCATCGGCTGTGGTCTGGCCGATCAGCGCGCCGTTGCCATCGGTGACGGTGACCGACGCGCCAGCTTCGGCGCTGCCGACGATCGCCACGCCATTGCTCGGCTGCAGCACCGGCGCCGCCGGCGCCACGGCATCGACGGTCAGCGTCGCCGGCACGCTGGCGTTGCCGGCCGCGTCCGTGGCCACCACGTTGATCAGCGTCCCGTCGGGCAGCGCGGCGCCGGGGGTGATGCTCCAGTTGCCGGACGCATCGACCGTGGCCTGACCGATCAGCGTGCCGTTGCCATCGGTGACGGTGACGGTCGCGCCGGCTTCGGCGCTGCCGACGATCGCAGTGCCGTTGCTCGGCTGCAGCACCGGGGTAGCCGGGGCCACGGCATCCACCGTGGTGGTCGCCGGCGCGCTGGCATTGCCGGCCGCGTCGGTGGCGATGGCGGTCAGCACGGTGCCGTCGGGCACTGGGGTGGCCGGGGTCAGACTCCAGGCGCCGGACGCATCGGCGGTGGCCTGGCCGATCAGCGTGCCGTTGCCGTCGCTAACGGTGACGGTCGCGCCGGCCTCGGCGCTGCCGGCGACGACGCTGCCGTTGCTCGGTTGCAGCAGCGGTGCCGCCGGCGCCACCGCATCCACGGTGGCGGTCGCCGGCGGACTGACCGTGCCTGCGGCATTGCTGGCGACCGCGGTGATCACCGTGCCGTCCGGCAGCGGCGTGGCCGGCGTGAAGCTCCAGTTGCCGGCGGCATCGACGACGGCCTGGCCGATCGGCGCGCCATTGCCATCGCTCAGGGTAATGCTGGCGCCCGCTTCGGAGGTGCCGGCGATCACACTGCCGTTGGTCGCCTGGATGATCGGCGCCGCCAGCAGATCGGGCGCCTGCACGCTGGTCGGAGGGCTGTTGTTGCCGGCCGGATCGGTCACCACCACGGTCAGCGTCTGCCCGTCGGTCAGTGGCGGCTGCAACGGCACGTTGAAGCTGCCATCGCCGCCCACCACGACGGTGACGTCAGGGACGCCGTCGCCATTCGTGTCGACGCCCACCGTCGCACCCGCCTCGGCGGTGCCGGTCAGGCTGCCACCGTCGGCCGAGACCTGCAGCTCGCCGGCCGCCGCCGGCGGCGTGGTATCGGGCGCGTTGACGCTGGCGCCGGGGCCGGTATTGCCGGCGGGATCGGTCACCACCACGGTCACGGTCTCGCCATTGGTCAGCGGCGGCTGCAACGGCACGCTGAAGCCGCCGTCGCTGCCGACCACGGCGGTCGCGTCCGGCACCCCATCGCCGTTGGTGTCCACGCCCACCGTCGCGCCCGCCTCGGCGGTGCCGGTCAGGCTGCTGCCGTCCGCCGCGACCTGCAGGTTGCCCGCCGCACCGGGCGGAGTGACGTCCGGCGCCTGCACCATTGCCGGCGGGCTGGCGACGCCCAGCGGACTGGTGACGACCACGGCCACCATCTCGCCATCGACCAGCGGCGTCGGCAGGGTCGCGACGAAGCTGCCGTCGCTGCCGGCCACGACGACCACTTCCATCTGCCCGTCGCCATCGGCATCGATGAGGACCGAGTGGCCGGCCTGCGCGATGCCGGTGAGTTGGGTGCCGTCGGTGGAGATCTGCAGATTGCTCGCCGCGGCCGGTACCGCCGGCTGCGGCTGCACGATCTCGTTGCGGTCGTCGTCGCTGCCCATGCTGGCCAACGCGCCCGCGCCGAGCGCGACGCCGCCCGCCATCAGCAACGGCGCAGCCAGCCCACCGGCCGCGCCCCCCACGCCGGCCGCGGTCAGGGACTCGAACCCGGCCTCGGTCCCCACCGGCGCATAGCTGGCCAGCAACGCGGTCCCTTCGCCGGCGCCGGCGAACTGCACCGCGAGCAGCTGCTCCTCCTGGGTCAGGAACAACTGGCTCGGCTCCGAGGCGGCATCGTAGAAATGGGCGATGCGCACCGTCTCGCCGTTCTTCATCCGCACCAGCAGATCGTCGCCGTCGCGGCTGTAGGCGGCGACGCTGTCGGGCGGCACGTCCAGCACGACCTGGCTGGCCTGGGTCAGCCGCACCACGCCGTCGGCCGGCAGCGGGACGGCAGGGGCGCGGGTGACGTCGGCGCTGTGCGGGACAACCTTGACCTGGATACTCATGGCGAACACTCCTTATCGCGAGATTGGGCGGAAGCCTGCGAACGCGAGCCAAGGGTGGGCGGCGAGCGATACGACGGGACGCCGTACCGGCCGATGCGCAGGCAACACGTCACCCGCGCGGCCCTGTTGGTCCACGACACGCATTGGATCGGTGATCGAGCAACGCAGCGCACGAACAGCCAGGCGCCACGTCGCGATGGACGTAGCGGCGGCTAGCGTCGGTATCGTTGCAAAGGGGAAATCGCAGGATGAAGCGGGCGGCGGCGCGGCGCTGCGGGGCGGGGCGAACGAGACGAACCGGCGGTGTCCAATGACATCACGGGCACTCCTGATAAAAGCCAGAGCAGTTCAGACAGCAAGACGGCAAAAACCCTGTGCAGGTGACGCTGCGCCGACATGCCTCGCCTGACATGCGAGGTGCCCAACCTCAGGTCCGGATCGATCGTGCCGCATATCCGCCAGCGAACTGGCGTTATGCGGTCCCCCCTTCCGTTTGCACGCGCCAATCATTGGCAACGGCGACACATGAAGGCAATAAACTGACACAAATTTGTCACATAACTGTGTTTCGCACCACGCAACAGCCACGCTTTTTTCACAAAGCCTGCTGCGAGTGTTTCAAGGGTCTTGCGCAAAACCACGGAAAATTGGCGCCGACCGGCGTGGCTGCATGAAAAACAGCCGGGCGGTTGCGCCAACGTCGGAGGTCGGCCGCACTCGCCGGACCGCGCCGGGCTGGCGGCTTCCGCGGTCACGCAATTGCGGTCACGCGACGACTGCATGGGGGCCAGGCGCTGGTCCACGCCCGCGCCTGGCACGGCGATCGGCCCACCGCCCCCGGACGGCCGGCGGCGCGGCGCGTGCCGCCGCGCCGCCGGTGCGCCGCACTCCCGGGCTCAGTACACCGGCAGACTGATGAAACTGGCCTGCTGCGGCGTGTGCCAGATCCGCTGCGTCGCCTCCTGGTAATCGCCCGGCTTGGCGAAGTAGATGTTGGGCACGTAGGTCTGCGGATTGCGGTCGTACAGCGGGAACAGGCTGGACTGCACCTGCACCATCACCCGATGGCCGCGCTCGAAGGTGTGGTTGGCGGTGGGCAGGCCGAAGCTGTAGGCCAGCGGCTGGTTCGGGGTCAGCGGCGCCGGATGCTCGAAGCTCTCGCGGTAGCGGCCGCGGAAGATCGCCAGCGACACCGGCAGCTCGTAGCCGCCCAGCTTCGGCGCGGAGGCCATCTGGTCCGGATACACGTCGATCAGCTTCACCACCCAGTCGCTGTCGCTGCCGCTGGTGGAGGCCTGCAGGTGCACCTGCGGCGCGCCGGCGATGCGCAGCGGCGCCTGCAGCGGCTCGCTGACGAAGGTCAGCACGTCCGGGCGGCCGTCGACGAAGCGCTGGTCGTGCACCAGCCAGGTGGTCCACATGTCGCGGTCGCCGAACACCACCGGGCGCGGCACGAACGGCACCGGCTTGGCCGGGTCGGACACGTACTCGGTGTACTCGCCCTGCCCGGCCTTGGGCGCCTCGAACGAGACGCGGCCGCCGGCCTCCAGGTACAGCGGCTTGCTCTGCGCCGGGCAGCCCTGCGCGCAGCTCAGCGGCCAGCGCTGCAGGCGGTCCCAGTGGTTGGCGCCGGTGTCGTAGATCAGCACCGGCGGCGTGTCGGCCTTGGGCGCGCCATCGACCAGGTACTGGTCGAAGAACGGCTTGAGCACGTCGCGGCGGAACTGCAGCGCGGTGTCGCCGTCGAACTGCAGCGCGCCCAGCGAGGCGCCCTCGTAGTTGACCTGGCTGTGCCGCCACGGCCCCATCACCAGGTAGTTCCTGTCGTTGCCGGTGTCGCGCGGCTCCATCGCCTCGTAGCTGTGGATCGCGCCCCACATGTCTTCCTGGTCCCACAGCCCCTGCAGCCACATCGTCGGCACCTTCAGCGGGGTGCGCGCCATCACCTTGTCCAGCGCCTGCTCCTGCCAGAACGCATCGTAGGCCGGGTGCTCGGTGAGCTTGCGCCACCACGGCAACTGCTCCAGCCCGGCGGCCTTGGCGTAGTCGCCGGCCGAGCCGGCGCGCAGGAAATTGCTGTAGTCGTCGTAGTCCTGGCGCGGGATGCCCTCGCCCTTGCCGCGCCGGGTCATCTGGCCGGTGAAGTAGTCCAGGTTGACCTGGCGGAAGGCGCCGTAGTTGAGCCAGTCGTCGCCCATCCAGCCGTCGATCATCGGGCTTTCCGGCGCGGCCACCTTCAGCGCCGGGTGCGGATCGGCCAGCGCCATCACCACGGTGAAGCCCTCGTAGGACGAACCGATCATGCCGACCTTGCCGTTGGATTCGGGCACGTGCTTGACCAGCCAGTCGATGGTGTCCCAGGCGTCGGTGGCGTGGTCGACCTTGGTCGGGTTGAGCGGCCCGCGCAGCGGCCGGGTCACCACGTAGTCGCCCTCCGAGCCGTATTTGCCGCGGATGTCCTGGAACACCCGGATGTAGCCGCCGTCGACGAACACCTCGTCGCCCTGCGGCAGCAGATCGCGCATGTGCGGCGAGGCCAGGCGGCTGGCGCGGCCGCTGGCGTCGTAGGGCGTGCGGGTCAACAGGATTGGCGCGCCGTGCGCGCCCTTGGGCAGCACGATCACCGTGTGCAGCTTGACCCCGTCGCGCATCGGGATCATCACCTCGCGCTTGACGTAGTCGTTGGCCGCGGTCGGCGCGACGAACGGTTTGCCGGTGATGTCCGGCGTCATCGGCGCGGTCTGGGCGAACGCGGCGCCGGTGGTGGCGAGGGCGATAGCGGCGGCGAGCAGGCAGGGAGCGATGCGGCGCATGAGCGATGGGATCCCGAGAGAAGGCGAACCCCCGACGCTAGGCGAGCCCGCGGCGCTAGGCAAGTGACGAAGGCTGGGTCGCCCGCTGCGGTCGCGGCGCCGGCAACGTGCGATCGGCCCAGGCCGACGCCGGGCACCATGGGGCAGACGTAAGGATGCCGCCCGCGATCATGGCAGCCAGCGCCCGGCAGCGCCGCCGACGGCAGCGATCCGGGTGAGGCCGCGCGACGCGGCCTGTCAGTGCCGCACTTGGCCTTCGCCGCGCACCACGAAGCGCTCCACGGTCAGCGCTTCCAGGCCCATCGGGCCGTAGGCGTGCAGGCGCGTGGTGGAGATGCCGATCTCCGTGCCCAGGCCCAGTTCGCCGCCGTCGGAGAAGCGCGAGGAGGCGTTGACCATCACCACCGCCGCGCGCAGCGCCTGCACGAACGCCTCGGCGTTGGCGGGATCGCCGGTCGCGATGACCTCGGTATGGTCCGAGCCGTAGCGGCGGATGTGCGCGATCGCCGCGTCCAGGTCCGGCACCACCGCCACCGCCAGGATCAGGTCCAGGTACTCGGCGGCGTAGTCGTCGTCGCTGGCGCTGTCGATGTCCGGCAGCAGCGCGCGGGTGGCGGCATCGCCGCGCAGGGCGACGCCGCGCTGGCGCAGCGCCTGCGCCGCCAGCGGCAGGAAGCGCGCGGCGACGTCGGCGTGCACCAGCAGCGTCTCCAGGGAATTGCAGGCGGCCGGCCGCGTGGTCTTGCCGTCGATGAGCAGCTTCACCGCCAGCTCCAGGTCCGCCGAGGCATCGACGAACAGATGGCACACGCCCTTGTAGTGCTTGATCACCGGCACCCGCGCATGCTCGGCGACGAAGCGGATCAGGCCCTCGCCGCCGCGCGGGATCGCCAGGTCGACGATGTCGTGGAGCTGCAGCAGTTCCAGCATGGTCTCGCGGCGCAGGTCCTCGACCAGGGTCAGCGCGGCCTCGCCGATGCCGGCCTCGCGCAGCGCCCGGCGCAGCGCCGCGGCGATGGCGGTGTTGGAGTGGATCGCCTCGGAACCGCCGCGCAGGATCACCCCGTTGCCGGCCTTGATGCACAGCGCCGCGGCGTCGGCGGTGACGTTCGGCCGCGCCTCGTAGATCATCGCCACCACGCCCAGCGGCACGCGGATCTTCTGCACGCGGATGCCGTTGGGGCGCACGTCGTCGCGGGTGACCTGGCCGACCGGATCGGGCAAGGCCGCCACCTCGCGCAGCGCCGCGGCGATGCCGTCCAGGCGCTTGCGGTCCAGCGCCAGCCGATCCAGCATCGCACTGCCGACCTCCTTGGCCCGCGCCGCCTCCAGATCGCGCGCATTGGCGGCCAGGATCGCCTCCGCATCGGCTTCCAGCGCCGCCGCCATCGCCTGCAGCAAGGCCTGCTTGGCCGAGGACGACAACTGCGCCAGCACTTGCGCGGCATCGCGGCATTGCAGGGCCTGGGTGCGGATGGAGGTCATTGGGGGCTCCGGTGGCGGGATTCGGGATTCGGGATTCGGGATTCGGGATTCGGGATTCGGGATTCGAAAAGGCTACGCGCTATGCCGGGGGAATGAGCGGCGGCGAGCGCGAGGCGCGACGCGGGTGTCGGCGTTGCGGCGCGATCGGCGCGGGGCTGGCGCGCTCAGACCGATTCCCCATTCCCGATTCCCGATTCCCGCAACACCACCAGATCGTCCCGATGAATCACGTTCTCGCCGTAGTTGTAGCCCAGGATCGCCTCGATGTCGCGCGAGTGGCGGCCGGCGATGCGGCGGATGTCCACTGCCGCGTACTGGCTGACGCCGCGCGCCAGGCAGTGCTCGCCGGCCGCGTCGCGCAGGCGCACCTCGACCATGTCGCCGCGGCGGAACTCGCCCACGGCGCCGGCGACGCCGCCCGGCAGCAGCGAGGCGCCCTTGTCGCGCAAGGCGGCCGCAGCGCCGGCATCGACCAGGATCGCGCCCGGCTCCACCGGGACGTGGCGCAGCCAGTACTTGCGCGCGGCGATGCGGGTGCGCGCGGCATGGATGCGGGTGCCGCGCAGGCGGTCCTGGGCCAGGCCGCGCACCACCTCGGCGCTGCGCCCGTTGAACAGATAGGTCTCGATGCCGGCGGCGCCGGCCTTGGCCGCGGCCTCCAGTTTGGTGCGCATGCCGCCGGTGCCCACGCCGCTGCCGCTGCCGCCGGCCATCGCCAACACCGCCGCGCTCAGCTCCCGTACCTCGTGCAGCGGCTGCGCCTGCGGGTCGCGGCGCGGGTCGGCGGTGTACAGGCCGTCGATGTCGGTGGCGATGAACAGCGCATCGGCATCGACCAGGGCGGCGACGATCGCGGCGAGATTGTCGTTGTCGCCGAGCTTGAGTTCGTCCACCGAGACCGTGTCGTTCTCGTTGACCACCGGCAGCGCGCCCAGCCGCAGCAGCTCGCCCAGGGTGGCGCGTGCGTTGAGGTAGCGACGGCGGTTGCGCAGGTCGTCGTGGGTCAGCAGCACCTGCGCCACCGGCCGTTCGAAGAAGCGCTGCCACAGCGCGATCAGCTGCGCCTGGCCGAGCGCGGCCAGCGCCTGCCGCGCGGCCAGCGCCGCGCCCGCTTCGGCGGCCTTCGGCACGATGGCGCGGCCGGCGGCGACCGCACCGGAGGACACGATCACCAGTTCGCGGCCGGCCGCCAGGTTGGCCGACACGAACTGCGCCAGGCCCAGCGCGAAGCGCGGAGTCAGGCCGCCACCGTCGGCGGCCAGCAGGCTGCTGCCGACCTTGAGCACCGCGCGCCGCCAGGGCGGCAGGCGTTGTTCGGCGAAGGGCGATGGCGTTTGTGTGGTCATTGGATCAGCGCGTGTTCCATTCGTACACGGTGAGATCGGAGCTGCCCTGGATCGCCAACGGATCGGCGGCGACGATCGCCTGCGCCTGCGCCAGGTCGTCCACGCCCTGCAGTAGGTAGGCACCGCCGCTGCGGTCGCTGAAACCGCCGGTCAGCGCCAGCAAGCCGCGTGCGCGCAGGTCGTCGAGGAAGGCCAAGTGCGGGGCGACCACGCTCTCGTCGAAGTTGGGTTTGCGCATCGCCAGCACCAGGTAGTATTTCATCGTACGGCGTTCCTTCTGCAATCGGTTTGAATGTTCGGCGTCGCAGCGAATGCTGTTTGTGGGAGGGGCTTCAGCCCCGACGCGTTAGCGCTGAGGCGTCGGGGCTGAAGCCCCTCCCACAGGATCAAGGCGCGGGGCCGAAGCCTCTCCAAGGAATCAGCCGCCCAGCGCGTGCCAACGCGCCTGCAGCTCGTCAAGGCGCAGATCGGCGGCGGCACCGGGCGAGACCCGCGCGGCCAGGCTGCCTTCCGGCGTGCGCCCCTGCCCCGCACTGTCGGCGGACGCGGCGGCGGCCTGGTAGGCCTCGCGGAACGGCACGCCGGCCACCGCGGCTTCCACCGCCACGTCGGTGGCGTACATGCCCGAATCGATCGCCGCGCGCAGCTTGTCCTCGCGCCACTCCAGGTTGGCCAGCAGCGCCGGCAGCAGCTCCAGCGCCGCCAGGCCGCGGCCGAAGCCGTGGAAGATCGCGCCCTTGCTGCTCTGCAGGTCGCGGTGATAGCCCGACGGCAGCGACAGCAACTGTTCGATCTCGGTGCGCGCCGCGGCCACGCTGGCGTGGGTGGCGCGCATCAGCTCGATCACATCCGGGTTGCGCTTGTTGGGCATGATCGAGCTGCCGGTGGTGTACTGCGCCGGCAGCGCGACGAAGCCGAATTCGCCGCTGGTGAACAGCGACAGGTCCCAGGCCAGGCGACGCAGGTCCAGGGTGGCGCTGCCCAGCGCTTCCAGCGCGGCCATCTCGAACTTGCCGCGCGAGAGCTGCGCGTAGATCGGGCTGACCTGCAGGCGCGCGAAGCCCAGCGCGGCGGTCGTATGCGCACGGTCCAGCGGCAGGTTGACGCCGTAGCCGGCGGCGGTGCCGAGCGGATTGCAGTCGACCAGGCGCAAGGTGTCCTGGGCGCGCAGCGCATCGTCGATGAAGGCCTCGGCCCAGCCCGCCCACCACATGCCGGCCGAGGACACCACGGCGCGCTGGATGTGGGTGTAGCCAGGCACCGGCAGGTCGCGCTCGGCCTGCGCGCGGTCCAGCGCGACCTTGGCGATCTCCGCGCTCAACTGCGCCAGCCGCGCCAGCTTGTCCTTCAGCCACAGCCGGGTGGCGACCAGGATCTGGTCGTTGCGGCTGCGCCCGGTGTGGATCTTGCGCCCGGCATCGCCCAGGCGTTCGGTCAGCCGCGCCTCGATCGCCGAGTGGCCGTCCTCGAAGCGCGCATCCAGCACGAACGCGCCGCTGCAGAAATCCTCGGCCAGTACCGCCAGCTCGCGCTGCAGCCCGGCCAGTTCGTCGGCGGACAGGATGCCGATGCGCCGCAGGCCTTCGGCGTGCGCGCCGCTGGCGGCGATGTCGTGCAGGAAGAACTCGCGGTCCAGGAGCACGTCGTCACCGGCCAGGAACGCCTGGATCTGGGTGTCGACGGCGACGCCGGGTTTTTGCCAGAGGAGAGTGGTCATTGGGAAGCCGGGAATGGGGATTGGGGAATGGGGATTGGGGAATGGGGATTCGGAAAGCGGCGCGCTGCGTCCGTTATAGATGCAGCACTGACGTGGGCGCCCTACTCCGGCGCGTGCATTGACGGGATCGACGTCAGCTCGGCCACGCCCAGCGCCAGATTGAGGTTCTGCATCGCCTGCGTCGCGGCGCCCTTGAGCAGGTTGTCCAGCGTCGCCACCAGCACCAGGCGCTTGTTGCCCGGGGCCAGGGTGAAACCGCCGAGCTGCACGCCGTGGCGGCCGGCGATGCGGCTGACCCACGGCGCCGCGTCCACCACCTCGATCAGCGGCTCGTCGGCGTAGCGCGTGCGATACAGCTGCTGCACCGCCTCCAGCTTCAGCGGCTGCTGCAGCCACAGGTTCACGGTCATGGTGATGCCGCGGAAATGGGGCGCCACGTGCGGCATGAACTCCACCGGCACGCCGAGCTGCGCGGACACCTCGCGCTCGTGCATGTGGTCGGTCAGCGCGTACGGCATCAGGTTGTCGCGCAGCAGGTCGGGGTTGTTCTTGTCCGACGGCGTGGTGCCGGCGCCGGAGTAGCCGGACACGCCGAAGCACTGCGGCGGACCGGCCAGGTGCTCGCGCAACGGTGCGATCGCCAGCTGCATCGCGGTGGCGTAGCAGCCGGGATTGCTGATGCGGCGCTGTCCGGCATAGCGCGCGCGGGTCAGCTCCGGCAGGCCGTAGTACCAGGCCGGGTCGAAGCGGTAGTCGGCGGACAGATCGACCACGATCGGATCGGCCGCACCGGCGGCGACCGCCGCGTCCAGCGCCGCCACGTAGGGCGCGGCCTTGCCGTTGGGCAGCGCCAGCACCACCACGTCGGCGCGCTTGGCCGCCACCGCCTCCGGGTCGAGGTTCTCGTAGCGCAGTTCGCCCTGGTAGGCGTCGTGGTGCGCATCGACGCGCTGCCCGTCCAGCTCGCGCGAGGACAGGAACGCCAGGCGCAGCTGCGGATGCGCGGCGATCAGGCGGATCAACTCGGCGCCGGTGTGGCCGCGGGCGCCGACGATGCCGATGGAGAAGACGGGAGACGTGCTCATGCGTGCGAATCCAGGCGGAACTGCAGGTGGCGTTTCACCCCCGCCCATTCCGTATCGATGATGGAGAAGATGACGGTATCGCGCGGGGTGCCGTCGGGGTGGCGCTTGTGGTTGCGCAGCACGCCGTCCTGCTTGGCCCCCAGCCGCGCGATCGCGGTGCGCGAGGCCTGGTTGAACCAACTGGTCTCGAAGACGACGCTGAGGCAGCCGAGCGTGTCGAAGGCATGCCCGAGCAGCAGCAGCTTGGCCTCGGTGTTCAGGCCGGTGCGCTGCACCCGCGGGGCATACCAGGTGTAGCCGATCGACAGCGTCGGCACCTGCGGATCCAGGCCGTAGAAGCGCGTGCTGCCGACGATCTCGCCGTGCGCATCGCGCACCACGAACGGCAGCACCCGGCCCAGCGCCTGCACCTCCAGCGTGGCGGCGACATAGGCGTCCACCCGCTCCGGCGCCGGCACGCTGGTGTACCACAGCGCGTCCAGGCCGCTGCCGCGCACGGCGTTGCGCAGGCCCTCGGCGTGCGCCGCCTGCAGCGGCTCCAGGCTGACGTGGCGGCCGCGCAGCGTGGGCACGCGGCGCCAGGCCTCGGGAAGCGCGGAATCGTTGCTGGACATGGGGTCGTTCCTAGGCGAAGGGACCGCTCAACCCTGCAGGGTCGGCGTGCGCGTGGCGCAGTGCGCCACGCAGTGCTGGATCTGCTCGAAGGTCTCCAGGCCGTACCAGAACACCTTCCATTTTTCCTGCTTGAAGCAGCCGTCGGACTCGGCGTAGTAGAAGATGTTGACCTGGTTGTTGTGGCGCGAGCGCCAGAACAGCTGCGGCGTCTCCTCGCGCATCACGTTCCACACCGCGCGGCCCAGGCCCTCGCCCTGCGCGTCGTCGAGCACCGCGAACTTGTCCAGGTAGGTATAGCCCCCCTCGTCGGTCAGGATCACCGCGGTGCGGTAGTTCTCGCTGACGTAGGCGCGCAGCAGCCGGGTGCTGTCGAAATAGTCCGGCACCAGGGTGCGGCCGAAGCTGGATTCGATCAGGGTCTTCAGCCGCGGCAGGTCCAGCTCGCTCCATGCCGTGGCGCGCAGCACCTTCTCGCCGCGCCGCACCAGGGTGCCCGAGCCCTTGTGGGTGAACAGTTCCTTGGCCAGGTCGGCCGGGCGCGTGATCGACACCGACGACTCCAGCGGCAGCCGGTCCAGCAGGTCCTTGATCTGCTCGATCTTCACCTTCATGCCGCCATGGATCCACGGCTGCGCGATCAGGTGGTCGTACTCGGTGGACAGGTTGATCGAATCGATCACCCTGCCCTGTTCGTCGAGCAGGCCGCCGGTGCCGGTGAGGAAGATGATCTTGTACGGCTGCAGTTCCTGCACCAGTTCGTTGGCGGCGAAATCGGCGTTGATGTTGAGGATCTGCCCGCTGGGCGTCTCGCCCAGGCTGGTGATGACCGGGATCGAGCCGGCCTGCAGGCTGGCCTCGATCGGCGCCAGGTTGACCGCGGTGACCTCGCCCACCAGCCCGTAGGTGTCGCGGTCCAGGTACTGCGCCTCGAACACCCCGCCGGTGATCGAGGTGGCGCGCGCGCCGTTCTGCTGCAGCGCCTCGACCAGCTTGAGGTTGGAGGCCTGGAACACCCGGCGCACGATCGCCAGCGCTTCCGGCGAGGTCACCCGTAGGCCGTTGACGGTCTGCTTCTCGATGCCGGCGGCGGACAGTTCCGTGTCCAGCTGCGGACCGGCGCCGTGCAGCACGATCGGGGTCAGCCCCACCTCCTGCAGGAACGACAGCGAGGAGGTCAGCGCCTCCAGGTCGTCGCGCAGCACCGCGCCGCCGACCTTGACCACGGCGAAGCGCTTGGCGTCCAGTTGCGAGAAGCGCTTGAGGTACTGGCTGATCTCCTTCGCGCTGGCCATGCTCGAAAGCAGGCGCACGATGGTCTGGCGGGTTTGGCGGTTGGCGTGCATGGCGTGGGGCGGTGTCCGAAGGAATGCGGGGTGGACGCGATCGCGGGATCGGTCCGGGCGACAGGGAAAGGCGCGCGGCTCAGCGCGCGCCGTTGATGATGCGGTGCACCGAGGCGGCGTAGCGCTGCAGCTGCTCCAGCGTCACGAACTCGTCGGCGGTGTGCGCCTGGGCGATGTCGCCCGGGCCGTAGACCAGCGCGGTGTAGCCGCCGGCGGAGAACAGCGAGGCTTCGGTCCAGAAGTCCACCGCGTTGCCGATCGGCAGCTCCAGCGCATCGGCGACGTCGCGCGCGGCCAGGCGCTTGTCCTCGGCGCGGGCGATGTCGCCGGAGGGCAGGCTCGGTCCGCGGAAGGTCTCCTCGAAGTGCGCCGCGGCCGGCTCGGCGAAGCCGGCGAAGGTCGCCAGCAAGGCGTCCACGTCCATCGACGGCAGCGGCCGGAAGCCGAAGCGCAGCTCCGCGGCCGGCGCGATCATGTTGGCCTTGATCCCGCCCTCGACCCGGCCGATGTTGAAGCGCAGCCCGGTCAGCCCGCCGAAGCGCGCGTGCGCCAGCGACTCCACGTGGTCCAGCGCGCGACCGCCCCAGCGCATCGCCTGGTGCAGCGCGCTGGCCGCGGCGTCCTGCTTGCCCGAGGCGTGGCCGGCGCGGCCGGCGAAGCGCATCAGCACCGAACTGATGCCGCGGTGCGCCAGCACCGCCTCACTCATGGTCGGCTCGGCCACCAGCACCGCCTCGTAGGCGATGCCGCGGGCCAGGAACGCGGCGATGCAGCGCGGGTCGTTGGCTTCCTCGTCGCTGGAGAACAGGAACGCGGCATCGCCGTCGCCGGCGTTGGCCGCGGCCAGCAGCGCCGCCGCCGCGCCCTTGATGTCGCACACGCCCAGGCCGACCACGCGATCGTCCAGGCGCCGCATGACGTGCGGATCGGCGCTCCAGTGCGGCGAATCCGGCACCGTGTCCAGATGCACGTTGAACAGATACTTCGGCGTGCCGCGCACCGCGTACAGGCTGACCGCGCCGGCGCCATGGTCGATCACCTCCACCGTGAAGCCGGGCAGCTGCGCGCGGATGTAGTCGAAGATGCCGTCGGGGCCGATCGCGCGCGGCGGGTTGCGGGTGTCGAAGGACACCAGCGCCTGCAGGTGATCGAGCGTGGAGGTGAGCAGATCGGTCATGGTGGGTCAGGCCGCCGTGGGGCTGGTGCGGTAGAGGTCGGGATGGGCGATTTCCATCAGCGTCTGCGGCCGCGCCGGCGCGGCGAAGCCGTGCTGGGCGTACAGCGCATGCGCATCGGAGGTGGCGAGCAGGAAGCGGCGCAGGCCTTGCAGGTGCGGGTGTGCCATCACCGCCGCCACCAGCTGCTTGCCGTAGCCGCGGCCGCGGTAGGCGTCGAGCACGAACACGTCGGCGAGATAGCCGAAGGTCGCGCCATCGCTGATCACCCGGGCGAACGCCACCTGCCCCGCGCCGTCGAGATGGCCGCCGAAGCACAGGGAACCGGCGATCGCCCGCCGCACCGTGTCCAGCGGGATGCCCAGGCACCAATAGGCCTGCTCGCTGAGGAAGCGATGGATCAGCGGCAGATCCAGTTCCTGCTTGTCGGTGCTGATACGCAACGGGGAACGCATCGCGTCGGGATCCTTCATGGAACGCATGGGGAGCGCAAGCAGGCAGCGCCTGCCGCAGGCGGACGAACGGGGAACACGCCGCTCAACTCGAATAGAACCAGGCCGTGCGGATCAAGGCGTCCCTGACCTCGAAGACCGCCATGGTCTCCAGCGCCTGCGCCGCCAGTCCGTGGATCCGCTCGTGGTCGAACACCCACTGGCCCAGCACCGTCCGCGACACCAGCTCCGCCCGCAAGGCGGGGTTGTTGAAGCGGTGTTCGGCGTAGAACGCGGCGAGCGCGCCCTTGCCCTGCAGCGAAGGCGACACGGCCGGCATCCGGTAGGAGACGAAATCCTCGGCGAAGCAGGCAAGGAAGGCGGACAGGTCGCGGCGGTTGTACGCTTCGAACTGCCGCGCGACCGGTTCGATCACGGCGGACATGGCGGTACGGTCCAGAGGGGAGGCAAACGATCCTCCACGGGTGACCGGGCCAGAGGTCCGGTCACCCGCGGCACGACTCAGCGGTTGACCTGCGCGTACAGCGTCGAACTCATGCCGAACAGCTTGATGAAGCCCTCGGCCTCGGCCACGCCCCAGTCCGCCGACTGCGCGTAGGTCGCGCCCTTGGCGTTGAGCAGGTGCGGCGACTTCACCGCCACCGCGTCGACGCGGCCGCCGCGGGTCTCCAGCGTCACCTCGCCGTTGACCATCGCCTGCGACGACTTCAGGAAGGCTTCCAGGTCGGTCTTCAGCGGATCGTGGTAGAAGCCTTCGTAGACCAGCTCCACCCACTTGCGCGCCACGTCCGGCTTGAAGCGGTTCTGCTGCTTGGTCAGCACCGCGTCCTCCAGCGCGCGATGCGCGGCCAGCAGCGCCACCAGGCCCGGCGCCTCGAACACGATGCGGCCCTTCAGGCCGATCACGGTGTCGCCGGTGTACACGCCGCGGCCCACGCCGTACGGCGCGAACAGCTTGTTGAGCTTGGCCAGGATCTGCTCGCCCGGCAGCGCCTTGCCATCGAGCTCGACCGCCTCGCCCTGCACGAACTTCAGCTTCACCGTCAGCGGCTCGGTCGGCCACGCGCTGCGCGGCGCGCACCAGCCGCGGGCGCCCTCGCCCGGCGCTTCCCAGCGGTCGATCTCGCCGCCGGACATGGTCAGGCCGAGCAGGTTCTCGTTGATGGTGTAGGCCTGCTGCTTGGCGCGCACGCCGAAGCCGCGCTCTTCCAGGTACTTCTGCTCGTAGGCGCGGGTCTGGGTGTGTTCCTTCTGGATCTCGCGGATCGGGGCGACGATCTCGTAGTCGCCCAGCGCCTTGACCGCCAGATCGAAGCGCACCTGGTCGTTGCCCATGCCGGTGCAGCCGTGGGCGATGGTCTTGGTGCCCAGCTCCTCGGCGCGCTTGAGCGCGGCATCGACGATCAGGTAGCGGTCGGACACCAGCAGCGGGTACTGGCCCTGGTAGCCCTCGCCGGCCCACACGAACGGCTTGACGAAGCCGGCCCAGATCGCCGGGCCGCCGTCGACGGTGACGTGGCTGGCCGCCCCCAGTTCCGCCGCGCGCTTCTCGATGAAGTCGCGCTCCTCGGCATCCACACCGCCGGTGTCGGCGAACACCGTGTGCACGGCATAGCCCTTGGCCTGCAGGTAGGGAATGCAGAAGCTGGTGTCCAGACCACCGGAAAAGGCGAGGACGATGTCCTTGGTGCCGGGAGTGGAGACAGGGGAATCGGGAATGGGAGAAGCGGTGCTCATGGCGGTTTCCTTGATGACGCGTAAAAGTGGGGGCGAAGGCTGTTGCTGCGACGATTCTCTATTCCCGATTCCCGATTCCCGCTTGCGAAGCAAGCGCCGCCATCACGGCCTTCTGCACATGCAGGCGGTTCTCGGCCTCGTCGATGGCGATGCAGTTGGGCGAATCCATCACCGCGTCGGTGGCCTTGACGTTGCGGCGCAGCGGCAGGCAGTGCGAGAACACGCCGTTGTTGGTCAGGGCCATCTTGCGCTCGTCGACGATGAAGTGCTGGTACTGGTCGCGGATCGGCTTCTCCGGGCCCCAGTTGCCGAAGAACGGCAGCGCGCCCCAGCTCTTGGCGTAGACCACGTCGGCGCCGGCGTAGGCGCTGTCGATGTCGTGGCTGACGGTCAGCGAGCCGCCGCTCTCGGCCACGTTCTGCGCGGCCCAGCCCATGTAGCGCTCGTCGAGCACGTAGTCCGGGGTCGGGCACAGCAGGGTCACGTCCATGCCCAGGCGGGTGGCGATGGTCAGCGCGGAATTGGCCACCGCGGTATTCAGCGGCTTGGGATGGTAGGTCCAGGTCAGCACGTACTTCTTGCCGCGCAGGTCGCTGCTGCCGAAGTGCTCCTGCAGCGCCAGCGCGTGCGCCAGCTCCTGGCACGGGTGGGTGATGGTCTCCATGTTGATCACCGGCACCGGCGAGTACTTGGCGAAGCTCTTCAGCACCAGGTCCTCGCGGTCCTTGGCCCAGTCGACGAACTTCGGGAACGCGCGCACGCCGATCAGGTCCACGTAGCGGCCCAGCACCCGCGCCACCTCGGCGATGTGCTCTTCGGTGTCGCCGTCCATCACCGTGCCCAGGTCGAACTCGATCGGCCACGCGTCCTTGCCCGGCTGCAGCACCACCGCGTGGCCGCCCAGTTGGAACGCGCCCAGCTCGAAGCTGGTGCGGGTGCGCATGGAGGGGTTGAAGAACACCAGCGCGATCGACTTGCCCTTCAGCTCGTTGCCGAGGCGGTTGCGCTTGAACAGCGCCGCCTGGGTCAGCACCGCGTCCAGCTCGGCGCGGCTCCAGTCCTGGGTGTTCAAGAAGTGCTTCAGAGACATCGATCGATCCTTTGCAGCGGTGGGGACGCGGGACGCGCGGGAAGTTCTACAGGAAGGTTCTTTACGGGTGAAACTTTTCCGGGCGATGAAAACGAAAAAACCCAGCCTCGGGCTGGGTTTTCAGAACGAACGGCACGACGCTCCGGTTACCCAGCGAGAATGTGGGATTCCGGTCGACGCGCGCGCGACGTCATGCCCGAGGCCATGCGTGCGGCGCTGAGATCGTGCTGGGGCAGGTTCGCTTTCATCGGCGCGCATCCTCGCACGCGCACGCCACAGGCGCAAGCGCGCGGCGCTCAGCGCGGCGGCACCACCAGCGCGTCGGGCACGTAGGGCGCCACCGAGACGCGGATGCGCAGCCGGTTGCCGGGATCTTCCGGCAGCCGCGAGCGGTACTTGGTGCCCTTGTAGACGTAGTCCACGTCGTAGGCGATGGGCCGGCGGAACTCGCGGCCGACCTCGACCGTCCGGCAGTTGCGCCCCCCGGCCGGGGCCGCGGCCGGCGCGGCCGCCGGGGCCGGCTCCTCGTGGCGGCGGCTGAAGATGTCCTTCACCGAATCCATCAACCGGCTGAAGCGGCTGTCGTCCTCGGCCGGCTTGGGCGCCCGCGCCGCCGGTGCCGGCGTGGGCGCCGGGTCGCATTGCTGCTCGGTACGGGTGGCGCGCAGGGTCTGGTACACCGGCTCCACGTTCAGCACCTGGGCGTAATCCAGCTTGACGTTCTCGATCACCACCACCCGGTTGCGCGCCTCGGAGTCCTGCGCCCAGGCCGGCGCGGCGGCGCAGGCAAGGATGCCGACCAGCGGCAACAACGGGTTAGGACGCATCGGCAGCAGGCTTCGCAAGGGCAGACCAGTGAGTGTAGGCATGGCGGCTTGCGTCGGGCTGAACGCGAGCCGACGGCCGCGCCCGCCGGCCTGGCGCGCGCCCTCACCCGCGGGCACGCCGCGTCGGATCTGTCAGGCGTACCGCCCTGGCGTGGTGCAGCGCCTGGCCGGCCGTCGGTCGAGCCGCGCGCCCTGCCCGCCCCACCCGACCGGCCGCGATGGCGCGGATCCGCGGCCACGTCATCGCACGGGCGCGGAGCGCCGGCCACGTCCTCGTGCGTCCTTGCCCACAGACCCGCGCAACTGCGGCACGGCATGCGCGGAGACGGATGACCCGCCCTGGGGCGGCTGCCGGTAGAATCGGGCGGTTTCCCCACCGCCGATGCCGATGAGCCTGCGCCTGCACAACAACCTGACCCGCCGAGTCGACGCCTTCGAACCGCTCGATCCGGTGGCCGGCCCGACGCTCTACGTCTGCGGCCCCACCGTCTACAACTACGCGCACATCGGCAACGCCCGTGGCCCGGTGGTGTTCGACGTGCTGGCGGCGCTGCTGCGGCGCCGCTACGGCAAGCTGCGCTACGCCCGCAACATCACCGACGTGGACGACAAGATCAACGCCGCCGCGCAGGCGCAGGGCGTGCCGATCTCGGCCATCACCGACCGCTTCGCCGCCATCTATCGCCAGGACATGGCCGCGCTGGGGGTGACCCCGCCGGACATCGAGCCGGCCGCCACCGCACACATCCCGCACATCGTGGCGATGATCGAGCGGCTGATCGCCGGCGGCCACGCCTACGCCGCCGAGGGCCACGTGCTGTTCGCGGTGGCCAGCTTCGCCGGCTACGGCAAGCTGTCGCGGCGCGACCCGGAGGAGATGCTGGCCGGCGCCCGGGTCGAGGTCGCCCCCTACAAGCGCGACCCGGGCGACTTCGTGCTGTGGAAGCCCTCCAGCGACGAGCTGCCGGGCTGGGACTCGCCGTGGGGCCGCGGCCGTCCCGGCTGGCATATCGAATGCTCGGCGATGGCCGCCGCGCACCTGGGCGAGACCATCGACATCCATGCCGGCGGCGTGGACCTGCAGTTCCCGCACCACGAGAACGAGATCGCGCAGAGCGAATGCGCCCACGGCGGCGCCACCTTCGCCCGCGTCTGGCTGCACAACGGCATGCTGACCTTCAGCGGCGCCAAGATGAGCAAGTCGCTGGGCAACATCGAGACCGTGCACGACCTGATCGCCCGGCATCGGCCGGAGGCGCTGCGCTGCGCGCTGCTCAGCGCGCACTACCGGCAGCCGCTGGACTGGTCCGACGCCCTGATCCACGCCCAGGTCGCCCGGCTCGACGGCCTGTACGGGACGCTGCGCGACCTGCAGGGCATCGATGCCGAGGCGGTCATTCCGGCCGAGATCGAAGACGCCCTCGACGACGACCTCAACACGCCGCTGGCGCTGTCGGTGCTGTCGACCCTGGCGGCGCAGGCGCGGCAGAAACTGCGCGAGCTGGCGCCGGCCGGCGGTCCCGACCCCGCCGATGCCGCGCCGCGCGCGGACGCGCTGCGCCAGGCCAAGGGCCGCCTGCTCGGCGCCGGCCTGGCCCTGGGCCTGCTGCAGCAGGATCCCGAGGTCTGGTTCCAGGGCGCCGGCAGCGACGACGACGCCCGCATCCAGGCGCTGATCGACGCCCGCAGCGCCGCCAAGCAGGCCCGCGACTTCGCACGCGCCGACGCCATCCGCCAGGAACTGGCCGAGGCCGGCATTGTCCTGGAGGACACGCCGCAGGGCGTACGCTGGAAGCGCGGGTGACCGGGCGCTCTTAGAAAAAGGGCGCACGGCTGTTCCCTTCTCCCTTCGGGAGAAGGTGGCGCACAGCGCCGGATGAGGGTTCAGCGCGCCGGTGCGGGTGCGGCACGAAGCGATCTGCATCGACAGTGCACGAGGCTGCGCCCGGACCCTCACCCCAACCCCTCTCCCGGAGGGAGAGGGGCTTACATCGCTTGATCTTGGATTGCTGATGACCGATACCGACTTTCCGCTCGAACCCACGCCCGCCGACGCCCAGGCCGCCATCGCCGAGGAATTCGGCTTCTTCGGCGACTGGTCCGAGCGCTACCAGTACCTGATCGACCTGGGCCGCAAGCTGCCCGCCTTCCCCGAACACTGGAAGACCGAGGAGCATCGCCTGCACGGCTGCCAGTCGATGGTGTGGATCGTGCCCGAGGGCAATGCCGAACGCCTGGTGTTCCATGCGATCAGCGACTCGGCGATCGTCTCCGGGCTGATCTACCTGGCGCTGCGGGTCTATTCCGGGCGCAGCGCCGCGGACATCCTGGCCACCGCACCGGATTTCGTCGCCGCCATCGGCCTGGGCAAGCACCTGTCGCCGACCCGCAGCAACGGCCTGGCCGCGCTGCTGGCCTTCATCCAGGACACGGCGCGCGCGCAGCAGGCATGAGCGCGCCCCTGCCCACCCCGCACACCCTGCGCACGCTGCTGGCGCACCCCGGCTTCGCCCTGGTGCTGGCCTACCGCATCCTGGCGATGCTGTCCTACCAGATCGTCGCGGTCACGGTCGGCTGGCACATCTACGAGATCACCCGCGATCCGTTCTCGCTGGGCCTGATCGGCCTGGCCGAGATCCTGCCGTTCTTCTGCATCGCCCCGTTCGCCGGCTACCTGGTCGACCACCTGCCGCGGCGCTACCTCGGCATGCTCGCCAGCGTCGGCCTGATCGCCACCGCCGCGGTGCTGCTGGCGGTGAGCCGTGGCTGGCTGTCCGCGCACGGGGTGTGGCCGATCTACGCGGCGATCGCGCTGACCGGCGCCGCGCGCGCCTTCCTGTCGCCGGTCTACAACGCCCTGTTCGCCCGCGTCCTGCCCCGCGAGGCCTACGCGCGCGGCGCCAGCGTCGGCAGCGTGGCGTTCCAGGCCGGCATGGTGCTCGGCCCGGCGCTGGGCGGCCTGCTGGTCGGCTGGGGCGGCAAGAGCCTGGCCTACGGCACCGCGATCGGCGCCTCCAGCGCGGCGCTGCTGGCGCTGTGGTTGCTGCGCGTCGCCGAGCCGGTGCACGAAGGACCGCGCGCGCCGATCTTCCGCAGCATCGCCGAAGGCGCGCAGTTCGTGTTCTCCAACCAGATCATGCTCGGCGCGATGGCCCTGGACATGTTCTCGGTGCTGCTGGGCGGCGCGGTGTCGATGCTGCCGGCCTTCATCCACGACATCCTGCACTACGGCCCCGAGGGCCTGGGCATCCTGCGCGGCGCACCGGCGCTGGGGTCGATCCTGGTCGGCGTATGGCTGGCGCGGCACCCGCTGCAGCGCAACGCCGGACGCGTGCTGCTGCTGGCGGTGGCCGGCTTCGGCCTGTGCACCATCGCGTTCGGGCTGTCGCGGCACTTCTGGCTGTCGGCGGCGATCCTGCTGGCCTACGGCATGTGCGACGGCGTCTCGGTGATCGTGCGCCAGACCATCCTGCAGTTGGCCACGCCGGACGCGATGCGCGGCCGCGTGTCCTCGATCAACGGCATCTTCATCGGCTCGTCGAACGAACTGGGCGCGTTCTACGACGGCGTCATGGCGCGGCTGATCGGCCTGGTGCCGGCGGTGGTGCTGGGCGGCTGCGTGACCCTGGGCGTGGTCGGCGTCACCAGCTGGAAGGCGCCCAAGCTGCGCAATCTGGATCTGCGCGACCTGCAGTAGACCCGGGCTGACGGCGCGCGCGCAGCGTCGCCCGGCGGGCGCGGCGACGGCGCGGCCTCGCCGCACCTCCGCGCAGCGCCACCGGTGCCTGCGCGCCGCCCAACGCACTTCGGCTCCGCCGCAACGGCCGCACTCAGCGTGCGGCCGCCACGGCGCGCGCCTGCGCCTCGTCGTCGGCCCAGGCATGCGCGCAATCCGGAACGCCGGCCGGCTGCACCAGGCCGCCCTGCCGCGCCAGGAACCGGCAGGTAGCGGCGAACACCGCCGGCACCGCCCGCGAGCGGATCGGCGAGGCCAGCACATGATTGTCCGCATCCGGGAAATCCACCGCCTGGCGCAAGGCCGGCGGCGTTCCCAATTGCGTGAACATCGCTTGCAGCGCCGCCACCGACACCGTGCGGTCCTGATGCTGCGGATCGCGGTAGTAGTAGCCGAGGAAGACCGGCACATGGATCCGCGCATAGGTCGCCGGCTGCATGCCGCCGCGGGTCAGCGCCGCCAGCGCACGGTAGCCATCCAGATGCGTGGCATCGGCCCAGTAGGCACTGTCGACCGGATAGCGCAGGATCGGATCGCCGCCGTTGTGCGTCCACGCCAGCAACTGCGCGCCCCACGGCCACAGCATCGGCTGCAGTTGGTCAGCGTACTCGCGCACCAGCGGCGACCACAGCACCAGCGCCTGCACCTGGCGTGGATTGGCCGCCACCGCCTGCAGCGCCAGCGCGCCGCCCATCGAATTGCCGATCACCACCACCCGCTCGCCCAGTACCCGGGTCACCGCCAGCGCCTCGGCCGCGCTGGCGAGCAGGCGCCCGGCATCGACGCCGCGCAGCGCATCGGCCGCGACCAAGCCGTGCCCGGGCAGGCGCGGCAGATACAGATTGCAGCCGAAGCTGCGCGCCAGCCGCACGTGCGTGGGCGCGCCCTCGCCCTGGCTGGCGGTAAAGCCATGCAGATAGACCATGGCGCACGCGCGTCGCCCCGGATGCGCCGGATCGGCCCAGACGATCCGCGCCTGGTTGTCAGGGCGCACCCCCGGCGTGGCGCGTTCGCGCGCATCGATCCAGGCCTGCAGCGCCAACGGATCCTGCGGCACCGCCGGCGCCGCCACCTGCGGCAGGGCCACGCTGACCCGTGGCCCCAGCGCAATGAGCGCCAGCAGGAACAAGGCGATCAGGACCGGCAAGCGCCAACGACGGCGGCGTTTGGGCACGGATGGCCCGGCCAAATCGGAATTGCGACTCAAGCGTGGCGCTCCATTATCGATGCAGTACCGGATACATGATTGAAATAATTTGCAGGCAATGACATGGATTGTCATAAACGACATGGCGATATACCACGCCCGCCATTATGCGACATCGTCATGACAGGCACATTTAAAGCCCCTCGACAGCTATCGAAGACATTCCAGTTCCGGCAATAAGCAGCGGAATTTCCAAGTTAAATCCGCCACTCGCCAACACCATGAGAATGCATTTCGTAGACAACATGGAAAGTTAGCAAACCCAGAAAGGAAGACGAAAGAAGTCACCGAAATTATCTCCCAAGGATTAAGTTTCAACCCGCTTTCGAAAATGGACGCGCGTCGAAACGCGCGGCTCCCATGTGAAACACGGATGGAATCAGCCGAATGGAACATTCGCTTTTCCGTGACGAGGCAGTGGACGCCCGAAGCCAGGCATGGCTGGGGACGGTGCGGCTGGCAACGCCACTTTCGACCAGAGCGTGGACCTTCGTCGCTCTCGGCATCGCCACCACCGTTCTGATGTGGCTGTTCTTCGGCCATTACACCCAGCGCGTCCATGTCACCGGGCTTCTGGTCCCGCGCGCCGGCCTGATCAGCCTGACCGCCAATACGCTCGGCGTGATCGACCATGTCGGCGTCGCGGAAGGCGACCGGGTCGCGAGTGGACAGGTCCTGGTATCGCTGTCCGGCGAGCACACCAGCAAGGCGCTCGGCAACACGGCAGCCAGCGTCAGCGCGCAGTTGCAGCGCCAAGCAGGCAGCCTGCGCCAGGACATCGGCGATACCCAGCAGCTGCAGGACAAGCAGGCAGAGGACAATCGCACGCAGCAAGCCGCACTGAAGGAGCAGTTGGTCCAGATCGACGCGCAGATCGCGATCGAGAAGAAGCAGATGCAGCTGGTGCAGGAGTTGGTGAACAAATGGTCGGGCCTGGTCGCCGGCGGCTACATCCCGGCATTGCAGGTCGAACAGGAGCAATCGGCGTTGCTCGCCGACGAATCGCAGTTGCGTTCACTGCAGCAGCAACGCGCCAGTACCCGGCAGCAACTGAGCGTCCTCAACGACCAACTGACCCAACTGCCGCTGGCGGTCTCGGCCAAGCTCAACGACTTGCGCCGGCAACTCGCGCAAGTCGAACAGACGCTGGCGCAGAACGAAGCGACGCGCGCCAGCGAACTGCGTGCACCGGCCAGCGGCACCGTCGCCACCCTGCTGGTCAAACCCGGCGCCTCGGTCGCGCTGGGCCAACCGCTGCTCGCCATCGTCCCGGACGGCTCGGCCCTGCAGGCGCAGATCCTGGTTCCCAGCCAGGCGGTCGGCTTCGTCCATCCGGGCATCCAGGTCACCCTGCACTACCAGGCGTTCCCTTACCAGAAATTTGGCCTGCACCATGGCGTGGTGAGTAGCGTCTCGCGCAGCGCACTGACGCCTGGCGAAGTCACGTTGCTGCTCGGCGGCGGCACTCCGCCCTCTTCCGATCCGCTCTACCTGGCCCGCGTGGACCTGGCGGATCAGAACGTCGAGGCGTATGGGCGCAAGGAGCCCTTGCGCCCGGGCATGGCGCTGGATGCGGACATGTTGCTGGACCGGCGCCGGATCGTCGAGTGGATCTTCGAGCCGCTGTACGGCATGGGGCACCGCTGGAGCAGCGGCGCGTGAGCCGGGCATCCGTTGATCACGGCACGCCGGCACAGGCCGCAAGCGCGCAGGACGGGCGCGCAGGACGGCTGCGCTTCCGGCGCTCAGGCGTGCTGCCGAACGTGCTGCAGGCGGAAGCCGCGGAGTGCGGCCTGGCCTGCATCGCGATGATCGCCGGCTATCACGGTCACCATACCGATCTGCCCGCACTGCGGCGTCGCTTCAGTCTGTCGCTGAAGGGCATGACCGCACGACGCCTGATCGAAATCGCGCATACGCTGGGACTGCAATGCCGACCGCTTCGGCTGGACCTGGAAGAGCTTGGCCAACTGCAGACGCCCTGCGTACTGCACTGGGACATGGATCATTTCGTGGTGCTGCGCAGCGCGGGCAAGCATGGGATCGTCGTGCACGACCCCGCGGTGGGCGTGCGCAACCTCAGCATGGCCGAGGTCGGCAGGCACTTCACCGGCGTGGCGATCGAGTTCTCCAGGGGGCCGACCTTCCAGCGGCAACGCGAGACGCCACCGGTGTCGCTGCGCGCGCTCGCCGGCTCGGTGCAGGGCCTGGACCGCGGACTGACGCAGATCTTCGGGCTGGCGCTGGTACTGGAAGTCTTCGCGCTGCTGGCGCCTCTGTTCATGCAACTTGTCGTGGATCAGGTGATCGCCGACGGCGACCATGACCTGCTCACCTTTCTCGGCCTGAGCTTCGCGTTGCTGATCGTGCTTGAGACCCTCGTCTCGGCCTTGCGCAGTTGGACGGTGATGTGGCTCAGCACCCACTTCAACCTCGGCTGGACCGGCAACGTGTTCCAGCATCTGATGCGCCTGCCGCAGTCCTACTTCGGCACGCGCCATCTCGGCGACATCGTCTCCCGCTTCGGCGCGATCGATACGATCCAGCAAACCCTCACTACCCGCTTCGTCGAGATCCTGCTCGATGGACTGCTTGCCAGCGTCACCCTGGTCGTACTGTTCGTCTACAGCCCCTTGCTGTCGGCCATCGTCCTCGGTGCGGTGGCCGTGTATGCGGCACTTCGACTGCTGTACTTCCGCGTCTACCGCGAGGCCAACCTCAGCCAGATCACCGTCACCGCCAAGCAACACAGCCGATTCCTGGAAGCGGTGCGCGGCGTGCAGACCATCCGCCTGAACAACCAAGAGGCCGAACAGACCGCGCGTTACCTCAATGCAGCAACGGACACGCTGAATACCTCCATCGCCGTGCAGCGGCTGGACATGCTGTTCACCGCATTGCAGAACCTCGCGGCAGGTGCGCAGCGCCTGGGCGTGCTCTGGCTGGGCGCGTGGCTAGGGTTGAAAGGCCAGTTCACCGTGGGCATGTTGACCGCCTTCGTGGCCTACGGAGACCAGTTCAGCGGCCGCGTCGCCAGCCTGGTCGACTACGCGATCGAACTTCGCATGCTGCGCCTGCAGGCCGAGCGACTGGCCGACATCGTCCTGACGCCGCCCGAAGCGCACGCCACCAGCGAGCATGCGGGCCCACTGCCGCAGCCCAGCATCGCCTTCAACAAGGTCAGCTTCCGCTATGCCGAAGGCGAGCCCTGGATCCTGCGCGAGTGCAGTTTCGCGGTGCAGGCGGGCGAATCGGTCGCCATCGTCGGCCCATCGGGGTGCGGCAAGAGCACGTTGGTGAGAGTGCTGCTCGGCCTGCTCGATCCGCAGCAAGGCGCGGTCGAGATCGGCGGCCTCGATCTGCGCCGACTCGGCAAGTCCCGCTACCGCGCGATCACCGGCAGCGTGATGCAGGACGACCACCTGTTCACCGGTTCGATCGCCGAGAACATCAGCATGTTCGACGCACTCGCCACGCCGCAGGACATCGAGGATGCCGCCTGCCTGGCCGGTATACACGAGGACATCATGGCCATGCCGATGGGCTACCACAGCCTGGTCGGCGACATGGGATCCTCGCTGTCCGGCGGCCAGCAACAACGCCTGTTCCTGGCGCGCGCACTGTACCGGCGCCCGCACATCCTGGTGCTGGACGAGGCGACCAGCCACCTCGATCTCGCATTGGAGCGCCAGCTCAACCATGCGATCAAGGCCCTGAACATCACACGCATCGTCATTGCGCACCGCCCTGAAACGATCGCGCATGCCGATCGCGTCATCGAGTTGCACGAAGGAGCCATCCGCACGCGCCAGGCTGCGGCACATGCCCCACTCGCCCCTGTCACCTCCTAGCTTGCCACCGGCGCGACGGAGAACTCGCCGCGCCGCATCGCCCCACCCCGTATCGCCAACGTGAGGTCGCCATCGTGTCAGCGTCGGAAGCGTCGTCCCTGCAAGTCGTCAACAATTTCGTCGAAGTCCAGCATCTGCCCGAACTGCTGCGCAGTCGAGGCGGCTGGTGCTACGGCATCTATCCAGGGTTGCTCGGCGACGTGGCGCCGTCCTGGCATATCCATCTGTGCGGCAGCCGCAAAGCGCACGAGCGCGCGATCCACGACGATGTCCTCGCGGCGACCCCGGGTATGGAACCGCTCCACGAGATCTGGACGCAGATCAAGGAAAACCTGGCCCAGGACTACGGCCTGGTCCGCGCCTACGTCACCGGCCACACGCATGGACAGGACGGCGTGGCGCACCACTACGCCAAGCCGTCGGATCAGGAGCGTGTCGCCTTGCTCTACGCCAGCGCCGAATGGAAGGACGATTGGGCGGGCGAAACCGTGTTTTACGACACCGCGCGCGAGTGCATCTCCATCCGCCCGCGGCCTGGTCGACTGGTGGTGTTCGATGGCGCCGTCACCCGTGCCTCGCGTGCCCCGGCACGGGAGTGCCCGACGCTGTGCTCGACCATCACCTTCCATATGCGGCGCGTCCGACGCTGATACCGGCGCAGCGAGGAACTCCACCATGTCATCCACCTGCATACGCTGCCTGCCGACCGCGACCGCACTGCTGCTCTGCGGTATGGCACCCTGCATCGCCTCGGCCAGCGGCTTCGGCGGCACGCATGCCGACCTCGGCGAATCGCTGCAGATCCCCATCGCCGATCCGGACGGACACCCCTGGACCTTGCAAGGACGGCTGTGCCGCCCCGCCGGTGTCCGCCGCCCGCGCGTGGTGGTCATCGCACACGGCTCACCGGCGAAGGCATCCGACCGACCAGGCATGACCCTCGAAACCTGCGATGGCGAATCGGCACGCTGGTTCCTGCGCCGCCACTACGCCGTGGCACTGGTGCTGCGCCTCGGCTACGGCGCCACCGGTGGTCCTTGGAGCGAGGGCTACGACGGCTGCGACCACGCCGACTACGTCAAGGCCGGATTGGAAACCGCTCGCCAGCTCAAGCGCATCGTGGACGTCCTGACCGCGCTGCCCGACTACAGCCCGACCGGCGCCATCGTGGTCGGACAGTCGGCCGGCGGCTGGGGCACGTTGGCGTACGACAGCCTGCCGCACCCCAACGTCAGCGCGTTCGTCAACATGGCCGGCGGCCGCGGCGGCCACTTCCACGACCAGTCCAACAGCAACTGCCATCCCGACAGGTTGATTGCGGCAGCCGCCACATTCGGCCAACAGGCCAGCACGCCGATGCTGTGGATCTATACGGCCAACGACAGCTTCTTCGGACCTGAACTTGCCGCGTCGCTGCATCGTGCCTTCACCGAGGCAGGCGGCCATGCCGTCCTGGTGACGCCCTCCGCCTTCGGCGACGACGGTCACCACCTGTTCTTCGGCCACGGAGGTTCCGCGATCTGGGGACCGGCCGTGGACCGCTATCTCGGCTCGATGGACGTTCCGGCGTCTCCTTGACCCGCCGTCCCCCTCACTCTCCCATCCCCAGCAGGGCTGCACGATGACCATGCAATCGCTTCGGGACCTGATCCAGACCGTCGGCCTGCACACCAGCGCCGAGAACATCCCCCTCATCACCAAGAAGGGCGGCTCCTACCTCTGGCTGTTCGATCTGCGCCGGGTCTTCATGCGACGCACTGCGCTCGAGCAGATCGCCGAAGCGTTCTGGGAGCGCAACGCCGCGCGCCCTCCTTTCCAGCTCGGCGGACTCGAAACCGCGGCAATCCCGCTGCTCACCGCCTTGCTGTTGACCGCACCGAAGGAACGCGGCCCGGTCAACGGCTTCATCATTCGCAAGGATCGCAAGACCACCGGCATGGGCAACGCCATCGAGGGCGATGTGCTCGATCTGCCCATCGTACTGGTCGACGATTCGCTCAATTCCGGCAACAGCGCCGAGAAGGCGCGCGCGGTGATCGCAGCGGCCGGACACACTCTCGGTGAGGTGTTCGTGGTGGTCGATTTCCTGTCCAAGGCCGGCATGCAGTGGCGCAAAACGCACGCAATCTCGGTGCAATCGCTGTTCACCCTCAAGGACTTCGACCTGCCGCAGGAACAAAGCGCACCGCATCCCACCCAGGCGTACCGCGAACTCTGGCGGACGGCGACGCCGGGAGGCTTTGCCTTCCATGTGGTCCCCAAGTCCGCGCCGCTGCTGGTCGGCGACATGATCTATCGCGGTTGCGACGCCGCCAAGATGCAGGCGTTCTCCGCCGAGACCGGCGGGCTGGTGTGGGAATACCCGGTGACCGGCGCCGCATACACCAAGAAAGGCATCTGGTCTTGCCCGGCCTATCACGACGGGCGTCTGTACTTCGGTGCGTACAACGGCACCGTCTACTGCCTGGATGCGGCCAGCGGCGAGGAGATCTGGACGCATCCGGACGGCGACTGGGTCGGCGCTTCCCCGCTGCTGGTGCCGCGCCACAAGCTGATGTACGTCGGCATCGAGTATGTCCGCCCGTGGGCGCAGGGCAGTCTCGCCGCCTATGCGATGGACACCGGCGAGAAGATATGGGAGCACCAAGTACAGAAGCTGCAGCACGGCTCGCCCGGTTACTGGGAAGGCGGCGATCTGGTGATCTGGGGGAGCGCGGACCATGAGACGCTCGCGCTGGACGCCAGGACAGGACGCATTGCCTGGCGTTTCAAGACGCGGCGTTCGGTGAAGTACGCGCCCGCGGTGGACGAGCGTCGTGGGCTGACCGCATTTGCCTCGTTCGACAAGTCCATCTATGTCCTGGATGTCGCCACTGGCCAGAAGCGCGGCGAGTGGCAGACAGATGAAATCTGCTACACGACGCCGCTGTTCGCCGGCAACAAGCTGTTCTGCGGATCCGGCGACCGCCATCTGTACGTGATCGACATCGACACGATGCAGTTGCTCAAGAAGATCAACCTGCGTTCGCGGGTGTACGCCTCGCCCAAGCGGATCGGCAACCGGGTGATCGTCGGCAGCAACGGCGGCCGCGTGGTCGAGATCGACATCGACACGCTCGAAACCGTCGGTGTACTGCAGTTGCCGGACGCTGTCACCAACGGCGTGGCGATCTCGCCCGACGAACGGCGCATCTACGTATCCACCTACATGAACCATCTCTATGCGTTCGAGCGCCTGAGCGACGCGCACGCGCAACGTGCGCGCCCCACCCTCGCCACATCCTGACGCGCGCCGCGCATGGCCGGGATCGGTCCGTGCATGCCGCTCATTGGCCGCACGCACGGATCAGCCGAAGCGAGGACGGCCGTTTCCCCGCACAGCTGTTCGAGGATCACCATGAGAACGCTCGATATCATCGAAATCGATATGGTCGCAGGCGGTACGCGCACATCGATCGGCGCACATCCGCTGTCCAGTTCGATCCATCACGCCAAGGCGCACAACAAGACGCACCGGGCCAAGGCCAAGATCCACCACCAGCACATGGTGGCGCACAAGTCCGCGACCATGCAGATGGCACGGATGGAAGAGGTCGAGCCGATCGGCGAAGGCGGCGAAGGGGGCGAAGGGGGCGAAGGGGGTGAAGGGGGCGAAGGGGGTGAAGGGGGTGAAGGCGGTGAAGGTGGTGAAGGCGGTGAAGGTGGTGAAGGTGGTGAAGGTGGCGAAGGTGGTGAGGGTGGTGAGGGTGGTGAAGGCGGCGAAGGCGATGGCAGCGGCGGTTACGACGACGGCGACGACGCCGATGGCAACGGCCCTGCCGATACCAGCATAGGCAGCAGCCATACGACGTCCGATGGCAGGACGGTTTCGATCAGCTATCAGAATACGAAAGACGGCTCGAGCAGCGACAACCCGGTCACATCCAGAATGGCCTCGACACTGAACTCCGTGCTCGACGGCGATCAGAGCGTCAACAGCATCGACATCTCGGCCACGACCAACGGCAGCCACGATCCCAATTCCGCTCACTACACGGGCAACGCCGTCGATATCAACATCATCAACGACGTGCATGTCGGCACGAGCGGCGCAGGCCTGCAGAACGCCCAAGCGCTGGAGAACGCCGCGATGGACAATCCCAACGTGAGCTACGTCGAGGGTCCGGCGGGCAATTTCATCCGGTCGAGTCCAACGGCGGACTGGACGCCAGCCAGCCGGGAAAGCGGCGACACGACCCACGTCCACATCAGCGTCTTCAAGTAGTTCGCATCCCACGATCTCCTCTCCCGGGCCGGCGCCGGCCAGCCCGGGGGACAACCGCCTTCGGAGTTCTCCGTATGAAGCCCATCTGGTTACTGCGCATGTGCACGGTCCTGGCGCTCGCCTTCGCCGTGCAAGGATCGTTGCAGGCGATGCAAGCCTCTTCCCAAGCAGGGGGAGAACAGGCGATCGCTTACGTGCTGAAGAATGACATCGCCCTGTCGAGGATGTTCGGGGACTGTCCGGCATTGAAATTTGCCCGTACCAGTGCCGAAGGTGCCAAGACCTTTCTGATCGAAGGCAATTGCGACATCAAGGACAACCCCGAGGAAGATGCGGACTGCCCTGCCTATCACGTCCATGCGACCGGGACGATCGACACGCCATCGCACTGGACGATACGTCGCCTGGACCTGACGTTGGTGTGCTCCAGAGAAGGAGCGGCGGCGACGCATGGGATGTGACCATCGGATAGGCGCTTGCGCCTTGGCTGCGGGACGCAGTGGGAGGAAACGCGCGGCGCCTGCTCTCCGCGGTCCGCCCTGGCGTTCGCGACCCGCGCACGACGCAGCGTGCGACCCCAGTTTCCTTGCGTTCGAACGCGCCACCACACGCAGGACCGGGCAGATGCCCTGCCCGCGCTCTGGGACGCGCCGCACGCAGCATGAACCGATCCGATCGTCGGCCACGCCGCACGCGCCGGATCAGCCGAAGCGGGGACGGCGCTTTTCCCGCACCTCTGTTCAAGGATCAACATGAGAACGCTCGATATCATCGAAATCGATATGGTTGCAGGCGGCACGCGCACATCCATCGGCGCGCATCCGTTGTCCAGTTCAATTCATCACGCCAAGGCGCACAGGAAAACGCACCACGCCAAAGCCAAGACGCATCACCACATGGCGATGCACAAGACTGCGGCCGCGCAGATGGCCACTACCAACGAAGTCGCCGCACCGATCGAATCGGAGGGTGGTGGCGACGGCGGCGACGGCGGTGAGGGAGGCGAAGGCGGTGAGGGGGGTGAAGGTGGTGAGGGAGGCGAAGGAGGCGAAGGCGACGGTGGCGAAGGAGATGGCGGCGAGGGCGACGGTGGCGAGGGCGATGGCGGCGATGGCGGCGATGGCGATGGCGACGGCGCAGGCAGCAACGACGACCCCGCCACGTCCGCGACGGCCAGCGGCACCACGGTGACCTATACCGCCGCCGACGGCAGCACGCAGCAAGTCACCGGCACGCATCCCAACCGCGACAACAACCCGCTCGACATCCGGTCCGGCACGTTCGCGGACAATCACGGCACGCTCGGCGACGACCGCGGTTTTGCGATCTTCTCCAGCCCCCAAGCCGGATTGGACGCCGCGGCGGCCAACATGGACCGCATCAACAACAACGCCGGCGGCACCGCCACGCTGAGTGACCTCATCTCCACCTGGTCGCCGCCGAGCGAGAATCCGACCGCGGAGATGATCACCACCATCACCACCAATTCGGGCCTGAGTCCGTCCGATCAATGGGGGTCGTTGAACAGCGACCAGCGCAGCGCGTTCATCACCGCGTACGGGCACCGCGAAGGCTGGCACGGCAATTAATTCACCTGTGGCGAGGCCGGGAATGCCTCCCGCCTCGCCACGCATCCCCCTCACGGAGAATTTCTCATGGCATCCCGGTTCTTCTCGCTGTTCGGCCTGCTCGCTCTCTGCATGACCTGCTCGCAGACCCATGCCGCCGGCGACGCGGCGGCCTGCACCCTCGCGCTGCATCAGGCCTTTGCAGGCTCCAGCAACACGGCCACCCTGCCGAGCCAATGCGCACGTCTCGGTCCAGTCGCGCTCGGCATGCGCAAGCAACAGGTTCTGGCCGCACTGGGCCAGCCGGACATCACCCGCAGCGATGCGGCACACCCGGACACGCTCAGTGTGGTGTATCTGTACCCGCGCGGGTTGAACCCGCTGCTGGCGCAGCAGCCACGGCCGGCCGCCGCCCTCACCTACAGCCAGTTGGCGGTGCGCTTTCGCCATGACCGCGTCACCAACCTGATCGCGTTCGCCAATCCAGACGCTCCCTTGCCATTCGATCTGCTCGGCCAGCCGGCCGGCATCCACATCGATCGCGTGCTGCAGGCCATCGGTGGGCAGCCACAATGGAACGCCAGTCGCGACTACGTGCAGTTCGCCGCGATGCCGCTGGGCCTGGAAGTCGATCCGGACACCTCGGCCGTCATCGGGCTGGATCTCGCCACCAGCAAGCAGGAGCTGGACAGCTTTGCCCTGCCCGCCTTGAAGCTGAGCAAGGACGCACAAAGCGGATTGGTCAACGGCGTGCGCTGAGGAACGCCGCCGTCCGTGCCGAGAAACGCCCGCCTGTCAACGGCAGCCTTACCCACGCATCGGCAACGGTTCCGGCCACAGGACGGGCGCACACGCCGCGCATGCCGCGACGGCGCTTCCATCGCCAGCCTCTTGGGGTGGTATCGCCTCCGCCACACGCGGCAGCACACGGCAGGCGCGTCGCCCGGACATGGGCCGCCGAAAGCCGACGGGGACAACGCCCCACGCTTATCGCGTCAGGCCGCCTTCCTGTGGCAGGCCCACCGGGGCCTATCGCTGGCACCGCCTGCCGGGCTGTGGCATCTGTGTCGGGCCGACTGAAATGCAACGGACCGGCGGCCTTCGCCTGGGTGTTGCTCAACCCGCAGTCACCGGGCTTCTACAGCCCGATCAGCTCGCTGCAGGACGCATGTCGCCACGGCGTCGAGCGAGTGGGACACCATGCTCGAAGACGGCACGCCCGGCGCAGAGCAAGCTGCGATCCGTCTGTCTTCCGGCGGATTCGCAGCTTCACCGAGGACGCTGCCAGGGCGCCATCATCCAACAATAAGATCCGAGATGGATCCAGCGACATATCGACCTTTGCTGCCCCTGTTGCCGTACCACGGACAAGCCCCCATCACCACGCCAAAGATCATGGCGTGCCTGAAGTTGGGCGACTTAGCGCTGTTGAACGCAGTGGATGCTATTGTTCTCAAGCACCATCGCGCAATGCGTGTTTGCTGTCGCCCTGTCGGTCCCGCGAGCGGTGTCGAACAAGCCCTGCCAGGTCATGCGGACGGAGCTGGGTTCGTCGGGCGACGTGAGCCGCGTGTTGGGCGAGAACATAGGGGGAAAGGAATAGTGAGTCCAAGAGCGTTTATGGGCGTTCTTTTCGTCATGGCGTTCGCCTGTCTGATGAATGCCATCGCCAACATGTCTATTGGCTGGTTCGTTGGTGCAGTGATCTTCTGTGCCGTCGGCTTCTTCGCGACGCGACTAGCCGTGCGCGAGGGCGGCCCTGGCCGTGGCGGCGTGCGCTTCGGTTTCTTTGCCATCGCGATGCTCGTGATGGTGGCGGCCGTCTATGGCATGTATTTGCTGGATACGGCCGCCTAGTCTGGGAGCGGCTGCTCCTAGGTGCCACGGGTCCACTGCGTGATCCAGACCCGGCCTTGCCGAAGCGGTACTCCATCCGCCTCGCGCGCGCTGGGCTGGACGTCGAGGAACAGCCCGCCACCGTCGAAGTGCTTACCTTGAGAAGCGCTGCACATCTGCAACGCGTCGAACGTGTCGCGAGCGGTGTGCGACCTCTCGCACGTCGTCTAAGACGTTCGCAGCTACGGCGGAATTGGCCGTGACATACCTACAAAAATACCCCCGGATTGGGGGTATTTCGTGGACCGCAGGGTGACGTCATGAAACCCTGACGCCCCTCCCTCCGATTGAATACGAAGGGATTTCGAGACGTCAGGAGACGTCGTGGAACATCAGTCGCCCTGCTGCTTCTGCAGGTGCTCCCAACGCTCCTGCGCGTCGATGGTGCGCTCGGCGGTCAGGCGCGCTTCCAGGCGCTCCAGGCCGATTTCTTCGCCGGTGTCCACGCAGTAGCCGTAGTCGCCGGCGTCCAGGCGCTTGAGCGTGCTGTCGATCTTGCCGATCAGCTTGCGGTAGCGGTCGCGGGTACGCAGTTCCAGCGAGTTCTCGGTCTCGCGGGTGGCGCGCTCGGCTTCGTCGCCGATGTCGCGGACCTCGTCGCGCAGGTTCTCGATGGTCTGCTTGGATTCCTCCACCAGGTCGGCGCGCCAGGTGAGCAGGCGCTGGCGGAAGTATTCCTGCTGCAGCGGGCTCATGTACTCCTCGTCCGCCGCCGGCTTGTAGCCCTTGGGCAGGATCGGACGGCCGGTCGCCTCGTCGGTCTTGTACTCGACCACCTTGTACTTGGCCGGCTTGGCCGGCGTATTGGACTTGGCGGTCACGGCCACGGCGACCTTGCCGGTGGGCTTGGCGACCGGCGCCTTCGGGGTGGATTCGGACTTGGTGGGGGTTTTCGCGGAGGATTTCGAAACGGACACGGGATTCTTTTGTGGCGGGGTCGACGGCGCGGCGGACTTGGCGGCAACGGGCTTGGGAGCCGGTGCAGCGGCAGGCGCGGCGGGCTTGACCGGGACAGGCTTGGCCGCAGCCGGCTTGGGTGCCGACTTCGGTACGGAGGTGGTCACCGCGGGTGCGACGGAGGCGGTGGCCGGTTTGGATTTGGCGGGCGCGGCCGCGGCCTTGGCCACAGGCTTGGCCGCCGCGGTTTTCGCTGCCGGCTTGGCGGCGGGCGTGGGCTTGGCGACGGCCTTGGCCGGTGCGGCCGGCTTGGCGGGCGCCTTCTTGGCCGGAGCCTTCTTGGCAGGAGCGGACTTGGCCGGCACAGCCGCCACCGGCTTGGCCGCCGGCTTCTTGGCCACGGCCTTGCTTGCCGGTTTGGCCGGCGCGGCCTTCGCCGCCTGCTTGACGGGCACGGCGTTCTTCAGCGGTTTGCCGGGAGCTGACCCCGTCGCTTTCTTGGCGGCGGGCTTGGCGGGCTTCTTGGCGGCCTGGACGGCCTTCTTTGCAGGTTTTTTAGCAGCCACGAACGCTCTTCCTTGGTCTTCCCGGGGCCCGGGAAAGCGGGCCTTTATAGCCTACCCTACCCCCCGCGGCAATAACGCGGCGTATACGCCGAGCGACCTGCCTAGTCCAGCACAGTGGCATATCATGGCGGCGTGATCGCCCGCGCTCTCATTGCCTTGCTGCGCCTGTACCAGCGCTTCATCAGCCCGCTGCTGGGGCCGCGCTGCCGTTTCGTGCCCAGTTGCTCGGCGTACGCGGTGACCGCCATCGCCCGTTTCGGCGCATTGCGCGGCGGCTGGATGGCCGCCCGTCGCGTCGGCCGCTGCCACCCCTTCCATCCTGGCGGGTTCGACCCGGTGCCCGACCCCACGGCGCCGCCACCCTGCCGCTGCCAAGGAAAACACTAGATGTCCGCTTCCACACTGATCGTCAACGCGCGCCTGGTCAACGAAGGCCGCGAAACCCAGGGCGACCTGCGCATCGCCGACGGCCGCATCGCCGCCATCGCGCCGCAACTGGCCGCACGCGACGGCGAGACCGTGGTCGACGCCGCCGGGCGCTGGCTGCTGCCCGGCATGATCGACGATCAGGTGCACTTCCGCGAACCCGGCCTGACCCACAAGGGCGACATCGCCACCGAATCGGCGGCGGCGGTGGCCGGCGGCCTGACCAGCTTCATGGACATGCCCAACACCAACCCGCCGACGCTCGACGCCGCCGCGCTGCAGGCCAAGTACGACGCCGCGCGCGGCCGCGCCTGGGGCAACTACGGCTTCTACCTGGGCGCCAGCAACGACAACCTGGCCGCGATCCAGACCCTGGACCCGAAGACCGCCCCCGGCATCAAGGTGTTCATGGGCGCCTCCACCGGCAACATGCTGGTCGACAACCCGGACACCCTGGACGCGATCTTCCGCGACGCGCCGACCCCGATCATCACCCACTGCGAAGACACCCCGACCATCGACGCGACCCTGGCCGCGTTCAAGCAGAAGTACGGCGATGCGCTGACCCCGGACATGCACCCGGACATCCGCTCGCGCGAGGCCTGCCTGAAGTCCTCGCAGCTGGCGGTGTCGCTGGCGAAGAAGCACGGCACCCGCCTGCACGTGCTGCACATCTCCACCGCCGACGAACTGGCGCTGTTCGCGCCCGGCCCGATCCAGGGCAAGCGCATCACCGCCGAGACCTGCATCCATTTCCTGCGCTTCGACCGCGCCGACTACGCCACCCTCGGCAACCTGATCAAGTGCAACCCGGCGATCAAGGACGCCAGCGACCGCGAGGCGCTGATCCGCGCGATCGCCGAGGACGTGATCGACGTGCTCGCCACCGACCACGCGCCGCACACCTGGGAAGAGAAGAGCAAGCCGTATGCGCAGGCGCCGTCGGGCCTGCCGCTGGTGCAGTACGCGCTGGTCGCGGCGCTGGAGCTGGTCCACGAGGGCCGGCTCAGCGTGGCCCAGGTGGTGCACAAGTTCGCGCACGCGCCGGCGCTGCTGTTCGACGTGCACGAACGCGGCTTCCTGCGCGAGGGCTACCACGCCGACCTGGTGCTGATCGACGACACCACGTTCACCGTGCGCCGCGAGGACGTGCTGTCCAAGTGCGGCTGGTCGCCGTTCGAAGGCCGCAGCTTCCGCTCCAAGATCGCCGCGACCTGGATCAACGGCGTGCTGGCCTGGGACGGCACCCGCCTGATCGGCAGCCCCAACGGGCAGCGCCTGGCGTTCGACCGCTGATGCGCGGCGCCGTGTTGTCCGGCGCCGCACTGGCGCTGGTCCTGCTGACCGCACCAGTCGCCCCGTCGCTGCATGCGCAGACGCCGGCCACAGCGGGCGCCGAGGCGCGCAGCGTGTTCCCGCGCAGCGCCTCGCAGGGCGCGCTGGTGATCGGCAAGGTGGCGCCGGGCAGCCGCGTGCAGTACGCCGGCCGCACCCTGCGGGTCAGCGACTACGGCAGCGTGGTGTTCGGCATCGGCCGCGACGAGCGCGGTCCGCTGCGCATCGCCGTACAGCGCCCCGACGGCGGGACCGAAACCGTCGAGATCGCGGTGACGCCGCGCGACTGGCCGCTGGAACAGGTCAACGGGGTGCCGCCGAAAACGGTGAACCCGCCGCCGGCGATCGCCGAGCGGATCAAGCGCGAACAGGCCCAGGTCACCGCCGCGCGCGACCGCGACGACCCGCGCACCGATTTCGCCGCGCCCTTCATCTGGCCGGTGCAGGGCCGCATCAGCGGCCGCTTCGGCAACGCCCGCGTCTACAACGGCCAGCCCGGCGCCGGGCATTCGGGCATGGACATCGCCGTGCCCACAGGCACCCCGGTCAAGGCCCCGGCCGCCGGCGTGATCACCTTCGCCGCCCCCGACCTGTACCTGACCGGCGGCACCGTGCTGCTCGACCACGGCTATGGCGTCAGTTCCAACTTCCTGCACCTGTCGCGGATCGACGTGAAGGTCGGCGACCGCATCGCCCAGGGCCAGGTGATCGGCGCGGTTGGCGCCACGGGTCGTGCGACCGGGCCGCATCTGCATTGGGGGATGAATTGGTTCGACGTGCGCATCGACCCATTGCTGGTGCTGGAGCGGACGCGGCAGCCCTGAAGCGCTGCTGCGTCGGGTGCGCTGGCGCGCGGCGGCGCGTTCTTCATCGGCATGACCGGCGTCTTCGCCTGGCGCGGAGCGGACAAAACGCAGCGGCCGCCGAATGCAGGAGCGGCTTCAGCCGCGACGGGGCTTTTCCGGGGACGCCCGGTCGCGGCTGAAGCCGCTCCTACATCAGACAGCGTGGTACATCCCGAAGCGCCACCTCGATCGCCGCGCAGCGCGACAAGCGCGCCGGCTGGGCTCTGGCGACGCGCTGCAGTCGCGTCGGGGCGTTCCCGGTAAAACCCGACGCGACTGAAGCCGTTCCCACAAAATACGTCCCGTAGCGATGAAAGCTGCCCTGAAGCCGTTCCCACAGGACACGTCCCGGAGTGACGAGAGGTACCCCGAGGTCGCTCGCACACACAGCGTTTCGCTACGCAGGCGTGACCACCTCCAGCAGGCGCCCCAGCACCACATGCGATGGGCTGTTGGCCAGGTCCAGCGGCATCACCAGCTTGGGATTGGGATGCGGCAAGGGCGTTCCCGGGGCCGCTTCGCCGGCTTCCCGCAACAGCCCGCCGTTGTCGTCCACCTGGTCGGTGACCGGCGGCAGCGGCGGCAGGCCCAGCCCGGCGCGGACCGCGTTGGCGCGGCTCAGCAGATCCTCGTCGGCGACCGTGGTCAGCGCCGAGGCGGCCAGACTGGCCGGTGCGCCCTCCACCGCCGCCAGACGCTGCGCGATGTCGCCCAGCGCCTGCTGCCGGTGCGGATGCAGCAGTTGCCACACTTCCTGCCACAGCGCCTTCCAGTCCAGGTCCGGGAACGGCATATGGGTCGGCCCGCTGAGCACGATCTGCGGCGCCAGCCGGCCCGGCGGCGTCGCATCGCATTCGGCCAGGGCGCGGTACACCACCTCGCTGCACACCATGTGCGACGGGTTGTCGCGCACCAGGTGATCCAGCGCCTCGCGCACCACGATGCGCGCCAGCCAGTGCTGCGGCCACTTGCCGCGGATGGCGACCAGCAGCCCGAGCGTGGCCAGGCTATCCAGCGGGTACGGAACGCCCAGCAGCGACTGCGCCTTCGCCAGCACGCTGGCGCGGTCGGCGTCGTCCAGCGCCACGCCGGCGTAGCTGAGCGGCCGGTAGGCGTCGATGATGAGGTAGTCGGTGGTGTCGGTCAGCCGCTGCGACAGCGGATAGCGGCGCACGCCGCTGGCCGCCGCCTCGATCAGGTCGCCCTGGTCGGCGACGATCGCGGCATGGCTGTAGATGCTGTCGCCGCACCAGGCGATCAGTTCGGACACCGGGCCGCAGCCCAGTTGCAACAGGATGTCGCCGACCTGCAACTGATCGGGAGCGAACGCGGGCAAAGCGGGCTGTGCAGTCATGGCTGAGGCTCCTGGTGGGTGACACGGTGGGGGGTGGACACGCTGACGCGGTTGCGGCCGGCGGACTTGCTGGCGTAGAGCGCGGCATCGGCCCGCTGCAGCAGCGCTGCGACGCTCTCGCCGCGCTGCCATTGCGCCACGCCGATGCTCAGCGTGCATGACAGCGCCTGGCCGTCGCGCGGCAGCGGCTGCGCGGCGACGTGTTGGCGGATGTCCTCGGCCACGCGCCGCGCGGCCTCCAGGGTGGCGCCCGGCATCAACAGCAGCATCTCGTCGCCGCCCTGGCGGCCCAGCATGTCGGTGCTGCGCAGGCGCGCCCGCGCACAGGCGGCGACCCAGCGCAGGCAGGCGTCGCCGCCGGCATGGCCGTGGATGTCGTTGATGCGCTTGAAGTGGTCGATGTCGATGTAGGCCAGCGCCAGCGGCCGGTCGCCGCGGGCCGCATCCTGCAACGCCTCGGCCAGGCGCTGCTGCAGCGCGCCGCGGGTGAGCATGCCGGTGAGTTCGTCCACCGTCGCCATGCGGCTGACGCGGTCGCGGTCGCGGCGCAGTTCCAGGATCTGCTCGGCCAGGCCGAAGGTCACCAGCAGGCAGGAGATCGCCAGCGCCAGGCTGATGCCGTGCGCCAGCACCGGCGCGTCCAGATCCAGACGCAACCACCCGGTCAGCTCCAGGCAGCGCAGCACGCACAGCATCCACAGCGGGGTCCACGAGGCCAGCAGCGGCCAGGCGTAGCGCTGCCCGCGCAAGGCCAGCAACAGGCAGCACGGCAGCAGCAGCGCCGCGCCGACGATCAGCCCGAGATTGCCGAGCAGGCTCAGTACCGCCGCGTCCGACAGCAGACAGGCCACGGCGATGCCGAGCAGATACAGCGCACACAGCCGCAGCACCCGGTCCAGTCGCGGCAGTTGCCGGTGCATCTCCAGTTGCCGGCGCTGGAAGGTGATGATGAAGAAGCCGCCGAGTGCGGCGACGATGCGCATCGGCGTCGGCGAGGACGCGAACACGCTGGCCAGGCCGGGCACCGCGCGCGCTTCGCCGCCAAGGCCGAGCAGGTACAGCAGCACGCACATCACGTTGGCGGTGAAGTACCCGTAGATCGGCTCGCGCAGGCGCGCCCACAACGCGATCGCCAGGATCGCCAGCACCGCGGTCGAGCCGAGGATGAAGGCGCGCCAGCCGACGTAGTGCAGATCCTCGCGCTGCACCTGCGCCAGCGGCACGATGCCCACCGGCATCGGCATCGCCGCCGGCGCCTGCACCCGCAGCCAGATCGAGGCGCCGCGCGGCAGCCCCTGCGGCAAGGCGATCACCAGGGCGCGGGTCGAGTAGCGCAGGTCGGCGTCGGCGCCGTAGATCGCGCGCCGGATCGGCGCAGAACGTCCCGGGACCCAGGCCTCGACCCGGGTCAGGTAGGGCGACTGCAGCACCAGTTGCGGCTGGCCCTCGCTGCCGATCGCGCGGTCGGCGCGGATGCGCCACCAGGTCGGTCGCTTGCTGCGCTCGTACAGGGTGGCGCCGTGGCCGGCGTCGGCGAACGCAGCATCGTAGCGCCCCGCCACCACCTCCGACGCCGGTGGGTCGGCGGCCAGACGCTGCAACAGCAGTTCCTGCCCCTGCGCCGACCCGACCATCCTCAGGCACAGCAGCAGGCAGCACCAACGGCACAGGCGCTTCAATCGACGGGTTCCAACGGACGTTGCCATGGAGCGTAGCGCAAGCCGCGACCGCGCTCGTATCCAAATTCACAGCCCCATCACGCCATGGCGCGCGGTCGGCAGGCGCGCGCAGATCCATGCCGCAGTGCCGCGACGGGCCGGCAATCGGACGTCGGCAAGGCCCTGCGGCGTCCGCTCCCCGCGGGCGATCTGTGCCCTCGCGGCACCGCGAACGTGATGGAGACGGCACAACCGGCCGCTGGCTGCGGCATCGGCCGGGCGCCACAGGCAAACGCCCCTACCATCGCCGATCCGCTGCCGAAGCCGAATCGCACGACTGGATGACACCGGCATCATTCCAGGCGCCGTCGCGGGCCCTTATCCTTGAGCGGAGGCTTTCCATGACCGTATCGCGCTGGTTGCTGCTTTCCTCCACCCTGGCCCTGGCGGCCGGGGTCGTCACCGACGCCCCGGCCCTGACCGGGACCGCGTCGCGCCCGCAACTGACCAGCAGCGAGGCGGCCAACCAGACCGTCGCCCGCCACCTGGCGCAGGCCGGCCCGATCGGCGCACTGGTCACCGACAACTGGGATCCGAGCGCCGGGGTCGCGCTGCTGCAGGCCGACTACGCGGTGGCGGCCGACGGCAGCACCCGCTACCGCACCGTGCAGGCCGCGGTGGACGCCGCGGTCGCCGCCGGCGGCAGCATGCGCCGCTACATCAGCGTGGCGCCGGGCACCTACACCGAAGTGGTCTGCATCCCCGCCGCGGCGCCGCCGCTCACCCTGTTCGGCCTGGGCGGCAGTCCGGCCAGCACCACGATCCGCTTCGGCAACGCCAACCCGACGCCGAAGCCGACCGGCAGCGCCACCCATCCCTGCGCCAGCAACGCCGCCAGCAGTACCGTGGGCACCTCCGACAGCGGCACCGTCACCGTGCGCGCGGCGCAGTTCCAGGCGCGCAACCTGGCGATCGTCAACAGCTACGTCGAGGGCACCTACAGCGGCAGCAACCAGTCGGCGGTGGCGCTGGCGTTGCGCGGCGACAAGGCGGTGCTGGAGAACGTGGTGCTGACCGGCAACCAGGACACCCTGCTGGTCAGCGCCGGCAGCGCCAACACGGTAATCCGCGCCTACATCAAGGGCGGCATCATCGAGGGCGATACCGACTTCATCTTCGGCTCGGGCGTGGCGGTGTTCGCCGGCAGCACCATCCGCTACACCGCCGCGCGCCGCGGCGCCAACGATGGCGGGGTGATCTTCGCGCCCAGCACCCGCCCCGGCAGCGGCTACGGCTTCCTGGCCATCGGCAGCACCTTCGATGCGGTCGGCACTCCCGGCAGCGGCACGGTGTGGCTGGGACGGGCCTGGGACGAGAGCGTGGGCAGCCTGTCCAACTACGTCGACGGCACCTCGCCCAACGGCAAGGTGGTGATCCGCGATTCGGTGCTGGGCGGCCACATCCGCAAGAGCGCGCCGTGGAACGCCTCGACCATCGGCCGGCCGTACTGCAGCAGCGGCTGCAGCACCTCGGCCAATCGCTTCTCCGAATACGCCAACAGCGGCGCCGGCAGCGCCCACTGAGTCCAGGCGACGCCCTGCAACGGGCGGCTCAGCCCAACCCGGCCCACCAGGCGCGCCACAGCGTGGCCATCTGTCCGGGCGGCCGGGGCGTGGCGGCCGCCTGCTGCGCGGTCCGCGCACGCGCCAGCGCCGACAGGATGCGCCGTGCGCGCGGCCCGCGCACACGGCGCGGCCACTGCTTCAGCAATGCCTGCGCCCAGCGCTGGCGCTGCTGTACCTCGTCGCCACCGCGCAGCGCCAGCGGCGCGGTGGCGGCACCGCCTTCGGTCAGGCGCTGCGCCAGCACCTGCAACGCGACCGGCACGGCGGCGCCCTCGGCCGGGGCCGCGAACAGCGCACGCTCGACCGCGACCACCGCCTGCGCGAACGGCTCCAGCCGCTCCAGCGCATGCCTGGTGTCGGCCGCGGCCGCGCGCGCCTGCGGCAGGCTCGGCAAGGCCTCGGCCAGTTGCGCCCACGGCGCGGCCACCGGCTCCAGCACCCGGCCCAGCGGATGCCGCGAGCGCTGCCCGGCCCAGCTGCGCAGTTCCTCGCCCCACCAGGCCAGCTTGGCGTCGGCCGGCAGCGGGTCGCCGGCGATGTTGAGGATGTCGTCGAACTCCTGCAGCAGGGCGAACCAGGCCACGGTGCGGGCGCGCTGCGGCGCCGGCACGAAGGCCTCGGCCACGGCCCATTCCGGCCAGCGGCGGCGCCATTTGTCGAGGAAGGCATCCAGGGCGGACGAACTGCTCATGCGATCGGTGGATCCGGATTCGGGCGCACGCGCCGTGGGCGTCGTGCGACGGGGGAAGTGAGCGCGGTTGCTGCGCAGGACGCGCAGTTTACGTGCGCGACCGGTGGATGCCGAGCGCTGTCGGCATGCCTGCGGCGACGCGGCAGTCGCGGCATCTGCGCGGCGCCGCCGCGCGGCGACCGCACCGGCGTCAGGGCGCGGCGGCGGCCACCGGCCAGGCCGCGGCGGCATACAGCTCGGCCGGCGCGGCGACCATCGCGTCGGCGCGCCAGGCCAGAGGATTGTCCTCGTCCAGCCGGTAGCCCCACAGCACCGCGACAGAGGCCATGCCGGCGGCGCGCGCGGCGAGGATGTCGCGTTCGTCGTCGCCGACGTAGGCCACCTCGTGCGGCGCCACGCCCAGGCGCTGCGCGGCGACCTGCAGCGGCAACGGATGCGGCTTGCGCTCGGGCAGCGTGTCGCCGCCGATCAGCACCGCGCAGCGCCGTTCCCACTGCAGCTGCGGCAGGATCAACCGCGCCAGCGCCTCGGGCTTGTTGGTGACGATGCCCCACACGCTACCGACGTCTTCCAGCCGCTGCAGCAGCTCCGGGATGCCGTCGAACGGCTGCGAATGGCGGCCGATCAGCGCCTCGTAGTGGCGCAGGAACGCCGGAATCAGCGCATCGCGCTCTGCGCCAGAGAGATCCGGAAAGGCCACGCCCAGCATCGCCCGCGAGCCCTTGGACACCACCGGCCGCAACTGCGCCAGGGTCAAGGCCGGGCGGCCATGCTCGGCCAGCAGCGCATTGGCCGCGGCCAGCAGATCCGGCGCACTGTCCAGCAACGTGCCATCCAGATCGAACAGCACCACCGGCGGGTAGCTTCGGTCCAAATCGCTATCCAGCGGCATCAGGCCCACGCGCCCCCGCCGTTACCAATCCCCACTCCCCACTCCCGAATCACGGCTTTCCCGCACAAGCCAGGTAATTCACGTCGGTGCGCGGGGACAGCCGCGCCCGATTGCGCCACGGCTCGTAGGCCAGGCCGCTGACGTCGCGCAACTGCAACTCGGCCTGGCGCAACCAGGCGGCCAGTTCCGCCGGCTTGATGAAATCCTGGTAGCGGTGAGTCCCGGTGGGCAGCAGCCGCGCCACGTACTCGGCACCGACGATGGCCAGGGCGAAGGCCGCCGGGGTGCGGTTGAGGGTGGACAGGAACAGCTGGCCGCCCGGCTTGAGCAGGGTCGCGCAGGCGCGCACGATCGCCGCCGGATCGGGCACGTGTTCGAGCATCTCCATGCAGGTGATCGCGTCGAAGCTGGCCGGCTGCGCCGCCGCCAGGTCCTCGACCGACTGCACGCGGTAGTCGACCTCGACCCCGGATTCGAACTGGTGCAGCCGCGCGACCTTGATCAGCTCCGGCGACAGGTCGATGGCGGTGACCTGCGCGCCCTCTTTGGCCAGCGCCTCGCTGAGCAGGCCGCCGCCGCAGCCCACGTCCAGCACCGTCGCGCCGCGCAGCGGCAGGCGCTCGGCGACGTAGCGCAGGCGCACCGGGTTGAGCGCGTGCAGCGGCTTCTGCGGGCCGTCGGCATCCCACCAGCGGGTGGCCAGGGCGCCGAACTTGTCCAGTTCGGCCTGATCGAAATTGGCGGAGGCGTTGGCGGCGGAAGCGGTCATGGCGGACTCTCGTTGGGGCCGCGCGCGCGGCGCGGCACGGCGAACATAGCGGATCAGGCGTGGACGCTGCGGATACGCTCGCGCCACTGACGGGCATTGGCGACCAGGGCCTCCACGTCCATGTCCACCAGCACGCGCTGGCTGAGCTTGGGCTGGCCGGCGATCCACACGTCGCTGACCTGCTGCCGGCCGGTGGCGTACACCAGTTGCGACAGCACGTTGTGCAGCGGCTGGGTCTCCAGCGCCGACAGGTCCACGCAGATCAGGTCGGCCTGCTTGCCCGGTTCGATCGAGCCGATCGTCTCGCCGAAACCCAGCGCGCGCGCGCCGCCCAGGGTGGCCGCGCGCAGCGTGCTGGCCGCGTCCAGCGCGGTGGCATCGTTGGCCACCGCCTTGGCCAGGATCGCCGCGGTGCGGTTCTCGCTGAACATGTCCAGGTCGTTGTTGCTGGCGCAGCCGTCGGTGCCGATCGCCAGGTTCACGCCCGCACGCTGCAGCGCGCAGGCCGGGCAGAACCCGGAGGCGAGCTTGAGGTTGGATTCGGGGCAATGCACCACGCTGACCCCGCGCTCGGCGCACAGGTGGATCTCCGCGTCGGTGAGCTGGGTCATGTGCACCGCGATCAGGCGGTCGTTGACCAGGCCCAGCCGATCCAGCCGCGCCAGCGGGCGCTGCCCGTACTGCTTGAGCGAATCGGCGATTTCCTGCGCGGTCTCGTGGGTGTGCAGGTGCACCGGCACCTCGAGCTGGTCGGACAGCATCCGCACCCGCTCGAAGTTGGCGTCGTTGACCGTGTACGGCGCATGCGGGGCGAAGGCGATGCCGACCAACGGATCGTCGCGCCACTGGTCGTGCACCTCGCAGGCGCGCGCGAAGTACTCGTCGGAGGTCTTGGCCCAGGCGGTCGGGAAATCGATGATCACCGTGCCGACCCGCGCGCGGAAGCCGTGCTGCTTGTACACCGCGGCCTGCACGTCGGCGAAGAAGTAGTTCTCGTTGGCGCAGGTGGTGCCGCCGCGCAGCATCTCGGCGATGGCCAGCGCGGTGCCGTCGGCGACGAACTCCGGGCCGATCACCGCCGTCTCCACCGGCCAGATGTGCTGTTGCAGCCACACCATCAGCGGCAGGTCGTCGGCGATGCCGCGCAGCAGGGTCATCGGGTTGTGCGTGTGCGCGTTGACCAGCCCCGGCAGCAGCGCGGCGTCCGGACGCGAGACGGTGCGCGCGGCGGCGAAGCGCGTGCGCGCCTCGGCCGTCGGCAGCACCGCCACGATCTCGCTGCCGCGCACCGCCACCGCGTGGTCTTCCAGCACCACCGCATGCGGTTCGATCGGCACCACGTAGCCGGCTTCGATCAGCAGGTCGCAGGATTCGGGTATGGAGGTCATCGCAAGCGCTCTGGAAAGGGAGGGATCAGGTTGCCGTCTGGACCTGGCCGAGACGGCGCCGGGACACGCGCATCGCCGTCCACTGCAACACGACTACCGCCAGCACCGCCAATCGCGCCAGCAGCGGGGCGACCATGGCCGGCGCACTGCACCGCACGCGCACCGCCGGCAGCACCGCGACGCGCCGCCTCAGCGTCCAGTCCTGCGGCGCTGAGGCGTAGCGCCAGGCCCAGTTCGCGCGCGGGGACCGGGCGACGGCGCGGTCGGCGTGGCTGCGCGTCACGGCGGCGCCGTGACAGGCGCTGGTCCGTCACCGCCGCGCAGCCATCCGGCGCATGCACGCCGGCGCAAGTGCATGCCCGCGGCTTGCGGCAGCCGCGGGCATGCAGGAATTACTTGACGCGCGAGACGTATTCGCCCGAACGCGTATCGACGCGGATCACTTCCTCCTGGCCGACGAACAGCGGCACGCGCACCACCGCGCCGGTCTCCAGGGTCGCCGGCTTGCCGCCGCCGCCGGAGGTATCGCCGCGCACGCCCGGGTCGGTCTCGACGATCTTCAGTTCGACGAAGTTCGGCGGGGTGACCTGGATCGGCGTGCCGTTCCACAGCGTCACCACGCAATCTTCCTCGCCCTTGATCCACTTGGCGGCGTCGCCGACGCCGGCCTTGTCGGCCTGCACCTGCTCGAAGGTTTCCTGCTGCATGAAGTGCCAGTACTCGCCGTCGCTGTACAGGTACTGCATGTCGGTGTCGACCACGTCGGCCGCTTCCACGCTGTCGGTCGCCTTCATGGTCATTTCGACCACGCGCCCGGACTTGATGAAGCGGTACTTGACGCGGGTGAACGCCTGGCCCTTGCCGGGCTTGACGTATTCGGTATCGGTGATGATCGCAGGCTCGCTGTTGACCAGGATCTTCATCCCGTTCTTGACGTCGTTCATGCCGTAGCTGGCCATCTGAAACTCCTCGGGTAAGGCAAACCCGCCGCGTTCGGCGGCCGGCCGGATAGAATGGAAGCTCCGCCGCAACGGCGGGCGCTCGTGTGATGACCGCCTATGATAACCGCAGCCCCCCGCCCGATGCAGCCGTCCCCGCCCCTGCCCGCCGCCGCGCCGCCGCGCTGGCAGCAGGCCTGGCGCGACGCCGTGCGCGATCCGCGCGAGCTGCTGGCGTTGCTGGGCCTGGACCCGCAGGCGCTGGGCGTCTCCGAACAGGCTGCGACGCAGTTCGCGCTGCGCGTGCCGCGCAGCTTCGTCGCGCGCATGCGCCCGGGCGATCCGCACGACCCGCTGCTGCGCCAGGTGCTGCCGATCGACGCCGAGCAGCGCCGGGTTGCCGGCTTCGCCCTGGATGCGGTCGGCGATGCGGCGGCCAAGAAGGCCGACGGGGTGATCCACAAGTACAACGGGCGCGCCCTGCTGGTGGCCACCGGCAGTTGCGCGGTGCACTGCCGCTACTGCTTCCGCCGCCACTTCCCGTATGCCGGCGAGACCGCCGCGCGCGACGGCTGGCGCGCCGCGGTGGCGGCGATCGCCGCCGACCCCAGCATCGAGGAAGTGATCCTGTCCGGCGGCGACCCGCTGTCGCTGGCCACGCCCAAGCTGGCCGAACTCACCGAGGCGCTGGCGGCGCTGCCGCAGCTCAAGCGCCTGCGCATCCACACCCGCCTGCCGGTGGTGCTGCCCGAGCGCGTCGACGCGCCCTTGCTGGCCTGGCTGCGCGCGCTGCCGTGGCCGCTGGCGTTCGTGATCCACGCCAACCACGCCAACGAATTCGATGCCGGCGTCGATGCCGCGCTGGCGCGCCTGCGCGAGGCCGGGGCGCAACTGCTCAACCAGGCGGTGCTGCTGCGCGGGGTCAACGACAGCGTGGAGGCGCTGGCCGCGCTGAGCGAGCGCAGCTTCGCCGCCGGCGTGCTGCCCTACTACCTGCACCAGTTGGACCGGGTGCAGGGCGTGGCCCACTTCGAAGTGGACGATGCCACCGCGCTGGCGCTGCACCAGGCGCTGGCCGCGCGCCTGTCCGGCTACCTGGTGCCGAAGCTGGTGCGCGAGATCGCCGGCGATACCGGCAAGCGCCCGCTGCTGCCCTGACCCCGGCGACGGCGACCGCCGCGCGAGCGGCGGCCGCAGACCACGGTGCCGCGGCGATGCTCAGACATCGGCCGGCGACGCGCCCTCGTTGGCCAGCAACTTGCGGAATTCCTCGGCGCTGAGCGGGCGGCTGAGCCAGAACCCCTGCCCCAGTTCGCAGCCGCGCTCGCGCAGCAACTCGAACTGCGCCTCCTGCTCGATGCCCTCGGCGACCACGGTGATGTCCAGCGAGTGCGCCATCGCGATGATTGCGGTGGTCAGCGCCAGGTCGTCCGGGTCGCGCTGCAGGTCGGCGACGAAACTCTTGTCGATCTTGACCCCGTCCACCGGCACCTGGCGCAGGTGGCTCAGGCCGGAGAAGCCGGTACCGAAGTCGTCCAGCCAGACCTTGACCCCGGTGCGGTGCAGCCGCGCCAGCATGCTCGCCGCTTGCAGTTCGTCGCCGATCACCGCGGTCTCGGTCAGCTCCAGGTGCAGTTGCGCCGCCGGCAGCCCGGACTCGCGCAGGCATTCGGCCACCAGTTCGGGCAGATCGCCGCTGCGCAACTGCCGCGGCGAGACGTTGACCGAGACGAACAGGTCGCGGCTGCCGTCGGCGCGCCGCCACTGGGTGGCCTCGCGGCAGGCCGCGCGCAGCACCTTGGGGCCGATGCTTTCGATCAGGCCGCTCTGTTCGGCCACGTCGATGAACACCGTCGGCGAGATCGTGCCCATCGCCGGATGCTGCCAGCGCAGCAGCACTTCCACGCCGACCATGCGCCGGTCCTGGGTGCGGAAGATCGGCTGGTAGGCCAGCTTCAGTTCGTCGCGCTCCCAGGCGCCGCGCAGTTCGTGCTCCATGTGCACGCGCCGCTCCACCGCATAGTCCATGGCGCGGCTGTAGAAGCGATGGCAGTTCTTGCCGGCCAGCTTGGCCTGGTACATGGCGATGTCGCCGTTCTTCAGCAACGCCGAGGCGTCCTCGGCATCGCCCGGGTAGACGGTGATGCCGATGGAGGTGCCCATGAACACCTCGCGGCCCTGGATGCGCAGCGGCTCGCGCAGCTCCTGTACCAGCCGCTGCGCCAGCGCGGTGGCGACCTTGGCCGCCTGCGCATCCTCCACCAGGATCACGAACTCGTCGCCGCCGAAACGCGCCAGCAGCGCGTCGTCGCCGCCCAGCTGCTCCACCGCCAGCTGGATGCGCCGCGCGAACTGCAGCAAGGCCTCGTCGCCGGCCTCGTGGCCCAGGGTGTCGTTGATCCGCTTGAAATCGTCGATGTCGGCGAACAGCAGCGCCAACCGGCGCTGCGAGGCGCGCGCCGACAGCATGCGGTGGTCCAGCGCCTCGCGGAACGCGAGCCGGTTGGTCAGCCCGGTCAAGGCATCGGTGTAGGCCATATGGCGCACATCGCGGTCGTGCCGGGCGATCGCCTCGCTCATGCGCCCGAACGCGCGCAGCAGTTCGCTGACCTCGTCGTAGCGGCCGCTGTCGCGGCGTTCCACCGCGTAGTTGCCGGCCTCGATCTGGCGCGCGGCGGCGGCCATCCAGCGCAACGGCGCCACCAGCGTGCGCTGCACGTAGACCGTCACCATCGCCGCGGTCAGGCCGAGGGCGGCCAGCAACAGCAGCAACCAGCCGAGATGGCGCTTGCCCAGCGCGCCCAGGCGCTGGTCCAGGTTCTGCCCGGCCTTGCGCTCGTACTCCTGCGCGCGCGCCCAGGACATGCCCACCCGCACCCCGCCCACGCGCTGGTCGCCGATCATGATCGGCATCGACACGTCGAGGAAATCCGGCGACTCCTGCGCCAGCAGGCCCTTGGCGCGGATCGCGGCGTCGGCCATCGGCCCGCGCATGCGCTGGCCGTAGCCGACCAGATCCTCGCTACCGTCGTGGATCAGCCGCCCGTCGGCGTCGTAGACCAGCACGTAGGCCACCGCGACATAGCCCAGCGCGCCACGCACCTGCGTGCCGATCGCGTCCAGGTCGGAGTAGTACACCGGGTTGGCCAGCGAATCGGCCAGCTGCCGCGCCAGCGACTCGCCGCGGGTGCGCATGCTGCTGTCGAACAGGCCGTGGATGACATTGCCGCTGAGCGTGCGCACCTCGCGCTGCATGGCCGCCTGACGCTCCAGCAGCAGAGCCAGGATCGCCATTACCAACAACGCAGCCACACCCATGGCCAGCAGGAACCTGGCCTGCAACCCGAAACGCATCGTCTTCATTCCACTTCGAGCCTCACCCGCGCCACGCCGGCGCGCAGGGTGTCCAGGCGTTTTTGCGACGCGGGATCGATCGGGTAGAACCCGGAGGTGCCGAAGAACTGATGCAGCGCCGCACGTCCCTGCGGATCGTCGGCGGCGTGCAGCAACACCTCGCGCAGGCGCGTCTCCACCTCCGTGGGCAGGTCGCTGCGGACCATCTCCACCGCGCGCGGATACGGCTCGCTGCGGTAGATCACCCGGAAGTCGCGGCGGAACGCCGGCGGAAGGCGGCGGTCGTCGTCCCAGTCGAGATTGCTGAACGCCCCGGCATCCACCAGGTGCTTGTGCACGAAGGCGGCGATGTTGAGTTCCGAGCGCGCGAACACGTAGCCGACGGTCTCCGCCGAGGGCTGGTCCTTGGTCGAGAGCAGGATCTCCGGGTGCAGGCCATGCTCGAACAAGGTCATCATCGGCACCATGTAGGCGCTGGTGGACTGCTGGCTCTGCAGCGCCAGAGTGCGCCCCTGCAGGTCGGAGAGGTCATGCACCGGCGCGTCGCGGCGCACGAAGAACACGGTGTGGTACTCGCGCACCCCGTTGCGCTCGGTCAGCAGCAGCGGCTTGGCGCCGCCGCGCTGTTCCAGCGCCATCGCGGTGGCGGCGGTCTCGGTGACCCAGTCGACGCGACCACGGCGCAGGTAGCTGCTCATCTGCTGGCTGTCGCGGGCCATCAGGATCTGCCCGGAGGTGATGCCGACCTCGCGCATGCGCGGCACCACGTAGTCCAGCAGCGGCTTGAGTTGCTCGTAATGGGCCTTGGGATCGTCGCTGATGCGCCCAAGCACCAGGACCGAGGGCCGCGCGTGCACGGACACGGGCCAGCAGATCGCCAGCGCCAGCCACACCACGACCACCCGCCAACGCGAACTGGACAAACCACGATCCCCAAGTAGCCCTTGCAAAGCCTAGCCGAAAGCGCATGCCGGTGACAGCGTCACAGAATGACGCCTGCCGCGCCGCGAATCCGCCCCGGGCCCGCGTCTGGCCGCGCGTGCCGCGATGCGCGTCTTCGCGCCTGGCCTGGCCTCAGTTTCCGGCCTGTCCGGCCAGCCGCGCCATGCGCTGCGCGTCGGACAGCACGCCGCGCAGCAGGCGCACTTCCTGCTCGGTCAGCTCGGTGCGCAGGAACAGCCGGCGCAGCTTGCGCATCGCCGAATCCGGGGCACGCCCCTTGTGGAAGTCGATGTCGTCCAGGGTCTCGGCCAATTGCCCGAACAGCCCTTCCACCTGCGCGTGGCTGGCCGGCGCCTCGCGGAAGCCCGGTGCCGGCGCGGGCGCAGGGGCGCCGGCGCGCAGCTGCGCCAGGCGCAGTTCGTAGGCCAGCACCTGCACCGCCGCGGCCAGGTTGAGCGAGCTGAACGCCGGATCGGAAGGAATGTGCACGGCCGCGTGGCACAGCTGCAGTTCCTCGTTGGTCAGGCCGGTGCGCTCGCGACCGAACACCAGCGCCACTTCCGCCGGTTCGGCGCTGGTGGCGGTCAGGCGCTGCGCGGCATCGGCCGGCAGCAGCTCCTCCAGCGACACGCGGCGGCTGCGCGCGGTGCAGCCCAGCACCAGCCGGCAATCGGCCACCGCATCGGCCAGCGCCGGCAGCACCGGCGCCTGCTGCAGCAGGTCCTCGGCCCCGGCCGAACGCCGGTAGGCCTCGGTGTCCACCTCGCATTCCGGCGCCACCAGCACCAGCCGCGACAGCCCCATGGTCTTCATCGCGCGCGCCGCCGCACCGATGTTGCCGGGGTGCTGGGTCCCGACGAGGACGAAGCGGATACGGAAGGAATCGGTCATGGCGGCACGGCAGGCGAAGCGAACGGGGGCGTAGATGGTAAACTGCGCGGCCGGCCTTGGCGCCGGATTGCTCTTTTCCCCCTTCAGACCCACCTCCGCCTTCCCGGGAGCCGTTGCCATGCAAAAACCCGCCGTCACCGTCATGGTCAAGGCCGCCCGCCTCGCCGGCAACGTCCTGTTGCGCCACATCAACCGCCTGGAGGCGCTGAACGTGGTGCAGAAGGACCGCATGGACTACGCCAGCGAAGTCGATGCCGATGCCGAGAAGGTGATCGTCAAGGAGCTGCGCCGCGCCTACCCCGAGTACGGCGTGATGGGCGAGGAAAGCGGCGTGCAGGGCGGCGGCCGCTACATGTGGGTGATCGATCCGCTCGACGGCACCAGCAACTACCTGCGCGGCTTCCCGCACTACTGCGTGTCGATCGCCCTGGTCGAGAACGGCGAGCCGGTCGACGCGGTGATCTTCGACCCGCTGCGCAACGAACTGTTCACCGCCAGCCGCGGCAACGGCGCGGTGCTCAACGATCGCCGCATCCGCGTCAGCGAGCGCAAGGAACTCAATGGCGCCATGGTCCACACCGGCTTCGCCCCGCGCGAGCGCAAGCGCGCCAGCCCCCAGCTCAAGTGCGTGGACGCGCTGCTGGTGCAGGCCGAGGACATTCGCCGCACCGGCTCGGCCGCGCTGGACCTGGCCTATGTCGCCTGCGGCCGCAGCGACGCCTTCTTCGAAGCCGGCGTGAAGGCCTGGGACATCGCCGCCGGCGTGCTGCTGGTGCGCGAGGCCGGCGGCCGCGTCACCGATTTCAAGGGCGGCACCCTCGGCCGCATCGACGACCGCGGTCCGCCGCAGTTCCAGGTGGTGGCCGGCAACCTCAAGGTCGGCGACGCGCTGCAGAAGCTGATCGTCAACACCGGCTACGCCGGAGAGTTCGACGCGAAGTTCTGATCAGCGGGCCGGCATCCGGCGCGCTGGCGCCACACCGGCGCGGCCGCGCGCGCGGCGCCGGCGCAGCAGCCACACCGACTGCAGGTACAGCAGCAATTGCAGCGTATTGAAGCCGGCACCGCTCAGGGCGTCGGCGAGCGGCCCGTGCAGCCACTGCGGGCCGCCGATGGCGAGCGCGCCGAGCAGTAGCGGATTGCCGCTCAGCGCGAACCAGCGCGGATAGGCGCTGCGTCCGCTGGCCACGGCAGCGGAGAACGCCAGCAGGCCCAACGCCGAACAGGCCACCGACGGCACATAGACGATCAGCAACGCCCGGCGGAACGCCGCCGCCAGGGCCAGCAGCGGCGGGTGCGCGGCCGCATCGGTCGCCGGCAGCGCCTGATACACCGCACCGACGAAGTAGAACGCCGCATGCGCCAGCGGCGACCAGGCATAGCCGAGGAACAGGAGCAGCGTCGCCGGCAGTGCCCAGCCGCGCCCGGCCGGGCGCAGCCCGCGCCACAGATGCCAGTTGCCGAGCAGGTACAAGGGCAGCGCGAACACCGGCAGCAATGCGCCGGCGAGCAAGCGCCAATGCGGCACCGCGACCAGGCGCTCGGCCATCTCCACGTCGATCTGCGCCGCGTAGTGCTGGAACAGCAGCGGCACCTGCGCCCGCGCCACGACCTGGCCGACGATCAGCACATCGCCGGCGATCCAGCACAACGCGCCCAGCACGCCGGCCCAGCCCGCCCACTGCACCCGATCGCAGGTGCGCGCCGCGGCGCTCACGGCTGCTTCCTCCCCGCCGCGCGCGCGGATCGGCGCCAACGCCACCAGCAGCCGGCGCCGACCAGCAGCGGCGCGACGGCCAGCGCCAGGCAGACCCGGTCCGGGCCGCCCTCGGCCAGCAGCATGCCGACCAGGCCGCCCATCGCGGCCAGCGCCAGCATCAACAGCAACACGATCGCCCACGCGCCGGTCATCGCCGGTCCCCGCGCTGGCGCGCCGCCGCTGCCCGCCGATGCCGGTGCCGCCGGTCCCACCACAGCCAGGCGCCGTTGGCGGTGACGAACAGCGTCAACCAGGCGCATAGCGTCCACAGCAGCTTCAGCGGCAGGCCGCCGTAATCGCCGAAATGCAGCGGCTGCGCCAGCGCGATCGCCTTCAAATAGCCCGGCAGCTCCACCGCGGCCGCGACCTGGCCGCTGGCCGCGTCCACCAGCACCACCCGGAACAGCCGCTGGTCCAGTCCCTGCCCCGCGACCAGCACGGTGTAGTGGCGGTCGGTGGAAAAATCGGTCTGCGGGAACACGATCGAGATCACGTGCCAGCCGCGAGGCATCGCCGCCAACGCCGCCGCCTGAGCGCGGTCGACGTCCACCGGCGGCTGCAGCCGGTCGACCGCCGGACCGGCGTGCTGGCGTTGCAGCGCGACCAGTTCGGTCCGCTGCCACAGGCTCTGCGCCAGCGTGCCGAAACCGAGCAGGACCCCGGTCAGGCTGACCGTCAGCGCCCAGCCCAGCACCACGGCGCCGATGGTGTTGTGCAGGTCCAGTTGCCGCAGCCGCGGTCCGCGCCCGCGTCGCAACAGGCCGAACGCGACCTTCTTCACGTGCGGCCAGTACACCACCACGCCCGACAGCAGCGCGATCAGCACCAGCAGCGCGATCAGCGCGCCCAGCAGCTCGCCGGGCAGCCCCAGGAACCAGTGCGCGTGCAGCTCCAGCAGGAAGCCGGTCAGCGTCGCGCGGGGCCGCGTCGCCGCGTCGGCCACCGGCTGCGCGTCGCCCAGGCGGGTGTAGCGCATCCGGTAGTGATCGAAGCCGCGTTCGTCCTGCGGCGCGGTCACCAGCAACGCCACGCCGGGATGCGCTTGCGGGTCGAGCCCGATGCTGAGCACGCGCTCGCCGGGAAACGCCGCGCGCACGTTCGCCACCGAACGCGCCAGCGGCAGCGGCGGCGCCCGCCCGGCGTCCTGCGCAGCGGGCACCGTGCCCAGCGCCGCGTCGATCTCCTCGTGGAAGATCAGCACCGTGCCGCTCAGGCACAGCACCAGAAACGGCAGCGTCGCCACCAGGCCGCACCAGCGGTGCAGCCACAGGTTGAGCCGATACCAGGGCGAGGCGCCCGCCGCGGCCGCAGGTCCCTCGCGCATCAGCGGAAATCCACGCGCAGCCCGGCGTACCAGGTGCGCGGTTCGGGCATGGTGCCGGTGTTGTAGGCCGAGTACGCGCCGGCGCTGGCGAACACGTAGATCATCAGCGGATCGCGATGATCGAACAGGTTGTCGACGCCGGCGAACAGGTAGACGTTGCCCAGGTGGTAGCCAGCGCTGGCGCGGCCCAGCCAGTACGGATGGATCCGCGCCAGCGGGGTGTTCTGCACGTCGGAATGGTAGGAACCGCTGTGGTGCAGGTCGAGGTTCAGGTCCAGGCCGGAGACACCGTGCCAACTGGCCCCGAGGCTGCCGGTGACCCGCGGCGCATTGGCGAAGGCATTGCCCTGGGTGCCCCAGCCGGCGTCGTCGGTAATGCGCGTGCGCAGCAGGCCGAGGCTGGCATGCACATCGACGCGCGCACTGGGCAACCAGCGCAGGCCCAGTTCGGCACCGGCGTTGTAGGCGCGCCGCGCGTTGCGGATCACGAACTGGTAGTAGGGCTGGGTGCTGGTCAGGAACGGCAGTTGCAGCCCGCGGTACTCGCCGTAAAAGAGATTGCCGTTCACCTGCAGCCTGCCGCCGGCCAGGTCGCCGCGCACGTACAGCTCGTGGTCGCGCACGTATTCGGGGGCGTAGCTGTAGATCGTCGCCTGCGGGTAGCCCAGGGTCACGCCACCGCCGCCGGCGTTGTAGCCGCGCTGGGCGAGCAGGCCGAGCGTCCATGCGCCGCTCGGATGCCAGGCCAGGTCGAGCTTGGGCAGGAAGGTGCGCCAGGTCGTGTCGAGGTCGAGGGCGATGTAGCGGGCGGCGTCGCCGCCATCGCGGCGGTGGCGCTCGCGTTCGTAGCGCGCGCCCACGGTCAGGTCCACCCGCTCGCTCAGCGCCAGGGTGCCCTGCGCGTAGAGCGCCTCGGTGTCGACGCGGTCGTGGAAGCGCTCGTCGAACGGGTAGTCGATGGTCTCGTCCTGCCGCGAGCGGAACAGATACAGGCCGAGCAGCCCGCTGAACGCCGAGCCGCCGCGGTCCAGCGCAAGATTCGGTTCGAACGTGTACTGCTTGGCATCCAGATCGGCGATGCCCGAACGCGGTAACGCGTCGCGCTCGACGTGCAGGTCGGTCGCGGTGGCCAGGCCGCGCAGCGTGAGCCGCTCGCCGAGCGGCCACTGGGTGTCGGACAGCACGGCAGTCGCGCGCGTCCGGAACACCGGCATCTGCGGCGTGCTGGCGACGCGGGAGGTGTACGGGAACTGCGTGGTCTCCGATTGCGGCGCGGTCGCATCGGTGTGCTGCAGGGTGACCAGCTCGCGCACGCCGGGAAGCGCCTTCGGCGTGTACAGCAGCTTGGCGCGGACGTTGTGCGTTTCGAAGCGCCCGGGGCGGCGCACGCCCGAGTAGCCGCTGTAGGACAGGAAACTGTCGTGGTGCTGCACATCGGCGGCCACGCGCAGGGCCAGTTCGTCGACCACCAGCGGCGCGTTGAACAACAGCGCGCCCTGGTAATGCGCGTGACCGCCGGCGGAGAACAGCGCCGCGCCTTCGGGCGCGAAGACCGGATCGCGGGTCTTGATCGCCAGGGTGCCAGCGATGGCGTTGCGGCCCTGCAGCAGGCTCTGCGGGCCGCGCAGCAGTTCGGTCTGCTGCACGTCCCACAGGCTGCTGCTGCCGAAGACGATCTCGTTGAAGCTCAGCGGCCGCCCGTCCACGGTGATGCCCAGGCGCGGCCGCGAACCGGCGAAGTAGGCATCGACGCCGACCGCGGCGCCGGCGCCGTCGATGCCGCGGATGGCCGGCGCCGCGTTGTCGTGGCCGAGATAGACGACATTGACCGCGTCGGCGAACGCGTCGCGGCTGCTGACGATGCCGCGCCGGCGCAGCTCCCGTTCGCTCAGCACGTCGGCGCTGGTGGCGGTGTCGCGCTGCGCCCGCTCCTGCTTCTCGGCGGTCACCACGATGCGCGGCAGCGTCGCCGGCGCCTGCGGCTCCGTCTGCGCGGCTGCGCCGAAGCAGGCCAGGCCGGCGATCGCCGCACAGGCGAGCGGCAGCGGTTGCAGCGCGGGGAGACAGGACCGGGAACGGCGCGCGCATGCAGCGGGCAGCATGGAAGACCTCATCGGGACGGGGACTGGCTCGCGACGAGGGGCGCTGGCGACTCCCGCTAGGCTAGCGCCGCGGCGGTGGCAGGCGCTTTCGCGCGGCGCAACCGCGCTTGCGCGCCACGCAATTTCTGCCTCCCTGCGCTCAGCCGGGCGCGCGCGTACCGCGCCTTGCGGCCGTCGGCGAATGGCCGAAGCGGCGCCGGTAGGCGGTGGCGAATGCCGCTGGGCTGGAAAACCCGACCCGGCGGCCGATCTCGGCGGCGGCGACGTCGCACTCCTGCAGCAGGCAGCGCGCCATCAGCAGCCGCTGCTCGCGGACGTAGCCGAAGAGGGTGACGCCGTGCACCTGCTTGAAGCTGGCCTGCAGTGTGGTCACGTTGACCCCCACCAGCCGGGCCAGAGCCAGCGTGGATGGCGGCGCGGCCACGCGCGCGTCGAGGATGGCCCGCGCCAGCATCACCTGGTCGTAGCGGCGTTTGCCGATCCGCGGCACCTGCAAACGCTCCTGCGCCAGCAAGGCGGCCACCTCCGCCACCAGGGCGAGCGCGCTGCCCTCCAGGAACAGGCGGCCCAGGTGGCCGCTGTACGGGCAGTCCAGGATCTGCCTGGCGATACCGAGCAGGCGCGGCGAACGCGCCAGCGTCGCCGTCCGGTAGTCGCTTTCGGCGAACGCGCGCAGCCCCGCCAGGCCGTCGTCGGCCAACTGCGTCCCGAAGCGATCGAAGAACGCCGGCTTGAGCATGAAGCCGGCATCGCGGCTGCGGTGCGCGCGTACGATTTCCGGCCGCTCCACGCGCACGCGGTGGGCGTGGCCGATCAGCACTGCGTGCTCCAGGCGCTTGCAGACCTCGGTGTGCCGATCGATCCGCATCCGCTCCGCTTCGCCGCCGAGCAGGATGCTGCAGCTCAGCGCAGGATCGGCCTGCAACTGCACCGTGTCGCCCTTGAAGTGCAGGACGTCGCTGGCGGTGACGATCAGCCCGGGCTGCACCTCGTGCATGAGCAGGCGCCCGGAGAACAGCGCAGTGCGCAACCGCCGTGCGGACATGTCGATCGGGGTCAGCGCCACCGCGAGGTCGGCGGCACGCTGCAGCAGGCGCTCGGCGGTGAAGCGCTCTTGCGTGTCCCACAGTTCCGTTGCCATCGCCGTCGCTCGCACCCGGGGCTATCGCGCGTTTGACGCGAATGATACGCAGCAGCCTCCATTCCACAACTGTGCCGGTCGCGCGACGGCTCGGCACGGCGCTGGACGCATGCGAACGTCGACCGGACAGCAGATGCAAGCGTAGGCGACATGCGCCGGCGCGCCTGGCAAGCGGCCAACATACACGACAGCGCCACGACGCGCCGCCAGCCGCGCGCTCACGCCATGCTCACGTCCTGCACGCCGCGCACTTCACTCATGCTTGATCGGCGTTTCAGTAGAACACGGCGACGCGAGGCCCCTACGCGCGGGGCCATGGCCTGTGCGCTACGCCCGCCACGCGCGCAGCCAATAACCGCCCTCAAGATCCCCGGAACGCGGCCGATACAGGTGCGGGCATCTTGCCCGAGGTCCCCCGCTCAACCGTGTTCGCGTTGCAGGCCCTGCGGCAACGACGCCGGTTGCGCCGCTCTCTCGCATCTTCAGGAGATCCCGCGTGTCTTTTCATCATCTCACCGTCACCAAGCGCCTGGCAATCGGCTTCTGCGGCGTGATCGCCATGTTATTGCTGGTCGGCATTACCAGCCTGATCGGCTTCCGCAAGTTCACCAGCGCCGCGGCGCTGGACGCGCACACCTACAAGGTCATCACCCTCGGCGACCGCATGCTGGTGAGCCTGCTCAACATCGAGAGCGGCGCGCGCGGCTTCGCGCTGACCCGCGACCCGGCCTACCTGGCACCGTTCGAGCTGGGCGAACGCGAGTTCCGCGCGCAGTGGCAGGAGTCCAAGCAGCTGACCGCGGACAACGCGGCGCAGCAAGCGCGCCTGCAGACCCTGATGCAGGACTACACGCAATTCATGGCGACCAAGCGCAAGGCGGTGGAGCACATGCGCGTCACCGCCGCCGACAGCGACGACGCCCAGCTGGACGCGTTCCGGACCGTCGGCAAACAGCAGATGGACGGGCTGCGCGCCACCATCGGCCAGTACGAGGACGTCGAACGCGCGCTGCTGCAGGTGCGCAAGGCCGAGAGCGAGGCGCGCGCGCGGTCCGGCGAATGGACCAGCCTGGGCGGCATGCTGATCGGCATCGTCGCCGCGATCCTGCTCGGCCTGCTGGTGCGCAACAGCCTGATGCGCCAGCTCGGCGGCGAACCGGCCTACGCCGCCGACGTGGTGCGCCGCATCGCCAGTGGCGACCTGTCGCAGGAGGTGCGGGTGCCCACGCAGGCGCCGTCGCTGCTCAACGACATGCGGCAGATGCAGGAGGAACTGCGCACGGTGATCCAGGCGCAGACCGAGATGGCCCGGCAGCATGCCGCCGGCCAGATCAGCTTCCGCATGGACGAGGCGCGTTTCCCGGGCGACTACGGGCGCATGGTGCGCGACACCAACGCGTTGGTGCACAGCCATATCGCGGTCAACCAGCGGCTGATCGCGCTGATGGGCGAGTACGCCGAAGGCGACCTCAGCCGCGACCTGGAGCAGTTCCCGGGCGAGATGGCGATCCTGACCGAGACCATGGCCAAGGTGAAGCACAACCTCGGCGCGATCAACCAGGAGATCGACCTGCTGGTGCGCGCCGCCGCGCAGGGCGATTTCTCCCGCCGCGGCGAGGAGCAGCGCTTCCAGCATGCCTTCCGCGGCATGGTCGCCAACCTCAACACGATGATGACCGGCACCGAGACCAACTTGGCGGCGCTGTCGCAGTTGTTGCGCGCGATCGCCGCCGGCGATCTGACCCACACCATGCAGGGCGACTTCCACGGCGTGTTCGCGCAGATGCGCGACGACGCCAACGCCACCGTCGCGCAGCTGACCGACATGGTCGGCCGCATCCAGCAGGCCGCGACCAGCATCGACACCGCGGCAGGCGAGATCGCCAGCGGCAACGACGACCTGTCGCGCCGCACCGAGCAGCAGGCCGCCAGCCTGGAGGAAACTGCCGCGTCGATGGAGGAACTGACCGCCACGGTGAAGCAGAACGCCGAGCATGCGCGCCAGGCCAACCAGCTGGCGGCCGGCGCCGCGTCGGTGGCCTCGCAGGGCGGCACGGTGGTCGGCCAGGTGGTGACCACCATGGACGGCATCGAGGCCGCCTCCAAGAAGATCGCCGACATCATCGGCGTGATCGACGGCATCGCCTTCCAGACCAACATCCTGGCGCTCAATGCCGCGGTCGAAGCCGCCCGCGCCGGCGAACAGGGTCGCGGCTTCGCGGTGGTCGCCAGCGAAGTGCGCACCCTCGCCCAGCGTTCGGCCAGCGCCGCCAAGGAGATCAAGACGCTGATCGACGACTCGGTCGAGCGGGTGAGTGCGGGCTCGGCCCTGGTCGCGCAGGCCGGCACGACGATGCAGGACATCGTGGCCTCGGTGCAGCGCGTCACCGACATCATGGGCGAGATCGCCGCCGCCTCGCAGGAGCAGTCGGCCGGCATCGAACAGGTCAACCAGACCGTCACCCAGATGGACCAGACCACCCAGCAGAACGCCGCGCTGGTCGAGGAAGCCACCGCCGCGGCACGCGCGATGGAACAGCAGGCCGGCGAGTTGGTGGAGATCGTCGGCCAGTTCCAGGTACGCAGCGAGACCTACCCGGTGGTGGCGCAACTGGTCGCCCGCGCCACCGCCAACGTGGCCTAGGCGTTACATCCCGCGCGGCACGGACGCCGCGCAGGAGCGGGCCGTCATCGACGGCCCATCTCGCGACGCCGGAAGGCGCTGCAGGCCGGCCAACGCGCGGCAGAAGCGGCTTCAACCGCGACGCGCTATCGGTAACGCGTCGCGGCTGCAAGCCGCTCCTGCCGCAAAACGGATGTCGCCCCGCCCGCACCGGAAGACCCCGCATCCGCACAAAGAAAAAGCCGCGCATCCGCGCGGCTTTCTTGTTCGCAGGAGGGCGTGTTTCAGGACCAGGAAATCCCGCTTTGACGATTCCCCGTTCCCGATTCCCCACTCCCCGCCCTCAGGGCCGACGCGCCAACGCCTCTACATCCTTCGACTTCGGCAGCAGGTCCTGCTTGGTGACCTGGAACGGCCCGATCGACAGCAGCGGCACGGCCACGATCACCGAGGACACCACCACCACCACCGCGCCGATCATGTGGGTCAGCGCCAGGCCTTCCATCGACTCGCCGCCGTACAGGTACAGCGCCAGCGCCGACAGGAAGAACATCACCGCGGTGATCACGGTGCGCGACAGGGTCTGATTGATCGACCGGTTCAGCACCTCGATCGGCTCCACGCGCAGGCTGCGGAAGTTCTCGCGCACGCGGTCGAACACCACGATGATGTCGTTGATCGCAAAGCCCATCACCGACAGCAGGCCGGCCAGCACGGTCAGGTCGAATTCGCGGCCGGTCACCGACACGTAGGCCACCGTCACCAGCAGGTCGAACAGCGCGGTCACGCTGGCCACCACCGCGAACTTCCACTCGAAGCGGAAGGCGATGTAGATCAGGAAGCCGACCAGCATGAACACCGTGGCATAGACGCCGTTCAACGCCAGGTCCTTGCCGACCTGCGGGCCGACGAACTCGCCCGGCTTGACCGTGGCCGGGTTCTGCGGCGTGCTCACCGCCTTGCGCACCTGCTCGGCGAGGTTCTTGGTGATGTCCTCGTTGTTGTGCTCGCCCTGCGGCTGCAGGCGGATCACCACCTCGTTGCCGCTGCCGACGTTCTGCACCTGCGCGTTGTCGAAACCGGCCTTGGCCAGCTGCTCGCGCACCTGGTCCACGTCGACCGGCTTCTGGAAGCTGGTCTGCACCAGCGCGCCGCCGGTGAACTCCAGCGCGTAGTTGAAGCCCTTGGCGAAGATCACCGCGAACGAGGCCAGCGCCAGCACCAGCATCAGCACCAGGGTCGGGCGCCGAAAGCGCATGAAGTCGATCTTGGTGTCGTTGGGGATCAGGTGAAGCGGGAAGATTTTCATGGGAGACCGCTCTGCGTTTTTTTGGAACCCGCGCCTATCGGCGCGGGGTCGTGCGGAAGGTGGCGTGCGCGGCTCAGATCGCCACGGACTTGAGCTTCTTGCGACGGCCGTAGATCAGCACCGCCAGCGCGCGCGACACGGTGATCGCGGTGAACATCGAGGCGAAGATGCCGATGATCATGGTCAGCGCGAAGCCCTTCAGCGGGCCGGTACCGAACGCGTACAGCGCCACGCCGACGATCAGGCCGGTGAGGTTGGCGTCGAGGATGGTGCCGCCGGCCTTCTCGTAGCCGGCTGCGATCGCCGACTTCGGCGGCACGCCCAGGCGCAGCTCTTCGCGGATACGCTCGTTGATCAGCACGTTGGCGTCCACCGACAGGCCGACCGACAGCGCCAGGCCGGCGAAGCCCGGCAAGGTCATGGTGGCGCCGAACAGCGACATCACCGAGACCACGATCAGCAGGTTCATCAGCAGCGCCACCGAGGTGATCAGGCCGAACATGCGGTAGTACACGCTGAAGAACACCAGGGTGAACAGGAACGCGTAGACCACCGCGGTGACGCCGCGCTCCACGTTCTCCGCACCCAGGCTGGGGCCGATCACGTATTCCTCGACGAAGTCCATCGGCGCGGCCAGCGAACCGGCGCGCAGCAGCTTGGCCAGGTTCTCGGCTTCGGTCTTCTCCAGGCCGGTGGTCTGGAAGTTCTTGCCGAACACGCCGGCGATGCGGGTCGGCGCCAGCGCCTCCTCGTTGACCCGCACGCTGCGCACTTCCTTGCCGTCGACCATGGTCACGGTGGGAATGCGCTCGATGTAGACCACCGACATCAGCTTGCCGGTATTGGCGCTGGTGTAGTCGAACATGCGCTGGCCGGCGGCGTTGTTAAGCGTCACCGCCACGGCCGGCATGCCGTTCTGGTCGGTGCTGACGGTGGCGTTGACCATCTGGTCGCCGGACACCAGCACGCGCTTGCTCAGCAGCACCGGGGCGCCGCTGTCGCGCAGGCGGTAGACCTTGGCGTCGGGCGGGATGTTGCCGGTGCGCACCGCATCCTCGGCATTGCCGTCGACCACGCCGCGGAACTCCAGCGTGGCGGTGGCGCCGATCATGCGCTTGGCCTCGGCGGTGTCCTGCACGCCCGGCAGTTCGACCACGATGCGGTCGTCGCCCTGGCGCTGGATGATCGGCTCGGCCACGCCCAGCTGGTTGACGCGGTTGCGCAGCGTGGTCAGGTTCTGCTCGATGGCGCCGGCGGCAATCTGCTTCAGCTCGGCGTCGGGCACGGTCACGGCGATGGTCTGCCCGGACACCGCGTAGCTCAGGGTCGGCTGCGCCTTGGCGATGGCGGCGCGCGCGGCACTGGCGTCCACGCCCTCGCCCAGGATCACCTGGATGCTGTTGTCCGGACGGCGTTCGACCGAACGGTAAGCCAGGCGGTTGTCGCGCAGGGTGGTGCGGATGTCCTCGGCGAAGGCGTCCAGGCGCTTTTCCAGCGCCGCCTTCTGGTCCACCTGCAAGGCGAAGTGCACGCCGCCGACCAGGTCCAGGCCCAGCACCATCGGCTTGCCGCCCAGCCGCGACAGCCAGTCCGGCACGGTCGAGGCCAGGTTCAGCGCCACCGTGTAGTTCTCGCCCACCTGCTGGCGCAGCACGTCGTTGGCACGGGTCTGCGCCTGCAGGTTCGGCAGGCGCACCATCAGGCTGTCGCCTTCCTTGTCGACCCGCTTCGGGGTGATCCCGGCCGCCTTCAGGTCGGCGAGGACCCGCTCGCGCAGGGCGTCGTCGATCTTGCCGCCGCGGCTTGCGGTGATCTGGACCGACGGATCCTTCTGGTACACGTTGGGCAGCGCGTACAACGCGCTCAACGCCAGCACGATCAGGATGAGGACATACTTCCAGCGCGGAAACTCGAGCATTGCGGGACCCCGCACGACGCCACGCCGGCGTCGCGCCTAGCAGTAGGAGAAATGGATCAGGCGGACTTCAGGGTGCCCTTCGGCAGGACATTGCCGACGGCGCCCTTCTGCACGCGGATGCGCACGTTGTCGGCCACTTCGATGGTGACGAAGTTGTCGCCGATATCGGTGACCACGCCGGCCACGCCGCCGGTGGTGATGACCTCATCGCCGCGGCCGAGCTTGTCCAGCATCGACTTGTGTTCCTTCTGGCGCTTCATCTGCGGCCGGATCATCACGAAGTACATCACCGCGATCAGGATGATCGGCAGCAGGAACATCTGCAGGCCGCCACCGGCCGGGGCGGTGCCGCCGGCGGTCTGGGCCTGGGCGACGGGGATCAGGAAATCGAGCGGATTCATCGGGTGCGTCCTATGGTTTGGGCAGCCCGCCGCCCTTGGGGGCACGGACCGCTGGTTTGCCTTGAGGCGACAAGCAGCCGCCGATTATGCCACGATCTTCCCCTCCCCCCGGGAACGGCCGCGGCGCCCGTTCCCTGCCTTCCTGCCAGACCATGGTCCCCTTCTCGGGCGAAGGTGCTGTGCAGCGGCGGATGAGGGTCCGCGTGAGGCCTCGTGTCATTTCGACTGCACGAGGCTTCGCCCGGACCCTCGCCCCCTCACCTGGGGGGGAGAGGGGCTTTAGCCTTGCTCCGACGGGAGCGGCGTGGCTTCGACCCCGCGCGCCGCATAGAAAGACCGCCGGAACTGGGCAAAGGTTCCCGCGGCGATCGCCGCGCGCATGTCGGCCATCAGCTTCTGGTAGTACCAGAGGTTGTGCAGGGTGCCCAGCATCGGCGCCAGCATCTCGTTGCAGCGGTCCAGGTGGCGCAGGTAGGCGCGGGTGTAGCCGCTGCTGCAGGCATGGCAGCCGCAGCCCGGCTCGATCGGGTCCAGGTCGCGCTCGTACTTGGCGTTGCGGATGCGTACCGTGCCGAACGTGGTGAAATAGTGGCCGTTGCGCGCGTTGCGGGTCGGCATCACGCAGTCGAACATGTCCACGCCGCGGGCCACGCCCTCGACCAGGTCCTCCGGCCGGCCCACGCCCATCAGGTAGCGCGGGCGGTCGCCCGGCAGGCGCGGATGCAGGTGCTCGAGCATGGCGTTGCGCTCGTGCTCCGGCTCGCCCACCGCCAGGCCGCCGATCGCGTAGCCGTCGAAGCCGATGGCCTGCAGGCCCTCGATCGAGCGGCTGCGCAGGTCCGCATGCACCCCGCCCTGGACGATGCCGAACAGCGCCGCGTCGTTGCCCAGCGCGTCGTGCGCGTCGCGCGAGCGCTGCGCCCAGCGCAGGCTCAGTTCCATCGAACGCCGCGCCACGTCCTCGGTGGCCGGATACGGGGTGCACTCGTCGAAGATCATCACGATGTCCGAATCGAGCACGCGCTGGATCTTCATGCTCTCCTCCGGCCCCAGGAACACCTTGGCGCCGTCGGTCGGCGAGGCGAAGGTGACGCCCTGCTCGCTGATCTTGCGCCGGTGCGCCAGCGAGAACACCTGGAAACCGCCGGAATCGGTCAGGATCGGCCCGTCCCAGCGGGCGAAGCCGTGCAGGCCGCCGTGGTCGCCGATCACGTCCAGGCCCGGCCGCAGGTACAGGTGGAAGGTGTTGCCGAGGATGATCTGCGCGCCCAGCGCCTTGATCTGCTCGGGCAGCACGCCCTTGACCGAGCCGTAGGTGCCCACCGGCATGAACGCCGGGGTCTCGACCGTCCCGCGCGGGAAGGTCAGGCGGCCGCGGCGCGCGGCGCCGTCGGTGGTGTGGAGCTGGAACTGCAATCGGGACATGGTCTGGCGAACGTCGGTAAGCCGGGCATTGTCGCATTGCCGGGCCGCCGGCGCCGAACCGGCGGGTGCCATCATTCCCTAGCGGCCTCTCTGCGTGCCGGCCTGCGCCCGGAGGTGCCGACCGGTTGGGCCCCCTATTCGGCCGCGACGAAACCGCCGGTCTGGCGCGCCCACAGCCGCGCGTACAGGCCGCCGCGGGCGACCAGTTCGGCATGGGTGCCGGTTTCGACGATGCCGCCGCGGTCCATCACCACCAGCCGGTCCATCCGCGCGATGGTGGAGAGCCGGTGGGCGATCGCGATCACCGTCTTGCCGGCCATCAGTTCGTCCAGGCTGTCCTGGATCGCCGCTTCCACTTCCGAATCCAGCGCCGAGGTGGCTTCGTCCAGGATCAGGATCGGCGCGTCCTTGAGCAGCACGCGGGCGATGGCGATGCGCTGGCGCTGGCCGCCGGACAGCTTGACCCCGCGCTCGCCGACCTGCGCGTCGTAGCCGCGCTGGCCCTCGCCGTCCTGCAGTTGCTCGATGAACTCGTCGGCACGTGCCTTGGCCACCGCCGCGCGCAGCTGCGCCTCGCTGGCGTCGGGACGGCCGTACAGCAGATTGTCGCGGATCGAACGGTGCAGCAGCGAGGTGTCCTGGGTGACCAGGCCGATCTGCTGGCGCAGGCTCTCCTGGGTGACGCCGGCGATGTCCTGGCCGTCGATCAGGATGCGGCCCTGCTCCAGGTCGTACAGCCGCAGCAGCACGTTGACCAGGGTCGACTTGCCGGCGCCGGAGGGCCCGACCAGGCCGATCTTCTCGCCCGCGCGCACCTGCAGGTCGAGCCCGGCGATGACCCCGCCGCGCTTGCCGTAGTGGAAGTGGATGTGCTCGAAGCGCACCTCGCCGCGCTGCACGCGCAGCGGCACCGCGTCGGCGCGGTCCTGCACCTGCGCCGGCTGCGCGATGGTCTCCATGCCGTCCTGCACCGCACCGATGTCCTCGAAGATGCCGTTGACCGTCCACATGATCCAGCCGGACATGTTGTGGATGCGGATCACCAGGCCGGTGGCCAGGGTGATCGCGCCCACGCTGATCTGGCCGCGGCTCCACAGCCACAGCGCCAGCCCGCAGGTCACCGCGATCAGGAAGCCGTTGATGATGGCGATGGCGCTGTCCATCGCCGTGGTCATGCGGGTCTGCCCGCGGTGCTTGACCGCCAGTTCGTCGATCGCCTCGCGCACGTAGGCCTGCTCGCGCCCGGCGTGCGAGAACAGCTTGAGCGTGGCGATGTTGGTGTAGCCGTCGACGATGCGGCCCATCGCCTTGGAGCGCGCGTCCGAGGCGATCCAGGCGCGCTGCTTCATCCGCGGCACGAAATAGACCATCAGCCCCACGTAGACCAGCACCCAGACCAGCAGCGGCGCCATCAGCCAGGGATCGGCCTGCGCGAACAGGTACAGCGCGCTGCCGGTATAGACGACGATGTACCAGAGCGCATCGACCATCTGCACCGCCGACTCGCGCAGCGAGGTGCCGGTCTGCATCACCCGGTTGGCGATGCGTCCGGCGAAGTCGTTCTGGAAGAACCCCAGGCTCTGCCGCACCACGTAGTTGTGCATCAGCCAGCGCGCACGGTTGCTCAGGCCGGGCACGATGGCCTGGTTCACCAGCAGGTTGTGCAGGGCCACGAACAGCGGCCGCGCCAGCAGCACGACGAACGCCATCCACAGCAGTTCGCCGGCATGGCGCTGGAAGAAGTCCGGCCCCGGCTGCTCGGCGACCATGTCGACGATGCGGCCGAGGAAGTCGAACATCGCCACTTCCACAAGTGCCAGCGCCAGACCGGCCAGCAGCGTGGCCAGCAGCAGCGGCCACAGCGGGCGCAGATAGTGCAGATAGAAGCGCACCACCCCGCGCGGCGGCATCTGCGTCTCGACCTTCGGGAAGACCTCGACCAGGGACTCGAACCAGCGGAACATCGCCACGCCACGCTTGAAAAGGGGCGTCAGGGTAGCGTATTCGGCGTCACGCTTCGTGACGCCGGGAATGGGGAGTGGGGAATGGGGAATCGCAAAAGCGGCTGCCTGTGCGCATCGTTTCCCCTTGCAGGAGCGGCTTCAGCCGCGACGCGGTAGTGCCGGGATTGGGGAGTGGGGAATGGGGAATCGCAAAAGCGGCTGCCCGTGCGCATCGCTTCCCCTTGCAGGAGCGGCTTCAGCCGCGACGCGGTAGCGCCGGGATTGGGGAGTGGGGAGTGGGGGTTCGCGACAGCGGCTTCCCATGCGCATCGCTCCTTGTGGGAGCGGCTCCAGCCGCGACGGGCTTCACCGAGGAAGCCCGGTCGCGGCTGAAGCCGCTCCTACCATTCCCTATTCCCCATTCCCTATTCCCGATTCCCAGCAGTCACTCCACCGGCGTCAGCAGCAAATCCTGGAAATCGAAGCTGAAATCGGTCAAGGGCGAGATCGCCTGCATGCGCGCCTCGCGCACCTTGCCGTCGGGCGTCAGCGCGAAATTGACGAAGGCGTCGGCGTTGAGCGAGCGGTCGCGCCAGCGCACGATGAAGGTGTCGTGCTGCCAGTGCTCCAGGGTGCCGACCAGTTGCGCGGTCTTGCTGAACTGCAGTTCCAGGTGCTTGCCCTGCTGGCGCAGCACCACGTCGCCGTACCACGGGTCGCGGTAGGTGCCGGCGTAGCCGGACAGCGGCAGCGACGGGGTGGACTTCGCATCACGCGCGGCCACGTGCTTGGCCCAGTCCTCGTCGGCGTTGGCGTCGGCCTTGGCCACGGCCTTGGCGTAGGCGGCGGTCCAGTCGGTCGCCGGCGCGCCCAGGTAGGCGTCGAGCACCCGCAGGGTGATCGCGTTGAACGCGGCGCCGACTTCCTGGTTGGTCAGCACGATCACGCCCAGCTTGCGCTCCGGCGCCAGGGTCAGCCGCGAGACCATGCCCGGCCAGCCGCCGGTGTGCCAGACCAGCTTGGCGCCACGGTAGTCGCTCAGGCTCCAGCCCTCGCCGTAGCCGGCGAAGTTCGGCTTGGCCGGCAGCAGTTCCGGCACGCTCGGCTCGGACACGGCGATCGGCGTTATCATCTGCCACATCTCCTGCTGGCGCTGCGCGCTGAACAGCTGACGTTCCTGGCCGTCGGCCGACGGCAGGCGCCCGCCGTCGAGCTGCACCTGCATCCACTTGGCCATGTCGTGCACGTTGGCGTAGATGCCGCCGGCGCCGGAATTGTTGGACCAGGTCAGCGGCGCCACCGTGCGCAGCGCGCGGAAGTCGAACTTGGCGTGGCCGACCGCGGCCTCGTCGCCCGGCTGCAGGTGGTCGCTGTTGATGCGCGCGCCGGTCATGCCCACCGGCACGAAGATGCGCTGGCGCACGAAGTCGGCGTAGCTCTGCCCGGAAACCTGCTCGATCAGCTTCTGCGCCACCGCGTACAGGATGTTGTCGTAGGCGTAGCGGTCGCGGAAGCCGCCCTTCAGCGGCACGTGCGCCAGGCGCCGCACCACTTCTTCGTTGCTGTAACTGGTGGCCGGCCAGAACAGCAGGTCGCCCGCCCCCAGGCTCAGGCCGCTGCGATGGCTGAGCAGGTCGCGCACGCGCATCTCGCGGGTGACGTAGGCGTCGGACATCTGGAACCACGGCAGGTGGTCCACCACCCGGTCCTCGAGCTTGAGCTTGCCTTCGTCGGCCAGGATCGACAGCGCCGCGGAGGTGAAGGCCTTGGTGTTGGAGGCGATGGCGAACAGGGTCTGCGCGTCCACCGGTTCCGGCTTGCCGAGTTCGCGCACGCCGTAGCCGCGCTCCAGCACCACCTTGCCGTCCTGGACGATGGCGATGGCGATGCCGGGCACATCGAACTGCTTGCGCACACGCTCCACCTGCGCGTCCAAATCCTGCAGTCCCGGCGGCAACGCGGCCGGGGCCGGCGCGGGAGCCGCGGCGGGGACAGGCGCCTGCGCCTGCACGGTGGCGCTCATCGCCAGCAACAGGCCGCAGCCCATCGAAATGTTCTTCAACTGCATCGCTCCTGAAGAAGGGAAACCAAGGCCGCACGCCGCCGCGCGCGTACCCGGCGAGTGTAGAGCCTGCCGGGCCCGTTGCGGCGGAGCCACGCTGCGTCGCGGCGCTGCCGCGCGCTGCCGGCTGCGGTCCCGGTGGGCGCCGACGCTGGCGGTCCAGCTCGCAAGACGCGGCCAGCACGACTCCGCGGCGCCCCACCCTCCGCGCGCGTGCCGGCATCGCGCACGTCGCGAACGCACCGCGGCCGCGCACCGCCCGTGGCCCCGCAAGCGCGCGATTCCCGCGACGACACCCGGCAACGCCGCGCTGCGGCACAATCGCCCCCCGCCTGCAGCCGGACACGCCCGCATGAACGACCTCTTCGACTCCGCCCCGGCCGCGCCGGACGGCATCCGCGTCGGCATCGGCGGCTGGACCTATGCGCCGTGGCGCGGCGGCGCCTTCTATCCGCAGGGCCTGGTGCAGCGCCGCGAACTGGAATACGCCAGCCGCCACGTCACCAGCATCGAGATCAACGGCACCTACTACGGCGCGCAGAAGCCGCAGACCTATGCGCGCTGGCGCGACGAGACACCGCCGGGCTTCCTGTTCTCGGCCAAGGCGCCCAAGCGCATCACCGCGCTGCGGCGACTGGCCGGCGCCGGCCCGCAGATCGAGGACTTCGTCGGCGGCATCGCCAGCCTCGGCGACCGCCTCGGCCCGCTGCTGTGGCAGTTCGAGCACGGCCATCGCCTGGACCTGGACGAGCTGGCCGCGTTCCTGGACCTGCTGCCGCGCGCGATCGACGGACGCCGGCTGCGCCACGTGCTGGAAGTGCGCGATCCGGCCTGCGTCGGCCCGGCCCTGCTGCAACTGACCCGCCGGCACGGCGTGGCCACGGTGTTCACCGATTCCCCCGAGTTCCCTTCCTTCGCCGACCTGGGCGCCGACTTCGTCTACGCGCGGCTGATGCGCAGCCGCGCCGACGTCGCCCATGGCTACCCGCCCAAGGCGCTGCAGGCCTGGGCCGCGCGCGCCCAGGCCTGGCGCCGCGGCGAAGACCTGCAGGAACTGCCGCATGCCGATGCGACGGTGGCCGCCGCCACGCCGCGCGAGGTCTTCGTCTACTTCATCAGCGCCGCCAAGGAACGCAATCCCGCCGCGGCGATGGCCCTGCTGAAGCTCCTGGGGTCCGCCGCCCAGGCGTGACGCGCTCGGCCGCACGCACGCGACGCCCGGCACAGCGCAATCGCGACGCTGAACGCAGTGGCCGCAAGACGCTGAACCGGGCATCGACCGCGCGGTGCCGGCGACACCCGGCCGTCGCCGCGCCGCGGTACAACACCGCCCGTCCGGCACCATCGCCGGTCCGCGGCCGCCGGCCGCGCCCCCACACACGGAGCCCCTCGATGCGGATCAAGCGCACGCTCGAACGTCTTCCCGGCGGCATGATGCTGGCGCCGCTGCTGCTCGGCGCCCTCTGCCACACCCTGTGGCCGCAGGCCGGCGCCTGGTTCGGCTCGTTCACCCAGGGCCTGATCGGCGGGCTGGTGCCGATCCTGGCGGTGTGGTGCTTCTGCCTGGGCGCCTCGATCCGGCTGCGCAGCGGCGGCCGCGTGCTGCGCGCCTCCGGCGTGCTGGTGCTGACCAAGATCGCGGTGGCGTGGCTGAGTGCGGTGATCGCCGCGCGCCTGCTGCCGCCGGGCGGCATCGTCTCCGGCATCTGGAGCGGCCTGTCGGTGCTGGCGCTGGTGGCGGCGATGGACATGACCAATGCCGGCCTGTTCGCCGCGCTGATGCAGCAGTACGGCCGCCACGGCGAGGCCGGCGCGATGGCGCTGATGTCGCTGGAATCCGGACCGCTGGTGACCATGCTGATCCTCGGCAGTGCCGGCGTCGCCCACTTCGAACCGCGGTTGCTGCTCGGCGCGGTGCTGCCGCTGCTGGCCGGTTTCGCGCTCGGCAACCTGGACCCGGCGCTGCGCGCGCTGTTCGCGCGCGCGGTGCCGGCGCTGATTCCGTTCTTCGCCTTCGCCCTGGGCAACACTCTGGACCTGCGCATGGTCGCCCACGCCGGCGTGGCCGGGGTCGCACTGGGCCTGCTGGTGATCGTCGCGACCGGGATCCCGCTGCTGCTGGCCGATCGCTGGCTGGCCGGCGGCAACGGCAGCGCCGGCCTGGCCGCCTCCAGCACCGCCGGCGCGGCGGTGGCCACGCCGGCACTGGTGGCGGCGGTGGCGCCGCAGTTCCAGGCCGCCGCGCCCGCCGCGACCGCACTGGTGGCGACGTCCGTGGTGGTCACGGCCCTGCTGGTGCCGCCGCTGACCGCCGCCTATGCGCGCAGGATGGCGCGGGCCGCGTCGCCATCCGCACCGCACGCCTGACCGCGCGTCCCGGCATCCGACCGCCGCGCGATGGTTTGCGCGACAATACGCGGATGCCGATGCCCCCCACCACCAAAGCCCAGCTGCAAATCCATTTCTGCGTCCTGCTGTGGGGGATCACCGCGATCCTCGGCAAGCTGATCACCCTGCCCGCGCTGCCGCTGGTGTGGTGGCGGATGCTGATGGTGGTGGCCGCGCTGGCCCTGCTGCCAAGAGTGTGGCGCGGGCTGGCGGCGCTGACGCCGAAACTGGCGCTCGGCTACGCGGTGGTCGGTGCCCTGGTCGGCCTGCACTGGCTGACCTTCTACGGCGCGATCAAGCTGGCCAACGCCTCGGTCGCGGCGACATGCATCGCACTGGCGCCGGTGTTCACCGCGGTGATCGAACCCTGGGTGGCGAAACGGCCGTTCCGGCCCAGCGAACTGGCCTTCGGCCTGGCGGTGTTGCCGGGCGTGGCCCTGGTGGTCGGCGGGGTGCCGCACGGGATGCGCGCCGGCGTGGCGGTCGGTGCGGTGTCGGCGCTGCTGGTGGCGGCGTTCGGCTCGCTCAACAAGCGCCTGGTCGACCATGCCGATCCGCTGACCGTGACCGCACTGGAACTGGGTGCCGGCACCCTGACCCTGACCGCGCTGGCGCCATTGCTGCCGTTCGTGCTGCCGGCCCTGAGCGGGCCGTTGCTGGTGCTGCCCAGCCTGCACGACACCGCGCTGCTGCTCGCGCTGGCGCTGCTGTGCACGCTGCTGCCGTTCGCCCTGGCCCTGGTCGCGCTGCGCCGGCTCAGCGCCTACGCGGTGCAACTGGTCACCAACCTGGAACCGGTCTACGCGATCGTGTTCGCGATCGTGCTGCTGGACGAGCAGCGCCAGCTCACCGGGCTGTTCTACCTCGGCGTGGCGGTGATCCTGGGCGCGGTGTTCCTGCATCCGCTGCTGACCCGCGCGCGTCCGCTCCAGCACCCGGAGCTGCTGGCGACCTGCGAAGCGAAGAACGCGGTGGAGTGAGCGCTGGCGCGCTCCCGCCGGGAGTGGGGATTCGCGATTGGGGATTCGCCTTGAGCCGCGGGGCTGCCACAGGCAAAGGCCATCGCAGGAGCGGCTTCAGCCGCGCCCCATGACGGCGGGGGATCGCGCTCGCTTGCGCAGGCGCGCGCCCTTGGCAACGACTCAGGCGGCCAGCGACACGCAATCGCGGCCGGCGCGCTTGGCCTGGTACAGGCCCTGGTCGGCGCGCTTGAGCAGTTGCTCGGCGCTCTCGCGCGGCTGCAGGGTCGCCACGCCGATGCTGGCGGTGAGCCGCACGCCGAGCTGCAGCAGGCTGACGTCGTGGCGCAGGCGCTCGCACAGGCGCACCGCCTGCGCCGCGTCCAGCCCCGTCAACAACAGCGCGAACTCCTCGCCGCCGTAGCGCGCCACCACGCTGTCCGGCGCCATCCGCGTACGCAGCATGTCGGCCAGCGCCAGCAGCACCTCGTCGCCCTTGTCGTGGCCGTGCAGGTCGTTGACGCTCTTGAAGTAGTCGGGATCCAGGATCGCCACGCTGAGCGGCGCGGCGACCAGTTGCGCCGCCTCGGCGTGGACCATCAACGCGGTGGCGAAGGCACGGCGGTTGAGCAGGCCGGTCAGCGGATCGGTGCGCGCCTGCTCCAGCAGTTCGGCGTTGAGCGATTCCAGCGAATCCTGGTACTGCAGCAACTGCTGCTCGTACCAGGCGCGCTCGCGCAGTTGCAGCGCCAGCGCATGGCTGGTGCGGCGCAGCTCGATCAGTTGCATCACCTGCCGCGACAGCGCCTGCAGCGCCTCCAGCTGCGCCGGCAGCAGGGTGCGCGGCTGATTGTCGAGCACGCACACGGTGCCGACTGGCAGGCCGTCGCGGGTCAGCAGCGGCGCGCCCGCGTAGAACCGCACCCCGCCTTCGGTGACCAGCGGATTGTGCTGGAAACGCGCATCGGCGGTGGCGTCGGCGACCACCATGACCTGTTCCGGAGTCAGAATCGTGTGCCCGCAGAACGACTCGTCGCGCGCGGTGCTCAACAGGCATACGTTGCGCTGCGCCTTGAGCCATTGGCGCTCGTCGTCGACCAGCGAGATCAGCGCCGAAGGCGTGCCGCACAGCTTGGCGGCGATGTCGACCAGATCGTCGTAGGACGCTTCCGGTTCGGTATCGAGAATCTGCAACGCATGCAGCGCCTGCAGGCGTGCGGCTTCGTTGTCGGGCTTGCGAGGCTTGATCACGGAGTACCCGGCGGAAGCGACGGTTGGCGTTGCGCAGTATCGCCCAATCCGCAGCGGACGCCAGCCCTGGCGGGCGTCTTGTCTGCGCAATCGGGCCGCGCGGCGGCGACCGGCCGCCGACACTGCGACGCGGTTACCACTCCTGGCGCTGCGGCAGCAGGCCGTGCAGCTCCTGCTCGGTGAGATTGCGCCACTGGCCCGGCTTCAGCGCGCCGAGCTTGATGTTGTCGATGCGCACGCGGCGCAGTTGGGTGACGCGGTAGTCGAACGCGGCGGCCATCAGCCGGATCTGCCGGTTGAGGCCCTGCTCCAGCACGATGCGGAAGCCGAACTTGGCGATCCGCGCGGTGCGGCACGGCAGCGTCATCTGGTCGTGCACGCGCACGCCGCGCGCCATGCCGCGCAGGAATTCGTCGGTGACCGGCTTGTTCACCGCCACCAGGTATTCCTTCTGGTGGCGGTTCTCCGCGCGCAGGATCTCGTTGACGATGTCGCCGTTGCTGGTCATCAGGATCAGCCCCTCGGACTCCTTGTCCAGGCGCCCGATCGGGAAGATGCGCTGCTCATGGCCGACGAAGTCGACGATGTTGCCCTTGACCTGGCTCTCGGTGGTGCAGGTCACCCCGACCGGCTTGTTCAGCGCGATGTAGACGTGGCGGCGGCCGCTCTTGGCCTTGGCGCGCGCGCGCAGCGGCTGCCCATCGACCTTGACTTCGTCGCCCTCGCCCACCACCGACCCGACCCCGCCGGGCATGCCGTTGACGGTGACGCGGCGCGCGGCGATCAGCCGATCGGCCTCGCGGCGCGAGCAAAAGCCGGTCTCGGCGATGTGCTTGTTGAGGCGGGTGGACATGGGCTGGGAGTGGGGAATCGGGAATGGGGAATGGCAACAGCGGGCAACTGCCGGCTGGGGCAATGGTCAGCTTCGGGAAGGAAGGCAGGGAGCGGCAGCGGGGACGCCCCCCATTCCCGATTCCCTCCTCCCTATTCCCAGCTTCTCAGCGCTTCGGCGGCCCCTTGCGCGGCGGGCGGTCGGCGGCGAAGCGGCCGGCCGGGCGCGGGCCGGCGGCGTTGGGCTTGCCGCCGGGCTTGCTGGTACGGGCGAACTTCGGCTTGAACGGCGCGCTGCCGGCATCGTCGCCCTCGAGCTTGCGCATCTGCAGTTGCTGGCCGGAGACCCAGACCTTCTTCAGGTGCGTCAGCAGCTCGCGCGGCATGTCCGCCGGCAGGTCCAGGACCGAGTGGTCGTCATGGATGTCGATGCGGCCGATGTACTTGCTTTCCAGCCCGGCTTCGTTGGCGATCGCGCCGACGATGTTGGCCGGCTTGACCCCGTGCTGGTGGCCGACCTCGATGCGGTAGGTCTCCATGCCCACTTCCGCCGCGCCGCGCGGCGCTTTCGGCGCCTTGTCGCGGCGCGGCGCCTCGAAGCTGCCGACGTCGCGGTGGTAGTCGAAATCCTCGCCACGCGCAGCCGGCGCCGGACGCGCCGGGCGCTCGCCGTCGTCGCGGCGCGGCGCACGCGCCTCGCGCTCGAACTTCGGCTCGAAACGGGGGCGCTCCGGGCGCTCGCCACGCTCGCTGCGTTCGGGCCGCTCGCGGCGCTCGAAGCGTTCGCCCTGCGGCGGACGCGGACGATCCGGGGCCAGCAGTAGCGGCGTATCGCCCTGCAGCAGGCGCGCCAGCGCCGCGGCCACTTCCACCATCGGCACGTTCTTCTCGGCCTCGAACTTCTGCAGCAGGTCGCGGTACATGTCGATGCCGCCAGCGGCGATGGTCTCGCTGATCTTCTCCATGAAGCGGCTCACGCGCTGGTCGTTGACCGCGTCCACGCTCGGCAGCTGCATTTCCTCGATCGGCTGCCGGGTGGCGCGCTCGATCGCGCGCAGCATGCCGCGCTCGCGCGGGCTGACGAACAGGATCGCCTCGCCGCTGCGCCCGGCACGGCCGGTGCGGCCGATGCGGTGCACATAGCTTTCGGTGTCGTAGGGGATGTCGTAGTTCAGCACGTGGCTGATCCGCTCCACGTCCAGGCCGCGCGCGGCCACGTCGGTGGCGACCAGGATGTCGAGCTTGCCGTCCTTGAGCTGCTGGATCACCCGCTCGCGCTGCGCCTGCTGGATGTCGCCGTTGATCGCCGCCGCGGCCAGGCCGCGCGCCTGCAGCTTCTGCGCCAGCTCATCGGTGCCGGCCTTGGTGCGGGCGAAGATGATCATCGCGTCGAACGGCTCAACCTCCAGGATCCGGGTCAGCGCGTCGAGCTTGTGCAGCCCGCTCACCGCCCAGTAGCGCTGGCGGATGTTGGCCGAGGTGGTGGTCTTGGAGGCGATGATCACCTCGGCCGGGTCGTTCAGATAGGTCTGCGCGATGCGCTTGATCGCCGACGGCATGGTCGCCGAGAACAGCGCCACCTGGCGCGAGTCCGGCAGCTTCTTCAGCACCGCCTCGACGTCGTCGATGAAGCCCATGCGCAGCATCTCGTCGGCTTCGTCGAGCACCAGCGTCTTCAGCTCGGACAGGTCCAGGGTGCCGCGGTCCAGATGGTCGATCACCCGCCCCGGGGTCCCCACCACCACGTGCACGCCGCGCTTGAGCGCCGACAGCTGCTGCACGTAGGGCTGGCCGCCGTACACCGGCAGCACCTGGAAGCCGGGGATCGCCGCAGCGTAGCGGTGGAACGCCTCGGCCACCTGGATCGCCAGTTCGCGGGTCGGCGCCAGCACCAGCGCCTGCGGCTTGCGCTGGTCGAAATCCAGCCGCGACAGGATCGGCAGCGCGAACGCGGCGGTCTTGCCGGTGCCGGTCTGCGCCTGGCCGAGCAGGTCGCGGCCGGTCAGCAACGCCGGGATGGTGGCAGCCTGGATCGGCGACGGCGACTCGTAGCCGACGTCGGCGACCGCCTTCATCACAGCAGGGGAGAGGCCGAGATCTGCGAACAGCAGCGGCGCGGGGGTATCTTGGGACATGGGAGACTCCGGGGGCGCCGCAGAGAACCGGCAGGCGCAAAGAAGCCCCTATTGTGCGCCCTGCCGGGCCGCATGTCGAAAGCAGGTGAACGACACCGTTCAGGCGTGACCCGCTCCGCACTGCCGGACGCAGGCGCTGGCGGCCGGCCGCGCGAGGCCAGGCGCAGCAGCCCGCCGCGCCCAGGACAGCGCGCGGCGCGCAACATGGCGGGCGTTTTGCCCGCGAATGACCGACAATGGGCGCCGATTTCCGAAAAGCTCCCCAATGCAGACCATCGATCTCCAGCTAGAAAGCGACTACGTGGAACTCAAGCACCTGTTGAAACTGACCGGCCTGTGCGACAGCGGCGGCGCGGCCAAGGCCGTGATCAGCGAAGGCCAGGTGCGCGTGGACGGCGAGGTCGAACTGCGCAAGGCCTGCAAGGTCCGCGCGGGCCAGGTGGTGCAGCTGGGCGAGGTGCAGGTGCAGGTGCTCGGCAAGGTATGACCGCCGGCGCAGCCGCCCCGCCACGCGCCGGCCAGCTGCGCTGCACGCCGCGGATTGCCGGGCGATGCTGATCGCGCTCGGCATCCGCAACATCGCGCCGTCCGCGCAGGATCCGCACCACGACGTGTACACGGCGCACCTCGATCCCGACGCGGCGCGGCCGTTCTGCCTGGGCCAGTCCATCGGCGGCGGACATGCCGAGCGCGGCGGCGCCATCCACCTGGCGCTGGACGAACTGGAGGCCTGGCCCGGCGACTGGCGCCAGCACCTGCGCCATGCCGGCTGCGCATGGGCCACCGCCCCGATCGACGCGGCGCAGCGCTCCGGCGACCTGCAAAGCGCCCTCGCCCAGTGCGTCGCCGGTGCGGCAACGGCTGCATGCGACCTGAGGTTGCTGGGCCCAGGCTGCACGTTGTAGTTGTGCGTAGGAGCGGCTTCAGCCGCGACAGGCGTTCCCGTTGAAGCCCGTCGCGGCTGAAGCCGCTCCTACAGAAACGCGCACAACGGGCTCGGCCCTGGCGACAACCGCCCCGCCGCACGCCGCATCGCATGCGCCGACGCGTTCCTCCTCTCGCCGCGCGCCTGTCTTCAGCGCGCCACCGCCGCCACCCGCTGGGTCAGGTGCGCCGCGATCGCCCGCTTGAACGGCGCGACCCGGTCGGCCACGCGCAGCGCCGCGCCGCGCAGGGCCCGCGCCGGCAGGCGGTCGTCGGTGTACAGCGCGGCGATCGCATTGGTCGCCTCGTAGAGCGGCCGCGTGGCCAGGCGGTGCCCGCGCTGGTAGCCGGCCAGCAAGGCCGGCGCGGCGATGTCGCCGCCGCGCGCGACCGCGTCGTGCAGCGCGCGCGCCAGCCGCGCCTGGCTCTGCAGGCCGAAGTTGAACCCATGCGCGGTCACCGGATGCATGCCGACCGCGGCGTCGCCGATCAACGCATAGCGCTCGGCGACGAAGCGCTGCGCGTACACCGCCACCAGCGGATACGCCTGCGGCCGCAGCAGCGGCGTCATCGCGCCCAGGCGATGCTCGAAGCAGGCGCCGATCTCCGCCCCCAGCGCCGCCTCGTCCATCTCCAGCAGCGCCTGCGCGCGCTCCGGCGGCAGGGTCAGCACCGCCGAGGCCTCGTTGCCCTGCAGCGGCAGCAGGGCCATGGTCCGGCCGTAACCGAACCACTCCCAGGCGGTCTGATGGTGCGGACGTGCGTGGCGCACCCGGCACACCACCATGGTGCGGCCGAAATCGCGCAGCTGCGCACCGATCCCGCTCATGCGCCGGGTGCTGGAGAAGCGGCTGTCGGCCGCCACCACCAGGCGCGCCGTCACGCTGCGCCCGTCGGAGAGCTGCAGTTGCGCCTGGCGCGCGTCGCGGCGCAGCGCCTGCACCGAGACGCCGTCGAGCAGGCGCAGGCCGGGCTGGTCCTGCACCGCGGCGAACGCGGCGCGGCGGATCAGGTGATTGGGCACCAGCCAGCCGAGATCGCCGCGGCCGCCCTCGCCTGCCGCGAAGGTCAGCGCGAACGGCGAGGAGCCGTTCATCACCCGCGCATCGCGCAGCGGCGCGATCGCCTGCGGGTCGATCCGCGCCCACAGGTCCAGCCGCTCCAGCAGCGCGCGCGAGGCATGGGTCAGGGCGATCTCGCGGCCGTCGAAGGCGGCCTCGGCCAACGCCGCGCGCGGCTGCGGCTCGATCAGCGCCAGCGACAGGCCGCTGCCGGCCAATGAGCGGGCGAAGCACAGGCCGGCAGGGCCGGCCCCGACGATGGCGATATCCACTTGCATGCGGCGACTCCGTGATCGGACCCGCCCAGGATACGACCAGCGCGCACCGCGGCCTTGATCTGGATCAGCGCCGCGACGATCGGTCGCAGCCGGCGGCGCTCAGAACAACGCCCACACCAGTTGCAGGATCGCCCACAGCGATACCACCCACACCAGGCTGCGCACGTACGGCACGCCCGCCGCGTACAGCGGCACGTAGGCGACCCGCGCCCAGAAGTAGATCTGCGCCGACAGCGCGGTGTGCGCATCGCCCTTGCCCAGCGCCGCCACCGCCACCGCCGCGGCGGCGAAGAACGGGAAGGTCTCCAGGAAGTTGCGCAGCGCGCGGTCCAGGCGCCCGGCCACGCCGGCCGGCGGCGGCTGCGGCGCATCGCGCGCGCCGGCGTTCCACTTCAAGCCGCGCTGCGCGGTGACGAAGGCGGAAGCGAGCAGCAATTGCGCGATCCCGAGCAGGATCGCCCAGGCCAGCATGCGGATTTCGATGGGCATCGGAGTTTCGCCGGGAAAGGGAGGACGGCGCGCAGCATGCCGCTCAATCGGGCATGGCGACGTGATAGCCGACCAGGCGCCAGGTCTTGTCCTCGTCCAGCCGCAACGACACCAGCTCGCGCACCGGCTGCGGCGCGTTGGCGAAGCGGCTGGGGAAGCTGATGTTGACGTAGGTGCCCGGCGGCACCTGCGAGCCGGCGGCGTACTGCACCCGCGCCACGCTGGCGACGCCGCGGCCGAGCAGCGCGCCCAGCCGCGCCCGCGCGGCGTCGACTTCGCGCACGAACACCGCGCGCGTCACCGCCTTCTTCGCCACCGCCGAGGCGCCGTCCCACAGTTCGCCGGTGCGCCCGGCATCGACCAGTTGCGCGGCGCGCAGCCCGGCCTGGGCCATCTGCGCATCCTGCTTGGCCAGCGGCCCGGGCGCGGGCGCGGCGGCGCCGGCATGGCGCGGTGCCGGTTTCGGCACGGCCGCGGGCGCGGCAGGCGGCGTGGCGGACGAGGTGGCAGGCGGCGCGGACGCGGCGGCAGGCGGCGCAGGCGCAGGCGCAGTGGACGGCGCCGGTGCGGCGGTCTGCGCAGAAGCGGCGCCGGCAATCAGCGCCAACAGGACGACGGGCAGGCGAAACGGGACGGACGTGGACAAGGACATCGCTCGGCAGCGGCGGTGGCGAGGCCGCAGTCTACGCCGTCGTCGCGGGCCAGCGCAGCGGCGCCTACGGCGCTTCCTCGCCAGGGACCGCCGCGGCCGGGGCGGCGTAGCGCTGGCGGTGCCAGGCGCGCCAACTGACCCACAGCGCCCAGGCGGTGGCCGCGAGCAGGCCGAACAGGCTCAGCAGCGAACCGGTCCGCGCCAGCCAGGGCGCATGCAGGCCGTTGGCGACGTGCAACAGCACTTCGGCGAGCACGAAGCCGCCCAGCGCCAGCAGCGCCGGGGGCAGATACAGCCGCAGCATCAAGCGGGTTCCGGCGGCCATGCGCATGCTCCGGGGAGGGTTGCCGCGGACGCTAGCGCCGCCTGGATGCCGGCCACGTGAACGGGTGCGGCAGGCCCCGGTTTCCGTTCAGGCGCCGGGCGAGGCCAGCGGCAGGGTCGCCACGTCGATCTCCGACAGCGGGCTTTCCATCGGGCAGGCCTGGTCCGGGAACCCGAAGCGCTGCTTGAGCGCCTGGCCGCAGGCGGTCAGGCTCTCCAGGTCCATGTCCTTCCTGGTCTTGCACTCCTGGTCGAAGGCGACCAGGAACGCATCCTTGCGCCGCACGAAGTCGTCGCCGCACTTGCGCAACTGCTTGATCCGCTCCAGGTCGTCCTGCACCGCGTTGGTGCCGTCCAGGCCGTACTGCTTGAGTTCGTCGCTGCTGAGCAGGCGCAGGCTGCGGTTGGGCACGGTCATCATCAGGTCGGCCACCGCCACCGCCACGCCGTTGCGCTCCAGGTAGTCCTTGACGTTGCCATAGACCTCCTGCAGCTCGCGGTTGAGTTCGGCGCGCGAGGTCGCGGTGGAACTGATCCGCATCATCCGGTGGATGCCGACCTTGCCGGAGATCAGCCGGTTGTCGCCGGCGGCCAGCACGAACACGCAGGCGCTGTGGCAGACCGAGCCTTCGCGCACCCACACGGTCCAGCCGGATTCGCCGATCGCGTCGCCGGCGCGGATCGCCGCCTCGACCTGGCCGCCGCTGGAATCCAGGTCGAGCACGCGCCTGCCGATGCCGGTCTGCCGGGCCACCTCGGCCAGACGCCGCACCAGCTCGGCGAAGCCGGCGTTGATCTTGCCGACATAGCGCACCCGCATCAGCCCGCGCTCGCGGCACGGCGCCAGCGCCGCTTCCACGGCAGGCCGATCGAGCCCGGCCAGCGGCTGGCCGTCGCCGGCCTCGGCGGCATAGTCGGTGTCGCAGCTGATGAAGGCCTCGCCGTTCTCCAGGGTAGCCTCGTCCCAGGCCTGCGGATCGCGCTTGGGCGCGGCCGCAGGCGGCAGCGGCGCCGGCGGCGCGCCGATCGAGACCATGTGTTCGCCGTCGGCGGATGGGCTGTCGGCAACGGTCCGCGGCGCCGACGTCGGCTGCTGCCCGCACGCCATCAGGCCCAGGCAACACAGCGACAACCAGCAGAGTCTGAACGGAGCGGCCAAGCAGGGATCCAAGGCGAACACGAAAAAGGCGGGCGCCAGGCGCCTGTGGACCTAGTCTAGTGTGGCGGGGCGGAGCCGCCCCAACTGCGCCTAAACCGCGGGCACCACGGCCACGCGACAGCGCCGGCATTGCTGTCCGAAAACGGCCAGTCCGCCGCACCTGGGCCGACTAGACTGGCGCCATGCCTGCCCTCGCCGCCACCGACCACGCCCTCTACGACCGCGCCCGCCAGTCGCGCGATGCGCGCTTCGACGGCGTGTTCTTCACCGCGGTGCGCAGCACCGGCATCTATTGCCGGCCGGTATGCCCGGCGCCGCCGCCCAAGCGCAGCAACGTGCGCTACTACCCGAGCGCGGCCGCGGCCGCTGCGGCCGGCTACCGGCCGTGCCTGCGCTGCCGCCCCGAGCTGTCGCCGGAGGCGCAGCAACACCTGGGCGAAGAGGTGGTGCGGCGCGCGCTGGCGCTGATCGCCGAGGGCGCGCTGCAGGACGCCAGCGTCGCCGCGCTGGCCGCCGAACTGGGCATCAGCGCGCGCCAGTTGCAGCGCCTGTTCGTCGCCCAGCTTGGCGCCACGCCGGCGGCGGTGCACGCCACCCGGCGCCTGTTGCTGGCCAAGCAGTTGCTCACCGAGACCGCGTTGCCGATCACCCAGGTGGCGTTGGCCGCCGGCTTCAACAGCCTGCGCCGCTTCAACGCCGCCTTCCTCGACGGCTGCGGCATGCCGCCCTCGGCGATCCGCAAGCAGCGCGCCGACAGTCCCGGCGGCGACCTGGTGTTGCGCCTGGGCTACCGGCCGCCGCTGGACTTCCCGGCGATGCTGGCGTTCCTGCGCAAGCGCGCGATTCCCGGCATCGAACGCATCGGCGAGGCCAGCTACGAACGCGTGCTCGGCCCTTGCGAGGCCTCCACCCGCATCCGCGTCGAGGCCGACCCGCAGCGCCACGAACTGCGCCTGCACATCGCCGCGGCCGATCCGCGCGCCATCCCCGACATCGTGCGCCGGGTGCGCCGCGTGTTCGACCTGGACGCCGACCTGCGCGCGGTGCACGCCACGCTCGGCGACGATCCGCTGCTGGCGCGGTCCATCGCGCGGCGCCCCGGGCTGCGCGTGCCGGGCGGCTGGGACGGGTTCGAAGTGGCGGTGCGCGCGGTGCTCGGCCAGCAGGTCAGCGTGGCCGGCGCGGCGACCCTGGCCGCGCGCCTGGTCGATCGCCATGGCGCCGCGCGGCCCGGCCAGCCGCCGGGGCTGGACCGCGCCTTTCCGACCCCGCAGGCGCTGCGCGCCGCGCCACTGGAAGCGATCGGCCTGCCGCGCTCGCGCGCCGCGACGATCCGCGCGCTGGCGCAGGCGGTGCTGGACGGCCGCCTGTCGTTCCGCGCCGGCCAGCGCCTGGACGACTTCGTCGCCCACGCCATCACGCTGCCCGGGATCGGCGCCTGGACCGCGCAGTACATCGCCCTGCGCGCGCTCGGCCAGCCCGACGCCTTCCCCGCCGGCGACCTGGTGCTGCAACGCAGGCTCGGCGCGGACGGCGCGCGCCTGAGCGAACGCGCCACCGAGGCACGCGCGCAGGCCTGGCGCCCCTGGCGCGCCTACGCGGTGCTGCACCTGTGGCACCTGGCCAACGATCCTCCCGAGGAGACCCGCGCATGACCGCGTCCCCGCTGTACTACGACCGCTTCGCCACCCCGATCGGCGTCCTGACCGTGGCCGTCGGCGCCGACGGCGTGCGCCACATCCTGTTCCCGGAGAACCGCTACGACGCCCGCGGCCGCGCCGACTGGATCCACGATCCGGTCCCGGTGCGCGCCGCGCGCGAGCAGTTGCTGGCCTACTTCGCCGGCGAGCGCGAGCACTTCGACCTGCCGCTGGCGCCGCACGGCACCGACTTCCAGCGCCGGGTGTGGCTGGCGCTGGCCGAGATCCCGTTCGGCGCGACCTGGAGCTACGCGCAACTGGCGCAGCACCTCGGCCAGCCGCGTGCGGTGCGCGCGGTCGGCGCCGCCAACGGCCGCAACCCGCTGCCGATCGTGCTGCCCTGCCATCGGGTGATCGGCGCCAACGGCGCACTCACCGGCTTCGGCGGCGGCCTGCCGACCAAGGCCGCGCTGCTGGCGCTGGAGCGGCGCGAGGGCGGCGGCGCGGCCGCTGGCACGACGGCCGCGCTGTTCGGCTGAGCGCCACGCCATGCGGCGGCCCCGCGGCGGCGGCGCGCAGCCCGCGCGCCGATGGGCGCGGCGGCGGCCCGTGTCTTCGCCACGTCACCGCGGCCCCGTATCATGCCGCGATGATGTCCTCCGCCCTGCGCTCCACGCTCGTCTGCGCCACCCTGCTGCTCGGTGCCTGCGCCTCCGCCCCCTCCCCGGCTCCGCACGCGGCCGCTACGGCCAGCGCCGCCGCGCCGGCGGCATCCCCCACGCCGGTGCTGCTGATTTCGATCGACGGCCTGCGCGCGGACATGCTCGATCGCGGCATCACCCCGAACCTGAGCCGCATGATCCACGACGGCGTGCGTGCGCAGTGGATGACGCCCTCCTACCCGTCGCTGACCTTCCCCAACCACTACACCATCGCCACCGGCCTGCGCCCGGACCATCACGGCATCGTCCACAACAGCATGCAGGACCCGCTGCTGGGTACGTTCCAGATCAGCGATCGCGCCGCGGTCGGCGACGGCCGCTGGTGGGGCGGCGAACCGATCTGGGTGAGTGCCGAGAAGGCCGGCCTGCACGCGGCGACCTGGGCCTGGCCGGGCAGCGAGGCGGCCATCCAGGGCGTGCGCCCCAGCCGCCAACAGGCCTTCGATGCGGATATGCCGCCGAACGCGCGGGTCGACCAGGTGCTGGGCTGGCTCGACGACGCCAGTGCGCCGCGCCCGCAGCTGCTGACGCTGTACTTCGAACAGGTGGACGAAGCCGGCCACGGCCACGGCCCGCAGTCGCCGCAGTACGCGCAGGCCATCGCCAGGATCGATGCCGCGATCGGGCATCTGCTCGACGGCCTGGCCCAGCGCGGCGAACTGGACCGGATCAACCTGGTGCTGGTGTCCGACCACGGCATGGCCGCGGTGCCGCCCAAGCAGGTGCTGGCGGTGGAGGACATGGTGTCGCCGGAGCAGGCCACGGTGATCAGCTACGGGCAGTCGGTCGGCATCGCCCCGCGTCCGGGCCAGGAGGCCGCGGCCGAGGCGCGGCTGCTCGGTGCGCATCCGCAATACGACTGCTGGCGCAAGGGCGAGCTGCCGGCGCGCTGGCATTACGGCAGCAACCCGCGTATCCCGCCGATCGTGTGCCAGATGCACGAGGGCTGGGATGCGCTGCCGCGGGCGCGCATCGCCGGGAAGCCGCGCAGCCTGCGCGGTTCGCACGGCTACGACCCGGCGCTGCCGTCGATGCGCGCGGTGTTCGTCGCCCGCGGCCCGGCGTTCCGCCGCGGCGTCACCCTGGCGCCGATCGACAACGTCGACGTGTATCCGCTGCTGACCCGCCTGCTCGGCATCCCCGCCGCGCCCAACGACGGCGACCCGCAGGCGCTGCTGCCGGCGCTGCGCTGAGCGCCACGGCAACGGCGGCGGCGCACCGACGCCCGACCACGGCAACGCATGCGACAATTGCCGCATGCACTCGCCCGATTCCGCGCAACCGCCCCGCCTTCGCCAGCGTCTGCGCCCGCTGATCTCGCAGGAGAGCTGGAAGCAGCGCGCCGTCCTGTGGGGCGGCGCGGTGGCGGTGGCGCTGGTGTCCATCGTCTTCGCCAAGGCCAGCGACGCCGCCTTCCACATGTTCCAGCGCATCACCGCGCATTCGCCGTGGTGGGCGCTGCTGCTGACCCCGGGCGTGTTCGCCCTGCTCGCCTGGCTGACCAACGGCGCGCTGCGTCCGACCCGCGGCAGCGGCATTCCGCAGGTGATCGCCGCGCTGGACCGTACCGACGACGGTTTCCGCCAGTCCAACCTGTCGCTGCGCGTGTCCGCCGGCAAGCTGATGTTGACCACCATGGCCCTGTTCGGCGGCGCCTCGATCGGCCGCGAGGGCCCGACCGTGCACGTCGGCGCCAGCCTGATGTACGTGCTCGGGCGCTGGTTCGGCTTCCGCGATGCGCGTCAGGCCAGCCATTTCCTGTTGGCCGGCGGCGCCGCCGGTATCGCCGCCGCGTTCAACACGCCGCTGGCCGGGGTGGTGTTCGCCATCGAGGAGCTGAGCGGGCGCTTCGAGCATCACTTTTCCGGCACCCTGCTGACCGCGGTGATCGTCGGGGGCGTGATCTCGCTGGGCCTGCTCGGCGACTACACCTACTTCGGCCGGGTCGCCACCGCCGGCCTGCCGCTGGGCAAGGCGTGGCTGGCGATCCTGCTGTGCGGCGTGGTCGCCGGCCTGCTCGGCGGCGCCTTCTCCCGCATGGTGCTGCTCACCGTCGCCGGCAAGCCGCGCTGGCTGGGCGAGCTGCGCCGGCGGCAGCCGGTGCTGCTGGCCGCGCTGTGCGGCCTGGCGCTGGTGCTGCTGGGCCTGATCTTCGGCGCCGGCGCGTTCGGCACCGGCTACGAACAGGCGCGCAGCCTGGTGCAGGGGCACGCCAGCGTCGGCCACGAATTCGGCCTGATGAAGCTGCTGGCGAACCTGGTGTCCTACGTGGCCGGCATTCCCGGCGGCCTGTTCTCGCCGGCCCTGGCGGTCGGCGCCGGGCTCGGCCACAACCTGGCGGTGCTGATGCCAGGCGTGGACCCGCGCATCTTCGTGCTGCTGGGCATGTGCGCCTATCTCACCGGGGTGACCCAGGCGCCGCTGACCTCGGCGGTGATCTCGCTGGAACTCACCGACAGCAGCGACATGCTGTTGCCGATCCTGGCGACGGTGCTGATCGCCCGCGGCGCCTCGGCCCTGGTCTGCCGCACGCCGATCTATCGCGGCCTGGCCGAGCTGTTGCTGGTGGCACCGCCGCCGGCGCCCGCTCCGCCCGCCGAGGAGGACGCGCCGACCTCGCTGGTCGCCGACCTGGCCGGCAGCGGCCACGACGACCACGACGACGGCCCCGCCGCGCCACGCCCGCACTGAGCGGCCGTGCGGCCCGGATTACTGGCGCGATCGGGAAGCCCGTTCCGCTTCACCCGCTGCCGCCGCAAAGCCGTTCACCGGTGCCTCGCGGCGACCGCCAGCCATACACGCAGGCATAAAAAAACGCGGCGCAAGCGCCGCGTTCTTCGTCGCAACCGGTGGCTGGCTCAGCCGGCCTTGGCGACCGTCTTCTTGGCCACGGCCTTCTTGGCCGCCGGCGCCTTGACCACCGACTTCTTCGCGACCGACGCGGTAGCGCCCACGGCCACCTTGCTCACGCTGTGCGAGCGCGCATTGCCGTAGCTGGCGTTGTAGCGCTTGCCCTTGGCGGTCTTGCGGTCACCCTTACCCATGCTCATCGACTCCTGAATGTATGTGCGAAAACCCCCGCGCGACGCACGGGGTTTGGCGAGGCCAACGCGGTCGGCGCCCTCGCGCAAGGGCGGCAAGCCTACCACGTGCGCTCAATGGGCGCAGCTTGCGTCGTGCACGTGGCCATGGTTGAGGCGCAGGTTGAGCAGATGCGCCAGGCCGACCAGGGTGCCGCCGAAGGTCATGATCGCCGCGTGCGGCGCCACCGCGTGGTGCAGCGCCGGCACCAGCAGGCCGGCCCACAGCGCCAGCAGGCCCAGCACCAGCAGACCCAGCGCCTGCCAGGCGCGGTGCCGGCGATAGCCGAGCACCAGGCTGAACAGGCCCAGGCAGGTCACGAACAGCACCAGGCTGCGCTCCACGCCCTCGCCCAGCCACATCGCCAGACCCAGCGACGGCAGCAGCGCCAGCGCCAGCGGCAGCACCGCGCAGTGCACCGCGCACAACAGCGAGCCGGTGGCGCCGAGACGGTCGAGCAGGGCGCGCAGATCGAACGATGGGGACATGACGGTCGGCACGGGTTGAATGTGTTACAGAATAATATAACATTCGGCCGCCGGCGACCAGCGCGCCCCGCGCCTCCTCCTCGACCGTGCACCGCCGCCATGCGGTGCCGGCAGCGCGCGCGTCGCCCCGAATGTCCCTCCTAATGGAATGCCCATGCCCTCTCACCGTCCCGCCCCGCTCCGCCGTTCCGCCCTGTCCCTGGCCCTGCTTGGCCTGCTCAGCCCCTCGCTGGCGCTGGCCGCCGACCCCAGCCCCGCGCCGGCCGCCGCCGACGCCACGCCGCCGGCCAGCGACAGCCGCCATGTCGCAGGCCACAAGCAGGACCGGCACGTGAAGGACCTGGACCAGGTGGTGGTCACCGCCAGCCCGCTGCGCGATGCCGCCGGCGCGCTGAGCCAGCCGGTGGACGTGCTGGCCGGCGAGCGCCTGGACGAGAACCGCGGCGCCAGCATCGGCGAGACCGTGGCCAGCCTGCCCGGCGTGCAGAGCTCCAACTTCGGCCCCGGCGTGGGCCGGCCGATCATCCGCGGCCTCGACGGCCCGCGCGTGGCGGTGCTCAACGACGGCCTGTCCTCGCAGGACGTGTCCACGGTCAGCCAGGACCATTCGCCGGCGGTGGAGCCGTTCCTGGCAGACCAGATCGAAGTGCTGAAGGGCCCGTCCACCCTGCTGTACGGCTCCGGCGCCATCGGCGGCGTGGTCAACGTGGTCGACGGGCGCATCGCCGAGACCCCGGTCGACGGCGTGCATGGCCGCGCCGAGGCGCGCTGGGAAGGCGGCGACAAGAGCGGCAACACCGACATGTTCCGCGTCGATGCCGGCAACGGCAGCGGCCTGTCGATCCATGCCGACGGCGTGTATCGCAACCTGAAGGACTACGACACGCCGCAGGGCCCGCAGCTGAACTCGTTCGTCAAGTCCAAGGTCGGCTCGATCGGCAGCTCGCTGGCCGGCGACTGGGGCTTCGTCGGCGTGTCGGTCTCGCGCTTCCGCGACAACTACGGCAACCCGGGCGAGCCGGGCGACCCCGCTGCCGGCGAGCGCGGCGTGTCGCTGCAGCTGCATCAGGACCGCTTCGAGCTCAAGGGCGCGCTGAACGACCCGTGGGGCGACGGCAGCGCGCTGCGCTACAGCTTCGGCCACACCGCCTACACCCACACCGAGTTCGAAGGCGCGGAAGTGGGCACCAAGTTCGACAAGCGCGCCAACGAAGGCCGCGTGGAGGCATCCTTCGGCCTGGGCGGCGGCTGGCAGACCGCGGTCGGCGTGCAGGGCAGCGATTCGACCTTCCAGGCGACCGGCGAAGAGGCCTTCGTGCCCAAGACCGACACCCGCGCCCTCGGCGTGTTCGCGCTGGCGCGCAACACCTGGGACCGCGTGCAGGCCGAAGTCGGCGCGCGCGTGGACAAGATCAAGTACGAGACCGACACCGGCGTGGACCGCGACTTCACCCCGAAGAGCCTGTCGCTGAGCGGCGGCTTCCGCTTCAACGAACAGTGGCGCCTGACCGCCAACCTCGACCACGCCGAGCGCGCCCCGGCCGAGGAAGAACTGTTCGCCAACGGCCCGCACATCGCCACCCTCGCCTACGAGATCGGCAACCCCGACCTGCGCACCGAGAAGGCCAACCAGGCCGAGCTTGGCCTGAACTTCAAGAACGACTGGGTGGACGCCAAGGTGTCCGGCTACTACAACCGCTACGACGATTTCATCTACATCGTCGACACCGGCGGCCAGTGGTACCACGAGGAAGACAACGACTTCCTGCCGATCCGCCAGTGGACCCAAGCCGATGCGGTATTCCACGGCTTCGAGGGCGAAGCCACCTTCCACCTGGCCGACAACGACAGCGGCGCCTGGGACCTGCGCGTGTTCGGCGACACCGTGCGCGCGCGGCTGAAGGACGGCGGCAACCTGCCGCGCATCGCGCCGGCGCGCTACGGTGCGCAGCTGCGCTGGGATGCCAGCAACTGGCGCGCCGCGCTGGGCGCCACCCGCTACCAGAAGCAGGACAAGGTGGCGGTCAACGAGACCCCGACCGCCGGCTACACCCTGGTCGATGCGCACCTGGCGTATCACGTCGATGCCGGCAGCACTGCCTGGGAAGTGTTCCTGGACGGCAACAACCTGACCAACCAGGATGCGCGGGTGCACACCTCGTTCCTCAAGGACGACGTCATGCTGCCCGGCCGCAGCGCCTCGTTCGGCGTGCGCCTGTTCTTCTGATCCGGCGCGCTCGCCGCGGTGTCACACGGGGCCGCCTTCGGGCGGCCCTTTTTCATGCAGGCACACGTGCCCGACGCAGGGCACCAGCGGCATCGTGAAACGGACGCGGCGGCCTATTTGGTGGTGTAGCCACCGTTGATCAGGATGGTCTGGCCGGTGATCCACCAGCCGTCGCTGACCAGGTGGCGAACGAACGGCACCACGTCCTCGATGTCGGTCAGGCCGGTCCTGGAAAACGGCGACAGCGCGGCAGCGGTCTTGTGGTACGCCACCGCCTCGGCGCCTTCGGCCGGATAGAAGAACGGCGTGTCCATCGGGCCGGGACCGACGGCCGTGACCGAAATCCCGCGCTCGCCCAGTTCCTTGGCCGCCGCGCGCGTGAAGTGCTCGACCGGCGCCTTGGAGCCGGCGTAGGCGGCATAGAACGGGGTGAACGCGCCCAGCAGCGAGGTCACCAGGGTCACGATCTTGCCGTGGTCGTTGACGTGCCGACCGGCCTCCTTCAGGAAGAAGAACGCCGCCTTGCTGTTGATCGCCGCCATGGCGTCGTACTCGGCCTCGCTGACCTCGGCCATGGGCTTCTTGAGCACCTTGCCCACGGTGTTGATGGCGATATCGGGGCGGCCGACGGCGGCCACGGCATCGGCGAACAGCGTTTCGACGGCCGCGGCCGTGGTGAGGTCGGCCTGCAGGGCCACCGCCTTGGCACCGGCCTGCTCGATGGCGGCCACCGTGGCGTCGGCATCGGCCCGGCTCGCGGCGCTGTTGTAGTGGATGGCGATGGCCTTGGCGCCGTTGGTGGCCAGATCGCGGGCGATGAGCCCACCCAGATTCTTGGCGCCGCCGGCGATCAGGACGACCTTGCCTGCAATGCTGTGTCGAGACATGCGAACTCCTAGTCAGTCATCGGGTTCGACGACTGTATTCTCGCCATTCCGGTCAATAAATCGCCGGTTTGCTCATAGACTGGACAGGAATCGCTACCAATGGATCCGTTCCATGGACCGCATCGATCAACTGCGCATCTTCCTTCGCGTTGCCCAGAGCGGCGGCTTTTCCATCGCCGCCGCGCAACTCGGGCTGCCCCGGCCCACGGTGTCGCTGGCGGTGCAGCAACTGGAAAGCCGGCTGGGCACCCGGCTGTTCAGCCGCACGACGCGGCGCGTGAGCCTGACCCAGGATGGCGCGGCGCTTGTCGAGCGCGCCATTGCCCTGGTCGCCGACAGCGAGGAACTGGAGCAGCAGTTCCGGCCGTCCGGCCAGTCCCTGCAGGGCCGGTTGCGCGTGGACCTGCCCAGCCGCATCGCCCGCAGGCAGGTGGCGCCGGCGCTGCCCGGCTTCTTCGCGCGGCATCCGCGCATCGAACTGGAGCTTGGGTCGAGCGACCGCACCCTCGACCTGGTCCACGAAGGCATCGACTGCGCCTTGCGCGTCGGCACGCTGGAGACCGGCAGCAGCCTGGTGGCGCGATCGCTCGGTGCGCTGCAGTTGATCAACTGCGCCAGCCCGGACTATCTCGCACGGCATGGCACCCCGGCCACGCCGCAGGACCTGCAGCGGAACCATCTGGCCGTGCACTATGCCGTGCCGGGTCATCCCCACACCGCCATCTGGGAATGGCGCGAGGACGGACGGCTGCGCACGCAGGCAGTGCCGGCACAGGTTGCGGCCAACAACGCCGAAACCTACATCGCCTGCTGCCTGGCCGGCCTGGGGCTGATCCAGATCCCGGCGTTCGACGTCCAGGAGCATCTGCACAGCGGCGACCTGGTCGCCGTGCTGGCCGACTGGCCCGCGCCCTCCATGCCGGTCCAGATCGTCTATCCGCATCGCCGCCATCTGTCGCGGCGCGTCCAGGCCTTCAGCGACTGGCTGGCCAGCGTGATGCAGCCCTGCCTGGAAGGACCGCCCGCCTGAGCCATGCCGGCAGCGCACCGCGCGACCGGCCTCGCCGGCCCACGATCAGTGCGGCGCGCTGCGCGAGAACACGTTGATGACCACCACGCCGGCAACGATCAGCGCCATGCCGAGGAGCGCCGGCGGATCCAGCGCCTGCCCGAACCGCCACCAGGCCAGCAGCGAGATCAGCACGATGCCGATGCCCGACCACAACGCATAGGCCACGCCGACCGGCACGCTGCGCAAGGTGAGCGACAGCAGGTAGAACGCGATGCCGTAGCCGCACAGCGCCAGCAGCGTCGGCCACAGCCGGGTGAAGCCCTCGCTGGCCTTCAGCGCCGAGGTCGCGACCACTTCGGCGAGGATGGCCACCAACAGGAACAGCCAGTTTTTCATTGCAACACATCCGTGCGGACCACGCGCCACGATAGCAATGCGCGCGTGGGGACCATGGCGACGGTCCTTGTCCCGGATGCAGGCGCGTAGGCGCGTTGCGTCCAATGCCGCCGGCTGGGCCAGGTGAACGCGCTCCGATCCCGCCTCCACGCACGCGTCGCGGCCTCGACACCGTCCCTTCGCATGCTCTTCGCAATCCCTTCGCGGCACCGCCGCGATGCTGCCCCTGGGTGCCGAGGCGTGCCCGCACGCCGGTGCCGCGATGGCGGTGCCGCTACCCAGGTCGACTCGCCCCATGCCGCGCCGCGGCGCGCGCGGTGGCGGTCCCCAGGCAGGAGAGACCGATGCAGCACGACCCCAGCCGTTCCGGCGCCGACACCGCGCGCGATACCCCGCTGAGCGAGGACGAAGCCGCGCTCGCACGCCGGCTCGGCATCAACGGCCTGTCGCGCCGCGACTTCATCGCCCTGCTCTCGGCCGCCGGCCTGAGCAGCGCCGGCGGCCAGATCCTCTTCAGCGAGGCCGCGTTCGCCGCACCCGCCGCCAAGGCCGCGCCGCCGCAGAACGCGTTGCCCGTGGTCTTGCAGGTCAACGGCCAGCGCCACGCGCTGCAGTTGGACCCGCGCACCACGCTGCTGGACGCGCTGCGCGAGCACCTGGCGCTGACCGGCACCAAGAAGGGCTGCGATCACGGCCAGTGCGGCGCCTGCACGGTAATCGTCGACGGCGAGCGGCGCCTGTCCTGCCTGACCCTGGCCGCACAGGCCGAAGACGCGCAGATCACCACCATCGAAGGCCTGGCCGACGGCGAACGGCTGCATCCGATGCAGGCCGCGTTCGTGCAGCACGACGGATTCCAGTGCGGCTACTGCACGCCCGGGCAGATCTGCTCGGCGGTAGCGCTGCTCAACGAGATCAAGCGTGGCGACGCCAGCCACGCCAGCGCCGACGTCAGCCGGCCGGTCACCGAGCTCAGCGACGCGGAGGTGCGCGAGCGCATGAGCGGCAACATCTGCCGCTGCGGCGCCTACCCCAAGATCGTCGCCGCCATCCAGGACGTGCACAGCGGCGGCGCGCCGCGGCCGCTGACCTGGCGCTACGTCGACCAGTCCGAGTTGACCGCCCTGAAGATGGCGAAGGAGGTGGCCGATGACGCCGTTTAAGTACCAGCGCGCGACATCGCCGGAAGACGCGGTACGCCGTGTCGCCGCCAACCCGAACGCGCGCTTCCTCGGCGGCGGCACCAACCTGCTCGACCTGATGAAGGAAGGGGTCACCGGTGCCGACGAGATCGTCGACCTGACCCGGCTCAAGGACCTGGCCGAGATCGCCGAAACCGCCGACGGCGGCCTGCGCCTGGGCGCGCTCGCCAACAACACGCAGACCGCCAACCATCCGCTGGTGCGGCAGCGCTACCCGCTGCTGAGCCAGGCGATCCTGGCCGGGGCCACGATGCAACTGCGCAACATGGCCAGCAACGGCGGCAACCTGCTGCAGCGCACGCGCTGCGGCTACTTCTACGACACCGCCCTGCCCTGCAACAAGCGCGCGCCGGGCAGCGGTTGCGGCGCGCGCGAAGGGCTCAACCGCACCCACGCGATCTTCGGCCACAGCGCGCACTGCGTGGCGGTGCATCCGTCGGACATGTGCGTGGCGCTGGCCGCACTGGATGCGACGGTGCAGGTGCGCACGCCGGCCGGCGCGCGCCGCGAGATCCCGTTCGCCGAGTTTCACCTGCTGCCCGATGCACGCGCCGATGTGGACAACCAACTGGCGCACGGCGAACTGATCGAGTCGATCACCCTGCCGGCGCAGGACTTCGCCGCGCACAGCCATTACCTGAAGGTGCGCGACCGGGCCAGCTACGCGTTCGCCCTGGTCTCGGTGGCCGCGGCGCTGGCGCTGGAACCGGACGGACGCATCCGCCAAGCGCGCATCGCCATGGGCGGGGTGGCGCACAAACCCTGGCGCGCGCGCACCGCCGAACGTGCGCTGGTCGGGCAACAGGTCGGCGAGGCCGCCTTCGCCGCCGCCGCGCAGGCCGAGATGGCCGCGGCGCGGCCGCTGGCGCACAACGCCTACAAGATCCCGATGGGCACGCACGCGATGATCCGCGCCCTGCACCGCGCCAGCGGCAGCGACGCCGCGTGAGCGGCCAACCGGAGAACCGGCAATGAACTACATCGGCAAGGAAATGCGCCGCGTCGACGGCTACGCCAAGGTCACCGGCAAGGCGCGCTATGCGGCCGAATTCCAGATCCCGCACCTGGTCCACGGCTACATCCTCACCAGCACCATCGCCAAGGGCCGCATCGTGCGCATCGACACCCGCGCCGCCGAGGCCGCGCCGGGCGTGATCAAGGTGCTGACCCACCTCAATGCGATCAAGCCGGTGTCCGATGAGATCAAGAAGAAGGGCGAGGACCTGTCGTTCCGTGCCCTGGTCGACGACCGCATCCATTTCAATGCGCAGCCGATCGCGGTGGTGGTGGCCGCCACCTTCGAGCAGGCGCGGCATGCGTCGCGGCTGATCCAGGTGGACTACGCCGCCGAGACCGCGCAAACCGATTTCGACGCGCTGCTCGACCAGGCGCACGATCCGACCCCGGACAAGACGCCGAAGCCGCGCGGCAACCCGGCCGCCGCGTTCGCCGCCGCACCGGTGAAGCTGGAAGCCGCGTACACGATGCCGGTCGAGCATCACAACCCGATGGAGCCGCATGGCGGCATCGGCTACTGGATCGGCGACACCCTGACCGTGGTGAACAAGAGCCAGAACGTCTACCAGGACCGCGAACAGCTGGCCGGCTATTTCGGCATTCCGCTGGACAAGGTCAACGTGGTGTCGCTGTTCGTCGGCGGCGCGTTCGGCTCGTGCCTGCGCCCGAACTACTACACGTTTCTGCTCGGCGCGGTGTCCAAGGCGGTCGGCCTGCCGGTGAAGATCGTCTACACCCGGCGGCAGATGTTCAGCGGCCATGGCTACCGCCCCTACTACCGCGTGGAGCTGGGCCTGGGCGCCGACGCTGCCGGTACGCTGCAGGCGATCCGCTACCGGCACGTGCTCAATACCTCGCGCATCGAGGCGTTCAACGAGGCGATCTTCCGTAATGCGCGCTCGCTGTACGCCTGTCCGAACGTGGAGGATCGCTTCGAGGTGGTGGAGACCGACCTGCCGACCCCGCAGGCGATGCGCGCGCCCGGTACGATCAGCCAGATGTTCGGCATCGAGTGCGCGATGGACGAACTGGCCTATGCGCTGAAGATGGACCCGTTGCAGCTGCGTCTGGCCAACTATGCCGAGACCGATCCGGACAGCGGCAAGCCGTTCTCGAGCAAGGCGCTGCGCGAGTGCTACGCGCTGGCCGCCGAAACCTTCGGCTGGAGCAAGCGCACGCCCGAACCGCGCTCCATGCGCGACGGCCGCCTGCTGGTCGGCTGGGGCATGGCCACCGGCACCTGGGCGGCGATGCAGATGCCGGCGCTGGCGCGGGTGGTGCTGAAGGCCGACGGTAGCGCGCGGGTCGGCAGCGCCACGGCCGACATCGGCCCCGGCACCTACACGGTGATGACCCTGATCGCCGCCGAGTACCTGGGCATCGACGCCAAGCGCGTGCAGTTCGAACTCGGCGATACGCGCTTGCCCAAGGCGCCCGCGCAGGGCGGCTCGTGGACCACCGCCAGCGTCGGCAGCGCGATCCACGGCGCGGCGCGCGAGATCCGCGGCAAGCTGCTGGAACTGGCCAGGCAGGACGGGCAGGCCGCGTTCAGCGGGCTGCACGTGGACGCGGTGGAGCTGGTCGATGGCCGGCTGCGCCCGATCGGCAAGCCCGAGGCCGGCCTGGACGTCGCCAAGCTGATGCACCAGCACGGCCTGCAGGAACTGGAGGTGGTGCACGAATCCAAGCCCTCGGCCGAACGCAAAAAGTACGCGACCGCCGCGCACGGCGCGCAGTTCATCGAGGTCAAGGTCGATCCGGATACCGGCATGGTGCAGGTGACGCGGGTCATCGAGGCGACCGCCTGCGGCAAGATCATGAATCCGCTGACCTCGCACAGCCAGGAGATCGGCGGCGTGGTGATGGGCATCGGCATGGCGCTCAGCGAAGGCACCGAGATCGACCATCGCTACGGACGCATGCTCAACGCCTCGCTGGCCGACTATCACGTGCCGGTCAACGCCGACGTGCACGAGATCCAGACCATGTTCGTCGAAGAGGACGACACCATCGTCAACCCGCTCGGGGTCAAGGGCATGGGCGAGCTGGGCATGGTCGGCATTCCCGCGGCCATCGCCAACGCCGTGTTCCACGCCACCGGCAAGCGCATCCGCGACCTGCCGATCACCCCGGACAAGTTGATCGGCTGAGCGCGATCGGGTTTTCGACCGTTACGTCCAGCCGACGCGACCCAGGCCGCCGCGGGAGCGACTTCAGGTGACCTCCAACGGCAGGACAGCGAAAGCAGAGTACGAGAGGTGCGCTTCCGTCACGACGAACGACGCAGAACGCCATGTCGGCTTGTGCCACCGTCGTGACCGAAGCCGCTCCTGCGGTGTGGCTGGCCGACGCGCCACCGCAGCGCCTGCAACCATGACGAACGCAATGGCGAACGCCCCGACGTCGACCGCCGTCTGAACCGAGACCCCGTTCGGCCGCACCTCGCGCACGGCGCAGCACGCCCCGCACAACACCGTGCGCCCGCCGGCAACCGCTACGACGGATCCAGCCACCCCTTTGCCACCGCCGCCTCCACGTCCTGCGGCGTGTCCAGGTCCAGGGCCAATGCCGGTGCGGCGATGCAGCCCAGGCTGTCCGGCGCCAGCGTCGCGAACAGCGCGCGCAAGCCCTCGTCGCCGGCCAATGGCAAAGCGCGCCAGCGCTGCTGCGCCACCACCGCCGGCATCCCGCGCACGCCCGCGTAGGCGCTGACCGCGCAACCGGACGCCGCCCGCGCGGCCGCGGCCAACAGGTCCTGCAGATGCGCCGCGGCCAGCGCGGGCTGGTCGCAGCCGAGCACCAGGCTGCGGGCGATCGCGGCATCGTCGCGTACCGCCGCGCGCAGGCAGTCCAGGCTGCCGCCCATGCCGGTGGACCAGTCCGGATTGCGCACGCATTCCACCGGCAATCCGTCCAGCAACGGATACAGCGCCTCGGCGTGCGCGCCCAGCACCACCACGCAGCGCGCGGGCGCCGTGGATAGCGCCAGACGCACGACCCGACGCAACAGGGGTTCGCCGGCGCTGGTCAGCGCCTGCTTGGCGCGGCCGAGGCGGCGGCTGCCGCCGGCGGCCAGGATCAGCGCCGCGTGCGCCTGCGCCATCAGCCGCCGCCCTCGGCCAGCCGTCGCGGCGCCGCCGCCAGCGCATCGCGATGCGATCGCCGCAGCCTGTCGCTGGCCTGCGCGACCGCGCTCAGCCGCGGCGGCGCGGCCCGGCTGGCCTGCAATTGCGCGGCGATGCTCAGCGCGATCGCTTCCGCGCCATTGCCTCCCAGGCGCAGCCCGATCGGCGAATGCAGGCGCGGCGACAACTGCGCGCGTTGCGTCGGGCTCAGCAAACGGAACAGGTCCTCGCGTCGCCGCACCGGCCCCAGCAGACCGAGGAACGGGATCGCGCTGCCGGCCAGCGCATCCAGCGCTTCGCGATCCAGTTCGAAATTGTGGTGCATCACCAGCGCCGCATCGCTGCCGGCACAGTCGGCCAGCGCGCGTGTCGGCGTGCACGCCAGGGCGCGATCGGCCAACGCAGCCAACGCAGACCAGCGCGGCCGCTGTTCGACCAGGGTGGTCATCCAGCCCAACTGCCGCAGCAAGGGCAGCAGCAAGGCGGTTTCCGGGCCGGCACCGAAGACGCTGACCCTCGGCGCCGGCGGCACGTGCACCTCGCCAGCGCGCGGAGCCGCAGACAGCGTGTGCCACGGCAGGCACCACCGCAACGCCTGATCGGCCACGCTGGCGGCGATGCCGCCGTCGACATCCAGCGCCAGGGTCAAGCCACCGCGCCCCTGCAGCCAGGCCTGGGCCAGCTCCTCGAAACCGGGCAAGGCGAGCAGCGGCAACAAGGCCAGGTGCAGGCGGCCGCGGCAACCGGCGGACGAACCCGACAGCAGGTCTTCGTCCTCGCGCGTATCGATCTCCATCCACACCGGCATGCCGGCGACGGCGGCCTCGGCGGCGCACCGCGCGATCTCCGGCTCCAGGCAACCGCCGCTGAGCCAGCCTTGCTGTGCGCCATCGGCGCCGAACAAGGCCATCGCGCCGGCATGCGCGTAGGTGGAGCCTTCGCGGGCCATCGCCACGGCCAGGACCGCGGGCGCGCCGCGACGGCAGGCGTCGAGGGCATCATGGAGACAGTGTCGGGCAGCGGACATGCGGCGGCCAGGCGAAGGGGGAATCCGGAGCCTAAGCAGCGGCCTGTGGTCGCGAGGTGACCCTGGTCGCCGTTCGCAGGCCTCGCGTTCGCGGGGACCGCAGCGCACGAAGTGTGCGACCGTCGCGATCCTGCGATCGGCCCTGTATGGCACCGCGCCGGCGCCCGGCGCCCGGCGCTCCGCCGCGGATGCCGCTGCCGTCGAGCGGGCGCCATCCGCCATCCGTGACGGCGACGGGCCGCTAGGGCAGATGAAACCGCTCGAAGCGTTGCAGCGCCGCGTCGACCGCCGCCTGCAGCGCCGGGCGTCGCGGTTCCAGCCAGGTCCATTGCTGGACCAGCAGGCGGCCGGCGCGGCGGTCCATCTTCAGGTCGAGCGCGGCGACGATGCGGTCGCCGACCAGCACCGGCAGCGCGAAGTAGCCCAGCACCCGCTGCGGCGCCGGCACGTAGGCCTCGAAGCGATGGCTGTAGCCGAAGAACTGCTGCAGCCGCTTGCGCTGGATCACCAGCGGATCGAACGGCGACAGCAGCTGCGCCCGTGTCGGGTCCGGCGGCGGCGGCGCGCTGTCCAGCACCTCCGGCGCGGCCCACAGGGCCACGCCTTCCTGCCCCTGCAGATGCACCGGGCGCAGGCGCTTGCGCGCCACCTCCGCGGCGATCAACGCACGCACCGCCGGTTTGGCGGCGGTCTCCCCGTAGCAGATCGACTCCACGCCGACGATGCCCTGCGCGCGCAGCGCACGCTGCAGCAGGTACTGCGCGAACTGCGCTTCGCTGACCGGGCGCGGCCGCCGGCTCCAGCCGAAATGCCGCGCCGCCAGCTCGTAGGTCTTGAGCATGCCGCTGCGCCGGCTGATCACCAGGTCGCCGCCGAAGAAACCGTACTGCAACGCCGCCCGCGACGGCTTGCGGCTGCCCCACGGATGGGTCTTCTCGACCAGGACTTCGTCGTCGATGTCGCGGATCGACAACGGCCCCTCGCTGCGGATGCGCCGCAGCAGTCGCGCGTAGTCCTGCGCATCCACCGCGCCCCTGGCGTCGGCCTGCGCACGTCGCCGGGCCATCTGCGCCACGTACATGCGGTAGTCGGCGACCGGCACGTAGGCCAAGGCATGGGTCCAGTACTCGAACAGCGACTTGTCCTGCGACTGCGCCTGCTCCAGGTCCTGTTCGCGGTACTCGGGAATGCGCGTGTAGAGCACGTGGTGGTGGCTGCGCGCGATCACGTGGATGGTGTCGATCTGCACGTAGCCCAGGTGCGCGGTGGCCTGCCGCACCGCCTCGGCACCGCGGCCGAACGGCGCCGGCGTGGTCAGGCGCTGCGCGTGCAGCCACAACGCGCGCGCCCGGGCGGGCGCGATCGGGACGGAGGCGATGGGAGTGCGCATCGGAACGACCTTCCTGGCAACGCGGCAGCGCCCGCCAGGATAACAACCCCGGCGCGCAAGGTGGATCGCATCCGTCGCGGTGTGTCTGGTCGGCATCCGCCACGTTGAACGTTCCCGCGCAGAACCGGCCTTGCGGCGCATGCTTCAGGCGATGGCGTGCGCAAGGCGATGGCGTGCGCAACTCCCGATGGCTTCGCACCGCGCCGGTTGCCCGCGCTTGCGTAAGCCGACGCCGCGCTGGAGCATTTTGTAAACGCTTTGCACGCGCCGGCAGCGCGTTTCGACTGAAATCCCGCGTCATCGCGCGGCGATCCGCACAGTACCGAAACACATGCGAACTACGTCATTTTCGCGGTGTGCGTTGCGCTTGCGGCGGAAATCCGGATGCGGGTAGCTTGCGCCGCGCTTGGCGATCGACCGTATCCGACCCGATGGCGAACGCCAGCAGGCAACACCTCGATCGGCACTGCGCAGGCGATGCCTGGCATGCACGTGGCAAGCGCCATCGACTGTCCCTCACCTCCCCTGGATCCGCCACATGACACCTCCCTGTACACGACCGGTCACTGTCCTGCTGTCGGCACTCGCGCTCGGCATCGCCGCAGGCACTACCGCGGCCGCCGCAAGCGCCGCCGACGATCCGCTGTTCCGCTATCAGTGGTACCTGCACAACCAGGGCCAGGCGGTCATCGGCGACACGCTTCCCACGCCCGGTGTCGACCTGGATGTGGATGTCCTGCACGAACTGCACATCCGCGGCGCAGGTGCCAAGATCGGCGTGGTCGACGGCGGATTGGACATCCACCACGAAGACCTCGCCGCCAACATCCTGCCCAACGGCTCGTACAATTTCCTGGACGGTTCGCACGACCCCAAGCCCAGCGACGTCGGCGACGCGCACGGCACGGCGGTGGCCGGCATCGCCGCCGCGGTGGGCTGGAACGGCAAAGGCGGACGCGGCGTCGCCCCGGACGCGTCGCTGGCTGGTTTCAACTTCCTCGATTCGGACCAGAGCGACGACAAGCTCCGCAATGCCTGGGGGAATGGCGCCGAGGCCAGGACGCTGGACATCTTCAACAACAGCTGGGGCATCGTCTCCAATTTCTATCCCAACGTCTCGGTCGAAGCGCAGTACGCCTGGGAAAAACTCATGCGCGCCGGGCGCAACGGCAAGGGCGCCATCTACGTCAAGGCGGCCGGCAACGACTTCAACAGTTTCATCTACGCGGACGCGCAAGGCACGCTGGCCGATCATTGCCCGGACCTGCCCAAGCGCTACAACGTCGCCTGCAGCCTGGCCAACGTCGATCCGAATAACGACCTGATCACCACCATCGTGGTCGGTGCGGTGAATGCGCGAGGCGTGCGCAGTTCGTACTCGTCCCCCGGCTCGGCGGTCTGGGTCAGCGGTTTCGGCGGCGAATACGGGCGGCAGAGGCGCTACCAGCAGTCCCGGTCGGCGACGACCGCCAGCGACCCCCACTACGACCCGGCGATCGTGACCACCGACCTCAGCGGCTGTGCCGCCGGCTACAACCGCGACGGGGTGCCGGTGGAGAACGCGCTGGACGGCAGCAAGTCCCCGATCGACGCATCGTGCAACTACACCGGGCTCATGAACGGCACGTCCTCGGCCACGCCGACGGTGTCAGGGGTGACGGCGCTGATGCTCGGCGTGAATCCGCAACTGACCTGGCGCGACGTGAAATACATCCTGGCCACGACCGCGCGGCCGATCGACAGCGGGCAGCCGAAGGCGCTCTACAACGGCAGCGTGATCGATCCCGGCTGGATCACCAATGCCGCCGGCCATCGCTTCAGCAACTGGTACGGCTTCGGGCTGGTGGATGCCGCGGCGGCCGTCGAGGCGGCCACGCACTTCAACACCCTCCCGCCGCTGCAGGACACCGACTACCAGGTCACCACCGACGCGGCCAGCACCATCGGCGGCGTCGCCTCGCCGGCCAGACTGACCGTGGCCATCAAGCAGCATTTCAAGGTCGAGACGGTGCAGTTGTACTTCGACGGCACCCACAAGGATCCCAGCCGCCTGCGCGTGGTGCTGATCTCTCCACATGGCACCCGCAGCTATGTGATGACCCCGTTCTCGGCCTTGAACAAGGACGTCTATACCCAGGGCATGTCGATCCCGCTGACCGCCAGCAACGCCTTCCTGGACGAGGATGCGGCCGGGTCTTGGACCCTGGAGGTCGCCGACATGCTCGACGCGCACGGCGAGGAACAACTGCAGGACTTCGAACTCCGCGTGGTGGGCCACTGACATGAAGACCAATACGCTCTTTCTTTTCGCCGTGCTTGCACTGACCGCGGCCGCGCCCGCATCGGCCCAATACGCCGATGCCCAGGCACTGCACCAGGCAGCCAAAGGCGCGCGCTTCCAGATCGGCCGCAGTACCTACCGTCTGCTGCCCGATGCCACGGTGCGCACGGCGCCGCAGATGGCAGGCACCGGAACGCAACGCGCCCAGGTGGCTGCCGCCGATGGCGGCGGCACCGTCGCCGCCCGCGTCGGACCGTATGCCATCGTGCTCGGTGGCAATGCCCGCGCGGACACCGCAACGGCTACGCAATCCCGCGCAACGGACGCGACCGCGCTGCGCGCCGCGATCGACGAACGCAGCGGTCAGCCGGTGGTGGTCACCGGCAAGCTCAAGCTGTTCGGCACCACGCCGGATGTGGCCCGGGCACTGGCCCGCCGCAGCGGCGGCAGCGTGGTGTATGCCTCGGACGTCGATGGCAGCGCCATGATCGACTACGGTTCGGTCGACGCGGCAATGGCGGCATCCAGGCAACTCCAGGGAGCGCCGGGCACGCGCGAGGTCTCCATGGAGATCGTACAGGGCTTCAACCGCGCACTGTGATGCGTAGGCGGACCGCCCAGCGATGCTGGGCGGTCACAGCATGGCGGCAGTCCCCTCGCCCTCAGCTGGACACGACCACCCGCCACTGCTGCGGAGCCACCTGCTCCCAGGCAATCTCCACCGGCAGAAACTTCTCGATCAACCGGGCATTGCTGGACAGGTGCGCGCTGACCGTGTCGGTGGTGAAGGCGCCGCCGCCGGCCAGCGCCATCGGCAGCAGCAACTGATCGGCGAGATGCTCGCCGACGCAGGCGCCGCCGTCGAGGTAGCGTCGCACCTGCGCCGCCAGGCGTTCGCCGACCTGCTCGGCGGAGACGCCGCGCTCGCCGTGACCGGCGAAGACCTCCACGTGCGCCGCATGCCGCACCCGTACCAACGCGGTGTTGCCTGGCCCCATCGCCGGACGCACGCTGTGCACGTGGCGCGGGCTGGCGTCCACCCCGAGACGCTCGGCCAGCACCGCCAGTTCGCGCCGGCCGATCTTGCCGGACAGGCCCGAGACCAGCACCTGCGCCTCGAGCGCCTGCAACGCACCGCGTGCATCGAAGTCCACCTGCCGCAACTGCGCACAAGGCGCGATGCTGGCCCGCAGCGCGCCGCCGCCGGCCGGATAGAAGCCATGCCGGTCCAACGTCAGCCCCACGCTCACGCCCAGGCGCTGCAACGCCGGCAGATAGGTCTCGGCGAGGAAGTCGGCGCAGGGCGCCAGCGGGTTGTGGGTGCCGCCTTCCAGCGTCAGGCACGACGACGCACCGGCGCGCCACAGCGCCGGCAGCAGCGTCTGCAGCACCAGCGTGGTCGAGCCGGCGCTGCCGGTAGCGAAATGGTAGTCGCCGGGCACGACCGTTCCCGGCTCGAACCGTAGCGTGGTCGCGCCGAGCTGCGCGCCGTGGGTGCACGCCTGGCCGACCGCGGCCGCGGCAACGACCGCGGTCAGGTGCTGGCGCATCAGGCCCGGCCGCGGACGTGCGCCGCGGATGTTGAAGAAAGTAAAGCCGATCCCGGTGCACAGGCTCAGCGTCAGCGCCGTGCGCAGCAGTTGCCCGCCGCCCGCGGCGCCATCGAGTTCGATCATGTCCATTGCAAAACAATCCATCGTTGAAAGCCCCGTGCAGACAAATCCGCACGGACGATCGGCACCGGCCGGCAGCACGGCACGCCGGCCGGCACCTCTTGCTACCCCTTGACGCACACCACCTGCCGCAGCGTGTGCACGATCTCCACCAGGTCGCGCTGCGCGGCCATCACCGCCTCGATCGGCTTGTAGGCCGCCGGCGACTCGTCCACCACATCCTGGTCCTTGCGGCACTCCACGTGCGCGGTGGCCTTGGCGTGTTCGTCGACGCTGATGCGCCGGCGCGCCTCGGTGCGGCTCATCACCCGGCCGGCGCCGTGGCTGCAGCTATGGAAGCTGTCCGCGTTGCCGAGCCCGCGGACGATGAAACTCTTGGCCCCCATGCTACCGGGAATGATGCCCAGTTCGCCCTTGCGCGCGCTGACCGCCCCCTTGCGGGTCACGAACACGTCCTTGCCGAAGTGATGCTCGCGGCTGACGTAGTTGTGGTGGCAGTTCACCGCCTCGGCCTGCGCCTCGAACGGCTTGGCGATCACCGTGCGGACCGCCTCGACCACGCTGCGCATCATGATCTCGCGGTTGATCCGCGCATAACGCTGCGCCCAGTCCACCGCGAACACGTAGTCCCCGTAGTACTGGCTGCCTTCCGGCAGGTAGGCCAGGTCCTGGTCCGGCAGGTTGATCATCCAGCGTCGCATCTCCTCCTTGGCCAACTGGATGAAGTGGTTGCCGATCGCGTTGCCCACGCCGCGCGAGCCGGAGTGCAGCATGAACCACACCCGCTGCGTCTCGTCCAGGCACATCTCCACGAAGTGGTTGCCGGTGCCGAGCGTGCCGAGATGCTGCAGGTTATTGGTCTTGCGCAGGCGCGGATGGCGCTCACAGATCAGCGCGAAGTCGCTGGCCAGCTGCGACCAGCCGTCCACTGTCGCGCCCGGCGGGGTCTGCCACGCGCCCTTGTCGCGCGCGCCGGGCGTACGTCCATGCGGCACCGCGCGCTCGATCGCGCTGCGGATCGGCGCCAAGTTATCCGGCAGATCGCTGGCGACCAGCGAGGTGCGCGCGGCGATCATGCCGCAGCCGATGTCCACGCCCACCGCGGCAGGCACGATCGCGCCGATCGTCGGCACGACCGAGCCGACGGTCGCGCCCTTGCCCAGGTGCACGTCCGGCATCACCGCGATCCAGCGATGAATGAAGGGCAGCTTGGCGATGTTCTGCAGCTGCTGGCGCGCCTCGTCCTCCAGCGGCACGCCGCGGGTCCACAGCTTGATCGGCGCCGCTCCCGGCTGCGCGATGACGTCGTACTGTTCGGTATTCATGGTGTTGCTCCTTGTGCAACGAATCTTCAAATAAAAAGCGCGGTGACGAGGAAGGGTGGAACCTTCCGCATGGCGGCTCTGCCGCCACGCGGCCGGGACTTGAACCCGACCCATGAAGGGCTACCAGATGGAGTTCCACCTGCATTCACCGCAAAAACCAACGCATCGCCTCACGCGGCAAGTCCGTCTGCGGAACGATCGCTCTACCGCTGAGCTACCGCCAACCGGCGGGCGGGATTCGAACCCGCGACCGATGGAGTCCCGCCTGCATCCGCCAGGCAACGCGCATAAAAGGACCGACGACGTCCACGACAAGAGAGATGGAACGTTCCCGCTCTATCCAACTGAGCTACCACCCCATCGAAGGGTGGACGGGACTCGAACCCGCGACCTGGAGCTTAAAAGGCTGTAGTTCCATCGGCATTCGTGGACGCCGGCGGCGAAACCGGGAAGCGGCAACTGCCGCCTCCATCAACTGAAATCCTGCGTCTCCTGCAGCCCGGCGGGCCCCATTGCCCGCCGGGTCCATCGCTTCCATGCAACGCACACAACAAGACCGACGACGTCCGCGACAAGAGGGATGGAACATTCCTGCTCTACCAACTGAGCTACCAACCCCATCCCTGGGGTGGGCGGGACTCGAACCCGCGACCTGGAGCTTAAGAGGCTGTAGTTCCATCGGCATTCGTGGACGCCGGCGGCGAAACAAGGAGACCGCCATCGCCGCCTCTTTCAACTCGCATCGTGTTTCTCCCTCAGCCCGGCGGGCCCCATTGCCCGCCGGGTAAACCTTGCTTTCGGCCTGCCTCACACCACGATCGACCCGATCCGCTCGACCCAGCGCTTGGCGCCTGCGCCTTCGGCCGCGAACGTGGCCAGCAGGTCGAACACCGCGTCGCTGAAGCCGCCGACATGCAGGATGTCGGCGCGCTCGACCGTCTGACTGGTGGCCACAGGCTGCAGATCGATGCAGACCATGCGCGCCTGCGGACACCGCGCCTTCAACTCGGCCCAGGCCTGCATGGTCGCGGTCGCGCCGCTACGGGTGTCGCGCCAACTCTCGTTGTCCGACACCAGCACCAGCAGGTCGACGGGCGCGCGTTGCGCGTTCAACTGCAGCAACGGCGCGCTGACGCTGGTCCCGCCACCGCACAGGGCGGCCAGTTGCTGCGCCTGGGCGATCACGTCCTGGCGTTGCCGCAAGCGCAGCGACCGCACCTGGGTGTCGAACGGCAACACCGTGGCGCGCGGATTGACCCGCTGCACGCAGGCCGCGATCAGCGCGGCGACATCCACGCAGCGCACGCTGCTGCTGGCGCCACGGCGGAAGCCGGTCACCGGTGCGGCCATCGACCCGGACACGTCCACCGCGACCACCACCTTGCCGTCCAACCGCGGCACCTGCCGCGTCGCGATCTCCATCGCGTCGCGCAGCGCCTGGCCGATCTGCGGCGGCAACTGGCTGGCCGCGGTGCTGGCCACCAGCAACTGGTACGGAAACACCCGGGCGCGCTGGATCTGCGCCGGATCGCGCAAGCGTGCCGCCACCTGCGCCACCATCGCCGGATCCTCGAACACTCCATGCCGCGCGAAGGTGTTGAGGTTCATGCGCAAGGTCTGCCACGAGGCGTTCCGTGCCAGCGCCGCCCAATGCGCCGCGGTCAGCGGCAAGGCGGTGTAGTACTGGAACGGCAACTCCGGCAACGCCCCCGAGGGGGCGCGCTTGAACGCCTCGTACGCCTGCAGCATCGCCGGCAGCGCGTCCTCGCGATACGGCTTGCCCACGACCCACGCGTACAGCGCCTCGCGCTCGGCGTCGGCCGGCTTCGGGTGGACCATGCGGATCACGTCGGCCAACGACGGCTGCTGGCCGATCGCTGCCTGCACGATGGTCTGCGCCGAGGCCTGCTGCAGCCACTGCCGAACCAGGCGCTTGGGCCGCGACCCCAGCGACTTGCGCCCCAGTTGCCCGCTGCGCACGATCTGCACGAAGTTGCGCAGCAGGCGGCCGTTGTCGATCACCCGCGGGAAGGCCCGTGCGAACAGGTCCGGATCGCGGGTGGTCAGCGTGGCCAACAACAATGCCGGCATGTCCTTCATGTGCGCGACCTGACGTGCGTAAATCGCGGTCTGCGCGACGAAGGCCGGATCGACCTGCGCGCACAGCCCGAGCACCTGCTGCAGCTGCAGCTCGGCGCCGGCATGGAAGGTGCCGTTCAAGCAGCCGGTAGCCGCGTACAGCGCCAGCGCCGCCTGCGGCGAACGCGCATAGGCGGCGCCGCCCGCGTCGTTGCGCACGGTCGCCGGTGGCAACAGCGCGCCACGCGAGGACGAGAACAAAGTGATGTTGGCCATCTCAGGCTCCTGGCGGGAACGGCCCGCGTTGGTAATGCCCAGGTATCGCAATGGCCGTGCCAACTTTCCCAAAAAACATTTAATACATTGATTTAAAAGAAATAATTTCCAATCGACAAGACCCAGCTGCTTGCCCTACAGTGGATATTTATATAAATTCAGCGAAATTCTTATAAGGATGGATATGGACAAGCCACAGGTGGTGTTCGGCATGCTCGGCACCCAGCTGGATGCGGGCAGCGGCCCCGGACGCTGGGAGAAGTGGCGCCCGACGGTGGCGCTGGGGATGCACGAGGACTTCCTGCTCAGCCGCCTGGAGCTGCTGACCGACCTGCGCCGCTACCAGAAGCTGGCGCAGCTGGTGAGCGAGGACCTTGGCCAGGTCTCGCCGGAGACGCAGGTGCAGCTGCACGACACCTACCTGGCCGACCCCTGGGACTTCGAAGGGGTGTACGCCACCCTGCACGACTTCTTTGCTGGCTATACGTTCCGCCCGGACGAAGAGGACTACTACCTGCACATCACCACCGGCAGCCACGTCAGCCAGATCTGCGGCTTCCTGCTGACCGAGAGCCGGCACTTCCCCGGACGCCTGCTGCAGACCTCGCCGCCGCGCAAACAGGGCAGCGGCGAGGCCGGCGCCTACACCGTGATCGACCTGGACCTGTCGCGCTACGACCGCATCGCGCAGCGCTTCCAGCAGCAACAACTGCAGGACCGTGCGCTGCTGAAGAGCGGCATCGCCACGCGCAATGCGGCGTTCAACCGCATGATCGAACAGATCGAGACCGTGGCCACGCGCTCCAGGGCGCCGATGCTGCTGATGGGACCGACCGGCGCCGGCAAGAGCCAGCTGGCCAAGCGCGTGTTCGAACTGAAGAAGCTCAAGCACCAGTTGCCTGGGCGCTTCGTCGAGGTCAACTGCGCCACCCTGCGCGGCGACGGCGCCATGAGCGCGCTGTTCGGCCACACCAAGGGCGCCTACACCGGCGCGGTCAGCGACCGCCCGGGGCTGCTGCGCTCGGCCCACCAGGGCCTGCTGTTCCTCGACGAGATCGGCGAGCTCGGCCTGGACGAGCAGGCCATGCTGCTGCGGGCGCTGGAGGAGAAGCGCTTCCTGCCGGTCGGCAGCGATCGCGAGGTGGAGAGCGAATTCCAGCTGATCGCCGGCACCAACCGCGACCTGCACCAGCACGTCGCGCAAGGCCGCTTCCGCGAGGACCTGCTGGCACGCCTGAACCTGTGGACCTACCACCTGCCCGGCCTGGCCGAACGCCGCGAGGACATCGAGCCGAACCTGGACTTCGAACTGGAACGCTGGTCGCGCGAACAGCACCAGCGGGTGACCTTCAATCGCGAGGCGCGCAGCCGCTACCTCGCCTTCGCCACCGGCGCCGAGGCGCGCTGGCACGGCAACTTCCGCGACCTCAGCGCCTCGGTGATGCGCCTGGCGACGCTGGCCAATGCCGGACGCATCCAACTCGAGCTGGTGGAGGAGGAAATCGAGCGCCTACGCCGGCAATGGCGCGACGGCACCCCACCCTCGCCGCTGGATGCCCTGCTTGGCGAGGCGGCGGCGCACCTGGACCGCTTCGAGCGCGTACAACTAGAAGACGTGGTCCGGGTCTGCGCGACGGCAAAGTCGCTATCGCAGGCAGGACGTGAACTGTTTGCCGTGTCGCGCACACAGCGCGCCAGCACCAACGACGCCGACCGCCTGCGCAAGTACCTGGCGCGGTTCGGCCTGGACTGGGAGCAGGTGCGCGAGGGCGGGCGCGCCGCGGTGCAGGACTGAGTGATCGCCCGACCACCTCACGCGTTCGGGCATGCGACCCTGCGAGACACGAAAGGGCCGCAACCGGGCTGGCCAAGAAAACGCAGTGACGGAACCACCCTACCCGCGGCGGCGCAACACGCAGACCCCGCGCGTGCGACAGCCAGGCTCAGATCAATCGAACGCCCTGCCCTGTCTGCCCGGTCGCCACGCAGCGCCCAGCAACGTGCGCCGGCTCAGCCCGCGCACTTCGCGCAAAGACCGTGCACTTCCAGGGTCTGCGCCTGCGGCTGGAACCCCAGCGCCTTGGCGCGCTGCTCCAGTTGCGCGACCACCTCGCGGTCCTCCAGCTCCACCGCGCTGTGGCAGCGGTCGCAGATCAGGAACGGCACCGAATGCTGAGCACTGCTCGGGTGGTGGCAGGCGACGAAGGCGTTGACCGACTCGAGCTTGTGCACGAAGCCGTTGGCCATCAGGAAGTCCAGCGCGCGGTACACGGTGGGCGGGGCGTCGGCGCCCACGCCCTTGCCTTCGCGCACCCATTCCAGCAGGTCGTAGGCCTTCACCGGGCGCCCGGCCTCGGCGATCAGCCGCAGCACGTTGGCACGGATCGGGGTCAGGCGCAGACCGCGCTCGCGGCTCACCCGCTCCACCACCTTGACGAAGTCGGCAGCGTCGTGGACGTGGTGGTGCGGCTCGGTGCAGGCGGTCTTCTTGCTGGACATGGCGGTCTCCCGGGAATCAGCTTCCCGCTGGGATCTTGATGAGCGCGGCGTCGATGCGTTTCAAGGCCTCGTCGCGACCGGCCAGGTAGACGGTCTGCGAGATGTCCGGGCTGACCTGGGTGCCGGTGATGGCCACGCGCAGCGGCTGCGCCACCTTGCCCATGCCGATCTCCAGCGCCGCGGCGGTATCGTGCAGCGCGGCGGCGACGCCCTCCAGGCTCCACTGCGGCAGCGCCGCCAGCAGCTCCCGGGCCTTGCCCAGCGCCAGCTCGGCGCCCGGCTTGAGATGCTTGGCCACCGCCGCGTCGTCGTAGCGGGTCAGCGGGCGGTACCAGACCTCGGCCTTCTCGGCCATTTCCTTCAGGGTCTGCACGCGCTCGCGCAGCGCCACCACCACCTCGGCCGCGGCCGGGCCGGCGGCCGGGTCGATGCCGAGCTTGCGCAACTGATACTCCAGCTGCGGCGCGATCGTGGCCGGATCGTCGCTCTTGAGGTAGTGCTGGTTGACCCAGCCGAGCTTGGCCATGTCCAGGCGCGCGGCCTTGGAATTGACGTCCTTGACGTCGAACAGGTCGATCAGCTCCTGGCGCCCGAACAGTTCCTGGTCGCCGTGCGACCAGCCCAGCCGCGCCAGGTAGTTGATCAGCGCGTGCGGCAGGTAGCCGGCATCCTTGTACTGCATGACGTCGGCCGCGCCGGTGCGCTTGGACAGCTTGGCGCCCTGCTCGTCGAGGATCATCGGCATGTGCGCGAACTTCGGCACCGGCGCGCCCAGCGCCTGGTAGATGTTGATCTGCCGCGGGGTGTTGTTGATGTGGTCGTCGCCGCGGATCACCTCGGTGATGCCCATGTCCCAGTCGTCCACCACCACCGCGAAGTTGTAGGTGGGGTAGCCGTCGGGACGGAAGATCACCATGTCGTCGAGCTCGCTGTTGGCGATCTCGATGCGGCCCTTGATCAGGTCGTCGAACGCCACCACGCCCTCGGTCGGGTTCTTGAAGCGGATCACCCGGTTGGGATCGTCGCGGTGCGGCAGGTTCAGTTCGCGCGCGGCGCCATTGTAGCGCGGCTTCTCCTGCCGCGCCATCGCCGCTTCGCGCATGGCGTCCAGTTCCTCGCGGGTCTCGTAGGCGTAGTAGGCCTTGCCCTGCGCCAGCAACTGCTCGGCGACCTCGCGATACCGGTCCAGGCGCCGGGTCTGGTAGATCGGGCCTTCGTCGTAGTCCAGGCCCAGCCACTCCATCGCTTCCAGGATCGCGTCGATCGCCGCCTGGGTGCTGCGCTCGCGGTCGGTGTCCTCGATCCGCAGCACGAATTCGCCGCCGCGGTGGCGTGCCTCCAGCCAGCAGTACAGCGCGGTACGCGCGCCGCCGATGTGCAGGTAACCGGTGGGACTGGGGGCGAAACGGGTGCGGCAGGCCATGGAACGCTCGAAACGACGGGAATCGGGCGATTTTACCTTGCCGTGGCGGCGCCTGCTGGCGCCGCGGGATTCGGGAGTGGGGATTCGGCAGTGGTGCAAGCGGCTTGGTGCCGAGGGGACAGATCCTGGCGAGCCGTCTGCGCAGTCGCAGGGGACTTCCCGCTACGCGAAGCGGCTCAGCTCCGCGCGCACCACGGCCGGGGCCAGTTGCCCGCGCCAGTCGCGGTCGTTGGCCACCTGGGCGTTGCCGCGGCTGGCCTCGAACGCGGCGAAATCCAGCTCGGCGATCGCCCAGACCTGCTCGCCGCGGGTCTGCGCGACGATGCCGTCGGCGGGGAAGCCGGCGTCCATCGGTGCGTACAGCGTCGCCTCGCCGGTGTTCACGTCCAGCGCCGGGCTCCATTCGGCGACGCCGGCGGTCACCGACTGGGCCACGAAGATGCGGTTCTCCAGCGCCCGCGCCAGGCACCCCACGCGCACGCGGGTGGCGCCGGCCTCGGTGTCGGTGCAACTGGGCACCACCAGCAGGCGCGCGCCGGCTTCGTACTGCGCGCGCACCGGCAGCGGGAACTCGCTGTCGTAGCAGACCGCCACGCCGGCACGTACGCCCTCGGCCTCGAACACCTTCAGCGCCTCGCCGCCGTCGATCAGGCCGGTGGCCTTTTCGAAGCCGGTCAGCTGCAGCTTGTCCTGCCAGCCGTGGCCGCCGTCGGGGGTGAACCAGTAGGCGCGATTACGGTAGCGCCCCTGCCCGCCGTCCAGCAGGAAGCTGCCGGCGACCACGTGCAGGCGATGGCGCCGCGCCAGGTCGGCGAACAAGGCCATGTACGGCGCATGCAGCGCCTGGATCGCGGCGAGAGAGGCCGGCAGCCGCGCCGACACGGCCGTGCCGAAGGTCGCGGCCAGTTCCAGCGACAGGTACTCGGGCAGCACCGCCAGCTGCGCGCCGGCCCGCGCGGCCTCGCCGAGCAGCACGGCCTGCTTGTCGGCGAAGGCGGCGAAATCGGCGGGCGCGCCGATCGGATACTTGGCGACGGCGACTTTCATGCGGCAGGCTCCAACGCACGGGTCCAGAAACCCAGGGTATGCGGCGTTTCGCCGCGGTCGACCTCGTTCCACGGCAGGTGCATGCGCAAGGCCGGCTGCGGCTGGTAGCCGCGCTTGCGCCAGAACGCATCGTTGCCGCGATAGTCCGGCGGCCGCCGCGGATCGTCGGGCGCCCGCTCCACCGAACAGAACGCGGTCAGGCGGAAGCGGCCGAGATCGCGCGCGTGCGCCTCGCGCCCGTCGAAGAAGGCGTGGCCGACGCCGCGACCGCGGTACTGCGGCGACAACACCGATTCGCCGAAATAGAACACCTCGGCCGGGTCGATACCGCTGCCGGCGAAGGCCGCGGCGAAGGCGTCGGCGTCGTCGGCCAGCGGCAGCCCGGTGGAGGCGCCGACCACCCGCTCGCCGTCGCTGGCCAGCACGAACACGCTGTCCGGCGAGGCGGCATAGGCGGCCAGGTAGTCGCGTTCGTAGCCGAGGTCGCCGTCGTAGAGGTAGGGCCAGTCGCGGAACACCGCGATGCGCAACTGTGCGACCGCGTCCAGGAACGGCACGATCCCGGCGCCGCGCAGGCGCTGAATGGAGAGCGGAGAGTGCATCCGTGCACTCTACCGCAAGCGTTTCCCTGGCGCTGCCTGCCTGGCGATGCCCTTGCCATGCGCGTCCTTGCCGCCTCCCTGCGCGGGCGTCCTGCCCGTGCCGTGACGCATGCGTTTCCTTGCGCTATCTGCCTAGCGATGCCCTTGCATGTGCCTCCTTGCCGCGTCCCTGCGCAGGCGTCCTGCCCGTCCCTTGACGCATGCGTTTCCTTGCGCTGTCTGTCCGGCGATGTCCTTGCGTGCGCGGCCTTGCCACTGTCCCTGCTTGGGCGCCCTGCCTGTCCTGTGCCGCATGCGCCTCTTGCACTGCCTGCGTGGCGATGCGAGTGCGCACGCCCTTGCCGCTTCCCTGCACCCGCGTCCTGCCCGTCCCGTGACCGACGATGGCGTCCTGCCACCACCGGCATGGCTGACGCCGATGGCCATCGGGCCGGCCATGGTCGCGGTCGACGTGGGCGCCCGGCCTCAGCGCCACCAGCGGCACAGCAGCGCCGCCTGCGCCGGCAGCACCAGGAGCCGCGCACGGCCCTGCGCCTCCCAGGTGACGAAGCCCGCTGTGGACGCATCGGCGGCGTCCTGCGCGCCCTGGCCCGCAGCCCAGGGCGCATCGCGACGTAGCGGGCGCCAGGGGCGATAGCGCCATGGCGCGGCGTCGCCAGCCAAGGCCGCACGCGCCTGCAGTGCGCTGGCCAACAACGTTGCCGCGTCGCCGGCCAGGGCGGCGCAACTGCGTTCGCTCAAGCGCAGCCAGAGGGCCCCGCCGCGGTCGGCGGCGGTGACCAGCGCGGCCTGCGCGCTGCGCGCCAGCAGCGTCGGCAGGTTGCCGGGGTGCAGGCCCTGGGTCTCCAGGGCGGCCGGCAACAGCGCCTGCAAACGGCGGTGCAGATGACGGTGCGCGAGCATGTCCGGCGCTCCTCGCGGCGGCTCAGCGCAGCGCCGCGCCGAGCGCGTACCAGTCGATCCGGCGGGTGATCCACATGATCGCGCCGAGGACGCCGAACAGCAGCAGCGAGCCCATCAGCAAGGCGTTGTCTTCCGAGGCCAGCAGGCCGTACAGCGCGCCGTACAGCGCGGTCAGCATGGCGGCGAAGCCGGCCGCGCGCAGGCGGCTGCGCAACACCCCGGACAGATAGAAGAACTGCAGCCCGATACAGGCCGCCGCCGAGACCAGATACGCCTGCCAGAACGGGATATGCTCGGACAGGCTGAGCAGCAGCAGGAAGAAGATCGCCAGCGCCAGGCCGACCAGCAGGTACTGCAGCGGATGGATCGGCAAGCGCTTGATCAGTTCGAACAGGCCGAAGGCGACGAAGGTCAGCACCACGAACAGCAGGCCGTACTTGCTGGCGCGCTCGGCCTGGGTATACACGTCCACCGGGTCGACCAGGTCCACGCGCAGCGCGTCCAGGTCCTGGCCGCCGGATTCCGGAAGCGGCGACGGCGCGCGGGTCTCCAGCGCGGACTGCAGCTGCGCCTGCGCACCGGTCGCCAGCGACGACAGCGCCCAGCTCGCCTGGAACCCCTGCGCGCCGATGCGGCGCTCGTTGGGCAGGAAGCGGCCGCCGAACAGCGGATGCGGCCACGGCGAACTCAGCGCGATCTGATTGTCGTCGCCGACCGGCACGATCGACAGCGCCTGGGTGCCGTCGAGCACGAACTCCATCTGCACGTCGTGCAGGTCGGCGAGCCGCCCCTGCTGCGCATCGTGCAAGGCCGGCAACAAGGCGTGCACGCCCTTGGAAAGGTTGGCCAATCCCTCCGAGCCCGGCTGCAGCGGCAGCGCGCGGCCATCGGCACGCAGGTTCGGCGTGCCGACCAGCCCGCGCACGTCCTGCAGGCCGATCACCAGGTACGGCGTGCCATAGCGGCGGCGGTCGGCGGCGGCGTAGTCGAGATCCTCGAACTCGGCCTTCAGCCGCGCATGCCAGCTGTAGACCTGCACCTTGAACAGGCCGATGCGGCGTTGCGACGGTTTCAGTTCGCCTTCGACCTGCAGCCGCCGCGGCGCCTGCAGCACGTAGCCGCTCTCGGTCTCGCGCTTGGTCACGCGCTTGCCGTCGGCATCGAGCACCGCGACGTCGCGCTCCTGGGTCCACGGGATCACCCGCAGCGGGCCGAGCAGACGCTGTTCGCCGGCCTTGCTCTGCGACACCCGCTGCACCGCCTCCTCGCGGTAGTGCTGGCGGTCTTGCACGGTGCCGCGAATCATCAGCAACGGGATCAGCAACAACAGGATCAATCCGCCGATGGTGGCGAATCGCAGGAGCAGTTTCAGGGACGTCATGGCCGCCTCGCGTGTTGGGAGGGCGCCAGGATGCTGTCGCTGCGTGGGCGGGGTTTGAGGCGAATTTGAAGTGGGTGTGAAGTGGGAGGATTCGGGATTCGGGATTCGGGATTCGGGATTTGGGATTGGGGATTGGGGATTGGAACGCCGGCGTACTTGCGACGCGGCGTGCGCCCCACTGTGGGAGGGACTTCAGTCCCGACGCGGGAACGCCGGCACCCCACATCCAGCGTGCCCTCGCGCGAATCGATCCTGCTCAGGCCAGCGGCAACGCCAGGCAGGCCACCGCACCGCCGCCGTCGCGGTTGCGCAGGCTGGCGTCGCCGCCGTGCAGGCGCGCCACCTCGCGCACGAACGGCAGGCCGAGGCCGGAGCTGCGCTGGCCGGTGGCCGGACGCGGCAGCGAGTAGAAGCGCTCGAACACCCGCTCCAGCGCGTAGTCGGGAACGCCCGGGCCTGCGTCCTGCACCGACAGCCGCACGCGTGCGTCGGCGCCGCGTTCGGCGCGCAGCACGATGCTCGCGCCCTCCGGCGAGAAGGCGATGGCGTTGTCGAGCAGGTTGTGCAACGCCTGGCGCAGCAGGTAGGGATCGCCCGACACCGCCAACGCCGGGTCCAGCGCCTGCAGCTGCAGCTGCAGCCCGCGCGCCTGCAGCTGCGGCGCCAGCGCTTCGGCCAGGTCCGCGCACAGCGGCGCCAGCGCCACCGGCTCGCGTCGCTGCAGCCAGCCGTGCTGCTCCACCTCGGCCAGCGCCAGCAGCTTGTCGATGGTCTCGGTGAGGCGCTGCTGCTGCTCGGCGATGTTACGCACGAAGCGTTGCCGCTCCGGCTCCGGCAGCGGCTCCTGCAGCAGTTCCGCGGCGCCGCGGATCGCCGCCAGCGGACTCTTCATCTCGTGGGTCAGCGACTGCACGTACTGCTCGACGTACTGCTTGCCCTCCAGCTTGCGGCGCATGGTTTCCAGCGCGCGGCCGAGATCGCCGATCTCGTCGCGGCGCGGCGGCGGCGGCGGTACCGGCGCGCCGGCGCTGACCGCCTGCGCATAGCGGTTGAGCCGGCCGATCCCGCGCAGCAGGCCCCAGGTCATCAGGATCCCGATCAGCGCGGAGATGCCGATCAGCCAGGCGCCGCGCAACAGGATGCTGCGCTGGCTGGCGACGATGAAGGGTTCGATGCTGCGGTTGGGCTGGGACAGGGTCAGCACGCCGATCAACCGCCGCGGGTCGGCCGGGTCGTAGACCGGCGCGGCCACGTGCATCACCGTGTGGTTGGGGTCGCCGTCGGCCTCGGGGCTGGAGCGGGCGCCGTACTCGCCGCGCAGGGTGCGGTACACGTCGTTCCAGCGCGCGTTGTCGCGGCCGATGTCCTGCCCGCGCGAGTCGAACACCACGATGCCCGCCGCATCGGTGATGGTCACGCGGTAGTCGACGCTGTGCTTGGGGAAGCGCCAGACCATCGCGCGCGGATCGCGACGTTGCGCGGCGGCCAGGTCGCGGGCGAAACCGCCGCTGCCGATGCGCCCGTCCTTGAGATCCTGCGCGGCCATCTGCGCCAGCACGTTGGCCGCGTCCACCAGGGTCGACTCCATCGCTTGGCGCACCCCCGGCTTGACCTCGTTGACGAACACCCGCATCACGAAGAACGCGGCCACGCCAACGATCAGGAAGAACCCCAGGAACAGCTTCAGCCCCAGCCGCACCTCAGGCCTCCAGCGCGTAGCCGAGCCCGCGGTGGGTGCGGATCGGGTCGCGCGCGGCGCCAGCCGCGCGCAGCTTGGCGCGCAGGGTCTTGATATGGGTGTCGACGGTCCGGTCGGCGCTGTCGGCGCTGCTGTCCCAGCCGCGGTCCATCAGTTGCGCGCGGCTGAGGATGGCGCCGGGGCGCTGCAGCAACGCCGCCAGCAGCGCGTACTCGTAGCGGGTCAGGTCCAGCGGTGCGCCGCGCCAGCGGATGCGGCGGCCGTCGCGGTCGATGGCGAAATCGCCGTGCTGCTGCCAGCCGGCCTCGGCATCGCCGACGACCGCCGCCGGGCGCCGCAGCCTTGCGCGCACCCGCGCGACCAGTTCGCGCGGCGAGAACGGCTTGGCCACGTAGTCGTCGGCGCCCAGCTCCAGGCCGAGCACGCGGTCGATCTCGTCGTTGCGTGCGGTCAGGAACAGCACCGGCACCTGGCTGAAACCGCGCAGCGTGCGGCAGACCTCGAACCCGCTCAGGTCCGGCAGGCCCACGTCCAGCACCACCACGTCGATGCCGCCCTCGCGCAACTGCGCCAGGGCCTCGCGCCCGAGCTGGCAGTGGCGCACCTGGTAGCCCTCGCTGCGCAACGCGTACAGCACGGTATCGGCGATGGCGGGTTCGTCCTCGACCACGAGGACACAGGCGGCGGCGGGCGTGGACATGCCGCGCAGCATAGCCGCAGCGCCCCCCGCTGCGCAGCGGGGCCCGGCGCGTGCGGCGGGCCGCGACGGCTCAGCGCAGGAAGCGCACTTCGTCCACGTCGACTTCGAGCGAACGCAGGTCCTTGTCGAGTTCACCCAGCAGCTCGACCTGGACCTTGTCGTCGAACGGGCGCCCGGCAGGCAGGCGATGCGCGTCGATCTCGACCTTGATGCTGCCGGTGGCGTCGCGGAAGGTATAGCGGTCGCCGCCGTCGTGCGAGACGATGCGCCCGCGCAGCACGACCTGCTGGTCGTCCTTGCCCTGATCGAGCAGCTGCTTGACCGTGGTCAGCTGCACGCTGCTGGGGCCGGTGTACTGGGCCATGGCCTGGCCGGCGGGCAGCGCGACAAGGACGGCGAGGACGGCAAGGACGCGTGCAGGCAGGATGGGCTTGCGCATGGGGGACTCCACTGAAAGATCATGGCCAATCGCCACGGAGGCCATGGGACCACGCGAAGCTGAAGCGAATCTGATGCCGGCCGCTGCCGACGCAGGTCAGGCCGCCCTGCCCTGCGGCAAGGTCGCTGCCACCGTCATGCCGGCGCCCTCGCCCGACGCGAACCGCAGGGTCCCGCCATGCAGGGCGACGATGCGCTCGACCAGCGACAGCCCCAGCCCGCTGCCCTGCGTGGCGGTACCCAGGACCCGGAAGAAGCGCTGGGTGATGCGCGCCAGATCGGCCGGGGCGACGCCGGGCCCGTCGTCGCGCACGACCAGGCGCACGGCCGTGACCGTGCCGGCGGCATCGCGCAACGCGCCGGCGTCGATGTGCACCTGCCCACCCTGGCGGCCGTAGCGCACCGCGTTGTCGAGCAGGTTGCGCAGCGCGCTGCGCAACAGTTCGCCATGCGCCCACACGCTGTCGACGGCCAGCGCCACCTCCAGGCGCATGCCCTTGGCCGCGGCCGCCGGCGCCAGTTCGGCCAGCAGGGTCTCGAGCAACGGCGCCAATGCCACCGTCTCGCATGCCAGGCTGCCGGCCTGGCGCGGTTCCAGCCGCGCCAGCATCAGCAGGTTCTCCACCAGCGCGGTAGCCCGGTCCACGTCGGCGCGCAGCATCGCCAGGGGCTGCGCTTGCGCCGGGTCCGGCGCGTCGCCGAGGGTGCGCTGGATCAACTGGATCTTCATGCGCAGTGCCGACAACGGCGTGCGCAGCTCGTGCGCGGCGTCGGCGGTGAAGCGACGCTCGGACTGCAACGCCTCGCCGAGCCGCGCCAGCACGCCGTTGAGCGCATCCACGATCGGACGCACCTCGTCGGGCTGTCCGTGCGCCGACACCGTCCCCAGCGCCTGCGGCGACTGCCGGCCGATCTCCCGCATCAGCCGGTCCAGCGGCTGCAGCTGCCGGCGGATGACCCACCCGTTTAGCGCGGCCAGCAACGCCAGCAAGGCCAGCGCCGGCCAGACCAGGTTCTCGGCCATGTCCTCCAGCAACTCGCTGCGCTCCTCCAGCGGCTGCGCGACCTGCACGTACACGTCCTGCCGGGGCGCATGCAGCACGTACACGCGCCACAGCCGCTGCGCGTGCAGCACGGTGCGCGTGGCGTCCTCGCCGTGCACCTGGCGCGGCGCCACGAACGGCCGCGACGGCACCTCCTGCGAACGTCGCAGGACCGTGCCGTGACGATCGACGATCTGGTAGTACAGCCGCCCCCCGCCGATCGGCGACGCCGCAGCGTCGTCGTCCTGCGCAGCCCCCTGCAGCAGCCCGGGGCCGAACGCGGCGAGCAGGCGCGCGCTTTCCTCCAGGGCATCGTCGAACACGTCGCTGGTCTCGTTCCAGGCCACGCCGACGATGATCGCCAGGCTGACCAGCCAGCACGCGACGCTGGAACCCAGCGTGGTGGCGATCAGGCGCCGGCGCAGCGAGTAGCGCCGATCGGCGGCGGCGGCGTTGGCGCGGCCCCGGCCGCGCCCCCAACGGATCACGCCGATCCTCCCAGGCAATAGCCCTGGCGCCGGACAGTGGCGATCAGCGTGCTGCCGAGCTTCTTGCGCAAGTGCGAGATATGCACCTCGATCGCGTTGCTTTCCACCTCCTCGCCCCAGCCGTACAGCGCATCCTCGAGCTCGCCGCGCGCGACGATGTGGCCCTTGCGCGCCAGCAGCGCATGCAGGAGCGCATATTCGCGCGCGGTCAGCGCCACCACCTCGCCATCGCGGGTGACACGCTTGGCCACCGGATCCAGCGTCACCGCGCCGTGGCGCAGCAGCACGTACGGATCACCGCCGCTGCCGCGGCGCAACGCCGCGCGCACCCGCGCCGACAGCTCCTCCAGGTCGAACGGCTTGACCAGGTAATCGTCGGCCCCCAGGTCCAAGCCCTGCACGCGATCCTCCAGCGCATCGCGCGCGGTGATCAGCAGCACCGGCGTCCTCACCCGCGCGGCACGCAGCGCGCGCAGCACGGCATCGCCCTCGACCCCGGGCAGGCCGCGATCCAGCAGCACGCACTGGTAGGGCTGCGCCCGCAGCGCGGCGCGCGCCTCGTCGCCGCGGGTCAGCCAGTCCACGGTGTAGCCATCGAGCTTCAGCCATGCACGCAGGGTGTCGCCGAGCGAGAGATCGTCTTCTACCAGGAGGATGCGCATGGCGTCACCATAGCGAAAGAGGCGTGGAGTGGCCGACGACGCGACCTTGCGTGCCGCCGCCGGGCGGGGATGAAGGGCGTGCAGGAACCGCGCCGTACCGGGCCGGCATGGGCAGGCCACGACCGTCCGCACCTGCCAGGGCGGCGCCATGCGGCAGGGTGATCGACGGTTCTTAAGCGAATCTGACGTCGGCGACCGGACCCGCCCGTCGCGGCCACGTGCCTGGCGCAAGTGGACCCGGCGCGTCAGGCGCCGCGGCCGCCGCGCGTGCCCGCCGCGTCCGGCGGCGTCGCCAGCTCCACCCGATTGCGGCCGCCGTGCTTGGCCCGGTACAGCGCGGCATCGGCGCGCGCCAGCAGTGCCTGGCTGCTCTCGCCGGCGCCGGCCTCGGCGAGGCCGATGCTGACGGTCAGGCGCAGGCCCGGCACGATCGCATCGAACGACTGCCGTTCCAGCACCTCGCGCAGCAGCCCGGCCAGCTCCTGCGCCTCGGCGCGGGCCACGCTCGGCAGCAACGCCAGGAACTCCTCGCCGCCGGTGCGGCCGAAGCTGTCGCTCCTGCGCAGGCTCTGGCGCAGGGTCGTGGCGACCAGCCGCAGCACCTGGTCGCCCGCCGCATGGCCGTGCTCGTCGTTGATGCGCTTGAAGTGGTCCACGTCCAGCGCCAGCACCGACAGCGGCATGCGGCCGCCGCGCGGCAGCGCCGCCAGCGCGGCGTCCAGTTCGCCCAGGACCTGGCGCCGCGACGCCACGCCGGTGAGGCTGTCGATGCGCACTTCGCGGCGGGCGCCACGCAGGCGCCCGAGGGTCAGGAACAGCACGCCGCCGAGCACCGCCAGCAACAGCAGCAACACCCCCAGCAGCGCGCGGCGCAGGGTCGCCTCGCGCTCCATCGCGCGCAGCTGGTTGCGCTGGGTTTCGGCCTTCTGCGCCAGTTGCAGTGCCGCCAGGTCGCGCTCGCGGCTTTCCGACTCGGCGATCAGGAACTGCGATTGCTCGCGCTGCATGCGCGTATCCAGCTCCTGCTGCACGCGCATCTGCGCCTCGCGCGCATCCAGCGCCTGCCGCCATGCACCGAGCGCGCGCAGCGCGGTGGCCTTCAGGTCCAGCACGTCGCTGAGGCTGCGCAGGTCGCCGTTGGCGCGGTAGCCCTGCTCGGCCTGCGCGGCCAGCGCCAGGGCGGTTCGCGCGTCGCCGCTGCGCGCGGCGATCAGCGCATCCACGTAGTCGCGCCGCGCGCGCATCAGCCGCGTGGCGCCCATCGCGACCAGTTGCGCCTCGGCCTGCTGCCGCTGCGCTCGCGCCTGCGGCAGCTGGCCCAGCAAGGTGTTGACCCGGGCCGCACGCAGCAGCAACGACGCCTGCGAGCCCTCCTGCGGATGCCGGCCATGCAGCTCCGCCGCGCGCAGGTAGGCGGCCAGCGCCGCCGGCAGGTCGCCGCGCTGCTCGGCGATGGCGCCTTCGCGCTCCACCGCCAGCGCCTGCATGTAGCCGCCATCGCCGTGCCTGGCCCGCTGCAGGACCTCGGCGACGACCTCGTGCGACAGGTCCGGCAGGCCCATGTCCAGGTAGGCGTCGGCGACGCCGATCAGGGTCAGCAGCGCCACCCAGCCGCCATCGCGCTGCGCGTCGAGCCGGCGCAGTTCCTGCAACGTGCGCAGCGACTGCGCGTAATGGCCGGCATCGCGCTCGGCGAAGGCGCGCATGCGCAAGGCCGCCGCGCGCAGGCGCGGGAACCGCTGCGCGCTGGTCAACGCCAGGATCGTGGTGGCGGGCCGCAGATAGGCCGGACGCTGCCCGTCGTTGTACAGCGCGTAGGTCTCGCACAACAGGTACTCCAGGCGCACCTGCACATGCGCGCGCGCGACCGCGCCGCGCTCGCCGCGCCGCGCCTGCTCCACCGCCGCGGCCGGCCCCTGCGGAAAATGCTGGCAGTCGAAGGCGTCCAGGCGCGCGCGCCGCACCGGGTCGTCGGCGGGCAGCAATGCCTGCAGGCGCGCGTGCGCGACGCGGTAGGCCTGCTCGTCGGCGGCCATGTCCTTGCCGTGCGCACCGACGTCCTCGATCAGTGCATCGAACGCCGCGGCCTGCGCCGCGCGGGGAGTGGACGCCTCGGAACGGGAGGCGCCGAATGCGGCGAACGACAGCGCCAGCACACCGAACAACAGGGAAGAAGACATGGACATGCAAACCGTGGCACTCGCCGGCCGCCCCACGCGGCACTGGCACTGCGCACCCGAACGCTGCGACGACGCCTGCGCCCGGATGCACAGGCCCATCGTCCGCACCTCCCCACCATGCCCGGGAGGCACCGCGCGGCCGCCAGCGGCGGTCGCCGGGCTAGTGTACCGTGCCCGCGAACCGGCCCCGGGCCGGCATCGCCGCCAAGCATGGCCGGCTGGCGTGGCGCCCCGTACACTGCGCGGATGAATTACCGCCACGCCTTCCACGCCGGCAACCATGCCGACGTCCTCAAGCACATCGTGCTGTTGGCGCTGCTCGATGCGTTCAAGCGCAAGGACAGCCCGTTCTTCGTGCTCGACACCCACGCCGGGCGTGGCCGCTACCTGTTCGCCGCCAACGAGGCGCGCAAGACCGGCGAGGCCGCCGCCGGCGTGCTGCGGCTGATGGGCCAGCCGACCCTGCCGGAGGTGGTGGAACGCTACCTGCGCGCGGTGCAGGCCGACAATCCGGTGGGCGCCCTGGTCGCGTATCCGGGTTCGCCGCTGCTGGTGGCGCAGGCCATGCGCGCGCAGGACCGGCTCGCCGCCTGCGAACTGCAGGCCGAGGAAGCCGCGGAACTGAAGGCACTGTTCGCCCACGACCGCCGCGTGCAGGTACATGCCGGCGATGGCTATGCGGCGATCAAGGCGTTCCTGCCGCCGAAATCCGGGGCCAACCGGATCGGCCGCGGGCTGGTGCTGATCGACCCGCCCTACGAGGCGCAGGACGCCGAATATCCGCTGATCGTGGCCGCGCTGCGCGAGACCCTGGGGCGCTGGCCGCAGGCGGTGTGCGCGGTGTGGTACCCGATCAAGCAGCGCCGCAGCCTGCAGCCGTTCTTCCGCAAGGCCGCGGCCCTGCCGGTGGCGTCGGCACTGGTCGCCGAACTGCAGGTGCGTCCGGACGACTCGCCGCTGCGGCTCAACGGCAGCGGCATGCTGCTGCTCAATCCGCCCTGGCAGTTCGAGCAGACGCTGGCGCAAGCGCTGCCGCCGCTGAAGGCGCACCTGGGCGAAGGCGGCGCCAGCACGCGCCTGGAATGGCTCAAGCGCGAGGGGTGAGTTGCCGAGGCGCGCCCCCAGCAGCACACCGCCAGCAATACCGCCAGGCCGAGCCCGATCGCCGCGGACACGCGACGGCATGCGAAGTCGTCACCGTCGCCCATTCCCTTGGACGAAGCGCCACTGTCGCAAGACCGCCGCACCAGCACATGCGCAGGACGCTGCGTTCACGGGCGCGGGCGTCCGGTAATGCGAGAATCCAGGCTTCGTCCAGGATCATACGGCCATGGCTACCCGCAACCGCATGCCTCCGTGGCATGAAACCTTCACCCTGCCCAGTGGGCGCGAATTGCTGATCCGGCCGATCCGGCCGGAAGACAGCGCGCCGCTGCAGGGCGCGTTCGGCCTGCTCGGGCCGACCGAGATCCGCGAGCGCTTCCTGCATTCGATGCAGGAGCTGACCGAGGAAATGGCGCAACGCCTCACCCATCCCAATCCGAAGTCGGAGCTGATCCTGGTCGCGGCCGAACCGCTGCCGCCGGGCGAGGCCGTGGTCGGCGCGGTGGCGCGCGCGGCGATCACCCCGGGCACCCGCGAGGCGCAGTACGCGATCCTGGTCAGCAGCTTCGTCTCCGGCCAGGGCCTGGGCCGGCAACTGATGCGCAAGCTGGTCAAGTGGGCGCGCCGCAAGTACCTGGACCGGCTCTACGGCGACGTGCTCGAACGCAACGTGCCGATGCTTCAGTTGGCCGAGTCGCTGGGCTTCCAGCGCATGCCGCACCCAGACAATCCGGACCTGGTGCGGGTGGTGCTGGAACTGGGTAACTGAAAACTCGGGGCCCGGGACCCGGGAAAGCCAGAGCTCCGTCGGCGCCCCTGGCGCCTGCGCTTCCGGGTCCCCGGTCCCGACCTTGCTAAACTAGTTGGTCCATGCCGCCCCATTCCTTCCCCGTTCCGCCGCTGCCCAAGTCCGGCCAGCTCCGCGCGCACTGGCGCGCTCCCGCGTCCTCCACCGCATTGGCTTGGCACATCGCCTGCGCCGCGTCCGCGCATCGCGGACCGTTGCTGGTGGTGGCCCGCGACAACCAGAGCGCGCATCAGCTCGAAGCCGACCTGCATAGCCTGCTCGGCGACGATCCCAGCCTGCCGGTGGTGCCGTTCCCGGATTGGGAAACCCTGCCCTACGACCAGTTCAGTCCGCACCCGGACATCGTCAGCCAGCGCCTGGCCGCGCTGCACCGGCTGCCGACGCTGACCCAGGGCATCGTGGTGGTGCCGGTGCAGACGCTGATGCAGCGGGTGGCGCCATTGCGCTACATCGTCGGCGGCAGCTTCGACCTGCGCGTGGGTCAGCGCCTGGACCTGGATGCGGAGAAGCGCCGGCTGGAAAGCGCCGGCTACCGCAACGTGCCGCAGGTGATGGACCCGGGCGATTTCGCCGTGCGCGGCGGCCTGCTCGACGTGTACCCGATGGGCACCGACGCGCCGCTGCGGATCGAACTGCTGGACGAGGACATCGACTCGATCCGCGCCTTCGACCCCGAATCGCAACGCTCGCTGGATCATGTGCAGGCGGTGCACATGCTGCCCGGGCGCGAAGTGCCGATGGACGATGCCAGCGTGGAGCGGGTGTTGACCGCGCTGCGCGAGCGCTTCGACGTGGACACCCGGCGCAGTGCGCTGTACCAGGATCTGAAGGCCGGTCTGGCGCCGTCGGGCATCGAGTACTACCTGCCGCTGTTCTTCCAGGACGCGCGCGGCAGCAGCGGTGCGCGCGAAACCACCGCGACCCTGTTCGACTACCTGAGCGAGCGCGTGCTGCCGCTGATCGCGCCGGGCGTGGGCGCCGCCGCCGATGCGTTCTGGGCGCAGACCCAGGCCCGCTACGAGCAACGCCGCCACGACGTGGAGCGCCCGCTGCTGGCGCCGGAAGAGCTGTACCAGGCGCCGGACGCGCTGCGCGAGCGCCTCAACGGCCTGCCGCGCATCGACGTGTGGGCCGCCGACCACCCGCGCATCGACGAGGCGCAGGCGCTGGGCGACCAACCGCTGCCGCCGTTGCCGGTGGCGGCAAAGGACGCCGCGCCGGCAGCGGCGCTGAAGAGTTTCCTCGACCACTACCCGGGCCGGGTGCTGATCGCGGCCGACTCGCCCGGCCGCCGCGAGGCGCTGCTGGAGGTGTTGGCCGCCGCGGAGTTGAAGCCGGAGGTGCTGCCGAATTTCGCGGCCTTCCTCCCTTCTCCCAGCGGGAGACGCTGGCACGAAGCGCCGGATGAGGGGGCGGCGCTTGCGCGGGCTGGAGTGAAGAAGGCGGGTGCTTCGGCAAGTTCCACGGCTGCGCAGACGAACTCCACTAGCGGTCGGACCCTCACCCCAACCCCTCTCCCGGGGGGAGAGGGGCTTATCGCTGCGCGGTTCGCCATTGCGGTGGCGCCGCTGGACGACGGTTTCGCGCTGGAGGAGCCGCGCATCGCGGTGCTGACCGAGCGCCAGCTCTTCCCCGAGCGCGCCAGCCAGCCGCGGCGCAGCCGCCGCGTCGGGCGCGAACCGGAAGCGATCATCCGCGACCTGGGCGAACTGTCCGAGGGCGCGCCGATCGTGCACGAGGACCACGGCGTCGGCCGCTACCGCGGGCTGATCGTGCTCGATGCCGGCGGCATGCCCGGCGAGTTCCTGGAAATCGAATACGCCAAGGGCGACCGCCTGTACGTGCCGGTCGCGCAGTTGCACCTGATCAGCCGCTACTCCGGCGCCTCGGCCGAGACCGCGCCGCTGCATTCGCTGGGCGGCGAGCAGTGGACCAAGGCCAAGCGCAAGGCCGCCGAGAAGGTGCGCGACGTGGCCGCGGAACTGCTGGAAATCCAGGCGCGCCGCCAGGCCCGCGCCGGGCTCGCGCTGCAGGTGGACCGCGCGATGTACGAGCCGTTCGCCGCCGGCTTCCCGTTCGAGGAAACCCCCGACCAGTTGGCGGCGATCGACGCCACCCTGCGCGATCTGGCCAGCAGCCAGCCGATGGACCGCGTGGTCTGCGGCGACGTCGGCTTCGGCAAGACCGAGGTCGCGGTGCGCGCGGCCTTCGCCGCGGCCAGCGCCGGCAAGCAGGTGGCGGTGTTGGTGCCGACCACGCTGCTGGCCGAACAGCATTACCGCAACTTCCGCGACCGCTTCGCCGACTACCCGCTCAAGGTCGAGGTGCTGTCGCGCTTCAAGAGCAGCAAGGAGATCAAGGCCGAGCTGGAGAAAGTCGCCGCCGGCAGCATCGACGTGATCGTCGGCACCCATCGCCTGCTGCAGCCGGACGTGAAGTTCAAGGACCTGGGCCTGGTCATCGTCGACGAGGAGCAGCGCTTCGGCGTGCGCCAGAAGGAAGCGCTGAAGGCGCTGCGCGCCAACGTGCACCTGCTGACGCTGACCGCCACGCCGATCCCGCGCACCTTGAACATGGCCATGGCCGGCCTGCGCGACCTGTCGATCATCGCCACCCCGCCGCCGAACCGGCTGGCGGTGCAGACCTTCGTCACCCAGTGGGACAACGCGCTGCTGCGCGAAGCCTTCCAGCGCGAGCTGGCGCGCGGCGGCCAGCTGTATTTCCTGCACAACGACGTGGAGAGCATCGGCCGCATGCAGCGCGAGCTGAGCGAGCTGGTGCCGGAGGCGCGCATCGGCATCGCCCACGGACAGATGCCCGAGCGCGAGCTGGAAAAGGTGATGCTGGATTTCCAGAAGCAGCGCTTCAACGTGCTGCTGTCCACCACGATCATCGAATCGGGCATCGACATCCCCAACGCCAACACCATCGTCATCAACCGCGCCGACCGCTTCGGCCTGGCGCAGCTACACCAGCTGCGCGGCCGCGTCGGCCGCTCGCACCACCGCGCCTACGCCTACCTGCTGGTGCCGGACCGGCGCAGCATCACCCCGGACGCGCAGAAGCGCCTGGACGCGATTGCCTCGATGGACGAACTGGGCGCCGGCTTCACCCTGGCCACCCACGACCTGGAGATCCGCGGCGCCGGCGAACTGCTCGGCGAGGACCAGAGCGGGCAGATGGCCGAGGTCGGCTTCAGCCTGTACACCGAACTGCTGGAACGCGCGGTACGCAGCATCCGCCAGGGCAAGCTGCCGGACCTGGACGCCGGCGAGGAAGCGCGCGGCGCCGAAGTGGAACTGCATGTGCCGGCGCTGATCCCCGACGACTACCTGCCCGACGTGCATACCCGCCTGACCCTGTACAAGCGCATCTCCAGCGCCCGCGACAGCGACGGCCTGCGCGAGCTGCAGGTGGAGATGATCGACCGCTTCGGCCTGCTGCCGGACCCGGTGAAGCACCTGTTCGCGATCGCCGAACTGAAGCTGCAGGCCAACGCGCTGGGCATCCGCAAGCTGGAACTGGGCGAACATGGCGGACGCCTGGTGTTCGAGGCCAAGCCCAACGTGGACCCGATGACCATCATCCAGATGATCCAGAAGCAGCCCAGGCTGTACACGATGGACGGCCCGGACAAGCTGAAGCTCAAGCTGCCGCTGCCGGAGGCGGCCGATCGCTTCAATGCCGCGCGCGGCCTGCTCGCGGCGCTGTCGCCGCGCTGAGGCTGCGCGAACAGGAGTACCGGCGTGCCGATGTCGCGCCGGTCGGCCCGTGCCTCATGATTTCATGGATGTACCCGCGTTTTATTGATCGCGCTCCTGCGCAAGCGCAGCGCCTGCCGTAATCCCGTGTATTGATCGATCGAAACCAAAACGATTTAGGTTTGTGAAGTTACAAAGTCACACCTGGAAAACGCGTCGGCAGCGCGGCGTTTTTAATTCATAAAAATACTATCGCACTCGCAACATCGCGCCGGAAAACCGCCGCGGGGCGCAAAACACGCTGCCCTATGACATCGATTGCAGCGATCGGAAAAAAAAGTGTCTTGGACGCTAATTATTCCGCCGCACACGCCGATACCTAGCCCACGGAGAACGTTGCGACGCCTCGATGATTTTTATTCTCATCGAGCACACACGCCCTGCCGCCCCGCCTAAGGAGTACACGCATGGGTTCCACATCAGACGATTCGCCGCTGCAGGTGCACCTGGACGGCGAAATGACCATCCGTCGCGCCAGCGAGCTCAAGCCCTTGTTGCTGCCGGCGCTGGAGCATCCGGGCGGGGTGTGCCTGCAGCTGCGCGAGGTGACCGAGATCGACGCCACCGGCGTGCAGCTGCTGCTCGCCACGCAAGTGGCCTTGCGCGCACTGGGACGGCCATTCCATCTGCAGGACTGCAGCGCACCGGTCGCCGAGGCGCTCGCCGTGCTTGGCCTGTACGACAAGCTGGCGCCCGCCGGCGGCAGCGTCCACTGACTTCTCCACCGACTCGACCCATGGCCATGAACCTCGACCATCTGCTGAAGACCTTCATCGCCGAGAGCCGCGATCTGCTCGAGGACATGGAACGCAACCTGCTGGAAGCCGAGCGCGGCGAAGCCGGCCCGGACGCGGTCAACGCGATCTTCCGCGCCGCCCACACCATCAAGGGCTCCGGCGGCCTGTTCGACCTGGCGCAACTGGTCGGCTTCACCCATGTGGTGGAGAGCGTGCTGGACCTGGTGCGCGAACATGCGGTCGCGCTGGATTCGGAACTGATCCAGCTGATGCTGGCCTGCTGCGACCACATCCGCGCGCTGGTGGAAGCGGCGGCCGGCGCCGAGGCCGACGAGGCCGCCCTGGCCGCCGACGGCGCGCCGCTGCTGGATCGCCTGCAGACCTATCTGCAACCGACTGCGGCGCCCGTCGCCGTGGCGGCCGCCGTCGCGGCGGCGCCGGCGCAGACCGGCTACTGGCGGATCGCGCTGCGGCCGTTCGCCGACGCGCTGCGCTTCGGCAATTCGCCGCTGCATCTGATCCGCTGCCTGGGCAGGCTCGGCACGCTGGAGGCGGTGCGGACGCATCACCACGACGTGCCGGCACTGCCGGACCTGGATCCGGAAGCCTGCTACCTGGGCTTCGAGATCCTGCTGCGCTCGGACGCCTCGCAGGCCGCGATCGAGGACATCTTCGAGTTCGTGCGCGACGACTGCGACCTGCAGGTGCTGGCGGTGGACCCGGACGGCGACGCCGCCAACCTGGCGCTGCCGCTGCTGGTGGCCGAGGCCGGCAGCCAGGCCAGCGCCGACGACTTCGCCGGGTTCGAGACCGCGGCGGCGCCGGCAGCCACGCCCGCGGCGGCGGCACCGGCCGCCAGCAGCGTTGCCGCCGGCAACGCCAAGGCCGCGGGCGCCCGCGGCGAAGGCGGCTCGATCCGCGTGGACGCCGACAAGCTCGACCGCATGATCGACCTGGTCGGCGAACTGATCATCGCCGTCGCCAGCACCGGCGCCAACGCGCAGCGCACCGGCGACGCGCAGTTGCTGGAGTCCACCTCGATCCTCGCCGGGCTGGTCGAGGAAGTGCGCGAAAGCGCGCTGCAGCTGCGCATGGTCAAGATCGGCGGCACCTTCAACCGCTTCCACCGCGTGGTCCACGACGTCGCCCGCGAGCTGGGCAAGGACATCGCGCTGGTGGTCAACGGCGAGGACACCGAGCTGGACAAGTCGGTGGTGGAGAAGATCGCCGATCCACTGACCCACCTGGTCCGCAACGCCATGGACCACGGCATCGAACCGGCCGAGGTGCGCCAGGCGCGCGGCAAGCCGGTACGCGGCACGGTACGGCTCAACGCCTTCCACGATTCCGGCAGCATCGTCATCCAGATCAGCGACGACGGCGGCGGCCTCAACCGCGACAAGATCCTGGCCAAGGCACTGGAGCGCGGGCTGATCGAGCCCGGCCGCCAGCTCTCCGACCGCGAGGTGTTCGCGCTGATCTTCGAGCCGGGCTTCTCCACCGCCGAGAAGGTCACCAACCTGTCCGGCCGCGGCGTCGGCATGGACGTGGTCAAGCGCAACATCACCGCGCTGCGCGGCAGCGTCGACATCAGCAGCCAGCAGGACGTGGGCACCACCATCTCGGTGCGCTTGCCGCTGACCCTGGCGATCATCAACGGCTTCCAGGTCGGCGTCGGCAAATCGGTGTTCGTGGTACCGCTGGACGCGGTCGAGGAATGCGTGGAGTTCGAGGCCACCTACCAGAGCGACTACATCGATCTGCGCGGCGGCATCCTGCCCTACGTGCGCTTGCGTTCGCTGTTCGCCATCGCCGGCGAACGCCCGGCGCGCGAGAGCATCGTGGTGATCCGCCAGGGTGCGCAGCGCTTCGGCCTGGTGGTGGACACCCTGCTGGGCGAATGGCAGACGGTGATCAAGCCATTGTCCAAGGTGTTCGCCGGGGTCAAGGGCATCAGCGGCTCGAGCATTCTCGGCAGCGGCGGCGTCGCCCTGATTCTGGACGTGCCCTCGCTGCTGCAACAGGTCGAGCCGGCGCACGAGGCGCTCGCGGCCTGATCCGGCGGCGGCCGCGTCCGGCAACGCGGCCACGCCTGTGCATTTCCCTCGGGGTCGCACCACGCCCTCGAGGGCGTAACTCGCATTGACGCGGCGCTCCGCTCCGGGGCGCCGGCCGCCATCGTTGGTGTGTGTCCTGTCGCTCTCCATCGTTCCATCCACTCCGACCGTCCGGGAACTGCCTCCATGTCCACCAAGTTCAGCATCGCTTCCAAACTCTGGACCGCCAGCGCGGTCGCCGTTGCGCTGCCGCTGACGGCCGCCCTCGCCGCCTACACGCTCTCGCTGCCGGCGGCCACGACGCTGACCCTGAGCGCCGCGGCCAGCGCAGTGGCCGCGCTCGTGCTCGGATGGACCGTGAGCAGCGCGGCACGCTCGGTCCGCGTCACCGCCGCAACCCTCTACGATTTCTCGCGCGGCAAGTTCGACGCGGTGCTGCCGCAGGTCGGCAGCGAACAGGCCTGCGAGCTGGTGGTGGGGTTGCGCGAGGTGCAGGGCAACGTGCGCCGCGCCAACGAGGGCATCAAGCAGATGGTCCTCGCCCATGAGGCCGGCGACATCGACGCGGCGATCGACCCCAGCACGCTGCATGGCGAGTTCCGCGACATCGCCGATGGCGTCAACCGCGCGGTGGCCGGCCATGTCGCGGTGAAGAAGAAGGCCATGGCCTGCGTCGCCGAGTTCGGCCGCGGCAACTTCCGCGCGCCGCTGGAGACCTTCCCCGGCAAGAAGGCCTTCATCAACGAGACCATCGAACAGGTGCGCCGCAACCTGCTGGAACTGATCGCGCAGATCAACCACATGTCCGCCGAGCACGATGCCGGCGACATCGACGTGGTCATCGACAGCCATCGCTTCGACGGCGACTTCCGCACCCTGGCCGAGGGGATCAACCGCATGGTCAACGGCCACATCGCGGTGAAGAAGAAGGCCATCGCCTGCGTCGCCGAGTTCGGCCGCGGCAACTTCAAGGCGCCGCTGGAGACGTTCCCGGGCAAGAAGGCGTTCATCAACGACACCGTCGAACAGGTGCGCCGCAACCTGCTGGGCCTGATCGCGCAGATGAACCACATGTCCGCCGAACACGACGCCGGCGATATCGACGTGGTCATCGACAGCAGCCTGTTCGAGGGCGACTTCCGCAGCATGGCCGAGGGCATCAACAGCATGGTGGTCGGCCACATCGCGGTGAAGAAGAAGGCGATGGCCTGCATCGCCGAGTTCGGCCGCGGCAACTTCGACGCGCCGCTGGAGACGTTCCCGGGCAAGAAGGTGTTCATCAACGACACCATCGAACAGGTGCGCGCCAACCTGCGGGCGCTGATCCGCGACACCAGCCTGCTGGTCGCGGCGGCGAGCGCCGGGCGCCTGGAAGTGCGCGCCGACGCCGGCCTGCACCAGGGCGATTTCCGCCGCATCGTCGATGGCATCAACCAGACCCTGGACGCGGTGATCGGCCCGCTGGACGAAGCGCGCGTGGTGCTCAAGGCGATCGAGGACGGCGATCTGACCCGGCAGGCCAACGTGCAGTGCGAAGGCCAGCTGAAGGAGCTGTGCGACAGCCTCAATGCCACCGTGACGCGCCTGGCGCAGGTGGTGGGCGAGGTCAACATCAACGCCGAAGCGCTGGCCAGCGCCTCGGAGGAAGTCAGCGCCACCGCGCAGTCGCTGAGCCAGGCGGCCAGCGAGCAGGCCGCCGGCGTCGAGGAAACCAGCGCCTCGCTGGAGCAGATGACCGCCTCGATCTCGCAGAACACCGAAAACGCCAAGATTACCGACGGCATGGCCACCAAGGCCGCGCGCGAAGCCGCCGAGGGCGGCGATGCGGTGCGCTCCACGGTCGCGGCGATGAAGCAGATCGCGCAGAAGATCGGCATCATCGACGACATCGCCTACCAGACCAACCTGCTGGCGCTGAACGCGGCCATCGAAGCCGCGCGCGCCGGCGAGCACGGCAAGGGCTTCGCGGTGGTCGCCGCGGAAGTGCGCAAGCTGGCCGAACGCAGCCAGGTCGCGGCGCAGGAGATCGGCGAAGTCGCCGAATCCAGCGTCGGCCTGGCGGAAAACGCCGGCAAGCTGCTCGACCAGATGGTGCCGTCGATCCGCCGCACCTCCGACCTGGTGCAGGAGATCACCGCCGCCTCCGAGGAACAGACCTCCGGCGTCGGCCAGATCAACGCCGCGGTCGGCCAGCTCAACCAGACCACCCAGCAGGCCGCGGCCAACTCCGAGGAACTGGCCGCTACCGCCGAGGAGATGAGCGGGCAAGCCGAGCAGTTGCAACAACTGATGAGTTTCTTCCACACCAACCAGGCGGTCGCGCCGCGACGTCCGGTCGAAACACCGCGCGTCGCCCCGATCAGGAGGTCGCCGCCGCGCTCGCGCAGCTTCGGCCACAGCGACGGCGCGCTCGCGCTGGCGCCGCCAAACGAACTGCATTTCGACAGTTTCTGATACCCGCAGTCACCACACACGCATCCACAGGGGGAATGCACAATGTTCAAGAACATGAAAATCGGAACACGCATCGGCATCGGCTTCGGCCTGGTGCTGCTGCTGATGCTGGCAAGCGGCATCTTCGCCACGTTGCAGATGGCCAGGATCAACGGCTCGTCCACGGAGATGGCCGGCAACTGGATGCCCAGCATCCGCAACATCGAGGAAATGAGCGCCAACTTCAACAAGCTGCGCCTGCTGGAAGTGCAGCGGGCCATCGCCACCGACCCGGCGGAGATGCAGGACTACGACACCCGCATGACGAAGACCCTCGAGGCCTTCGAGAACAACCGCAAGACCTACGTGCCGCTGATCTCCTCGCCGGAAGAGCACGCCCTGTACGAGGATTTCGCCAAGAAGTTCGACCGCTACAACGAACTGCACAAGCAGCTGCTGACGCTGAACGCGCAGGCGAAGACGCAGGAAGCGCTGGCCGTGCTGAACGGCGAGCAGCGGCAACTGTTCCGCGGCACCGCCGACGCGATCGACAAGCTGGTGGATCTGAACGTCAAGGGCGGGATGGACGCCAGCGATCGCGGCGACGATCTGTATGCCTCCGCGCGCGCGCTGATCATCACCACCATCGTCGCCTCGTTGCTGCTCGGCGTCGTCGTGGCGTTCTTCATCGTGCGCATCCTCACCCGTCTGCTGGGCGGCGAGCCGGCGTACGTGGCGGAGATCGCCAACAAGGTCGCCCAGGGCGACCTGAACCTGGTCGTGGCGGTGCGCGCCAACGACAGCGGCAGCGCGCTGTCTGCGATGCGCAGCATGGTCGAGCGGCTGAAGCTGGTCATCGACGGCCAGCGCCGCGTGGTCGCGGCCGCCAACCGCGGTGATTTTTCCGAGCGCGTCGCGCTCGATGGACTGGCCGGGTTCCAGCGCGAGATGGGCCAGGGCCTGAACGAGCTGGCCACCACCACCGGCGGCAGCATCCAGGACGTGGTGCGGGTGATGGGCGGCCTGGCCGAAGGCGACCTGACCCAGAGCATCGACAAGCACTACGACGGCGCCTACGCGGAGATGAAGAACTACGTCAACGACACCATCGCGCGCCTGTCGCAGGTGGTCGCCGAGGTCAACGGCAGTGCCGAAGCGCTGGCCAGCGCCTCGGAGGAAGTCAGCGCCACCGCGCAATCGCTGAGCCAGGCGGCCAGCGAGCAGGCCGCCGGCGTCGAGGAAACCAGCGCCTCGCTGGAGCAGATGACCGCCTCGATCTCGCAGAACACCGAAAACGCCAAGATCACCGACGGCATGGCCAGCAAGGCCTCCAACCAGGCGCTGGATGGCGGCGAGTCGGTGCGCGCGACGGTGCAGGCGATGAAGCAGATCGCGCAGAAGATCGGCATCATCGACGACATCGCCTACCAGACCAACCTGCTGGCGTTGAACGCGGCCATCGAAGCCGCGCGCGCCGGCGAGCACGGCAAGGGCTTCGCGGTGGTTGCCGCGGAAGTGCGCAAGCTGGCCGAACGCAGCCAGGTCGCGGCGCAGGAAATCGGCGACGTGGCCAGCTCCAGCGTGGAGCTGGCGGAGAATGCCGGCAAGCTGCTGGACGAAATGGTGCCGTCGATCAAGCGCACCTCCGACCTGGTGCAGGAAATCACCGCCGCCTCCGAGGAACAGACCTCCGGCGTCGGCCAGATCAACGCCGCGGTCGGCCAGCTCAACCAGACCACCCAGCAGGCCGCGTCCAACTCCGAGGAACTGGCCGCCACCGCCGAGGAAATGAGCGCGCAGGCCGAGCAGCTGCAGCAGCTGATGAGCTTCTTCAAGCTGCAGGCCGCCCCGATCGCCAAGGGCGCCGCACGGCGTCCTGGTGTCCGCGGTCGCGTCGGCCAGCCCTCCAAGCCGATCGCGCGGGTGGCCAACGGCCAGCTGGTCCTGGCCGACACGTTGGACGAAGCCCATTTCGAAACCTTCTGAGGCCCGGCCATGAACGCTCCCGCTTCCCTCTCACCCTCCGACGCCGGCGAGCTGGCGACGGACCAGTTCCTGACCTTCCTGCTCGGCAAGGAAATGTTCGGCGTGGGCATCCTCGGCATCAAGGAGATCATCGAGTACCGCACGCCGACCGACGTGCCGATGATGCCCCCCGCGCTGCGCGGGGTGATCAACCTGCGCGGCGCGGTGGTGCCGGTGGTCGACCTGCAGCAACGCTTCGGCCGCGCGCCCAGCGAGATCAGCAAGCGCACCTGCATCGTCATCATCGAAGTGGCCAACGGCGACGAGCGCCAGGTGCTCGGCCTGCTGGTGGACGCGGTCAGCGAGGTGCTGGAGATCGCCGGCAGCGACATCGCCCCGCCGCCGGCGTTCGGCGCCGGCATCCGCCGTGATTTCATTCACGGTATGGGCAAGGTCGGCGAACGCTTCGTGATCCTGCTCGATGCCGATGCGGTATTGTCGACCCAGGAGTTCGTCGCCATGGCCGGCATCGAAACGGGGGCCGAGGAAACCATGGCGGCGTGACCCACGCAGCGCAGCGCGCGCTGCGTCTCCGCCCCGCCAACCGCTGCCGCTGGACATGCGCATGCCTCCCTTCCACGACACCGCCATCCTGAGTGACTTCGGCACCATCCTGGTCGTGGACGACAGCCAGGTGCAGCGGGAACACGCGTTGTCGCTGTGCCTGCGGCTGGGGGCGGCGGCGGTGGAAGAGGCCGGGGACGGGCATGCGGCGCTGGCGCGCTGCCTCCGCGCGCCGGCCCTGGGCCTGCTGATCCTGGACCTGGAGATGCCCGGCATGGACGGGGTGCAATTGCTCGACGCGCTGGCGCGCTGCAAGGTGCAGATGCCGATCGTGGTGGCCTCGCAACGCGGCGCGGCCTTGATCGAATCGACCCTGCAGGTCGGGCGTGCCAGCGGATTGAACATGCTGGCCGGGCTGGAGAAACCGTTGCGCGCGCAGGAACTGGGTGCGGCCCTGCAAGCCAGGCCGCACCCGCATGCGCGCGAGGAATCCGCCGCGGCGGACAGCGCGATCGATGCGGCGCAACTGCGGCAGGCCTTGCAGCGCGGCGACATCGAGGTGGCCTACCAGCCCAAGGTCGACATGCGCAGCGGCAAGGTCGGCGGCGTGGAAGCGTTGGCGCGCTGGCGCCATCCCAGCGCCGGACCGATCGCGCCGGACCGCTTCATCGCCTTGGCCGAGCGCGAGGGATTGATCCATGCGCTCACCGCCAGCGTCGCCGACCAGGCGATGGCACGGCTGGCGGCCTGGAAACAGGAAGGCTTCCCGTTGACCCTGGCGCTGAACCTGTCGCCGAGCCTGTTGCAGGATCCGAACCTGCTCGACGAATTGCTGGCGCAACTGCGCCGGCACGGCCTGGTCCCGTCCGATCTGGTGCTGGAGATCACCGAAAGCTCGCTGGTGTTCGGCAGCGCGCTGGGCATGCTGGCGCGGCTGCGGCTGCAGGGCTTCGGCCTGTCGCTGGACGACTACGGCACCGGCTTCTCCTCGCTGCAGCAACTCACCCGCATTCCCTTCACCGAACTGAAGATCGACCGCCTTTTCGTCCACGACGCGCACCGCAGCCGCAACCTGCGCACCGTCCTCGAGTCGGCCCTGGGCATGGCCCAGCGGCTGGGACTGCGCACCGTCGCCGAGGGCATCGAGACGGTGGAGGACTGGAACCTGCTGCAGGCGCTGGGTTGCGACTTCGGCCAGGGCTACCTGCTGGCGCGTCCGCTGGGCGGCGGCGCGCTGCACGCCTGGCTGCTGGAACACCACCGCCTGCTGCACGAACACGGCCCCGCCTCCGCCTCGGGCGTCACCCACTGACCGGCACGACCATGACCAGCACCGACACCATCACCGAGCAGGAATTCGGCCGGTTCCAGCGTTTCATCTTCGACGCGACCGGCATCACCATCTCCCCGGCCAAGAAGGCCATGCTGTGCGGACGCCTGGGCAAGCGCCTGAAGGCGCATTCGCTGCAGACCTATACCCAGTACCTCAAGCTGCTGGAAAGCCGCGAGGGCAGCGGCGAGGTGCAGACCGCGATCGACCTGCTGACCACCAACGAAACCTATTTCTTCCGCGAGCCCAAGCACTTCGAGCTACTGCGCAGCGTCGCCGCCGCGCATACCGGCAGTGCGCCGTTCCGCTGCTGGAGCGCGGCCAGTTCCAGCGGCGAGGAGGCCTACAGCATGGCCATGGTGCTGGACGACACCCTGCAGGGCCGCCCCTACGAGGTGGTCGGCACCGACATCAGCACCCGCGTGCTGGCCAAGGCGCGCACCGGCCACTACCCGCTGCTGCGCATCGAACACATGCCGCAGGCCATGCTCAAGCGCTACTGCCTCAAGGGCCGCGGCGAGTACGAAGGCAGCATGCTGATCGACCGCCGCATCCGCGACCACGTGCGCTTCCTGCACGCCAACCTCAACGCGCCGCTGCCCAACCTGGGCCAGTTCGACGTGGTGTTCCTGCGCAACGTGATGATCTACTTCAACGGACAGACCAAGCGCGAAGTGGTGACGCGGGTGCTGGGCACGCTCAAGCGTGGCGGCATCTTCTGCATCGGCCACTCCGAGAGCCTCAACGAGGTCAACGGCGAGGTCGTCCAGATCGCGCCGTCGGTCTACCGCAAACCATGAACGCCGACGCGCCAGGAGAGAACCCCGCATGACCACGATCAAGGCCATGGTGATCGACGACTCGGCGGTGGTCCGCCAGGTGCTGGTCGCCGTGCTCAACGACGCGCCCGGCATCGAGGTCATCGCCGCCGCCGCCGACCCGCTGCTGGCGATGGACAAGATGCGCCAGCAGTGGCCGGACGTGATCGTGCTGGACGTGGAGATGCCGAAGATGGACGGCATCACCTTCCTGCGCAAGATCATGAGCGAGCGCCCCACTCCGGTGGTGATCTGCTCCACGCTCACCGAGAAGGGCGCGCGGGTGACCATGGACGCGCTGGCCGCCGGCGCGGTGGCGGTGGTGACCAAGCCCAAGCTGGGCCTGAAGCAGTTCCTCACCGAATCGGCCGAGGAGATGATCGCCACGGTGAAGAGCGCCGCGCGCGCCAACGTCAAGCGTCTGGCGTCGCGCCCGGCAGTGGCGCCGGCGGAGCCGGAAATCAAGCACACCGCCGACGTGATCCTGCCGGCGCAGGGTGGGCGTGCGTTGTCGCAGACCACCGAACGGGTGGTGGCGATCGGCACCTCCACCGGCGGCACCCAGGCGCTGGAGGAAGTGCTGACCGCGCTGCCGCGGGTCAGCCCGGGCATCGTCATCGTCCAGCACATGCCGGAGAAGTTCACCGCGGCCTTCGCCGCGCGCCTGGACACGCTGTGCCAGATCGCGGTGAAGGAAGCGGCCAACAACGACCGCGTGGTGCCCGGACGCGCGCTGATCGCGCCCGGCGGCAAGCACATGCTGCTACGTCGCAGCGGCGCGCAGTATTTCGTCGAGGTGCTGGACGGGCCGCCGGTGAATCGGCACCGGCCGTCGGTGGACGTGCTGTTCCGTTCGGCCGCGCGCGCGGCCGGCGGCAACGCGTTGGGCATCATCATGACCGGCATGGGCGACGACGGCGCGGTCGGCCTGCTGGAAATGCGCCAGGCCGGCGCGCGCACCGTGGCCCAGGACGAACAGAGCAGCGTCGTGTTCGGCATGCCCAAGGAAGCGATCAAGCGCGGCGGCGCGGAGAGGATCCTGCCGCTGAGCGCGATGGCACGCGAGATCGGCCAGCAGTTGAGCTAGAGCAGCGCAAAGGCGGCTTTTCCCGTAGGAGCGGCTTCAGCCGCGACGGAGCATTCCCATGAATGCCGGTCGCGGCTGAAGCCGCTCCTGCAAACGCGGGCAGGCCAGGCCCTGCCCCTGCCGCGCACCCGACGGCACGCGCAGTGCCGCAAGCAGGTTTCCGGCAGGCGGCGACGCGCATGCGCCCGCAGCCGCCTCAGCCCGAGTTGATGTGCTCCTTGCAGTACAGGCGCCGGTAGGCGCTGGGGGTCATGCCCAAGCGCTGGCGGAACACGCGCCGGAAGTAACCGCTGTCGCTGAAGCCGGCGCGCTGCGCGACATCGTCCACCGCGCAGGTGTTGACCAGCAGCAGCTTCTCGGCGAAGGCGATACGCTGACGGTGGATCGCCTCGGTCAGCGTGGTGCCGAAGCTGCGCCGGTAGATGCGGCCCAGATAATCCGGATTGCAGTGCAGTTGCGCGGCCAGCGACGAGGCGGTGAGCGCGGTGTGGAACTGGGTGCCGATCAACTGCTTGGCGCGGTACGCCAGCGCCGCCCCGGCGCGCTCGGACGCGTGCGGATCCGGCCAGGCGCCGGCCACGCATTGCAGCATCGACAGCACGATCGGCTCGAGCATCGGCAGCGTGCGCCGTTCCTCCTGCTCGGCCAGGAACCAGCGGAACAGGCCGACGAAGCGTTCCGGATCGCGGATCGCGGTGCGCTGCGGCATCGACAGCGGCACCGCGTGGTCCGCCTGCGCCACGCCCGGTTCCAGTTCGAAATGCACCCAGTAGAACCGCAGGTCATCCGGGAACTGGCCCAGGCCGGCGTGCGCGCGGCCCGGCCACAGCAGCAGCGTCTCGCCGGGGCCGACGTGGAAGTCGTTGTCCTGTTCGCGAATGGAGAGGATGCCGCGCTCGACGAAGATCAGCTCGTAGGACTGGATCACCCGCGCCGGATGCGCGCCCACCCCGCGGGAGATGAACAGGCCTCCGTTCTGGACCCGGATCGGATAGGCGACGGTGAACTCGAGCATGTCGGAAACGTCTCCCCGTGCCTGCGTGACGCTGCACTGCAGCAATTGAAAAAAGGCCCCGCGCATGGACGGCGCGGCAACCGTGGTCGGAATCGTACCGGTTTTATACCGCACAGACTCTTGTCGCGGTTGCAGTGCCATGCCACTTTGCGCTGGCGCCGGATTGCGCGCGCCAGGAGCCGCCCCGTTGACTGCGACCGCCATCGGCCATGCCGCCGCAGACGCCGCACCGGCCACGACCACGCCGCGCCTGTCGCGCCTGGAGAAATTCGGCTACGGCCTCGGCGATGCCGGCGGCACGGTGGTCACCTGCCTGATCGCCAATTTCCTCACCTTCTTCTACACCGACGTGTTCGGCCTGACCCCGGCGCTGGTCGGCACCCTGTTCACCGTGCTGCGCGTGGCCGACGCGGTGTCCGATCCGGTGATGGGCCTGATCGCCGACCGCACCCGCAGCCGCTGGGGCCGCTTCCGCGCCTGGCAACTGTGGGTGGCGGCACCGATCGGCATCGCCTGCGTGCTGACCTTCAGCGCGCCGCAGCTCAGCGCCGACGCCAAGATCGCCTATGCCTTCGCCAGCTACTTCCTGCTGTCGCTGTGCTACACCGCGATCAACGTGCCCTACTGCGCGCTGATCAACAGCATGACCGGCGACCACCGCGACGTGGTCTCGGCGCAGTCCTGGCGCTTCGTGCTGTGCGGCATCGCCGGCTTCCTGGTGTCGGTCGGGTTGCCGTGGCTGGTGCGGGAACTGGGCAACGGCGATGCCGCACGCGGCTACCAGCGCGGCGTGGGCGTGCTGGCGGCGCTGGCGGTGGCGATGTTCCTGTGCTGTTTCTTCGCCGTGCGCGAGCGCGTGCCGGCCAGCCTGCTCGGCGGCGCCGGCATCGGCGCGCACCTGCGCGGCCTGCTGCGCAACGACCAGTTGCGGCTGGTGCTGCTGATGTCGTTCCTGCTGATCAACGTGTACAACATCCGCGGCGGCGGCTATCTGTACTTCATCACCTACGTGCTCGGCGGCGGCAGCGGCTACGCCTCGCTGTTCTTCGCGATGGTGGCGCTGGCCACGGTGCTCGGCGCGATCGTGGTCAACGCGCTGTGCCGCCGCTTCGACCCGCTGGCGCTGTACCTGCACACCAACCTGGCGCTGGCCGCGTTCGGCGTGGCGCAGTGGTGGCTGCCGAGCGGGCCGGCGCAGCAGGCGCTGTGGCTGGGGGTGATCTTCGTGCACTGCCTGGTGCTGGGCTTCGCGCTGCCGCTGCACTTTTCGCTGATGGCCTTCGCCGACGACTACGGCGCATGGAAGAACCGGGTGCGCTCCTCGGGCATCAACTTCGCCTTCAACCTGTTCTGCATCAAGCTGGCCTGGGCCTCGAGCGCGGTGGTGATCAGCGCGCTGTTCGTCTACGCCGGCTACCGCGCCGGCGCCGCCCGGCAGAGTCCGGCCTCGCTGCAGGCCATCACCCTGCTGGAAACCCTGATCCCCGCCGGCCTGCACCTGCTGCTGGCCGCGGTGATCGTGCGCTGCCGGCTGCGCCGGCCGCTGCTGGCCAAGATCGCCGCCGAGCTGACCGCCCGCCCGGTGCACTGACCTCCCCCACCCTTCAGGATCTTCGCTCCATGCCGCATTCGCCCGTGCCGTCTCCGGAACTGCCGCTTTCCGACCTGCGCATCGCCGACCCGTTCTGGCAGCGCTACCAACGCCTGGTGCAGGAGGTGGTGCTGCCCTATCAGTGGGACGCACTCAACGACAACGTCGCCGATGCCGAACCCAGCCACGCCATCGAGAACTTCCGCATCGCCGCCGGCCGCAGCGACGGCGCGTTCTACGGCATGGTGTTCCAGGACAGCGACGTGGCCAAATGGCTGGAAGCGGTGGCCTACCTGCTGGCGCAGCATCCGGATCCGGCACTGGAGCGCGATGCCGACGCCACCATCGAGCTGATCGGCGCCGCGCAACAGGCCGACGGCTACCTCAACACCTACTTCACCGTGAAGGCGCCGCAGGAGCGCTGGAGCAACCTGGCCGAGTGCCACGAGCTGTACTGCGCCGGGCACATGATCGAGGCCGGCGTGGCCTATTGCCAGGCCACCGGCAAGCGCGCCCTGCTCGACATCGTGTGCCGGCTCGCCGACCACATCGACGCCACCTTCGGCCCCGGCCCGACCCAGTTGCACGGCTATCCCGGGCATCCGGAGATCGAGCTGGCGCTGATGCGCCTGTACGAAGCGACGGGCGAGGCCCGCTACCTGGCGCTGGCGCGCTACTTCGTCGAACAGCGCGGCACCGCGCCGCACTACTACGACGCCGAATACGCCAAGCGCGGCCACACCTTCTTCTGGGGCGGGCACGGCCCGGCCTGGATGATCCAGGACAAGGCCTACAGCCAGGCGCACCTGCCGGTGGCGCTGCAGGACACCGCGGTGGGCCATGCGGTGCGCTTCGTCTACCTGTACGCCGGCGTGGCGCACCTGGCCCGGCACAGCGGCGACGCCACCCTGCGCGCGGCCTGCGAACGCCTGTGGAACAACGCCACCCAGCGGCAGATGTACCTGACCGGCGCGATCGGCGCGCAGAGCTACGGCGAGGCCTTCAGCGTCGACTACGACTTGCCCAACGACACCGCCTACAACGAGAGTTGCGCCTCGATCGGGCTGATGATGTTCGCCAACCGCATGCTGCAGCTGGCGCCGGACGGCCGCTACGCCGACGTGATGGAGCGGGCGCTGTACAACACCGTGCTCGGCGGCATGGCCCTGGACGGGCGCCATTTCTTCTACGTCAATCCGCTGGACGTGCACCCGCCCACGGTGCACGGCAACCACACCTTCGACCACGTCAAGCCGGTGCGCCAGCGCTGGTTCGGCTGCGCCTGCTGCCCGCCCAACATCGCCCGCGTGCTGACCTCGCTCGGCCACTACATCTACACCCGCCGCGACGACACCCTGTACGTGAACCTCTACGTCGGCAGCGATGCGCGGTTCGAGGTCGGCGGGCAGACCCTGAGCCTGCGCCAGCGCGGCGAGTATCCGTGGCAGGACCGGATCGCCTTCGACATGGACTGCAGCGCGCCGGTGGACGCGGCGCTGGCCCTGCGCTTGCCGGACTGGTGCCAGGCGCCGCAGTTGCGACTCAACGGCGACCCCGTGGCGATCGATGCGTACCGCCAGCACGGCTACTGCGTGCTGCGGCGGCGCTGGCAGTCCAGCGACACCCTGCAGTTGCGCCTGCCGATGCCGCCGATGCGGGTCAGCGGACACCCGCGCGTGCGCCACCTGGCCGGCAAGGTCGCGGTGCAGCGCGGGCCGCTGGTGTACTGCCTGGAGCAAGCCGACAACGGCGCCGACCTGCACCAGTTGCGCCTGCCCGCCAGCGCCGCGCTGCGGGCCGTGCCCGGCACCGGCGCATTGGCCGGCCAGGTGCTGCTGCAGGCCACGGGCGAACGCCTGCATGGCGACGTCGACGCGGCCACCGCGCCGCTGTACCGCTACGATGCGCCGCCGCCGGCGCGGCAACCGCAGCTCCTGACCTTCGTGCCCTACTTCGCCTGGGCCAACCGCGGCGAGGGCGAAATGCGGGTGTGGGTGGACGCCAGCGACGGCTGAAGCGCAGCGCTCATCACGTCGGGACATCTCCCGTAGGAGCGGCTTCAGCCGCGACGGCCTTCCGGGAACGCCCCGTCGCGGCTGAAGCCGCTCCTACAGGACAAGCTGCATCCGGCTTGCGTGTGGCGAAAGCCGGTGATGCGAGGTGCCATGCAGCCGTCCGTCCGTTCCCAGCAGACGGGTAGGACGTTCCGACTTAGGGCCTGGGCCGTACAGAGGCGGCAACGCGCACTGCACGCGACACGCCGTGCAGTACGGCTACCAGCGGCGCATGGTGTCGTGTCGTGTCGTGTCGTGTCGTGTCGTGGCCGGCCGCGACGACGCGCCGCCGCCGCCTCACGCACTCACACCGTGGACAGGATCTGCTCGCGCCGACGCGCGTACTCGGCCGTGTCGATCAGTCCCTGCGCCTTCAGCTGCTCCAGCACGCGCAGGCGCTGCTCGACCGAGGCGGTGGGCGGCAACGGCGGCGGCGCCGCGGCCGGCGGCCGGTGCCGCTGGGCGCGGATCGCCAGCCACACCACCACGCCGATCAGCAGCGGGAACGCGAGCACGACCAGCAATACGAGCCAGTGCCAGATGCTGAATCCACCCATCGCGTGCTCCTGCCGGCGGCGTGCCGATCCTGGCGCTTACTTCGCCTTGCCCTGGTTGGCCACCGCTTCGGCCGCCTTCTTCGCCGCTTCCGGATCGCCCAGGTAGCGGTAGGACTGCACCTGCAGGGTGTCGTCCAGTTCGAACAGCAGCGGGATGCCGGTGGGAATGTTGAGTTCGAGGATCTGTTCGCGCGACACGTCGTTCAAGTATTTGTACAGCGCGCGCAGCGAGTTGCCGTGGGCGGTGACCAGCACGGTCTGCCCGGTCTTGAGCTGCGGCGCGATGGCGTCGTGCCAGTACGGCAGCACGCGCTCGAGCGTGGTCGCCAGCGACTCGGTGGCCGGCAGCGCGTTGCGGTCCAGGGTGGCATAGCGGCGGTCGTGCAGCGGATGGCCCGGATCCTGCGCGTCCATCGGCGGCGGCGGGATGTCGTAGGAACGGCGCCAGATCTTGACCTGGTCCTCGCCGTGCTTGGCGGCGGTCTCGGCCTTGTCCAGACCCTGCAGACCGCCGTAGTGGCGTTCGTTGAGGCGCCAGCTCTTGTGCACCGGCAGCCAGTCCTGATCCAGTTCCTTCAGCGCGCCCTGCAGGGTGTGGATGGCGCGCTTGAGCACCGAGGTATGCGCGACGTCGAACTGCAGCCCCTCCTCGCGCATCAGCCGGCCGGCGGCCACGGCTTCCTGGCGGCCCTGCTCGGTCAGGTCGACATCGACCCAGCCGGTGAAGCGGTTATCCAGGTTCCACTGGCTCTGGCCATGGCGCAACAGTACGAGTTTGCGGGTCACTGCGACGGTCTCCGTTGGGGAATGCGTGGGTCGTGCGGCCCTGGATTGTAGCTGGTGGCTGGGAATGGGGAATCGGGAATGGGGAATCGCAACGGCGGGATTCCCCTGCAAGTCGGGCGCCCGGGCACGCACTGATCGCCAGCCGCCACTCGGAACCGGCTTTCACGATTCCCCATTCCCGACTCCCCATTCCCGGCCCCTCCACACCCCAGCCACGAACATGGCACGATCATCGGCGCATGGAGACTTCTTCGCACCCCGTATTCGGCGACTGGGACGGCAGCATCGTGCAGGCGCGCGCGCTGCAGGCGACGCTGGCGCACCAGGTCAGCCTGCAGGACGACGTCCCCGACCCGCCGCGCTGGCTGGCCGGTTTCGACGTGGGCTTCGAGGACGATGGCCAGGTCACCCGCGCCGCCGCGGTGCTGCTCGATGCGCAAACCCTGCAGCTGCACCAGGCCGAGGTCGCCCGCGTGCCCACCGCGATGGCCTACGTGCCCGGCCTGCTCAGCTTCCGCGAACTGCCGGCGCTGCTGGCCGCGCTGGACCTGCTGCGGCAGCGTCCGGACCTGGTGTTCGTCGACGGCCAGGGCATCGCCCATCCGCGCCGGCTCGGCATCGCCGCGCACTTCGGCGTGGTCACCGGGCTGCCCAGCATCGGCGTGGCCAAGACCCTGCTGGCCGGCCGCTTCGACGAACCCGGGCCGCAGCCCGGCGACCACAGCCCCATCGTGCACCGTGGCGAGATCGTCGGCTGGGCGCTGCGCAGCAAGCTGCGCTGCAATCCGCTGATCGTCTCGCCCGGGCACCGCGTGGCGGTGGACAGCGCGCGGCAGTGGACCCAGCGCTACCTGCGCGGCTACCGCCTGCCGGAACCGACCCGCCTGGCCGACCGGCTGGCATCGCGCCGCGGCGCGATGCCGGCACCGGCCGCGGACACCGGATCGTTGTTCTGAACCGGGCGCCGCGGCCGGCGGCCGCGTCGATCATCGGTTGCTGACGACGATGCCGTTGTCGACGATGTGGAGGGACATGCCCGCCGGACGCGGGCGCGCGAAGAACTGGACATTGACGCTGGCCATGCCGCTGCCGGCGGCGCAATCGGCGGTCGCCATGCCGATCGCCGTATAGCGGACATTGGTGCGCAGGGTCGGGCCGGCGACGCGATGGCCGTCGGCGACCGGGTAGCAGCCACTGCCCTGTCCGCCGCTGACCAGCAAGGCCTTCGCATCCCACAGATCGTTGATGATCTCGGTGGGCACGTTCATGTCCGGCACGCCTTGCGCCTGGGCCGAGAACGCGGCGCAGGCGACGAGGGCGGCACCGAGGCACGATGGGAGGGGGCGCCGACGGCAGACGCTGGATGCGGATTTCATTGCGCTAGCTCCTTGTGGGAAGAGGAATCGATGCCGCGCCGTGCACGCCTGCGCTCTGCGCGGCCGGTGTGGCGCGACCCGATTATTCACAGGCGCACGGCACCGTCGCAGACAAGCAGCTTGCGCAATTCACACTATGCGATTCCGGCGCAGCGGCATCACCGTGCGACATACCCCGGCATGGCGCAGGATCGGTCGTGCCAGCGCGCAACAGCGCATGCGGGACAGTCCATCTTGCCGTGGCGCCGCACCCCGGCCGCCGCGCATGCGAAGCTTCGCTTCCGTCCCTGCCACCGCGAGCGCCGGCATGCCCACCCTGATCGCCCCCCGCGTCCACGATATCGGCGGCCTCGAAGTGCGCCGCGCCGTCCCCAGTGTGCAGGCGCGCAGCGTCGGCCCCTTCGTCTTCATCGACCACATCGGGCCGGCAGTGTTCGAGCCGGGCCACGGCGTGGACGTGCGCCCGCATCCGCACATCGGCCTGGCCACGGTCACCTTCCTGTGGTCCGGCGAGATCGGCCACCGCGATTCGCTCGGCTCCGACCAGGTGATCCGCGCCGGCGACGTCAACTGGATGACCGCCGGCCGCGGCATCTCCCACTCCGAGCGCACGCCGACGGCGTTGCGCGAACATGCGCACCCGCTGCACGGCATGCAGACCTGGGTGGCGCTGCCGAAATCGGCGGAAGAGACCGCACCGGCGTTCTACCACCATGCCGCCGTCAGCCTGCCGCAGCAACGCCGCGACGGCGCGTGGCTGCGGGTGATCGCCGGTCGCGCCTACGGCGAGGAATCGCCGGTGACGGTGTTCGCCGACACGCTCAACGTGGCCCTGGACCTGGAGGCGGACGCGGAACTCGACCTGGACGCCCGGCACGCCGAGCGCTCGCTGTACATTCTGGAGGGTGAGGCGCAGCTGGACGGCGTGGACATCCCGGCGCGGCACCTGGTCCTGCCCGAGCCGGGCGCGCGCGGGCGGCTGCGCGCCAAGACCCCGCTCAAGGCGATGCTGATGGGCGGCGAACCGCTGGATGGCCCGCGCCACCTGTGGTGGAACTTCGTGTCCAGTTCGGTCGAACGCATCGAACAGGCCAAGCAGGACTGGCGCGAGGGCCGCTTCGGGACCATCCCCGGCGACGATCAGGAATTCATCCCGCTGCCCGAACCGGGCCGCTGAGGCCGCGGCAGGCCCGTCTTGGGCCGTGCAGCCCTACACGCGAGATGCCGCCGGCCGCGTCCGCCTTTGTACGCCACCGCCCGCGCAGTGCCGCCACGCCGTACCGTGCGTGCGGAAATCCCGGAATCCGCATCCCAATTGTCAGCGCAGCCGCGCTGGGCTATGGTGCAGGCGCGGCGCTGCTCGCGTGGCCGCACACGGGACACGCACTGCGTCGGGGGATGCACTGCCGGGATCCCACACAGGATGGGCGCTCCCGCAGACGACGCCACGGGCGTGCGTATGGATCGAACGCGTCGCAACGCGGCGTATGGGGAACATCGCGAATGAAGACACTCTTGCGCAAGGCGCTGCTGACCGCTGCGGCGGCGTTGCCCGCCGCTGCCGCCACCGCGCAACAGGCGCAGAACTGCCCGCCGCTGCCGCCGCAGAGCAAACTGCAGTGGAGCGAGCGCAGCGACACGGGATTCATCGTCTGCCGCGCCAGCGACGCCGACGGACGTCAGGTGCTGGGCATGATGCTCACCGCACGCGATCCGAACATTCCGCTGCAGCGCAATCTGCGCGAGGAAAAGGGCGCCATCGCCGGCGAGCAGGTGTACTGGTACCGGCCGGACCTCGGCGGTGCCGAGCTGCCGGGCCTGGCCTCGCGCCGGATCGCGGTCGCGGAACTGAAGAAAGGCCAGTTCGCCCAGGTGTGGATCGACGCCGCCGACACCCAGGAACTGCAGACCCTGCAATCGCTGGTGCAGGGCCTGGACATGCGCCAGTCGAGCCTGGCGCTGGAGCGCTGAGGCCGGCGGTCCGCGATACGACGTAGGAGCGGCGTCAGCCGCTCCTACGACGGCACAGCGCACAGACAGCGGGTGCGCAACGTGCCCCTCAGAAGCGCCCTTCCTGGAAATCGACGAAGGCCTGCATCAGTTCCTGGCGCGTGTTCATCACGAACGGCCCGTGCCGCGCCACCGGCTCGCGCAACGGCCGGCCGGCGACCAGGATCAGCCGCGCGCCCTGCACGCCGGCCTGCAGCTGCAGCAGGTCGCCGCCACCGAGCACCGCCAGCGTCTGCGCCGGCAGCACGCGCGCCGCCTCGCCCTCGCCCAGCGCCGCGTCGCCCTCGAACATGTAGGCGAAGGCGTTGTGCCCGGCCGGCAACTCGAACGCCCAGCGCGCGCCCGCGTCCAGTGCGATGTCCAGATACAGCGGATCGGTGGCCGGCTGCGCGATCGGGCCATGCACCTCGCCGACCTGGCCGGCGATCACCTTGACCGTCACTCCGGGCGCCGGCTGCGCCACCGGAATGCGCTCGGGCGCGAACTCCTGGTAGCGCGGCGCGGTCATCTTGTCGCGCGCCGGCAGGTTCACCCACAGCTGGAAGCCGCGCATGCGCCCTGCTTCCTGCTCCGGCATCTCCGAATGCACCAGGCCGCGGCCGGCGGTCATCCACTGCACGCTGCCCGGGGTCAGCAGGCCCTCGTTGCCGTGGTTGTCCTTGTGCCGCATGCGCCCGTCGAGCATGTAGGTGACGGTCTCGAAGCCGCGATGCGGATGGCTGGGGAAACCGCCGATGTAGTCCTCGGCACGGTCGGTGCCGAACTCGTCGAGCAGCAGGAACGGATCCAGCTCGGGCAGCGCAGCGCCGCCGATGACGCGGGTCAGCTTGACCCCATCGCCGTCGGCGGTGGCGTGGCCGCGGATGGCGCGCAGGATGCGCGCGGAGGCGACGGTGGTGGAAGCGGTCATGGTGAGCGATCTCCTGATGAGATGCCCACCATGGGTGCCGCCGCCAGCGCGCCCAACCGCGACCGGCGCAACCCATCGTTCCATCGCCTGCGGCGGAGCGACCGCTGCTCCCTTCTCCCCCCCGGGAGAAGGTGCCCCGCAGCAGGGGCGGATGAGGGTCCGGGCGCAGCCTGGTGCAGCGTCCGGCAGCGCAAGCCTGGGTTTGCGAGGGGCTTCGCCCCCTACCCTCACCCCAACCCCTCTCCCGGGGGGAGAGGGGCTAAAGCGCCTGCGATGGCGCCTTCTCCCGTTCGAAGCCATGACTTCCCTTCTCCCACCGGGAGAAGGTGCCCCGAAGGGGCGGATGAGGGTCCGGGCGCAGCCTGATGCAGCGTCCGGCAGCGCACGCCTGGGTTTGCGAGGGGCTTCGCCCCGGACCCTCACCCCAACCCCTCTCCCGGGGGAGAGGGGCTAAAGCGCCTGCGATGGCCCCTTCTCCCGTTCGAAGCCATGACTTCCCTTCTCCCCCGGGAGAAGGTGCCCCGCAGGGGCGGATGAGGGTACGGGCGAAGCCTCGTGCGGCGTCCGGCAGCGCAGGTTGGGGTTGCGAGGGGCTTCGCCCCCCGTACCCTCACCCCAACCCCTCTCCCGGGGGGAGAGGGGCTAAAGCGCGTGCGATGGCGCCTTCTCCCGTTCGAAGCCATGACGTCCCTTCTCCCACCGGGAGAAGGTGCCCCGCAGGGGCGGATGAGGGTACGGGCGCAGCCTCGTGCAGCATCCGACAGCGCAGGCAGGTTTTGCGAGATCTTCGCCCCGCACCCTCACCCCAACCCCCTCCCCGTAGGCGCGAGGCCACTGTCTACGACCAAAGTACTAGGCCGGCGGCCCTCCCCGCCATTGACCCCCCAGGCCATCGAGGCGACCCTTGCACGCACCTTGTGGGGGAGTGTTCTGATGAAAGGGTTTTCCAAGCTGGCCTGGGCCGCACTGGCCGTGGTCGCGGCGTTCTGTCTCGGCACCATCGCCCTGCGCCGCGGCGAACATATCAACGCGCTGTGGATCGTGGTGGCCGCGGTGTCGATCTACCTGATCGCCTACCGCTTCTACAGCCTATTCATCGCCGACAAGGTGATGCAGCTCGACCCCACCCGGGCCACACCGGCGGTGCTAAACAACGACGGCCTGGACTACGTGCCGACCAACAAGCACGTGCTGTTCGGCCACCACTTCGCCGCCATCGCCGGCGCCGGGCCGCTGGTCGGGCCGGTGCTGGCCGCGCAGATGGGCTACCTGCCCGGTCTGCTGTGGCTGGTGGTCGGCGTGGTGGTCGCCGGCGCGGTGCAGGACTTCATGGTGCTGTTCCTGTCCAGCCGCCGCAACGGCCGCTCGCTCGGCGACCTGGTGCGCGAGGAAATGGGCCAGGTGCCCGGCACCATCGCCCTGTTCGGCGCGTTCCTGATCATGATCATCATCCTGGCGGTGCTGGCGATGGTGGTGGTCAAGGCCCTGGCGGAAAGCCCCTGGGGCATGTTCACGGTGATCGCGACCATGCCCATCGCGATCATGATGGGCGTGTACATGCGCTACATCCGCCCCGGCAAGATCGGCGAGATCTCGGTGGTCGGGCTGATCCTGCTGCTGGCGGCAATCTGGTTCGGCGGCAAGGTCGCCGCCGACCCCACCTGGGGCCCGGCCTTCACCTTCACCGGCACGCAGATCACCTGGATGCTGATCGGCTACGGCTTCGTCGCCTCGGTGCTGCCGGTGTGGCTGCTGCTGGCGCCGCGCGACTACCTGTCCACCTTCCTCAAGATCGGCACCATCATCGCCCTGGCGATCGGCATCCTGGTGGTGATGCCGGAACTAAAGATGCCGGCGCTGACCCAGTTCGCCGCCAGCGGCGACGGCCCGGTGTGGAAGGGCGGCCTGTTCCCGTTCCTGTTCATCACCATCGCCTGCGGCGCGGTGTCCGGCTTCCATGCGCTGATCTCCTCGGGCACCACGCCCAAGCTGCTCGCCAACGAGTCGCACATGCGCTACATCGGCTACGGCGGCATGCTGATGGAATCGTTCGTGGCGGTGATGGCGCTGGTGGCAGCCTCGATCATCGACCCGGGCGTGTACTTCGCGATGAACAGCCCGGCCGCGGTGATCGGCGCCGACGTCGCCTCCGCCGCGCACCACATCAGCACCACCTGGGGCTTCGCCATCACCCCGGAGCAACTGACCGCCACCGCCGCGGCGATCGGCGAGCCGACCATCCTGCATCGCGCCGGCGGCGCGCCGACGCTGGCGGTGGGCATCGCGCAGATCCTGCACCAGGCCATCCCCAACAGCAGCGACGCGATGATGGCCTTCTGGTACCACTTCGCGATCCTGTTCGAGGCGCTGTTCATCCTCACCGCGGTGGATGCCGGCACCCGCGCCGGCCGCTTCATGCTGCAGGACCTGCTCGGCAACTTCGTGCCGGCGCTGAAGAAGACCGAGTCGTGGACCGCCAACATCGTCGGCACCGCCGGCTGCGTGGCGCTGTGGGGCTACCTGCTGTACACCGGCGTGGTCGATCCGTTCGGCGGCATCCAGACGCTGTGGCCGCTGTTCGGCATCTCCAACCAGATGCTGGCCGGCATCGCGCTGATGCTGGGCACGGTGGTGCTGTTCAAGATGAAGCGCGACCGCTACGCCTGGGTGACCGCGGTGCCGGCGGTGTGGCTGCTGATCTGCACCACCTACGCCGGCTTGATCAAGATCTTCGACGCCAATCCGTCGCAGGGCTTCCTGGCGCAGGCGCACAAGTTCCAGGACGCCATCGCCAGCGGCACCGTCACCGCGCCGGCCAAGTCGGTGGCGCAGATGCAGCAGATCGTCACCAACGCCTACGTCAACACCGGGCTGACCGTGCTGTTCCTGTTCGTCGTGTTCGCGGTGCTGGTCTACGCGATCAAGACCATCCTGGCCGCGCGCCGCAACCCGCAGCGCAGCGACCGCGAGACCGCGTACGTGGCCTTGCAGCCGCACCAGATGGCGGACCTGTAATGGGCGGCGCGCTGGTTCCGGTCGGGCAGTACCAGGCGCACCGCCGGCTGTGGCGGCGCCTGGTGCAGACCGCGCGGCTGTGCTGCGGCATCCCCGACTACGACAACTACGTGCGGCACGTGCTGGAGAAGCACCCGGACCGGCAGCCGATGGACTACAAGACCTTCTTCCGCGAGCGCCAGGAGGCGCGCTACGGCGGCAAGAGCGGGTTTCGGTGTTGTTGAAAGGCCGGGATTGGGGAGTCGGGATTGGGGATTGGTGGCGGGCGCCTTGAGGCGCTTGGCCATTCGACCGGATCACACGGCTGCAAACGTGCTGAAGAACGCGGCGATGCCTGGGACAGGCATCGCCGTTTCGCTGTTGAGCGCCGGGATTGGAGCGGGATTGGGGATTCGTCGCGTGCCGCCTTCGGACAATCAGAGTTCTGAGCTGATCACAGACGGCCGCCAACGCTCGGAGAGCAGTGTCAGCGTCGCCGCTGTAGGAGCGGGTTCAGCCGCGAGGCCTTACCGATAGCGCGTCGCGGCTGAAGCCGCTCCTGCGGAAAGGCATGCGGACGCCATGCACTCGCGGCGCTGCTCCCATTCCCGAATCCCGATTCCCCAATCCCGGCTCTTCAAGCCGCCGCAGCGCGCACCAAATCCGCATAGGTCTGCGGCAGTTCGCGCATGTGTTCCATCACCGCGGCCACGCCGAGCTGGCGCAGGGTCGCGGCATGCCCGGCGGGAATGTGCGCGGCGCCGGTGAAGCCGATCACGGTCATGCCCGCGGCCAGCGCGGCGCTGGCGCCGGTGGCGCTGTCCTCGATCACCAGGCAGCGTTCCGGCGCCGCGCCCAGCGTCTGCGCCGCCAGCAGGTACACGTCCGGCGCGGGCTTGGGCCGCGCCACCATGTCGGCGCTGAAGATGCGCTCGCCGACACGCTCGCGCAGGCCGGCGCGCGCCACCGACGCGACCACGCTCTCGCGCACGCTGTTGGAGGCGACCGCCAGCGGCAGCGGCAACGCCAGCAAGGCCTCGCGCACCCCGTCGATCGGCTGCACCTCGGCGGCGATCAGCGCCTCCGAGCGCGCGCGGATCTCCTGGCACAGGCCCGGCGGCAGGTCCAGCGCATAGTGCCGTTGCACGCGCTGCACGATCTCCTGCGCGGTGAGGCCGAAGCTGCCGGCAAGGAAGCGCTCCAGTTCGGCCCGCGGCACGTAGGCGCCCAGCGCGTCGAGCATCACTCGGTCGGCCAGCACCTCGCTGTCGACGAGCACGCCGTCGCAATCGCTGATCAACAGGTCGAAGGGGGTCGCCGTCATCGCGCGCTCCTTGGGAAAACCGTCATTATGCCGTCCTGCAGATGTCCCTGGCCTGTGCAGCCGCCTGCAGCAGCGGTGCCACGCGCGATCGCGCACGGGCAGCAGACGCGCGCCACGCCGGCACACGCGGCGCGATGCTGTACCTGCGGCTGCGCGCGCGCAGCTTCCACGTGCCCGCGCTACACACGCGCACGCGGCGCGATGCCTGCACGCCCGCCCGTCCACGGCGGCCTGCCCGGAGCTCCCCATTTCCGTTGGTTTCCCGTTAAACCGCCCGCGCCCGTGGAAATGTCGCCCTGAATTCGAGGTAGTCGTCACAAAACCACCGCAATCGCCCAGTCATCGGCTGCTAGGATCGGCAACGGCGCCAGGACGCGCGCCGTCATCCAGGACCGCGAACAGGAAAGGAGCCTTGCATGCGTACGCCCGTCCCCGCCCTGATCGCACTCGCGACCTCGCTGTTCTTCTCGGTCAGTTGCGCCGCACAGCCCGGCGCCAAGGAGCATTCCGCCATGTCAGCCACGCTGCAGGACCATTCGGTCGCCTTCCGCGACCCCGCACTCGCCGACATCGCCGCCGCCATCGCGCGCGGCGACGTCGCCCGCATCGCCGCCCTGGCGCCCAGCACGGACCTGTCCGCGCACGGCGACCAGCACCTCACCCTGCTCGAATGGGCCATCTGGAACGAACAGCCACGCGCATTGGCGGCGCTGCTCGATGCCGGCGCCGACCCGTCGCTGCCGGGCATGGACCAGGAAACCGTGGTGCACATGGCGGCCATGGCCAAGGATCCGCAGTACCTGCAACTCCTGCTGCAGCACGGCGCACCGGTCGACCCGGTGAGCGCGCGCGCGAACTGGACGCCGCTGTTCCGCGCCGTGCAGAGCAAGCGCGACGCGCAGATCGAGATGCTGCTCAAGGCCGGCGCCGATCCCAAGCGGGTCGACGCCACCGGCAACTCGCTGCTGCACCTGGCCGCGCAGAGCAGCGCCGGCAATCCCTGGGTGCCCAAGCTGCTGCAGGCCGGGGTCGATCCGAGCCTGCGCAACGCGCAGGGCAAGACCTTCCAGGCGTACTTCTTCAACACGCCCGAGCGCCTGCTCAACGCCAACGCGCAGCAGACCCGCAACGACGTGCGCGCCTGGCTGAGCGCCCACAACATCCCCCTGGAAGCGACCCGCTGACGCGGTCGGTCGCCACACTCGCACGGAGCCGCGCATGAACCAGAGCGATCTTTCCCCGTCCGACCCGTCCACCTCCTTCTCCGAAGCGGCCCGCGGCCAGCAGCCGCAGGCGGTGGACCGGCAACTGCCGCCGCTGCTGCAGGACCTCTACCACACCGCCGCCGAGCGCCGCGCCGGCGGCGCCGAGACCTTCGCCGCGCTGCCCGATGGCTGGTCGCGCATGGACGACACCGCGCTGCAGCGCGCCGGCATCGATCCCCGCCTGCAGCACGACGCCAAGAGCGGCTTCGACGCCGCGTTCTACCGCAATCCGCAGGGCAACGTGGTACTGGGGTTCTGCGGCACCGACGAACTGAAGGACTGGAAACACAACCTCGGCCAGGGCCTGGGCTTCTCCGACGCGCAATACGCCTCGGCGATCCAGCTCGGCAGCCAGGCCAAGCAGGCCTTCGGCGACAACCTGCTGATCTCCGGGCACTCGCTGGGCGGCGGCCTGGCCGCGGCCTCGTCGATGGTCAACGACGTGCCAGCGGTGACCTTCAACGCCGCCGGCGTGAACAACAAGACCCTGGAACGCGAAGGCCTGAACGCCGAGGCCGCCAAGGCCTACGCCGCCGACGGCCTGATCCGCGGCTACCACGTTAAGAACGAACTGCTGACCTACCTGCAGGAAGACAACCTGCTTACCCGCGGCCTGATGCCCGACGCCGCCGGCCGCCAGATCCAGCTGCCGGAACCGGACCCGCTGTCGTTCGGCCAGCGCCTGATCCCCGGCATGATGCTCAAGCACCGCCTGGACCTGCACGGCATCGATTCGGTGATGAAGGCCGAGGACCTGGCGCAGAATCAGAGTCAGGCCCAGGCGCAACTGGGCACGCTGTCCACCGGCAGCCGCCTGTTCAACGACGCGGTGGTGCAGTTGGACGGGCAACGCGACCGGCTCGGCCTGCACGACGACGCGGCCTTCCTCAACACCGCCGCCAGCGTCGCCGCGCACGCCGGCCGGGACGGCCTGCAGCGTATCGACCAGGTGCTGCCCAGCCGCGATGGCGACCGCCTGTTCGCGGTCCAGGGACAGCCGGAGAACCCGGCGCACCTGCGCAGCCAGGTGCAGACCGCAGCCGCGGCCCACGAGCCGTCGCAGGCCAACGTCGGCCAGTTGCAGCAGCAGAACGTGCAGGCGCCGCCGCAACAGCAGGAAGAGCGGCAGCGCAGCGTCGCGATGCAGCACTAGCAATCGCCCCGCAGCGGCGCTGCGGCGCCCTTGCAAGCAGCACCGCGACGGAGGTCTCCGGAACGCCTTCGTCGCGGCTGCTCCGGCCGCTACAGCGGGGTGAGGCGCCTCACCCCGCCCCGGCCATCGCCCGCAACACGATCCCGACCAGATAGGCCAGATAGGTACCGGTGGCGTAGCCCATGGTGCCCAGCAACACCCCGACCGGGGCCAGCGCAGGATGGAACGCGGCGGCCACCACCGGCGCCGAGGCCGGGCCGCCGACGTTGCTCTGCGAGCCGATCGCGAAGTAGAAGAACGGCACCCGCAGCAGCTTGCCCAACGCCAGCAGCAACAGGATGTGCACGACCAGCCAGATCAGGCCGAGCGCGAAGATCCAGGGCCGGTCGAACAGCGCCAGCAGATCCATCTGCATGCCGATGCAGGCGATCAGGAAGTACAGCAACAGCGTGCCGATGCGCGAGGCGCCGGCGCCCTCAAGGGTGCGCGCGCGGGTGAAGCTGAGCAGCAGGCCGAAGGTGGTCGCCAGCACCACCACCCAGACGAACGGCGAGCCCAGGCTGAACTGCTTGGCCCAGCTGACGTTGGCGTCGAACCAGGCGGCCGTCGGCGTGGCGATCGCATGGGCCAGGCCGACCGCGCCGAAGGCGACGCCGACGATCAGCATCAGGTCGGTAAGGCTGGCCACGCGTTCGTGCTGGGCCTGGAAGCGCGCGATGCGCTGCTTGAGGTCGTCGATGCCGCGGGTGTCGGCCCCGCTGCGCGCGTCGATGGCCGGCGCCCGCTGCGCCAGGAAGATCAGCAGCGCCATCCACACGTAGCCGACGCCGACGTCGACCACCGCGAACTGGCCGAAGGTGGTGGCATCGACCTGGAACACCTCGCGCATCGCCAGCATGTTGGCGCCGCCGCCGATCCAGCTGCCGGCCAGCGCGACCATGCCGGCCCAGGTGTCGCCGGCCACGGTGACCGGGTGCAGCCACTTCATGATCTGGAACGCCGCCACCGCGCCGAGCATGATGCTGAAGGACGCGCCCAGGTACATCGCCACCAGCTTGGGTCCCAGCCGCAATATGCCCTTGAGATCGACGGTCAGGGTGAGCAGCACCAGCGCCGCCGGCAGCAGCACGTCGCGCGCAACCGGGTTGTAGAGCGAATTGTGTTGTCCGTCGATCAGGCCGACGGTGTTGTAGATGCCGGGAATCAGGTAACACAGCAGCAGCGCCGGCACGATGCCGTAGAAACGCTTCCAGAATCCCGACGGCCGCGCCGCGCTCCAGAACACCGCCCCCAGGGTGGCAGCGATCAGACCGAAGATGACGATGTCGTTGGTGATCAGGGGCGTCGAGGGCATTAGGCAGTGGGCTGGGATTCGGGATTCGGGATTCGGGATTCGGGATTCGGGATTCGGGATTCGGGATTGGGGATTGGGGATTGGGGATTGGGGATTGGGGATTGGCGGTTGGCGGTTGGCGGTTGGCGGTTGGCGGTTGGCGGTTGGCGGTGAGACAAGGATCAAAAAAGCAGCCAATGCGCGCGCGTTCGCAAGGCGGACGCGCCGCAAGCCCCCTGCTTTTTGTGGGAGGGGCTTCAGCCCCGACGCCTTACCGCTAAAGCGTCGGAGCTGAAGCCCCTCCCACAACGGCTATCGGATTGCTGCGATCGCGGGAAAGCTCCCCAATCCCCAATCCCCAATCCCCAATCCCGAATGCCCAATCCCGAATGCCCAATCCCGGGACCTGGGCCATGCCCCAGAAAGGAGCCCGGGAAACCCGGGCCCCAGGTTCCTCACTGGCCGATATGCTGCTTCAGCCAGCCATTGACCGTGTCGTGCCACATGAGGCTGTTCTGCGGCTTGAGCACCCAGTGGTTCTCGTCCGGGAAGTACAGGAACTTGGACTCGATGCCCTTGCTCTGCAGCGCGCCGAACGCGGCCAGGCCCTGCTCCATCGGAATGCGGAAATCCTGCTGGCCATGGATCACCAGCATCGGCACCTTCCACTTGTCCACGTGCAGGATCGGGTTGAACTTCTCGTAGCCGGCCGGGTTCTGCCACGGCGTGCCGCCGTTCTCCCACTCGCTGAACCACAGCTCCTCGGTGGCGTAGCCCATCATGCGGTTGTCGAACACGCCGTCGTGGTCGACCAGGCACTTCCACGGCTGGTTCCAGTTGCCGGCCATCCAATAGACCATGTAGCCGCCGTAGCTGGCGCCCAGCGCGCAGGCCTTGTCGCCGTTGAGGAAGCCGTACTGCTTCTGCGCCGCGTCCCAGCCCTTCTGCAGGTCTTCCAGCGGGCGGTCGCCCCAGTGCTGGCTGATCGCGTCGGTGAAGGCCTGGCCGTAGCCGGTGGAGCCGTGGAAGTCGATCATTACCACCGCATAGCCCTGTCCCGCGTAGGTCTGCGGGTTCCAGCGGTAGCTCCAGCCGTTGCCGAAGCTGCCCTGCGGGCCGCCGTGGATCAGGAACGCGACCGGATAGGTCTTGCCTTCCTGGTAGTTGTAGGGCTTGACCACGTAGCCGTGCACCGTGTCGTTGTTCCAGCCCTTGAACGAGAACTGCTCGTAGTCGCCGAACTTCACATCGGGCAGCATCTCGCCGGCGCTGGGGGTGATGGCGCGCGGCTGCTGGCCGTCGGCATCGGCCACGACGATCTGGTCGCCGCTCTTGAGGCTGTTGCGGGTGAAGGCCAGGGTGTTGCCGGCCAGCACCGGCGCGCCGACGCTGCCATCGGCGGCCACGGTGCGGACCTTGCCGGTGGCCACGTCGACCGCGAACAGCGGATGCTGGCCCATGTCGTCGGCGGTGGTGTACACAGTGGCGCCGTCGGCCGACAGCACGATGTCGCCAGCCGAGCGATCCCACTGCGGGGCGATCTCGCGGGTCTTGCCGCTGGCCACGTCCATCGCCATCAGGCCGAAGCGGTCGGCCTCGAAGCCGGGGCGCTTCATCGCGCGGTAGAACAGGGTCTTGCCGTCGGCGGAGAACACCGGGCCGGCGTCCCAGGCCGGATTGGACGCGGTCAGGTTGACCGGCGCGGCCTTGCCGGCGGCGTCCAGGCGGTACAGGTCGAAGTTGGTCGACCACGGTTCCTTGCGGCCGGCCACGCGCACACTGGCAACCAGGGATTGCCCGTCCGGCGCCCAGATGTAGTCCTCGTTGCCGCCGAACGGCTTGGAGGGAATGTCGCCGGCCAGGGTCACGCTGAGCGCCGAGGCGCCGACGACCGGCTTGGCCTTGGCGCCGGTCGGCAGCGGCGCAACGAACAGGCTGTTGCGGCGGCCGTCGTTCCAGGCGTCCCAATGCCGAACGAACAGGTGATCGAAGACCTCGCCGCTGCTCTTGGCGTGCTTTTTCTCCTCCACGCGCTTGCGCGTGCAGTCCAGGTCCGAACCGCACTCCTGGAACACGCTGGCACTGAAGGCCACGCGGTCGCCCTGCGGCGCGATGCGGTAGGTGTCCACGTCCAGCGCGAAATCGGTGAGCTGGCGCGGCGCGCCGCCGGCCAGCGGCAGCGCGTACAGCTGCTGGCGGCCGGACTTGGCGCTCAGGAAATACACGGTCTTGCCGTCGGCCGACAGCTCCGGCGAATTGACGTTCCAGCCGTCCGGGGTCAGCCGCTTCGGCGGCGCCGCATCGCGGGTGCGCAGGTCGCGCAGCCACAGGCTGGTGCTGGATTTCTCCAGCGCCTTGTCCATCTGCCGCTTGGCGAAGACCACCGTGCCGCCATCGGGCGTCAGCAGCGGCGAGGACACCCGGTCCAGCGCGACCATGTCGCGGACATCGAAACCGCGGGTGGCGGCCAGCGCGGGTAGCGCGGTCAGCAGGGCCAGGGGCAGCAAGGCGTAGCGCAGGGTCATCGGGTATCTCCGGAACACGGCAAAACGTCGATGGTAGGGGCCGCGGTGGGCGTGGTGCAAAGGACTGAAGTCATGGAGGGGCCGGGAATGGGGAATCGGGATTGGGGATTGGTCAGAGCGAGGCGCTGGCTCGGCTGGGGCTACGGAGATCCGCACCGGCCAGGTGGTGGAGAGCGGGCGGGCCGCGGCCCTGCGCGCGGCTGGATGAGAGGGGGATCGGCAGTGATAGCGCGATGCGCCGGCTTGGCCAAGCGCAGGAAGCCGGTGCCGGAGCTGGCATTGGTGGTGAGAGCGACATCGGCAAGCGCACGCGGCTGGGCGCGATTCGCTCTTGGACCAAGCGATGCACGCGGTGCGGATCAGCCGGCGAGAAACGGATGCGGCACGCGGCGCGCTGGCGCGGCCGCGAACACGAAGCCCGGCGCGGGGCCGGGCTTCGGATGTTGCGTTGCGGCAGGCCGTTGCGCCGATTACGCGCGCGGTGCGGCCGCGGCGTCGCCCTTGCGGCCGGTGCGGTACAGCAGCCAGCCGACGAAGGCCAGCAGGGCCAGGCCGTACCACTGGTTGAGGTGGAACGCCTCCGGCAATGCCAGCACGTCGGCGCGGCCGGACGCCACGATCGGCACCGCGATGGCGATGCCCATCAGCGCCTCGCCGGTGATCAGGCCCGCGGCGAACAGCGTGCCCGGACGGTGCACGCGGTCGCGGCCCTCTTCGTCGTCGGCGCGGATCTTGTGGAAGCGCTCGACCAGATGGGTCAGCAGGCCGCCGAGGAAGATCGGCACCATCAGCTCCAGCGGCAGGTAGATGCCGATCGCCGCGGCCAGCACCGGCACGCGGAAGCGCTTGCCGGTCTTCTTCAGCCACTCGTCCAGGGCGATGATCGCCGCGCCGACGCCGGCGCCGATGGCGATCATGCTCCACGGCAGCTCGCCGCCGAACAGGCCCTTGGCCACCGACGCCATCAGCGTGGCCTGCGGCGCCGCCAGCGCATTGGGATGCTGCGGCGTGGCCGCGCCGATGCCGTAGGCCTGGGCGAGCAGGTTCAACACCGGCGCCATGATCAGCGCGCACGAGAACGCACCGATCGCCAGCATCAGCTGCTGCTTCCACGGCGTGGCGCCGACCAGGTAACCGGCCTTCAGGTCCTGCAGGTTGTCGCCGCCCACCGCGGCGGCGCAGCACACCACCGCGCCGATCATGATCGCGGCGACCGCGCCGATCGGCGAATCGCGCCCGAGCAGCAGCACCAGCACCGCCGAGGCGAACAGGATGGTGGAGATGGTGATGCCGGAGACCGGGTTGTTCGACGAGCCGATCAGGCCGGCCAGGTAGCCGGACACCGACACGAACAGGAAGCCGGCGACGATCATGATGAGGGTCATCGGCACGCTGACGTGCCACTGGCCGACGATGGCCTGGTACAGGCCCAGCAGCGGCAGCGTGCACAGCAGCAGCGCCACCAGCATCCACTTCATCGGCAGGTCGCGATCGGTATCGGCCACCACGCCGCCGCCGGTGCTCTTGCGCGCGGCGGCGAACCCGCTCTTGACGCCCGACAGCAGCGACTTGCGCAGCGAGAACAGCGTCCACACGCCGCCGATCAGCATCGCGCCCACGCCGAGGTAGCGCACCTTGGCCGCCCAGATGCCGAACGCGGCCTCGGCCGCCGGCGCGTTGGCCAGGCTCTGCGCCAGCGCCGGATCCGAGCCCATGAAGAACTGCTGGTACAGCGGGATCGCGAGGTGCCAGGACAGGATCGAGCCGGACAGCACCACGATGCCGACGTTCAGGCCGACGATGTAGCCCACGCCCAGCAGCGCCGGCGACAGGTTGGTGCCGACGTAGCCGACCATCTTGCTGCTGCCGATGTACGCGGCCTGCGCCCAGGTATCGGGGATCACCTTCAGGCCGCTGGCCGCACCGAGCTTGACCAGCCCGCCGATCGCCGCCGACAGGCCGAGGATCTTCAGCCCCGGCCCGGGATTCTCGCCGGCCTTGAGCACTTCCGCGGCGGCCTTGCCCTCCGGGAACGGCAGCGGATCCTCGACGATCATCGAGCGCCGCAGCGGCACCGAGAACAGCACGCCGAGCAGGCCGCCCATGCCGGCGATGCCGAGCACCCACCAGTACTTGAAGTCCGGCCAGTAGCCCATGATCACCAGCGCCGGGATGGTGAAGATGACGCCGGCAGCGATCGACGAACCGGCCGAGGCGCCGGTCTGCACGATGTTGTTCTCGAGGATGGTGCCGCCGCCGAGCAGGCGCAGCACGCCCATCGACACCACCGCCGCCGGAATCGCGGTGGCGATGGTCAGGCCGGCGAACAGACCGAGGTAGGCATTGGCGGCGGACAGCACCACGGCCAGCACGATCGCCAGCACCACGGCACGGAACGTGAGCTGGCGCGGCGCGGCAGCGTTGTTCATGGTTACCCCTGAAACGACAAAAACGCTTTGCACGCTAGCGTCTGGGGCGGGGCAAGTCCAGCCTCATGGCGCCCAGCTTGTGGCACATGCCTGGGGAGCGGGGATTGGGGATTGGGGATTGGGGATTCGTAGAGGCAGCGAGAGATGGTCGCCCCTCTCCCGCCGGGAGAAGGAACGGCGGGCAGCCCCTCTCCGACCGGGAGAGGGGTTGGGGTGAGGGTCCGGCACGCGCAGCGCACCCAACCGCTACCGGCGCCACCCGACCCTCATCCGCCCCTGCGGGGCACCTTACTCCCGATGGGAGAAGGAACCGCTGTTAGCCCCTCTCCCACCGGCAGAGGGGTTGGGGTGAGGGTCTGGCACGCACAGTGCACCCAACCACTACCGGCGCTGCCCGACCCTCATCCGCCCCTACGGGGCACCTTCTCCCGATGGGAGAAGGAACAGCAGCTAGCCCCTCTCCCCCCGGGAGAGGGGTTGGGGTGAGGGTCCGGCACGCGCAGCGCACCCAGCCACTACCCGCGCTGCCCGACCCTCATCCGCCCCTGCGGAGCACCTTCTCCCGATGGGAGAAGGAACAGCGAGTAGCCCCTCTCCCACCGGGAGAGGGGTTGGGGTGAGGGTCCGGCACGCACAGCGCACCCAACCGCTACCGGCGCTGCCCGACCCTCATCCGCCCCTGCGGGGCACCTTCTCCCGGTGGGAGAAGGAATAGCAGCTAGCCCCTCTCCCACCGGGAGAGGGGTTGGGATGAGGGTCCGACCTCCCGCCGCACCGCCCATGCCGCGCACCGTCATTCGGGCCGGCGCCAGCGCCCCTATACTCCGCCGCTGCCTTCCTGCGCCGAGAGTCGCCGTGTCCGTGTCCTCCCTGCCGCTGCGCGACGCGCGCGACGATTTCCTCGGCCATCCCAAGGGCGTCTACGTCTGCTTCTTCACCGAGATGTGGGAGCGCTTCTCCTTCTACGGCATGAAGGCGCTGCTGTTGCTCTACCTGACCAAGTACCACCTGTTCGGCGACGACGCCGGGCTCGACCTGCTCGGCGCCTACGGCGGCCTGGTGTACTGCGTGCCGGTGCTCGGCGGGCTGCTCGCCGACCGCTGGCTGGGCATGCGCAAGGCGGTGGTGTTCGGCGGCCTGCTGCTGGTGCTCGGCCACATCGGCATGGCCTTCGAGGGCCACGCCGCCACCCGGATCAACGGCGAGGTGGTCCGCGACACCGCGTCCCTGGGCGTGACCTACCTGTCGCTGGCGCTGATCATCATGGGCGTGGGCTTCCTCAAGCCCAACATCTCCACCATCGTCGGCAAGCTGTACCCCGCCGACGACCCGCGCCGCGACGCCGGCTTCTCGCTGTTCTACGCCGGCATCAACCTCGGCGCGCTGTTCGCCTCGCTGGTCTGCGGCTTCCTCGGCGAAGCCTACGGCTGGCGCTACGGCTTCGGCGCCGCCGGCATCGGCATGCTGCTCGGCCTGGGCATGTTCCTGTGGGGCCAGAAATACCTGCACGGCCACGCCGAGCCTGCGCAACCCGCGCTGCTGCGCGAGCGCGTGCTCGGCGTACCGCGCGAATGGGCGATCTACGGGAGCGCGGTGCTGGGCGTGCTGCCGGTGGCCGCCTTGATGTGGGCTGCGGCCAACGGCGCCTTCAGCCTGGGCGGGGAAATCTCCCTGGCCCTGCTGCTGATGCTGCTGGTGCTGGGCGCGGTGCTGCTGTGGTTCGCCTGGTTCACCGGCACCCAGTGCACCCCGATGCAGCGCCAGCAGATGATCGCGCTGATGGTGCTGATCGCGATGGCGCTGGTGTACTTCACCCTGTACGAGCAGACCTACGGCTCGTGGGTCACCTTCACCGACCGGCTGATGACCAAGGACATCGTGCCGTCGCTGGTGATCCGGGGCGGCACGCCCCTGCCCTGGTCGATCGCCTCGCTGCTGCTGGCACCACTGGGCTTCGTGCTGGCGGCCTCGCTGTCCGACCGCCGCCCCGGCTCGTCGGCACCGCGGCGGCTGTTCGTCGCGGTCAGCGCGCTGATGCTGCTGTTCCTGGTCCGCGACTGCCTGGTGCTGCCGCAGACCGCCGGCTCGCTGACCTACCTGGGCGCGCTGTTCCTGGTCCTGCTGGCGCCGTTGTTCGCCGCGCTGTGGGCGTGGCTGGCGCGGCGCGGACGCGAGCCGTCCAAGCCCGCCAAGTCGGCGCTGGGGCTGCTGCTGGCCGGGCTGTCCTTCGTGCCGCTGGCGCTGGCCGCGCAACAGGTCGGCGCCACCGGACAGATGGCCAGCGTGTGGTGGCTGGTGCTGGCCTACTTCGTGCTGGAGGCCGGCGAGATGTGCCTGTCGCCGGTCGGCCTGTCGGCGGTGACCCAGCTCGCGGTGCCGCGCGTGGTCAGCCTGATGATGGGCACTTGGTTCCTGGCCACCGCGTTCTCCGAGGCGCTGGCGGCGCTGTTCGGCAAGCTCGCCGCGATCGAGGTGCCGGACGGCCAGACCCTCGACATCGCCGACGCCGCGGCCAAGTACGCGCACCTGTTCTGGCTGCTGCTGTGGATCGGCGTGGGGTGCGGCGTCCTTGCCTTCCTTGCCGCGCCATTGCTGCGGCGGATGATGCACGGGGTGCGCTGAGCGGCGGCGTCGCCCGCGCGGCGGCGCAACCGATTCACATGTCGACGCGGACGCATGTTGCGTGGCCGGTGACGACGACGGCGATCCCCGCTGCCAGCCACACTGAGCCACCGAACCCGACCGGCGCAAGTGCAGTCGCGATAGCGACCGCTGGAGCGCCCGCGGCCAGGACACAAGTCGGCCAGAATGAGCGGCGACACCGCCAGCAGGTCGCTGCTCTGCCCCAACCATTCACGGCGATCGCTCCGATGGGCGCGCTGCTGGACGTCGCCCTTCACACACATCAGCGGCGGTTCATCCACACCGACATGGCCTGCCGCGCAGCGATACAGCGAAGGCTCCTTGGCCACAGCCATCAACTGATGCATAGGCGCAACAGTTAACAAGATGGATGCAGAGCAGCGCTCAACAGGCTTGATTTCAAAAGTTTCAAATGAAACCATGATGAATCCATCTTAACTTGTCATGCCATGAGCACAGTGCTAGGTTCCATCCGTCGCCGCATGACGACATAAGGAAAAGGAGCTTCGTGATGAAGATTCAAGATTCCAAACTCGAGAAACAGGATTCCCATCCCAACCCGTTCGCCATCCAGCTCGACGAGCCCATGCAAAATATTGCGGCGCCGGGCGTCTGCGAGATGAAGCCCTATCCCGGTGAAGATTCTCGCTGGTATTCCACCAAACCGGGCGGCTAAAACGACGGCGATTCCATCAAGACGATGCGATTAGGAAAAGGAGCTTCGCGATGAAAATTCAAGATGCCAAACTCGAAAAACAGGATTCTCACTCCAACCCGTTCGCCATCCAGCTCGACGAGCCCATGCAAAACATCGCGGCGCCGGGCGTCTGCGAGATGAAGCCCTATCTTGGTGAAGATTCTCGCGGGTTCTCCACGAAACCCGGTAGCTAAAACGACGGCGATTCCATCAAGACGCCACGATAAAGAACGCCGCCATCAGGCGGCGTTCTTCTGTCCGAAAGCGCGATGACCACACAACGCCGATCGCAGGCAGCCGAGTCGCCATGATCAAGGCCAATATCGCTTTTCCCGACCTCGAGCATCCCCCGGTGTGGCAGGACAATACCCTGTGTCTCGGCAAAAGCCAGATCGCGCCCTACCGTCACTCCGCTGTGGAAACCGTCGTGGTTCGCACGCAGGGACAATGGTTCGCGACGGTACGCGAGCGTTGCAGGGATGTCGCATGGGAAAACACCGAGACGGGCGCGTTGGTCGACGCCGATCGATTCAATCAACTTTACAAAGAAGCCCTTCTATGGCCGCTTGATTATCTCATGATCGAAGTGGCCCAGGCCGGATGCCGACTGAAGTTGCGCGCCGGCCTTCTCGGATCGGCGCCGGTCTATTGCCGGGTCACCGATGACGCAGTGGAAATCTCCTACGATCTGGCCGACTTTTTTTCCCGGCCCACCACCATCGACCTGGAGATGACCAGCCGGCGTCTCGCACTCAGCGCAGACTACTCCGCCAGGCAATTGTGCTCGGGCGTTGTGATGCTGACAGAACGCGCCGCGCTTTACGCGGAGCCGGGCAAGACGCGTTACGTCTATCCTTCGCCTGCTGAAACCCTATCGCCTTCCGAAGAAGCACTGATCGACTACGGCGTAGAGCGATTCGAGCAACTGTTGCATCGTGCGATTTCGATTCGACCCGCATCGAAGCAGGTGGCCGCGGAGTTGAGTGGAGGCATGGACTCGGCGACCGTTGCCTGCGCCCTGACTCGATCGCATGACAACTTCCTGAGCTTGGGAATCTTGCTCGACGAGGGACACAGTCAAACCCAGGCCGAACGCCGCCGCATGCTTGTTGAAAGGCTGGGCCTTCGCGACACGCGCATCCCTATCGATTCATTTCCGCCAACGCTCGATCTGCAACCCAGTGCGGATCGACCGAACTATCCCCTTGCCGAGTTCTATCTCGAAGCGTTCGAAAATCTATGGGACAGCGCTCAATCACAGGGCAGCGAATGGCTTTTCACCGGGATTGGCGGAGACCAGCTGTTCCCAACATACCGTGACGAGGACCATCCCACTGCCAGTCCTGGCGACAGGGTGGTCGCAGAAGCCAAGCGTCGCGCGAACCTGTTGTTGACGCCCCGAGCGCTCAATGCATCACGTTCGATCAGCGGATTTGATGCTCCCGCCGGCCTGTTGTCTGCATCCGTATTGGCGTCGAACGCGTGCCAGGCTCCCCATCTGCTTCGGCGAGGCCTTTGGCCGGTCAATCCGTTGAGCGATCCACACTTGGTTTCTTTTTGTCGGCTCCTGCCTCTGCAGAGCCGTAAAGATCGAGAAACGATGTGGCGGTACTTGCGCGCCAACGTAGGCGACGTATTTCCACGAAACTATTGCAAGGAAACGTTCGCCCATGTGCTTCCTGGACTGATCGCACATCAGGCAAAGACGATCACCCTGCAACTGAGCGAGTGCGCCCTTGCCGACTTGGGCCTGGTCAACCGAGACGCTGCCCTTCAGTTGCTGGACGAGTTGGTGGCGACGCGCGCACGCCCGCTGACGGCGCCGCTGATCTCGTTCCTTTGGCTGGAGCGCTTCGTTCGACAGTTTGCCTGACAATCGCAGTCAGCAGGCACCGAGGCCGCTGTCCCAGCGTACGCAGCTCTGGCTGCACGACGACGCCGAAACGGCCGGCGGCATGTGAGGCAACGCCAGTTTTACCTGCCAGGCAGCCGGCGGCATTCGCCTTGGGAAAGCGCGCGCTACGGCCAGTTCCTCGACCTCGCCGAGGCGGCGGCCAGGTCCGTGTACCGGTTCTGGCTGCTGCCTGGACCGGCGCGGGTCGCGCGCCCCTGGCCTTCCTTGCCGCGCCGCCACTGCTGCGGATGATGCATGAGGCGCGCTTAGCGGGTTGCCGGCGAGGATCGCGGCCTGGCCCCCGCAACGCCAGGGCTTCACAACCGATGCCTTCTCCGCGTCATGCAATGGCAGGTGCAACCTGCAGGCGCCCGGTCCGATCAGGACCAGGCCCATCACACACAAGCTCACTCAGGGAGATCGCATGAAAACACACTGGAAACGCGTCGCGGCGCGCGGCCTGGCCGGACTTGTATTGCTCTGCTGCACCTGCGCGTCGGTTCAGGCCGCATGCCCCTACCCGTTCCGGCTGAGCGGCAAGATCGACCAGCCATGGAAACAGGTAACCAATTCGGCGTGGAACAAGATGTTGCCGCCGCAATGGACCGACAACGGCTTCCATTTCTACAGCCGGGTCCGCGATCGCGGTCCGGCCGATGGCATCAACACGCCGTCGGATCTGGAGTCGGAAATCCTAAAGAAAGTCAGCGAAGGCCCCGAGGGCACACCCAATCGCTGGCAGATCCTGCTGCCGCTGGTCAATTCGAAGGGCGCGAATCTGCGCGTCATCTACGACTACGATGGCGGCAAGACCTCCAAATGCCAGTTGGTCACGCTGAGCTACTGAGTCCAACCGGCATCAGTGCGGCCCGGAAAGCACCGGGCCGCTCTGATGCTGCAGAGCTGTAGCGCATGGCGCCTCGGCGCCCTCTTCAGGCGACAGCCGCCTACTGCTTCGCTGCCGCCGGCGCCGCCTGCGCACCACCCAACGACTTGCTCAGGAACGCCAGCAGCCGGGTGTAGAACTCGCGGCGATGCTCCTCGGTGTAGAAGCCGTGGCCTTCGGTCGGGACATACAGTGTTTCCACCGGCACACCGGCCTTCTTCAGTGCGGCTTCCATCTTCTTGGAGTGCTGGATGGGCGCGCGCTCGTCCTCGCCGCCAGCCGCCAGGAACACCGGCACCTTGATCTTGTCGGCGAGATTCACCGGCGACACCACGGCCAGCTCGCTGGGAGAGCCCACCCATTCGCTCAGGTAGGTCTTGCCTGAATCGCGCTGCTGAGTATCGCCTTTGACGTACAGCATTGGTAGATCGTAAACACCCACATAACCAGCGGCGCAGCGATACAGCGACGGTTCCTTGGCAACGCCCATCAACGATGCATAGGCGCCATAGCTGGCACCGTACATGCAGATGCGCTGCGGGTCGGCGATCCCCTGGTCGATCGCCCAGCGCGTGGCGTCGGTGACGTCGTCCTGCATCTTGCCGCCCCACTGGCCAGCGCCCGCCTGCTTGAACGCACGCCCGTAATTGCCCGAGCCGCGATAATTGACCTGCAGCACCGCGTAACCGGCACTGGCCAGGATCTGCGCATCCTCATCGAACATGCCCTTGTCGGACTCGCCGAACGGACCGCCGTGCGGCATCACCACCATCGGCACCTTGCCGGACTTGGCCGCCGCCGGCAGCGTCACGAAGCCGTGCAGCGCAAGACCATCACGCGCCTGCAACGCAATCGGCCGCACTTCCGCCAGCTTCGGCGGCTGCAGCGCGGCACGGCGTGCGAACACGAAATCGGCCTTCTTGGCGACGGTGTCGAACAGGTAGAACTCGCCTGGGTTACGACCGGACTGCACGTTGACCAAGTTGAGCCGGCCGTCGCGGGTGCTGGAGGTGACGTAGACCGCCTGTCCCGGGAATGCCGCTTCCAGCGAACGCTGGGTCTTGGCTTCGGGCGAGGCGCTATCGAAGAACAGGCTGCGCGGCGTGTCGCCCAGCACCTGGACACCCACCGGGACGCGGGTGCCATGGCGATAGATGATCGCGTAGGGATCGGCCAGGGCATCGCGCGCCACCACCTTGCGTTCCCCGTTGTCCACATTCCAGGACTCGATCACGTCGCTGCCCTTGGCCTGCTGGACCCGCAGGTAAGCGACATGCCCGTCCTCGGAGAACCCGATCGGCGCCTCCACGTGGTGACTGACGTTTTCGTCGTTGACCAGCTTCCAGTCGCTGCCCTGCGTATCGCGATAGAACAGCTTCTTGGCGTTGTCCGCATCCGCCCCCAAGGCGAAGCGCACCTTGCCTTGCTCATCGCTGTAGAAATGGGCACCGCGCACCTTGGGCGAACCGGCCAGCAACCGCCGGCGGCCGCTATAGACGTCCATGATCTCGGTGCGGCTGTAAGGGTCCTGGCTGGTGCTGAACGGCTCCGCCTGGATGATGACGTTGCGGTCGTCGCCGGGCAGCAGGCCAACGAAATACGCGGCAACTTTTTCCACTTTCTTGGTCTGGATCAGCGTGCCCGGCCCGTTGCCGGTGACGCGCTGGCCCACCAACAGCTCCGCCGCCCCGCCGTCGGCGTTGATCGCGAACAGTTCTCCGGTCCCCCACGGCTCATCCCGCTGCCCAATCTTCTGGACCATGTTGAACAGCACGCGCGTGTCGTTGACCCACACGAAATCGGAGACGTGCGTGTTCTTCTCCATCGAGAAGCTGCCGACGATCTTGTTGTCGGAACGGCGCATGATCGCCAGCGCGGTCCGATCCTCCAGCGGCACCGTCGCCGCGTAATACTCGCCGGTCGGCGACAGCTTCAATGTTTCGACCTGCTCCTTGACCAGATAAGGCGCCAGATCCACCTGCGCCCATGCATTCCCCGCTCCCAGCAGACACAACAATGCGACTGCGCGCAGCCCCTTCTTCATTCCTTGCTCCCCTGTTTCCTAGTGGCGTGACGTACGCGTGAAGTGTAATCCGTCACAGCCGGCGGCGCTGCGACTTCCGGCACCGCGCACGTGGGCCGCGCAGATGGCATTGCGCGCAACAACGGGCCACGATCGCCGCTGCCTGCCGAAAACGAAAAGGGCGACCTTACGGCCGCCCTCCCCTTGCCACCGCCTGCGTTGGATCAGAACGCGACGCGCAGGCCACCAGTGATGCCGTACGCCGAGCGGTTCTTTCCGACTTCCGCGTTCAGGCCGACGTAGACATAGGTGCTCTGGGCCAGCCTTACCGTGCCATTGGCGTTCAACTGCACGAAGCCGCGGCCGATCTCGGGCGCCGCCGTCTCGAAGCGCTGGCCGGCCAGGGTGTTGTGCACCGTCGGATCCAGCAGGTCGCCGGTGTCGGCGCCCACCGCGACACCAGCACGCCAGGTCTGCTCGGCGGCGAGCGGATCGGCATCCTTCGAACCCAACGCCACGCCCGCGAGGATCCGTGTGCCGGTCTGCGACAGGGCGTCGAGCGAAAGCGCCGCCAGCGAACCGCCGCGCTCGCTGGTCGCGTCGCGCTCGACCTTCTGCCAGATCACGCTGGCATAGGGCTCCACGCGGTTACCCGCCGCCGTCTGGATCGGGAAACGCATGCCGGTCGAAGCCATCAGGTCCTTGCCCGATGTCCGGCTTTCGATCGATGCGCCGCCCAGCGGATCGGCACGGTGCGTCAGCCAATCCGTGGAGCCGTAGGCGACGATGCCATCCAGCACGACACGACCCGCCTGCTGCTGCGCGTAGAGCATGCCCGCGTTGCCGCGGACATTGCCACGGCCGCCGTGCGACATCACGCTGGTGTCGTGGTGACTGGCGCCCACGCCGACGACAGTCCCGCCATCCGCATACAGATCGATGCCGGCGCTGGTGCGGTCGGTTCCGGTATCGAAGCCCGAGCCCTGTCCGTCGGCGACGGTGCGGTTGCCGTCGCGGGTCACATTGGCCCAGGCCTGGTGCCCGGCCGCGGCCTGCGCATCGGTGCCGAGATGATCGGCGACGTCGCGCTGGATGCCGAGGCCCGCCACGCGCGCGGCAGCGGCCTGATCGGCATGCACTTCGCCGCCGAGACTGGCGACCATCGGCGCGACTTGCGTCGCGCCCAACGACGACACCGCATACAGCAGTCCGCTCTGGGCAGCGGTGGCCGATCCGGCCACTTGCGCGTTCAGGGTGCTGTCGAGCGCACCGGCGACGTTGAGGGCGTTGCGGTTCGCGGCGTCGCCCAGCAAGGGCGCATAGGACAACGGCGCGACGCGCAGATCGATGCTATTGCCATTGTTGACACCATAGAAGGCGACGAAACGCGCATTGGTCGGCAGACCATCGGACGGAGCGATCGAGCTGAAGCGACCGACGACGCCGCCATCGGCGGTGACGATGCGGAAGGTCGTGCCCAGAACCGGCGTATAGGTATTGCTTGCGCTGCCGGTCATGCCGCGCAACAAGGGCTGCAACACGCCGTTGGCGAAGAAGCGATGCCCGGCGCCGACTACCAGGAGACGCGAATAGTTGCCGACACCATGCGCGGTTCCCAGACCGTCGATGTCCATCTGCATGGTACTGGCGGCGCTCATCCTCACATCGCCGCTGACGACGAGCGTACCGGGCGAGGCACCCGGCGCCAGCTTGCCATCGACGGTCACCGGGCCGCTGATCGCCCCAATGCCACGCAGCGTCGCGCCTTGGTTGACCTGCACGAAGCTGCTCGCCAGCACACCGTTCGCCGCGAGCATGCCCTCCGCCACGCAGGTTCCGCTGCCCAGGATCGCGTTACCCGAAAGGTTCAGGCGTCCGGCACCGGATTTCACGAAACAGCCATTGCCGGACGCCTCGGCGATGGTGCCGGACAGTTCGGTGGAAGTGCCGGTGGCCACATCGACGCCCGCGTTGCCGCTGAGCAAAACCTGCTGATTCGTGCCCAGCGTCGCCACCGTCTGCAACATGCCGCCTTGCAGCAGGATCTGCCCCGTGCCCAGCGAAGAGCCACTGTCGATACGGACCACGCCGCCCTGGATGAGGGTACCGCCGCTGAAGGTGTTTTTGCCGCTCACCACCAGCGTGCCGCCGCCAAGCTTGGTCAGGCCGCCGCTGCCGCTCATCTCGCCCTGCTGGGACAGCGTGGCGCCGTCGAGCGTGGTGATGCTCGCACCCTGCGGACCGAAGCTGAAACCGCGCGTCGTGCTCATCGTGTTGGTCACGGTGAGGTTGCCGCCATTGAAGGTCACCCCATTGGAAGCATCGCCGAGATTGGCATCGGAGGAGATCTGCAGGGTCCCGCCGTTGAGCGTGTTGCCGCCGGTGTAGGTATTGGCACCGCCGAGCACCAGCATGCCGCCGTTGACCGTGGTGCCACCGCTGTGCGCAGCCACACCTTCGATGTCCAGCGTGCCCGCGCCGTTCTTCACCAAACCGCCGATGCCGGACAAGGGGCCATTGGCGGTCAGCGTCGTGCCCGCATCCGTGGCGATCGCGCCATTGCCGTTGAGCGTCAGCGCGCGGCCGGTGGCGAAGTTGCCGGTGGTATGCAGCGCACCGCCATTGAAGACGATGCCATTGGAGGCATCGCCGAGATTGGCGTCGGAGGAGATCTGCAGGATCCCGCCGTTGAGCGTATTGCCGCCGGTGTAGGTGTTGGCACCGCCGAGCACCAGCGTGCCGCCGTTGACCGTGGTGCCGCCGCTGTGCGCGGCCACGCCTTCGATGTCCAGCGTGCCCGCGCCGTTCTTCACCAAGCCGCCGCTGCCGGACACGGGACCGTTGGCGGTCAGCGTCGTGCCCGCATCCGTGGCGATCGCGCCATTGCCGTTGAGCGTCAGCGCGCGGCCGGTGGCGAAGTTGCCGGTGGTATGCAGCGCACCGCCATTGAAGGCGATGCCATTGGAGGCATCGCCAAGATTGGCGTCGGAGGAGATCTGCAGGATCCCGCCGTTGAGCGTGTTGCCGCCGGTGTAGGTGTTGGCACCGCCGAGCACCAGCGTGCCGCCGTTGACCGTGGTGCCGCCGCTGTGCGCGGCCACGCCTTCGATGTCCAGCGTGCCCGCGCCGTTCTTCACCAGGCCGCCGCTGCCGGACACGGGACCGTTGGCGGTCAGCGTCGTGCCCGCATCCGTGGCGATCGCGCCATTGCCGTTGAGCGTCAGCGCGCGGCCGGTGGCGAAGTTGCCGGTGGTATGCAGCGCACCGCCATTGAAGGCGATGCCATTGGAGGCATCGCCAAGATTGGCGTCGGAGGAGATCTGCAGGATCCCGCCGTTGAGCGTGTTGCCGCCGGTGTAGGTGTTGGCACCGCCGAGCACCAGCGTGCCGCCGTTGACCGTGGTGCCGCCGCTGTGCGCGGCCACGCCTTCGATGTCCAGCGTGCCCGCGCCGTTCTTCACCAGGCCGCCGCTGCCGGACACCGTACCGGTGCTGGTGGTGGTGGTGCCGGCATCGGTATTGAACGTACCGTTGCCCGTCACCACGACATTGCGCGCGGTAGCCACGCTGCCCATGGTGTGCAGGGTGCCGTTGTTCAGCGCCAGACCGCCCGACGCGTCACCGAGGTTGTGATCGCTGGAGACCTGCACCGTCGCATTGGTAACGCGGGTGCCGCCGGTGTAGGTGTTGTTGCCGCCGAGCACTTGGGTGCCGCCATTGACGTCGACGCCTCCGCTGCCGGAGACCGTACCTGCGATGCTGCCGCCATTGGCCTGCGACACCACCAGATCGTGGCTGCCAAGCGCGACATCGCCCAGACCGCCGATATTGCGAACCGTCACGTTGCCGCCTGCGCCGGAAAGATCGAGCGTGCCGTTGTTGGTCACGCCACTGGACGAGGCGATGCTGCCCGCGCCGCCGATGGCGAGGGTCGCACCAGTGTTGACCGTGGTCTGGCCGGTATAGGCGTTTTGGCCGGTCAGTGTTACCGCACCGCCCTGGCCGCTGTTGGCGATGGTGAGCGCACCAGGGGTACCTGCGCTATCGTCCGAAATGGCACCGGTCAGCGTCGTCTGGTGGCCGGCCTGGTCGATCGTGCCGCCATGGTCGGTGATGGTGAAGGTCTGGTTGAGGGTAGTGTCCTGGGTCGGCAACAACGTACCGCCGTCGAACTTGCCGTTGTTGCTGCCGAGCGTGGTCGTGGTGGTCGGCTGATTGATGACCGTTAAGGCGGGACCACCCGCATTCTGCGTCTGCGACGGGGAAGCCAGGGACGTGAAATAAGGATTGTTGGGAGTACAGTCGGCCACAGGACCGGTGAGGCTGACGCATTGGCCGGCGTAGACGCCAAGCTCGATGTCGTTGTTGCCAGCGCCCGCGGTATTCGCAAATCCGGTGGTGGAAGCCGTGAACCTGATGGTGTAGGTCGTGCCGGCGGCAAGGCTGATGCCCTGGTAGATGCCATCGAAGCTGCCGACCGCGCCGTCGTACCAGGAGCCCGCGACGCCCGCTTGGTTCACGTTCGTGGTCGACGGACCGGACGTGCCTGGAGCATGCCAGACACCCGCTGCTTCCGGCGTCGTACCGGTCTGATAGACGATGCCCCAGCCGGCAGGCGCCTGCAGTCCGCTTTGCGCATTCGCCGCGCCGCCGCGCACGAAAAGCGGATTATCGAAGAGGTTGGTGGAACTGTTGATCTCGTAGAGGCCGACATTGCCGAAGGTCCAGTAGGACGGATCCTGGCGAAACGCGAACAGCACATAATTGTTGCCGCTGCTGGTTGCGGTGTAATTGACGGAGTACACCTGGAACTGGTTTGGCGTATTGCTGGCGCTGTTGGACGCCGAGCCGTTATTGATGTCCAGGAGCGCACCGGTCGGCATGGCGAGATTGGCAGCGTGCGCGGGCAACGTGAATACCAGTGCCAGTGCCAGACTGCTCATACCATTCAGGACAAATGGCGTACCGTCCCGGCCGCGCACAGCAGATCGGCCGCCACGCGAGGTGGATCTGGCATGTTCGGATGTGACCACCATCTGGCCGAGCGCGCGGTTCCAGACGATGCGGAAAATTTTGTTCATTGATGACGCCCCCTGTGATCCTGGATTCATATGCAGTTCGCCCTCCTCACCGAGGGCGAAAGCGACTTGACGCAAAACAGAGGGCTTGCCGTAAGCCAACCTCCTGCTAATCGCATCGATCCGACATTGACATTGGCTTAACGCTATTTCGTGACAAAAACCAAAGAATTTGTCTACAAAACGATCACGTATCGACATTGTGTGACACAAATTTAGAGTCAATCACAAAAATTGTGATAAAAGTCACAATTGAGATGAAGGCATCAATGTGGCCGCTTCCATTGATCCGCCACTGAACTTGGCGCGGTACCACTGACCCGACGCCACTCCTGCGCCCCCAGGGACACGCGCTACGGAAAGGCGATCCGACGACGGTAGAAGGCGCCGTCTCCATCGCTATCGCAACTACGTATTCGCACGCACGGCAATCTCCGCAGCTCGCCTAGGGTCAAGGCGAAGAAGCTGCGGGCCGATCCATAGCGAGAAAGTCTGATTCAGTGCGGGATGGTTGACGCCCCGCCTTTGCGCCAGGTCGGTACCATGGCCGCACAGGTTGCAGCACGCACTGTCGTTGTCGCCCGTTGCGGGCAGCCAGTTGAGGCGGCGCACACTGGAAGCCAACGATGTCCGCAGGGGAAACGGACATGGTGTGGCGTCAGGCCCAGGGCAATCAGGCGCCCAAGCGGACGCAGTCTCAGAGGACGATTGCAGACAGGTACCAGGCCCGGCAATGGTTCAGCCACACTGGAGCCAGGCGCACGTTGCCGCCAGATCCCGCGCCTACTCCCCGAACTGCCTGGCCGAGATACCGGCAAGCGTCGACCCCATGCCATATGCATCGCACACGCGCTGTTAGGTCCGCCCCAAGGCGTGCTCCAGCCCTGCCCCCGACTGGACCAACCTCTCGATCGATTTCAACTCTTCCACCCTGCTCACCATCGCCCGGTGCAGGCCGGATCCAAGACCAATGAAGGTATGCCGGCGGGAGCGCGGCCAGGCCTGCGGTTCCCGCCATTTCGCCAGGGTCGGCGGCGAAAACTCAGAACGGAATATCGTCGTCCGCGAAGTCGTCCATCGGCGCGGACTGCTGCGGCGCCGGCTGCTGCCGGCGCGGGGCATAGTCCTGCCCGCCACCACCGCCACCGCCCATGCCGGAACGCTCCTGGCGCGGCGGCGCCGAGCGCTGCGGACGGTCGCCACCGCCCATGCCGCCGCCACCGCCTTCACCGCGGCCGCCGAGCATCTGCATCTCGTCGGCGACGATATCGGTGGAGTACTTCTCCACGCCGTCCTGGCCGGTGTACTTGTCGTAGCGGATCGAGCCTTCGACGTAGACCGAGCTGCCCTTGCGCAGGTACTCGCCGGCGATTTCGCCCAGCTTTCCGAAGAACACCACGCGATGCCATTCGGTGCGTTCCTGCTGGTTGCCGTCGCGGTCCTTGCGCACGCTGGTGGTGGCCAGGCTGATCCGGGTGATGGCCATGCCGGCCTGGGTGTACTTGGTGTCGGGATCGTTGCCGAGGTTGCCGACGAGGATGACTTTGTTGATGCCGCGGGCCATGAGCTGCTTCCGTCTGGGGTCTCCGCGGCCGGGGGGCACGCAGAGCGGTAAAGAAGATTTCGGGGAGCAATCCTAACATCGCCGGGCTGGACCGGCCTGCGCCAGGCGCCCGCGGGCACCCCGGAAAACGCCGCATTGGCCTGTCGGAATCCTGCCGGCACATGGCCCGCCGGGCGCGGCTAACCCAGGCGCGGCAAGCCCTCCGGCCCCGGCCCGCGCCCACCGCGGGACGGATGTGGCCGCGCAGCCTATACTTTGCGCACGTTTCCAGTCCTGTCCGCATGAGCATCGCCGAATCCCTCAGCCCCGCCCTGGGCCTGCCCCAGATCCAGATGCTCGCCGCGCCGGACATGGCCGCGGTGGACGCCCTGATCCGCCGCCGCCTGGCGTCGGACGTCGTGCTGATCAACCAGATCGCCGACCACATCGTCTCCGCCGGCGGCAAGCGCCTGCGGCCGATGCTGGTGGTGCTGGCCGGCCGCGCCTGCGGCGCCGGTGGGCCGATGCAGCACCAGTTGGCGGCGATCATCGAATTCATCCATACCTCGACCCTGCTGCACGACGACGTGGTGGACGAATCGGACCTGCGCCGCGGCCGCAGCACCGCCAATGCGCTGTGGGGCAACGCGCCCAGCGTGCTGGTCGGCGACTTCCTGTACTCGCGCAGTTTCCAGTTGATGGTGGAGCTGGACAGCATGGCGGTGATGCGCCTGCTCGCCGACACCACCAACCGCATCGCCGAGGGCGAGGTACTGCAGCTGTTGCACGTGCACAACCCGGACACCGACGAGGCCGCCTACCTGCGCGTGATCGAGCGCAAGACCGCGGTGCTGTTCGCCGCCGGCACCCGCCTGGGCGCGCTGGCCTCCGGCGCCAGCGAGGCGGTGCAGGAGCGGCTGTACGACTACGGCATGCAGTTGGGCTATGCCTTCCAGATCGCCGACGACGTGCTCGACTACACCGCCGACGCCGCCGACCTGGGCAAGAACCTGGGCGACGACCTGGCCGAAGGCAAGGCCACGCTGCCGCTGATCCACGCGATGGCGCATGCCGACGAGGCCACCCGCGCGCGCCTGCGCCAGATCGTCGAACAGGGCGACGCCAGCGCGATGCCGGAGGTGCTGGCGGCGATCCAGGCCAGTGGCGGCATCGACTACAGCCGCCGCCGCGCGGGCGAATACGCCGCCGCCGCCGAGCGCGCCCTGGATGGCCTGCCGGAGAACGAGGCGGTGGCCGCGCTGCGTGGCTTGGCGCGCTACGCGGTCGAGCGCAAGCACTGAGAGCCGCCCCGGACATGACCGTCTTTAACGCCGAGGACCGCGCCGTGCTGTTGGCGGTGAAAGGCGTCGGTCCCACCGTCGTTGCGCGTCTGGAACAATTGGGCGTGCATACGCTGCAGGCGCTAGCCGCCTGCAATGCGGTGCAACTCACCAAACAGGCTGCGGCGCTGCTCGGCGCTACCTGCTGGCGCAACAGCCCGCAAGCGCGCGCAGCGATGAATGGTGCTATCGCCGCGGCGCAGACGCACGCGCTCAAGCGCTGCTCAGAGACGCCGTAAGGGTGCATTAGGCCCGCTTGGCCGCTATCCGGCGCGCTGCGCGCGCCGGACGGGGTTGGGAATCCGCGAGGGGATTCGCAAACCGGATGGAATTGGGGAATCGGGATTCGTAAACGCGACTTGAATGACACCTGACGCGTTGCGGACTCCCCGGCCAGGTCAGCGGCGCGCACGCTCTACGTCGGGTACGGCAGCGGAATTGGCAAAGAGCGGTCTACCGCTTCTACCAATCCCCAATCCCGCCAAGCGCGCAGCGCGCGGCACCTGCCTAATCCCGGCCGAACCGCTCCTCGAAGAAGTTCTCGAGCATCCGGTAGGCGCGCTTGGCCGCACGCGGGTTGTACTGGCAGCCCGGCGGGCTGTTGGCGTCGGCTTCGGCGAAGCAGTGCACCGCGCCGCTGAAGTTGACGAACTGCCAGTCGGCGCCGGCGCGGTTCATCTCCTGCTCGAAGGCGACGATGTCGCCGCGGCTGACGCTCTTGTCGTCGGCGCCGTTGAGCACCAACACCGATGCCTTGGCGCTGCCTGCGGCGGCCGGCGCCGCGGTGGCCAGGCCACCGTGCAGGCTGACCACGCCGGCCAGCGGCGCACCGGCGCGGACCAGTTCCAGCACCGTGGTGCCGCCGAAGCAGAAGCCGACCGCGCCGATCCGGGCCGGATCCAGCGGCGCCTTGCCGGCCTGCGCCTTCAGCGCCGCCACCGCCGCCAACGCGCGTGCGCGCAGCGTGGCCGGGTCCTTCTTCAGCGCGCCGGCGAACTGCCCGGCCTCTGTATCGTTCGCCGGGCGCTTGCCCTTGCCGTAGACGTCGGCCACCAGCACCACGTAGTCGTCGCCGGCCAGGCGCTTGGCCTTCTCCACCGCGGAATCGTTGACGCCGCGCCAGTTCGGCACCATCACCAGACCGGGGCGCGTGTCGTGTTCGGCATCGTCGTAGACCAGCACGCCGCTGAAAGTGTCCTTGCCGACCTGCCACTCCACCGGCTTGGCCTGCATCGCCGCCCAGGCCTGCAGCGGCAGCGCCAAGGCCAGACCGAGCACGCCGGCCCACCGCATCGTCGAACGTGTGCGCATCGCCCTTCTCCCATGGGAACCAGGCGGCAGTCTAGAGCGTGCCATGCACGTCGAGGTGAGGGCGACTGCGGCCGGCGATGGCTCTGGGACAAGGCGCACAGCGCCGTCGCGTGGCGGCCCGGCGGTCGCTTCCGGGCAGGCTCTTTCCGCAGCACGCATGCCACGCCAGGGGCCACGCATCGCAACGTGCGGCACGCGCGGCGGCCAGCGCGACACCAGCGCAGCGCGTGCGCCGACGCCGCGCGCGACTCAGGCGATGCCCAGCCCCGCAATGGCGCTGATCGTGTCCGGGTCGAACCCGGCCAACGCGGCGAAATGGCGGCCGCGCGCCACGTAGTCGCGGTACGCGCCGAAACTGGGCGCGCCGGGCGACAGCAGCACCACGCCACCCTGCTCGCCCAGTGCCGCGCGCGCCAGCGCCACCGCATCGGCCAGGTCGGCCGCGGCATGCAGGCCGAAGCCGGCGTCGGCGGCCAGCGGCGCCAGCAGCGCATGGATGCGCGGGCCGTTGGCGCCCAGGGTGACAATCTCCAGCGGCGCGCCGCCATCGCGCATGTGCCCGGCGAAGTCCTGCCAGTCCAGGCCGCGGTCGTGGCCGCCGACCAGCAGCGCGATACGCCGTCCGCGGAAGCACTCCAGCGCCGCGAGGCTGGCATGCGGGGTGGTGCTGATCGAGTCGTTCACATAGGTCACGCCGTCGCGCGTGCCCAGGGTCTGCAGCCGGTTCGGCAGCGGCCGGAAACGATCGGCCGCCGGCGCCAGCGCCGCCGCGTCCAGCCCCAGCGCCTCGATCGCGGCCAGCACCGCGCACAGGTTGCCGCGGTTGTGCCGGCCCGGCAGCGGCGCCTGCGCGCTGTCGTACACCGCGGTGTCGCCGCGATAGACCACCTCGCCGCGCATGTGCCAGCCGTCCTCGCGGTTGAACCAGCGCACGTCGCTGTCGGGCAGCTGCAGGGCCGCCAGCTGCGGATCGGCGGCATTGAGCAGCGCGATGCGCGGCCGCGCATGGGTGACCAGCTCGAGCTTGTCGGCGATGTAGCGCGCCTGGCTGCCGTGCCAGTCCAGGTGCTCGGGAAACAGGTTCAGCACCAGCGCCAGCTGCGGCCGCGCGCCGCTGCGGGCGACGTCGCCGGTCTGGTAGCTGGACAGTTCGATCGCCCAATACTGCGGCGCCGGCGTCGGCGTCAGCACTTCCAGCAGCGGCACGCCGATGTTGCCGACCAGGCCGGTGCGGTGGCCACCGGCGCGCAGCAGGTGCGCCAGCAGCGCGGTGGTGGTGCTCTTGCCCTTGGTACCGGTGACGCAGACGCTGCCGGGCACCACCCCGTCGGCCCCGGCGTGTTCGGCGAACCACAGCGCGGTACCGCCGACGAAGCGCGTGCCGCGCGCGGCCGCGGCCTGCGCCTCGGGCCGGTACGGACTGATCCCGGGCGACTTGATCACGACGTCGAACGCGGCCAGGCGCTCGGCGCTGGCCTCGGTCTCCACGCGCAGGTCGGGATCGTGCAGCGCGGCGATTTCCGCGGCCTCCTCGGCCGAACAGAACACCGTCAGCGGCAGCGGCGCCGCCGATTCCCGATTCCCGATTCCCGATTCCCGCCCACGCACCGCCGCATACGCCGCACGGCCCTCGCGGCCCCACCCCCACAGCGCGACGCGACGCGCCTCAAGCTGCGAAATTCGCACGCACGCGTTCCCACAGGTCGGCCGGGATGCGGTGCTGCGCGTCCAGTTCCAGCAACGGCTCCACGCGCAGGTCGGCCGGGTCGAGCTGCGGCTGGATCTCGCGGATGAAGCGCGCCACCAGCGCGTCCTCCTTCCATTCCGCGCGCGCCGCCAGCGCGGCCATCGCCGCGCGCGACTCGCGACCTTCGCCGACGCACTCGAACGGCTTGTGGTCCTGGAACTCCAGCAGCGCGTCGAAGCCGCCGGCCTGGCCGGCATCGTCAAGCAGGTTGCGGCCGAAAATCCGCACCAGCCGCGTCTTCGGCATGAACGGCGCCAGCGCCAGGAACACGAAATGGCATTTCGGGCAGACCCCGCACCAGCGGTGCGCCGGACGCTCGCCGAGGATGTGGAAATTGCGGTTGCAGCTGGAGAAATGCGCGTCGTAGTGGTCGGTCTTGGCGAACTGCCGCGCCACCGCCAGCTCCGACAGCGGGCGCAGCAGCGAGTAATAGTGCAGGTCCGCGGCCACGTAGCGCTGCACCTGGGCGCCGAACACCTGCTCGAAGGCCCAGCCCTTGGACCACTGGTGGTTGACCTCGCCGGTGCCGGCGATCTGGCTGCCGTAGCTGGCCGAATGCTCGTTGGAGAACACCACCTGGCCGGCGTCGTGCAGCACCGAGGCGAACACCAGGATCGCCGAGTTCACCGCGGTCACCGGGATATGTCCGTTCCACGCGCCCTGCCGGTTCAGTTCGAACAGTTCCGGCGCCAGCGTGCGACCGATGTTCAAGGTCGGCAGGCCGGTGCGTTCGGCGCAGGCGCGGATCAGCTGCGAGCCGCCGATCCAGGTCACCGTCTGCGCCACGCCGGCCGCGCGCAGCGCTTCGATGCTGACCAGCGAATCCTTGCCGCCACCGATCGCCACCAGCGCCTGCGCGCGCAGCCCCAGCGCCGCCGCGTCGGCCGCGGCAGCGTCCGCGGCCGGGAAACGGATGCGTCCGCGCAGGTCCAGGCCGTTACGGTAGGCGAATTCGCCCAGGCCATGCAGGTACACGCTGTCCAGCAGCGCGGCGGTCTCGGCATCGATGGCGTAGTCGTCGATGACGATGCGCGGCGGCACCGCCGCCTTGTAGTAGCTGACGCCGGCGATCAGGTGCAGCAGGCGCAGGGCGCGCTGCGCCGCCTGCGCGCGCGCCGGGTCGAGTGCGAACGGCGCGCCGGGCACGGTGATGGTCTCCACCAGCTCCGGGCCGTCGTCGAACGCATAGACCAGGCGCGCCACGCCGCTGTCGGCGTCGAAGCCGCAGCGCACGAAGCGGAAGGTGGCGATCTGCTGTTTGTCGAAAGCGGTCATGGACGTCCTGCAAGCACACGGGTGTGCCGCAGGTAGCGGCGGCACAGAAGAAATTCGATCATCGAAAACGGCAAGGCGGCCCACAGCAGCGGCAGGCAGCCGAACACGAAGGCCATCAGCAGCAGTTGCCAATGCTGTCCGGCTGGCACCGACGCGGCAGAGGCCAGGACGGCCACCAGCACATACAGCGCCAGCGCCGGCAGGTAGGCCAGCGCGGCCAGGAACGAGGTGCGCAGGGCCAGCGCGCCGGTGCTCGCCGCGGGCCCGCGGCGCTGCCAACGCACCGCCAGCCAGGCGCCGGCCGCAGCCGCGACCAGCGCCGGCAACGCCCACTTCAGGCTGTCGGTCCACGGCAGCGCCGTGCCGGACTGGTCCAGCGCGGTGGCCGCGGCCATCGCCACCGCACCGGCGGCGGCGCTGCCCGCGACGAACTCAGCCTGCGCGCCCATCGATCGCCTCCTCACGGGGCAACTCGCGCTGGTTGTAGGTGCTGGCCATGCTGTAGCCGTAGGCGCCGGCGTCGGCGATCAGCATCACGTCGTCGGGCGCGGTGCCCGCCGGCAGGCGCCGGCGCTTGCCGAACACGTCGCTGGACTCGCAGATCGGCCCGACCACGTCGAACACGGTCTCGGCCGGCTGCTCCAATCGGCTCAGGTTCGCCACATCGTGCCAGGCGTCGTACAGCGCCGGGCGGATCAGCGCGTTCATGCCGGCGTCCAGGCCGACCCGGCGGATGCCGTCCTTCTCGATCACCTGGGTGGCGCGCGCCAGCAGCACGCCGCATTCGGCGACCAGGTAGCGGCCCGGTTCGATCGCCAGGCGGAACGCCGGATGCACCGCCTTGGCCTCGGCCAGGCCCTGCGCGAAGCTGTCCAGGTCGAACGGTTCGTCGTCGGCGCTGTACGGGATCGGCAGGCCGCCACCGATGTCGATGACCTCGACGCTGCCGATGCGCCGCGCGAAGCCGGCCAGTTCGTCGCACATGCGCCGCCAGTGCTGCGCCGTCTCCACACCGCTGCCCAGGTGCGCATGCAGGCCGACGATGCGGATGTCCAGCGCGCGCGCGGCCTCGACGAACTCGTCGACGCGGGTCGCCGACAGCCCGAACTTGGAGGCCTTGCCGCCGGTGTTGACCTTCTCGTGGTGGCCGTCGCCATGGCCCAGGTCGATGCGCAACCACAGGCTGCGGCCGCGGAACAGCGCCGGCCAGCGCTGCAGCGCCTCGACGTTGTCCACGGTCACGGTCACGCCCAGCGCGAACGCGGCTTCGTACTCGGCGCGGGGCGCGAAGCTGGGGGTGAACAGCACGCGCCGCGGCGACAGTTCCGGCACGATCTCGAACACCCGGCGCAGCTCGCCGTGGGAGACGCACTCCAGGCCGAAGCCCTCCTCGACCAGGGTCTGCAGGATCGCCGGATGCGCGTTGGCCTTGATCGCGTAGTAGCGCTGGTCCACCGCGGCGATCGCCTTGAGCGCGCGCGCGCGTTCGCGCAGGGTCGGCAGGTGATACACGTAGCGCGGCGTGCCGGCCTCGGCCAGGCGCAGCAGATGCGCGCGCTCGCCCTGCCACCACGGCACCGGCCGCGGCCGCACGGTGCCGGCGATCTCGCGCCAGCGCGGGCCGAACACCTCGGTTTCCTCCACCGGCATCGCACCGCTGTCGATCAGTTCGGCATGCAGGATCGGCAGCAGCCCGTCGGCGTCGGTCTCGTCGATGACGAAGGTCAGGTTCAGGTCGTTGGACGACTGCGAGATCATGTGCACGCGCTCCTTGCCGAACGTGGCCCACACGTCCGAGAGCTTGTGCAGCAGCGAGCGCATGCCGCGCCCGACCAGGGTGATCGCCGCGCACGGCACGATGATCTTGACCCGGCAGATCTCCGCCAGGTCGGCCGACAGCGCCGCCAGCACGTCGGTGTTGACCAGGTTCTCGCTCGGGTCCAGCGACACGGTGACGTTGGTCTCGGCCGAGCCGATCAGGTCGACCGACAGCCCGTGCTTCTTGAACAACGCGAACACGTCGGCGAGGAAGCCGACCTGCTGCCACATGCCGATGCCTTCCATCGACACCAGCACGATGCCGTTGCGGCGGCTGATCGCCTTGACCCCGGGCACGGTGCGGGCGTTACCGTCGATGCTGGTGCCGGGCAGCTCCGGGCGCTCGGTGTCCAGGATCGCCATCGGCACGCCGCCGTCGCGGCACGGCTTGATCGAGCGCGGGTGCAGCACCTTGGCGCCGGTGGTGGCGATTTCCTGCGCCTCGTAGTAGTCCAGGCGGGTCAGCAGGCGCGCATCCGGCACCTCGCGCGGATTGGCGCTGAACATGCCCGGCACGTCGGTCCAGATCTCCACCCGGCTGGCGCCGAGCAGCGCGCCGAAATACGCCGCCGAGGTATCCGAGCCGCCGCGGCCGAGGATCGCGGTGCCGCCGTCCTCATGCCGGGCGATGAAGCCCTGGGTGATCAGCATGCGCGTGGGCTGGGCGACGAAGCGCGCGCGCCACTGCGGATCGGACTGCCACTGGCAGGACACCGACAGGCGCCGCGACCAGGCGCTCTGGTTCGGCTGCGGCGGCAGCGCGTCCAGCCACTGCCGCGCATCCATCCAGCCCATGTCCAGGCCGTTGGCGCGCAGATAGGCCGCGCCCAGGGTCGAGGACAGCAGTTCGCCCTGCCCCAGCACCTCGGCCTGCCAGTCCAGCGTGCGCTCGGCCGCGCGCGGATCGGCGAGCAGGCCGCGCAGCGCCGCTAGGCGTTCGCCCAGCACAGCCTCGGCGTCCAGCTCCAGTTCGGCCAGGAAGTCGCGGTGGCGCTGCTCCAGCGCGGCCACGCGTTGCGCGCTGTCGGCGCTGCCGTCGGCGATCGCGGTCAGTTCGTTGGTGACCCCGGACAGTGCCGAAACCACCACCAGCACCCGCGCGCCGGTTTCCTCCGCGCGTTTTTTCGCCAGCGTCCCAATCGTGTCCCAGCGATGACGACGCGACACCGAAGTGCCGCCGAACTTGAGGACGATCCAACGATCGGCAGGAGAGGAAGCTGGCATGGAGTGGGGGTGTCTGGAATGTGGGGAAAAAGGCCGGCATGCGCAGGCGCAACCCCCGATTCTACTGCCAACGGAGCGCCGATGAGCGCGCACGACTCCCCGCAGCTGGACGTCTTTCCGCCGGCCCGGGACTGGGCCATCGGCTGGGCGTGGTGTCTGACCGACGGGGAGCAGGCGTGGATCGGCGGCATGGTGCAAGTGGTGATCGCTGACAAGATCGCTTGCTAAGCTCCGGCCTCCCCCACCGCAGTCCGGAGTTTCCCCCATGGCCGCACGCCGCTTCTTCCAGGTCGATGTCTTCTCCGCCCGCGCCGGCAACGGCAATCCCTTGGCCGTGGTGCTCGATGCCGATGGCTTGGACGCCGCCACGATGCAGGCCATCGCGCGCTGGACGCGCCTGCCGGAAACCACCTTCGTGTTCGCGCCGACGCGGCCGGACGCCAGCTACGGCCTGCGCATGTTCAGCCCGCAGAAGGAGGTGCCGTTCGCCGGCCATCCCAGCGTCGGCACCGCGCACGTCGTGCTGGAAGCGGGCATCGCCACGCCGCGCGACGGCGTGCTGACCCAGGACGGCATCGCCGGCTTGCTGCCGTTGCGGGTCGACGTGGATGCCGGGGTACGCAGCATCGCCATCCGCACCCCGCGCGCGCAGGTGGCCGAGATCGCCGATGCCGCCGATCCGCGCCTGCAGGCGGCGCTGCGCGGCTGGCCGCTGGGCGCGCTGCCGCCGGTGCGCATGGACGGCGGCCGCTGCTGGTGGTTGGTGGAAGTGGCCGACGAAGCGGCATTGCGCGCGCTGGCGCCGGACTGGGACGCGATCGCCACCCTGGCCGAAAGCACCGCCAGCATGGGCGTATTCGCCTACGCGCGTGCCAGCGGCCAGGCCTACGCGCTGGCCGTGCGCGCCTTCGTCGGCAACGGCCGGCGCTTCGAGGACGCCGCCTCCGGCGCGGCCAATGCGGTGCTGGCGGCGTGGCTGGATCACAGCGCCGCCCTGCCCGGCCACGGCGGCCGCTACGTCGCCAGCCAGGGCCGCGAAGTCGGCCACGATGCGCTGCTGACGCTGTGCGTGGACGAGGCCGGCGAGGTGTGGTCGGGCGGTCAGGTACAGACGGTGATCGAAGGCCGCATCGACTGGCCGTGATCGCCAGCGGCCGCCGCCCTGCCCCGCAGGCGCGGCCGGCCGCGCAAAACAAAGGGCGCCTCGCGACGAGGCGCCCTGCAGGTCAATCGGGCAACAGGTCAGTCGGGCAGCACGTCAACGCGGACGCGGATGCGGTCGCCCGGAGGCGAGGCGGTGCGGGTGTGGTAGTAGCGGCCGCCGTATTCGTAGGTCACGTCGTAGCCGTCGACGCGGTCGTAGCGCTCGGTCCGGTAGGACACCGGGTCGCATTCGCGGACTACGCCACCGCCGTAGCCACCGCCGTAGGCGCGGGTGTTGGTGTCGTAGATCGAACGGCCGGCCAGGCTGCCGAGCATGGTGCCGACCGCGGTGCCGACGAAGCGGCCATCGCCGCCGCCCACGCGGCTGCCCAGCACGGCGCCGGCGATGCCGCCGACCACCGACGAGACGGTGCGGCCGCCGTCGGTGCCACGGTAGCCGTAGTCGCTGGCGTAGCTGCCGGAGGCCGGACGGTCGTAGCAGCGCTCGGTGGTCTCGCGCGGGCCGTTGACCTGCACCAGGATCGGATCGGCGCGCACCACGCGCGCATAGTCGTAGGTGCCGGCCGCGTAGCCGCGGTCGCGGTAGTCGTCGTAGCGGGTGTAACCGTAATCCTGCGCGGCGGCGGAGCCGATGACACCGACAGCGAGCGCAGCGGTCAACAGACGGGTCGAGAGCTTGTTCATGGCGATGGTTCCAGGCGCGTGGATCGCGCGACTGCATGCTCGATCCGAGGCGGTGAAACCAGACTGAATTGGGACCGCTGCGGCGCACGCGTTTAGCGTTGCGACAGCTACGCGCCGACCTTGGCGCCGATGCCGGAAGAGCGATGCCGGAAGAGAAACCACACCGCAAAGACGCTGCGTGGCAGGCGGGCGGTGGGCGGTGCCGCAGGCGCGGCGCAGGCGATCGCGGCCCGGCGTGCTGCCGGGCCGCGCCGGGACTCAGCCCAGTTCCGCTTCCAGGCTGATCGGCACCGCGCTCAGCGCCTTGGACACCGGGCAGTTCTGCTTGGCGTCGTCGGCCAGTTCGCGGAAGCGCGCGGCATCGATGTTCGGCACCACGGCCTTGACCTTCAGGCGGATCTGCGACAGCTGCGGACCGCCCTCCATCGACAGATCGACGTCGGCGCGGGTATCCAGCGCGGTCGGCGGGAAGCCGGCTTCCGTCAGCTTGGCCGACAGCGCCATGGTGAAGCAGCCGGCGTGCGCGGCGGCGATCAGTTCCTCGGGATTGGTGCCCTTCTCGTCGCCGAAGCGGCTGCTGAACGCATAGCGGGTGTTCTCCAGCAGACCGCTCTGCGGCGTGTTCAAACGGCCCTGGCCGGTCTTGAGATCGCCTTCCCAATGCGCGGTGGCGTGACGCGAAATGCCCATGCGAGGCTCCTGTCGGTGAGTGGAGGGCGGACCATAGGCCAGGCCGCGTGACGCAGACGTGCTCCCGCGCGACGATCGCGCTCGCCGCGCACACAGCGGCAAATGCCCCGCACCGCCGCGCGGATGTGCCGGTGGCGGTGCCGGCCAACGGCGAAAAAGTCCGCGCTCGCGGCGGTTATTCGCGTTTTTTTACTTCCGGCCTATTGGCGCGGCGTAGCACATGCCCTACATTTCGCCATGCCGACGGGGTCGGCGCGACCCAACACCACCAAATACGGAATCAGGACATCATGGCAAAGACCGCGAAAAAGGCTGCCCCGAAGAAGGCAGTGAAGAAAACAGCGACCAAGGCCGCCGCCAAGCCGGCCGCCCCCAAGCCGATCAAGGACGTGCTGAGCAAGTCCGCGCTCGTGGCGCACATCGCCGAGACCAGCGGCGTGATCGCCAAGGACGTGCGCGCCGTGATGGCCTCGCTGGAGCACGCCGTGGCCGGTTCGGTCAGCAAGAAGGGCGCTGGCTCGTTCACCCTGCCGGGCCTGCTGAAGATCACCGCCGTCAGCGTGCCGGCCAAGCCGAAGCGCAAGGGCATCAACCCGTTCACCAAGGAAGAGCAGTGGTTCGCCGCCAAGCCGGCCACCACCAAGCTCAAGGTGCGCCCGCTGAAGAAGCTCAAGGACGCCGCGCTCTGAGCAGCGTCGCCTGATCCAGGCAAGCACACCGACGAGACGGCCCCGGCCGTCTCGTTTTTTTTTGCGCGGCCCGCGCGGGCGGATTGACGGGCCGCTAAGGCCGCGGCGGCTATACCGGTGGTTCACTTCGACAGGACCGCGTGCATGAAACTCCAGGGCTTCCTCGACCAACTGCTGCAATCGGCGCAAGGCGCCGCCGGCCAGGCCATGGGCAAGACCGGCGGCACCGCTCCCGCCGCACCGGCGCAACCGGGCGCCGGCGGCCTGGGCGGCCTGCTCAACGCCGACTTCGGCAAGGGAGCCCTCAGCGGCGGCGCGCTGGGCCTGCTGCTCGGCAAGCACCGCACCACGCGCAAGCTGGCCACCTACGGCGGCCTGGCCGCGCTGGGGCTGATGGCCTATCGCGCCTACGGCGACTACCGGCGCCAGCAGATCGGCCCCGCCGCACCCGAGCCGCAGACGCTGGACCGGCTGCCGCCGCTGGAAGTGGAACAGCACAGCCAGGCGGTGCTGCGCGCGCTGGTCGCCGCGGCCAAGGCGGACGGCCACCTGGACGAACGCGAACGCAGCCTGATCGAAGGCGAGTTCGCCCGCCTCCACGGCAACGACGCCGACGTGCAGCAGTGGCTGCATGCGGAACTGGAGAAGCCGCTGGATCCGGCCGAAGTGGCGCGCGCGTCGACCACCCCGGAGATGGCCGCGGAAATGTATCTGGCCAGTCTGCTCGCCGCCGACGAGCAGGGCTTCATGGAGCGCAGCTACCTGGACGAACTGGCACGGCAGCTCGGCATCGACGACGCCCTGAAGCAGCGCCTGCAGGAACAGGCGGCCGCCCTGCACGCGGACTGAGCGCATGGCCGCGGCGCCCGCGCCTTCGCCAGCGCAGCGTCTGCGCCGCGGGCTGCTGCGCGTGGCGCTGCTGGCGGGGCTGGCGGTGGCCGCCGCCTGGGCGTGGCGGCATCCGTGGGCGCACCGCCTGCGGATCGGCTGGGAGCTGGCGCGGCAACCGGCGCCGACCGCGCTGCACATGCCGGTCGAGGGCGTGGATCCGCGGCGCGTCGCCGCCACCTTCGGCGCGCCGCGAGGGCGCGACCGCCAGCACGCCGGCGTGGACATCTTCGCCAACCGCGGCACGCCCGTGGTGTCGGCGACGCGCGGCATCGTCGTCGCCATCGCCGAGCGCGGCCTGGGTGGCCGCCAGGTCTGGGTGCTCGGCCCGGCCCGGCAGCGGCACTACTACGCGCACCTGGAGACATGGGCGCCGGGGCTGCAGGTCGGCGACCTGGTGGAGCCCGGCGACCCGCTCGGCGCGGTAGGCGACAGCGGCAACGCGCGTGGCACGCCGCCGCACCTGCATTACGGCGTCTATGCCGAAGGCGGCGCCTACGACCCGTTGCCGCTGCTGCGCGCGGCACGCTGAACGGAAGCACTGGAACAGAGCGTCGCGGGCAGCAGGCTCGTGGTGGCGGCCGGCCGCGCCTATCTTGGAGGCACACTTCGCGTGCGCCACTGCCATGACCGCCTCCCAACGTTACCGCGTCACCGTCACCCCGATCCAGGACGACGGCCTGCCCTGCCAGGGCCGCTGCACCATCGAGCTGGAGGCACGCTGCCGGCAGGACTGGATGCGCCTGCTCGAGGCGGCGCAGCGCCAGCCGGGCCTGCGCGGCGACGAGCGTGCCGCGCTGATCGTCGGCACGCAGTTGCTGCGCAGCCTGGGCGAGCGCAGCGACAGCGAGGCGCGCGCGCTGCTGGCGCCGCTGCAGCCGGCGCTGGACGCGCTGCTGGCGCGGCTGGCGCCTGCGCCTGCCGCGTAAGCAGCGCGGCGCCAGCGCAGCGATTCCGCTAATCGCGCATTCACCGCGCGCGGTTATGGTGAAATCCTCATCCGTTGCCAAGGCCCGCTCGATGACCCTCCGCCAGTTCACCCTGCGCGCCGCGGCGCTGCTGCTGCTCGCCACCGCCGCCCAGGCGCAGGCCGAGCCGACCATCCAGGGCCGCCAGGTCAGCGTCGGCGCCGCCGACGTGCAGCATTATCTGGACGGCAGCTTCCCGCAGACGCACAAGGCGCTGGGCGGGCTGATCAAGATGACCGTCCGCGACCCGAAGCTGAGCCTGCCGCCGGGCGACCGGCTGAAGATGCAGTTCGACCTCAGCATGGCCACCGGCGGCGGCACGCCGACGCCGTTGGGCCAGGTGCTGCTGACCAGCGGCCTGCGCTACGACCAGCAGAGCCAGAGCTTCCACCTGCAGTCCCCGACCATCGACGACTTCCACCCGGCCGCCAACGGCGGCAAGCTCGACGCCAATACCCGCGAGTTGCTCAATGCCTGGCTGGAGGACTACGCGCGCAAGGAACCGATCTACAAACTCGATCCGCGCCTGACGTCCATGCTCGGCGACGTGCAGATCCAGTCGGCCGGCGTGGAGAACGGCACGCTGGTGGTGCGCTTCAACCAGGACATCGGCAAGCTGGTGCCGGCCGGCGCGCTTCCCGCGCAGTAGACCCACGCTCCGGCACGCCCTGAGCCTGCCCTGGACGGACATGCAGGAACGGCGGCCTCGGCCGCCGTTCTGCTGTCTGTTTCACTCGCCGCGCCGCGGCGGCGCCATGCCGCCGCCGGACTCAGCCCAGCGCCTTGGCCACCGCCTGCGCGAAGGCCGGGATGTCGTCGGGCTTGCGGCTGGTGATCAGGTTGCCGTCCACCACCACCTCCTGGTCCTTCCAGCGCCCGCCGGCATTGGACAGGTCGGTCTTCAGCGACGGCCACGAGGTGACCTGGCGGTCGCGCACCAGCCCGCTCTCGGCCAGCAGCCACGGACCATGGCAGATCGCCGCCACCGGCTTGCCGGCGCTGGCGAAGGACTGGATGAAGGCGATCGCGGTCGGCTCGGTGCGCAGGTTGTCGGGATTGATCACCCCGCCCGGCAGCACCAGCGCGTCGTAGTCGCCGGCCTGGGCCTGCTGCAGGCGCTTGTCCACCGGCACGCTGTCGCCCCAGTCCTTCTTGTCCCAGCCGCGGATGCTGCTCGCCTCGCCCGGCGCGATCACGTCGACCTGGGCGCCCCAGGACTCGAGCAGGCGCTTGGGCTCCTGCAGTTCCGACTGTTCGAAACCGTCGGTGGCCAGGACAGCCACTTGCTTGCCGGCAAGGGAAGGCATTGCGCTCATGGGACACTCCTCGACTAGGGGAGTGCCACCGTAGAAGCGCGTCGGTGGCAGTGCCGTGAACCGCGCGTCGGCGCGGCGTGCATGGGGCGGCGCGTGCGCTAGCGCTTGGGCTGCAGCATGGTGCCGGTGCAATTCCTGGCGCCGCAGCGGCACTCCCAGATCTTCTTCAGCCGCGGCGTGTGCCGCTCGGCCAGGGTGATGCCGTAGTTGTAGGTGAGTTCCTCGCCGGGCTTGATGTCGCGCAGCGCCTCGATCACCACCTTGTCCTTGCGCCGGTCATCGCCCTCGGCCTCGACGATCACCGCCTCGCAGTTCGGCGCGCAGCTGTGGTTGATCCAGCGCGCGTCGTTGCCATCGTAGTTGGCGTCGATCACGTAGTCGTCGCTGAGGGTGAACAGGAAGGTGTGCCCGGTCTCCACGTCGCCGGCCTCGTCGCGGTCGACCTCGGCATGGGTACGGCGGCGGCCCTTGTATTCGATGATCCGCTCGCCTTTCTTGAGCGGCAGCACGGCGAACACGCCATTGCCATGGATGCGGGACTTGCGGGCGGCGATCTTGCGGGGCATGCGGCGATCCGGACAGGAAAGCGCAGATTCTGGCGCACATCGCCCGCGATCCCAAGCCCGCGGGCGACGGTCGGCCATTCCTTGCCCGGCCCGGGTCCGAATCGCAGCGATCGAAAGAAAAGATGAACGGCCCGGTTGGACGCTGCGGCGCAAAAGAGTACAATTTCGGTCCGCATTGAACTCCCACCGTGTCGCCATGCTCCGCGTCACCAAGCTCACCGATTACGCCACCGTCGTGCTGACCGTGCTCGCCGCGCGTCCGAACGAGGTGTTGAGCGCGACCGAACTGGCCGAACAGGCCGGGCTGGAGCCGCCCACGGTCAGCAAGCTGCTCAAGCCGCTGGCCCAGGCCGGCCTGGTCGAGGGCCTGCGCGGCGTGCGCGGCGGCTACCGGCTGGCGCGCCCGGCCGACGCCATCACCCTGATCCAGATCGTCGAGGCGATGGAAGGCCCGCTGGCGATCACCGAATGCAGCCACCACGGCAGCCAGTGCAGCATCGCCCAGACCTGCGGCGTGCGCTCCAACTGGCGGCTGATCAACGACGTGGTCGCCGACGCGCTGCGCGGCGTGACCCTGGCGCAGATGCTCCACCCCCTCCCCCCTTCCGGCGATCCCAAGCGGCGCTCCATTGCCGTGCGGTTCGCGACCACCTGACCTGTAGGCAGCCCCATGGCCACCGAAAACGCTGAAATCCTGGAACGGCTGGGACGTCGCTACGACGCCGGCTTCATCACCGACATCGAATCCGATTCGTTCCTGCCCGGCCTCAACGAGGACGTCGTGCGCGCCCTGTCCGTGAAGAAGGACGAGCCGGAATGGATGACCGAATGGCGCCTGGCCGCCTACCGGCACTGGCTGAAGATGCCGATGCCGCACTGGGCCAAGCTGGACATCGCGCCGATCGACTTCCAGGCGCTGAGCTACTACTCCGCGCCCAAGGGGCCCAAGTACGCTTCGCTGGACGAGGTGCCGAAGGAACTGCTGGACACCTACGACAAGCTCGGCGTGCCGCTGCACGAGCGCGCCAAGCTGGCCGGCGTGGCGGTGGACGCGGTGTTCGACTCGGTCTCGGTCGGCACCACCTTCCGCAAGGAACTGGCCGAGAAGGGCGTGATCTTCTGCTCGATGTCCGAGGCGATCAAGGAGCACCCGGAACTGGTCAAGCAGTACCTGGGCAGCGTGGTGCCGGTCGGCGACAACTTCTTCGCCGCGCTCAACTCGGCGGTGTTCTCCGACGGCAGCTTCGTGTTCATTCCCAAGGGCGTGCGCTGCCCGATGGAGCTGAGCACCTATTTCCGCATCAACGCCGGCCACACCGGCCAGTTCGAGCGCACCCTGATCGTGTGCGAGGACCAGGCCTACGTGTCCTACCTGGAAGGCTGCACCGCGCCGATGCGCGACGAGAACCAGCTGCACGCGGCGGTGGTCGAGCTGGTGGCGCTGGAAGACGCCGAGATCAAGTACTCCACCGTGCAGAACTGGTACCCCGGCGACGAGGAAGGCCGCGGCGGCATCTACAACTTCGTGACCAAGCGCGGCGAGTGCCGCGGCGCGCGCAGCAAGATCACCTGGACCCAGGTCGAGACCGGCTCGGCGATCACCTGGAAGTACCCCTCGTGCGTGCTGCTGGGCGACGACTCGGTGGGCGAGTTCCACTCGGTGGCGCTGACCCATCACCGCCAGCAGGCCGACACCGGCACCAAGATGATCCACATCGGCAAGCGCACCAAGAGCAAGATCGTCAGCAAGGGCATCAGCGCCGGCCGCGGGCAGAACACCTACCGCGGCCTGGTCAAGGTGGAGCGCAGCGCCGAAGGCGCGCGCAACTACACCCAGTGCGACTCGCTGCTGATCGGCAAGCAGTGCGGCGCGCACACCTTCCCGTACATCGAGGTCAAGCACCCGACCGCGACCGTCGAGCACGAGGCCACCACGTCCAAGATCAGCGACGACCAGCTGTTCTACTGTCGCGCCCGCGGCATCGACCAGGAGAACGCGGTGTCGATGATCGTCGACGGCTTCTGCAAGCAGGTGTTCCGCGAACTGCCGATGGAGTTCGCGGTGGAAGCCAAGAAACTGCTGGAAGTGTCGCTGGAAGGCTCGGTCGGCTGACGCCTGCGAAGCCGGGAATCGGGAATGGAGAATCGGGAATCGGTTCTCTTCCCGCATCTTTCCGCTGCACCGCTACCTGCTCGTCCCCATTCCCCATTCTCGATTCCCAATTCCCAATATCATGCTGACCATAGACAACCTCCACGCCTCCGTCGCCGGCAAGGACATCCTCAAGGGCCTGTCGCTGCAGGTGAAGCCCGGCGAAGTGCACGCCATCATGGGTCCCAACGGTGCCGGCAAGTCCACCCTGGGCAACGTGCTGGCCGGCCGCGATGGCTACGCCGTGACCGACGGCAGCGTGCGCTTCGACGGCACCGATCTGCTCGAACTGGAACCGGAGGAGCGCGCCGCCGCCGGCCTGTTCCTGGCCTTCCAGTACCCGGTGGAAATCCCCGGCGTCAACAACACCTACTTCCTGCGCGCCGCGCTCAATGCGCAGCGCAAGGCGCGCGGCGAGGCCGAGCTGGATTCGATGCAGTTCCTCAAGCTGGTCCGGCAGAAGCTGGCGGTGCTGCACCTGAAGGACGAGCTGCTGCATCGCGGCGTCAACGAAGGCTTCTCCGGCGGCGAGAAGAAGCGCAACGAGATCTTCCAGTTAGCGGTGCTGGAGCCGAAGCTGGCGATCCTCGACGAGACCGACAGCGGCCTGGACATCGACGCGCTCAAGACCGTGGCCGAAGGTGTCAACGCGCTGCGCTCGCCGGAGCGCGCGTTCGTGGTGATCACCCACTACCAGCGCCTGCTCGACTACATCAAGCCGGACGTGGTGCACGTGCTGGCCGACGGCCGCATCGTGCAGACCGGCGGCCCCGAACTGGCGCTGGAGCTGGAAGCGCACGGCTATGCCTGGCTGAAGGAGCGCGTGGCGCCCGAGGCGGCGCTGCAATGAGCGCCCTGCTCGACTCGCTGGCCGCCGCGTTCCATGGCGATGGCGCGCGCCGCGCGCCGCTGGAGCAGGCGCTGCGCGACGGCCTGCCCGGCCCGCGCAGCGAAGCCTGGAAATACACCTCGCTGCGCGCGCTGGAACGGCGCAGCTTCGCGCCCGCGCCGCAGGCCGCCGCGCCGGTGGACGCGGCGCTGCTCGACGGCATCCCGGCGCCGCGCCTGGTGTTCGTCAACGGCCGCGCCAGCGACGCGCTGTCGGACCTGTCCGGCCTGCCGGCCGGGGTGGAGCTGCAGCGCCTGTCGACCATCCTGCGCAGCGGCGACGATGCCATGCGCTTCCTCGGCCGCCGCTTCGAACGCAGCGACGAGGTGTTCGCCCGGCTCAACGCCGCCCTCGCCGACGAAGGCAGCGTGCTGCGGGTGGACGCCGGCGTGCGCGTGGAGGCGCCATTGCACCTGGTGTTCGTCTCCACCGCCGCCGCGGCCGACCTGGCCTGGCACCACCGGCACCTGATCGAACTGCGCCAGGACGCGGCGCTGGCGCTGGTCGAGCATCACCTGCATGCCGGCGACGCCGCGCACCTGAGCAACAGCCTGGCGCACGTGCACCTGGCCGCCGGCGCGCAGCTGACCCACGCCCGCGTGCAGGACGACGCGGCCGGCGTCACCGCGCTGCTGCGCACCGACGCGGTGCTGGCGCGCGACGCGCAGTACCGGCGCGTGGACCTGGAACTGGGCGGCGCGCTGGCCCGGCACGAACTGAACGTGCGTCTGGAGGGCGACAACGCCCGGCTGGTCGCCAACGGCGTGCTGCTCGGCAACGGCCGGCGCCAGCTCGACACCCGCCTGGGCATCGAACACATCGCCCGCGACACCGCCTGCGAACTGCTGTGGCGCGGCGTCGCCACCGGGCGCAGCCGCGTGGCCTTCCATGGCGGCATCCACATCCGCCACGGTGCCGACGGCACCGACGCGGCGCTGTCGAACAAGAACCTGCTGCTGTCCGCCGACGCCGAGATCGATACCCAGCCGGTGCTGGTGATCGACGCCGACGAGGTCAAGGCCGCGCACGGCGCCACCGTCGGCCAGCTCGACGCCAATGCGCTGTTCTACCTGCGCTCGCGCGGCCTGCCGCAGGAGCGCGCGCAGCAGTTGCTGACCGCCGCGTTCTGCCGCGAGCCGCTGCGCGCGCTGGCGCCGGCGCAAGCCGAGTTCCTGCTGGCGCGGCTGGAGCGGGCGCTGAGCGCCGCAGGCGTGGCATGAACGGGCCCGCCACGCACGCCGCCACGCCGCTGGCGCCGGACTGGGACGCGGTCCGGCGCGACTTCCCGCTGCTGCTGCGCGAGGTGCACGGCAAGCCGCTGGTGTATTTCGACAACGCCAACACCGGGCAGAAGCCGCTGCAGGTCATCGCCGCGACCGATGCCTTCTACCGCCGCCACAACGCCAACGTCAGCCGCGCGGTGCACGCGCTCGGCAGCGAGGCCACCGAGGCCTATGAAGGCGCGCGGACCCGGCTGGCGCAGTTCCTCAACGTGCGCGCCGACGAACTGGTGCTGTGCAGCGGCGCCACCTTCGCGCTGAACCTGGTGGCGTACTCGTGGGCACTGCCGCGGCTGCGCGCCGGCGACACCATCCTGGTGTCGCGCATGGAGCATCACGCCAACATCGTGCCGTGGCAACTGGTCGCCCAGCGCACCGGCGCCACCATCAAGGTGGCCGAGATCACCGCCGACGGCGCGCTGGACCTGGACGCGCTGCGCGCGGCGATGACCGCCGACGTCAAGCTGCTGGCCCTGGCGCATGTCTCCAACGTGCTGGGCACGGTCAACCCGGTCCGCGAGATCTGCCGCGAGGCGCGCAAGCGCGGCATCGTCAGCGTCATCGACGGCTCGCAGGCCGCGCCGCACCGGCCGCTGGACGTGGCCGCGATCGGCTGCGACTTCTACGCCATCACCGGCCACAAGATGTGCGGCCCGACCGGCACCGGCGCGCTGTGGGCGCGGCGCGAGCACCTGCAGGCGATGCCGCCGTTCCTGGGCGGCGGCGAGATGATCAAGGAAGTCAGCTTCGACGGCACCGTGTTCAACGACCCGCCGCACAAGTTCGAGGCCGGCACCCCGAACATCGCCGGCTTCGTCGGCCTCGGCGCGGCGGTGGACTACCTGCAGACGCTCGGCCTGCAGCACGTGGAAGCGCGCGAGGCCGAACTGCTGGCCCACCTCACCGAGGAGCTGCAGCGGATCGACGGCCTGCGCCTGTTCGGCACCGCACCGGGCAAGGCCGCGGTGGTCTCGTTCCTGATCGAGGGCGCCCACGCCCACGACCTGGCCACCCTGCTCGACCTGGAAGGCGTGGCGGTGCGTTCCGGCCAGCACTGCGCGCATCCGCTGCTGCAGTTCTACGGCGTCGCCGCCACCTGCCGCGCCTCGCTGGCGTTCTACAACACGCACGAGGAAATCGAGCGCTTCGTGGCGGCCTTGCGCAAGGTGCGGACGCTGTTGGCGTGATTGGAGCCGGGAATCGGGAGTAGGGAATCGGGAATCGGCAAAGCACTGCACGTGCGGACTTCGCCTGGCAGAAGTGGTGCTCAAGGCGCCCTTCCCGCCTTGAGCGCGCGCATCTCGATTCCCGAGTCTCCATTCCCCATTCCCTGCGGCACGCCCTAAAATCGCGCCATGCACACCCTGACCTTCCGCACCGCCACCGTCGAGGACATCGACGCCATCGCCGCCCTGGTCACCTCGGCCTATCGCGGCGACAGCAGCCGTGCTGGCTGGACCACCGAAGCCGACCTGCTCGACGGCAACCGCATCGACCGCGAGGTGTTGCGCGCGGACATCCTGCGCCCGCGCAGCCTGGTGCTGCTGGCCGAACGCGACGGCGTGCTGATCGCCTGCGCGCACGTCGCCGACGAGGACGGTGCCGGCTACTTCGGCATGTTCTCGGTGCAGCCGCAGGCGCAGGGTGGCGGCCTGGGCAAGACCGTGCTGGCCGAGGCCGAGCGCATCGCCTGGCAGGAATGGCGGTTGCCGCTGATGCGGATGACGGTGATCGACCTGCGCGACGAACTGATCGCCTTCTACGAGCGCCGCGGCTATCGCCGCACCGGGATCAAGAAGCCGTTCCCCTACGGCGATGCGCGCTTCGGCCTGCCCCGCCGCGACGACCTGCGCTTCGAAGTGCTGGAAAAGCCGCTGGGCGGTGCCGCATGAGCGAGACCTGGACCTTCGTCTGCGCCGACGGCGAACTGCTGCCCGGCGAAATGAAGACGGTGTGGGACGAGGTGACCGCCACGCCGATCGTGGTGTTCAACTTCGACGGTCAGTTCTATGCGCTGGAAGACCGCTGCAGCCACGAGGACTACGAGCTGTCGCCCGGCACCTTCGACGCCGCCGCCGGCAGCATCGAATGCGTGCTGCATGGCGCCCGCTTCGACGTGCGCGACGGCCGCGCACTGTGCGCGCCGGCCTATGGCCCGGTGCCGAAATTTCCGGTGAAGTCAGAACACGGCGGGCTGTGGACCCGCGACGACCGCGACTGAGACCGCGCGTTTTCATCGCGCCACCGGCGTCGACCGCGCCTCTCGGCGGGTCGCCCGGTGCGCTTCTCTGCCTCTATCGCCCCCTGCGCTGCGCTCGCCGGGGCCCAGCGCCGTGCGCGTCCGCAAGGCCACAACTGGGATGGAAAGACCATCTCAATCGATCCAATTAAAGATCTCAATCAACTGGCCGCTAACGGAGAGACGAGGTAGACGAATATGCACTCCCGTCACGATTGCATGAAATATTCGTTGCATTTCGTATCAATCAGTGCCGCGACCGTTCCCTGGTACTCCCACTCCTCTTGCTAGGACCAGAGCATGACCGCTCTTCTGCATCGCTACAACGTCTCACGACGTCTCTCCTTCGCCTTCGGCCTGCTCATCCTGCTGTCCTGTGGGCTGGTGGTGGGTGGTCTGCTCACCCTCTCGCAAGCGCGCAGCCAGCTGGATACTGTCGCCCGCCGCACGGTTTCCACCATCGTCTACACCAACGAAATGCTCGACGCCAGTTCGGACATCGGCATCCAGTTGCGCAACATCGTGCTGCCGACCACGCAGGAAGAGAACATCGCCTTCGCCAAGATCATGGTGAAGGAACTGCGCCGCTATCGCGAGTACTGCGACAAGCTGTTCGCCATCCCCACTACCAGCCTGCGCGATCGCGCCCTGCGCGAGCAGATCAACCGGACCTACGCGCAGGCGACCGAGCTCAACCAGCAGGTGCTGGACTTGGGACTGACCTACAAGTCCGACGATGCGATGAAGGTGCTGCTGTACCAGGCGGCGCCGGCCACCCAGCGCTGGCGCGAAGCGATCGGCGGCTATGCGGTCTGGCAGCGCAACAACGGCGAACAGGCCTATGCCACCGCCACCGCGGCAATGGACCGCGGCCGCATCCTGCTCATCACCGGCGGCGTGGCGGTGGTGCTGGTCAGCAGCCTGCTGGCGTGGATGATCACCCGCAGCCTCACCGTGCCGCTGGCCCGCGCCACCCGCGCCGCCGAAGCCATCGCCGACGGCCGTCTGGACAACGACGTGGCCACCGACGCACGCGACGAACCCGGCCGCCTGCTGCTGGCGATGGGCCGCATGCAGACCCAGTTGCAGCGCTTCTCCCACGAGACCGCGTTGATGATCGAACTGCACGCGGACAAGGACATGAGCCACCGCATGCCGCAGGACTTCCCGGGCGTGTACGGCGAGCTGAGCAAGGGCATCAACACCATGATGTTCGAGCACCTGGACGCCTTTGTCGACGCCATCGGCGTGCTCAACGAATACGCCAACGGCGACCTGCGCCGCGACGCACAGCGCCTGCCCGGCAGCCGCGCCGTGCTGCACGAATCGATGGATGCGGCCAAGGCCAGCCTGCTGGCGATCAATACCGAGATCAAGCGCCTGGCCGCGGCCGCCGCGGCCGGCGATTTCAGCGCCCGCGGCGATGCCGGCCGCTTCCAGCACGACTTCCGGCTGATGGTGCAGGACCTCAACGCAATGATGGAGGTCAGCGATCGCAACCTGGGCAAGCTGTCGTCCCTGCTGCAGTCCATCGCCTCCGGCGACCTGACCGCGCGCATGCACGGCGACTTCCAGGGCGTGTTCGCGCAGATGCGCGACGATGCCAATGCCACCGCCGACCAGTTGACCGGCATCGTCGGCCGCATCCAGACCGCGGCGGTCAGCATCAATGCCGCCGCCACCGAGATCGCCACCGGCAACGACGACCTGTCGCGCCGCACCGAACAGCAGGCCGCCAGCCTTGAAGAGACCGCCGCCTCGATGGAGGAACTGACCTCCACCGTGCGCCAGAACGCCGAGCACGCGCGCCAGGCCAACCAGTTGGCCGTCGGTGCCGCCTCGGTGGCCTCGCAGGGCGGCAGCGTGGTCGGCCAGGTGGTCGAGACCATGAGCGGGATCGAAGCCTCGTCGAAGAAGATCGCCGACATCATCAGCGTCATCGACGGCATCGCCTTCCAGACCAATATCCTGGCCTTGAACGCGGCGGTGGAAGCCGCGCGCGCGGGCGACCAGGGCCGTGGTTTTGCGGTCGTCGCCACCGAAGTGCGGACATTGGCGCAGCGCTCGGCCAATGCCGCCAAGGAGATCAAGACGCTGATCGACGACTCGGTCGGCCGCGTTGCCGAGGGTTCCGCCCTGGTCGACCAGGCCGGCAAGACCATGCAGGAGATCGTGGGTTCGGTGCAGCGCGTCACCGACATCATGGGCGAGATCTCCGCGGCCTCGCAGGAACAGACGGCCGGCATCGAGCAGGTCAACCAGACCGTGACCCAGATGGACGAAGCCACCCAGCAGAATGCGGCGCTGGTGGAAGAAGCCACGGCCGCGGCGCGGTCGATGGAAGACCAGGCCGGGCAACTGGCCCAGGCGGTGGCGCTGTTCAAGATCGACACGGGCCACGCGGCACCGGGTGTGACCCGCAGCGTCGCCGCGCCGCGCACCCAGGCGCCCGCCGCCGAAGTGCTCGCCCCCGCGGCCTGAGCCCGGCCTCGGCATGGCCTGCGACGCGCACGATCGGCGCGTCGCAGGCCATGCGCGCGGCATGCGCCGGCATCGGACACCTGGCGGCGCCGGAGCCGGCTGCGGCACACTGTGCGCCTCCCCCTTGCGAGCGCGCCCATGAAGATCGTCGAAGTCCGCCACCCGCTGGTGCAACACAAGATCGGCCTGTTGCGCGACGCGGCGCTGAGCACCAAGGGCTTCCGCGAGCTGGTCACCGAACTGGGCACCCTGCTCGGCTACGAGGCCACCGCCGACCTGGAGACCGAGACCCACACGATGGACGGCTGGGCCGGCCCGACCCAGGTGCAGCGCATCGCCGGCGCCAAGATCACCCTGGTGCCGATCCTGCGCGCCGGGCTAGGCATGCTGCCCGGCGTGCTGGCATTGATTCCCGCGGCGCGGGTCAGCGTGGTCGGCCTGCAGCGCGACGAGGAAACGCTGCAACCGGTGCCCTACTTCGAACGCCTCACTGGCCGCCTGGAGGAGCGCGACGCGCTGATCCTGGACCCGATGCTGGCCACCGGCGGCACCCTCATCGCCACCGTGGACATGCTCAAGCGCGCCGGCGCGCGGCGGATCAAGGGCATCTTCCTGGTCGCCGCCCCGGAAGGCCTGCAGGCGCTGGAAGCGGCGCATCCGGACGTGGAGGTGTACACCGCCGCGATCGACGAACGGCTCAACGACAAGGGCTACATCCTGCCGGGCCTGGGCGACGCCGGCGACCGCATCTTCGGCACCCGCCTGGGGTGAGCGGCGCCATCGCGCCGGCGGTGGCTCATCGCTGCAGGTTCTGCAGCGCCGCGCTCACGTACACCAGCGGCGCGTTCCAGTTGATCGCCACTTCGTTGGTGGCGTAGCTGCATTCCTTGTCCAGGTACGACAGCGCTGGCAGCTTCGACACGTAGGCGTGCTTGCAGGCCTCGGCATCTTGCTGGCCCGGCTGCGGGCCGCCGACCAGCAGGCCGGGGACCGGCGTGGCCACGCCGTCGGCGATGGAGATGCGATGGTGGATGTGCATCGGCGAGCGCGCGCCGATGCCGGTGACGAAGGACATGCCCAGCGGATTGCGGCCGAGCACGTAGTCCAGCTGCGACTGCGCGGCCTGCAGGTATTCGGGCTTGCGCTGCAACTGGTAGGCCTGCAGCAGCATCATCGCCTGGTTCATCGCGGTGCCGTTGCTGCCCCAGTGGAAGTCGGCCTCGCGCATCGTCACCCGCCAGGCCGACTCCTGCCAGACCTGCACCAGATGATCGGCCAGGCCCTCGATCTCGCTGGCGATGCGCGCCTGGTCGGCGCGCGGGGTCAAGCGCGCGCGGTGCTGCGCCAGCGACATCCAGGCCAGGCCGCCGACCTGGCGCCAGTCCGGCACGCTGGCCGGCACGTCGCGCGCCATCGCCGCCGCATAGAACGCGTCGTCGGCGGTGGCCAGGTACAGCTCGGTCGCGGCCCAGGCGAATTCGTCGTCGAACTGGTTGTCCCCGTAGGTGCCGGTGTGCACGTCGTCCGGCTGCCGGTAGGCCACGTCCGGGTGCGCCTGCGCCCACGCCCAGGCGCGCCGCGAGGCCTTGAGCATGCGCGTGGAGAGGCCGCCGAACTGCGCATCGAACGGCGCGTAGACACGGCTGGCCTGGGCCATCACCGCGGCGAAGTCGAGCGTGGCCGCGGTGCTCTTCTGCACCACGTAGCGCGGCGCGCGCGCCTGGTCCGGCATCTGCATGCCGGCGAAGTCCAGGTTGGTCAGCTTGTGGTACACGCCGCCGTCGTGCGGATCCTGCATCGCCAGCAGCCACTGCAGGTTCCAGTCGACCTCGCGCAGGATGTCCGGCACCCCGCCGCCGCTGTCGGGAATGCCTTCCGGATGCGCGGCGAAATACGCCGGGAACTGCTCGTAGGCGGCCAGCAGGGTGTAGACGGTGATGCCGGAGTTGACCACGTACTTGTTGTAGTCGCCGGCGTCGTACCAGCCCTTGGGAGCGGCGATCACGGTGCCGGCCGGGCGCTCCGGCGAGGCCGCCGAGGCATGCACCAGCACCTGGTCGTCGGGATGCCCGGCGGCACGCGCGTGGCGGCCGGCGTAGGCGCCGTCCAGCGCGGTGCTGGCGCGGTTGTAGTAGTAGGCCTTGAGCGCGGCGCGCGACAGCGCGTTGTAGGCGTCCTCGCCGATGACGAAGCTGTCCGACGGCGGCAGGCCGTCGACCCGCAGGCGGTAGCGGCCCGGCGTGCGCAGCGCGGAAAAATCGGCGATGCGTACCGTCTGCTGCGCCGGCGGCCAGGTCGCGGCGGCGCCGAGCGTGCCGCGCAGCACCACCTCGTCGCTGTCGGCGCGCGCGATCGAAAACGCCTCGCCGTGGCCATCCGGCACCACCGCCAGCTTGCTCGCGGCAGGCAGGAAACCGACCTGGTTCAGGCGGATCGGCGATGGCACGGAGGTGTCGGCGCGCGAGGTGCAGCCGCCCAGCAGCAGGCAGGCGAGGAACAGGCAGGACAGGGGATGGGGCAGCTTCATGCGCCGATACTGGCCGGCCATGATGACGGCTGCAAGCGCCACGTCGCAGGCATGCCGGGCACGGCCTGCGACCCGGCCGGCGACGGCCGCAGGCGGCGTCGCTGACAGCGCCGTCAGCGCGGCGTCAGCGTGGGGTTGCCCTGCGGCTTCTACGGTGAAGGCCCGTTTCCGCTGCCGGCGCCGCCCCCGTGACCGCCCTGCCCCCACCACCCGCTTCCCGCCGCCTGGCGCCGCTCGCGCGGCGGCTGAGCGCGCCATTGCTGAGCGTGCTGCTCGGCGGCTGCATGGCCGGCCCCGACTACGTGCGCCCGGCGGCGCCGGCCGCCGCGCAGCAGCCGTTCGCGGAAGCCGACGGCCACTGGACGCCCGCCGCGCCGGCCGCGGCCGACCCGGCGTTGGCGTGGTGGACGCGCTACGGCGATCCGCAACTGGATGCGTTGGTCGACCAGGCCGACCGCGCCAACCAGACCCTGCGCCAGGCCGAGGCGCGCTATCGGCAGGCGCAGGCGCTGCTCGGCAGCGCGCGCGCGGCCGAGGCGCCGACGCTGGGCGTGCAGGCCTCGGCCGGACGCGCGCGCACCGTCACCCCCAAGCCGGACCTGCGCGACACCGATGCGGTGGGGCTGAGCGCCAGCTGGGAGCCGGACTTCTGGGGCCGGGTCCGGCGCAGCGTCGAACAGGCCGGCGACAACGCCCAGGCCAGCGCCGCCGACCTGGCGCAGGCGCGGCTGTCGCTGCAGGCCGCGGTGGTGGCCGACTACCTGCAGTTGCGCTTCGACGACCAGACCCTGGCGCTGTACCAGCGCACCCTGGCCGGGTATCGCGACGCGCTGCGGCTGACCCAGGCGCGGCTGCGCGCCGGGGTCGCCAGCGACGCCGACGTGGCCGCGGCCGAAGCCACCCTGCAGGGCACCGAAGCCGCGTCGACCGATCTGGCGCTGTCGCGCCGGCAATTGGACCACGCCCTGGCGGTGCTGCTTGGCCGCGCGCCCGCCGACTTCTCGCTGGCGGCCAGCGACGCACCGCTGCCGGCCTTGCCGCCGACCCCGGCGGCCCTGCCCTCGGTGCTGCTGCAGCGGCGCCCGGACATCGCCGGCGCCGAGCGGCGCATGGCCGCGGCCAATGCCGGCATCGGCATGGCCGTGGCGGCGTGGTTCCCGACCCTGTCGCTGAGCGCCAGCGGCGGCTACGACGGCGCCGGGCTGGCCTCGCTGCTGAGCATGCCGAACCGGGTCTGGGCGGTGGGCGCGGCGCTGGCCGGCACGCTGTTCGACGGCGGCGCGCGCCGCGCGCAACGCGCGCAGGCGCAAGCCACCTTCGATGCGGCCGCCGCCAGCTACCGGCAAACCGTGTTGAGCGCGTTCCAGGGCGTGGAGGACCAACTCGCCGCCACCCGCGAACTGGCCCGCGAACAGCAGCAACAGCGCCGCGCCGCCGATGCCGCGCAGCAGGCCGAACGCGTGCTGATGGATCAGTACAAGGCCGGTACCGCGCTGTACAGCGCGGTGATCGCCGCCCAGGCCAATGCGCTGGACGCGCAACGCAGCTTGCTGCAGGTGCAAGCGCGCCAGTTCGGCGCCCAGGTCGCTCTACTGGTCGCGCTGGGCGGCGACTGGGACAGCACTCGTCTCCCCGCCGTGCGCGGCGCCTCGCCGGGCGCCACGCCGGCTCCAGTCGTCTCGGAGTAACCCATGTCGACCGCCGCTCCCGTCCGCCCCGCCGATCCGCCGCCGCCTCGCGCCACGCCGCGGCGGCGCTGGCCGCTTGTCGTCGCCGCATTGCTGGTCGCGTTGCTGCTGGCGCTGTGGCTGCGCCCGCGCCAGGCGCCGGCCGCCGCCACGCCACCGGTCCCGGTGACCAGCGCGCCGGTGCTGCGCCAGGATGTGCCGATCCGCCAGACCGGGATCGGCACCGTGCTGCCGATCGCCTCGGTGACCGTGCACTCGCGCATCGACGGGCAACTGATCGACGTGGGCTTCGCCGAGGGCCAGGACGTCAAGGCCGGGCAGGTGCTGGCGCGGCTGGATCCGCGCACCTACCAGGCGCAGTTGGCCGCGGCCACCGCGCAGCAGGCCAAGGACCGGGCGCAACTGGGCAATGCGCAGGCCGACCTGCAGCGCTACACGCAACTGCTGCAGGACAACGCCACCACCCGCCAGACCCTGGACACGCAGAAGGCGCTGGTGACGCAACTGCGCGCCACCCTGCAGAGCGACCAGGCGGCCATCGACAGCGCGCGGGTGCAACTGGACTTCACCACCATCCGCGCGCCGATCGACGGCCGCGCCGGCGCAAGGCTGGTGGATCCGGGCAACATCGTCCACGCCAGCGATGCCGGCGGGCTGGTGGTACTGAACCAGATCGACCCGATCGCGGTGCAGTTCACCCTGCCCGAAAGCGCCTTCCAGCAGATCAACCGCGCGCTGCAGGCCGCGCCGTCTGGCGTGGGCGTGGACGCGGTCGAGCACGGCAGCGGCCTGGTGCTGGCGCACGGCACGCTGGCCCTGCTCAACAATCAGATCGACACCAGCACCGGCACCATCGCCCTGAAGGCGCACTTCGCCAACCCGGCGCACACGCTGTGGCCGGGACAGACCGTGGATGCGCGCATTACCCTGGGCATGCGCAGCGCCGCGCTGGTGGTGCCGAGCGCGGCGGTGCAGCGCGGCCAGGACGGCGAGTTCGTGTACGTGGTCGGTGCCGACCGCAGCGTGCGCGAGCAGCCGGTGCAGGTGCTGGACGAGGCCGATGGCCAGACCGTGATCGGCCAGGGCCTGCAGGCCGGCCAGCGGGTGGTGGTGGACGGGCAGTACCGGCTGCACCCGGGGGCGAAGGTGGTCGAAGCCAAGCCGGCCAAGCACGCCAAGCCGGCCACGGCGGGAGCGCAGGCGTGAGCGTCTCGGCGGCCTTCATCAAACGCCCGATCGGCACCTCGCTGCTGGCCACGGCACTGCTGTTGCTGGGCCTGGTGGCCTGGCCGCTGCTGCCCGTGGCGCCGCTGCCGCAGGTCGACTTCCCCACCATCCAGGTCTCGGCCAACCTGCCCGGCGCCAGCCCGCAGACCATGGCCTCGAACGTGGCGCAGCCGCTGGAGCGGCAGCTGTCGCTGATCCCGGGCCTGAGCCAGATGACCTCGACCAGCGCGCTGGGCTCGACCCAGGTGACGCTGCAGTTCGACCTGGACCGCAGCATCGACGCCGCCGCGCTCGACGTGCAGACCGCGATCAACGCCGCGTCCGGGCAATTGCCCAGCGCGCTGCCGAGCGCGCCGAGCTTCCGCAAGATCAACCCGGCCGAATCGCCGGCGCTGATCCTGGCGGTGCAATCGCAGGTGCTGCCGCTGACCAAGGTCGACGACTACGCCGACAACGTGCTGGCGCAGCAGATCTCGCGTATCTCGGGCGTCGGCCTGGTCAACCTGTACGGCGCGCAGAAGCCGGCGGTGCGGGTGCAGGCCGACCCGGCCAAGCTGGCGGCGCTGGGACTGAGCCTGGAGGACGTCCGCACCGTGCTCGCCACCACCACGGTGAACGCGGCCACCGGCTCGATCGACGGCGCGCGCCAGGCCTTCACCGTCTCCACCAACGATCAATTGCTGCAGAGCGCGGCCTGGAACGATGCGGTGCTGGCCTGGCGCAACGGCGCGCCGATCCGCGTGCGCGACATCGGCACCGCGGTGGACGGGCCGGAGAACGCCAAGATCGCCGCCTGGGGCTACGCCGGTGCCGCGGCGCCCGCCGACAGCGGCATCGTCGACGGCCGCGCGATCATGATCGCCATCACCAAGCAGCCCGGCGCCAACGTCATCGACACGGTGGAACAGGTCAAGGCCGCGCTGCCGAAGCTGATGGCGTCGATCCCGCCCAGCGTCAGCGTCAAGATCCTCGCCGACCGCACACAGAACATCCGCGCCTCGGTGAAGGACGTGGAGTTCACCCTGCTGCTGTCGATCGCGCTGGTGGTGGCGGTGATCTTCGTGTTCCTGCGCAGCGCGGTGGTCACCCTGATCCCGAGCCTGACCGTGCCGCTGGCGATCCTCGGCACCGCCGCGCTGATGTACGTGCTCGGCTACAGCCTGGACAACCTGTCGCTGATGGGCCTGACCATCGCAGTCGGCTTCGTGGTCGACGACGCCATCGTGATGCTGGAGAACATCTATCGGCACATCGAGGACGGCATGGCGCCGCTGCAGGCGGCGCTGCAGGGCGCGGCCGAGATCGGCTTCACCCTGGTCTCGATCTCGGTGTCGCTGGTGGCGGTGTTCATCCCGCTGCTGCTGATGGGCGGCATCGTCGGGCGACTGTTCCGCGAGTTCGCGGTGACGGTGAGCCTGACCATCCTGATGTCGCTGCTGGTGTCGCTGACCCTGACCCCGATGCTGTGCGCGCGCCTGCTCAAGCCGCACGCCGAGCAGCCGCAGGGACGCCTGGCGCGCGCGTTCGAGCGCGGCTTCGAGGCGATGCTGGCGGCATACCGGCGCGGCCTGGAGACGGTGCTGCGGCATCCGCGCCTGACCCTGGCCAGCTTCCTGCTGACCGTGGCCACCAGCGTGGCGCTGTTCGTGGTGATGCCCAAGGGCTTCTTCCCGCAGCAAGACACCGGCTTCATCTCCGGCACCGCCGATTCGGCGCAGGACTCGTCCTCGGCGGCGATGCGCACGCGCATGCTGCAGCTGGCCGACATCATCCGCCGCGATCCGGACGTGCTGTCCTTCGGCATGCAGAGCGGCGCCAGCACCTTCAACTCCGGCACCTTCTCGATCGCGCTGCGGCCCAAGGACGCAGGGCGCACCGCCAGCGCCGACCAGGTGATCGCGCGGCTGCGCAAGCGCCTGGCGCAGGTGCAGGGCGTCACCCTGTTCATGCAGGCCGGACAGGACATCAACGTCGGCGGCCGCCTGGCCCGCACCCAGTACCAGTACACCCTGACCGACGCCGACCTCGGCGAGCTCAATACCTGGGCGCCGCGGCTGCTCAAGGCGTTCCGCGCATTGCCGCAGCTCACCGACGTGGCCTCCGACCAGCAGAACGCCGCGCCGATCGCCAGCATCACCATCGACCGCCAGCGCGCGGCCAGCTTCGGCATCACCCCGCAGCAGATCGACGCGACCATCAACGACGCCATCGGCCAGCGCCAGGTCGCGCAGTACTTCACCCAGCTCAACAGCTACCACGTGGTGCTGGAAGTGACGCCGGCGCTGCAGGGCGATCCGTCGCTGTTCCAGCGGCTGTACCTGACCTCACCGCTGAACGGCCGGCAGGTGCCGCTGTCCACCTTCGCCTTGCTCGACACCAGCAAGACCGGCTACCTGTCGGTGAGCCACCAGGGCCAGTTCCCGGCGGTGACCATCTCCTTCAACCTGGCGCCGGGCGCGGCGCTGGGCGATGCGGTGGACGCGATCCAGCAGGCCCAGGCGCAACTGCGGGTGCCGGCCACGCTCAGCGGCAGCTTCCAGGGCACCGCGCAGGCGTTCAGCGCCTCGCTGCGGACCCAGCCGTACCTGATCCTGGCGGCGTTGATCGCGGTCTACATCGTGCTCGGGCTGCTCTACGAGAGCTACATCCATCCGCTGACCATCCTCTCCACCCTGCCCTCGGCCGGCGTCGGCGCCCTGCTGATCCTGATGGCCGGCGGCTACGACTTGAGCGTGATCGCGATGATCGGCATCATCCTGCTGATCGGCATCGTCAAGAAGAACGGGATCATGATGGTGGACTTCGCCCTGCATGCCGAACGCGAACGCGGGCTGTCCTCGCGCGATGCGATCTTCGAGGCCTGCCTGATGCGCTTCCGGCCGATCATGATGACCACCCTGTGCGCCCTGCTCGGCGGCCTGCCGCTGATGCTCAGCCACGGCGCCGGTTCGGAACTGCGCCGGCCGCTGGGCTATGCGATGGTCGGCGGGCTGCTGCTGTCGCAGCTGCTGACCCTGTTCACCACGCCGATCGTGTACCTGTACCTGGACCGCCTGCACGGCTGGTACATGCGGCGCCGCCAGGCACGGCGCGCGCATCGCGCCACGCCGCAGGCGCTGCAGCCGTGAAGGTGCTGATCGTCGAGGACGAGCGCAAGACCGCCGACTACCTGCAGCAGGGGCTGAGCGAACAGGGCTGCACGGTCGACGTGGCCTACGACGGCATCGACGGCCAGCATTTGGCCCTGCACTACGACTTCGACGTGATCGTGCTCGATGCGATGCTGCCGGGCCTGGACGGCTTCGCCATCCTGCGCTCGCTGCGGTCGGTCAAGACCACGCCGGTGATCATGCTGACCGCGCGCGACAGCGTGGAGGACCGGGTCAAGGGCCTGCGCGAGGGCGCCGACGACTACCTGATCAAGCCGTTCTCCTTCATCGAACTGCTGGCGCGGCTGCAGGTGCTGGCGCGGCGCGGCCGCGCCCAGGAAAGCACGCTGCTGCGCGTGGGCGACCTGCAGATCGACATGATCAGCCGCAAGGCCGTGCGCGGCCGGCAGCGGCTGGACCTGACCGCCAAGGAGTTCGCGCTGCTGGCGGCGCTGGCCCGGCACCAGGGCGAGATCCTGTCCAAGACCGCGATCGCCGAGATGGTCTGGGACATGAACTTCGACAGCAACACCAACGTGGTGGAAGTGGCAATCAAGCGCCTGCGCGCCAAGATCGACGTGCCGTTCGGCGCGCCGCTGCTGCACACCGTGCGCGGCATGGGCTACGTGTTGGAACAACGCGAGGACGCGCCCGGATGAGCGCGGCAGGGCGCGCGCAAGCGCCGCCGCGGCCCTCGATCGCGCTGCGCCTGGCCGGCCTGTTCGCGGCCACCGCACTGCTCGGCTTCGCCCTGATCGGGCTGGTGCTGCACCAGGTGCTGGAACACGAGCTGCGCCGTCACCAGCGCGAAGAGCTGCACTCGCGCATGGACGCGGTGCAGTACATGCTGGTCAACAGCCGCTCGCCGGACCTGGCCGCGCATGCGCGCACCCGCCTGGCCAGCGTGTCCAGCGTGCCGGACCTGCGCTTCTGGCTGTGGAGCGAGGAACCGGCGTTCCGCTACGGACGCGGCGCCGAGGCGATGGCGCAGGCCACCCGCGGGCGCAGCGGCCTGGTGCAGATCCGCGATGCGCAGGCGCTGGGCATCGCCGATGCGCATCCGCAGGCGTGGCAGGCCATCGGCCAGACGCTGCCGGCCACGCCGGTGCGCCCCCCGGTGCAGTTGATCGCGGCGATGGACAGCACCCCGTTCGCACTGACCAGGCGCCGCTTCGACATCGCCCTGGCGCTGGTCACACTGGCCGGCACCGCGCTGGTCGGCGCGCTGGGCTACTGGACCGCCAAGCTCGGCCTGCGCCCGGTGCAACGGCTGTCGGCCGACGCCCAGCGCATCGGCCCGCACGACCGGCGCCGGCTGGACCTGCCGCGGCTGCCGCGCGAGCTGGAAGACCTGGGCGCCTCGCTGAACGCGGCGTTCGACCGGCTCGACGCTGCCTACGCGCAGCAGGAAAGCTTCAATGCCGACGTCGCCCACGAACTGCGCACGCCGCTGGCCAGCCTGATCGGCCAGACCCAGGTGGCACTGACCCGCGAGCGCGAGGCGCAGCAGTTGCGCCAGGTGCTGCAGTCGAACCTGGAGGAACTGGAGCGGCTGCGCGCGATCGTCGCCGACATGCTGTTCCTGGCCCGCGCCGAGCAGGGCCAGCGCGCGCGGCAGTGCGAGGACGCGTCGCTGGCCGAGGAAGTCGGCAAGACCGTGGAGTTCTTCGAAGTGCTGCTGGACGAGGCCGGCCTGCGCGTGGAGATGCGCGGCGATACGGTCACCCAGGTCGAGAAGTCGCTGCTGCGGCGCGCGCTGTCCAACCTGCTGCACAACGCCATCCAGCATTCGGCCAACGCCGCGCCGATCGTGGTGGAGATCGCGCAGCGCGGCGGCGAGGCGCAGATCGCCTTCTCCAACCCCAGCGTGGCGCTGGCGCCGGAGCATCTGGAGCGCCTGTTCGACCGCTTCTACCGCGGCGACGCCGCCCGCAGCAACAGCCGCGAAAGCCACGGCCTGGGATTGGCGATCGTCAAGGCGGTGGCGACCATGCACGGCGGGCGCGTGTTCGCGCAGCACCGCGACGGCATCACCACCATCGGCTTTTCGGTGGCGCTGGACGGCACCGCTACCGATGCGCCGACCAACACCGCCCTGCGCTGGCAGGCTTGACGCGGCGCCCGCGGCGTCCCGACGTGCATCAGCCGGAAACGCCGCGATTGCGCTCAGGCCGCCAGCAGCCGCGCCTGCAGCGCCGGCAGTTCGTGCACGGTACCGAACCGTCCCTTGGCGTCGCGTTGCACTTGCGCCAGCGCGCAGTCCGGGTCGTGGGTGAAGAACAGGCGCACGTCGCGCGCCAGCGCGTCCTCCAGGAACGCGCGCTTCTCGTCGATCAGCAGCTCGGCGTTGCGGTCGTAGCCCATGGTGATCGGCACGTGCACCCACGAACGGCCCGGGATCAGGTCGGCGCAGAACGCCACCCCGCCGTGCGCCTGGCCGTCCTCGCCGTGGCGGGGGCCGACGATCTCGGCCAGCATCAGCCCCGGCGTGTGGCCGTCGCTGAAACGGAACCGGACCGCCTCGCCGAGCGCGCGCGAGTACGCGCCGTCGACCAGTTCCAGACGGCCGCTGGCCTCGAGCAGGCCGGGCAGCTCCGGGATGAAGCTGGCGCGGTCGCGCGGATGCGGCTGCAGCGCGCGCTGCCAGTGCGCCGCGCCGACCAGGAACTGCGCGTTGGGGAACAGCAGTTCCGGCGCCGCTCCCTCGCGCCACGGCGCCAGCAGGCCGCCGGCATGGTCGAAGTGCAGGTGACTCAGCACCACCACGTCGATGTCGGTGTGGGCGAAGCCGGCGTCCTGCAGCGAATCCAGCAGCACGTGGCGGGCCTCCTGCACGCCGTAGCGCTCGCGCAGCGCCGGCGCGAAGAACGCGCCGATGCCGGTCTCGAACAGCACGGTCTTGCCGGCCAGCGGGCTGGCCAGCAGCGCGCGGCAGGCCAGCGCGATGCGGTTGCCGTCGTCGGGCGCGGCCCATTGCTGCCACAGCGCCTTGGGCGCGTTGCCGAACATCGCGCCGCCATCGAGTTTCTGCGCGTTGCCTTGGATGGACCAGAGCTTCATGGGCGGGGATTCGGGAGTCGATATTAGGGATGGGAAATTCGCAAAACGCGCGTCAGGGCGCCGGCGCGGTCTGCAGCACTTCGGCGCTGCCGACGGGGTTGCGCGGGTCGCTGCCGCCGCTGAGCACGTTGCGGCGCTTGTCCCATTCCACCGTCTGCAGGTTGCCCCAGACGTGGCTGGAGCCGTGGCCGTCCTCGGCGGTGTCGCCGGGCAGCTTGAGCGCATGCCCCATCGCTTCCAGGCCCTTGGCCGTGGCCGCGTCGAAGGTGCCGGTCTCGGCTTCGATCACGTCCGGCAGCCACTGGTGGTGATAGCGCGGCAACGCCGCGACCTGCTGCGCAGTGAGGCCGTCGTCGTAGCCGAGGATGCCGAGCAGCACCATGGTGATGATGCGGCTGCCGCCCGGGGTGCCGAGCACGATCGCCTTGTCCGCGTTCTCCATGAAGGTCGGCGACATCGAACTGAGCGGGCGCTTGCCCGGCTTGGGTGCGTTGGCCGCGTAGCCCATCACGCCGAAGGCGTTGGGCGTGCCCGGACGCAGCGCGAAATCGTCCATCTCGTTGTTGAGCAGCACGCCGGTGCCCTTGGGAATCAAGCCAGAGCCGTACAGCAGGTTGACCGTCTGGGTGGCGCCGACGCGGTTGCCCTCGCCGTCGATGATCGAGAAATGCGTGGTCTCGTCGTCTTCCAGCGGGGTCGGCTGGCCGGACAGCAGGTCGCTGGGCGTGGCCTTCTCCGGGTTGATGCCCGAACGCAGACCCACCGCGTAGTCCTTGCTCAGCAGGATGCGCTGCGGCACGTGGGTGAAATCCGGGTCGCCCAGGAAGAAGGTGCGGTCGCGGTAGGCGCGGCGCATCGCTTCCACGGTCAGGTGCACGCGGTGCACCGGGTCCATGCTCTTGAGGTCGTAGCCTTCCAGGATCTGCAGCATGCTGGCCAGGGCGATGCCGCCGGAGGACGGCGGCGGCGCGGTGGTGATGGTCCAGCCCTTGTAGTCGAAGCGGATCGGCGTGCGTTCCTTGACCGTGTAGCCGGCCAGTTCCTCCGCGGTCCAGCGCCCGCCGGCCTGCTTGACCCCGGCCAGCAGCTTCCTGGCGGTGGTGCCGCGGTAGAAGCCGTCGAAGCCCTTGTCGCCCAGCAACTGCAGCGTGTTCGCCAGTTCCGGCTGCTTGAACAGGTCGCCCTCGGCGATCGGCCGGCCGTTGCGCAGGTAGACCTCGCGGGTGCCGGGATAGCGCTCCATCACCTTGCGCCGCGACTGGTAGCCCTCGGCCATGCGCGCGTACACCGGGAAGCCCTCGCGGGCGATGCGGATCGCCGGCGCCAGCGACTGCCGCAGCGGCAGCCGGCCGTGCTTGGTCGCCAGTTCCACCAGCGCCGCCGGCAGCCCGGGAATGCCGGCCGACCACGGGCCGTTGATCGAGCGGTCGCGGTCCAGTTCGCCCTTGGCATCTAGGAACGCGGCCGGCGTCGCCGATTCCGGCGCGGTCTCGCGCGCGTCCAGCATCACGTCCTTGCCGGTCTTGGCGTCGTGCAGCAGGAAGAAACCGCCGCCGCCGAGGCCGGAGCTGATCGGTTCGACCACCGACAGCGTCGAGGACACCGCCACCGCGGCGTCGAAGGCATTGCCGCCCTCGCGCAGGATCTGCAGGCCCGCCTCGGTGGCCAGCCGGTGGCCGCTGGCGATGGCGGCGCCGGGCGGATGCGCGGCCGGGGCGGTGGCAGTCGCTTCGGCGACCGGGGCCTCGGCCCACGCCGACGGCGTCAGGACCAGGGCGAGCAGCAGGACACGGCGGACGAGGCTTCTCATGCGGCGGGGGGCTCCTGTGGGTACAACTCGGGGTGATCGCGCTGCAGGCGCTGCAACTTGGCCAGCAACTGCGCGTGGGTTTCCGGGATGGCCGGGTCCGGGTCGATGCATTCCACCGGGCACACCACCACGCACTGCGGCTCGTCGAAATGGCCGACGCATTCGGTGCAGCGGGCCGGGTCGATCACGTAGATCGTCTCGCCCATGGCGATGGCCTGGTTCGGGCAGGCCGGCTCGCAGACGTCGCAGTTGACGCAGAGCTCGTTGATCTTGAGGGACATGTGGCGCAATTCGGCACTGACCCGGGCAGTTTACCGGATCGGGGCGGGACGGCCCCGCGAAGGCGCCGCCACAGTACGGAACGCTGTATTGCCGCCGCGCCGGACCGGCGAAGCGAACGGCCCGTGGCGATTGACGCCGGTGCCGGCCAGGCCTAGAGTCGCCGCGTCGAAAATGGCTGGCCTGGTCTCGGTAGGCCCAGGCCCTTCTCCGCGCTGGCGGAGAGGCTCTGTTCGCGCCGTGCCGCGCGATTCCCCGACAGTCCCCGTGTCCATCGTCCCGGGGTCTGTCCGTGGGCCGCCTTCGACCGGGCTTGCTGCGGCGGATCCCTCCAGCAGGAGCCAACGCATGTCCCCGATTCCCCTTTCCGGTCCCCTCCTCGTCTATCTCGGCAACGGCGTGCAGGGCGCCGCCGTGGTCCGCGCCGCACGCCGGCACGGCCTGGCCGTCCGCGCCCTGGTTCGCGAAGGCGCGGCCACCGCGGCGCTGCAGGCACTGGGCGCGGAGGTGGTCGCAGCCGACCTGGACGATCCCGCCGCCATGCTCGCGGCCAGCCGCGGCGTCGCCCACGCGGTGCTGCAGTTGCCCGCCGGCCCCGGCGAGACGACGCTGGCGCGGGCCAGACATGCACTGGCCGCCGCGCGCGCGGCGCGGCTGACCTCATTCGTGCTGAAGCTGAGCAGCGCGCCGCTGCCGGCGCCGTGTCCGGAACCCAGTCTGCGCACCAACGCCGACCTCGCGGCGCTGGCGCGCGGCGCCGGCCTGCCCTGCGCGATCCTGTGGCCGACGCTGTACCTGGACAACCTGCTGAAGCCCTCGGCGCGTACTGAGATCGTGGCACACGGTGTTTTCGCACCGCCGATCGCCGCCGCGCAACGCATCGCCTGGACCTCGGCAGATGCCTGCGCCGAGGCTGCACTGGCACTGCTGCGGTACGGCACGGACGGCGGCTGCTACCGGATCGCCGGCACCGAGAGCCTGACCGGCCCGGAACTGGTGCAGCGGCTCACGGCCGGGCTCGGCCGCCCGGTGTGCTATCGCGCGCAGCCGCTGGATGTGTTCGAGCGCGAGGTGGATGCGGCGCTGGGCGCCGGCCATGGACGCGTGGTGGCATCGAAGTTCCGCTTCTTCGCCGAGTTCCCGCAGCAGGCCGATGCGCTGCTCGCCGCGCCGCTGCAGGCACAGCCTGGACTGGAGACGTTCCGACCCGGGTCGATCGACGCCTGGATCGCCGCGCATCGGCAGGCCTTGCTGGCGCCATCCTCCGCATGGAGCGGTCCGGCAACCGACTGGTCAAACAGCGGCTAACCCAACGGCGGCGGCAACGGCGCGCGACTGTGGCGGATCAGCAGGGTCTTGCCGCGGAACGGCGCGAGCTTGGCCAGCAGCAGCGCGCGCTCCTCGCGGTGGTAGTCGCGGCTCCAGGCCAGCATCCGCGGCAGCCGCGCCAGGGTCGGCCGATAGGCGGCGGCCTCCAGGCCCAGCCACTGCCGGCCGAGGCGCAGCACGATCTGCAGGGTGGTGCGCCAGGGTGCCGCGTCGATCACCACGATGTGGTCGGCGCGCGCGAGCGCCGCGTCGGCCCATTTGAACTGCACGCCTTCGACGATCCAGCGCTCGCCGTCGACGATGCGCTGCAGCAGCGGCCGCTTGTCCTCGAGGGGCCGACGGACGTCGCCCTCGGCGCTGCGGACCCAGTGCAGATCGTCCAGAGCATGGCAGGCAATGCCGTGACGGCGGCCCAGCCGGCGCGCCAGGGTGGTCTTGCCGGCGCCGGTGGGGCCGGTGATGAAGATCCGCATCGCCTGTGCCCTGCCCGAAAGTGCGCAACCACGCGACGGCAGGCAGCGCGTCCGCGCGACGTGACCGCCCGTTGCGGGCGGCGCGGAATCGCCGGACCGGCGCGCATCGGCGCGACGGTCCGCGCGGGGCTTACTTGGCTTCGACGAAGATGTAGTCGGCGCCGGTCGGCTTGACCACGGCTTCGACGCGGGCGTTGTCGGCCGGGGCGCCGATGTAGACCACGCGCACGCCCTTCATGGTGTTCGGCTCGACCTTGGCGAACGCGGCGGCGATCAGGTCGGCCATCTTGGCCGAGGCCGAGGAGCCGAACGCCAGCATGTTGCCCGGCTGGATGCCGCGGCCGATAGCGGTGGTGGCGCTCTCGACCTGGCGCTCGTACTTGGCCTGGAAATCGGCATCCGATTCCGGCGGCAGGTAGTAGAGGAACGGGCTGTTGGTGACGTTGCCCATGTTCTGGATCGCCACCTCCTGCAGGTACTTCTTCCAGCCGGCGTCGTCGTCCTTGGCCGGGGCGGTCAGCGCGGGCTGCGCATCGGCGACCGGCTTGGCGGCCTCTTCCTTCTTGCAGGCGGTGAAGCCCAGGGCCAGCGAAGCGATCAGCAACGCGCGTGCGGTGGTGTTCATGGAACGGCTCCCTCTGTGTCGTCAGTGAATGGTGGGCGGCTCAACGCTGCGCGGCGGCCTGGCGGGCCCGGACCAGCGCCTGCACCACCGACGGCGGCACGAAGCCGGACACGTCCCCGCCCAGGCGCGCGATCTCGCGCACCAACGAGGACGAAATGAAGCTGTGTTGCTCGGCCGGGGTGAGGAACAGCGTCTCCACCTCCGGGATCAGATGCCGGTTCATGCTCGCCATCTGGAACTCGTATTCGAAATCGGACACCGCGCGCAGGCCGCGCAGCAGCACGCCGCCGCCGACCGAGCGCACGAAATGCGCCAGCAGCGTGTCGAAGCCCAGGACCTCCACGTTGCGGTGCCCGGCCAGCGCCTCGCGGGCCAGCGACACGCGCAGTTCCAGCGGCAGGGTCGGCCCCTTGGACGGGCTCTGCGCCACGCCGACGATCACCTGCTCGAACAGCGGCGCGGCACGGTTGACCAGATCGATATGGCCGTTGGTGATCGGATCGAAGGTGCCGGGATAGACGGCGATGCGGCTATGGGCCACGGTCATGCGTCGGGTACCGCGTGAAGGTCGCCGGGAAGTGTAGCAGCGGTGCGCCGGTACAGGGCAGCGCGCACCTCGCGGCTGCCGCCCTCGCGGTACAGCGCCCAGGGCGCCGGTACCGCCGGCGCCTGCCCGGCCGGCGACTCCAGGTACAACCAGGCCGTGGCCGCCAGCCGCGCCGGCAGGCGCTGCAGCACCGCGTCCCACAGCCCCGCGGCGAACGGCGGGTCGACGAAGGCGATGTCGGCCGCGGCATCGGCCGGCGCCTCGGCCAGCCAGCGCAGCGCATCGCCCTGCACCACCTGCACCTGGTCCTGCGCCTGCAGCCGCGCGACCGTGGCGCGCAGTTGCGCCGCCTGGCCGGGATCGCGCTCGACCAGCACCGCGCCGGCCGCGCCACGCGACACCGCCTCCAGGCCCAGCGCGCCGCTGCCGGCGAACAGGTCCAGCACGCGCGCCCCGGGCAGCACCGGCTGCAGCCAGTTAAACAGGGTCTCGCGGACCCGGTCGGAGGTCGGGCGCAGCCCGGCCAGCTCCGGCACCGGCAGCCGCGTGTTGCGCCAACGCCCGCCGATGATCCGCACCTGGCCGCCGCCGGGACGGCTCATCGGCGGCCTCGCGGGGGCCGGGACAGGCGGGACGGGGAACGCAGGGACGGCATGGGCGGCGGGCGGCGGAAACGGGGTCCGGATCATAGACCAGCCCGCTGACCAGCGTATGCGCGGCGCGGCGCTTGAAGCCGGCCGCGGCCGCCACCATGTCGGCCGGCAGAGCCGCGCCCTCCTCCGCGCGGCCGCCCATCCTTCATGGAGCACCTACCGATGAGCGTGGAAACCCAAAAAGAAACCCTGGGCTTTCAGACCGAGGTCAAGCAGCTGCTGCAGCTGATGATCCATTCGCTGTATTCCAACAAGGAGATCTTCCTGCGCGAGCTGATCTCCAACGCCTCCGACGCCGCCGACAAGCTGCGCTTCGAGGCGCTGGTCAAGCCGGAGCTGCTGGACGGCAACGCGCAACTGCGCATCCGCATCGGCTTCGACAAGGAGGCCGGCACCGTCACCATCGACGACAACGGCATCGGCATGAGCCGCGAAGAGATCGTCGCGCACCTGGGCACCATCGCCAAGTCCGGCACCTCCGACTTCCTCAAGCACCTGTCCGGCGACCAGAAGAAGGACTCGCACCTGATCGGCCAGTTCGGCGTGGGCTTCTACAGCGCCTTCATCGTTGCCGACCAGGTCGACGTGTACAGCCGCCGCGCCGGCCTGCCGGCCAGCGAAGGCGTGCACTGGTCCTCGCGCGGCGAAGGCGAGTTCGAGGTCGCCACGATCGAGAAGGCCGAGCGCGGCACCCGCATCGTGCTGCACCTGAAGGACGACGAGAAGGACTTCGCCGACGGCTGGAAGCTGCGCGGCATCGTGCGCAAGTACTCCGACCACATCGCCCTGCCTATCGAACTGCCCAAGGAGCACTACGGCGAGGACAAGGACAAGCCGGAAACCCTCGAGTGGGAAACGGTCAACCGCGCCAGCGCGCTGTGGACGCGCCCGCGCAACGAGATCAAGGACGAGGAATACCAGGAGCTGTACAAGCACATCGCCCACGACCACGAGAACCCGGTGGCGTGGAGCCACAACAAGGTCGAGGGCAAGCTGGAGTACACCTCGCTGCTGTACGTGCCCGGCCGCGCGCCGTTCGACCTGTACCAGCGCGACGCCTCGCGCGGGCTCAAGCTGTACGTGCAGCGCGTCTTCATCATGGACCAGGCCGAGCAGTTCCTGCCGCTGTACCTGCGCTTCATCAAGGGCATCGTCGATTCCAGCGACCTGCCGCTGAACGTCTCGCGCGAGATCCTGCAGTCCGGCCCGGTGATCGACTCGATGAAGTCGGCGCTGACCAAGCGCGCCCTGGACATGCTGGAGAAGCTGGCCAAGGACGATGCCGAGCGCTACCAGGGCGTGTGGAAGAACTTCGGCCAGGTGCTGAAGGAAGGCCCGGCCGAGGACTTCGGCAACCGCGAGAAGATCGCCGGCCTGCTGCGTTTCGCCTCCACCCATGGCAGCGACGGCACGCAAAACGTGTCGCTGGCCGACTACGTGGCGCGGATGCAGGACGGCCAGGACAAGCTGTACTACCTGACCGGCGAGAGCTACGCGCAGATCAAGGACAGCCCGCACCTGGAGGTGTTCCGCAAGAAGGGCATCGAAGTGCTGCTGCTCACCGACCGCATCGACGAGTGGCTGATGAGCTACCTCACCGAGTTCGACGGCAAGTCCTTCGTCGACGTGGCGCGCGGCGACCTGGACCTGGGCAAGCTCGACAGCGAAGAAGAGAAGCAAGCCAAGGAAGAAGCCGCCAAGGCCAAGCAGGGCCTGGTCGAGCGCATCCAGAACGTGCTCAAGGACGACGTGGCCGAAGTGCGCGTCTCGCACCGCCTGACCGACTCGCCGGCGATCCTCGCCATCGGCCAAGGCGACCTGGGCCTGCAGATGCGGCAGATCCTGGAAGCCAGCGGCCAGAAGCTGCCGGAGAGCAAGCCGGTGTTCGAGTTCAACCCGGCGCACCCGCTGATCGAGAAGCTGGACTCGGAAGCCGATGGGGAGCGCTTCGGTGATCTGGCTCGGGTGCTGTTCGATCAGGCTGCGTTGGCGGCTGGGGATAGCCTCAAGGACCCGGCAGCGTATGTGCGGCGGCTCAATAAGCTGTTGTTGGAGTTGTCGGTATAGGCCTGAGACGTGTGATCACGAAAGAACGAAGCCGGCATCTGCCGGCTTTGTTTTTTACACAGCCCACTCCGATTGCCCGAAGCCGAACAAACTTTGCGAGATTCTGGTGCCGTATTGAGATTATTGGCTCAAGGCAGAATACGGCGTAGGCACCAATTCGAGCCGGTCGGCGTGGTCACGGACGCGCCCCTTGGCACCACCAGAAAACACGCGCCCGATGGGACAAGGCGACTCTGGCGTGCGGCGCGACACGTATGCGTCGCCACACTATCTAATGCCTGTCTTACCCGACATCGCCTGCCACTTCCTCACGCTGACCAGCTTGCTACTTATCGCAAAAAATATGATAGATAGCAGCCACTAATGGAATTTAAGCCAACGACACATTAAATAAACCACCTTGACTTCAAAAGCCCATCAAAGCATGCACAGAAAACATTCCACCTTAAATTCACTTAAGCTGCATATCAACTCTATTTATTGACTTCAACAAGATGCCGCAAATCAGCAGGAGACAAACACCACCAACAGCCATAGCATTCATCAAAAAAAGATCAAACCAACTCAAAAACACCAAATGGCCGTGTTGATTATATTCGTAGATCTTGCCAACCGAATAATCCGCAACCCGAGGACTCTTCGAAATGAGCACGCGAGTAATGTAAGGCTCGCCAAGAAAAATCATGGCCGCCCCAGTAAGAAAACTCGGCATTACGAAAAGCCTGGCAACTTTAGTCTTCATTGATCACCGAACCATAAATTGCGCGCCAGCATGCATTGAAGCTTCCGCGCTACCCGGTCAAACGAAAATCCTCTGCAAGACCTATGATGACCTTGTCGAATTATCGAATCAGCTCAGGGATGGCTGTCAAGGAAATTCTAGGCGCCCGATGAACAGCCTCTCGCTTACTCGAAACCTTGGACGTCGTTAGTCTATCAACTGCACAATCCTTAGCGATCAGTCATTACGTTGACTCCGACGTGGTGCAGAGCATGCAAGATATCTGCGCGGCATGCGGGTAAAGCCTCCAGGTGACCTGACGCTCCCAGTCTTCTCCCGAAGCGCCTTGCAGGCGAGAATCCGCCTTATTTCCTGGCCGCCTTCTTCGATGAACAGCAACCCCACCATCACGCTGTCCCTGGACCAGGCCACCACCCTGGTCGACCGCATCCTGTCCCACGCCGGCTTCAGCCCAGCGCATGTGCACGCCCTCACCCACACAATCGTGGCCGGCGAGCGCGACGGCTGTGCCTCGCACGGGCTGTACCGGACGCTCGGCTGCGTGGCGACGCTGCGCAACGGCAAGGTGATGGGCGATGCGGAGCCTGTCGTGCACGACCATGCGCCCGGCATCGTCCGGGTCGATGCGCGCGGCGGGTTCTCGCTGCTGGCGTTCGAACGCGGGTTGCCGCTGTTGATCGAGAAGACGCGCGGCAATGGCCTGGCGGCGCTGGCGATCAATCATTGCGTGCATTTCTCCGCGCTATGGCCAGAGATGGAACGGCTCACCGAGGCCGGCTTAGTCGCGCTGATCTGCAACCCCAGCCATGCCTGGGTCACGCCGGCCGGCGGTCGTACGCCGCTGCTGGGCACCAATCCGCTGGCGTTCGGCTGGCCGCGCGTGGATGCGCCGCCGTTCGTGTTCGATTTCGCCACCAGCGCGGTGGCGCGCGGCGAGATCGAGCTGCGCCGCCGCGCCGGCCAGGCGATTCCCGAAGGCTGGGGCGTGGACGCGGCGGGCGCGCCGACCACCGATCCGGCCGCGGTCGCCGACGGCGGCGCGATGCTGACCTTCGGTGGACACAAGGGCTCGGCGCTGTCGGCGATGATCGAGCTGATCGCCGGCCCCTTGATCGGCGATCTCACCAGCGCCGAATCGTTGGCGCACGACGCCGGCGCCGGCGCGGCGCCCTACCACGGCGAGCTGATCCTGGCACTGGATCCGGCACGCTTCCTCGGCGCCGACCGGGCCACGCACCTGGCCCGAGCGGAAGCCTTTTTTGCGGCCTACGAGGCCACCGGGGCGCGCTTGCCGTCGCAACGCCGCTACCAGGCGCGGGCACGCAGCCGCAGCGAAGGCGTGCGGATTCCGCAGGCCCTGCACCAGGATCTGCTGGCGCTGCTCGATTGAGGGGGATCTCCAACAACGCGCTTTGCCACGGCTCGGCGGGATACGTGGTTGTCGTGTAGGAGTCAACTGTCATGCCCCAGCGATAACCGGAGGGGCGTACGGTGCCTGATCGCGCGCGATGGCATTGAGCCAGCGCAGGAACTTGTGCATGCAGGCGACGATGGCGACCTTGGCCGGCTTGCCGGCCGCGCGCAAGCGCGCGTAGGTGTTGGCCAAGGGGGATTTGGCGCGGATGCTGGCCCAGGTGGCCATGTACAGCACGCCTCGCACGTCGGCACGGCCGCCTTTGATGCGACGTTGGCCTTTCCAGCAGCCGCTGTCGTGATTGAACGGGGCCAGCCCGACCAGGGCGGCGAGCTTGCGTGGCGGCAGCGTGCCCAGCTCTGGCAACCGCGCGGCCAGGACCGCGCGCAGGATCGTGCCGAGCCCAGGCACCTTGGGCAAGCTCGAGCAGGTCTTGCCCTGCTGCTCGATCTCCTGCGTCAATGTCTGGATCTGCTGGTTCAGCAGGGCGACCACCTCTCGGCAGCGGCGTTGCACCTTGGCGCTGGTGATGTGCTCCAGGCGCCGCCGATGGGCATCGCGCTGGCCCACCAGGGTGGCGCGTAGGTCCAGCAGTTCGCGCAGGGACTGAAGATGCTCGGGCACCACGGTCGTGGGCGTGGCCGGGATGTGCTGGGCGGCGATGGCCAGCAGGCGCGCGTCCAGGGCGTCGGTCTTGGCCTGCAGGCCCAAGGCTTGGGCTAGCTTGCGCGGACGATCGGCGGCCATCCGCACTGCCGGCAGGTCCGCCTCTCGGAGTACCTGCAGCACGGCATGTTCGTAGCCGCCACTGGCTTCCAGCACGATCCGCTCGCAGCCCAGCGCCGCCAGGCGTTGGGCCAGCGCACGCTGCCCCTGTGGCGTATTGGGTTGGGTCCAGGCCTGCTCGTCCGGCAGGACATGAATGACCAGTTCGGCCTTGGATACATCGATCCCGACATAGCGCCGCATAGACGTTCTCCGCAGTAGACTCAGGAACGAGAGCACTCCTGCCGATGCCCATGCTTGTGGAGTTCGAGCTCGCGACTCGGGCAACTGTTCGGGCTGATGAGGCAGGAGATACGGGGTGCGGCGGCGCTGACTCCTACTCGTGCTTGCTGGCACTGCGGCTAAACGGCCTGCCGCACTCCGCTCTCACCTATAACGATAGACCCTCATTTGACACAAGCGGCTTCAGCCGCAACTAGGCATGCCGGTAACGCCCGTCGCGGCTGAAGCCGCTCCTACACGCGTGGGCTTCCGTCATTAGACGCTTTCTTGAAGCTGCGCGACGCGATCGAGTAATGCGCCATGCCGGATGTTAGACCGCGCAGGCATGGCGCCCGCGCGATCCGCACGCCGTGCCGGCCATCACCGCCGGCGCGCAATCGCGCCACTCGGGCGTCCCGCGGCGGCCCCCCCCCCCCCCCGCCACGGCACCGGCACTCCGCTCACCGCGCCAACAGGCTCCGCCTCAGAACTTCACCGTCGCCCGCGCCCAGTAGTAGCGGCCGAGCAGATCGTAGGTGGCCACGTCGGTGTTGGCGTTGGTGACGTTGTTGGCGTAGTACAGCGGCGGCTGCCGGTCGGCCAGGTTGTCCACACCCACTTCGAAGCGCGTGTTCCACGGCTTGACCTGATAGCCCACCTGCACGCTGTGGTAGACGTAGGCGCCGATGTCGCGGACCACGGCGGGCTGGTCGGCGTCGGCCGACAGGCTCTGCCGCGTATCGGCGCTGCCGATCTCGGTACGGCCGATGTAACGGACGCGCCACGACGCGCTCCAGTCGCCCAGGTTCCAGTTCAGCGTGCCCAGCGCGCGCCAGCGCGGGAAGTTGCCGTAGGCGTAGGTGTACTTGCCGGCATTGTGGATGGTGACAGTGCTGGGGTCGGTGGTGTCGGGGTTGATGTCGTAGCGGATCACATAGGTGCCGTTGAGGCCGGCGCTGAAGCTGCCCCAGGCGGTGTCCGGCAGCCGGTAGTTGAGGCTGAAGTCGGCGCCGCTGGCCCACAGCTTGCCCAGGTTCACGGTGGGCTCGGCGATGTAGTTGATGGTGCCATTGTCGTTGCGGTGGATCAGCGCGCAGAACGCGCTGGCGTCGTTGGCGTAGCACTGGTTGAGCACGGTCTGCGCCGAGACCTGGGTGATGGTGTCCTTGAGGTTGATCCTCCACAGGTCCGCGCTCATCGACAGGCCCTCGACCCAACCCGGGTCGTAGACCACGCCGAAGTCGTAGGACATGCCGGTCTCCGGCTTGAGCTGGTAGCCGGCCACCGCCGCACCGGAGGCCTTGGCGCCGACCTGGTTGTCGGCCTGCTGGTAGCTGCCGTCGGTGGGCACGTTGGTGCAGGCCGCGGCATGACCGCCGGTATAGCCGTTGCACGGGTCGGTGACCGACGGCGAGTCGCCGGCCACGCCGGCATACAGCTCGCTGATGTTGGGCGCGCGGAACACCTGCGAGGCGGTGCCGCGCAGCAGCAGGTTCTCGATCGGGCGGTACTCCAGCGAAACCTTGCTGTTGGTCTTGCTGCCGACGGTGTCGTAGTCGGAGAAGCGGCTGCCGACGGTCAGGTTGAGCGAATGCACGCCGGGCAGGCCGGCCAGCAGCGGGAACAGCGCTTCGGCATAGGCTTCCTTGACGCTGAAGCTGCCGCCGAGCACGGAGGCGCAGAACTCGAGCACCCCGCACATGCCGTTCTCGTCGCCGGTCCACAGCGGATCGGCGGCGGTGCTGGTGCTTTCCTTGCGATAGGAGACACCCACGGCCAGGCTCGCGGTGCCGGCGGGCAGTGCGAACAGTTCGCCGTTGGCGTTGGCCTCGAACTGCTTGACCGTATAGACGTTGGTGACGATCGGGTTGACCACCAGCGCTTCCAGCGCGGCCTTGTTGCTGGCGGCGTTGAGGTTGAACACGTCGATCGGGGTGCAGCCGGCGATCACCGCGCCGGCGCTGCCGCACTTGACCGTGCCGTCGGCGGCCAGGAAAGACGGCCCCACAGCGGCATTGAAACCGGCGTAGTCGAGGAAACCGTAGTTGATCGACTTCTGCTTGACCTTGCCGTAGTTGAGGCTGGCATCCCATTGCCAGGAACTGTCGCCGAAGCTGCCGCGCAGGCCCGGATTGATCTGGAAATTGTAGGTGTTGTACTCGTAGCGGCGGTTGCCCAGCACCGTGGCGCGCGTATTGAAGTTGTTGTACGAGGTGCCGGTGCTGCGATCGGTACCGAAGTTGACCCCGAACGGGTTGTAGTAGCTGGCCGAGGAGACCAGGAAGTTGTCGCCGTTGGCGAAGATCGGGATCGGCGCAATGATCGAGGACGAGGTGGTCTTGCTGAAGTAGCTGTTGACGTAGCCTTCCAGGTGATCGTTGAAACGATAGCTGCCGAGCACGAAGGCGTTGGTGCGCTCCTGCGGGGTCTGCAGCAGGTTGTACGGCTGGTAGTTGTAGGAATCGGTCGAGGCGACGTAGCAGTGGTACTGGCTGGCGTTGGTCGGGCTGCTGCTGCCGCCGTTGAAGGTGACCCGCGAACAGCCGTTGCTCGCCGCCAGCGCCTTGGCCGCGGCCGAGCCGTCGTTGAAGCTGATGCTGCCGGTCGGCGTGGCCGAAGAGCCCTGCTTCACCCCGACGCCGTCGATCAGCGACAGCGCATCCTTGGAGTAGGCCCGCGCGCCGGCCGAGACCGGATCGATGTCGTGGTAGGACAGGCCGGCGACGATGCTGCCGCGCTCGCCGGTCTTGCCGGCGGTCAGCGAGAAATTGCGGCGGTTGCCGTCGCTGCGCGAGCTGGTGCCGAAATCGGCGCTGGCCTCGATGCCGTCGAAGCCCTTGCGCAGGATGAAATTGACCACGCCGCCGATGGCGTCCGAACCGTACACCGCCGAGGCGCCGTCGCTGAGCACCTCCACCCGCTCGATCATGGTCGCCGGGATCGCGTTGACATCGTTGCTGGCCAGGCGCGTGCCGTTGACCAGGACCAGGGTGCGCTTCTCGCCGAGGCCGCGCAGCGAGATCACCGAGGCGCCGGTGCCGCCGCCGTTGTTGGTGTTGGGGTTGGTGGCGTTGCCGGCGATCGATGGCAACTCCTGCACCAGATCGCCGAGCGTGGCCTTGCCGGTGGCCTCGATCTGCGCGCGGCTGATGGTCACGACCGGGTTGGCGGTCTCGGTGTCGACGCGGCGCAGGCGCGAACCGGTGACCACGACGCTGTCCAGGGTCTGGGTGGCGCTGTCGGCACTGGCCTCCTGCGCCTGTGCCGCTCCCGCGCTGCCCAGCGCCAAGGCGGTGGCGACCGCCAGCGCCAGCGGCGTCGCGGCATGGCGGAAACGAGGGCGTGACGGCGAAGACGACATGAGCGGACTCCTGGAGGGTGGGAAGACGGGACAGTGGACAAACGCAGGCCGAACGACGCCGTGCCGGCGCCATGCCGACGGACGGACCTGCTGACGGTGGCGCCTGCGCGGCGCCTGCGGTGGCGTGCCTGCGCCGGACCATGACGGTCTGGCGCACCGCGGGGAAGCCGATGTCCTGCGCGCACGGCTGGTGCGCGGCTCCCCCGCTACTGCGATGACGTCCGATGACGACGGCGGCGCTCCGGTGGCGCGCGCCGGCGCCACGGCCGGTACGACGATGCGATCAGATTTTCATCACACGGTCACACTGTGACGTGGATACGCGGCCGCGTCTTGTCGCGATTCGCGGTTTCGCGTGCGGAATCATGCATGGTCGTGCGCGGCTCGGCGCCGGCACGCGGCAACCATGCCGCGGCATGGCGCTGTGTCGCGCAGACACGACCACGACAGGCACACGCTGCCATCGGCCGCGCGCGGCGATGCCGACGGTGCACGCAAGCCGCGTCACGCCGGGATCAGCCAGCCGCCGAACAGCGGGCCGGCGGTGTCGCCGTGCTGCGGTTCGATGCGCAAGGTCAGCATCTGCGCATCGCGGGTCAGCGCCGGCGGCAGCGGATAGTCGCGGTCGACGAAATCGATCACCTGGCCGCGTTCCACCGCCACCTCCACCGCCAATTGCCCGTTGACCAGGATGTTGAAGCGCCCCTTGTCGCTGCCCCAGAAGCGCAGGCGCAAGGCCAGCGGCTGCGTGCTGCCGCGCATGCGGAACTCGACGAAGCCCTTGCCGCGCACGTCGCGGCACTGCTGGCGGCGGTAGGCGCCGCCGAAGGAGGTGTCGCTGCGCAACTGGTGGGCCTGCTCGGATGCGTCGTCGCCGAACTGGATCATGTCCACCGCCGTGGCGCGCAAGCTGTCCTGCTCGGCCTGACGGCGCGCCCGCCGCTGCGCTTCCTGTTCCCATTGGGCAGGGTCCAGGCGCTTGAAGTACAGCGCACTGCGGCGTTCGTACTGGGCGTAGAACGGCACGAAGGTCAGGCCCGGCGGCTGCGTGGTGCTGGCCAGGAAATGGCCCGGCTGCGGCAACTCGGCAAAGCCACGCAGCGGATCGGCGGCGGCCACCAGCGCCGGGTCGGGCGCGTCGTAGGGCATACTCACCGGCCCCAGGTCGGCGGCCAGCGCCAGCGGCCCACGCATCACCACCACCGTGTCCGCATCGCCGGCGGCCTGCTCCAGCCGCAGCGGCGTGGCCAGCTCCAGGTCGACCACGTCGCCATCGCGCCAGTCGCGTTCCAGCGCCAGGTAGCCGTCGGCCAGCGCCGCACGTGCGGATTTGCCGTTCACGCGTAACGTGTAGCGCCCCTGGCTCCAGGCCGGCACCCGCAACAGCAGCCGGCGCGGCGTACGCGCGCCGGCACGCAGCACCTGCAGGCGCACCTTGCCGTTGTCGGGCACGCCGCTGTCCAGTTCCAGCGCCAGGTCGCGCTCGGGCCAGTCCAGGCGCGAAGGGATATAGAGATTCACGTACAGCGACGTGGCGTCATGCCAGTAGATCGCATCGCCGAACTGCGCATGCGCTTCCATGCCGCTGCCGACGCAGCACCAGAACGAATCGAACTTGTCGGAGAAGCCGCGTTCGCCGCCGCTGATCATCGGCGTCATGTAGGTGAACATGCCGGTGGCCGGATGCTGCGCAGCCATGGTGTGGTTGTGCAGGGTCCGCTCGTAGTAATCGAAGTAGCGCGCCTGCGGCGTCCACTGGTACAGGTGCCGGGTCAGCTTGAGCATGTTGTAGCTGTTGCAATGCTCGCAGGTCTGCTCGGTCAGGAACGCGGCGATGGTGTCCGGTTCCTGGAAGTACTCACGGTCGGCATTGCCGCCGATCACGTAGCTGTAGTGCGCGGTCACCGTCTCCCAGAAGAAGCGCGCCGCCGCGGCCGCGTCGGCATCGCCGGCGACCTCGAACTGGCGGGCCTCGCCGATGAACTTGGGCACCTGGGTGTTGGCGTGGATGTGCGGCAAGGCATCGCGCCCGGCCGCGGCCGGGTCGATCACCTTCTCGTGGCGCAGGCGCTTGCCGATGGCGATCCAGCGCGCATCGCCGGTGCGCGCGCCCAGCTCGATGTAGGACTCGTTGAGACCGCCGAACTCGGTGTCGAGCAGGGTCTGCATCTGCGCGTGGTCGAGCGCGTCGAACACGCCGGCGGTGTACGTGGCCAGCGGCAACAGCACCGCCAGCGCCTGGGTGCTGCCGGCCAACGCATGCGCGTCGAGCAGGCCGGCGAACAGCTTGTGCTGGGTGTACAGCGGCGACCAACTGCCATTGAGGTTGAACTTGCTGCCCTTGATGATGCCGCGGCGCACGTCCTCCAGCACCGCCTTGCCGCCCTCGATCTCGCCCTTGTCGTTCTTGCGGGTGAAGCCGCCGACGTAGCCGTCCGGATCCTGCGCCTGCGCGCGCGCCAGTTCGGCGACGATGTAGTCGATGCGCTCGCGCAGCACGGGGTCGCGGGTCTGCGCGTGCATCTTCGCCAGTGCGCTGAGGTAATGGCCCAGCGTGTGGCCGGCGATGGTGTCGCCCTCCCAGCCGCCATACACCGCGCCCTTCGGCGGCAGGCCCGCGTACTGCAGGAAGTTGTGCAGCAGGCGGTCCGGCTCCAGTTCCAGCAGATAGCGGCGGTTGGTCTGCAGCGAATCCAGGAACAGCGACGGCTTCAGCGTGACCTGCTGCAACGGCAGCGCCTGCACCCGCCCGGGCATGGACGCGGCGGCGTCCAGCGGGAACCGCAGCATCCCGGCCGCCACCGCCAGCGCGCTCCATTGCAGGAAGCGACGCCGCGACGGATCCAGCGCAACGCCGGCCGCGCCGTCGACGGCATGCGCACACGCAGCGCCGTGCCGATGCGTGCCCTGCCCGCTCATCGCCGGCCTCCCGCGTGCGACGCGGCCTGCGGGAAAGAAACGCATCGAGGCATGAGCTGCTCCTGTATGGGGTGGCGGGACACCGACGCTGCAGGGCACCTGACCGGCGGATCCGTTGTCACTGTGTCATCCGGGTGACAACGCGTCTTGTCCCCCCTGCTGCGTGCAGATGCGGATTTTTGCCGAATCGCCGCGCCGACCCGCCACCGGCGATGGGACGTCGCGACCCAGCGCGCAGCAGGCGACCAGCCCATGCGCCCATTGCAAACGAACGTGCCAGCACGCCGCGCCCTTCCAGGTCAGCATCCCTGCGCGACAGGTTGCGTCACGCCAGCATCGGGAAAACTGCGGCGGTGCCGCAACCGCGACACCGCCGGCATTGCAGTCCTCAGTCGATCAACGCGGCGTTGCCGTGACCTCCGGCACCGCGTCGGTCAGGTCGGCGCCATAGTCGGGATTGGTTACCGTCTCCGCATCCACGTAGCCGTAAAACACGCCCTTGCTGGCCGAAGCGCCACGCTGCTCGACATCGCCACGCAACTGCGCGGAACTGGACAGGGAGAACCCGCCGAACGCTCCCGAGGCCTTGAACACCGTGTGCAACTGAGCACGATCGGCGATCGTCACGCCGTCCTGCAGCAGGCTCAACCCGCCGACCACGGCGTCATCGCGCACTTCTCCTCCCAGGATCGTCGCGTGGTCCTCGATCCGAGCATCGCCGAGCACCTTCCCCGCCAGCACTTGCGCGTTCGGACCGACATAGGCCGTGGATGCGACATAGGCGTTCTGGGCGACCCAGCCACCGCCATTGGGGTGACGGCTGCCGACGCGGGTCGGGGTCGGCGCATCCGGCTGCAAACCGGACGGATAGGCATTTTCGAGCGCGATGCGCCATGGATAGCGGTAGATCGAATAGTAGGACTGATCCCACTTGATCTTCTGCATCTTGCTCGGCGTCCCCATGACCACCAGGTACAGACCGGTGTCGCTGTCGCTGACCTGGAACGAGAGCGACGCCTCTGCGCCCTGCTGCAAGGCGCTGTAGCGAGGCTTGCCGTTCGCATCGACCGCGACCAGCCCCCAGCGCCAATCCGAGTCCGGAGTACCGATGGTCTCCGGATCGTTCGCCAGCCCAGGCAACGTGTCCACCGCCGAGGCCTGCTGCACATTGCCGTGGAATCGCACCACGACCGTATCGGCGCCTTGCGCGGGCACCAGCCGGACCAGGTTGTACCCCCACCGTTGCGGCGCCCAGTCGAATGGCACCTGGTAGCTGCCCGCCTGCCCCTGGACCGGGTCCAAGCGGGTCAGGCGCAGTGCGCGGTCGCCATTGTCCGCGTCGGACGGGCGCTCCGGATCAAAAGCGGTATTGCTGCCATAGCCCTGGCGCATCAAGGCACCATGATCGCGCCCATCCGGGTCGGTGTAGTCCCAGGTCACGTTGTGCATGGCCCATTGGCCCAGCACATCGTTGAGCTGCGACTGGCTCCAGCCCATGTTGTCGCGGATGATCGAGAACGGGTCGGCATCGGCCTGGCGGGAATCGCCGGGCTTGGGCGCCTTGGCCCACAGATCGTTGATGATCGCGTAACCGAAGCGATCCTTGAGGTACTCCATGAACTGCCAGTTGCAGTAGCGGTCGCGGGTCGAGCCAAGGTAAAGATGCGGGTAGTTCACCAGCATTTCCGAACAGCCCAGATTGTCGTGCAGATACTGGTGCGCCATCCATTCGGCGTGCGATTCCCAGATCCAGCCGACGTACGGCGAGTCACGCAACCCGTCCGTACTCCCCTGCAACGCATGGGTCAATTCGTGCGCCAGGCCCCAGTGGTACTCCAATTGATTCGGATTGATCCACATGCCCATGCCGCCACTGTCGGCGACGCCACCGTTCAGGCCGAAGCTGTCATCCAGAAAGACGCTGACCTTGTACTTTTTCTGCGAACTGCAGTAAGGCTCAGGAAAACCGATGCGGCCGAGATACGTGTTCCATATCTGTTCCAGTTCCTTGCCTGCCGAGGCGACACGATCCTGCGCAACATCCAATCCGTCCTTCCAGCGGAAGGCGAAGTGTTCGGTTTCGTAGCGGACGGCCGGCATGTCCGTGTCGTCGGGATTGGCGGTCCATTGGCCGGCAGTACAGGCGGCCGCCGCCTGCACACGCGGCGACGCCAGGGCCAGGACGAACGCAAGACATACCACGGAGGCCAGGCGGAAAAATCCAGCAGCGGTCGTTTCCACGATTCTAAATTCCTCTTGTCCGGTGAAGTTAGAAGTTGGATTCGCGGACCGAATCCAGTGCGGCAACAGCGAATTTACCTTGCAGCGATCTTGATGCGATCAGCACCTCCTCTCACGATGTTTGGAAACCCGAACCCCCGTCACAAGCGCGCGTCCTGGCCGTTTCCGGCCAGGACGCGCGCGAATGCCGTCATGCCGAGCGTGCCGTCGTCGACGAAGACGAAACACCGGCGCGCTCGGCAGGCGCACGTCCATCAACGCGCATCGCAGCGCTGCGCATCGGCGGCGCTGGGCAGCGGCAGGCGCTGCGCGTGCGGCGCCAGCATCTCCCACTCCTGCACCGCCAACGCGGCGTAACGGCCATCGCCGCCGGCAGCATCGAGCACTGCGCGCACACAGCGCGTGGTCACCGGCTCGAAGCGCAACGTCTGCCAACGGCCGGCCGCCGGCGTGCGCCCGCTCTGCGCCAGCGGCCACCAGCGCCCATCGCGGCGGTATTCCAGCCGCCAGCGCACTGGCGGCGCCACGCCGCTGTCCGCACCTGGCGGATGGTCGGCCCAGAACAGGATGCGGCTGCGCTGCAGCGTCACCGGTTGCGCCCAGCTGTACTGCAGCCACTGCTGCGGCGGATTGTGTGGCGTCCAACTGCCCCACAGCTGCGGCGGCAAGGGATTGCGCTTGACCCGGCCGTCGTTGAGCGCGGCGATCCAGTACTGGTGCGGGATGTCCGGCCCGTTGGACGCGCTGGCCTGCGCGTAGCGGGCGAGGTTGCGTTGCGCCGGCAGCGGCGGTTGCGGCCGTCGCGTGGGCACCACCGGCACGATCCGCGCCGGCTGCCGGCTGTCGTCCCACTGCAATCGGTCGATCGCCACGCTGCGGCGGAAATGCCCGCCGCCCTTGGCATCGGCGGTGTGGTAGACCAGATACCACTGGCCCTCGAATTGCACGATGCCCGAATGCGAAGTCGTCGAGGACACCGGCGGCAGGATCACCCCGCGGTAGGTCCACGGCCCCAGCGGCGAGGGCGCGCTGCCGTAGGCGATGCAGGCGTGGTACAGCGTCGGCGTGCAGTCGGAGGCAGGCCCGGCACGGTTGCCGGCATAGGCCATGTAGTAGGTGCCGTTGCGCTTGAACAGCCAGGGCGCCTCGAAGTAGCCGTCCAGCGTGGTCACCGCCACCGCGGGGCCCTTCGGCGTGACCATGTCGCGTTCCAGCTCGATGCCGAACAGCTTGCCGAAGGTACCCCAGTACAGGTACACGCGGCCGTCGTCGTCGACCAGCACGGTCGGGTCGATGTTCTGGATGGCGTTGGGCGCCGGCCGCGATTGCGACAGGATCGGCCCCTGCGGATGCGCGTCGCGCCATGGCCCCAGCGGGCTGTCGGCCACCGCCACACCGATCGCGAACGGATCGGCGTTGCGCGAGTGCGCTTCCTGCACCGGCGCATACAGGTAGTAGCGCCGGTCCGGGCCCTGCACGATCTGCGCGCCGTAGGCATGTCCGGGCGCGGCCCAGGCGAACACCTGCTGCGGGCGCAGCAGCGCCGGATAGTAGGTCCAGCGGCCGCTGCCGACGTCGTCGGTGACCAGCAGTTGCCAGCGGTCCATGACGAAGTCGTTGACCTCCGGCGACGCTTCGTCGCGGCCGGCGATGATATAGAGCTTGCCGTCGGCGACCAGCGGCGCCGGGTCGGCCGCATAGTCGCGGCCGTCGGCCAGGATCGGATTGCCTGGCGCCTGCACCTGACGCGACCACGGCACTGCCAGCGCCGCGGCCGCGGCCAGACCGATGCAAGCGGCGCACGCCAGCAACAGGCAGGCGACCATGCTGCGCACGAGAGGGCGGCTCATGGCACCTCCGCCTCGATCACCAACTCCAGCCGCACCGGCAGTTCGCCGCTGCCCTCGCGCCCCTGCGCCTGCCCGACCAGGCTCAGGCGTCCGGCCGTCGCATAGGCGGCCAGCGCCAGCGGCGGCCAGCGCACCGGCACGCGCTCGCGCGAGCCGTCGTTGTACTGCACGGCAACCAGTTCCGGCAGCGTCGGCGCCTGCCCTACAGGCACGTGCAACGGCGGCGGCGCCTGCACCGTGGTGAGCTGGCCAGGTGCGGTCGCGCGGACCCAGACGCTGGCCGTCACCGGCACGCCGCCGTCGGCCAGGCCCTGCACCTGCACGCGGCCCTCGCCGGCCAGCGTCGCCGGATCCGGTGGCGACCAGCGCACGCTCAGCCAGCCCCAACTGCCGTCGGCGAAGTAGCCGGCGATGTGCGCCGGCAGCGCCGGCACTTGCCCGGGCGCGATGCGTACGTCCACCGCTTCGGTGGCTACCGCACGCTCGGCGAACACCTGCCATTCGTCCAGGCCGACCGCGTAACGGCCCTCGCCCTGCGCCGCGGTCTGCAACACCGCACGCAAGGCCGTGGTGACCACCGGCGCGAACGTCACCCGGCTTGGCGCGCCATCGCCCTGCACCGGATAGCCGCCGCGTACCGCGATGTCGCGCCACTGCGTGCCGTCGAGGTACTGCAGCGTCCACGCGCGCGGCAGCGCCACCCCGCCCTGTGGCTGGTCGTCCCAGAAGTACAGCGCCGCCGCGTTCAACCGCTGCGGTTGCGGCCACCGGTACTGCACCCACACCGAGGCGGGCTGCGCACGTCCCCAACTGCCCCAGCGGCGGTCGGCGGCCGGCACCTGGTCCGGTGCCGGCAGCAGCCCATCGTTGAGCGCCTGCAGCCGGTGGTGGCCGGCGGTGAACTGTGCACTCGGCGTGGCCTCGCCCTGCACCTGCAGGGTCTGCCCGGCCGGCGTGGCCGCGGCGATCACCGCGACCGCGGCCTGGCCCTGCAGCGCGCCATCGTCGGCCTGCAATTGCAGGGTGTAGGCGCCGGGCGCGGTGAAGCGCACCTCGGTCGCTGCTGCCTGCGGCTGCTCGAACAGCGCGGCGCCGCCAGGCGGCGCCTGCAGCGTGCGCCAATGCAGCGCCAGCGTGCCGTTCGGCAACGCATCGTCGCCGACCCGGCCGACCAGGCGCATCACGCCGCCGGCAGCGCCGCCGTCCTGCTGCCAGGCCTCGACCCGCGGCGCCTGGTTGCCGTGCGCCACCGGTGCCGCGGCGCCGCTGGCATAGGCCTGGATCTCCTTGATGCCGGTACGCAGCGTGCCGGCATGGGTCACTTGCAGGCGCCAACGCTGCGCGCGCAGCGGCGGGAAGCGAATGCGGTTGCGGTTGCCCTGCGCGATCGGCGCATCGCGCACCTGCCCGGGCACGGTCTTCCATGCGCCGGCATCGAAATACTGCAGCACGTACATCCACGGCGGCGCGTAGCCGGCACGCGTGCCCGACGGGAAGCCGTGCTGTTCGCCCGGCGGCGAGGAACTGCGATAGAAGTACACGCGCACGTCGTCCAGGCTCTGCGGCCGGCCCAGATCCAGTTCCAGCCAGTCGCGGGTGTTGCCCGAACCGGCCGTGCCCCAGAACGGCTCATTGGCGGTGCTGCCGTCGACCGCGGCGGTGGCCGGAAATCCGTCGGCGGTATAGCTGGCGCTGACCGCCGCGCCCTGCGCCAGGTTGCGCGCACCCGGCGGCAGCGCGGTGTCGAGTCCGGCATCGGCCAGCACCTCGCCGATCCGCGCCGCGCCGGGAAAGCGCACCTGCTGCGGCGCCTGCAGCGCCAGCGGATGCGCGGCCAGCACGCGCAGCGGCGCCGTGCCGGCGTTGATCGCGTCCGGCAACGCCTGCACGCGGCCGCTGGCCGGGTCGTACAGCACGTGTGCCAGGCGATCGACGGTGAAGGCCAGGCGCCCGTCCAGGTACAGCGAATAGCCTTTCGGCGCGGCCCCGCGGTAATGGCGGCCGTCGCGGTCCCAGACGATGCTCAGGTCGCGGTCGCGGTAGCGCAGGCGGTCGGCGGCGAAATGGTCCCAGCCGATGTCGATCGGATACAACTCGATTTTGGCGTCGCTGCGCGGGCGCAAGCCCATCGCATCCTCGATCACGGTGAAGTTGGTGGCGCCGAGCTGGGTATGGTGGATCCACGAGCGGTAGCCGATGCGGCCGCCGTCGGCGGCGCTGCCCTGCGCCCAGAATTCGTTCTGGTCCGGGTAGCGGTTGTCGCCGTCGATGTAGTGCGCCCACGCGTTCCAGTACAGCAGCGTGCGATAACTGGACGCGTCCAGGTACGGACTCGGGTAATCACGCAACACGCTGCCGAGCAGGCGGAACGCCACGGTGGCGTTGATCACCGAGAAATTGTTGCTGCCGCCCTCCCCGCGCGCCTGCGCATCGGCTTGGTTGGCGGTGTAGAACGGGAACAGCGGGAACTGCCGGGCGTCGGCGAACAGGCGCAGCGCGCGCACGTACTTGGGATCGTCGTCGGCATCGCCGTGCTTGGGCATCAGGCCGACGCTGAAGGGGGAGTAGTTGTTGGTCTCCTTCCAGTCCACCGGCAGGCGCGGCCCATCGGCCTGGCGCTGCTTGAGCAGGTCGCCGTGCAGGCCCATGCCGTCGGCCTGCGCACTGCGGTCCTGCCACAGCACCTCGAGCACGGCGCAGCGGATCTTCGCCGCCAGCGCCTGCATGCTTACTGCGGTGGCAGCATCGCCAGCCACATGCGCAGCCTGTGCGGCGGCCAGCGCATTGGCGTACACGTACGCGCTCTCGCTGCGATCCATGCGTGGCGCGCCGTGGCGCTTGGCCCAATCGAAGGAGACCGCATCGGCGTCGTTGCCGGTCATCGCCGCCCAGTCGTACTCGATCAGGCCGTTGCCGTTGCGATCGTAGGCGCGCAGCAGCGCCTCCACGTCTTCGCTGGCGTAGCGCGCCAGTTGCCCTGCGATCGCCGGCGGCCCGCCATGCACCTGGTAGGCGCGCCAAGCGGCGGCACTGAGGTACTGGGCGTAGGAATTGGACCAGTTCTCCGGCGCGCCGGGATTGTCCACGTACTTGCCGCCGCCGGCGGTCTCGCCGGTACCGAGCCAGGAGCCGTACGCGTAGAGCGGATCGCGCAGGTACTTGAGGTCGTCGATGAACATGCCGGTGGTCAGCACGATGGCGTTGTCGTAGCCGAGCACGCCTTCGATCGCCACCGGGAACTGGTAGTCGTTGCCGGGAACCGCGGCATCGAGGAAATTGAAGCGCAGCAGCCACCAGCGATAGAACAGGGTCTTGTCGAGATTGTCCTCGGGCGTATCCAGGTACGGCAGGTTGTCGGCCCACCAGCGGTTGTAGGCGACGACATGGTCGCGGTAGGCCTGCTGCGGCGATTGCGCGGCGATGCGCCGGTATTCCTGCAGCGAGGCCGGCAGTTCGTGCGCGATCAGCCCCAGTTGCACCTTCAGCGTTGGCGCGGACCCGTGCGCCGGCACGACCACCTGCCGCGCGATGTTCGCGCCTTGCACCGCGAAGCCGTCGCCGGACAGGCGCGGGAACAGCGTGGTGATGGCGTTGTGGGTGACGAAGGCGCCGGTCAGCTCGGCGCCGTCGGGATGCGTGGCCATCGGCGAAACCGCGCGCATGGTCAGCGTGTGCGCGACGCTATCGGTACTGGACAGCGTGGCCTCGGCCACCGCCACGTTCTGCTCGCTGATGAACTTGACCAGTTGCAGGCGCACGCCGGCGCCGCTGTACACGCTGCTGAAGTAACTCGGCGTCTGCCGCCGCTGCGCGCTGTCCTCGACCAGTGGCACGGGCGCGCCGTCGCGTTCCACCTGCAAGCGGAACAGCGCGTCGTGGCCGGTCTTGTGCACGTAAGCCACGTCGCCGACGAAGCCGGGCTCCTCCGGCTTGTGCGTGTACAGGTAGGCGGCACGGCCGCGGGTGAACAGCCAGTTGTTGCTGTCGCCGAAACCGCCGCCGGTGCCCTGCCGCGCCAGCATGCGGTCGATCCAGAAATCGCGGCCGGGCGCACTGCCGGCGCCTGCCGCCAGGTCGGCGGCGAACACCCGCTGCAACTGGCCCTGCCGCTGCCCCGGCGCGAACGCCACGCCGCTGTCCGGCAGCGGGTGCGCATCGCCGCTGAAGCGCGGCATCCCGATCGCGGCGTTGCTGGCCTGCAGGCCTTCGCCGTCGCTGTCGCTGTCGGGCAGATTGCCAGCCGTGGCCGACGCAGCCGCAGCGGCGAACCACAGGCTAACCAGGAGGGCGGCAGCGCCGCGCCGCACGCGCGACGCGGCGCCACCGGGTGCAGAGGTGCGACTCAAAACTCGGTCCTGATCCGCGCCCAGAAGTAGCGCCCCAGCGTGTCGTAGGTGAACGCGTCGGTATTGGCCGCACTGGCGTAGCCGTAGTAGCGCGGCGGCGTGCGGTCGCCTAGGTTGTTCACGCCCAGCGCCAGCGTGCTGTGCAGGCGCTCGAACTTCCGGCTCACGCTGGCGTCGTGGTAGGTCACCGTGCCGACCGGGAAGTACACGCAACTGCCGTCGGCGGCGGTGTTGACGCAGAAGTCCTCGTAGGCGCTGCCGACCGTGGTCCGTCCGATTAGGCGGGTGTTCCAGCTCGCATGCCAGGGGCCGTTGTCCCAGTCGACGGTGAAGTTGGCCCGCCAACGCGGCAGGTTGCCGTAGCTGGATTGTTCGCCCACGTAGTTGTGCGGGTCGCCGCTGAAACGGTAGCTGGACAGGTAGGTGGCATCGACGCCAACCCGGAAGCGGCCCCAGGCGGTCTCGGGCAAGGCGTACTTGATGCCGACGTCGTCGCCGCGGATGTCGACCTTGCCGCTGTTGATCGCGAACGGCACGGTCACGCTGACCAGTTGCCCGGTGGGGCCGCGCTTGATCAGCGGGCAATAGGCGCTCTGCCCGTCGTAGCAGTTCTGCAGCACCTGATCCAGGCCGACGCCGTTGATCATGTCGTCCAGGGTGACGCGCCAGCTGTCCAGGTTCAGCGACAGGCCCTCGGCCCAGCCCGGGTCGTACACCGCGCCGATGTTGTAGGAACGGCCCTGCTCGGGCTTGATCGCGAAACCGGCGTTGGCCGAGCCGGTGGTGAGCACGGTGAAGGTGGAGGTGTTGACGAAGCTGCCGTTGGTCGGCACGTTGGCGCAGGCGGCAGGATTGCCGCCGCCGGTGTAGCCGTTGCACGGATCGGTGTAGCTGCCGACGTCGTCGACCACGCCGTTGTACGGCGACCCGTACAGGTCGCCCAGCGCCGGCGCGCGAAATACCTGCGAGCCGGTGGCGCGGATCAGCAGGTTGTCGATCGGCCGCCACTCCAGCGCGACCTTGCTGTTGGTGGTGCTGCCCCAGTAGTCGTAGCGCGAGTAGCGCGTGCCGAGGTTGAGGTTCAGCGCCTGCGCGCCGGTCACGCCCTTGAGCAGCGGCACCAGCACTTCGGCGTAGGCTTCCTTGATGGTCTCGTCGTGGCCCTGGTTCATGATGCAGCCGTCGTTGTAGTCGCAGTTGCCTTCCGCATCGGCCGCCGCCACCGGGTTGCTGGTGCCCTGCGAGAAGCCGTTCTTGCGGAACGACAGGCCGAACGCGGCCTGCACCGCGCCGGCCGGCATCGCGAACAGGTCGCCGTTGACGCTGGCCTCGGCGAACTTCATGGTGCTCTCGTCGATCAGGTCGACCGCGCTCTGGGTGGCCTTGATGGCGGCGATGGTGGCCGGATCGTCGGGGTTGAACACGTTGATCGGGGTGCAGCCGGCGATCACGTTGCCCGGTGTGCCGCACTTGATGGTGCCGTCGCTGTCGCGGAACGAGGCGCCGACCGCGTTGTTCAGCGCCGAGGTAATGGAGAAGCCGTTGCGCACCAGGGTGTCCTTGTAGTGCGCGTAGCCGGCCGCCGCGTCCCACTGCCAGCTGCTGTCACCGACCTTGCCGCGCAGCCCGGCGACGATGTTGGTCTGGTACATCGTCGAGGTGTAGACGCGGGTGTTGGCCGGCACCGAGCGCAGCAGGTAGCGGCTGAGCTGGCTGCCGAAGGGGTTGTAGTAGTTCTGCGCGGCGTTGGGCAGTTCCAGGCCGTAGGCGGTGAGCTGCGAGGTGGTCTGGCTGCGGGTCCAGAACATGTCCAGGTAGCCCTGCACGTTCGGGGTGAAGTCGAAGCTGGCGTGCGCGGAGGCGTTGGTGCGCTGCACCGGGGTGATCAGGTACTGCCCGGTGTACGCGTTGTAGCCTTCGACCGCCTGGCTGTAGGTGTGGAAGTCGCTGGCGGTGACCTGGCCCGGCGGCAGGTCGGCGTTGGGGGTGAGCACGCTGCCGTTGCGGAGAAAGGCGCGGGTGCCGTTGCCGCGGCGTTCCAGCACCTGGCCGTTGAGGTAATTCTGCGCGGTGCGCGCGTAGTCGCGGTCGCTGTCGTACAGCGCGTTCATCGAGCTGCGGCTCACGCCCAGGATCAGCCCGCCGCGCTCCCAGGTCTTGCCCCACTCCAGGCCGAGCGAGCGCCGGTTGCCGTCGCCGTGCGTGCTCAGGCCGTAGTCGGCGGTGGCGGCGAAGCCGTCGTACTTGTCCTTGAGGATGATGTTGACCACGCCGGCGATGGCGTCGGAGCCGTACACCGACGAGGCGCCGTCGGTGAGCACCTCGATGCGCTCGACCATCGCCGCCGGAATCGCGTTGACGTCCACGCCGGGCGCGGCGGCGACGCTGCTGGCCGGGCCGGCCATGCGGTGGCCGTTGACCAGCACCAGGGTGCGCTCGGGTCCCAGGTTGCGCAGCGAGACCAGCGCACGGCCGTGGCTGAAGCCGGAGTTGAGCGCGACGTTGGGCATGTTGCCGGCCATCGCCGGCAGTTGCTGCAGCAACTGGCCGAGGGTGTCCTGGCCGCTGTCCTCGATGCGCTGACGATCGATGGTGATGACCGGGCTGGCGGTTTCCGCATCGACGCGGCGCAGGTGGCTGCCGGTGACGCTGATCCGTTCCAGCGTGGTCGCCTGCGTGTCCTGGGTCGACGCCTCCTGCGCCTGCGCCGCCGGCGCGAGCAGGGTCAGGACGGTGCAGATCGCCGCACCCAATGGACCGGGCTGCGGCGCGGCGCGCCAGGGACACGGGAGCAGCGGCGCAACGCGTTCGAGCAAAGACGGCATCGGAAATCTCCTGAGCGGCAGCCTGGCGATCGCCGGAGCGCCGCCCTTCCCCAGGCGGGCGCCCCATCGCCAGCGCGTGTGGCGGATACGAAAACGGACGTGTCCACGCATGCGCCGCCGGACGGGACGATCCCGACGCCGCCTGCACGGCGACGCGCAGGAGCCATGCGCTGCGTCCCCGGTGAGGTGCAGTGAATCTCCCCCTGGACATTCACTGCACGGTCACAATGTGCGCGTAGGACGCGCGCGGCGTCTTGTCGTATTTATCGGGAAAACGTGCGGAATACCGCACTGCCCCGCAGGCCGGCGGGACGTTTCCGACTTTTTCGCCACTCAGCCGTAGACGGCCGAAATCGCCACCGTCGCCGCGCTCCCGGCCGGCACCAGCACACGTTCGTTGCGCGGCCCCGACAGCGCCGCCGGCTGCCCGTCCAGCCGCACCTCGTGCAGGCGGGTGCCGGCCGGCACGCGCAGGGTCAGCCAGGTCCGTGCCGGCCGCTGCGCCGGCAGTGTCACGCTGCCGTCGATGCGCTTGCGCGCCGGATCCCCGTGCAGCGCCAGCGAGACCTTGCCCCAGCGCGTCGGCGCCGCGTCGATCGCGATCGTCTCGCCGCTGCCCAGCCAGTCGCGCGGCAGCGCACGCGCCAGGAACAGTTCCTCGCCGGCGCTGTCCTCGAACACCAGCATCCAGCGCAGCAGCAGCGGGATGGTCATCTGCGCCGGGATGCAGAACAGCGGCATGCCGCCGGTGATGCCGCTGACCTCGCCCGCCGTCCAGCTGCCGCGGGTATGCACGTGGTAGCGGTGCGCGTACAGGAACAGCAGGTATTCCTCGATGCGGTCCAGGCGCAGCAACTGCTGCGCATAGCCGTAGGAGATGAAGCCGAGCAGGTCGCGCGCCTCCGGCGTCGGCGCGGTGATGTTGCCGACCACGCCGAGGCTGGTGCCGCCGTGGCCGCGCACGCAGTCGATGACCAGGTGCGCCAGGTCGTCGGGCAGCACGTCGGCCTGCAGCAGTTCGGCGTAGGCGCGGTGCGGCCAGCCCTGCTCGCTGGGGTGTTCCTGCTGCAGCGATTGGCGGAAGGTGAGTTTCACCCCGGGCAGCGGACCGATGTAGGGCGGCTGCAGCTCGTGGCGGACGTTGCCGCGCAGCGTGCGCAGCAGTTGCGCGGACAGCTGCTGTGCGCGCCGCTGCCACTGCGCCGCGGCGGCCTGCCCGCCCGGCCCGGCGATGCCACTCCACACCGCGGCCAGGTCCTGCCAGCCGCGCACGGCCAGCGCGCTGTTGGCGTAGTACGGCTTCCACCACACCTGCGGATCGGGGAACAGGCAGGCATCGGATTCGTTCCAGCCGTGGATCAGGCCGTACCCGGGTGCCGACGCCGGCAGGCGCAGGCTGGCGTCGTGCAGTTCGGCCAGCACCTGCGCGGTGGCGGCGATCTTGTCGCGGTGCTTGCGCAGCAGTGCGGCATCGCCGGTGTAGCGCAGGTAGCGCGCCAGCAGCGACAGGGTCAGCCCGAACTGGCCGGTCTCCGGGCCGCGCATGTTGACCATGCCGTCGGCCTGCACGAAATCGCTGAAATAGCCGTCCAGCACCGCCGCCGCCTGACGGAAGCGGCCCCATTCCAGGTTGGCGTACAGCGAACTGGTGAAGGTGTCCTGGAAGCCGTCGTACTCGTTGCCGTAGTAGTCGCGATCCACTGCGCCGTACTTGGGATAGGTGCCGCCCGGGCGCACCACCAGCTCGCGGGCGAAGGCGAAGCGCGCCATGTCGCGCCAGCTCGGGTCCGGGGTCTGCGCCTGCACGGTGTCGGCGAGTTGCGCCTGCCAGTAGCCGGCGAAGGCGAGCAGGCCACGGTAGAACTCTTCGGCGCTGCGCGGACCGCGTCGCGGCGGATAGTCGGGATAGCTGTAGCCGTACACCACCTTGCTGATCTTGCCGTGCTCGACCAGCGCGCTGCGGTGCCAGGTCTGCACCACGAAACGGTCCTCGGCCAGCACGTCGGCGAACAGCAGGATGTCGTAGTAGCGATTGTCGCCAGCGGGCACCACCTTGCGCACCGCCGGCATCCAGCCGCCGAGCAGGCCTTCGCTACGCCGCCGCACCAGTTCGTCCTTGCCCAGTTCCGGGAACGATTGGATGGCGCGGTAGCAGCGGGTGCGCCCGTCCGGGTACACCGGCATGGTGTCGGCGCATTCGCGGGTGCCGATGAAGGTGGTCCACGGCAGGCGCCCGTTGTAGTCCTTGGGGTCCAGCTGCGAGGCCGGCGGCGGCGCCACGTCGCGCACCGCCTCGGCGCTCGGGTCGCCGTCGCGCAGCAGGCGATCGGCGAGCAGGTCGGCGTCGGCCATCGCCACCTCGGCCAGGGCCATGCCGAAGTACGGCGCCTGCGCGGCCGGGTACACCGCTTCGGTGCGCTTGCCCAGCACCAGCGCCCCGCCCGGCCCGAGCAGGGTCAGGTCGCCATCGGGCTGGCGCAGATCCTCGTACACCTCCCAGGTCGCGCCGGCCTCGACGAAGCGGCACTGCAGGGTGTGCCCGGCGAGCGCGTCGGCCGCCAGTGGCTGCAGTTGCGGCGGCGCAGGCGCGCGCGCGGCGCTGGCGGCCGCCGGTGCCGCGGCGGCACGCCCGGCCAGCGCTTCCACGCCGGCGACCGCGCCGACCGCCAGGCCCTGACGCAGGAAATCTCTCCGATCCATCTACCGTCCCCGATGCAATGCGATCGTCGCATCGTGCGCCGCGCGCGCCGCAGCGTCTTGTGCGCTGTGCCGAGGATCGGTGCGGAAAACCGCACAGCCACGTGGTCGCGGCGGTGCTGCGTCACGGCAGCGCGACGCGGCGGTGACGGCTTAGGCGAGCACGTCGAGCAGGCTGCCGATGCTGTCGTCGGCCGCGCGCAGCACCCGCGCATTGGCCTGGAACGCGGTGCGCTCGGTCAGCGCGCCGACCATGTCGTCGACCAGATCGCTGCCCTGCCCGTCGGCCTGCTGCACCTGGCCGACCACGCCGCCGCCGGCGCTCGCCTGGTTCACCGGCACCGAGCGCTGGAAGCCGTCGGTGGCGAGATTGGCGATGTTGTTGGCGCGCACCTGCAGCCCCGACGCGGCGGCGCGCATGCCGGACAGCGCGATCGAGGAGCTGGGAGCGATGGCGGTCATGGCAGACGGGGCGCGCAGGGAGGCTTGCCGGGGTATCGGCTGATGTGGCGATGTCTTTAGTGGCGGGGATTGGGGATTGGGGATTGGGGATTCGCAAGAGCAACTGCGGCGGCGCCGACGCTCAAAGCCCCTCTCCCCTCGGGAGAGGGATTGGGGTGAGGGTCCTGGAGCACCGCGATGCCCCAGAACCCAGTGCATCGCCCGTACCCTCATCCGCCCCTGCGGGGCACCTTCTCCCGAGGGGAGAAGGGAATCAATGCGCTTTTGCGAATCCCCAATCCCCAATCCCAGCTCCCTACAGCCGGTTCCATGCCGGCGTCGGCTCCCCAAGCAAATGCCGCACGAAGAAGTCGTACTGGCGCCGCTGCACATAGTCGATGGGACCGGTGGAGCGGCCGACGGAGTGTTCGCCGCCGGGCACGACCAGCAGATCGAAGTCCTTGCCGGCCTTGATCAGCGCGTCCACCACCTGCCCGGTCGAGGCCGGGTCGACGTTGCTGTCCTGCTCGCCGACGATCAGCAGCAGGTCGCCGCGCAGCTTGGCCGCATTGTCCACGCCGGAGGCGCGCGCATAGCTGGCGTCCACCGGCCAGCCCATCCACTGCTCGTTCCAGCTGATCTTGTCCATGCGGTTGTCGTAGCACCCCGCATACGCCACGCCGACCTTGTAGAAGTCCGGATGCCGCTCCAGCGCGCCCAGCGTGCTCTGCCCGCCGGCCGAAGCGCCGTAGATGCCGACACGGCCGATGTCGTAGGACGGATCCTGCGCCGCCAGCGCCTTGTGCCAGGCGATGCGGTCGGGGAAGCCGGAATCGCCGAGGTTCTTCCAGGCCACATCGTGGAAGGCCTTGGAGCGGTTGGCGGTGCCCATGCCGTCGATCATCACCACGATGAAGCCCAGATCGGCCTGCGCCTGCATGCCGATCTGCTTGTCGCCGCCGGAGTGGTAGCCGAACGGCCAGAAGGTCTTGGGCACGAAGGAATCGTGCGGGCCGGCGTAGATGTTCTCGATCACCGGATAGCGCTTGTGCGGGTCGTAGTCGCGCGGGCGCACCACCATGCCCCAGATGTCGGTCTTGCCGTCGCGGCCCTTGGCGACGAAGGTCTGCGGCGCGCGCCAGCCGGCGGCCTGCAGCTTGCGGATGTCGCCGCGCTCGACCACCTGCAGCAGGCGCCCGTCGATCGCATGCAGTTCCATCACCGGCGCCATGTCCGGACGCGAATACACGTCCACGTAATGGCGACCGTCGTCGGCGATCGCCACGTCGTGGTCGGCATCGGCCTCGGTCAGCCGGGTCAGGTGGCTGCCGTCGAAATCCACCGCGAACAATTGTCGATAGTACGGATCCTTGCCCGCATCCATGCCGCTGGCGGTGAACCAGATGCGCCGCTGCGCGTCGTCCACGCGCAACACGTCGCGCACGATCCACTCGCCCTTGGTGACCTGCGCCTTGATGCGGCCGCTGGCGCCGTCGAACAGGTACAGGTGGCGCCAGCCGTCGCGCTCGGAGATCCACAGGATCTCCTTGCCCAGGCCATCGACATCGTGGCGGTAGCTGCGGTCGGCATAGACGAAGGTCTTGGCATCCTCGCCCACCGCCACGTGCGCCTTGCCGGTGGCCGCATCCACCGCGATCGCGCGCATGCGCTGGAAGCCGCGCTGCACGTAGTCGAACACGAAGCTGGCGCTGTCGCGGCGCCACTGGATCGGCGAGAGCTGGTAGGGGTTGGCGAACAAGGCATCGTCGATGGCCAGACGCCTGGACGCACCGCCGCGTGCCAGCGCGCCGAGGTCGAACAGCACCGGCCGCTCGATGTCCACCGCATCGCCGGGCTTGGGATACAACTGGGTGCGCACCACCGGCTGGCCGCCGCCGGGCGGCGCCGCCTCGACCCGGGTGACGCGGCGGGGAAAGCCGGGCTTCACCCGGTACAGCGCCAGCCGCTGCGAATCCGGCGACCAGGCGATCGTTTCCGGATCGTAGAAATCGTCGCTGCGGCCATCGTCGGCCAGACGCAACGTGCGCCCGTCGGCCACCGCGCGCAGCATCACCGCGTTGCCGTCGACGTAGGCGTCCCAGCGCCCGTCCGGCGAGCGCCGCGGGGTTGAATCGGCCGGCACGCTCAGGTCGCGCACCACGCCGAAGCCGCGCGGCCGCGGCTGTGGGCCGCTGTCGGCGCGGACGCAGACATAGGTGGTGAGGGTGCAACGCCACGGCGTTTCGTCGAGTTCGAAGGCGATCGCCGCCTGCGCCTGGCCGCCCTCGGCGACGTAGGCGAAACGCGCGAACGGCAGGCGCAGCGCCGCATAGTCGGTGCCGGTGGCCGCGCCCAGCGCACGCGCCAGCCGCGCCTGGTCGAACGCCGGCTGCTTGCGCTGGCTGGCCACGTCCTCGACCACGAAGGCGAAGCCGCCCGGCACGGTCTTGCGGTAGTAGAACGCGCCGTCGTCGCGCCACTGCGCCGGCCAGGTCACGTTCTCGGTCAGGCCGATCCAGGCCTCGCGCAACCCCAGCGAACGCTGGTAGTCGGCGACGCTGGGGGCGGCCTGTGCGGCACCGGCGCAGCATGCCAGGGCCATGACGATCGATACGACGAACTTGTTCATACTGTTTCCAATCACTTCGATAACACGCTTTTTTGCGTAGGAGCGGCTTCAGCCGCGACAGCCATTACCGGTAAAGCCCGTCGCGGCCAATCCCACAAAGGGGACAAGAACCGCTCCTAAGCCCTTCCACACACGCAACGGTTATTCCCCGTCGTCCTCTTCCAGCGCCAGCTCCTCGGGGCGCAGGCCGCTGCGCGCACCCCAGTGATAGCAGCCCAGCGCGATCGCCGCCACGCACAGCGTGTCCCAGGGATGCGCGATCCAGCCGCTGCCGCCGAAGGTACCCAGGCGCGACACCACCAGCACCAGGGCGAAGAACACGATCAGCCACAGCACGCCGCGCACCTGCCGCCACAACCGCGCGCGGCCGGCGGCGTTGGGCAGGCGGTACAGCACGTACAGCGCGAACATCGCGATCTGCAGGCCGAGCAGCCACGACAGCGTGTTCCAGGTGGACCAGTACACGATCAGTCCTGCGACGATGAACGACAGCGGGCCGAGCAACGCCATGCCGCGCAGCCGGAACGGCCGCGGCAGTTCCGGCGCGCTGCGCCGCAACGCGGCCACGGTCACCGGCGCCACCGCGTAGCTCAGCACCAGCGCCGCCGACACCACGTTGATCAGCGCCTCCCACGAGGGGAATGGCAGGGTCCAGAACACCGACAGACCCAGGCTCAACCACAGCGCCGGGCGCGGAATGCCGGAGGCGGCATCCACCTTGGTCAGCACCGGCAGGAAGCCGCCGCTGCGCGCCCAGCCATAGACCACCCGCGGCGTGGCGTTCATGTAGATGTTGCCGGTGCCGCTGGGCGAGATCATCGCGTCGCAGATCACCAGCGCCGCCAGCCAGCCCATGCCCAGCGCCAGGGCGATGTCGTGGTACGGCAGCGAGAACGCCTTGTCGATGCCACCCCAGCCGTTGGCCAGGTGCTGCGCCGGCACCCCGCCCAGGAACGCCAGCTGCAGCAGCACGTAGATCACCGTGGACAGCGCCACCGACAGGATCAACGCGATCGGGATGTTGCGCTGCGGATCGCGCACTTCGCTGGCCACCGACACGATCGGGGTCAGCCCCAGGTAGGCGAAGATGATGCCGCCGGCGGAGATCGCCGCCTCCACCCCGGCCGCGCCGAACGGCGCAAAGCCCTGCACGTGCAGGTTGCGCGCATCGAAGTGCGCCATCAGCAGCACGATCACCAGCACCGGCACCAGGAACTTGAACACGCTGACGATGTTGTTGGCGGTGGCGAAGGTCTTGACGCTGTAGTAGTTGAGCAGGAAGAACGCCACCAGCAGCGCCAGCTGCAGCAGCCAGCCGGCGACGCTGGGATGGGTGCTGCCGGCCTGGTTGAGCCACGGGAACCACGCCGCCGCGTACTGCCGCGCCGCCTCCACCTCGATCGCGATCAGGCTGGAGAAGGCGATCAGGGTGATGAAGCCCATCAGCCAGCCCAGCAGCACGCCGTGCGAATACTCCGGGTAGCGCACCACGCCGCCGGCGCGCGGCAGCGCCGCACCCAGTTCGCAGTACACCAGGCCCAGCAGCAGGACCGCCACGCCGCCGGCGATCCACGAGACGATGCCGGCCGGCCCGGCGATCGCCGAGACGTGGCTGGCCGAGAACAGCCAACCGGAGCCGAAGATCGAGCCCAACCCGATGAAGGTCAGATCGGTCAGGCTCAAGCGCTTGTGGAACTTGCCTTGTGCGGCCATGGCGTCTCCCGCTGGAAGTGGTGTCACTGGCGATTCAACGATCTGCGGCGCTCCCTACCCTCACCCCAACCCCTCTCCCGATGGGAGAGGGGCTACTCCCTTCTCCCTCCGGGAGAAGGTGCCCCGCAGGGGCGGATGAGGGTCCGGGCGCAGCCTCGTGCAGTTGAAACACCGCATGCGCTTCGCGCCCCGACCCTCACCCCAACCCCTCTCCCGGTGGGAGAGGGGCTTGTACCTCCCTTCTCCCTCCGGGAGAAGGTGCCCCGCAGGGGCGGATGAGGGTCCGGGCGCAGCCTCGTGCAGCTGAATCCCTCATGCGCTTCGCGCACTACCCTCACCCCAACCCCTCTCCCGAGGGAGAGGGGCTTGTACGTCCCTTCTCACTCCGGGAGAAGGTGCCCCGAAGGGGCGGATGAGGGTCCGGGCGTAGCCTCGTGCCAGTTCGACCGCTCAAGACTGCACCACGTCCCCTCACCCGCATCCCCTCGCTCGCATCTCCACCCTGCCCCATGGCCTCGAACGGCGGCGAGGGCCGTTCGCCATCCCGGCGCGTGGCGACGCGTTCGTCATGGCGCCATCGGTGCGTTCGTTGCGGCGCCCCACGGCGATTTCCCGCCCTCGGCGATGAACCGGTCGATGCGCTGCTCCAGCACCGGCAGCGGCACCGAGCCGGTCTCCAGCACCGCATCGTGGAAGGCGCGGATGTCGAACTTCTCGCCCAGCGCCTGCTCGGCCTTGCGCCGCAGCTCCAGGATCTTCAGCTCGCCCAGGTAGTAGGACAGCGCCTGTCCGGGCCAGGCGATGTAGCGGTCGACCTCGGTGGTCACCTCGTGCTCGCTGAGCGCGGTGTTGTCGCGCAGGAACGCCTGCGCCTGCTCCCGCGTCCAGCCGTCGTGATGGATGCCGGTGTCGATCACCAGCCGGCACGCGCGCCACATCTGGTAGGTCAGGTAGCCGAAGCGGTCGTACGGGGTGTCGTACATCCCCATCTCCTGCCCCAGGTATTCCGAGTACACCGCCCAGCCCTCGCCGTACGCGGAAATGAAGGTGTAGCGGCGGAAATCCGGCAGGTTGCCCTGCTCGGCCGCCAACGGCATCTGCAGCGCATGCCCGGGCGAGGACTCGTGCAGGGTCAGCGCGGTGAGGTTGTACAGCGGCCGCGACGGTAGATCGTAGGTGTTGACCAGGTAGATGCCGGGGCCGCCGCGGCCGCCGGTGTAGAACGGCGCCAGGTCCGCCGGCACCGGCTCGATCGCGAAGCGCTGCCGCGGCAGCCGGCCGATGTAGTCGCCGATCTTGCCGTCCACGCGCTTGGCGATCCACGCCGCATCCTTGAGCAGTTCCTCCGGGGTCTTGGCGTAGAACCTCGGGTCGGTGCGCAGGTAATGCAGGAACGCCGGGAACGTCTGCTGCCCGGGCGGGGTCTTGAAGCCGCTGTCGGCGATCGCTTGGTCCATCTCCTTGCGCAGCCGCGCCACTTCCTTCAGGCCCACCGCGTGGATCTGCTGGGGGCTGAGGTCGAGCGTGGTGTATTCGCGGATCTGCGCGCGGTAGTACGCCACGCCGTCGGGCAGCGATTCGGCTGCCAGCGCCGGGCGCGCCTTGGGCAGGTACTCCTCGCGCATGAAGCGCAGCAGCTTGGCGTAGGCCGGCACCACCTGCTGGGCAATCGCCGTGCGCGCCTGCGCGCGCAGCTGCGCCTGCAGCGGCGCCGGGATCGTCGCCGGCATCTGCTTGAACGGGGTGTAGAACAGGTTGCTTTCGCCCGGCGCCTGCGCCACCTCGGCGATCGACTGGTCGCGGCCCTGCAGCGTCACCGCCGGCTGCGCGAAACCGCGCGCCAGGCCGGCGCGCATGTTGGCGATCTGTTCGTCGAAGTAGCGCGGAATGTCGGCGAGCTGCCCGAGGTAGCGCTGGTAGTCCTCGCGGCTGCGCAGGGTGGCGCGCGCGGTGAAGCCCAGGTCGCTCCAGAACGCGGTATCGCTGTTGAACGGCATTTCCCAGACGCGGAAGCGCTGCTGGTCGAGCAGCACCTGCAGCTGCTGGCGATAGACCTGGTAGTTCACCTGGTCCTGCGCCGACAGCTGCCTGGGGTCGATCGCGTCCAGGTCGCGCAGCACCTGCTGCCAGTACGCGGTGCGCTGCGCCTGGGTGGCCGGATCGACCTTGGGCAGGTGATCGGCGGCCTGCCCCTGCGCGTCTTCGTCGTCGGCGCCGGCGAACTGCTCCTGGCGCCACTTCCACTCGCGCTGGTACAGGGCCTTGAAGCGCGCACCGGCATCGCTGGCGGGTGCAGCGGAGGCCGCGGCGGACGCCGCGGCCGGCGCGGCGGCGGCGGCGCCTTGCCAGGCCAGGGTGCAGGCGATGGCCAGGGCCAATGCGGTAGGCAGTCGGGAACGGGAAGTCATCGCGGGGTCTCCGGAGTGGCGGGGGCGCCGGCCTGGACCTGGGCGATCCAGGCGTCGATGCGCGCGTTCAGCAGGTCCAGCGGCATCGCGCCGCCGCCGAGGACGGCATCGTGGAAGGCGCGGATGTCGAAGCGATCGCCCAGTGCGCGCTTGGCCTTCGCGCGCAGCGCCAGGATGTCCAGTTCGCCGAGCTTGTAGCCCAGTGCCTGGCCCGGCCAGACGATGTAGCGATCGGTCTCGGACTGGATGCTGGGTTCGTCGTCGGACGGATGCGCGTGGAAGAAGTCGATCATCTGCTGCCGGGTCCAGCGCTTGGCATGCACCCCGGTGTCCAGCACCAGCCGGTTGGCGCGCAACAGTTCACCGGCCAGGCGGCCGTAGTCGCTGTACGGATCGCGGTAGAAGCCCACTTCCTTGCCCAGCCGCTCGGCGTACAGCGCCCAGCCTTCCACATAGGCGTTGTAGCCGGACTGCTGGCGGAACGGCGGCAGCGGCAGGGTCTGGGCCAGCGAGATCTGCAGATGGTGGCCGGGCACGCCCTCGTGATACGCGGTGGCCTCGATGTTGACCAGGGTGCGGTGCGCGTAGTCGCTGGTGTTGACCATCACCAGCCCCGGCTTGCTGCCCTGCGCATCGCTCTGCCAGTACTCGGCGCCGGGCGCGGTGGCGCGGAACGCGGCCATCGCGCGCACCTCCAGCGGCGTCTTCGGCAAGGTGCCGAACAGCTTGGGCAGTTGCGGCTGCATCTGCGCGATGGCGTCGCGGTAGCGTTGCAGGATCTGCTCGGGCGAGGTGGCGAAGAAGCGGCGCTGCTGCGCCACCGCCTGGCGCAACGCCGCCAGGTCGGCGTAGCCGAGCTGTTTGGCGATGGCGCCCATTTCGCCCTCGATGCGCGCGACTTCGGCCAGGCCGGTCTGGTGGATCTGCTCGGGCGACTGATCGGTGGTGGTCTGGGTGTGGATCGCATAGCGGTAGCGGCGCGCGCCATCGGGCAGCGACCACAGGCCTTCGTGCAGGCGGCCCTGCGGTGCGTACTCGTCGGCGACGAAGTCGGCCAGCTTGCGGTAGGCCGGGCGCACCTGCTGGTCGATCGCCGCGATCATCGCCGCGCGTAGGCGTGGCCGCTCGGCCTCCGGCACCGCCGCCGGGAACTGCTGCAGCGGAAGCGCGAACGGGCTGTCGGCGCCGGCCGGCGCGGCGATCTCGCGCACCTGCGCGGGAATGCGCTCGAGCAGGTACTTCGGTTGCACCAGCCCGTCCCTGGCGCCGGCGCGCGACAGCGCCACCACCTGGTCGAGCAGCGCCGGGATCGCCTGCAGGCGCTTGATGTAGTCCTCGTAGTCCTTGACGCTGGCGAACGGAAACGCCTGCGCATAACCCGGCAGTGCGACCTGGATGCCGCCCACCGGCTCCAGCGGCATCTCGTCGTTCTTCAGCGCGATCGCCTCCAGGCGGTCGCGCAGCTGCCGCTGCATCATCTGCAGGCTCAATTGCTCCTGCGCCGACAGCGCCTTGGCATCGACCGCATCGAAGCGCGCCAGGAACGCCGTCGTCGCCTGGCGTTCGGCCTCCAGCGCGGCGGGCGAATAATCGCTCCAACGGTCGTTGTAGCGGGTGTCGCCGATGATGCTGGCGAATTCGGGATGGTGCGCGAGGTGGTACTGCCATTGCGCATCGAGCAGCGCGGCGAAGGCCTGCGATGGCGACGCGGCCGCCTTTGCCGGCGCCGCGGCCGCCGGCGCGGAGGGCGCCGGCGGTGCGGACGGCTGGCAGGCGGTCAGGGCCAGCGCCAGCACGCTGGCGACGGGCAGGCGCAGGTGTTTCATCGGTGGACTCCGCGGGACGGGGCGTGTCCGCTGCACGGCGCGGCACACGCCGCGCAAGCTGCCGGGGCCGCCGCCGCCCGCATCAGGCGAACGGCCGGTCGATCGCCGGCGACGGCGGCGTGAACCACTGCGCGCCGTCTTCGGTGACGTAGAAATGATCCTCCAGGCGCACGCCGAACTCGCCCGGCACCACGATCATCGGTTCGTTGCTGCAGCACATGCCCGGGGCCAGCGGCAAGGCATTGCCGCGCACCAGATACGGCGCCTCGTGGATGCTCATGCCGCAGCCGTGGCCGGTGCGGTGCGGCAGCCCGGGCAGTTGGTAGTCCGGGCCGAGTCCGGCACGCTGCAGCACCTTGCGCGCGGCCTCGTCCACCACCGCGCAGGCCACGCCCGGACGCACCGCGGCGAACGCCGCCGCCTGCGCGTCGTGCTCCAGTTGCCAGATGCGCCGCTGCTTCTCGCTGGGCTCGCCGAAGATGTAGGTGCGGGTGATGTCGGAGTGGTAGCCCTGCACGGTGCAGCCGGTGTCGATCAGCACCAGCTCGCCCGGGCGCAGCGCCTGCACGCCGGGAATGCCGTGCGGATACGCGGTGGCGTGACCGAACTGCACGATGCAGAAGGTCGAGCCGTTGTCGGCGCCGAGCGCGCGGTGCGCCTGGTCGATGAAGCGGGTCAGTTCCGCGGTGGTGATGCCCTCGCGGATCAGCCCGGCGGCCAGCCGCTGCACCTGCAGGGTCATGTCGCAGGCCTGCTGCATCAGCGCCAGTTCCGCCGGCGACTTGCGCATGCGGCAGCCGTCGACGATTGCCGTCGCATCGCGGATCGCGATCCGGCCCAGCACCGCGGCCAGGCCGGTATGCACCGCGAAGGCCACGCCCGGGTCCAGCGCCAGGGTCTGCGCGTCCAGTTCCAGCAAGGCCTCGGCGACCAGTGCGTGCGGATCCTCGTGTTCCTGCCACAGGCGCTTGCGCACCGGCAGGCACAGCACCGCGTCCAGCGAGCCTTCCTCGAACGCCGGGCAGATCAGCAGCGGATCGCCTTCGGCGGTCAGCAGCATCGCCACCAGGCGCTCGCTGGCGCCCCACGGCACCCCGGTGAAGTAGCGCAGCGAAGCGCCGGCGCCGATCAGCAGCGCGTCGGCGCCGTGCGCGCGCATCAGCGCGCGCGCGTTGGCCAGGCGTTGCCGGTATTCCTGCTCGTGGATCGCGGGCGCGCGCTGCGGCCACGGCGCCAGTTGCGCATGCGCCTGCTCCAGGGTCAGCCCGCCGATCTGGCTGTGCTCGCTCATGCGCTGCGCTCCACGTCGGCGGTGCTCCAGATGCCGTCGATCAACCGCTGCACGCCGCCGGGATTGCGGTCGCGCAGCAGCGCCGGCAGCAGCGCGTCGGGCACGCCGTCGTAGCTGTGCAGCGCGGCGAAGCGGCGGATCGCCGCGGGCATGCCGACCGCGGTGAAGCCCGGATGGCCGGTGCTCGGATACGGGCCGCCATGGTTCATCGCCGGGCTCACCGCCACGCCGGTCGGCATCTTGTTGCAGATCAGGCGCCCCACCCGCGGCCGCAGCGCCGCGGCCAGCGCGGCGAAGGCCGGGTCGTCGCTGCCGTCGGCGGCACGATAGAGGGTGCCGGTGAGGTTGCCCTCGAAGCTGCGCGCCAGGGCGGTCAACTGCCCCAGCCCGCCGCCGCGCACGATCAGGCTGACCGGGCCGAAGGCCTCGGTCTGCAGCGCCTCGGGCTGCTGCAGGAACGCCTCGGCCGATACTTCCAGCAGGGTCGGCGCATGTCGGTAACCCGGCCCCGCGGCGGCCTCGCCGCCGGCCAGCACCGTGGCACCGGCATCGCGCAGCGTGCCCACGCTGCGCTGCAGATGCTCCAGCACGCCGCGCGAGAACAGCAGCGCCGGCGCGGCCGCGGCGAAATGCGCGGTGGCCGCGGCGACGAAGGCATCGCCGGCCTCGCCCTCGGGCACCACCACGATGCCCGGGTTGGTGCAGAACTGGCCGCTGCCCATGGTGCAGGAGGCGAAGAACTCCTGCGCCAGCGCCGCGCCGCGTTCGGCCAGCGCGCCCGGCAGCAGGAACACCGGATTGACGCTGGACAGCTCGACGTAGGCCGGCACGCCGGCCCGGTCGGCGGCGGCCTTCAGCGCCAGCCCGCCGGCACGGCTGCCGGTGAAGCCGATCGCGCCCAGCCGCGGATCGCCGGCCAGTTCCAGGCCCAGCGTGCTATCGAAGTGATACAGCAACTGCACCGTCGCCGCCGGCAGGTCGTGCGCCAGCAGCGCCTGGTGCGCGAGCTGGGCCAGGCGCTGGCTGGTGGCAGGATGCGAGGGATGCGCCTTGGCGATGACCGGATTGCGCGCGGCGATCGCCGAGGCGAAATCGCTGCCGGCCACCGCGTTGAACGCGAACGGGAAATTGTTCGGGCCGAACACCAGCACCGGCTTGTGCAGCGGCCCCAGCTGCGCGCGCAGGCCGGCCGCGGTGTCGATCACCGGCTGCGCCCAGCTGTGGCTGCGCACCGCCTGCGCGGCCTGGCGCAACTGCCCGCTGGCGCGCGGCAGTTCCACCTTGGCCAGGCGCGGCTCCACCGGCAGCCCGGTCTCGGCATGCGCCAGCGCCACCAGCTGCGCGAGGTCGGCGTCGATCGCGTCGGCGTACGCCTCCAGGAACCCGGCGATGCGTTCCGGCGCGGCCGCGGCCAGCGCATCGGCGCTCAGCGCCGCCGCGCTCAGCGCCGCTTCCAGGTCGGCGGCGCCGCTGACCGGGAACGACGGGCCGAATTCGCTCCCGTCGCGCGGATCCTCGGCGCGGAAACTGCCGCGCTCCTCCAGCGACGCCTGCCAGTGGCCGGCCAGCAACAGCGGTTGCATGCTCATCTCAGTGCCCGGGATGGGTGGCGATGGCGTGGTCGATCACCTTCAGCGCGGCTTCGCGCTCGGCGCCTTCCAGCACCAGCCGCGGCGCGCGCACGCGCTCGCTGCCCAGGCCGACCTTCTCCTGCACCAGCTTGATCAGCTGCACGAACTTGGGCACGGTATCCAGGCGCAGCAGCGGCAGGAACCAGTCGTACAGCGCCTTGGCCGCCGGGTAGCCGCCGTCGCGGGCAAGCTCGAACAGCTTCACCGACTCCTTCGGATACGCGTTGACCAGGCCGGCGATCCAGCCCTTGGCTCCCATGCTCAGGCCTTCGACGATCGCATCGTCCATGCCCACCAGCAGCACCAGGCGGTCGCCGAGCAGCTCGCCCAGCGCGGCGAAGCGGCGCACGTCGCCGGAGGATTCCTTGACCGCCTGCAGGTTCGGGAACTCGGCCGCCAGCTCGGCGATCTGCGCCGGGCTGAAATCGGTCTTGTAGGCGATCGGATTGTTGTACAGGATCGCCGGCAGGTCGGTGGCGGCGATCACCGCGCGCATGTGCGCGCCCATCTCGCGCCAGTCGGTGGAATACACGTACGGCGGCAGCACCATGATGCCCCCGCAGCCGACCTGCTTGGCCGCCTGCGCCAGGCGCACCGCTTCGTCGGTGGACAGCGCGGCGATGCCCGGCACCACCGGGATGCGGCCGTCGACTGCCTGCACCAGGGTCTTCAGGATCGCCAGCTTGTCGTCGAAGCTCAGCGTGGCCGCCTCGCCCAGCGAACCCAGCGGCACGATCGCGGTGCAGCCGGCGTCGACCATGAGCTGCGCATGCTTGGCCAGGAACGCGTGGTCGATGCTGCCGTCGGCGTTGAACGGGGTGGTGATGGCCGGCAGCACGCCGTACCAGAAGGAAGCCTTGCTCATGGAAGTACACCTTGTGGAGAGTTGCGAAGGGATGCCGCGCACGAAGGCGCGGCGCAAGCGGTGTCCGGACCCGGGTCCGGACAGGGATGGGCCAGCGCGTGCAGCCGCGCCGGGAACAGCGGCGGCCGGCGGCCGTCGTCGGAGAAATCGTCGGCGCGCGCGGCCAGCCCCAGTTCGGTCAGCGCACTGCCGCAGATGCGGCCCTGGCAGGCGCCCATGCCGCAGCGCGAAGCCAGCTTGGCGTCGCGCAGATCGGTGTGGCCGCGCAGCGCCGCCAGCGGCACGTCCTCGCAGCGGCACACCAGCGTGTCCGGCGCGGCCAGTGCATGAATGCGCGGGTCCAGCGCGAACTGCCGCTGCAGCAACGCGGCGAAGGCGCGCGCACGGCGCCGCCGCGGCTGCAGCGCCTGCGCCGCGGCATCCTGGCCGGCGGCCAGGTGGCCGGCGATCGCGCCTTCCGCGCGCGCGCAATCGCGCCCGCCGATGCCCAGCGCCTCGCCGGCGGCGTACACGCCGTCGACGCTGGTGCGCAACTGCGCATCCACCGCCACGCACGGGTGCACGCCGCTGCGCCCCAGTCGGCAGCCCAGCAGTTGCGCCAGTTCCACGTTCGGCACCAGGCCGTAGCCCACCGACAGTTGATCGCAGGCCAGACGGCGGCGACCGCGCGGGCCGTCGATCTCCACTTCCTGCACGCGGCCCTCGCCGTGCGCGGCCAGCACCACGCTGCCGGCGTGGTAGCCGACCCCGGCCAGTTGCGTGCGCAGCGCCAGCGCCTGCAGCGCCTTGTCCGGCCAGCGCAGCGGCAATTGCGCGGCGAATGCGGCCAGCGCGCGCCACGGCGCCTGTTCGACGATGCCCAGCACCTGCGCGCCATGGCGCTGCAGCGTCGCCGCCGAGGCCAGCAGCAGCGGCCCGCTGCCGGCGACCAGCACGCGCCGCCCGTGCAGCGGCCAGCCCTGCTTGGCCAGCGCCTGCGCGCCGCCGGCGCCGGTCACCCCGGGCAGGGTCCAGCCCGGGAACGGCAACAGCAATTCGCGCGCGCCGGTGGCCAGCACCAGCGCGTCGTAGCCCAGCCAGCGCGGGCCGTCCGGGCCATCGGTGAGCAACTGCCGGTCCTGCGCCAGCAGCACCTGGGTCTGCGGCAGGAACGTCACCGCGCTGGCCGCCAGTTGCGCCAGCGCACGCGCGGCCAGGCGCGGCGGCGCCTGGGCCACGTCGTGGCGCCAGATCTGGCCGCCGGCACGCGCCTGCAGATCGACCAGGCCGACGCGGCGGCCATGCCCTGCCGCGGCCAGCGCCGCCGCCAGCCCGGCCGGGCCGGCGCCGATCACCAGTACCTCGTAGTGGGCGCGCGGCTCAGCCATCGGTCCACACCTGCATGCCGTCGCGCGCCGGGGTGATGCAGGCGCGCAACTGGCCGACGCGGTCGATGCGCACCCGGCATTCGGCGCACACGCCCATGCCGCACAGCGGCGCACGCGGCTGGCCGCTGCGCGAGCGGCGGAAATGCGGGGCGACCTGCGCCACCGCCGCGGCCACGCTGCTGCCGTCGAGTACTTCGACGTCGCGGCCATCGACCTGCAGGCGCAGCATCCGCGCGCTCATGCCAGCGCCCGCGCCGGCGCGTACGGCGCCGGATCGATCGCCGCGGGCCGCTGCAGCAGTTGGTCCAGCAGCAGGCGCGCACTGCCCAGCGCGGTGGTCACGCCCAAGCCTTCGTGGCCGGCCGCGACCCACACGTCGCGCCGCTCCGGCACCACGCCCAGGTACGGGCGCCCGTCCGGCGTGGCCGGACGTAGGCCGGTCCACACCCGGATCGCCTGCAGTTGCCGCAGGCCCGGCAGGAACGCGAAGGCGCGCTCCAGCATCCGCTGCAGCATCGGCATCGACACCGCGCGGTCGGTCGCATCGAATTCGCGCGAGGAGCCGATCAGGATCTGCCCGGTCGGCCGCGGCTGCACGTTGAACGCCACGCTGCTGCCGTCGCTGCCGTGCGCGCTGTCGGCATAGCCCAGCTCCAGCAATTGATGGGCGACGAAGCCCGGATAGCGATCGGTGATCACCAATTGTCCCTTGCGCGCCCGCATCGGCAGTTCCGGCAACAGTTCCGGCAGGGCGCAGCCGGTGGCGACCAGCACCGGGCCATGCAGCGCGCTGCCGTCGTCCAGGCGCACGCCGGCAGCGACCAGCGCGGTGGCGCGGCGCCCGGCGTACAGTTGCGCGCCGGCGGCGCAGGCGCGCTCGACCAGGTAGCGCGCCATCCGCGGCGGATACACCACCGCCTCGGCGGCCACGCGCATGCCGCCGGCCAGGCCCGGCACCAGCGCCGGCTCCAGTTGATACAAGCGCTGCGCATCGAGCGCTTCGGCGTGCACGCCGGCCGCGGCCAGGCGCTGGATCTTGGCCGGAATCGCCGCCAGCTCGCGCGCCTCGCGCGCCACCCACAGCGTGCCGCAGCGGCTGAACTCGGCCTGCGGCAGCGGCGCGAACTCTTCCCACAGGCGCAGCGAGTACGCCGACAGCGCCAGTTCCGCCGGATCGTCGTCCATCGCCACCAGATGGCCCATGGCCGCGGCGGTGGAACCGCCGCCGATGCTGCCCGACTCGACGATCGCCACGCGCAGGCCGGCGGCCGCCGCCGCATCGGCGCAGGCCGCGCCGACGATGCCGGCGCCGACGACGATCAGGTCGAAACCGCTGCTCATGCGGCGCCGATGCCCCAGGCGAACGGATCCTGCGGATCGAGCAGCAACTGTGCGCGGGCGGTGATGAAGGCCTGCCCGGTGATGCGTGGCAATACCCCGCGGGTGCCGGGCGCATAGCTGCCCTCGAACACGCTGCCGAGGATGCCCTGCTGGCGCCACACCTGGCCCGGCGCCAGCTTGCCGTCGGCGGCCAGGCACGCCAGCTTGGCGCTGGTGCCGGTGCCGCACGGCGAACGGTCGTAGGCCAGGCCCGGGCACAGCACGAAGTTGCGCGCATCGGCGCTGGCGTCCGGCGCCGGCCCGTTGATCTCGATATGGTCGATCTCGCCGCCGTCGGCGCCGCGGATGCCCGCCGCCTCCAGCGCCAGCCGCACCGCCTCGGTATAGGCGGTCAGCGCGCGCTGGTGGCGCAGCTCCAGCGCGCACGGCGTCTGTTCGGTGATGAAGAACCAGTTGCCGCCCCAGGCGACGTCGCCGCGCACGCGCCCGTACTCGGGCACCAGCACGTCGATGCCGGTGGCATGGCGGTAGCTCTCGACGTTGTCGACCGAGACCCGGCCGTCGGCATGCAGTTCCACGCCGACCGTGCCCACCGGCGTCTCGATGCGGTGCGTGCCCGGGCTCAGCCGGCCCAGGTCGGCCAGCGTGCGCACCAGGCCGATGGTGCCGTGGCCGCACATGCCCAGGTAGCCGACGTTGTTGAAGAAGATCACCGCCGCGCAGGCATCGGCGGCCACCGGCGGCAGCAGCAGCGCGCCGACCATGGTGTCCGAGCCGCGCGGCTCGCAGGCGATGGCGCTGCGCCAGCGGTCGAAGCGCGTGCGGAACAGTTCGCGGCGTTGGGCCAGGGAACCGGTTCCCAGATCGGGGAAGCCGGAGACGACGACACGGGTCGGTTCGCCGGCGCTGTGCGAGTCGATGACATCGAGTGTATGCATGGCGCCATGCTCACATTCGGCCCCGCCGCCGGCTAGCAGCGTTTGCCTGTCGCAAATGCGGAAATTCGCACAACCCGACAACGCCGGGCAGCGCCGACTTAGGCTAGCATCGACATCCGGGGACGCGCGGCAGCGCGCCCGCGCCGCCACCCACTCCCCCAGGTGAACGCCATGGACACTCTGATTTCGGCACTGGAACTGCAGACGCTGTTCGACGCCTTGCCGGACGTGGTGTTCTTCGTGAAGGATCGCGACGGCCGCTACACCCACGTCAACCTGACCCTGGTGCGGCGGCTGGGCAAGAAACACCGCGCCGACCTGATCGGCAAATCGGCCGCGGACGTGTTCCCGCTGCCGCTGGGCGGCAGCTACCTCATGCAGGACCGGCGCGTGCTGTGCGGCGAGGTGATCGAGAACCAGCTGGAAGTGCACCTGTTCCCGAACCGTACCCCCGGCTGGTGCCTGACCTTCAAGCGCCCGCTGTGCGAGGGCGACGAGGTGATCGGCGTGGTCGGCATCTCCCGCGACCTGGGCCAGCCGGACAGCCGCCATTCCGCCTACGAGCGCATCAGCCGCGCGATGGAGCACATGCAGGCGCACTACGGCGACAACCTGCGCGTGCAGACCCTGGCCGACCTGGCCGAGCTGTCGGTGGCGCAACTGGAGCGGCACTTCCGCCGCGTGTTCCAGCTGACCCCGCAGCAACTGCTGACCAAGATGCGCATCGAAGCGGCGATGCGCCTGCTGCACGGCGACGACAGCATCGCCAGCATCGGCCAGCTGTGCGGCTTCGCCGACCAGAGCGCCTTCGCCCGCCAGTTCAAGGCCACTGTCGGCATGACCCCGCGCGACTACCGGTCGATGAAGGGCAAGCTGTGAAGAGCTGGGAATGGGGATTGGGGATTGGGGATTCGTTTTTTGGCTGAATGCGGGCGTTGGGATCGCGGCGCTACGAATGCAGAGCCCCTCTCCCTCCGGGGCGAAAGGGCACGGTTTGCGCGCCATTGGCGCGCGTGCCCTTGAGCGCCCGCGCCGCAAGCGCTGGCCGGGGCGAGGAGCGGGGGTTGGGGTGAGGGTCCGGCGCAGCCATTGCGTCGAAACACCATGACAAATCCGCGCTTGCCCTGAGAGGATGGCTTCACCGGGAGCGCCCGATCGCGACTGAAGAAACGCGTCCACCTACGCACACGCGTTCACGACGCACTAATCCCATCCCGCCAACCATCCCAGCCTGCCCCCGCTGCACAGGCCGCTCAGGTCGCAAGTGGTAGCATTCCGCGTTTCCGGTCCACGCGTCATCCATGGTCAGCCTATTCCGCCGCAACAAGCCCCAGGACAACGCCGGCGAGAGCCGCACGCAGCGTTACAGCATCGAGGAACTGGCCGCCGCCTTCCCCAAGCCGGCAAGCGCCGAACCGGCGGCGCCTGCGCCGTCGGCGCCGCCTGCCACTGAGGCCGCGCCCGCCGCTCCCGTCCCCGCCGCTGCCCCGGAGCCGACGCCCGCGCCGGTCGCCGAACACCCCGTCCAGGCGCCCGCCCCGGTCGCGGTCCCGCAGCCACAACCGACGCCGCTGCCGCCCGCAGCGCCCACCCCGCCGCCGCAGGCCTATGTGCCGACGCCGGCCGCCGCGCCGGCGCCGAGCGTGCCGCAGCCGACACCCGTTCCCGCCCAGCCTTCCGCCGCGGTACCCGCGCCGTCGCCTGTCGCCGCGTCCGTGCCCGCCGCCGACGCCGACCTGGCACGCAGCGACGCGCTGCCCGCCGCGCCGGCCGGCAAGCCCGGCTGGCGCGAGCGCCTGCGCAACAGCAGCTTCGCGCGCAGCGTCGGCAGCCTGTTCTCGCGCAACCCCAAGCTCGACGACGACCTGCTCGACGAGATCGAGACCGCGCTGATCACCGCCGACGTCGGCATCCCCGCCACCACCGCGCTGATCGAGAGCCTGCGCAAGCGCATGAAGGCGCGCGAGTTCGCCGACGCCCGGGCGCTGCAGCAGGCGCTGCGCGCCGACCTGCTGGCGATCCTGCAGCCGGTGGCGCAGCCGCTGCGCATCGACCGCAACGCCAAGCCCTTCGTGGTGCTGACCGTCGGCGTCAACGGCGTCGGCAAGACCACCACCATCGGCAAGCTGGCCAAGCGCTTCAAGGACGAGGGCCACAGCCTGATGCTGGCCGCCGGCGACACCTTCCGCGCCGCGGCGGTGGCGCAGCTGCAGGCCTGGGGCGAGCGCAACGGCGTGAGCGTGATCGCGCAGGGCCAGAACGCCGACGCCGCCTCGGTGGCCTTCGACGCGCTGCAGGCCGGCAAGGCGCGCGGCACCGATGTGCTGATCGCCGACACCGCCGGCCGCCTGCACACCCAGACCGGGCTGATGAACGAGTTGGGCAAGATCCGCCGGGTGCTCGGCAAGCTGGACCCCAGCGCCCCGCACGAGGTGCTGATGGTGATCGACGGCACCACCGGCCAGAACGCGCTGTCGCAGCTGCGCCAGTTCCACGCCGCGGTCGGCGTCACCGGCCTGGTGGTGACCAAGCTCGACGGCACCGCCAAGGGCGGCGTGGTGTTCGCCCTGGCCCGCGAGTTCGGCATCCCGATCCGCTTCGCCGGCATCGGCGAACGCCCCGAAGACCTGCGCGTGTTCGACGCCGAGGCCTTCGTCGACGCCTTGCTGCCGGAGGCATTGGGCGGCTGATTGAAGCCCCTCTCCCCCCCGGGGCGACAGGGCACGGCTTGCGCGCCACTGGCGCGCGTGCCCTGGAGCGCCCGCGCCGCAAGCGCGGGCCGGGGCGCGGAGCGGGGTTGGGGTGTAGGGTGCGGCGCGAAGCGTCTCGCGGAATCAAGTGCACTAGGCTTCGCGCGCACCCTCATCCGGCCCTTCGGGCCACCTTCTCCCGAGGGGAGAAGGAATAGCCCTCCCCTCATCCGCCCCTGCGGGGCACCTTCTCCCGAGGGGAGAAGGAACTTTGAAGCCAGCATGCGCCAGCCCTCTGACACCTTCCCCGCCCGCCTGCTCGCCTGGTTCGACCGCCACGGGCGCCACGACCTGCCCTGGCAGCATCCGCGCAGCCCGTACCGGGTCTGGCTGTCGGAGATCATGCTGCAGCAGACCCAGGTGGCGGTGGTCATCCCCTACTTCCTGCGCTTCCTGCAGCACTTCCCGACCCTGCCGGCGCTGGCCGCCGCCGACAACGACGCGGTGATGGCGCAATGGGCCGGGCTCGGCTACTACGCCCGCGCGCGCAACCTGCATGCCGCCGCCAAGCGCTGCGTGGAATTGCACGGCGGCGAGCTGCCGCGCGATTTCGAGGCCCTGCACGCGCTGCCCGGGATCGGCCGCAGCACCGCTGGCGCGATCCTCAGCCAGGCCTGGAACGACCGTTTCCCGATCCTCGACGGCAACGTCAAGCGCGTGCTGACCCGCTACCACGGCATCGCCGGCTACCCCGGCCTGCCGGCGGTGGAAAAGCCGCTGTGGGCGCTCGCGCAGTCGCATGTGGACGCCGTGCCCGACCGGCGCATGGCCGACTACACCCAGGCGCAGATGGATTTCGGCGCCACCCTGTGCACCCGCGCCAACCCCGCCTGCGTGCTGTGCCCGCTGCAGGACGACTGCGTGGCGCGCCGCGACGGCCTGGTCGAGGCGCTGCCCACGCCCAAGCCGGGCAAGACCCTGCCCGAGCGCGAGGCGCTGGCGCTGCTGCTGGAGAACGCCGCCGGCGAACTGCTGCTGCAGCGGCGTCCGCCGACCGGCATCTGGGCCTCGCTGTGGACCCTGCCGCAGGCCGACACCGACAGCGAACTGCGCGCCTGGTACGCGCGCTGGATGCGCGGGCGCGCCTACGACGACGCCGAAGCGCTGCCGCCGATCGTGCACACCTTCAGCCATTACCGCCTGCATCTGCAGCCGCTGCGCCTGCGCAAGGTCGCCATGGGCGATGCGCTGGGCGACAATGCCGACCTGCGCTGGGTGGCGCGCGCCGACCTGTCGACGCTGGGCCTGCCCGCACCGATCCGCAAACTGCTCGACGGCCTCTAGCGCGCACCGGCGCGCGGCGCCGCGCGCATCGCCAGGAATTGCCATGTCCCGCACCGTCTTCTGCCAGTACCAGCAACGCGACGCCGAAGGGCTCGACTACGTGCCGTATCCCGGCGAGCTCGGCAAGCGCGTGTTCGCGCACATCGGCAAGGCCGGCTGGCAGGCGTGGCTGGCGCACCAGACCATGCTGATCAACGAGAACCGGCTGTCGCCGCGCGACCCCAAGCACCGCGCGTTCCTAGAAGCGGAACTGGAGAAGTTCCTGTTCCAGGGCGGCGCCGCCAAGCCCGACGGCTACGTGGCGCCCGACCAGGCGCCCTGAGCGGCGGCGCCGCGTCGTCGCGTCGCGCGCGCACACCACCAACCACGCACTTCGTCAGCATCACGCCATCGCGCAGGAGCGGCTTCAGGGCACCTCAATAACGCCGGGACGCGCCCTGTGGGAGCGGCTTCAGCCACGACGGGCGTTACCGGCAAGCCCGTCGCGGCTGAAGCCGCTCCCACGCGTGCGCCCTGCGGCTATCAGGGCGTGCGCACATTTTCCGCCACACCTAACGCACCAGGCTGCAACCCGTAGCGCCAGGGAGGAGCGGCAGCGCAACCCCGCACTCGCCCCGCCGCCCCGCCGCCTAGCGAATCCCAAATCCCGAATCCCGGCTCAGCCCCCAGGCACCTGCTGCGCCCGCTCCTGCACCTTCGCCTCGCGCAGTTCCTTCTCCGAGGCACGCAGTGCCTTGACGTCGAGCGGGCGGATGCTGTCGATGCGGCACGGCAGGCGAATCGCGCCGGGGCCGCCGCCGAGCACCAGCACGTCGTCGAACTTCGCCGAGACCTGGCTGCCGAAATGGGTGATGGCGATGCTGGGCGCGAAATCCAGGTCCTGGCAGGGACCGGCGAACTCCAGCAGATAGGCCTGGTTCGGACGCGTCCACACCGCCAGCGCGCTGTCGCCGAGCGCGGTCCAGCCGTTGAGTTGGTTGAAGTACTGGAAGTCGCGCACCGGCGCACCGGCGTGGGCGCGATACAGGGCCAGGCGCTCGTCGTCGCTGAGCCGGTTGGTGGCGCAGCCGCCCAGTGCGGCCGTGGCGAAGAGAGCGGACAGCAGCAGGCGTTTCATGGCAGTGCTCCTGATGGTGTGGAACGCATCATGCGCCCGCCGCCGCGCACGCGCGCATGGGCGCGCGCGCGGCGTTCAGCGACAAGGCAGCCAGGCGCGGACCGTCACTGCGCGGTGCTGCGCGCCGATTCGCAGAAGCGTTGCCGGTACTCCAGCGCCTTGGGCATCAGCGCCTGCAGGTTCTGGATGCGGGTGCCCGGATTGGGATGGGTGGAGGCGAACTCCGGCGGCGCCTGGCCGCCGCTGCTGGCGCTCATCCGCTGCCACAGCGGCACCGCCTCGCGCGGGTCGAAACAGGCCGCCGCGGCCAGCATCAGGCCCACTTCGTCGGCCTGGGTCTCGTGACTGCGCGCGTATGGCAGCAGGTAGCCGTAGCCCATCGCCGCCATCGCCATCTGCTGCTGTTGCGGGTCCAGGCCGCCGGCGGCGCCGGCCATCTGCCCGATCTGGGTCAGCTTCTGCTGGGCCATGCGCTGCGCGCCATGCCGCAGCAGCGCATGCGCGATCTCGTGGCCCATCACCACCGCCATCGCATCGGCATTGCCGGCGACCGGGAACAGGCCGGTGTAGACCGCCATCTTGCCGCCGGGCAGGCAGAACGCGTTGGCCTGCTCGGACGGAATCACGTTGACGTCCCAGTCGAAACTGCGCGCGGCGTGCTGCGCCTGCATGCCGTGTTCGGCGGCCAGCGCGTCCTCGACCACGTCGACCTTGGCGATCAGCCGCTGCGCGATCGCGCGCACCCGCTGCGCCTGCGGCGCCTGCGGGTCCAGCGGCCGTTCCTGCGCCAGGATCTCGCGATAGGCCTGCAGGCCCAGCGCCTTCTCGTCCTCCACGTTCAACGAGCGGTCGATCAGCACCCGCTCGCCGGTATACGGATCCTCGCTGCGGTTGGAGAACCAGTAGTACCCGGCATAGACCGCAAACCCCAGCAGCACCAGCCAGCGCACCCCGCCCAACGGCCCGCGGCGGCCGCCTCCCGGTTCGCCGCCCTGGCGGCCGAAGACCTCGTTCATCCCGTTCCCCTCGCTGACTGGTGAGGCAATCTAGCGTCGGCACCGACTTGGCGGCGTCAAATGCCGCGCACCAGGCGGAACCCGACGCGCGCGCTGGTGCTGTCCGAATCCTGCATCAGCCGCCATGCCGCGCGGGTCTGTTCCGGCGCGTTGGCCCAGTTGCCGCCGCGCACCACCCGCGAGCGGCAGCCCGGGTTGTACCAGGCCGCGCCGTCGGCCGGCGCGCGGCGGTAGCTGGCATGCCAGCAGTCGGCGACCCACTCGCTGAGGTTGCCGGCCATGTCGTGCAGGCCCCAGGCATTGGCGGAAAAACTGGCGACCGGGGCCGGGCCCCAGAATCCGTCGGTGTAGCCGACGAAGGCGTTGCGCCAGTGCCGGCCGCTGGGCGAGACATCGCCGCCGCCGGTGAAGTTGCCGCTGCCGCGCGGCGGCGTGCCGGCGTTGCCCCAGGGATAGCGGCCGCGGCTGCCGGCGCGCAGGGCGTATTCGAACTCGGCCTCGCTGGGCAGCCGGTAGTGCCGCCCGGTCTGCTGCGACAGCCAGGCCGCGTAGGCTTCGGCGTCGCGCACGCTGACGTGCATTACCGGGCTGTTCGGCGCGGCGCGCGCGCCCTGGTAGTCCGACTGCCAGTCCACCCCGTTGCGGCGCACGAAGTTGCCGCTGCGCTCGTCGTAGACGGTGGAATGGCCGCGCCGGGTGGCGCGCGGACGCGCCTTGGTCGCCTCCACGAAGCGGCGGAACTCGGCCACGGTGACCTCGGTGATCGACATGGCGAAACCGCGGTCGAAGCGCACGTAGTGCTGCGGCATCTCCGCCGGCGAGGCGCCGGGTTCGCTCTCGGCCGCGCCCATGCGGAAGCCGCCGTGCGGCACCACGATCATCTGCGGGCCGCGGCCGCCGTCGCGCATGCCGTCGGTGAACACCTGGCCGGGGCGGAAACTGCCGTAGTGGGTGGCCAGGTCGATGCGTTCGCGCAGCATCGCCGCCACCGGATCGCCGGGATCGGCGATGCGCAGCACATCGCCCAGGCGCTCGCGCGCCGACTTCAACCCGGCCGGCGTGACCAGATCGCGCAGGCCGGCATCGCGCAAGGCGGCGATGCGCGCCACGCGCACCTGCTCCACGCGCGCGCGCGCGTCGCGCACCGTGGGCGCGTCCTCGCGCACCCGCGCCGCGCGCGCCAGCCAGCTGCCGGCCGCGGCGAAATCCGAGGCCGCCGCAGCCGCCTCGGCGCGGCGGATCAACGCGCTCTCCACCGCCGCCACGCCCTGCCGCGCGCGCGCATCGTCGGCATCCAGCAGCAGCGCCTCGCGAAAATTGGCCAGCGCGCCGTTGCCGTCCTCGCCCAGGCGGCCGCCGCGCAGGTCGTCCTCGCCGGCGCGGTTGTAGGCCAGCACGCGCGAAGCGGTCTCCACCCGCTGCTGCAGGCGCCGCACCGCCGGGTCTTCGGCATCCAGCCACAGCGCCACCATCGCGATGCGCGCGGCCTGCTCGAGCGTGCGCTCGGAGAGTTCCGGATCGCCCAGCGCCTGCGCGCCGAGCTGCAGCAGGCGCCGCCGCGCCTTGCGCAGGCCGTCCTGCGCGACGCGATCGTGCGGTGCGAGGCTGCGGATCGCCAGGTACAACGGAATCGCCGACTGCGCATCGGCGAACAGGCGGTCCTCGGCCAGCGCGCGCGCCGCCTGGCGCCGCGCCTGCGGCAGGCCGCTGCGGGTCAAGACCGGCAACGGCGGCTGCCAGCGCGCCACGGTCTCGGCCGCATCCTCGCCGCCGATGGTCACGCTGGGCGCCTGCACCGGTTTGGCCGGCGTCGGCGCGCGCGCGGCGGCGGCCTTGGGCACGGAGGCTTTGGGCGCGGCGTCGGTCGGCGGCGCGGGCGGCTGCCGTGCGCAGCCGGCCAGCAACGCCGCCAGCACGGTCCAGACCATCACAACGCCGCTGCTGCGCACCCTTCCTCCGAATCATGGCCCTGGCGACGCCGTCCCGCCCGGCGCGCCGTGCGGCCGGCGGAGCGACGTTAGGCTATTCTCGCCTGCCTGAGCAAACCCTGCATTCGACGGAAATCACGTGCCATATTGGATCAAGCAACCTGCCGAGCTGAGCGAGCGGCTGGCGCAGCGCCCGGCCCGCATCGGCCTAGATACCGAATTCGTCCGCGAGCGGACCTACTGGCCGCAACTGGCGCTGGTGCAGATGGCGGTGGGCGACGAGATCCTGCTGATCGACCCGCTGATCCCGGGCATGCCGCAGGCGCTGGCGCCGTGGCTGAGCGCCCCGGACATCCTCAAGATCATGCACAGCGCCAGCGAAGACCTGGTCGCCTTCAAGTGCGCGTGCGGTACCTTGCCGCGGCCGCTGTTCGACACCCAGATCGCCGCCGGCCTGGCCGGACTCGGCGCCGGTATGGGCTACCAGAAGCTGGTACTGGAGATCACCGGCGTGCACCTGGCCAAGGGCGAGACCCGCTCGGACTGGCTGCGCCGCCCGCTGTCGCCGGCGCAACTGGAGTACGCCGCCGACGACGTCCGCCATCTGTTCGCAATGCACGACGCGCTGCAGACGCGGCTGCAGGCCCTGGACCGCAGCGCCTGGCTGCACGAGGACGGCGAGCGCCTGCTCGGCACCGTCGAGCAGGACGACGGCGAGCGCTGGCCGCACCTGGGCATGCGCTCGGCGCAGTTCATGGACCGCCCCGCGCAGCTGCGCCTGCTGCGCCTGTTGCGCTGGCGCGACGCGCAGGCCCGGCACAGCGACAAGCCGCGCAGCTGGATCCTGGACAACGAACTGGCCGCCACCCTGGCGCGGTTTCCGCCGGACGACCGGCAGGCGCTGCTGGCGCTGTTCGACAAGCACCCCAAGGCGCCACGCAAGCTCAGCGATGCGCTGTGGCAGGCGCTGACCACGCCGCTGGCCGACGAGGCCGACGCGCCGCTGGCGCTGGCCGCCAGCGACGACAACAAGGCGGCGCTGAAGCGGCTGCAGGACGCGGTGGCCGCGCGCAGCGCCGAACTCGGCCTGCCCGACGGCCTGCTGGCCTCGCGCAAGCACCTGGAAGCCCTGCTGGAAAGCGCGCAGTGGCCGCAGCCGCTGGCGGGCTGGCGCCGGCGCGAACTGGAACCGCGGCTGCAGCCGCTGCTGGGCGGCGCACGCTGAAGGCGCGCGGCCGAATCGCTGCGGCTGCCGCCGCACGCCGCGCGCCGCGCGCCGCGCGCCTCCATAAAAACGCGCGCCCATGAAAAAAGGCCAGGAATCCCTGGCCTTTTTTCGTCTGCTCAGTACTTGAACAGCGGGAACTTCAGGTCCGGATGCCGCGCCTTCCATTCGTTGTAGGCGGCGGTGCCTTCCCAGGCCGCGAAGGCCTTGGGCGTGCGGCCGCGGCCGGACCAGGTTTCGCCGGTGTGCGGCAACTGGTACTTCGGCTTGACCTCGCTGCGGCCGCCGGCGGACTTGCTGCTGGCCGGCTTGGACGCCGCGCTGGTCACGTAGGCGGCGATCTCGTTGCGCTGCTTGGCGCTGAAGAACTCGGCGAACTGCTCCAGCAGCGACAGCACGTTGGCATGCGCGGCATTGGTTTCGCCCTCGCGCGCCTGCCGTTCCTGCTCTTCCAGCTTGCGCATTTCTTCCTGCAGCTTGGCCTTGGCTTCGGCGATCTGTTGCAAGTTGCGAACTTCCGTCATGTTGAAAAGACCCGTATCTGTAAAAAGTGTTTGAAGCGGACGGAATATTTCATCCGGGACGAAATCGCCTGAGGCGGGATTTCGGCCGCCGAGTATATCGGCTCCATGCCGACACTGTAGACAACAGGGCGGTCGCACATGGCATCGGCCCGATCGGCGGCGCGCGGCGGAGTTGCACTCCCCCCTTGGCATGCGGCCCCGCGCCCAGTTACACTACGCGTCTGATGTGGGGCGGTAGCTCAGCTGGGAGAGCGTCGCGTTCGCAATGCGAAGGTCGAGGGTTCGATCCCCTTCCGCTCCACCATCTTGCAAACTAGGTCAGAAAGCCACCAGGCTCTCTGGCCTTTTTTGTTGGCGGCGCGCCAGGACCCGCGTGGCCCTGCGTGTGGCGTACTGCCGTGCGAACGCGGCAGCCTCACCCAGCCGTTGTCGCAATCTGGCCGACTCGATCGCATGGAAGCCTGGTTGGCATGTCCTGCCGCCCGTGCAGGAGTCCCCAGCGCCAGGGCATGCCAACCACGTAGCTATCGCCTGCCGCCGCGCCGCATGCGCGATACCGCAGACGGCACGCGGCCAACATCCCTATCGCTCGGACGCTGGCGCCGCCGCGCCCGCGTCCCCGCGGCGGCCGTCAGCCCTTGTCGTCCTGCGCGATCTCGCCGTGGCCGGAACGCGGGCCGCGCTCGTGCGCGTCGCGCAGTTTCTGGTCCTCCAGGCCGGGCCGCTGCTTGGCGGTGTCGTCCTGAGCGCGATCCTGCTGGCCCTCGTGGATGCCCTGCTGCTTGCCGGACTCGGTGGTCTCGTTGTTCGCCATGGTGTGCACCTCGCTGGGGCGGATGCCCGTGCTTCACCACCCTAGCGAGGCCGCCGTGATGCACGGATCACGGCGTGACAGGACGTTACGCTGCCAACGCCGGTACGCCGGATTCGGCGATGTCGTCGCTGCGCAGCAGCCGCGCGCGATCCAGCAGGATCACCAGCCGATCCTCCAGCTTGCCCATGCCCTGCAGCAGATCGCGGCGGATGTCGCTGCCGAAGGCCGGCGGCGCCTCGATCTGCTGCGGCGACAGCTCCAGCACCTCGTTGACCGCGTCCACCAGCAGGCCGAAGGACTGCGCGCCGCCGCCCTCGTCGGTGGCGCCGGTAGCGATGACGATGCAACTGCGCCGGGTGACCTGGCTGGGCGCGCGACCAAGCCGCGACTGCAGATCCACCACCGGCACCACCGCGCCACGCAGGTTGATCACCCCGCGCACGCAGGCCGGCATGGTCGGCACCGGGGTGGGCGGACGGTACTCGATGATCTCGTGGATGCCGGCGATGTTGAGCCCGAACAGGTCGCGATCCAGTTGGAAGGTCAGGAACTGCAAGGCGCCCTGCGGCGCGTGCTCGGCCACGCTCTCGTAACGATCGTTGTACATGCGCTTCCCCTTCAGAAGTTGACGAACTGGCCTTCGTCCGGCGCATCCGCCAGCGTGTAGGCCGGAACCGGGCGTGCCCGCGGGCGCAGGCCCTTGCCGGCGCTGCGCACCGGCCGCGTGGCGGCCGGCCTGGGCGCCGCCGGCGCGGCGCGGCGTGGCCCGGCCACGTCCTGTTCGCGGCTGAGGCGGAAGAAGGCCATCGCCTGCTGCAGCGATTCGGCCTGGGTGCTCATCTGCTCGGCGGTCGCCGCCAGTTGCTCGGAGGCCGCGGCATTCTGCTGCGTGGCCTGGCTGAGCTGGGCCACCGCCAGGTTGATCTGGGTGACCCCGGAGGACTGCTCCTGCGAAGCGGCCGCGATCTCCTGCACCAGGTCCGAGGTCTTCTTGATGCTGGGCACGATGGTGCCGAGCAGGTTGCCGGCGCGATCGGCCAGGCCCACGCTGCTGGCGGCGACCTCGCCGATCTCCTGCGCCGCCACCTGGCTGCGCTCGGCCAGCTTGCGCACCTCGGCGGCGACCACGGCGAAGCCCTTGCCGTGTTCGCCGGCGCGCGCGGCCTCGATCGCCGCGTTCAGCGCCAACAGGTTGGTCTGGTAGGCGATGTCGTCGATGATGCCGATCTTCTGCGCGATCTGCTTCATCGCGTGGGTGGAGGCCAGCACCGCCTCGCCGCCCTCCACCGCCTCCTTCGCCGCCTGCGCCGACATGCCCTCGGTGACCTTGGCGTTGTCGGTGTTCTGCGCGATCGACGCGGTCATCTGCTCCAGCGAGGCGCTGGTCTCTTCCACGCCGGAGGCCTGCTCGGTGGCGGCCTGGCTCAGCGATTGCGCGGTGGCGCTGACTTCCTCGGACGAACCGGCCAGCGACTGCGCGCCGGCATTGACCTCGCCGACCACCTCCGCCAGGCGCTCCACCATCGCCTGCAGCGCCACCATCGCGCTGGTGCTGTCGTTGGCGCGGGTCGGCACCTGCACGGTGAGATCGCCACGCGCGATCCGCGAGGCGACTTCCATCACCGTGCTCGGCTCGCCGCCGAGTTCGCGCATCAGCGAGCGCGCGATCAGGAAGCCGATCAGCGAGGCGCACAGCGCCGCGACCAGGCTGCCCGCGATCAGGGTGAGGTTGGTGCGCTGCTGCAACTGCTCGGCCTCGGCGGCGCGCACGGCCAGCAATTCGCTTTCGGCGCGGCGCACTTCGGCCATGCGATCGCGCATCGCATCCATGTAGGCCTTGCCCTTGGAGGCGCGCACCGCGGCGCTCAGCGCTTCCATCGTCGCCTGGCCGCTGTTGACGTTCTGGCGCAGCGCGATCTGCGGATGCACCGCCTGGCTGAGCCACTGCGCCTGGGTCTGCTTCAACGCATTCAGGCGCTCCTGCTGCTTGGGATTGTCCGCGGTCAATTCCTGCGCCGTGCGCAGGTGGCTGTCGAAGCTGGCGACGCCGTCGCGGTAGGGCTGCAGGAACGCATCCTCGCCGGTCAGCGAGAAGCCGCGCGTGCCGGTCTCGATGTTGATCAGGCTGCTGAGCGCGGCATCGACTTCGGCGATCACCTTGTAGGTGTGGGTGTTCCAGTAGTTGGCCTGCGACAACGCCGACACGTTGAAGTAGGCGACGCCGGCCAGGGCCAGCAGGATGCACAGGACCACGGCGAAGCCGCCGTAGAGTTTGGTTGCGATCTTGAGATTCTTGAACACGGCACTCTCCCGACGATGGGGCAGTTGTGACAACGACAGCGACATGGAGCGGCGGCGCGACCGGCGCCGCCACGAAAAGGATCAGGCGTGGCCCAGCAGCGCGTCGCTGCGGTCGTGATTGCCTGCACCGGCACGGCGCGCGACGGCCGATGGCGCACGCGCCGTCCAGCGCGTGCTGGCCACGCGCAACGGCAGCGACGCCTCGTGTTCATCCAGCATCTGCGCGGCGCGGCGCGCGCCGGCGGACAACTGGAAGAAGGCCATGCTGTCCTGCAGTTGCACGGCCTGCGTGCTCATCGATTCGGCGGTCGCGGCCAGCTCTTCGGAGGCGGTGGCGTTCTGCTGGGTGATCTGGCTCAGCTGCACCACCGCCGCGTTGATCTGAGTGACGCCGGAGGACTGCTCCTGCGAGGCGGCAGCGATTTCCTGCACCAGGTCCGAGGTCTTCCTGATGCTGGGCACGATGGTCTCCAGCAGCTGACCGGCGCGTTCGGCCAATTCCACGCTGGAGCCGGCGACCTCGCCGATCTCCTGCGCGGCCACCTGGCTGCGCTCGGCCAGCTTGCGCACTTCCGCGGCGACCACGGCAAAGCCCTTGCCGTGCTCGCCGGCGCGCGCGGCCTCGATCGCCGCGTTCAACGCCAGCAGGTTGGTCTGGTAGGCGATGTCGTCGATGATGCCGATCTTGTGCGCGATCTGCTTCATCGCCGCCACCGTGGCCACCACCGCCTCGCCGCCTTCCAGGGTCTCGCGGGCCGCCTGCGCGGCCATGCCGTCGGTGATCTTGGCGTTGTCGGTGTTCTGCGCGATCGAGGCGGTCATCTGCTCCAGCGAAGCGCTGGTCTCTTCCACGCCGGCAGCCTGCTCGGTCGAGGCCTGGCTCAAGGACTGCGCGGTGGCGCTGACTTCTTCCGACGCGCCTGCGAGGCTCTGCGCACTGGCGTTGACCTCGCCGACCACCTGCTGCAGCTTGGCGACCATGCGCTGCATCGCCAGCAGCAACTGCGCGGTCTCGTCGCGGCCGCGCACGTCGATCGACATGCTCAGGTCGCCCGCGGACAGCGCATTGGCCACGCCGACCGCCTTGCCGATCGGCCGGGTCACGCTGCGGCTGATGAACACGCCCAGGCCCACGCCGAGCAACACGCCGCCGATCACGATGGCCAGCATGGTGCGGGTGCTGCTGGCGTAGATCTCGTCGGTGGCGGTGTTGGCCTTGGACGCATTCGCCTCCTTGATTTCGCTCAGTTCCGACATCAGCGCGTCCAGTTCGTCGGAGCTGCTGCGCACGCTCTTCGACAGTTCCGCGAGCTGCGCATTGCCTTCCGGCAGCGGCTCGCGCATCACCGAGTCGACGAACTGGCCGCGCCGCTCCAGATAGGTCTTCCAGACCTGGTCGAAGCGCGCCAGCTTGGCCTGCGTCGCCGGCCCGTCCAGCGACGCCCTGGCCTTGCCCATGTGCTCGACCACGTTGGCTGTGTACTTGTCGAGATTGGCCACGTGCTTGGCCCGGTCTTCCGCCGTGCTGGCCAACTGCAGATTGAGGCGCGCGCGACCGGCATTGAGCAGATTGATGTTGGCCTCTTTCAGGTGCGACAGGCCGAGCAGTTCGCGCTCGTACAGCACCGTGGCGTAGTCGTTGATCCGGCCCGAATTGCGGATGCCGACCCAGCCGATGCAGGCGCCGATCGCCGCCACGATCAGGAACGCCACCGTCAGCCTGACCCCGATTTTCATATTGCCCAACATGATGTTCCCCAAGTTCTTCGTGTACGTCCGGTGGCGCCAGCAGCGCCTCCGGACCTGTTCCGCAGCGCCTCGCGGAGTGGACACACCCGCCCTGCTGCGAGCGAGGACGCTGCGCCGCAACGTCTGTGCGTGAGGGCTATCGGCGTCATTGACGGCGCCTTTAAAACGCGTGAAAACTGCGGAATTCCGCATAGCGCAGGCGCCGCGGCGGCGTGGCATGAATACGCAGCAGGCGTTGCGGCGCAGCACGCGAAGCGACGAAGAAGCACGCTTGGCGCATGCGGCGCGGATGCCGTAGTTGTTCTGCAATGGCAGAACGCCCCGGTCTTGCGCCGAGGACGATGTGGGATATCAACCCCGTTAATTTGTAGACAGAACGTGAAGCGACCCCGGCCCGCGCGCACTGGCGCTGCGCAGGCGCGCGCATGCGGCAGCGCCTTCACACAGTAGGCAGCGCCAGCGCTGTGCGCCGCTCCGCCGCCGTGCCACCACGCAACAGCCGCTGCGCGAGCGCGCGCTCCTCGGCCCCCAGGTCCTGCAGCGGCTCGAAACGCTCGCCGACCCAGCTCGCCATCGGCACGCCGTCGCGGTACAGCACCCGCGCCCCCGCCACCCGCGGCACCCGCGTACCGGGCAACACGCTGCCGAGCAGATTGGCCGGATCGGCGGCGGCCACGCACAGCCAGCTGCCGTCGCCGGGCTGGCGGCGGAGTTGCCGCAGCAGGCCGATCGCCTCCGGCAGGGCGAACTGCTCGCCGGACAGGCCATCGATGAAGCGGCCACCGCGGATCTCGCCGCGCGCCTCCAGCCGTTGGTAGACCCGCAGCAGCTCGCGCCACGGCGGCAACCATGCCGCCTCGCGCTCGAGCAGGCGCCAGCAGACCACGCCGTAGCGGCGCAGCAGGGTGCGCGCGACGTGCTCGACCGCCTCGCTGCGCGCGGCCGGGTCGTCGGCCTCGCTACCGGCGCGCAGTACCGCCCAGCGCCCAGCGTCCTCGATGCCGCCGTACCGCGCCATCCGCGGCCGCCGCCGCGACAGCGCCGAGGGCCGCTTCGAGGCCGGCACCAGCAAGGCGCGCAGGCCGGCGTAGCTGTCGCAATGGACCCGGCCGGCGGCGACCAGTTCGGCCAGCGCCGCCTCCAGTTCGGTGGACAGCAGCCGGGTGGCCTCGGCGATCTCGTCGAAGAACGAGGCGCCGTGCGCCTCGAGATGGTCGGCGACCTTGCGCGCGCGCGAGCCCAGCGCGTCGGCTTGCGGCGGTGGCGACAGCCGCGACCAATGCCCGGCGCTGCGCCGCGGCAGCAGCAGAATCGGCGTGCTGCGCAGCGTCAGCGCTGCGCCGCCGGCGCCGGGGCGCAGCCGCGTCCACAGCGTGCGGCCGGCGCTGCAGGCCTCGTCCAGCCACGCCGGACGATAGTCGCGCACCCGCGCCGGCAACAATTCCGCCTCCCACAGCGGCGCCGCGGCCTCGACGCCCTCCAGTTGCGCCAGCACCGCGGCCAGCGCGTCGGCGCCGGCGACCTGGCCCTGCGCATCCAGATGCTGCCAGCGGAACAGGAAGCGCGCGTAGTCGCGCGGCGCCACCGGCTCGATCTCGCGGCGCAGGCGGCCGAGGGTGTAGCGATGGATCCGCGCCAGCAGATGCCGCTCGCACCATTCCTCGGCCTCGGCATCGGCGCTGAAACGCCCGCCCAGCACATAGCCGTCCTGTTGCAGCGCCAGCAGTCCGGCCTGCACCTCGCGCAGCGGCAGGTGCAGCGGCGCCGCCAGCGCGGCCGCGGTGACCGGCCCCAGCCCTGCAAGGCGCCAGCGCAGCAGTTCGCGCAACGCGCTGTCGCGGTCCCAGTCGGCGACCGCATAGCCCTCGGGAATCGCGATCGCCGGCTGCGCGTGGCCCCGCGGGTACAGCGGCGCCACCGCCGCCAGCGCTTCGGCGGTCACCCACAGCGCCGCGGCGGCGCCATCGACGCCGTGCAGGCAGGTGGCGCGCGCGTCGCCGGCCAGTTCGCCTAACCATTGCTGCCACTGCGGCCGCGCGGCGGCCTCGTCCGCGCTCACCACACCGAGCGTGAGCAAGGCCTCGTGCATCTCGTCGCGACTGCGCGGCTGCGGCCAGGCCTCCTCGCGCACCGCGGCGATCGCCTGCGGGTCGAGTTGGCCGAGATCGTCGGCGCTGTCCGGATCCTGGTAGCGGCGGCTGTGCACCGCCTGGGTCCGCCGTTCCTCCAGCGGCGCGTCGTCGAGGAAGGCATAGGGCCGCGCATCCAGGGCCTCGGCCGCCAGCGGCGACGGCGCGGTCAGCTCGCGCGCCAGCACCCGCACCTGGCCGGCCTCGATGCCGCGGAGCAGCTGCAGCCAGCCGCCGCTGTCCATCGCCTCGTCCAGGCAATCACGCAGGGTCTGCGCCACCAGCGGATGGTCGGGAATCTCGCGTTCGCCGACCAAATTCTCCGCGCACGCCACCTGGTCCGGAAACACCGTGGCCAGCAGGTCCTCGGACTTCATCCGCTGCAGTTGCGGGGCGACCTTGCGCCCGCCGGTGAAGCGCGGCAACGCCAGCGCGTTGGTGGCGTTCCAGCGCCAGCGCACGCCGAACAGCGGCGCGTCCAGCAGCGCCTGCACCAGCACGTCCAGCGCCGAAGCGGCGCGCAGGTAGCGCGCCACCTCGTCCAGGGCGAAGCTGTGCCGGGTCGACAGCGACAGCACGATCGCGTCCTCGGTCGCCGCCGCCTGCAGCTCGAAATTGAAGGTGCGGCAGAAGCGCTTGCGCAGGGCCAGGCCCCAGGCGCGGTTGATGCGGCTGCCGTAGACGCTGTGGATCACCAGTTGCGTACTGCCTGTAGCGTCGAAGAAGCGCTCCAGCACGATGCACTGCTGGGTCGGCAAGGCGCCCAGCGCCGCATGCGCGCGGCCCAGGTAGTCGACGATCTGCTGCGCGGCGGCGGCGTCCAGCGCCAGCGGGCCGCACAGCCAGGCCAGCGCCTGCGCCGCCCCACCCTGCTCCAGCACCTGCGCGACCTCGGCGCGCAGCCGCGACACCCCCAGCGACAACGCGTCGCTGCGCCCGGGCGCCTCGCCGATCCAGAACGGGATGTTGGGCGGCGCGCCGCGCGCGTCCTCCACCCGCACCCGCCCCGCTTCCACGCGCAGGATGCGGTAGCTGGCGTTGCCGAGCTGGAACACGTCCCCGCCCAGGCTCTCCACCGCGAAATCCTCGTTGACCGTGCCGATGGTCTGCGCCTGCGGCTCCAGCACCACGCTGTAGTCGCCGGTCTCGGGGATGGTGCCGCCGGAGGTCAGTGCCGCCATCCGCGCGCCACGGCGCTGGCGCACGCGGCGATGCACCGCATCGCGATGCAGGTAGCCGGCGCGCGGCCCCAGCCGCGTGCTGAAGCCATCGCTGAGCATGCGCAGCACCGCATCGAACTGCGCGCGCGGCAGCGCCGCATACGGCCAGGCGCCACGCACCAGCGCGTACAGCGCGTCCTCCTCCCACTCCTGGCAGGCCACCTCGGCGACGAGCTGCTGGGCGAGCACGTCCAGCGGCGCATCGAGCATGCGCAGCGCGTCCAGTTCGCCGCGGCGCACGCAATCCAGCAAGGCCGCGCACTCGACCAGGTCGTCGCGCGACTGCGGAAACAGCCGCGCCTTCGGCGTACCGCCCACCGCATGCCCGGAACGGCCGGCGCGCTGCAGGAACGCGGCGATCGAACGCGGCGAGCCGAGCTGGCAGACCAGGTCGACATCGCCGATGTCCAGGCCCAGTTCCAGCGAGGCGGTGGCCACCAGCACCTGCAGGTCGCCGGCCTTGAGCCGGCGCTCGGCGAGCAGCCGGGTCTCGCGTGCCAGGCTGCCGTGATGCGCCGCCACCGCCTGCACGCCGAGCAGTTCGCCCAGGTGCCGCGCGGTCCGCTCGGCCATGCGCCGGGTGTTGACGAACACCAGCGTGGTACGGTGCGCGCGCACCAGCTCGGCCAGGCGCGCGTACGCCTGCTGCCATTGGTCGGCGGACATGGTCACGCTGAGCGGCGTCGGCGGCACCTCCAGCGCCAGGTCGCGGGCGCGCGCATAGCCGATGTCGACGATGGCGCAGTCGGCCTCGCCATCTCGCACCGCCGCGCTGCCGACCAGAAAGCGCGCGACCGCCGCGATCGGCTTCTGCGTCGCCGACAGGCCGATGCGCAACGGCGGTACCTCGCACAGGTGTTGCAGGCGCTGCAGCGACAGCGCCAGATGGCTGCCGCGCTTGTTCGCCGCCAGCGCATGGATCTCGTCGACGATCACCGTGCGCACATGCCGCAGCGATTCACGCCCGGACACCGATCCCAGCAACACGTACAGCGACTCCGGCGTGGTCACCAGCACATGCGGCGGCCGCCGCCGCGCCTGCGCGCGCTCGCGCTGCGGCGTGTCGCCGGTGCGCACCGCGGTGCGGATCTGCACATCCGGCAAGCCCAGCGCCGCCAGTTCGGCGCGGATGCCCTGCAGCGGCGCCTCGAGATTGAGCTGGATGTCGTTTGAAAGCGCTTTCAGCGGCGACACGTACAGCACCTGGGTGCGGTCCTGCAGTCCGCCGTCGCGCAAGCCCTCGCGCACCAGCGCATCCAGCGCGGCGAGGAATGCGGTCAGGGTCTTGCCGGAGCCGGTCGGCGCGGCGACCAGCGTGTGCCGTCCGGCCTGGATCGCCGGCCACGCGCGCTCCTGCGCCGGCGTGGGCGCAGCGAAACGCCGCTCGAACCAACGTGCAACGGCGGGATGGAAGCGCGTTTGCGCCAACGACATGCGATCTCCTGTGCCGCCGCCGCAACGAACGTGCGGCGCGCCGGCGATGCCACCTGTGCGCATTGTCCACGCGACTGTCTCGCGCCATCGCCTCGACGATGAAAATGGTGACGTTATCCCGACGATCAAGCACACCGCCACACGGCCGCTGTTTTTAAGGGGTTTTCCATTAAGCGTTCATCCGACGACACAATGTCTACCACGCGCTCCGCGCAGCGCGGTTATGTTGTCGAAGGCATCACGTATCCCGGCCTAGCGTTTGCGCATCACACGCAAGCTTCGCCTTTGGGAACGGAATGCGGCACGGCACCACCAGCGAACAACGGCATCGCCCATCACGCGCGCGGGACGCTGCACCACCCGCGCACGCGAATGCGGCGGCGCGCGTTCGCCTCCGCCTCCGTCTCCCTTCGATGTCGAACTGTCCTCGCCTTGCGGCGTGTGGCAGCGGTGGCGGCGGCATCCGCCACTGGGTCCTGCACTGCGGGACTGCGCATGCGTTGCACCTTCCATCCGCCATCGCCAAGGAGCATCACCAATGGCACAGAGCAGCCCTTACCGCTCTCACAACGACCTCAACCAGCACCGCAGCAGCGACCCGCAACCGTCGCTCGGCGTTGCGCCGAACGTGTTCGAAGGCCACGATCCAGCCGCCATCGCACGCGCGCTCAAGCAATCGGCCGACCTGCACGCACGCCGCCGCACGGGACCGTATCGTTCGGCCATGTCGATGCTGACCTTCTACATCAATCGCGCCGGCGACCAGTTGCCGGCGCAGCGCCGCCAGGTCCTGGAGCAGGCCAAGGACGAGTTGCGCAGCCTGTATGGCAAACCGCGCAAGGGCAGCGCCGGCGACTGAGCACGCGCGCTCGCGCAGCGTGATGGAGCGATCAGTTCCGCACGCTGCCCATGCCAGGCGCACGTCGCCCGATTGCCGTCCTCCGACGCAGTGCCACATGATGTGGACATGGCCAAGGCATCCGACATGTCGGACCTCATCCAGCACGCCGCCGTCGCGACACAGGACGACGCGGCGCTGCTGTCGCGCATCATCCTGGCGCAGGGCGAGATCGCCGCGGCCGGCGGCGATCCGCTGCAGGTGGTCGACGTGGTCACCCGCCGCGCGCAGGAGCTGACCCGCTCCAGCGGCGCGGTAGTGGAGATGTGCGACGGCAAGGACATGCTGTACTGGTCGGCCAGCGGCATCGCCGAGCGCCACCTCGGCCTGCGCCTGCCCAGCAACGGCAGCCTGTCCGGGCTGTGCATGCGCACCGGCCAGGTCTTGCGCTGCGACGATTCGGAAGAGGATCCGCGGGTCGATCGCGCGGCGTGCCGGCGCATCGGCCTGCGTTCGATGCTGGTGGTGCCGCTGCGCTACGGCGACCGCAGCATCGGCGTGCTCAAGGTGATGGCGCCGCAGCCGGGCGCGTACAGCGCGCAGGACGTGCGCACGCTGGAGCTGCTGGCGACCCTGGTCGGCGCGACGCTGGCGCTGGCGATGGACCGCGCCGCGCTGCAGACCGACATCGCGCGCCGCCAGAACGCGGAAAAACACGCGTTCCGCGAGAAGGCGGCGATCGCCACGCGCATCCGCGAAACCGTCGCCGGGGCGCGCCTGCAGATCGTGACCCAACCGGTGCTGGCATTGCCCTCGCAGCGCATCGTCGGCGTGGAAGCACTATCGCGCTTTCCCGCGCAGCCGGCGCTGCCGCCGCTGCGCTGGTTCGACGACGCCAGCCGGGTCGGGCTGGCGCTGGAGCTGGAACTGGCCGCCGCGCGCAAGGCGCTGGAGCTGCTGACGCAGTTGCCGGCGCCGCTGTATCTGGCGATCAACGTGTCCGCGCCGACGCTGCTGCATCCGCAACTGCAGGCGCTGCTGCACGGCCATGACCTGTCGCGGATCGTGCTGGAAATCACCGAGCAACTGCAGGCGCCGGACTATCCGCGCCTGTCCGAGTCCATCGGCCTGCTGCAGCGGCAGGGCCTGCGCATCGCCCTGGACGACGCGGGCACCGGCTTCGCCAGCCTGCGCCACCTGCTGCACCTGGCGCCGGACATCATCAAGCTGGACCTGACCCTGACCCGCGGCATCGACGCCGAGCCGCGCCGGCAGCGGCTGGCGATGGCGATCCTGTCCTTCGCCGCGGAAACCAATGCCGACGTGGTCGTCGAAGGCATCGAGAGCGAGAGCGAACTGGCGACGCTGCAGGCGCTGGGCGCGCGCTACGGCCAGGGCTACCACCTCGCCCATCCCGGGCCGCTGTCGGCGCATCTGGCGCGCTATCCGGCGATCGGCGACGGCCTCGGCTGAGAACGTCCACCACAGGCGCGGCGCTTGTCCCCGGTGCGGGATCAGCCGCGACCGGATATCCCGATAGATCGCCATGCCAGCCCGGTCGCGGCTGAAGCCGCTCCTACGCAAGCGTGCGCTACCCACCCTCGCCGATCCTGGGCCGCTGTCAGTGCATCTGGAGACGCTCTCAAGCGATCGGCGACGGCCTCGGCTCAGTCGCGGGCCAAGCGTCATCCTGCGTAGGAGCGGCTTCAGCCGCGACAGGGCGTCACCGTTGACGCGCCGTCGCGGCCGACGCAAACGCCGGGCAAGAAAAAAGCGGGCCGAAGCCCGCTTTTTCCTGGAACGACGCTGGCAGCGTGCGGCTTATTCGGCCGACGCGCCCTCGCCTTCTTCCACGGCCTTCATCGACAGGCGGATGCGGCCCTGCTTGTCCACTTCCAACACCTTGACCTTGACCACGTCGCCTTCCTTCAGCTTGTCGCCGACCTTCTCCACGCGCTCGCTGGAGATCTGCGAGACGTGCACCAGGCCGTCCTTGCCCGGCAGGATGGTCACGAACGCGCCGAAGTCCATGATCTTGGCGACCTTGCCTTCGTAGATGCGGCCCGGCTCGACGTCCGAGGTGATCTGCTCGATGCGCGACTTGGCGGCCTGCGCGGCGATCGCGTTGACCGAGGCGATGACGATGGTGCCGTCGTCCTGGATGTCGATCTGGGTGCCGGTTTCCTTGGTGATCGCCTGGATGGTCGAACCGCCCTTGCCGATCACTTCGCGGATCTTGTCCGGGTGGATCTTGATCGTCAGCAGGCGCGGCGCGTAGTCGCTCAGCTCCGCACGCGGGGTGGTCAGCGCGCTGGCCATCTCGCCGAGGATGTGCAGGCGGCCGGCCTTGGCCTGGGCCAGGGCCTGCTTCATGATCTCCTCGGTGATGCCTTCGATCTTGATGTCCATCTGCAGCGCGGACACGCCGTCGGCGGTACCGGCGACCTTGAAGTCCATGTCGCCCAGGTGATCTTCATCGCCCAGGATGTCCGACAGCACCACGAAGTCGTCGCCTTCCTTCACCAGGCCCATGGCGATACCGGCCACCGGCGCCTTCACCGGCACGCCGGCGTCCATCAGCGCCAGCGAGCTGCCGCACACCGAGGCCATCGACGAGGAACCGTTGGATTCGGTGATTTCCGAGACCACGCGGATGGTGTACGGGAATTCTTCCATCGTCGGCATCACCGCCAGCACGCCGCGCTTGGCGAGGCGGCCGTGGCCGATCTCGCGACGCTTGGGCGCGCCGAAGCGGCCGCACTCGCCCACCGAGTACGGAGGGAAGTTGTAGTGGAACAGGAAGTTTTCCTTGTACTCGCCGGAGACCGCGTCGATCACCTGACCGTCGCGGGCGGTGCCCAGCGTGGTGACCACGATCGCCTGGGTCTCGCCGCGGGTGAACAGCGCCGAGCCGTGGGTGCGCGGCAGCACGCCGGCCTTCACGCTGATCGGGCGCACGGTGTCCAGCGCACGGCCGTCGATGCGCACCTTGGTGCTCAGCACCGAACCGCGCATGGTCTGGTATTCCAGCTCGCCGAATTCCTTGGCCAGGTCGGCGGCGACCCAGTTCTCGGCGGTGGCGCGCGGCGCCAGCTGCGCCAGCACGTCCTTCTTGATCGCGGCGATGGCGTCGCGGCGCTGCAGCTTGTCGCGCACCTGGAACGCGGCGGCCAGCTGATCGCCGACGGCTTCCTTGAGCGCGGCGATCATGGCTTCGTTCTTGGCCGGGGCGACCCAGTCGGACGGCTTGGTGCCGGCTTCGACGGTCAGCTCGTTGATCGCGTTGATGACCTTCTGCATCTCGCGGTGGCCGAAGGTGACCGCGCCCAGCATCACTTCTTCGGACAGCAGCGCGGCTTCGGACTCGACCATCAGCACGGCGTTGGCGGTACCGGCGACGACCAGCTCCAGCTGCGAGTCCTTCAGGTCCGACACGGTCGGGTTGAGGATGTACTCGCCGTTCTTGTAGCCGACCTTGGCGGCGCCGATCGGGCCCTTGAACGGGGTGCCGGCCAGCGACAGCGCGGCCGAGGCGCCGATCAGCGCGGCGATGTCGCCGTCGATGTCCGGGTTCATCGACATCACCGTGGCGATGATCTGCACTTCGTTCTTGTAATCCTCCGGGAACAGCGGACGGATCGGACGGTCGATCAGACGCGAAATCAGCGTCTCCTTCTCGGTCGCACGGCCCTCGCGCTTGAAGAAGCCGCCGGGGATGCGGCCGCCGGCGTAGAACTTCTCCTGATAGTCGACCGTCAGCGGGAAGAAGTCCTGACCTTCGCGCGCGCTCTTGGCGGCGACGGCGGTGACCAGCAGTACGGTGTCGTCCATCTTGACGATGACGGCGCCGCCGGCCTGGCGGGCGATCTCGCCGGTTTCGAGGGTGACGGTGTGCTTGCCGTACTGGAAGGTTTTGGTGATTTTTGCCACGGGGTTTCCTTGGATGATGCTATCTGCAAATGGACCGCTGACGGCCCATGCCGCTGGCGGGTGGCCGGGAGGATCCGGCCAGTGGCGCGGAGCGATCCCGGGCCACGGTACTACCCAAAACAAAACCGCGGCGCATCACTGCGCCGCGGTGGGGTTCGTTGACTCAGCGACGCAGGCCGAGCTTCTCGATCAGCGCCTTGTAGCGCTCGCCATCCTTCTTCTTCAGATAGTCGAGCAGGCTGCGGCGGCGGTTGACCATCTGCAGCAGGCCGCGGCGGCTGTGGTGGTCCTTCTTGTGGGTCTTGAAGTGACCGGTCAGCAGTTCGATGCGGGCGGTCAGCAGGGCGACCTGGACTTCCGGCGAACCGGTGTCGGCGGCGCCGCGCTTGTTTTCTTCGATGACTTTCTGGGTGTCGATGGACATGAGGTTTTCTCTAGAGATGCGGGGCCGGCAGGAACGTGCAGAGGACGCACCGCCTGGCTCGCCGATTGCGAAGGATTGCGCCGGAGCGCAGCGTGCCGGAAAGGCCGCGAAATTGTACCGGCCCCGGCCCGGGGGAACAAGGCGTTAAGACAGCGTCATGACTGAACGGCGGTCAGATAGCGCCCGCGCGACCGCTCGCGTTCACAGATTGAACATGCGCTGCGGCGCCAGCAGCCCGCTGGCATCGACCTGGCCCAGGCCCAGCGCGACGCCGTCGGCGTCGAACACCGCGACCAGGCCGGGCGGCCAGGCCGGATCGCGCAGGCGCTGGCCCATGCGAAAACGCTGCGCCGCAGCATGCTCCAAGCGCACCGGCGGAAAATCGGCCAGGCCCGCGGCCAGCGGCAGCACCAGCGCCTCCAGCGCCGCCGGATCGTGCGCGGCCAGGTGCTGCAATCGCTCCAGGGTGACCATCTGCGGCGTCCGGAACGGCTCCACCCACAGCCGCCGCAGCGCGGCGATGTGCGCGCCACAGCCCAGCGCCTCGCCCAGGTCGCGGGCCAGGCTGCGGATGTAGGTGCCGGACCCGCAGGCCACGTGCAGGCGCAGGCGCTCGCCGGCATGGGCCAGCACGTCGATCGCATGCACCTCGACCTCGCGCTCCGGCGCCTCGATCGCCTCGCCGCGGCGCGCCTTGACGTACAGCGGCTCGCCGCCCTGCTTGAGCGCGGAGTAGATCGGCGCGCGCTGGCGGATACGCCCGCGCAGCGGCGCCAGCGCCGCCTCCAGCGTCGCCGCGTCCAGCGGCGGCACCGGCCGGGTCCGCAGCACCGCGCCCTCGGCGTCATCGCTGTCGGTGGTGACACCGAGCACGACCTCCGCTTCGTAGGCCTTGGCCGAGCCGAGCAGCAGCCCGGCCAGCTTGGTCGCCTCGCCGAAGCACAGCGGCAGCAGCCCGGTGGCGAGCGGATCCAGGCTGCCGGTGTGGCCGCCCTTCTCCGCACGGAACAGCCGCCGCGCCGCCTGCAGCGCCGCGTTGGAACTCATGCCGATCGGCTTGTCGAGCAGCACGATGCCATCGAGGCGGCGGAAAACGATACGGGGCAGGCGCGGGCCGAAGACGGGCATGGGGTGCGGACGGGGATGTGGGGAGTGGGGATTCGGGCTTGGCGGATCCAGCCCCGGCACGGCGCATGCGAACGGCACGGGCGGAAAGCGCAGGCACGCCAGGAACAGCGGGACGCCGTACGGATGAAAGCACGCCGCGATCGCGGCTGCGAAACGGACGCCCGCGTTCGGCGTCCGCATTCAGACAATGGACACCGATGCCGCGGCGTCGGCGGCGGACTCAGTCCTTGCGCGGCGCCGCGTCACCGTCGTCGACGGCATGACCGTCGGCGTCCTGCTCCTGCTGCAGTTCCGGCATGTCGCGCAGCAGGTTGTCGATGCGCTCGCCGCGATCGACCGAATCGTCGTAGTGGAAATGCAGTTCGGGCACATGGCGCAGCTTCATCGCCCGCGCCAGTTCGCTGCGCAGTTGCGGCGCCAGCTCCTTCAGGCCCTTGACCGCCTCGGCCGAGCGTTCCTGCATCAGCGCGGTGACGAACACCTTGGCATGGGCCAGATCGCGGGTGACTTCGACGTCGGACACGCTGACCGACGGCAGGCCGTGATCGCGTACGGCCGCATGCACGATCGTGCCGAGGTCGCGCCGGATCTGCGCGGACACACGATCGGTACGGTGAAAGGATTTGGTCGGCATATCGAAAATCTCGTTGTTCGGAACAAAGGAATCGGGAAGGAGCCGGGACGAGCGACGCGCCTGCAGCGCCCCGCTCTTCCCATTCCCCAATCCCGATTCCCGAATCCCAGCTCTTACAGCGTACGCTGCACTTCGATGCGCTCGAAGCACTCGATCTGGTCGCCGGCCTTGACGTCGTTGTAGGCCTTCACGCCGATACCGCACTCGGTGCCGTTGCGCACTTCGTCGACGTTCTCCTTGAAGCGACGCAGCGACTCCAGCTCGCCCTCGAACACCACGGTGTTGTCGCGCAGCACGCGGATCGGCTTGTTGCGCTTGACCACGCCCTCCACCACCATGCAGCCGGCGACGGCGCCGAACTTGGAGCTGCGGAACACGTCGCGCACCTGGGCGATACCGATGATCTCTTCGCGGATCTCCACGCCCAGCAGGCCGGACGCCACCTGCTTCACCTGGTCGATCACGTCGTAGATGATCGAGAAGTAACGCAGGTCGATGCCGTTGGTCTCGATGATGCGCCGCGCCGAGGCGTCGGCACGCACGTTGAAGCCGATCACCGTGGCCTTGGACGCCAGCGCCGAGTTCGCATCGGACTCGGTGATGCCGCCCACGCCGGAGTGGATCACGTTGATGCGGATCTGCTCGTTGGACAGCGCGGTCAGCGACTGCTTCAGCGCTTCCACCGAACCCTGCACGTCGGCCTTGATCACCAGGTTCAGCGACAGCTGGCCTTCGCCCTTGCCGAGCTGCGACATGATGTCTTCCATGCGGCTGCCCGCCGAGGACACCAGGCGCGACTCGCGGCGCTTGGTCTCGCGCTGCTGCGCCACGTCCTTGGCCAGGCGCTCGTCGTCGACGACCACGAAGTCGTCGCCGGCATCCGGCACGCCGGACAGGCCCAGCACCTGCACCGGGATCGACGGACCCGCGGAATCGGGCTGCTTGCCGGTCTCGTCGAACAGCGCACGCACGCGGCCGTACTGGATGCCGCACACCAGGTAGTCGCCCTTCTTCAGCGCGCCCTGCTGCACCAGCACCGTCGCCACCGGGCCGCGGCCCTTGTCCAGCGAGGACTCGATCACCACGCCGCTGGCGCGGCCTTCGGCCACCGCCCGCAGTTCCAGCACTTCGGCCTGCAGCGAGATCGCATCCAGCAGCGTGTCGATGCCCTGGCCGGTCTTGGCCGAGAGTTCGACGAACTGGGTGTCGCCGCCGAACTCTTCGGCGACCACGTCCTGCGCCAGCAGCTCGTTCTTGACCCGCAGCGGATCGGCGCCGGACTTGTCGATCTTGTTGACCGCCACGATCAGCGGCACGCCGGCCGCCTTCGCATGCTTGACCGCCTCGACCGTCTGCGGCATCACGCCGTCGTCGGCCGCGACCACCAGCACCACGATGTCGGTGAGCTTGGCGCCGCGCGCGCGCATCGAGGTGAACGCGGCATGGCCCGGGGTGTCCAGGAAGCTGATGACGCCGCGGTCGGTCTCGACGTGGTACGCGCCGATGTGCTGGGTGATGCCGCCGGCTTCGCCCGAGGCGACCTTGGTGCGACGGATGTAGTCCAGCAGCGAGGTCTTGCCGTGGTCGACGTGGCCCATGATGGTGACCACCGGCGGCCGCGGCAGCTTCTCGCCCTGCGCGTCCTCGGTGTGCGCCAGCAGCGCGTCCTCGGCGTCGGCACTGCCCGCACGCACCGGCTTGTGGCCGAGTTCCTCGGTCACCAGCGCAGCGGTGTCGTGGTCGATGGACTGGGTGATGGTGGCCATCACGCCCATCTTGAACAGCGCCTTGACCACGTCGCCGCCCTTCAGCGCGAGCTTCTGCGCCAGGTCGGCCACGGTGATGGTGTCGCCGATCGCCACTTCGCGCACCACCGGTGCGGTGGGACGCTCGAAGCCATGCGCGCCGCCGCCGCTGCGCGACGGCTCGGCCTGGCGACGGCCGCCGCTGTGGCTGCCGCCGCGCGGCTTGCCGCGCACGTTGGAACGGCGCGCGCGGTCGGCCGCGGACAGGTGCAGCTGGCCGGCGAAGCGGCTGGTGCTGTCGTCGTCCTCGACCCCGGCGACCATCACGTGCGAGCCGCGGGTCTTGTGCTTGTTGTTGGCATTGTTGCGGTCGTCGCTGCGCGGCGCCGCCGGCTTGGCCGGATGTGCCGCACCGGCCGGACGCGGTGCCACCGCCGGACGCGGCGCGCGCGGCGCGGCGGGGGCGGCGGCGCTGCGGTCGGCGGCAGGCGCCGCAGACGGAGTCGCGGCCGGCGGCGCCGACGCGGCTTCCAGCGCGGCCTGGGCCGCGCGTTGCTCGGCCTCGGCGCGCTCGCGCGCTTCCTGCTCGGCCTTGCGCTTGCGCTCGATTTCCTCGGCGCGCGCACGGTCCTGCTCGGCGAGCTTCTGCTGCTCGGCCAGGTTGCGCTGCTTGGATTCCTCCAGCTTGCGCAGGATCTCGGCGCGCTCGTCGTCCACCCGTCCGCCCGCGGCCGGCGCCGCACGCTCGGCGGCCAGGTCCTCGGCCGACTTCACGTAGGTGCGCTTCTGCCTGACCTCGACGTTGACCGTGGTCTTGCTGCGCCCGGCGCTGACCGTCACTTCCTGCAGCTTGCGCCGGTTCAGGGTGATCTTCTTCGGCGCCGCCTGGGCCTCTTCCTCGACCGGCTTGTCGGTCTTGCCGTGGGTACGGCGCAGGAAGCCCAGCAGCTTCATCTTTTCGGTGCTGGTGACGACCTGGTCGGGACCGCTGAACTTCATCCCGGCGTCAGCCAGTTGAACCAGCAGTTTCTCGACCGGCGTGTTCACCAGTTCGGCCAGCTTGCGGATGGTGGTTTGCTGCGACATTCGGATCCTATGATCTGGTTGGCGCCCCCTCGCCGCGTGCGAAGGTAGCGCGGATTCTAAGCCCTGATCGGGTCAGGGCGGCATTCATCGCTGACTCATTCGCCGCGCTCCAGGCGGGCGATCTCCTCGGCGCGGGCGGCCAGGATCAGGGCCGCGGCGCGGTCCTTGTCCAGGTCCTCGATGCCGAACTCGAGGATGTCGTCGGCAGCCAGATCCGACAGGTCCTCGCTGGTGCGCACGCCATGACCGGCCAGCGCGTAGGCGGTGGCTTCGTCCATGCCCGGCAGCGACAGCAGGTCCGCCGCCGGCACACCATCCTCGTCGCTCTCCTCGGCGGCCAGCGCCTCGTTGAGCAGCGCGTCGCGGGCGCGAGCGCGCAGTTCCTCGACGATGTCCTCGTCGAAGCCTTCCACCGCCAGCAGCTCGCCGACCGGCACGTAGGCGATTTCCTCGACCGAGTTGAAGCCCTCGGCGACCAGGATTGCGGCGATCTCCTCGTCCACTTCCAGCTTGTCCATGAACAGCTGGCGGGCCACGGCCTGCTCGGCCTCGGACTTGGCCGCGACCTGCTCGGCGGTCATCACGTTGAGCTGCCAGCCGGTCAGGCGGCTGGCCAGGCGCACGTTCTGCCCGCCCTTGCCGATCGCCTGGGCCAGGCGGTCTTCCGCCACCGCCAGGTCCATCGAGTGCTTCTCTTCGTCGACGATGATCGACTGCACCTCGGCCGGCGCCATCGCGTTGATGACGAAGTTGGCCGGGTTGTCGTTCCACAGCACGATGTCCACGCGCTCGCCGTTGAGCTCGTTGGACACCGCCTGCACGCGCGAACCGCGCATGCCGATGCAGGCGCCGATCGGATCGGTGCGGGTGTCGTGCGCCAGCACCGCGATCTTGGCGCGGTCGCCCGGGTCGCGCGCGCAGGCCTTGATCTCGACCAGGCCCTGGCCCACTTCCGGCACTTCCAGCTTGAACAGCTCGATCATGAATTCCGGCGCGGCGCGGCTGATGAACAGCTGTGGGCCGCGCGGCTCCGAACGCACTTCGGCCAGGTAGCCGCGCACGCGGTCGCCGGCGCGCAGCACGTCGCGCGGAATGCCCTTGTCCTTGGGAATGAAGGCCTCGGCGTTGCCGCCCAGGTCCACGTAGATGTTGCCGCGCTCGGCGCGCTTGACCACGCCGGTGACCAGCTCGCCGACGCGATCCTTCCACGCGTCCACCACCTGCTGGCGCTCGGCCTCGCGCACGCGCTGCACGATCACCTGCTTGGCGGCCTGCGCGGCGATGCGGCCGAAGTCCGGATTCTCGATCTGCTCTTCGATGTAGTCGCCGACGTCCACGCCCTCGGCCTCGTCGACCGCGTCCATCAGGCGGATCTGCCGGTCGGGCGACTCCATCACCACATCGTCGGCCACCACTTCCCAACGCCGGAACGTCTCGTAGGTGCCGTCCTTGTGGTCGATGGTGACGCGCGTCAGCACGTCCTGGTCGGGGTAGCGCTTCTTCGCCGCCGACGCCAAGGCGGCCTCGATCGCGTCGAAGATCACTTCGCGCGGCACGCCCTTCTCGTTGGCCACCGCGTCGACTACCAGCAACAGTTCCTTGCTCATTCTTTCGCTCCGCGCGCAGCCTCGTCGGCCGCCGGTTCGTTGGATGGTTTCTTATTGGATTTTGCGTTCTTGCCGGCCGGCTTGGGGCCCTTGCCCGGCTTGGTCGGCGCCAGGCCCAGCGCCGCCCAGTCGGGCAGGATCCGCGCCTTGTCGATGTTGTCGAAGTCCACCGCCAGTTCGGCGCCGTCGACCTCGAAGGTAATGCGGCCGGCAGCGGCGTCGGCCTGCACGATGCGCCCCTGCAGGCGCCGACGGCCCTGCTGCGGCAGCTTCAGCACCACCTTGGCCGATTCGCCCTGGTGGCGGGAAAACTGTTCGGCGCTGAACAGCGGCCGGTCCACGCCCGGCGAGGACACTTCCAGCGTGTAGTTGCCGCTGATCGGGTCTTCCACGTCCAGCTGCGCCGAGACCTCGCGGCTGACCCGCTCGCAGTCGTCGATATTGACCACGCGCTCGGGCTGCTCGGCCAGCGGCACGTCGATGTACAGGCGCAGCGTGGCGCCGCCGGGGGCCGGCAGGTACTCGGCCCCCAGCAGTTCCAGGCCCAACGCGTCCACGGTCGGGCCCAGCAGAGTCGCGATTTCGTTTGCCTTGTCGCTCACAGCCTGCCTTGCATCTGAAATGGTTGAAGAGTCGATTGCGTGCATTTCCCGGACCCCGGAAACGACAAAGGGCCCTCTGGGCCCCTTGTCCGGTAAAACTCCGGTCACTCTGGATTCCGGTTGCGACGACGGGAACATGCGTCATCGCGAAGCCCAGATTTCCCTGCCGCAGGCAACCGGTGTACTGGTTGCCGCTGCAGACAAATATGGTAGCGGGGGCAGGATTTGAACCTGCGACCTTCGGGTTATGAGCCCGACGAGCTGCCAGACTGCTCCACCCCGCAGCAGAAGCGGAATTATGAAGAATCAGTGCGTCGATTGCAAGCCCTGATTTTCATCTCGACGCGGTAGCGAGGCTGCCGTGCGAAGGACGCCATGATAACCGCACACGATGGAAAACGAAACAGTAATCGCATCGCCAAATGCAAAAACGCCAACGCCGCCCTGCGGCGGCGTTGGCGGAAACAGCGGGAAAGCCGCCCTTTCGCGATCGGTTCGCGATCAGGCCAGGTGCGCGAAGGCGCGCTGGCACCACGCCATCAGCGGGCTCCAGGCCAGGCCGAAGGCCAGCAGGCCCAGCGCATTGACGCCCAGCACCACGCCCAGCACGCGGTCGTCGTTGGCCGGCAGCGGCGCGCCGACCGGCTCGTCGAAATACATCACCTTGATCACGCGCAGGTAATAGAAGGCGCCGATCACCGCGCACAGCACCGACAGCACCGCCAGGCCGGTCCACCACAGGTTCTGGTCGGGCACCGCGACCACCGCGCCCAGCACCGCCAGCTTGGCCCAGAAGCCCAGGAACGGCGGCACGCCGGCCAGCGAGGCCATGATGCACAGCACCAGCAGCGCCATCCACGGGTTGCGCGCGTTCAGGCCCTTGAAGTCGTCGATGTTCTCGGCCTCGAAGCCCTTGCGCGACAACGCGATGATCGCGCCGAACGAGGCGGTGGACATCACCGCGTAGCAAATCGCGTAGAACAGCGCCGCCGCGTAGCCGCGCTCGCCGCCGCCGGCCACGCCCAGCAGCAGGAAGCCGATGTGCGAGACCGTGGAGTACGCCAGCATGCGCTTGAGGTTGCTCTGCGCCACCGCCATCAGGTTGCCGACCACCAGAGACAGCGCCGCCAGGCCGCCGATCACCCAGTGCCACTGCGGCGCCAGCGGACCCACGCCCACTTCCAGCAGGCGGTAGGCCATGCCGAACGCGGCCAGCTTGGAGGCCGAGCTGATGAACAGCGCGACCGGCGCCGGGGCGCCCTGGTAGACGTCCGGCAGCCACATGTGGAACGGCGCGGCGCCGAGCTTGAAGGCGACGCCGGCGATCATGAACACGGTGCCGGTGAGCAGCAGGGTGTGCTCGCGGCCGCTGCCGATCGCCTCGTGGATGCCGGCCAGGCTCAGCGTGCCGGTGGCGCCGTAGATCAGCGACATGCCGTACAGCAGCAGGCCGGACGCCAGCGAACCGAGCACGATGTACTTCATCGCCGCTTCGGTGGCCATGCCGTTGTCGCGGCTGGAGGCGACCAGCGCGTAGGAGCACAGCGCCAGCAGTTCCAGGCCCAGGTACACCATCAGCAGGCTGCCGGCCGAGACCAGGATCATCATGCCGACGGTGGCGAACAGCACCAGCACCGGGATCTCGCCCTGGTACAGCTTGCGCTCGCGCAGGTAGCTCCAGCCGTAGATCAGGGTCAGCGCGCTGAGGCCGACGATCACCGTCTTCATCACGTCGGCGGCGGCATCGCGCACGAACATGCCGTGGAACACCTCGCCCTGCCCGCCCACGCCGGCCACCAGCATCGCGAACACCGCGACCAGGATCGCCACCGAGACGATGTGGGTCCAGACCTTGTTGCGCTCGCTGATGAACAGATCGAGCATCAGCAGGAAGAAGGCACCGGCCGTCAGCACCAGCTCGGGCAGCAGGGGCGGCAGGTCGACGGTGGTCAGAGGCAGCAGCGCAGGGGTGGTCATCATCAAATCTCTGGAATCAATACGCTCGACGGCCGCTTACAGCTTGCTGGTGGCGATCTGCGCCGCCAGCTTCGCGATCGAGGGCTCCATCAGGTCGGTCAACGGCTTCGGATACAGGCCCAGGGCCAGCACGCCGGCCGCGAACACGCCCAGCACCAGCGCCTCGCGGCCGTTGATGTCCTTCAGCTCGGCCACGTGCGCATTGGCGACCTCGCCGAAGAACACGCGGCGGTACAGCCACAGGGTGTAGGCGGCGGTGATCACCAGGGTGGTCGCCGCGCCGAAGGCCAGCAACGGGTGCGCCTGGAAGCTGGCCATGATGACCATGAACTCGCCGACGAAACCGCTGGTGCCCGGCAGGCCCGCGTTGGCCATGAAGAACAGCATCGCGAAGGTCGCGAACCACGGCATCACGTTGACCACGCCGCCGTAGTCGGCGATGCGGCGGGTGTGCATGCGGTCGTACAGCACGCCCACGCAGGAGAACATGGCGCCGGACACGAAGCCGTGCGAGATCATCTGCACCATCGCGCCCTGCAGGCCCAGCCGCGCGGCGTCGACGCTGCCGAAGCCGACCAGGGCGAAGGCGACGAAGGTGCCGAGGGTGACGAAGCCCATGTGCGCGATCGAGGAATACGCGATCAGCTTCTTCATGTCGTCCTGGACCAGCGCGACCAGGCCGACGTAGATCACCGCGATCAGCGACAGCGCGATCACCAGCCATGCCCACTCGTTGCTGGCGTCGGGCAGGATCGGCAGGTTGAAGCGCAGGAAGCCGTAACCGCCGATCTTCAGCGCGATCGCCGCCAGGATCACCGAACCGGCGGTCGGCGCTTCCACGTGCGCGTCCGGCAGCCAGGTGTGCACCGGGAACATCGGCACCTTGACCGCGAAGGCGATCAGGAAGGCGAAGAACAGCCAGGTCTGCTCCTTGGAGGTGAGCGAGAGCTGGTACAGGTCGGCGAGCTGGAAGCTGCCGCCCTTCAGGTACAGGTAGATCAACCCAACCAGCATCAGCACCGAGCCGAGGAAGGTGTACAGGAAGAACTTGACCGCGGCGTAGATGCGGCGCGGGCCGCCCCAGATGCCGATGATCAGGAACATCGGGATCAGCATCGCCTCGAAGAACACGTAGAACAGCATCGCGTCGGTGGCGGCGAAAATGCCGACAGTGACGCCTTCCAGGATCAGGAACGCGGCCACGTACTGGTTGACGCGCTTGTCGATCGAGGTCCAGGCGCCGATCAGCGCCAGCACCGTGACCAACGTGGTCAGCACGATCAGCGCCACCGCGATGCCGTCGGCGCCGAGGTTGTAGCCGATGTTGTACGCCGGGATCCAGGCGTGGGTCTCGACGAACTGCAGCGCGTCGCTGGCGTAGTCGAAACCGGTGAGCAGCGGCACGCTGAGCGCGAAGGTCAGCAACGCCACCAGCAGCGACGCCCAGCGCGCCGCACGCGCATCACGCAGGGCGAGCACCAGGGCGCCGCCGACGATCGGCAGCCAGATCAGGATGGAGAGTAGAGGCCAGTTCGACACGTGTTCTTATTCCGTACAGGTCAACGCCAGAAATGCATCAGCACGCCCAGCAGGGCAATGAGACCGACGATCATCGCGAAGGCGTAGTGATAGAGGAAACCGGATTGCGTGCGACGCAGCAGGTTGGCCGCCAGGTCGATCACGCGCGCGGTGCCGTTGACCATGATGCCGTCCACGACATGCGTATCCACCGCGCGCGACACCTTGCCCAGGCGCAGGCCGCCGCCGGCGAAACCACCGATCCAGAGCTTGTCGAAGCCGTACTTGTTCTCGAGGATCCACACCGGCACCGAGAAGGTCTTGCGTGCCTTCGCCGCCAGTTCCGGCTTCCACAGGTACAGGATCCAGGCCAGGGCGAAACCGGCCAGGGTCAGGAAGAACGGCGGCTGGGTCAGGCCGTGCAGGGCGAACGCGACCGGGCCGTGGAACTCCTCGGCCAGCGCGCCGACGGTGTCGCGCGCCGGATTGTAGAAGTCGACGATGCCGGTGAAGAAGCTGACCGCCTGGCCCTTGATCGCCGCCGCGGCATGGTGCCCCGCCCAGTCGGTGCCGAACAGCATCGGGCCGATGGTGAAGAAGCCGATCGCGATCGACGGGATCGCCAGCAGGATCAGCGGTACCGTCACCACCCACGGCGACTCGTGCGGTTCGTGCGCGCCATGATGGCCGTGACCGTGATCGTCGTGACTGTGATCGTCGTGGGCGTGGTCGTCGTCGACATGCGCGCCGTGGGCGTCATGATGCGCGTCGTCGTGCGCGGGCGCATCGCGGAAGCGCTCCTGGCCGTGGAAGGTCAGGAACAGCAGGCGGAAGCTGTAGAAGCTGGTGATCAGCACGCCGCCGAGCACGGCCCAGTAGCCGTAGCTGGCGATGCTCCAGAACGGCGCGCCCTCGGCATGAAGCTGGGCCGCCTCGATGATGGTGTCCTTGGAGTAGAAGCCGGCGAAGAACGGGGTGCCGACCAGCGCCAGGGTGCCGATCACGCTGGTCCAGTAGGTGATCGGCATGTACTTGCGCAGGCCGCCCATCTTGCGCATGTCCTGCTCGTGGTGCATGCCGATGATCACCGAGCCGGCCGCCAGGAACAGCAGCGCCTTGAAGAAGGCGTGGGTCATCAGGTGGAACACCGCCGCCGAGTACGCCGACACGCCCAGCGCCACGGTCATGTAGCCCAGCTGCGACAGCGTCGAGTAGGCGACCACGCGCTTGATGTCGTTCTGCACGATGCCGATCAGGCCGGTGAAGAACGCGGTGGTGGCGCCGACGACCAGCACGAAGTTCAGCGCGGTCTGCGACAGCTCGAACAGCGGCGACATGCGCGCCACCATGAAGATGCCGGCGGTGACCATGGTCGCGGCGTGGATCAGCGCCGAGATCGGGGTCGGGCCTTCCATCGAGTCCGGCAACCACACATGCAGCGGCACCTGCGCCGACTTGCCCATGGCGCCGATGAACAGGCACACGCAGATGATGGTGGAGACGTTCCAGGCATGACCCTGGAACAGCTGCACCTGGGCCAGGCCGCCGGCTGCCTCGCTGCCCAGCACCGCGGTGGCGTTGGCGAACACGGTGGCGTAGTCCAGCGTGCCGAACCACAGCAGCACGCCGGCGATGCCGAGGATGAAGCCGAAGTCGCCGACACGGTTGACCAGGAACGCCTTCATGTTGGCGAACACCGCGGTCGGGCGCTTGAACCAGAAGCCGATCAGCAGGTACGACACCAGGCCCACCGCTTCCCAGCCGAAGAACAGCTGCAGGAAGTTGTTGCTCATCACCAGGCTCAGCATCGAGAAGGTGAACAGCGAGATGTAGCTGAAGAAGCGCTGGTAGCCCGGGTCGTCGGCCATGTAGCCGATGGTGTAGATGTGCACCAGCAGCGACACGAAGGTCACCACCACCATCATCATCGCGGTCAGGCGGTCGACCATGAAGCCGACGTGGGCCGAATAGTGGCCGACCTCGAAGAAGGTGTAGAGGTTCTGGTTGAACGGCGAGGCGCCCTGCCCGACCAGCTGGTACAGGGTCCAGCACGACAGCGCGCAGCTGATCGCAACGCCGAGGATGGTGGCGAACTGCGCACCCTTGCGACCGACCTGACGGCCGAACAGGCCGGCGATGATGCTGCCGACCAGCGGGGCCAGCACCACCGCGATCAGCAGACTCTTGGAGAGCGTAATTTCCATCTGCGGGTCAGCCCTTCAGCGAATCGACTTCGGCCACGTTGATCGTGTGGCGGGTACGGAACAGCGTCACCAGGATCGCGAGGCCGATGGCGGCTTCGGCCGCGGCCACGGTCAGGATGAAGAACACGAACAACTGGCCGGCGGCGTCGCCGAGCTCGCGCGAGAAGGCGACGAAGTTGATGTTGACCGACAGCAGCATCAGCTCGATCGACATCAGCAGCACGATGACGTTCTTGCGGTTGAGGAAGATGCCGGCCAGGGCGATGCAGAACAGCACCGCGCCGAGCGCCAGCAGATGGCCTAGGGAGATCATGGCTGGCCCTCCTGCGATGCCGGCGGAGTGTGGAGCGTGGGCTTCTCGGCGTCCATCTTGACCATGCGCAGGCGATCGCCGGCCTTGACCCGCGACTGGTCGCCCGGGTTCTGGGTCTTGATGCCGGTGCGCTTACGCAGGGTCAACATCACCGCGGCCACCACCGCCACGGTCAGGATGATCGCGGCGAACTCGAACGGCAGCAGGAACTGGGTGAACAGGGTCTTGGCCAGCCAGGTGATGTTGGAGGTGTCGGCCGCCTGCGCCGCGGCGTTGTCGGCCGGGAACGGCGCGGCGCTGCGCGCCTTGACGCCGATCAGGGTGATCATCTGCACCAGCATCGCCACCGCCACCACCAGGCCGACCGGCAGGTAGCGCACCCAGCCCTCGCGCATGCGGGCGGTGTCGATGTCCAGCATCATCACCACGAACAGGAACAGCACCATCACCGCGCCGACATAGACCAGCACCAGGGTCACGCCGAGGAACTCGGCGCCCACCAGCAGCCACACGCAGGCGATGGAGAAGAAGGTCAGGATCAGGCACAGCACCGCATACACGGGGTTGCGCACGCTGATCACCGCGCCGGCGGCGACCGCGGCGATGGTGGCGAAGATCCAGAAAGCGATATTTACCCAATCCATTTCGGAACCTCAGCGGAAGGGAGCGTCGGCGGCGCGGCGCTCGGCGATCTCGGCCTCGAGCCGGTCTCCGATCGCCAGCAACTGCGGCTTGGTGACGATGTTCTCGCCGCGCTTCTCGAAGTGGTACTCCAGCACCTGGGTCTCCACGATCGAATCCACCGGGCAGCTTTCCTCGCAGAAGCCGCAGTAGATGCACTTGAACAGGTCGATGTCGTAGCGGGTGGTGCGGCGGGTGCCGTCCTCGCGCTTGGTCGAGTCGATGGTGATCGCCAGCGCCGGGCACACCGCCTCGCACAGCTTGCAGGCGATGCAGCGCTCTTCGCCGTTGGGGTAGCGGCGCAGCGCGTGCAGGCCGCGGAAGCGCGGCGACTGCGGGAACTTCTCCATCGGGTACAGCACGGTGTACTTGGGACGGAACGTGTACTTCAAGGTCAGCCAGAGGCCGCCGAGCAGCTCGAGCAGCAGCAGGCTCTTGAAGTAATGGGTGATTTTATTCATCGCTTACACGCCCTTCTGGATCACGCCGTAGAACACCATCAATGCCGTCACCGCGATCCACACGATCGTCAGCGGGATGAACACCTTCCAGCCCAGGCGCATGATCTGGTCGTAGCGGTAGCGCGGGAAGCTGGCGCGGAACCAGATGTACGCGCTGGCGAAGAACAGCACCTTCATCAGCAGCCAGGGCCAACCGCCGGTCCAGATCCAGTTGACCCACGGCGAGACGTCCGCGGTGACCCAGCCCTGGATCGGGCTCAGCCAGCCGCCCAGGAAGAAGAGCGAGACCAGGAAGCTGACCAGGATCATGTTGGCGTATTCGGCCAGGAAGAACAGCGCGAACGCACCGCCCGAATACTCGACCATGTGGCCGGCGACGATTTCCGACTCGCCTTCGACCACGTCGAACGGCGCGCGGTTGGTCTCGGCCACGCCGGACACCCAGTACACGATGAACAGCGGGAACAGCGGGATCAGGAACCAGTCGAAGAACCCGGAGTTGCCGGCCTGGGCCTGCACGATCGTGCTCAGGTTCAGGCTGCCGGCGGCGATCATCACGCCGACCAGGGCGAAGCCCATCGCGATCTCGTAGCTGACCACCTGCGCCGCCGAGCGCATCGCGCCGAGGAAGGCGTACTTGGAGTTGGACGCCCAGCCGGCCAGGATGATGCCGTACACGCCCAGCGAGGTCATCGCCAGCAGGTACAGCAGGCCGGCGTTGGCGTTGGACAGCACCAGCTTGGCGTCGAAAGGCACCACCGCCCAGGCGGCGAAGGCCGGCGCCAGAGTGATCAGCGGCGCGATCACGAACATCGCCTTGTGCGAGCTGCTGGGCTGGATGATTTCCTTGAACAGCAGTTTGAAGACGTCGGCGAAGGCCTGGAAGATGCCCATGCCCACGTACATCGGCCCGTGGCGCACGTGCATCCAGCCGATCAGCTTGCGTTCCCAGACCACGTAGAACGCCACCGCGACGATCACCGGCACGGCGATCACCAGGATCTTCAGCACGATCCACAGGACCACGCCGAGGGCGCCCAGGCCGAGGAGCCACTGGTGCAGCGGGTCGACCACGTTCAACAGCATCTCGTTCATGCAGCCACCACCGTCACCCGACCGGCGCCCAGCGGCGCGGTCGCGCCGTGGCCCGTTTCGATCCAGGCCGCGCCCGGCGCGACCCGCTTGTCCGTCGTCAGCGGCAACGTGGCGCTACCCGCCGCGGTGCCGACCTTGACCATCTGTCCGTCGCTCAGGCCCAGGCGCGCGGCCTCGTCCGGATGCACCGCCACGCCCGGCGCGCGGTTCAGCGGATGCTGCTGCAGCGCCTGCGCACGGCGCACCACCGCATCGGTGCGGTAGATCGCCGGGCTGGCGGCCAGTTCCAGGCCCTGGTCCTGGCGTGCCGGCTGCGCCGAACTCGCCGCGGCGACCTCGCGCGGCTGCAGGCCATCGCGCAGCCCGGCCAGGTCGATGAACTCGAAGCCCTGCAGGCCCAGCTCGCCGCCGAGCGCACGCAGCACGCGCCAGCCCTCGCGGGCCTCGCCCGGCAGCTTGCCGCCGGCGCGGGTGCGCTGGTCGTTGCCGTTGAGGTTGGTCAGCGTCGCCTCGATTTCCGGCAGGGCGCCGATCGGCAGGATCACGTCGGCCACGTCGCGGGTGGAGGCGCAGGCGAAGTGGCTGAACGCCACCACCTTGGCGCCGGCCAGCGCGCTGCGCGCGGCCGCGGCGTCGGCGAAGTCCAGGCCCGGCTCCAGGCCGTACAGCACGTAGGCGCTGCGCGGCTCGGCCAGCATCGCCGCGACGTTGCGGCTGCGCGGCAGCACGCCGTAGCGCGCCAGGCCCAGGGCATTGGCGCCCTGCGGGATGCGGCACAGCGCCGCGCCGGTGGCCGTCGCGAACTCGCGCGCAGCGGTACGCAGCGAAGCGGCCTGCGGATGGTTCTCGGCCAGCGCGCCGACGATCAGCACCGCACGGCCGGCACCCTGCACCGCCTCGCGCAGCGCAGCGTCGGCCAGCGCCTCGGCGAACTTCGACGGCGCCACGATCTGACGGCCGGCCTGGTCGAAGGCCACGTCGAAGTCGACCGGATTGATCGAATACACCTTGGTCTGGCGCTGCATCCGCGCCTTGCGCAGGCGTGCATGCAGCAGCGGCAGTTCGTGGCGCAGGTTGCTGCCCAGGATCACCACCACGTCGGCCTGTTCGATCTCCGCCAGCGGCAGCGCGAACGGCTCGGCCAGCGCGACATCGGAGAAGTCGCGGTTGTACACGCGGTGATCGAGGTTGCCGCTGTCCAGGCCCTCGGCCAGGCGCGCCAGCAGCGCGCCCTCCTCGTTGGAGGTGGACGGATGCGCGAGCACGCCCAGCGCGTCGCCACGGTTGGCCTTGAGGATCTCGCTCGCGGCGGAGAGCCCTTCCGCCCACGACACCTCGCGCCACTGCCCGTCGACCTTGCGCATCGGCCGCAGTGCGCGGTCCTCGGCATACAGGCCCTGGTGCGAGTAGCGGTCGCGGTCGGACAGCCAGCACTCGTTGACCGCTTCGTTGTCGCGCGGCACGGTGCGCAGCACTTCGCCGCGACGCACGTGCAGGAACAGGTTGGAACCCATCGCGTCGTGGTAACCCAGCGACTCGCGCGCCACCAACTCCCAGGGGCGTGCGCGGAACTGGAACACCTTGTTGGTCAGCGCGCCGACCGGGCACACGTCGACCACATTGCCGGACAGCTCGGTGGTCAGCGGCTTGCCGTCGTAGGTGCCGATCTGCAGGTTCTCGCCACGGTACATACCGCCCAGCTCGTAGGTGCCGGCGATGTCCGCGGTGAAGCGCACGCAGCGCGTGCACTGGATGCAGCGGGTCATCTCGGTGGCGACCAGCGGCCCGATGTCCTCGTCGGGCACCACGCGCTTGCGCTCGTTGAAGCGGCTGACCGAACGGCCATAGCCCAGCGACACGTCCTGCAGCTCGCACTCGCCACCCTGATCGCAGATCGGGCAGTCCAGCGGGTGGTTGATCAGCAGGAATTCCATGACGCTGCGCTGGTACTTCAGCGCCTTGTCGCTGCGGGTCTGCACCTTCATGCCGTCCATGACCGGCGTGGCGCAGGCCGGCGACGGCTTGGGCGACTTCTCGACGTCGACCAGGCACATGCGGCAGTTGGCCGCGATCGGCAGCTTCTCGTGGTAGCAGAAGCGCGGGATCGGGATGCCGGCCTTGTCGGCGGCCTGGATGATCATCGAGCCCTTCGGCACGACCAGCGACTGGCCGTCGATCTCGACGGTCACATGGCCGTCCGGCACCACTGCCGGGGTCGCGCCGGGATTGTTGGGTTGCGCGCTCATGCCGCGGCTGCCTCCAGCTTCTTGCCGTCAACCATCGAATGACCGTTGACGATGTAGTACTCGAATTCGTCCCAGAACTGGCGCAGGAAGCCCTGGATCGGCCAGGCCGCCGCTTCGCCGAAGGCGCAGATGGTGTGGCCTTCGATCTGCCCGGCGACGGTGCGCAGCTGGTGCAGGTCTTCCATCGTGGCCTTGCCGGCGACGATGCGCTCCAGCACGCGGTGCATCCAGCCGGTGCCCTCGCGGCACGGGGTGCACTGGCCGCAGGACTCCTTGTGGAAGAACTGCGAGATGCGGCAGGCGAACTTCACGCAGCAGACGCTGTCGTCCAGCACCACGATCGCGCCCGAGCCCAGGCCGGTGCCCAGCGCGCGCAGGGTGTCGTAGTCCATCTGCAGGCCCTTGAGCTGCTCGGCCTTCAGCACCGGCATCGACACGCCGCCCGGGATCGCGCCCTTGAGGGTGCGGCCCGGCTTGAGCCCGCCGGCCATCTCCAGCAGTTCGTCGAAGGTGGTGCCCAGCGGCACCTCGAAGTTGCCGCCCTTCTGCACGCAGCCGGAGACCGAGAAGATCTTCGGGCCGCCGTTCTTGGTCTTGCTCAGCCCCAGGAACCATTCCGGGCCGTTGCGGATGATCGCCGGCACCGAGGCGTAGGTCTCGGTGTTGTTGATCGTCGACGGCTTGCCGTACAGGCCGAAGTTGGCCGGGAACGGCGGCTTGTAGCGCGGCTGGCCCTTCTTGCCTTCCAGCGACTCCATCAACGCGGTCTCTTCGCCGCAGATGTAGGCGCCGGCGCCCAGCGCGCCGTAGATGTCGATGTCGATGCCGCTGCCGAGGATGTCCTTGCCCAGCCAGCCATTGGCGTAGGCGTCGGCCAGGGCCTGCTCGAAATGCTCGAACGGCTCGTGGTGGAACTCGCCGCGCAGGTAGTTGTAGCCCACGGTGGAACCGGTGGCGTAGCAGGCGATGGCCATGCCCTCCACCACCGAATGCGGGTTGTAGCGCAGGATGTCGCGGTCCTTGCAGGTGCCCGGCTCGGATTCGTCCGAGTTGCACAGGATGTACTTCTGCGGCGCGCCTTTGGGCATGAACGACCACTTCAGGCCGGTCGGGAAGCCGGCGCCGCCACGGCCGCGCAGGTTCGACTGCTTGACCATCTCGATCACCTGCTCCGGCGGGATCTTCTCTTCGAGGATCTTGCGCAGCGCGGCGTAGCCACCGGTCTTCAGGTAGCTCTCGTAGGACCACGGGGTGTCGTAGTGCAGCGTGGTGTACACCACCTGGTGCGGCTGCGGCGCGGGGCCGACCGGACCGGTGGGGGCGTGGGGATGCTGTGCCATTGCCGTTACTCCAACCCGTCCAGCAATTCGTCGACCTTGTCCTTGGTCAGATGCTCATGGTAGTGGCCGTTGATGACCATCATCGGCGCGCCGGCGCAACCGGCCAGGCATTCTTCCTCGCGCTTGAGGTAGACCCGGCCATCGGCGGTGGACTGGCCCAGCTTGCAGCCGAGCTTCTTCTCGGCGTGCGCGACCAGATCCTCGGCGCCGTTGAGCCAGCAGCTGATGTTGGTGCAGAACGCGACGTTGTTGCGGCCGACCTTCTCGGTCTCGAACATCGAGTAGAAGCTGGCGACCTCGTAGGCCCACACCGGCGGCAGCTCCAGGTACTTGGCCACGCCGGCGATCAATTCGTCGGTCAGCCAGCCCTGGTTCTGTTCCTGCGCCGCATGCAGGCCCTGCAGCACCGCCGAACGCTTGCGGTCGGGCGGGAACTTGCTCAGCCAGTGATCGATGTGCGCGCGCGTCTTGTCGCTCAGCACCACCATCGGATCGACGTCGCGCGCCGCTTCGAAATTACCTGTCGCCTTCATCGGTCGACCTCACCAAACACCAGATCATAGGTACCAATCATCGCCACCACGTCGGCCAGCATGTGGCCGCGCACGATCGCGTCCATCGACGACAGGTGGGCAAAGCCCGGCGCGCGCAGGTGCACGCGGAACGGCTTGTTGGCGCCGTCGGACATCAGGTAGCAGCCGAATTCGCCCTTCGGCGCCTCGACCGCGCAGTAGGTCTCGCCGGCCGGCACGCAGTAGCCTTCGCTGAACAGCTTGAAGTGGTGGATCAGCGCTTCCATGTCGTCCTTCATGTCGGCGCGCTTGGGCGGCGCCACCTTGAAGTTCTCGACCATGACCGGGCCCGGGTTGGCCTTCAGCCACTGCACGCACTGCTTGATGATGCGGTTGGACTCGCGCATCTCGGCCACGCGCACCAGGTAGCGGTCGTAGCAGTCGCCGTTGGTGCCGAGCGGGATGTCGAAATCCACGCTGTCGTACTTGGCGTAGGGCTGCTTCTTGCGCAGGTCCCAGGCGATGCCCGAGCCGCGCAGCATCACGCCGGTCATGCCCCAGGCGTAGGCCTGCTCCGGGGTGACCACGCCGATGCCGACGGTGCGCTGCTTCCAGATGCGGTTGTCGGTGAGCAGGGTCTCGTACTCGTCCACGCGCGCCGGGAAGGTGTTGGTGAACTCCTCGAGGAAGTCCAGCATCGAGCCTTCGCGCGCGGCGTTGAGGCGCTTCAGCGCATTGCCCTTGTGCCAGCGCGATTCCTGGTACTTGGGCATGCGGTCCGGCAGGTCGCGGTAGACGCCGCCTGGGCGGTAGTAGGTCGCGTGCATGCGCGCGCCCGACACCGCCTCGTAGACGTCCATCAGCTCTTCGCGCTCGCGGAACGCGTACAGCATCACCGCCATCGCGCCCAGGTCCAGGCCGTTGGAGCCGACCCACATCAGGTGGTTCAGGATGCGGGTGATCTCGTCGAACATGGTGCGGATGTACTGCGCACGCTCCGGCGCCTCGATCCCCATCAGGGTCTCGATCGCGCGCACGTAGGCGTGCTCGTTGCACATCATCGACACGTAGTCCAGGCGATCCATGTAGCCGATCGACTGGTTGAACGGCTTGGACTCGGCCAGCTTCTCGGTGCCACGGTGCAGCAGGCCGATGTGCGGATCGGCGCGGACCACGGTCTCGCCGTCCATCTCCAGGATCAGGCGCAGCACGCCGTGCGCGGCCGGATGCTGCGGGCCGAAGTTCATCGTGTAGTTGCGGATCTCCTGCTTGGCTTCGGCAGGATTGCTGGCGAACGCGTCGTGCGCCTGGTGGTACTCGCTCACTTGGCGGACTCCTTCTGTGCTTCGCCCGCCGCGGTCTGGTAGCGCGCATCGTCGCGGATCACGCGCGGCACGCCCACGCGCGGCTCCACCGAGGTCACCGGCTCGTAGATCACGCGCTGCTTCTCTTCGTCGTAGCGCACTTCGACGTTGCCGATCAGCGGGAAATCCTTGCGGAACGGATGGCCGACGAAGCCGTAATCGGTGAGGATGCGGCGCAGGTCCGGGTGGCCGGAGAACACCACGCCGAACAGGTCGAACGCCTCGCGCTCGAACCAGTTCGCGCCCGGCCAGATGTCGGTGACCGAGGCCACCACCGGCAGGTCTTCGTTCGGCGCGTAGCACCGCACGCGCAGGCGCTGGTTGTGGCGGTAGGAAATCAGCTGCGCCAGCACCGCGTAGCGCTGCTGCGGCACCGGCAACGGCTGCGCGCCGCCGGCGGCCTCGCCGCTGGGGAACTCGCCCCAGGCGAAACGGCCCACGGCCTTGCCTTCGACGCCGCGGCTGAAACCGTGCGACGACACGTCCGAGGTATCCCACTCGTCGCTGCCGTAGCCCAGGTAGTCCACGCCGCACAGGTCGGACAGCTGTTCGAAACCGAACTCGTCGCGCAGCGCCAGGCAGGTGGCGTGCCAGGCGTCGGCCGGCACTTCCAGGGTGACTTCGCCGCGCGGAAGGGCCACGAACACCTGGCTACCGGGGAAACGGGCGCCGAGTCGGTCGCTAAAGGAAGATGCTTGCTCTGCCATGGGGGCTTGGCGTGCTCTCGAGGAAAGAGGAATCAGCGCGCGATGGTCTGGGTTCGCCAGATCTTCTTCTGCAACTGCAGGATGCCGTAGACCAGGGCCTCGGCGGTCGGCGGGCAGCCCGGGACGTAGACGTCCACCGGCACGATGCGGTCGCAGCCGCGCACCACCGAATACGAGTAGTGGTAGTAGCCGCCGCCGTTGGCGCAGCTACCCATCGAGATGACCCACTTCGGGTCCGGCATCTGGTCGTAGACCTTGCGCAGCGCCGGGGCCATCTTGTTGACCAGGGTGCCGGCGACGATCATCACGTCGGACTGGCGCGGCGACGGGCGGAACACCACGCCGTAGCGGTCCAGGTCCAGGCGCGCGGCGCCGGCGTGCATCATCTCGACCGCGCAACAGGCCAGGCCGAAGGTCATCGGCCACATCGAGCCGGTGCGCGCCCAGTTCAGCAGCGCATCGACGCTGGTGGTGACGTAACCCTTCTCCAGCAGCGGGTTCTCGCCTTCGGGACGCAGGATGTCGTCCACCCGCCCTTCCGGGATCGGGTTGGTCATCAGGCGATCCAGGGTCTGAATCACTCCCATTCCAGCGCTCCCTTCTTCCACACGTAGACAAAACCGAGGAACAACATGCCCACGAACAGGCCCATGGTGACCAGGGAACGAGCGCCCAGGTCCATGAACACCTGCGTCCACGGCACGATGAAGATGATTTCCAGATCGAAGACGATGAACTGGATGGCGATCAGGTAGTAGCGCACGTCGAACTTCATGCGCGCGTCCTCGAAGGCCTCGAAGCCGCACTCGTAGGGCGACAGCTTCTTCAGGTCGGGACGCCGGGGACCGAGGAACCGCCCCACCAGCATCAGCGCGACGCCGATACCGGTGGCCACGATCAGAAACAGCAGGGTCGGCAAATATTCGGCCAGCACTCGCGATTCTCTCTTGCCTGTGCCCGCACGCGTGCCGCGCAGGCATGGGATAGACGATTCTCCGAGCGAGGGCGTGATGCCTTCGCGCAGAAACCGTAGCCAAACAATGGTGCCCAAGAGGGGACTCGAACCCCTACGACCTAAGTCGCTACCACCTCAAGGTAGTGCGTCTACCAATTCCGCCACCTGGGCTTGCGTAAAACCGCACGGCAATCCCGCCGCGCAGCATATTGTAACCGCCTTCAGTCTTTCTGCGACGGGGCAGGCGACTTTTCTTGCGCTTTTTCCGGCGCCTGCTGGGCGGCCGGGGCGGCGGCGGGGGCAGCCGGGGCCGCAGCGGCAGCCGACGGCGCCTGCGGCACCTGCAGTTCGCCGGCCGGCGCGGCCGGCGCCGGGGTGGCGGACTGCGACATCACGCCCAGATTGGCGTCGGCCGGACGCGCGCTATGGCCGGCGTACCAGGCCATGAACAGGCTGATGGCGAAGAACACCACCGCCAGCCACTTGGTCGACTTGGACAGGAAGTTGGACGCGCCGCGCGATCCGAACACGGTACCGGACGCGCCGGCGCCGAACCCGGAACCCGCCGCCGCACCGGCGCCGCGCTGCATCAGGATCAGCGCGATCATCGCGATCGCCACCAGCACGTAGACCACATTGAGGATGACCATCAGCATTTCGAAATCCGTCCGGACAGTACGACTTGGGGGACGAGCGGCCGCCACCGGCAGCCGTTCGCTCAACAGGCGGCCGCCGCTCGCACGATGGCCAGGAACTCCGCGGCGACCAGCGAGGCGCCGCCCACCAGCCCGCCGTCGACATCCGGCTGCGCGAACAGCTCGGCGGCGTTGTCGGGCTTGACGCTGCCGCCATACAGGATCGGCAACGAATCCGCGATTCTAGCATCGCGCGCCGCCACTTCGCCACGGATGAACGCGTGCACCGCCTGCGCCTGCGCCGGGCTGGCGGTGCGGCCGGTGCCGATCGCCCAGACCGGCTCGTAGGCCACCACCGCGCGGGCGAAGCCCTCGGCGCCGACCCGCTCCAGCACCGGCGCCAGCTGCGCGGCGATGACCGCCTCGGTGCGCCCGGCCTCGCGCTGCTCCAGGGTCTCACCCACGCACAGGATCGGGATCAGCCCGGCATGCACAGCCGCGGCGAACTTCTGCGCCACCAGCTCGTTGCTCTCCTGGTGGTACTGGCGCCGCTCCGAGTGCCCGACCAGGCCGTAGTCCGCGCCCACGTCGACCAGCATCGCCGCCGACACCTCGCCGGTATAGGCGCCCTTCTCGTTGCTGCTGACGTCCTGCGCGCCGAAGCGCAGCAGCCGGTCCTCGAAATTTTCGATCAGGTCGCCCAGGTACGGCAGCGGCGGCAGGATCACCACCTCCACCTCGTGCTCGGCCTCATGCAGCCCAGCGACGATCTCCCGCACCAGGTCGGCGGCGAAGTGGCGGGTGCCATGCAATTTCCAGTTTCCGGCTACGATCTTGCGTCGCATCGGCGCATCTCCGGCGAAAAAGTGCGGAGAGGATAGCCGATGCGCCGCCAAGGGCAGGCATCGTCCCGGCCGTCCCGCCCTCCCCCATCGCCCGCTGCAGGTCCGGAGACCCCCATGCCCCAGCTTCCCGGCTACGCCCTGATCACCGGCGCCTCCAGCGGCATCGGCCGCGAGATCGCCCGCGAATACGCCCGCCGCGGCGTGCCGCTGATCCTCAGCGCGCGCCGCGAGGCGCTGCTGCAGGCCCTGGCCGAGGAACTGCGGCCGCAGGTGCCGGTGGAAGTGCTGGTCGCCGACCTGGCCGACCCGGCGGCGCCGGCCGCGCTGGTGGCGGAGCTGGAACGGCGCGGGCTGGCGGTGCGGATCCTGGTCAACAATGCCGGCTACGGCGTGCCCGGCCGCTACATCACCCAGGACTGGGCGGTGCACGCGGCGTTCCTGCAGGTGATGGTCGGCGCGGTCTGCGAACTGACCTGGCGGCTACTGCCGGCGCTGCGCGCCAGCGGCCACGGCCGCATCCTCAACGTCGCCTCGTTCGCCGCGCTGGTGCCTGGCGCCGATGGCCACACCCTGTACGCGGCGGCGAAGAGCTTCATGCTCCGCTTCAGCGAATCGCTGGCCCTGGAGAACGCCGACCGCGGGGTCGGCGTGTGTGCGCTATGCCCCGGCTTCACCTGGTCCGAGTTCCACGACGTCACCGGCACCCGCGAACAGATGAACGCCCTGCCACGCTGGCTCTGGCTGCAGACCGCGGCGGTGGCCCGCGCCGGCATCGACGGCGCCGAACGCGGCAAGGTGCGGGTGGTCCCGGGCGCGGTCTACCGCACCCTGCTCGGCCTGACGGCACTGCTGCCCAATGCCTTGCTGCTGCGGATGATGGGCCGCGGCTCGCATCGCTTCAGAAGCGTGGAGTGAAGCCGGGAATGGGGAAAGGGGAATGGGAACAACCGCGCCTGCAAGCCGACGAAGGCCTGTGACAAGACTGGGCACGGACGCCCGCTTTTACCGATTCCCCACTCCCGATTCCCGATTCCCAGCTACTTCAGCTTGATCTCCCGCAACCGCTCCTCCAGATAGCCCTGCGCGGTGATCGGCTCGGGATAGCGGCTGGGGTTGTCGGCGCTGACGCAGGACGGCAGCACGTCGATCACGAAGTCCGGGTTCGGGTGCAGGAAGAACGGCACCGAGTAGCGCGGCTGGCGCGCCTGCTCGCCCGGCGGGTTGACCACGCGGTGGGTGGTCGAGGGATACACGTGGTTGGTCAGGCGCTGCAGCATGTCGCCGATGTTGACCACGATGGTGTCGGCGTCGGAGGTGAACGGCACCCACTCGCCCTGCTTGGACTTCACTTCCAGGCCGGCGGCGCTGGCGCCGACCAGCAGGGTGATCAGGTTGATGTCCTCGTGGGCGCCGGCGCGCACGTTGGGGATGTCGTCGGCGGTGATCGGCGGGTAATGGATCGGGCGCAGGATCGAATTGCCCGAATCGGTCTTGTCGACGAAGTAGTGCTCGGGCAGGCCGATGTGCAGCGCCAGCGCCGACAGCACGCGCGCGCCGAGCTGGTCCAGCGCCTGGTACAGGCCGTAACCGTGGGTGCGGAACCCGGGCACCTCGCTCGGCCACAGGTTCGGCGGCATCACCGCGCGGTACGGGGAGTCGTCGGCGATCTCGCGGCCGATATGCCAGAACTCCTTCAGGTCGAAATGCTTGGAGTCCTTGGCGGTCTCCACGCCGAAGGCGGTGTAGCCGCGCGCGCCGCCGCCGCCCGGCAGGTGGTACTGGCGCTTGGTCTCCTCGGGCAGGGCGAAGAAGGCCTTGAACACGTCGTAGGCCGCGTCGATCTGCGCCTGGGCGATGCCGTGGTTGCGGATGCCGGCAAAGCCCCACTCGCGGTAGGCCGCGCCCAGCTCGGCGACGAACGCGTCGCGGTCGGTGTCGAAACGGGTGATGTCGAGGGTGGGAATGCGCGCAGTCATGGCAGGAACCGTCATCTCGTGAAAAGGGAACAAACGCCGCGCTCAGCGCAGCAGGCGATACAGCAGGTAGAACGTGACCGCCTTGGCGACGACCACGAAGAGGGCGATGGCGACCGACTCACGCCGCGTCACGGACCGCCTCGGCCAGCGCGTCCAGGGTCTGCTGCATCAGCGTCGCATCGTCGGCCTCGACCGTGACCCGCACCACCGGTTCGGTGCCGGAGGCGCGCAGGAAGGCGCGCCCGCGCCCCTGCACCGCCGCCTGCGCCGCCGCCAGCGCGGCCTTCACGCTATCGGCCTCGAGCGGGCGCACGCCCGGCTGCAGGCGCACGTTGACGGTCTGCTGCGGCACCTTCTGCAGCCCGGCCAGCGCCTCGCGCAGGGTCTGCCGCGAACGCTTGAGCACTTCCAGCACCTGCAGCGCGCTGACGATGGCGTCGCCGGTGGTGGCGCGATCCAGGCACAGCATGTGCCCGGAGGCCTCGCCGCCGAGCACCCCGCCCTGTTCGACCAGCGCCTGGTGCACGTAGCGGTCGCCGACCTTGGCGCGCAGGAACGGCACCTGCAACGCGGCCAGTGCCCGTTCCAGGCCGTAGTTGGTCATCAGCGTGCCGACCACCGGCCCGTGCAGGCGGCCGCTGGCCTGCCAGCCGCAGGCCAGCACGTACAGCAGGCCGTCGCCGTCGACCGGATTGCCCTGGTCGTCGGCCATCAGCACGCGGTCGCCGTCGCCGTCGAAGGCGATGCCCAGGTGCGCGCCATGCTCGCGCACGTTGGCGGCGAGGTTGTCGATGTGCATCGAGCCGACGCCGGCGTTGATGTTGAGTCCGTCCGGCGCGGCGCCGATCGCGATCACCTCCGCGCCCAGTTCGCGGAACAGCAGCGGCGCGATGTGGTAGGTCGCGCCGTGCGCGCAGTCCAGCACCAGCTTCAGTCCGCGCAGGTCGAAGCCGCGCGGCACGCTGGCCTTGCAGAATTCGATGTAGCGGCCGATCGCCTCGCGCGCGCGCATCGCCTTGCCCAGCCGCTCGGACTCGACCGTGGCGAACGGCGCGTCCAGGGCCGCCTCGATCGCCTGCTCGGTGGCGTCGTCGAGCTTCTCGCCGTGGGCGGAAAAGAACTTGATGCCGTTGTCGTAATGCGGATTGTGCGAGGCGCTGATGACGATGCCGGCGTCGGCGCCGAGGGTGCGGGTCAGGAACGCCACCGCCGGGGTCGGCATCGGCCCGAGCAACTGCACGTGGGCGCCGGCCGCGACCAGCCCGGCCTCCAGCGCCGACTCGAACATGTAGCCGGAAATGCGCGTGTCCTTGCCGATCACCACGGTCGGCCGCGCGGTGCCGCCAGCGACCAGCACGCGGCCCAGCGCATTGCCCAGGCGCATCACGAAATCGGCGGAAATCACGCCCTGCCCGACCCGGCCGCGGATGCCGTCGGTGCCGAAGTATTTGCGCGGGCTCATGCGGCGGGGTATCGGGAATGGAACATGGGGAATCGGGAACAGCCGGAGACTTCCAGGAATCGCGACAAACCCGCGCTTGCCGCGCGATGCAACGCACGCGCGGCACCACGATTCCCCAGTCCCGCTTCCCGATTCCCGGCCCTCATGCCGCCTCGCTCTTCGCCGGCGCCGGCGCCGGCGCCGGCTGCCGCATCATCATCGCCAGCAGGTCGGCCAGGCGGTCGCGCAATTCGCGGCGGTCGCAGATCTGGTCGATGGCGCCGTGCTCGAGCAGGAACTCCGAACGCTGGAAGCCTTCCGGCAGGGTCTCGCGCACGGTCTGCTCGATCACGCGCGGGCCGGCGAAGCCGATCAGCGCGTGCGGCTCGGCGATGTTGACGTCGCCGAGCATGGCGAAGCTGGCCGACACGCCGCCGGTGGTGGGATGGGTCAGCACCGACACGTACGGCAGGCCGGCCGCGCGCAGGCGCCCAAGCGCGGCCGAGGTCTTGGCCATCTGCATCAACGAGAACAGGCCTTCCTGCATGCGTGCGCCGCCGCTGGCGGAGAAGCACACGAACGGGGCGCCGATCTTCAGCGCGGTCTCGGCGGCCAGGGCGAAACGCTCGCCGACCACCGAGCCCATCGAGCCGCCCATGAAGGCGAAATCGAACGAGGCCGCGACCAGCGGCTGGCCCTTCAGCAGGCCCTGCATCGCCACCAGCGCGTCGTACTCGCCGGTGCTCTTCTGCGAGGCCTTGATGCGCTCGCCGTACTTCTTCTGGTCCTTGAACTTCAGCACGTCGGTCGGGCCCAGGCGCGCGCCGATCTCGGTCGGCGCGGTGTCGGCGTCGAACAGCGCGGCCAGGCGCGCGCGCGCGCGGATCGCCATGTGGTGGCCGCACTTCGGGCACACCTCCAGGTTCTCCTCCAGCTCCGGCCGGTACAGCACGGCGCTGCAATTGGGACACTTCTCCCACAACCCTTCGGGAACGCTGCGCTTCTTGCTGGGCGTGCTGTCGGTGCGAATGCCCGAAGGCATCAATTTGCTGAGCCAACTCATGCGATGTGACGATCCATTGGGCGGCCGCGAGAGCCGCAGAGGGGCGACAGTCTAACTCGGTCCCCCGGTGGCCTGCAGACGGTGGCGCATGGAGCGGCCAGGCCGGCCGGCACCGACGCGGCCGCCGCCAGGGCGCCTGCGGCCCTCGCCGACCGCGGGACGTGTGGCATCGCCGCCGCCCATCCCGGCACCCCATAAACGCTCCGGGACCAGCGGCCGCGCGCGCCATCGACTGGCGGCGCTGCGCCGCATGCACTTGCGCGCCGCGGATGCGGCATCGCCGCAAACACGAACGCCCGCGCGCGGCGGGCGTTCGCGTACGGACCCGGCGTGGCTCAGCCCGCGTCCAGCGCCTGCCGCAGCGGCGCCAGGAACGCCAGGGCCGCCTCGCGCGCGGCCTGCGGACTGCTGGCCTCGGCCAGCGCCGCGACCAGCGCGCTGCCCACCACCACGCCGTCGGCATCGGTGGCCATGGCCTTGGCGCTGGCGGCGTCCTTGATACCGAAGCCCGCCACCACCGGCACCGGGCAGCGCGCGCGCAGCTGGCGCAGGCGGTCGCCGGCGGCGCGGGTATCCAGCCGGTCAGCACCGGTCACGCCGGCGAAGCTGACGTAGTACAGATAGCCGCGTGCCGCATCGCACAACAGCGCGATGCGCGCATCGCTGGTGGTCGGCGAGGCCAGCACGATCAGGTCCAGGCCGGCGTCGGCGAAGATCGCCAGGGTCTCGGCCGACTCCTCGGGCGGCAGGTCGACCAGCAGCACGCCGTCCACGCCGGCCGCCACCGCCTCCTCGGCGAAACGTGCGGTGCCGTGGATCTCCACCGGGTTGAGGTAGCCCATCAGCACCACCGGGGTGGCCGCGTCGTCGCGACGGAACGCACTGACCGTCTCCAGCACGTAGCGCAGGCCGGCGCCGCGCGCCAGCGCGCGTTCGGAACTGCGCTGGATGGTCGGGCCGTCGGCCATCGGATCGGAGAACGGCACGCCCAGTTCGATCACGTCGGCACCGGCCTCGACCAGCGCATGCATCGCCGGCACGGTCGCCTCCAGCGATGGATCGCCGGCGGTGAGGAAGGGAATCAGGGCCTTGCGGCGTCGGGCATCGAGTCGGGCGAAGGTGTCGGCGAGACGGCTCATGTTGGACCTTTGCGCCCCTCTCCGAGCGGGAGAGGGGTTGGGTGAGGAAAAGAGGCGAAGCGGTGCGGAATTTGGCTTACGGGGCTGCGCCCGTCCCCTCATCCGGCGCTTCGCGCCACCTTCTCCCGAAGGAGAAGGGAACAGCGTTACAGCGCCAGCCCTTCGCGCGCGGCGATGGTGTGCACGTCCTTGTCGCCACGGCCGGACAGGTTGCACAGCACCAGCGCGTCCTTGGGCAGTTCGCGCGCCAGCTTGATCGACTGCGCCACGGCGTGGCTGGACTCCAGCGCGGCGAGGATGCCCTCGGTATGCGCCAGCAGGTGGAACGCGGCCAGCGCCTCGTCGTCGGTGATGCCCTGGTAGGTGGCGCGGCCGCTGTCGGCCAGGAACGCGTGTTCCGGGCCCACGCCCGGGTAGTCCAGGCCGGCGGACACCGAATGGGTCTCGGTGATCTGTCCGTCGTCGTCGCAGATCACGTAGGTGCGGTTGCCGTGCAGCACGCCGGGGCGGCCGGCGGCGATCGAGGCGGCGTGGCGGCCGCTGCCGATGCCGTCGCCGGCGGCCTCGGCGCCGTAGATCTTCACCGAGGCGTCGTTGAGGAAGGCATGGAACAGGCCGATGGCGTTGCTGCCGCCGCCGACGCAGGCGCTGATCGCATCCGGCAGGCGGCCGTAGTCGGCCAGCATCTGCGCGCGCGCCTCGCGGCCGACGATGGCGTTGAAGTCGCGCACCATGCGCGGATACGGGTCGGGGCCGGCGACGGTGCCGATGATGTAGAAGGTGTCCTGCACGTTGGTGACCCAGTCGCGCATCGCCTCGTTGAGCGCGTCCTTGAGCGTGGCCGAGCCGGAGTGCACCGGCACCACCGTGGCGCCGAGCAGCTTCATCCGGTAGACGTTGATCTTCTGCCGCTCGATGTCGGTGGCGCCCATGTACACCACGCATTCCAGGCCCAGGCGCGCGGCCACAGTGGCGCTGGCCACGCCGTGCTGGCCGGCGCCGGTCTCGGCGATGATGCGGGTCTTGCCCATGCGGCTGGCCAGCAGCGCCTGGCCGATGGTGTTGTTGATCTTGTGCGCGCCGGTGTGGTTCAGGTCCTCGCGCTTGAGCAGGATCTGCGCGCCGCCGACTTCGCGGCTGAGCCGCTCGGCGTGGTAGATCGGACTGGGCCGGCCGACGTAGTGGGTCAGGTCCTTGTCGTAGGCGGCGATGAAGGCCGGATCCTGGCGCGCGGCGTCGTAGGCGGCGGCCAGTTCCTGCAGCGGGCCGATCAGGGTCTCGGCGACGAAACGGCCGCCGTAGCGGCCGAAGTGGCCGGCGGCGTCGGGATAGGCGTGGAAGTCGCTGACGGGGACAGAGGACATGGCGCAACCGGAGGGCAACAGGACAGGCTTGCACTTTAGCGCACACGTCGACGCACAAAAACCGATAAAGTCTGACACGAACCGTCAGGAAAACTCACATGTCCACGCTACGCCGCCTGCCCTCGCTCAACGCCCTGCGCGCATTCGAGGCCACCGCGCGGCTGCGCAGCGTCGGCGCCGCGGCCGCGGAGCTGCACGTCACCCATGGCGCGGTCAGCCGCCAGGTGCGGCTGCTGGAGCAGGAACTGGGGCTGCCGCTGCTGCAGCGCGACGGCCGCGGCATCCGCCCGACCGCCGCCGGCACGCGCCTGTGCGAGGCCGCCGGCTCGGCGTTCGCGCAGGTGCACGAGGCGGTGGCGGAGCTGCGCCGCCCAGCGCGCCCGGCCGCGCTGGTGCTGGGCTGCCCCGGCAGCATCCTCGCCCGCTGGATGATCCCGCGGCTGCAGGCGTTGCAGCGCGACCTGCCGGCGCTGACCCTGCACCTGTCCGCGCACGAAGGCGACTTCGCCGCCGACCTGGACGGCCTGGATGCGGCGCTGCTGCTGGGCCAGGCGCCGTGGCCGGCGGACTGGCAGGTGCGCGTGCTGGCGCCGGAGCGGATCGGCCCGGTGCTCAGCCCCGCTCTGCCGCAGGCCGCGGCCCTGGCCACGGCCGCGCCGGCGGCGCTGCAGGGGCTGCCGCTGCTGCATACGGCATCGCGTCCGCAGGCCTGGCCGGCCTGGGCCGAGGCGCAGGGACTGGCGCCGGCGCACTTGCGCTACGGCACCGGCTTCGAACATCTGTATTACCTGCTGGAAGCGGCGCTGGCCGGGATCGGCGTGGCGATCGCGCCGCAGCCGCTGGTCGCCGACGACCTGGCCAACGGCCGCCTGCTGGCGCCCTGGGGGTTCGTCGATACCGGCGGGCAGTGGGCACTGTGCACGCGCCGCGAGGTCCAGGATGGCCGGGTCGAGGCGCTGGCCCAGTGGCTGACGCAGGAACTGCAACGCTGACGCGCGCGACGCGGACGATGGCGCCGCGCGTGGCCTAGCAGTTGGTGTTCAACTCGTGGCAGTCGGCGCGGCGCACTTCCTCGACGAACTTGCGCATCTTGTGGCCGTCCTTGATCCCGGGCTGGCTCTCGATGCCGCTGGACACGTCCACGCCCCACGGCAGGGTGGCGATGATCGCGTCGAACACGTTGTCGCCATTGATGCCGCCGGCGAGCAGGAACGGCCGGTGCAGGCCGGTCGGCAGCCGCGACCAGTCGAAGGTCTTGCCCGAGCCGCCGCTTTCGCCAGGGGCGTGGCTGTCGAACAGGAAGCCGGCGGCGTTGGGGTACTGCAGCTGCAGGGTGCGCGCGTTGATCTCACCGCCGCCCATCGGCACCGCCTTCAGGTACGGCAGGTTGAAGCTGCGGCAGAAACCGTCGTCCTCGTCGCCGTGGAACTGCAACAGGGTCGGACGCACCGTGCGCAGCACTTCGCGCACTTCGTCCTTGGGGTTGTCGCGGAACAGCGCCACCACGTCGACCATGGGCGCGGCGGCCTGGCGCATCGCCCGCGCTTCGGCCGGCGCCACCCGCCGCGGACTGCCATGGGCGAACACGAACCCGATCGAATCCACGCCCAACTCGCCTGCCAGGCGGATATCGCCGGCGCGGGTCATGCCGCAGAACTTGATGCGGGTGCGATACAACGTGCGATTCATAGCGTGACCTCGTCCGGAAGCGTCCAGTGGGCGGGATAGAGGGGACCGACGAACACCAGGCCCTGCGGCGGCGCCGTCGGACCGGCGACGCGGCGATCGCGTCCCGCGAGCAATTCGCCAATCCAGGACACCGGCTTTTCGCCCGTTCCCACCATGACAAGGGAACCAACGATATTGCGCACCATGTGATGAAGGAATGCATTGGCCTGGACCTGGATCTCGACCAGCTCGCCGCTGCGGCTCACCACGATCGACTGCAGTTCGCGCCGCGCGTGCAGCGCCTGGCACTGCACGCTGCGGAAGGCGCTGAAGTCCTGCTCGCCCAGCAGCGCCTGCGCCGCCGCGTGCATGGCCTCGGCCTGCAGCGGCCGCCGCTCCCAGCTCAGGGTCTGCCGGTACAGCGCCGGGCGCACCTGGCGGTTGAGCAGGCGGTAGCGGTAGCGGCGTGCGCGGGCGGAGAAGCGCGCGTGGAAGTCGTCGGCCACCGGCACGCACCAGCGCACGCACACCGAGGGCGGCAGCCGCGCGGTGGCGCCCAGCATCCAGCCGCGCGCCGGGCGCGGCGCATCGCAATCGAAATGCACCACCTGGCATTCGCCGTGCACGCCGGCATCGGTGCGGCCGGCGCAAATCACGCTCACCGGCGCGTCGGCCACCGACGACAGCGCCGCCTGCAGCGTCGCCTGCACGCTGGGGCCGCCGCTCTCGCCGAGCTGCTGCCAGCCCTGGAACTCGCTGCCGTCGTACTCCACCCCTAGCGCGTAGCGCATGGCGACCTCCACTGCAGTGCGACCTCGGCGTCGGCGCGCCGTGCGGCCGGCGCGTGCCTGGACCAGCGCAGGGCGCCCGCGACACAGCCGTGGCAGTACACCTGCAATGCCGGCAACGCGGGCACGGCGCCGCGCCCGCGCCGCCGACGCGCAGGCTGCCGCAAGGCCGTCCCGAGCCAGGCCGGACGGCCGCGGCAAGCGCGCCGCGCGCCGCCTGCCGCCATCAGTCCAGCCGTCCCAGCAACTGCAGCGCCTCGGCACGCGCGGCCGGGTCGCCGCTGGCCGCGACCTCGGTCAGCAAGGTGCGGGCGGTCTCGTTGTCGCCCAGGTCCATGTACGCCACCGCCAGTTCCAGCCGCTCGCGGCCCACCGGCGGATACGGCGACGGCACTTCGGCCGGCGCCGGTGCCGGCGCCACCGGCTGGTGCCAGGTCGGCTCCTGCCGGCCGGCGCCGGCATCGCTGTCGCCATGCAGGTCGCTGCTCGGCACCGCGGACAGCGGCGCCGGTTGCTGCCAGGACGTCTCGGCCGCGGACTCGACGGCCGGGGTGGCATGCGGATGGGCATCGGCCGCGTCGACGGAATGGATGTCGTCGTTGCCCGCGGACAGCGGCGCATCGGCCGGCGCATGGCGCAGCGTCTGCTGCGCCAGCGCGCGCTCGAAGGCGTCGTCGTCGAACGCCGCGTGGTGATCCACGTGGTGCTCGGCGTGATCGTCGGCAGGATGGTCGACGTGGTCGGTGAATTCCGGCTCCTCCCGTGCATGCTCGTCGCGGCTGACCAGGTCGTCCTCGACCAGCGGCTCGGCGGGCTCCAGCGGCGGCAGTTCCGGCGCATCGACATCGCGGTGCGCGACCACCGGTACCGCGGCGCTCGCCGCCAGCGCCGCGTCGTCGTCGCGCGGCAGCGGCGGCAGCGGCGAAGGCTTGCGCCGGCGCGACAGCAGCCAGGCGCCAAGGCCCAGCACCAGCAGGCTCACCCCGCCCCACAACCACAGCGGCCAGCCCGTGCTGGCCGGCGCCTGCGCGGCCGCCGGCGTCGCCTGCCCGGCCTGCGCCAGGCGCTTCTGCGCCGCGGCCAGGTCGCTGTCCTTCAGCGCGATCAGTTGCTGCTGCTGGGCCTTGAGCTTTTCGAGCTGCTCCACCCGCGAGCGCAGTTCCTGGACCTCGGCATCGCGTGCCGCGAGGTCTTCGCGCGCCTGCTGCAATTGTTGGGTCGCCACCATGTCTCCTTGGTCGCCGGCACCGGTGCCGGACTTGGTTCCCGCCTCGCGACGCGTCGCCGGCACCGCCGGCGCGATTTCCAGGCGTGCGCCGGCTGCGGCGGCGGCCGGCCTGGGCGCGGCCTGCACTGTCGCCGCGTCCTGCTGCGCCTGGGCCGGCTGCGGCACCGGCGCGCGCGCCTGGCGCCATTGCGCCGCCTGCTCGCGCACCACCGCCTCCGCCGCGGCGGCGTCCAGGCTGGCCAGGTCCTCCTCGCGCGGGGTGCGCAGCACCGCGCCCTGCTTGAGCAGGTTGAGGTTGCCGCGGATAAAGGCGTCCGGGTTGGCGCGCAGCAGCGCGACCATGGTCTGGTCCAGCGAATGGCCGTTGCCGCGTGCGAGCTGCCCGGCGATTTGCGACAGGGTCTGCCCGGCGCGCACCGGCGCCAGCGCATCGCCGGGTGCGGCCGCGGGGGCCGGCGCCTGACGCGGCGCGGCGGCCGGCCTGGCGCCCGGCGCCGCCGGGGCAGCCGGCGTGGCGGCAGCCGCAGCCGCCGGGGCGGCCGTGGACGCCTCGCGGGCGATGCGGTCGGACGGCTGCGCCGCGGCCGGCGCGTTGATCGCCGGCGCATCCACGGCCGCGGCGGTGTTGGGCGCATCGATCAGCGCGGAATACTCGCGGATCAGCCGCCCCTGGCCCCAATCGACCTCGATCAGGAAGCTCAGCGACGGCACGTCGACCGGCATGCGGCTGCTGACCTGGATCACCGCGCGGCCCTTGCGGGTCTGGGTGAAGCGGAACTGCAGATCGCTGACCAGGCCCTGCGGGCGCTCCAGCCCGACCCGCGCGAAGGTCGCCGGCGAGGCCAGCGCCACCCGCGCCCGCTCCAGTTCGCCCGGCTCGTTGGAGATCACCGGGATCTCGGCCAGGAACGGCTCGCCCGGCTTGGACAGCACGCGGATATCGCCCAGACCCAGCGCCAGCGCGGCCTGGCTGCAGGCCAGCAACAGCAGCGCAGCGGCAGCGCGACAGACGTGACGCAACCCGCGCGCGGCGGACGCCGCATCGCCGCCGCGGCGATGGAACAAACGTGGTTGTAGGCGCATCCCGCCCCTGCCCCTTGTAGTCATGCCATCAATATATATGAAGCCGGGATTGGGGATTGGGGATTGGGGATTGGGGATTGGGGATTCGGTGCGGACGCGGCAGCGGCGCGGTGCGCGGTGGCGTTGGGTGCGCGAGTGCTTCAGTTCCATCGTGGGTTGGCGACCGACGCGCACTGCACTGCACGCGCTTGTGCCATGGCTCGGCGAAACGCGCCTTGTCCTGTAGGAGCGGCTTCAGCCGCGACGGCGTTCCCAGGAATGCGTCGTCGCGGCTGAAGGTACGCCATTCATCATCGCACCCGCAGCGCCCCCTTCCAGCACACCGCGAACGCCGGACACGACAACGGCCAGGGCATCCGCCACTGGCCGTTGCATGATTGTCGGGATTTGCGCACCACGCAGCCCAGGAACAGCCCGCGCTGCGCAGCGCTACGAATCCTCAATCCCGACTGCCGAATCCCGCCCTTTCAGCCCTGCTGCGCCACCAACTCGGCCAACTGCACCGCATTGAGCGCGGCGCCCTTGCGGATGTTGTCGGCGACCACCCACAGGTTCAGGCCGCGCGGGTGCGAGAAGTCCTCGCGGATGCGGCCGACGAACACCGGGTCCTTGCCCGAGGCATGAGTCACCGGGGTCGGATAGCCGCCGGCCTTGTGCTCGTCGACCACTTCCACGCCGGGCGCCTGACCCAGCAGTGCGCGCGCCTGCTCGACGGTGATCTTGCGCTTGGTCTCGATGTTGACCGCCTCCGAATGCCCGAAGAACACCGGCACGCGCACCGCGGTGGGGTTCACCAGGATGCTGCTGTCCTCGAGGATCTTCTGCGTCTCCCACACCAGCTTCATCTCTTCCTTGGTGTAGCCGTTGGGCTGGAAGTCGTCGATGTGCGGGATCAGGTTGAAGGCGATCTGCGCCTGGAACTTCTGCGGCTCGATGTCCTGGAACGCCAGCAGCTGCGCGGTCTGCTTGCCCAGTTCCTCCATGCCCGAGCGGCCGGCGCCGGACACCGACTGGTAGGTGGCCACGTTGATGCGCTCGATGCCGTACTCCTTGTGGATCGGCGCCAGCACCGGCATCAGCTGCATGGTCGAGCAGTTGGGGTTGGCGACGATGCCGCGCGGGCGGTGCTTCAGCGCGTGCGGATTGACCTCCGACACCACCAGCGGCACGTCGTCGTCGTAGCGGAAGGTCGAGGAGTTGTCGATCACCACCGCGCCGGCCGCAGCGAACTTCGGCGCGTACTCCTTGGAGATGCCGCCGCCGGCGGAAAACAGCGCGATGTCCACGCCGGTCGGGTCGAAGGTCGCCAGGTCGAGCACGGTGACCTTCTGGCCCTTGAACTCGACCTGCCCGCCGGCCGAGCGCTCGGAGGCCAGCGGGTACAGGGTGGCGACGGGGAAATCGCGCTCGGCGAGGATGCTCAGCATGGTTTCGCCGACGGCACCGGTGGCGCCGACGACGGCGACGTTGAAACGACGGGTTGCATTGCTCATGGAAGGATTCGATCCGCAGGAAGATAAAAGGGGAGGAACAGCCGCACTGCCACGTGGATTCGGGGAACCTGCCGTGCGCGCCGCGCGCGGCGCCGCAGGCTCCCTATCGTTTTTTGTCCGCAATCGTCCGCGCGCCGCCGGCCGCGGCGATCGCGTCCAGGTTCAGCGCGTTGGGCGGGCGTCCGGCGTCGGCGCCGATGCCCAGCGCGGCGAGCAGGTTGTCCACCGCCAGCGCCACCATCGCGCGGCGCGTGGCCACGCTGGCGCTGCCGATGTGCGGGGTCAGCACCACGTTGCGCAGCGCCAGCAGCTCCGGACGGATCGCCGGCTCGCCTTCGAACACGTCCAGCCCGGCCGCGGCCAGGCGCCCGTTGGCCAGCGCGTCGGCCAGCGCGACCTCGTCGACCAGGCCGCCGCGGGCGATGTTCACCAGCGTCGCGGTCGGCCGCATCTTCGCCAGCGCGGCGGCATCGATGACGTGGTGCGACTGCGCGCTGTACGGCAGCACCAGCAGCAGGTGGTCGGCGCGCGCCAACAGGTCGTCGAAGCCGACGTACTCGGCGCGGTGCGCGCGCTCCACCTCGGCCGGCAGGTGGCTGCGGTTGTGGTACAGCACGCGCATCGAAAATCCCGCGGCGCGGCGCGCGATGGCCTGGCCGATGCGGCCCATGCCGAGGATGCCGAGGGTGCTGCCATGGACATCGGCGCCGAGCATGGTCTGGAACGACCACTGCTGCCACTGCCCCGCGCGCAGCCAGCGCTCGGCCTCGCCGATGCGCCGCGCCGCCGCCATCAGCAGCGCGAAGCCGAGATCGGCGGTGGTCTCGGTGAGCACGTCGGGGGTGTTGGTGGCGACGATGCCGGCCGCGCTGAGCGCGTCCAGATCCAGATTGTTGTAGCCGACGCCGACGTTGGCGATGGCGCGCAAGCGCGGCGCGCCGGCGATCTCGGCGGCGCCGATGCGTTCGTTGAGGGTGACCAGGGCGCCGTCCAGCGGCGCCAGCGCCGCGACCAGGTCCTGCGGCGAATACCGGGTCACGTCCGCGGTGGTGGTCAGCGCGCAATGCTCGCCGAGCCGTGCGACGACGTCGTCGAACAGCGGCTGGCTGACCCACACCCGCGGCCGCGACTCAGCCATCGCCACCGCCGGGGATGCGCGGCGTGACCGTGCCGACGTCGCCGCACTGCGCGCGGTGGCGCAGGGCCTGGTCCATCAGCACCAGCGCCATCATCGCCTCGGCGATCGGGGTGGCGCGGATGCCGACGCAGGGATCGTGGCGGCCGGTGGTGATCACGTCCACCGCCTGCCCGTCCACGTCCACCGTGGCGCCGGGCAGGCGCAGGCTGGAGGTGGGCTTGAACGCCACCGAGACGACGATGGGCTGGCCGGTGGCGATGCCGCCGAGCACGCCGCCGGCATGGTTGGACTGGAACCCGTCCGGCGCGATCAGGTCGCGGTGCTCGGTGCCCTTCTGGGTCACCGCGGCGAAGCCGTCGCCGATCTCCACGCCCTTGACCGCGTTGATGCTCATCATCGCCGCGGCCAGTTCGCCGTCGAGCTTGCCGTAGATCGGCTCGCCCCAGCCCGGCGGCACGCCGTCGGCGACCACGGTGACCCGCGCGCCGATCGAATCGCCGGACTTGCGCAGCGCATCCATGTACGCCTCCAGCTCCGGCACCTGCGGCGCATGCGGCCAGAAGAACGCGTTGTCCTCCACCGCCTCCCAGGCGAAGCCCTGCGGCAGCAGCGGCCCGAGCTGGGACAGGTAGCCTCGCACGCGCACGCCGTAGCGCTGCGCCAGCCACTTCTTGGCGATGACGCCGGCGGCCACGCGCATGGTGGTCTCGCGCGCCGACGAGCGCCCGCCGCCGCGCGGATCGCGGATGCCGTACTTCTGCCAGTAGCTGTAGTCGGCATGGCCGGGGCGGAACTGCCGGGCGATGTCGGTGTAGTCCTTGCTGCGCTGGTCGGTGTTGCGGATCAGCAGGCCGATCGGGGTGCCGGTGGTGCGGCCCTCGTAGACCCCGGACAGGATCTCGACGGCGTCGGCCTCGCGCCGCGCCGAGGTGTGCCGGCTCTTGCCGGTGGCGCGGCGCTGCAGGTCGTGGGCGAACTCGCCGGCGTCCAGTTCCAGGCCGGGAGGACAGCCGTCGACCACGCAGCCGATCGCCGGCCCGTGCGATTCGCCGAAGGTGGTGACGGTCAGCAGGGTGCCGAAACTGTTCGCGCTCATGGCCGTCGCGTCACCGGTCCGCGGCCAGCGCGGCGATGCGCGCGTGGTGCGCCAGCAGTTCGCTGCGCTCCACCGCGAAGATGCCCATCTGCCCGACCTTGAACTCGACCCAGGCGAAGTCCACTTCCGGCAGCAGCTGCGCCAGCGCGCGCTCGGACTCGCCGACCTCGCAGATCAGCAGGCCGTCCTCGCTCAGGTGCGCCGGCGCGTCGCGCAGGATCTTCAGCGCCAGGTCCAGGCCGTCGTCGCCGGCGCGCAGGCCCAGCTCCGGCTCGTGCGCGTATTCCGGCGGCAGCGCGTCGGTCTCGGCGTGGGTGACGTAGGGCGGATTGGTCACGATCAGCTCGTAGCGGCGCCCGCCCAGCCCGGCGAACAGGTCGGACTTGACCAGCGCGACGTTGTCGGCGAGCAGCCGTTGCTTGTTCTCGGCGGCCAGGCTCAGCGCGTCGTCGCTGATGTCGACCGCGTCCACCTGCCAGTTCGGGTTGTAGTGGGCCATGGCGATGGCGATGCAGCCCGAGCCGGTGCACAGGTCCAGCGCGCGCTCGACCGGGCGACCGGCCAGCCACGGCTCGAAACCGGCCTCGATCAGCTCGGCGATCGGCGAGCGCGGCACCAGCGCGCGCGCGTCGCTCTTGAAGCTGAGACCGGCGAACCAGGCCTCGCCGGTGAGGTAGGCGGCGGGGATGCGCTCGGCGATGCGGCGCTCGAACAGCGCCAGCACCTGCGCCTTCTCCGGCGTGGTGACCCGCGCGCTGCCATAGGCCGGGCCCAGGTCGTGCGGCAGGTGCAGCGCGTGCAGCACCAGTTGCGTGGCCTCGTCCAGGGCGTTGTCGTAGCTGTGGCCGAAGCTCAGCCCGGCGGCGTTGAAACGGCTGGTGCCGTAGCGGATCAGGTCGATGATCGTGTGGAGTTCGGCGGCCGCGTCGGCAGTCATGGCAACAGGCAAGGCAATTCGGCCCCCGATTATAGAGGCCCGGCCGCTATGATGAGCGTTCGTTGCATGGGAAATCAGTATGTTCAACCGCACCTTCGGCATCGTCCTGGTGGTTGCCCTGGCCGCCGGCCTGGGGCTGCTGCTGGCCCAGAAGTACTTCGGCGGCGGCGCCGCCCCGGCCTGGCCGGAGACCCGCACGGTGCGCATGTACCCGCAGCCGCGGCCGCTGCCCGACTTCCGCCTGCGCCAGACCGACGGCACGCCGCTGGTGCCGGGCGAGCTCAAGGGCCACTGGACCCTGGTGTTCCTGGGCTTCACCGCCTGCCCGGACGTGTGCCCGACCACCCTGGCCGACCTGGCGCGCGCGCAGAAGCAATGGCAGACCCTGCCGGACACGCTGCGCCCGCGCGTGCTGTTCGTCTCGGTCGACCCGCAGCGCGACACCCTGCCGCGGCTGGGCGAGTACGCCCACGCCTTCCACAAGGACACCATCGCCGCCACCGCCGACGTGCCCGAGCTGGAGCGCTTCGCCACCGCGCTGGGCTTCGTGTTCCAGAAGGTGCCCGGCAAGCACTACGCCGAGAACCCGAACGACTACAGCATGGACCACTCCGCCGCGATCGCGGTGCTCGACCCGCAGGGCCGCCAGGCCGGACTGATCCGCCCGCCGTTCGATGCCGCGGCGATCGCCGCCGACCTGCAGGCGCTGACCAAGGCCACCGCCCCATGAGCCTGACCACCCGCCTGACCTACGTGCTGCCGCACCGGCTGCTGTCCTCGCTGGCGCGGCGCCTGGCCTACTCGTCGCGGCCGGCGCTGAAGCAGTGGCTGATCGACACGGTGGTGCGCCGCTTCGGCGTGGACCTCAGCGAAGCCGCGCAACCGGATGCGCGCGCCTACCCGACCTTCAATGCCTTCTTCACTCGTGCGCTCAAGCCCGGCGCGCGCGTCCCCGACCCCGATCCGCGGACGCTGCTGATGCCGGCCGACGGCCGCATCAGCCAGCTCGGCCGGATCGAAAACGGACGCATCTTCCAGGCCAAGGGGCAATCGTTCACCGCCGCCGAACTGCTCGGCGACGACACCGCGGCGGCGCCATTCGCCAATGGCCTGTACGCCACCGTGTACCTGTCGCCGCGCGACTACCACCGCGTGCACATGCCCTGGACCGGCACCCTGCGCGAAACCGTGCACGTGCCGGGCCGGCTGTTCAGCGTCGGCACCGATGCGGTGCGCAGCGTGCCGCGCCTGTTCGCGCGCAACGAGCGGCTGGTCTGCCATTTCGACACCGACTTCGGCCCGATGGTGTCGGTGATGGTCGGCGCGCTGCTGGTGTCCGGCGTGGAAACGGTGTGGAGCGGCGTGGAGATCCCGCGCTACGCCGACCGCATCACCCGCAAGGATTGGCGCGGCAAGGGGATCACCCTGCAGCGGTTCGAGGAGATGGCGCGCTTCAACTACGGCTCGACGGTGATCGTGCTGTTGCCGCCCGGCGTGGCCGCATTCGACCCGGCGCTGGCGGCGGAATCGCCGGTGCGGCTGGGCCAGGCGCTGGCGCGCTTGCTGCACTGACGCGCACAGGGGCCGTTACGCGGCCCCTTGTGGAATGCCCTTGTGGGAGGGACTTCAGTCCCGACGCGATGACGGTGAAGCACCGCCGACGCGCGCTGGCTGACGGAAACGCCACACATCCGACACTGCGATCGCCCGTACCCTCATCCGGCGCTGCGCGCCACCTTCTCCCGATGGGAGAAGGGATGGGAGCTCGCTCGGGTCTTGCAGCAGTACGGCAGCGACAGTCCCCCACTGTGGGAGGGACTTCAGTCCCGACGCGATGACGGTGAAGCACCGCCGACGCGCGCTGGCTGACGGAAACGCCACACATCCGACACTGCGGTCGCCGGTACCCTCATCCGGCGCTGCACGCCACCTTCTCCCGGGGGGAGAAGGAATGGGAGTCCGCCTGGGCCTCCCAGCAATGCGGCAGCGACAGTCCCCCACTGTGGGAGGGACTTCAGTCCCAACGCGATGACAGTGAAGCACCGCCGACGCGCGCTGGCTGACGGAAACGCCACACATCCGACACTGCGATCGCCCGTCCCCTCATCCGGCGTTGCGCGCCACCTTCTCCCGAGGGGAGAAGGAATGGGAGTCCGCCTGGGTCTCCCAGCAATGCGGCAGCGACAGTCCCCCACTGTGGGAGGGACTTCAGTCCCGACGCGATGACGGTGAAGCACCGCCGACGCGCGCCGGCTGACGGAAACGCCACACATCCGGCACTGCGGTCGCCCGTACCCTCATCCGGCGCTGCGCGCCACCTTCTCCCGGGGGGAGAAGGAATGGGAGTCCGCCTGGGTCTCCCAGCAATGCGGCAGCGACAGCCCCCCAGCTACTTCTCGCAACCCACCAGCTTCAGCGAATCGCCCGGCTTCAGCGCATAGCCAGGCGCACGCAGGCCATTGGCCTTGGCCAGCTCCTTCAGATCGCAGTCGTGGCGGTCGGAAATCCGGCCCAGGGTGTCGCCCTTGGCCACGCGGTAGCTGCGCACCTGCTTCTGCTTGGGCTTGGCCGGCGCGGGACGGCCGGTGGCGACCGTGGTCGGCACACCGGCGACCGGGCTGACGTCGCCCACCGCGACGTTGCCGGTGAGGTCGGCGGCCGGCGCCGGGCTGCCGCTGCGCACCGCGGCGGTGACGTCGGCGGTGATCAGCGCGCGCGCCAGGTCGGCGCGCGGGCCGCTGACGCAGTAGCGGTTGTACAGGCCGACGATCTTGGTGGTGGCGTTGATGGTCACCCCGGCCGGAATCCAGCCGTCCGCCTCGTAGCGCGGATTGAGGTTGCGCAGCGCGCGCATGTAGCCGTCGCGGGTGCCATCGCTGCCCAGGCAGATGGTCAGTTCGTAGATGGTGGTGGACTTGGCCAGGCGCAGCGTGGCCGGCTGCGCATTGATCTTGGGGAAGGCCACGCCGTACTGCTGCGGGTGCAGGAAGATCCACGCCGCGGCGATCACCATCGGCACGTAGTCCTTGGTCTCGGCCGGGAACTGGTTGTACACCGATGCGTCCCAGAAGCTGCGGCCGGGCATCTGGTTGAACACGCGCGCGGCGCGGCCTTCGCCACCGTTGTAGCCGGCCAGGGCCAACTCGACGCTGCGATTGAGTTCGGCCATGCGCTCGTTGATGTAGACCGCACTCGCCTCGGCGGCGCTGCGCGCGTCGTAGCGGGTATCGAAGCCGGTGCCGTCCGGGCCCAGGCCGAAGCGGCGCCCGGTGGCCGGCATGAACTGCATCAGCCCGGCGGCGCCCACCCGCGAATTGGCGTGCACGCGGCCGTTGGACTCCTTGGCGATGATGCCGAACAGCAGCGCCTCCGGCAGGCCGCGCTTTTCCCATTCCGGCCACATGATCGCGCGCAGGTTCTGATAGTTTTCGTAGCTGCTCATCAGCGCCGGGCGCATGTCGGTGAGCCAGCGGCGGATGCCGGCCTGCACCGCCGGGTTGTACTCCACCATCGAATCGAAGGCGTGGCGCTTGTCGTTGAGCAGGCGCGCGGCACGCGCCGCCTCCGGCACGTCGGCGGCGAGCGGGCTGATGTGGTCCGGATCAGCCTGCAACGGCGCGGAATCGTCGTCGGCGGCATCGGTGTCGCTGGCCTGGCCCTGCGCGTCGGTCTTGGCCTTGAGCAGGCGCTTGTACGCACCCAGGTAGGTGCCGACCTCGCAACCGCGCTGCTTGATGCAGGCCTGGATCACGTCCTCGATGTCCTCCAGCGCGGCATCGCTTTCCTGGGTGCCCTTGGGGTCGCTGTTGCCGACCAGCACCATGGCGTCGTTGTAGCGCTTCTCGGCGGCGGCCAGGCGCTGGTCGAGGACGGCGATGGCGGCCTGGTCGCGGGCGGACACGCGGGCATGGGCGGCAGGAGCGGTGCAGGTCAGCGCCACGGCAGCCGCGACGGGCCACGCGTGGGTGAAGCGGAACGGAAGGGGCATGGTGGGACGCGGCTACGGAAAGGCCGCAGGGTAGCCCCCGCCGTCGCGTCGCGGCAAGGTCGCCGCGGCCACGGTCCGGCCCGCGGCGGGCCAAGGTTCATCGCCGGCGGCCATCCCGCACCGCAACACGCGCCCCGCGTGCGCCAGCCGTTGCCATGCCGAAGCAGGCACGCCACGCCGGTGCCGCCAGCCGCTCCACGCAAGGACCGCACTTGGCGGGCGGCGACAGTGCCTGCACGGTCCCGCGCGCACCCAGCGCAGCGCGCACATGCTCGGCCATGCCGCGGACACTTTAGAATCCAGGCCTCTCTCTGTGGACCCCGTTATGGACCCGATCCTGCTAGGCAAAGGCGTGACCGACGACATCGCGGTGCTGCTGCAACCGCGCCTGGGCAATCGCCACGGCCTGGTCGCCGGCGCCACCGGCACCGGCAAGACCGTGACCCTGATGACCCTGGCCGAAGGCTTTTCGCGGATCGGCGTGCCGGTGTTCCTGGCCGACGTCAAGGGCGACGTGGCCGGGCTGGCGATGCCCGGCGACGGCAGCGAGAAGGTGCTGCAGCGCGCCGCCCAGATCGGTGTGCGCGACTACGCGCCGGCCGCCAACCCGGTGGTGTTCTGGGACCTCTACGGCCAGCTCGGCCACCCGGTGCGCACCACCGTCAGCGAGATGGGCCCCACCCTGCTGGCGCGCGTGCTGGAACTCAACGACACCCAGGCCGGCGTGCTCGACATCGTGTTCAAGC